>NZ_JYHV01000002.1 GCF_000952685.1 Stutzerimonas stutzeri | reverse complement strand
CTCACATGGGGAGACCCCACACTACCATCGGCGATGCGTCGTTTCACTTCTGAGTTCGGGATGGGATCAGGTGGTTCCAACGCTCTATGGTCGTCAAGCAATTCGGTTGGGGAGTCGGTGTTCAGTCGCTTCCCCTAATTGGGTATGTGATGGTGTTGCTGTATTGGTTTCGCTTGCGAGCGATGCGTCTTTTCGGTTTGTTTGTCGACTTCAACCGTCTGACACGCAAACATCAAATTGTTTGGGTGTTATATGGTCAAGCCTCACGGGCAATTAGTATGGGTTAGCTCAACGCCTCACAGCGCTTACACACCCCACCTATCAACGTCGTAGTCTTCGACGGCCCTTCAGGGAGCTCAAGGCTCCAGTGAGATCTCATCTTGAGGCAAGTTTCCCGCTTAGATGCTTTCAGCGGTTATCTCTTCCGAACATAGCTACCCGGCAATGCCACTGGCGTGACAACCGGAACACCAGAGGTTCGTCCACTCCGGTCCTCTCGTACTAGGAGCAGCCCCTCTCAAATCTCAAACGTCCACGGCAGATAGGGACCGAACTGTCTCACGACGTTCTAAACCCAGCTCGCGTACCACTTTAAATGGCGAACAGCCATACCCTTGGGACCGGCTTCAGCCCCAGGATGTGATGAGCCGACATCGAGGTGCCAAACACCGCCGTCGATATGAACTCTTGGGCGGTATCAGCCTGTTATCCCCGGAGTACCTTTTATCCGTTGAGCGATGGCCCTTCCATACAGAACCACCGGATCACTAAGACCTACTTTCGTACCTGCTCGACGTGTCTGTCTCGCAGTCAAGCGCGCTTTTGCCTTTATACTCTACGACCGATTTCCGACCGGTCTGAGCGCACCTTCGTACTCCTCCGTTACTCTTTAGGAGGAGACCGCCCCAGTCAAACTACCCACCATACACTGTCCTCGATCCGGATAACGGACCAGAGTTAGAACCTCAAAGTTGCCAGGGTGGTATTTCAAGGTTGGCTCCACGCGAACTGGCGTCCACGCTTCAAAGCCTCCCACCTATCCTACACAAGCAAATTCAAAGTCCAGTGCAAAGCTATAGTAAAGGTTCACGGGGTCTTTCCGTCTAGCCGCGGATACACTGCATCTTCACAGCGATTTCAATTTCACTGAGTCTCGGGTGGAGACAGCGCCGCCATCGTTACGCCATTCGTGCAGGTCGGAACTTACCCGACAAGGAATTTCGCTACCTTAGGACCGTTATAGTTACGGCCGCCGTTTACCGGGGCTTCGATCAAGAGCTTCGCTTGCGCTAACCCCATCAATTAACCTTCCGGCACCGGGCAGGCGTCACACCCTATACGTCCACTTTCGTGTTTGCAGAGTGCTGTGTTTTTAATAAACAGTCGCAGCGGCCTGGTATCTTCGACCGGCATGAGCTTACGGGGTAAACCCTTCACCCTCACCGGCGCACCTTCTCCCGAAGTTACGGTGCCATTTTGCCTAGTTCCTTCACCCGAGTTCTCTCAAGCGCCTTGGTATTCTCTACCCAACCACCTGTGTCGGTTTGGGGTACGGTTCCTAGTTACCTGAAGCTTAGAGGCTTTTCCTGGAAGCATGGCATCAACCACTTCTCCTTCTAAAAGAAGGATCGTCATCAGTTCTCGGCATTAAGATCCCGGATTTACCTAAGACCTCTGCCTACCACCTTAAACTTGGACAACCAACGCCAAGCTGGCCTAGCCTTCTCCGTCCCCCCATCGCAGTAACTAGAAGTACGGGAATATTAACCCGTTTCCCATCGACTACGCTCTTCAGCCTCGCCTTAGGGACCGACTCACCCTGCGTCGATTAACGTTGCGCAGGAACCCTTGGTCTTTCGGCGTGCGAGTTTTTCACTCGCATTGTCGTTACTCATGTCAGCATTCGCACTTCTGATACCTCCAGCAAGCTTCTCAACTCACCTTCACAGGCTTACAGAACGCTCCTCTACCGCTCAACTTACGTTGAACCCGTAGCTTCGGTACCTGGTTTGAGCCCCGTTACATCTTCCGCGCAGGCCGACTCGACTAGTGAGCTATTACGCTTTCTTTAAAGGGTGGCTGCTTCTAAGCCAACCTCCTAGCTGTCTGAGCCTTCCCACATCGTTTCCCACTTAACCAGGATTTTGGGACCTTAGCTGACGGTCTGGGTTGTTTCCCTTTTCACGACGGACGTTAGCACCCGCCGTGTGTCTCCCGTGCTGACACTTGCTGGTATTCGGAGTTTGCATCGGTTTGGTAAGTCGGGATGACCCCCTAGCCGAAACAGTGCTCTACCCCCAGCAGTGATACACGAGGCGCTACCTAAATAGCTTTCGAGGAGAACCAGCTATCTCCGAGCTTGATTAGCCTTTCACTCCGATCCACAGGTCATCCGCTAACTTTTCAACGGTAGTCGGTTCGGTCCTCCAGTTAGTGTTACCCAACCTTCAACCTGCCCATGGATAGATCGCCCGGTTTCGGGTCTATTCCCAGCGACTAGACGCCCTATTAAGACTCGCTTTCGCTACGCCTCCCCTATTCGGTTAAGCTCGCCACTGAAAATAAGTCGCTGACCCATTATACAAAAGGTACGCAGTCACCTAACAAAGTAGGCTCCCACTGCTTGTACGCATACGGTTTCAGGATCTATTTCACTCCCCTCTCCGGGGTTCTTTTCGCCTTTCCCTCACGGTACTAGTTCACTATCGGTCAGTCAGTAGTATTTAGCCTTGGAGGATGGTCCCCCCATATTCAGACAAAGTTTCTCGTGCTCCGTCCTACTCGATTTCACTTCTAAGATCCTTTCGCGTACAGGGCTATCACCCACTATGGCCGCACTTTCCAGAGCGTTCCGCTAAAATCAAAGAAGCTTAAGGGCTAGTCCCCGTTCGCTCGCCACTACTAAGGGAATCTCGGTTGATTTCTTTTCCTCAGGGTACTTAGATGTTTCAGTTCCCCTGGTTCGCCTCACACACCTATGTATTCAGTGTGTGATAACCATCTTATGATGGCTGGGTTCCCCCATTCAGACATCTCCGGATCACAGTCTGTTTGCCGACTCCCCGAAGCTTTTCGCAGGCTACCACGTCTTTCATCGCCTCTGACTGCCAAGGCATCCACCGTATGCGCTTCTTCACTTGACCATATAACCCCAAGCAATCTGGTTACTGTCTATAACGTGAAGACGACATTCGCCGAAAATCCGCATTTCGCTCTCTCGAGCAACTCGCAAATTTTACCTTGACTTGAATAATCACCAGTGAAAGTAATTACCCAAATCTACTTCTATCACATACCCAAATTTTTAAAGAACAGTTACTGGCGCAAAGACCAGAAATCAATACACTCAAAGAGCGCATTCATTTCTGTGCTTTCAGCGATTATCGAGTTAATGGTGGAGCCAAGCGGGATCGAACCGCTGACCTCCTGCGTGCAAAGCAGGCGCTCTCCCAGCTGAGCTATGGCCCCATCTACAGATCGGCCACATCCCATGACAATTGGTGGGTCTGGGCAGATTCGAACTGCCGACCTCACCCTTATCAGGGGTGCGCTCTAACCAACTGAGCTACAGACCCAATCGTCTCTCTCGGGTCGAAACCCAATCGCTTTTCGCTAGTGAATCAAGCAATTCGTGTGGGAACTTATGAAGAAGCTGAAGTCTTCGATTAAGGAGGTGATCCAGCCGCAGGTTCCCCTACGGCTACCTTGTTACGACTTCACCCCAGTCATGAATCACTCCGTGGTAACCGTCCCCCCGAAGGTTAGACTAGCTACTTCTGGAGCAACCCACTCCCATGGTGTGACGGGCGGTGTGTACAAGGCCCGGGAACGTATTCACCGTGACATTCTGATTCACGATTACTAGCGATTCCGACTTCACGCAGTCGAGTTGCAGACTGCGATCCGGACTACGATCGGTTTTATGGGATTAGCTCCACCTCGCGGCTTGGCAACCCTTTGTACCGACCATTGTAGCACGTGTGTAGCCCAGGCCGTAAGGGCCATGATGACTTGACGTCATCCCCACCTTCCTCCGGTTTGTCACCGGCAGTCTCCTTAGAGTGCCCACCATTACGTGCTGGTAACTAAGGACAAGGGTTGCGCTCGTTACGGGACTTAACCCAACATCTCACGACACGAGCTGACGACAGCCATGCAGCACCTGTGTCAGAGCTCCCGAAGGCACCCCTCCATCTCTGGAAGGTTCTCTGCATGTCAAGGCCTGGTAAGGTTCTTCGCGTTGCTTCGAATTAAACCACATGCTCCACCGCTTGTGCGGGCCCCCGTCAATTCATTTGAGTTTTAACCTTGCGGCCGTACTCCCCAGGCGGTCGACTTAATGCGTTAGCTGCGCCACTAAGATCTCAAGGATCCCAACGGCTAGTCGACATCGTTTACGGCGTGGACTACCAGGGTATCTAATCCTGTTTGCTCCCCACGCTTTCGCACCTCAGTGTCAGTATTAGCCCAGGTGGTCGCCTTCGCCACTGGTGTTCCTTCCTATATCTACGCATTTCACCGCTACACAGGAAATTCCACCACCCTCTGCCATACTCTAGCTTGCCAGTTTTGGATGCAGTTCCCAGGTTGAGCCCGGGGCTTTCACATCCAACTTAACAAACCACCTACGCGCGCTTTACGCCCAGTAATTCCGATTAACGCTTGCACCCTTCGTATTACCGCGGCTGCTGGCACGAAGTTAGCCGGTGCTTATTCTGTCGGTAACGTCAAAACAGCAAGGTATTAGCTTACTGCCCTTCCTCCCAACTTAAAGTGCTTTACAATCCGAAGACCTTCTTCACACACGCGGCATGGCTGGATCAGGCTTTCGCCCATTGTCCAATATTCCCCACTGCTGCCTCCCGTAGGAGTCTGGACCGTGTCTCAGTTCCAGTGTGACTGATCATCCTCTCAGACCAGTTACGGATCGTCGCCTTGGTGAGCCATTACCTCACCAACTAGCTAATCCGACCTAGGCTCATCTGATAGCGCAAGGCCCGAAGGTCCCCTGCTTTCTCCCGTAGGACGTATGCGGTATTAGCGTTCCTTTCGAAACGTTGTCCCCCACTACCAGGCAGATTCCTAGGCATTACTCACCCGTCCGCCGCTGAATCAGGGAGCAAGCTCCCTTCATCCGCTCGACTTGCATGTGTTAGGCCTGCCGCCAGCGTTCAATCTGAGCCATGATCAAACTCTTCAGTTCAATACTGCTTGGGTTTTGAGAAAACCCTAAACTTGGCTCAGCAATCGCAAATCTCTTCTCCTAAAAGAAGAGCACTCAATGATTTCTCGTTGAGTACATTGTGATGCTGATAATCTTGCTGACCATCAGTCTTACCTCACAAGCACCCACACGAATTGCTTGATTCAGTTGTTAAAGAGCGTTTCGATCAAGTCTTTCGTCTCAACCGAGGCCGCGCATTCTACAGCAGCCTTGTTTCTCGTCAAGCTGTTTTTGAAGAAGTTTTTCTTTCTTCTCAACCGCTTGCGCTTCCGATCAATCTCGCGTCTCTCGTCAGCGGGAGGCGAATCATACAGCGTCCAAAACCGCTGTCAACCACCTCTTTCAACCGCCTCCGATCAACCCGACCGAAGCGCCAACAGGACTCAACCTTCACCCTGTCAGCCCGGCGCATTCTACTCGAAGCCGCCTTCCGTGCAAGCCTTTATTTTAGCTAACTTCTTGATTTACAAGACGTTTCGCCAAAGGCCTGCGCCGGAGAAGGTGCGCATTATAGGCACTCAAAAAACCACGTCAACGGTTGTTTTGCTTTTCTTGGGCGAGACTGAGTTTTCTATAGGCCCGCGCCTCTTATATCCGCGCTTCTTATATATGAAGGCGGCGAAACGGCCGCAATGTGCGCACCAATTAGCTGTACGAGCGAACGACCATAGCCGCGGGCCTGAGTTCACTCAAAAATTGCGCTAAGAAGCTAACCAGCACTCATTATTGGATGCCTACCCCGCTCTGCCGCCGTCGCAACGCCCTAGTTGTAAACTGCTTCACAGTCCTCATGATCTATCCTGCCTAGCATTCGCACTTCATTGGCGTGCGGGTATTGCACGCAGCAAGTCGTTGCGCATGAAGCGCGCCCTGCAGCAGCAATGCATAAAAGCAGGTTTCAGTTGAGTCATGGAATGACGTTTTCTAGCAAGCTAGCCGTTCAGGTTCTGGCGGCAGCAAAATCTCCAATCACAGCGTCCTGCTTTGCAGGCGACGATATTCGCTACGCTGCAGAGTACGAGCTCCTGGAGCAGGAGTTAGGCAAGGCAGCTTCCTTGCACGCCGCCGGGGCCGTCGACTGGGAAGCTATGCGCGCAGGTAGTGAAAGCCTGCTAAGCACCCAGACGAAAGATCTACGAATCGCCGCATGGCTGACTTGGAGCCTGTATCAACGCGACTCGTTTCTCGGGCTGCATGCCGGCCTGGCCATGCTCGGCTTCTTCTGCCGCGATCACTGGGAAGATATCCACCCTCGCAAGGACCGCACTCGCGCTGCTGCAATCAATTGGCTGGTCCCCCGCATGGAACAGGTGCTTGCCGACCATGTGCCAATGGGCGAGCAACTGCCTCTATTCGAGCAGATCGCGATCGAACTACGCAGCCTCGAAAGCTGCCTAGCGACACGCCTGGGATCCCAAGCCCCACTTCTTTTACCGCTATGTCGCCGACTCGAGGAAATGGTCAAGCGAGCCGGCGCTGCCCATCCGCAGCCAGGCGCTGTCGGCGCCGCTATCGCCCAGGTCAAGCAGGCGGCAGTGCAGGTGTTCACCGCCACCACACCGGTTGAGCATGAGAAAGACGCCCACAAGAGCCTACGCAGCCTGCAGGATCAGGCCCGACCGCTTTGTAGCTGGTGGCTTAAGCAGAAAGCCACAGACCTCCGGCCACTGCGCCTAACCCGGACCCTGCTGTGGCTCTCTATCGACAGCCTGCCTGAACGCAACGCCGAGCAGATCACTTCTTTGCGTGGCATCCCCCCAGATAAGCTGGCTAGCTATCGCGAGCGTTTTGGCCAAGGTCTTTACGCCGACCTGCTGGCAGACTTGGAGGCCAGCATCGCCCGAGCACCATTCTGGCTGGACGGCCAGCGCCTAGCCTGGGAATGCCTGAACGAGCTGGACGCGGAGCAGGCGATGCGGGAAGTGGAAATCCAGCTTGCGCTTTTCCTGCAACGCATGCCTGGCCTCGACGAGTTGCGCTTCCATGACGGCGTTCCTTTCGCCGATGCCGAAACCCGTGCCTGGATCAGCGCCCGGGTAATGCCGCATGTACAACCGGCACAGGCCCCCGAATCGCACAACAACCAGAGCGACGCAACGCCCGCCTGGGAAGAAGCGCTTCAGGAAGTGCTTCCTCAGCTGCGAAAGGTCGGGCTCAAATGCGCGGTGCAGAAGCTCAAACTCGGGCTGAACCAGGCCCGAGGCGGGCGTGAGCGCTTCTTCTGGCAGCTGACCTTGGCTCGCTTGTGCTTCCAGGCCAAGAAATACGACCTGGCTAAGACCCAACTCGAATCCCTCGATCAGACGCTGCAGGCCACGGGCCTCGGCGACTGGGAACCCGATCTCGCCCTCGAGGTGCTGCGTCTGCTGCATAGCTGCTGTGAGCTGCTGCCGCAGAACCACGCCGTGCGTGAAAGCAAGGATGAGATTTACCGCAGGCTGTGCCACCTCGATCTCGAAGTGGTACTCGATTAGGCCCCCGGGCCGTAAACCAAAGGAGAAGACCCATGGCCAAAGAAGGCTCGGTAGCCCCCAAAGAACGCATCAACGTCACCTTCAAGCCCTCGACAGGTGGTGCTCAGGAAGAGCTGGAGCTGCCACTGAAGTTGATGGTGCTCGGTGATTTCACCCAGCGTGCCGATGATCGCAAGATCGAAGACCGCAAGCCGATCGCTATCGACAAGAACAGCTTCGACGAAGTCCTGGCCAAGCAGGAGCTGAACCTCACTTTCTCGGTGCCGAACCGTCTGCAGGACGAGCCCACCGATGAAGAGCTGGCCGTGCAGCTGAACATCAATTCGATGAAGGACTTCAACCCGGCCAACCTGGTTGAGCAGGTTCCAGAACTGAAAAAGCTGATGGAGCTGCGCGACGCGCTGGTCGCCCTCAAAGGCCCGCTGGGCAATGCCCCGGCCTTCCGCAAGGCGATCGAGAGCGTACTGGCCGACGACGTCTCGCGCGACCGCATACTCGGTGAGCTGGGCCTCGCCGCCAAAGAACAACTGGACGCCTGATTACTCCGACAAGGAACGCCAACACCATGAGCACTAGCGCAGCAGCCGTCGAAAGCGGCAAGAACCTCGCCGAACTCGGCATCCTCGACCGCATCATCGCCGAAACCAAACTGACCCCGGACGACGAGGCCTACGATATCGCCAAGCGCGGCGTATCGGCCTTCATCGAAGAACTCCTCAAGCCACAGAACGAGCACGAGCCCGTCAAAAAAGCCATGGTCGACCGCATGATCGCGGAAATCGACGCCAAGCTCAGCCGTCAGATGGACGAGATCCTCCACCACCAGCAGTTCCAGGCGCTGGAATCCTCCTGGCGCGGCCTCAAGCTGCTGGTCGATCGCACCAACTTCCGCGAGAACATCAAGCTCGAAGTCCTCAACGCATCCAAGCAGGACCTGCTCGACGATTTCGAAGACAGCCCGGAAGTCGTCCAGTCCGGTCTGTACAAGCACATCTACACCGCTGAATACGGCCAGTTCGGCGGCCAGCCGGTCGGCGCCCTGATCGCCAACTACTTCTTCGACCCGAGCGCACCTGACATCAAGACCATGCAGTACGTCGCCTCGGTCGCCAGCATGTCCCACGCGCCGTTCATTGCCGCGGCAGGCCCGAAGTTCTTCGGCCTGGAAAGCTTCACTGGTCTGCCGGACCTCAAGGATCTGAAGGATCACTTCGAAGGCCCGCAGTTCGCCAAATGGCAGAGCTTCCGCCAGCAGGAAGATGCCCGTTACGTCGGCCTGACTGTCCCGCGCTTCCTGCTGCGTAATCCCTACGATCCGGAAGACAACCCGGTCAAATCCTTCGTGTACAAGGAAAACGTTGCCAACAGCCACGAGCATTACCTGTGGGGCAACACCGCCTACACCTTCGCCAGCCGTCTTACCGACAGCTTCGCCAAGTTCCGCTGGTGCCCGAACATCATCGGCCCACAGAGCGGTGGCGCGGTGGAAGACCTTCCCCTGCACCACTTCGAGAGCATGGGCGAGATCGAAACCAAGATCCCCACCGAGGTACTGGTTTCCGACCGTCGCGAGTACGAACTGGCCGAGGAAGGCTTTATCGCCCTGACCATGCGCAAGGGCAGCGACAACGCCGCGTTCTTCTCGGCCAACTCCACGCAAAAGCCGAAGTTCTTCGGCAACAGTGAAGAAGGCAAGAACGCTGAGCTGAACTACAAGCTCGGCACTCAGCTGCCATACCTGTTCATCGTCAACCGCCTCGCGCATTACCTCAAGGTGCTGCAGCGCGAGCAGATCGGTGCCTGGAAAGAGCGTACTGACCTGGAGCTGGAACTGAACAAGTGGATTCGCCAGTACGTGGCCGACCAGGAGAACCCAAGCTCCGAAGTCCGTAGCCGCCGTCCGCTGCGCGCCGCGCAAGTCGTGGTCAGCGATGTCGACGGTGAGCCGGGCTGGTACCGCGTCAGCCTGAACGTGCGTCCGCACTTCAAGTACATGGGTGCCGATTTCACCCTGTCGCTGGTTGGCAAACTGGACAAGGAATAAGCATCCATGGCCTACGGCAGCCTTTTCGAACGCCTCGGCGGTGACGCCGACAAGCGCGCCGGCTGGAGTCGCGAAGTCGCGGCAATGGCTTCGGTGGCTGCCCATCTGGCCAAAATGCTCAGCACCCGGGCGGGCAGCGTGCAAACGTTGCCCGATTACGGGTTGCCCGATTTGAACGATATGCGCCTGTCGCTGCACGACTCGCTGCAACAGGCGCGTATCGCCATCGAACGCTTCATCGAAGCGTACGAGCCCCGCTTGAGCCAGGTCCGGGTGATATCCCTGCCCCGCGACCACGATCCTTTGAGCCTGTCGTTCGCCATCGAAGGCCTGCTGGAAGTCGACGGCTTCAAGCGTCATGTGAGTTTTTCCGCAAGCCTGGATGGCAGCGGACAAGTCAAGGTCCACTAAGGAGAGCCTGATGTCCGGTAAACCCGCAGCCCGCCTGGGCGACCCCACCGATTGCCCGAAAAAGGGCCACGGCACCAACCCGATTGCGGCCGGCTCTCCCGACGTCCTGTTCGACGGCTTGCCCGCCGCCCGCATGGGCGACCCGACCTCCTGTGGCAGCGCGTTGGCCAGCGCGGTCATCCCAACAGTGCTGATCAATGGCAAGCCGGCGACCACAGTGGGCACAGTTGGTAGTCATAGCAATACGGTTGTGGCGGGTTCGGGGACGGTGATAATTGGGGCAAGTGGGGGCGGCGCGGCGTTTAGCGCGCCTTCTGCCATGCCCGCGACCGCAGTAGCGGCAGTTGCGACATCCAAAGCTTCGGCTTCGGCTGAAACTTCGACTACGGCAACAGCAGCAACGGCGGTGGCAACGGCCTTGGTCGGCGCCTTGGTCCCAGCGGCGCAAGCGGCGGAGACAACAACCGAAGAGCTGGACTACCGACTCAGTCTGAAACGCAGCGGTAATCGCATCCTGACGCCTCTACAAATTCCTGATTTCAAGGAATTGAAAGATGGTTCAACGGAGAACAGCGAAACCATTGATTTTCTGGTGACCAATCGCAAGCAACCTCCAGATAGCCTGACGCTTGAAGTGCTCGATGGCAGCACCCTGTTATATGCAGAACCCAACACCGCCACACTGCTGCCCGCTGGCGAGCATATTTGGCAATGGGACGGTTACAACCAGGCTGGAGTGCTCGATACCAAGGTGCTAAAGAGCCCCAACCTGAAGGTGCGTTTGACGGCAGTAAAGGGTGGTCAGCAACAGATCGAAGAACTCTCGCTCAGCAACGACGCTGAAGAGATCGAGTGGGTCGATACTCGAATCGATCGCTTGGCCCAGTTGGTTGAAATTACCCTGCGGCCAAGTTTTTCCGATGGAGGCGTATCGGGAAAGGACGACAACCTGACGGCAAAAACCTTCACCGAGTTGCAGGCCATGGCCAAGGCGGGTATCGAACGTTACTGGTCGCGCGACGGCAGTCGCGCACAAGGCGTAGGCGCACCTATCCAGACGGCAAAAGGTGTTTACAAGGTTAAGGTGGTGGCTGATGTGAATACCGAACCAAGCGCCAAGAATTTCCCGCTGATTTCCTCACTGAGCGCCGATTTTGGTCGCTCAACCAGTTTTGCCATGTTCAAGAAAATCTATCACAACCAGGGTTTTTGGAGCGCCGCCAATTATCCCGAGGGCTTCGCAGATGGCGATTTCGAACACACTGCCGCTCACGAAGTAGGTCACTTGATTCTCAACGAGTACGGCGATGGTGGACTGGTTCCTGAGTACTCTTGGAGTCACAAAGAAACCTCTACCGTCCTAACCCAATCCCCGGTAGCTAAGCACCCGGTTCCGGGCAGTGGTGAAGTAGACGTGATGCACTATCACTCAGATTCTCCGAGGGGCCCGCGAGGCTATCAGGATTACTGGAACCGCGCAGTCGCCTCGGAACAAGATGTCAAAGGCCTGCTTTGGCTATCACGGGTGCAATTCGATGACTAAGCACCTCGTCCTGCTTTCCCTGTTCGTTCTTGGAGGTTGCACAGCGCAATCGAAAACGGTGTTTATCGCCGACCTGGAAAATTTCTGCAGCTATCCGGTCGATATCACCGCTTATGGATATTCCAACGCCAAAGAGCCGTTCGTATTGAACAAGCGCGTCGCGGTTGGCGAAGTCATCGAAGTGCTGTCCTACATATCCTTCGATGATGAGTTGGAAAATAACGTTCCTGATACCTATCGCCTCGATATCACCGCGAATGGCAATTCGCTTTCGCTCGACAAAACAGGGTTTGTTGCGCAGCTCGGACGCTCGCATTACGAACGCAGAGGCAACTCCATACACGCCTGGAAAATTCGTGACACCGCCCTGTGTCCATGACCCTACGCCCAAGGAAGAGCGCTTCGAATGTCTTTTAACCATTACTACCAGAGCGAACTCACCGCCCTGCGCCAACTAGGCAAACGCTTTGCCGAGCGCAGCCCGGCGCTGGCGCCGTTCCTCGGCCAGGCCGGGCGCGATCCGGATGTCGAGCGGCTGCTCGAAGGCTTCGCTTTTCTCACCGGGCGGCTGCGGCAGAAGCTTGATGACGAGCTGCCGGAGCTGACCCACTCGCTGATGCACCTCTTGTGGCCGAACTACATGCGCCCGCTGCCGGCGTTCAGCATGTTGCAATTCGATCCGGTCAAGCGGTCGGGCCCTGCGTTGATGGTACCGCGCAACACACCGGTCGAATCCAAACCGATCCAGGGCGTGACCTGCCGCTTTCGTACCGCCTACGCCACCGAGGTGCTGCCGTTGGCGCTCGACGCGTTGGACTATTCGGTCAAAGGCGGTGGCGCACTGCTGAGTCTGCGTCTGCAGATGACGGCCGATGGGCATCTGGGCGAGTTGAACCTCAAGCAGCTGCGCTTGCACCTGGCCGGCGAGCGCTACATCAGCCAAATGCTCTATCTCAGCCTGCTGCGCAATGTCGCCGGCGTGCAGCTGGTCGCGCTGGATGCCAAGGGCAAACCATTCACCGACGGTTTCGGCGTTGCGCTGCCCGCCCTCCATATCGATCCGTCGAAGCTGCAGCCGGTGGGCTTTGCCGAAGACCAGGCGCTGATCCCTTACCCACTCAATACTTTCCGGGGCTATCGCTACCTGCAGGAATACTTCGCCTTTCAAGAGAAATTCCTGTTCGTTGACCTTCAAGGTCTCGACGCGCTCAAGCGTCTGCCGCAGGAAGTCCTGGAGCAGGCGCGCGGCTTCGAGCTGCGCTTCGACATTCATAAGGCGGGCGTACAGCGCATCCGCCCGACGCTGGATCACGTGCGCTTGTACTGCACGCCGGTGGTCAACCTGTTCGAGCACGACGCCATCCCGATTCGCCTGGACGGCAAGCAAGACCAGTATCTGTTGATGCCATCAGAGCTCGACAGCAGCCAATGCGGCGTCTTCTCGGTTGACCGCGTCACCGGTTGGAAACCCGGCGGCATGGGCTACGAGGAATACGTGCCGTTCGAATCCTTTGAGCACGACCCCAGTTTCGACGTGCCGGTGGCGCGCCCGCACTACAGCGTGCGCCAGCAACCCTCGATGCTGGGCGACGGACTGGAGACCTACCTCAGCTTTGGCCTGCGCAACCTCGACCAGCACGAGACGCTGTCCATCGAGCTGACCTGTACCAACCAGAACCTGCCGCGCCAGCTGCGCCTGGGCGATATCTGTCTGCCCAGCGAAGACACGCCGGAGTTCCTGACCTTTCGCAACATCAGCGCCGTGACGCCTAGCTACGCGCCGCCGCTGCACCGTGACTTCCTCTGGAAGTTGATCAGCAACATGTCGCTCAACTACCTGTCGCTGGCCAACGTCGAGGCGCTGAAGGTCATCCTCGAAACCTACGACCTGCCGCGCTACTACGACCAGCACGCCGAGAAGGTCAGCAAGCGACTGCTCGGCGGCCTGAAGCAGATCGGGCACCAGCACGTCGACCGCCTGCACCGGGGCTTGCCGGTGCGCGGCGTCCGTACGGAGCTGGTGATGGACCCCGAGGGTTATCTGGGCGAGGGGGATCTGTTCCTCTTTGCTTCGGTACTCAATGAATTCTTTGCGCTGTACGCGAGCCTCAACTCGTATCACGAGCTGCGCGTCAGGAGCACACAGGGAGAGGTGTACCAATGGGCGCCACGTATGGGGCAGCAGCCCCTGCTTTGAACCGGATTAGCCGGGGCATCCGCGAGTACAGCCTGTTCCAGGGTGTGCTGCTGGTGATGGACCGTCTGAAAGCCGCACATCCTGATCTGGACGATGAGGCGCTCTACGAGCATCTGGAGTTTCAGGCCAACCCGAGCCTGGGCTTTCCCGGCAGCGACGTCGATCGCGTGGAGTTCTTTCAGGAACACGGCGAATTGCGCGCGCGGCTGCGCATCAACTTGATCAGCCTGTTTGGTGCCGGATCGCCCCTGCCCGCCTTCTACGGCGAGCAGGCTCTGGGCGACAACGCTGAGGGGAACCCGACGCGCGAGTTTCTCGACCTGTTCAACAACCGCTTGCAGCGCCTGATGCTACCGATCTGGCAGAAATACCGCTACCGAGCCCGCTTCACCAGCGGCGCACGCGATCCGCTCTCCGAGCAGCTGTTTGCCCTGATCGGGCTCGGAGGCGAGCAGATCCGCGCCGCTTCCGAGCTCAACTGGAAGCGCCTGCTTCCGTATCTGGGTCTGCTAAGCCTGCGCGCGCACTCGGCCGCCTTGATCGAGTCGGTACTGCGCTACTACTTCAAGCACGCCGACTTGCGCATCGAGCAGTGTCTGGAGCGTCAGGTCGAAATTCTCGCTGAGCAACAGAATCGCCTTGGCCGCGCCAACAGCCAGCTCGGCGAGAGTCTGGTTCTTGGCGAACGGGTACGCGATCGCGGCGGCAAATTTCGTATCCACATCCGCCAGCTGAGCTGGGACCGGTTCCACGAATTCCTGCCCGTGGGCAACGGCTATCAGCCGCTGTGCGCCCTGGTGCGCTTCACCCTGCGCGATCCGCTCGACTACGACATTCGCCTGGAGCTGCGTCGCGACGAAATCCGCGAAATGCGCATCGGCGCCGAAAACCCCTGCCGCCTCGGCTGGACCAGTTGGCTCGGTAGCGAACGCGCCGACGGCATGGTCACCCTGGGCAGCCAGACTCATTAAGGACGATGAAATGATCAACGTAGACCTACAACAACTGGTCCAGGCACTCGATGCCGAGACCAAGCGCGACCTCGAAGCTGCAGCCGAACGCTGTGTGGTGCGTGGCGGCAGCAAGATCCTCGTCGAAGACCTGCTGCTGGGCCTGCTGGAGCGGCCCGAAGGCTTGCTTATGCGAGCCCTGCAGGACACCGATGTCGACGCGGGAGCCCTCGCCCAGGCGCTGCAGCCACGCGGCGAGCACAGCGAATCACGCAATCCGGTGTTCTCCGCCGAACTGGTGCAATGGCTGCAGGATGCCTTGCTGGTAGGCAACCTAGAACTCGGTCAGAGCCAGATCGACCAGGCCGCACTGATCCTGGCGCTGTTGCGCAACCCGATGCGCTATGCCGGTAGCCATTACCAGCCGCTGCTGGCTCGTCTGAACGCCGAACGCCTGCGCGAGTTCGCGCTGGCCCAGCAGCCAGTTTCCGCACCGGGCAAGGCAACGCCAGCAGGCGAGTCCAACCTGTCGCGCTTCACGCACAACTTCACTCAGCAGGCCCGGGACGGCAAACTCGACCCGGTGCTATGCCGCGACGCTGCCATCCGCCAGATGATCGACATCCTCGCGCGCCGTCGCAAAAGCAACCCGATCGTGGTTGGCGAAGCCGGCGTGGGCAAGACTGCCATCGTCGAGGGCCTTGCCTTGCGCATCGCCAATGGCGAAGTGCCCGAAGCGCTCAAGGGCGTCGAGCTGTTGTGCCTGGACCTCGGTTTGCTGCAGGCCGGCGCCAGCGTCAAAGGGGAATTCGAACGTCGCTTGCAGGGCGTGATCGACGAGGTCAAAGCCTCACCCAAGCCGATCATCCTGTTCATCGACGAAGCCCACACCTTGATCGGCGCTGGCGGCCAGGCCGGCAGTGGCGACGCCGCCAACCTGCTCAAGCCGGCGCTGGCGCGTGGCGAATTGCGAACCATCGCCGCCACCACCTGGAGCGAGTACAAGAAGTACTTCGAGAAGGACCCTGCCCTTGCTCGTCGTTTTCAACCGGTGCAACTGCTCGAACCCACCGTCGACGAAGCGGTGACTATTCTGCGCGGCCTCGCACCGGTGTACGAAAAGAGCCACGGCATTTACCTGCGCGACGACGCCGTCGTGGCCGCTGCCGAGTTGTCAGCCCGCTACCTCGCCGGGCGCCAGCTACCGGACAAGGCTGTGGACGTACTCGACACGGCCTGTGCTCGAGTGCGCATCAGTCTCGCCGCGGCCCCTGAAGCGCTGGAACGCCTGCGCGGTGAAATCGCCGAGGGCGAGCGCCAGGGCCTCGCGCTGCGCCGAGACCTCGATGCAGGCCTGCACATCGACACCGAAGTATTGGATGCTCTCGAGACCCGCTTGGCGGCTGCCTGTGCCGAACTGGAGCAGCTGGAAACACGCTGGTCCACGCAACGCACACTGGCCGAACGCCTGCTGGAGCGTCGCCAGCAATGTGCTGCCGCACGCCTGGCCCCAGCTACCGAGTCCGACAATCAAGCGCACCCGGACCTCGAGCAGCTTGAAGCCGAACTGCGTGGTCTTCAGGTCGAACTCGCCAGCGCCCAGTCCGCCGAGCGCCTGGTGAGTTTCGAGGTGTGCCCTCGCCTGGTGGCGGAAGTCATCAGCCACTGGACCGGCGTGCCGCTTTCTCAGCTCGCCCGTGAACACAACAGCAAGGTGCTCAGCTTCGCGAACGATCTCCGCCAGCGCGTACGGGGCCAGGAGCAAGCGATCGATGCGCTCGACCGTTCGATGCGTGCCACCGCGGCCGGGCTGAACAAGCCCGACGCGCCTGTTGGCGTTTTCCTGCTGGTCGGCCCAAGCGGCGTTGGCAAGACCGAAACCGCACTGGCCCTGGCGGATCTGCTCTATGGCGGCGAGCGTTTCCTCACCACCATCAACATGTCCGAGTTTCAGGAAAAGCACACCGTGTCCCGCCTGATCGGCGCGCCACCGGGCTACGTAGGTTACGGCGAAGGGGGCATGCTGACCGAAGCCGTTCGGCAGAAGCCGTACTCGGTGGTCCTGCTCGATGAAGTCGAAAAGGCCGATCCGGACGTGATGAATGTCTTCTATCAGATCTTCGACAAGGGCGTGGCCAACGACGGCGAAGGGCGCGAGATCAACTTCCGCAACACCCTGATCCTGATGACCAGCAATCTCGCCAGCGACCGTATCGCCAGCCTCTGCCAGGGCGGCCAGCGCCCGGCAACCGAGGACTTGGAGCAGGCCATCCGCCCGGCGCTGACCCAGCACTTCAAGCCTGCGCTGCTCGCGCGCATGCGTGTAGTGCCTTATTACCCGATCCAGGGGGAAGTGCTCAACGAACTGGTGGTGCTCAAACTGTTGCGCTTCGGCGAGCGCCTGGCGCGGCGTCAGTTGCAATTCAGCCACTGCGAAGCACTGATCGAGAACCTGGCCGAGCGCTGCACTCACAGCGACAGCGGTGCGCGTCTGATCGACCATCTGATCGACCAGCACTTGCAGCCGCAGGTCGTCGATCGCCTGCTAGGCGCCATGGCGGGTGGCAAGACATTGAAACGCGTGCACGCAACCCTCGACGGCAACGGGGCGGTGGTTTGTGAGTTCGCTTAAGGTCCCGTCAATGCTTACCGAGCATTCCTCGTTTGCCAGCGCGTTACTGGATCGCTTCGCCGATTTAGCCTGGACGACTGATACAAGCGGCTGGTTGGATGGGCTGATACAGATGGCGGCGCAACTGGCTAGCTGCCCGCTCGCCCAGCTTTACCTGCTGGATGCGACCCACACACGTCTGACCTTATCGGCCGAGTGGTTCAATGGCTCGCGGCGGCACGAGACGGCGAGCGTGCCCAGCGACTACCGGGACGAACAGCTGCTGCAGTACTGCCTCAGCCAGAATCGCCAGCTGAGCATTGTCTCACTGGACGCCAGCCTGCATCAGACCGGCTTCCTTCCCGAGTCGCCGCGGCCCTGGCGCAGCCTGCTGTGCCTGCCGCTGGAGGATGCAGAAGGTCATGCGGTCGGACTGATGGTAGCGGCCAGTACAGCCAGTCAGGATCTGGCCACCGCAGCCGCAACCTTGAGCAACCTTGGCCGTTTCGCCCTCGGTCAGGCCCACCTGCTCAACAAACTGCGCGGCGCAGCGCAGCCTGCAACAGCGGAAAGCGCCCCACCGCGCCCTTGCGCAAGCGGGTACGGGCTGATTGGCGACAGCACTCGTATGCGGATGGTCTATGGGCTGATCGGCAAAGTCCTGCACAACCCGGTGAGTGTCCTGCTGACGGGTGAAACCGGCACCGGCAAGGAGCTTGTTGCCCGCGCAATTCACGAGTGCGGCTCGCGGCGCAGCCAGGCGTTCATCGTGCAGAACTGCGCGGCACTGCCAGAACATCTGCTGGAAAGCGAGCTGTTCGGCTACCGCAAGGGCGCTTTTACCGGCGCCGAGCGCGACCACGAAGGTCTGTTCGATGCGGCCAACGGCGGCACGCTGTTTCTCGACGAGATCGGCGACATGCCGCTGACCTTGCAGGCCAAGCTGCTACGCGTCCTGCAAGAAGGCGAGGTGCGGCCACTGGGCAGTACCCGCACGCACCAGGTCGATGTCCGGATTGTCGCCGCCACTCATCAAGATCTGCGCAAGCGCGTCGAGGAAGGTCGATTTCGTGAAGATCTGTACTACCGGCTTTCCATTTTCCCGATCGAGCTGCCGCCCCTACGCGAGCGCGATCAGGACATCCTGCGCTTGGCCCGGCATTTCGCTGAAAACGCCTGTGGCTTCCTGCAACGCGATGCCGTGCGCTGGTCCGATGCCGCACTGGAACAGCTCGCCAGCTATGGCTTCCCGGGCAACGTACGGGAACTGAAGGGGTTGGTCGAACGTGCCGTGTTGCTGTGCGAATCCGGTGAATTGCTGCCGGCGCATTTCAACCTGCACAGGCTCGACGACGAACTCGACAGCACGATGAATCTCCGCGAGCGACTCGATCGGGTCGAACGCAACCTGCTGATCGACTGCCTGCGCAAGAATGGCGGCAATCAGAGCCAGGCGGCGCGAGAACTGGGATTGCCTCGCCGTACGCTGCTCTATCGCATGGATCGGCTGAGCATCAGCCCCGCAGACCTCTAAGGATGGACCGAAGACATGTTCAACCCGGCCAACAACATCCATTTCAGCCTCGCTATCGAAGGTGCCGACCATGACCTACAGGTGCTCGAATTCAAAGGCCGTGAGGCGCTCTCACAACCCTTCGCCTTCGATCTTGAACTGGTCAGCGAACGCCCCGATCTCGACCTGGAAAGCCTGCTGCACCAGCCGGCCTTTCTGGCGCTCTCGCCGGCCGGTAACGGCATCCATGGCCTGATCTACCGCATCGCCCAGGGCGATTCCGGCAAGCGCCTGACGCGATACCACATCACCCTGCGCCCACAGGTGGCCTACCTGGCTCACCGCACCAACCAGCGTATCTTCCAGCACCTGACTGTGGAGCAGATCATCAGCCAGGTGCTCGAAGAGCACGGTATACAGGCCAATGCCTATCGCTTCGCGCTCGCCTCGGTGTATCCCGAGCGCGACTACTGTGTGCAGTACGACGAGACCGACCTGCATTTCATCCAGCGCTTGTGCGAAGAAGAGGGCATCCACTATCACTTCCAGCACAGCGCCTCGGGCCATGTACTGGCCTTCGGCGACGACCAGACAGGGTTTCCCAAGCTCGCCCCCGTCATTTATCAGCAGGATTCAGGTCTGGTCGCTGACAGACCAGTGATCAAGCGATTCGGCCTGCGCATGGAAACCCGCACCAGCCGCGTTACCCGCCGCGACTACGACTTCGAGAAACCGCGCCTGACCATGGAAGGCACCTTCCAGAGCGAGTTCCAGCCAGACCTGGAAGACTACGACTACCCTGGCCGATTCACCGAACGCGCACGCGGCAAGCACCTGTCGCAACGCGCCCTGGAACGCCACCGTAGCGACTATGAACTGGCCCAAGGCGAGAGCGATCAGCCCCTGTTGGTCACCGGTCACTTCCTCGCGCTAAGAGGGCACCCTCGCAGTGACTGGAACCAGCTCTGGCTACTCAAAGAAATCATCCATGAAGGTAAACAGCCGCAGGTGTTGGAGGAGTCAGTTTCGCAATCGACGAATAACGCGGACTTCACGCAGGGTTACCGCAATCACTTCACCGCCACGCCCTGGGACATCCCCTTTCGCCCGGCGCTGAAGCATCCCAAGCCCAAAGCCCTCGGCAGCCAAACCGCAGTCGTCACCGGCCCTGCAGGCGAAGAAATTCACTGTAACGAATACGGCCGCATACGAGTGCAGTTCCACTGGGATCGCGAAGGCCAGGCCGACGACAAGACCAGTTGCTGGCTACGCGTCTCCTCGAGCTGGGCCGGGGACCGCTACGGCGGCGTCGCCATCCCCCGCGTTGGGATGGAAGTCTTAGTCACCTTCCTCGAAGGCGATCCCGACCAACCGCTGGTCACTGGCTGCCTGTACCACAAGGAGCATGTCGTCCCTTACGACCTGCCAGCGAACAAGACCCGTACCGTCTTCAAAACACTGAGCTCACCGGGCGGCGACGGCTACAACGAGCTGCGCATCGAAGACCGTAAGGGCGCCGAGCAGATCTACGTCCACGCTCAGCGCGACTGGGACGAGAATATCGAGCACGATCAGAAGATCCGCGTCGGCCACGAGCGCCACGACACGGTGGAAGGCAACAGCTACAGCGAGCTCAAGGCGGAGGAACACCGCACCACCCATGCCGATCGCAAGACGGAGGTCCGCACCAACGACCACCTCACCGTGAGTAGCCGTCAGCATGTAAAAGTCGGCACGGGGCAATTCATCGAAGCCGGTAACGAAATCCATTACTACGCCGGTAGCAAATTCGTCATCGACGCTGGCATGGAGCTCACCGCCAAAGGCGGTGGCAGCTTCCTAAAACTTGACCCGAGCGGCGTCACACTTAACGGCGCGACCATCAAGATGAATTCCGGTGGGGCACCTGGCAAAGGTTCAGGGCTGAGCATTCTGGCTCCGGTGATTCCTTGGGCAGCCGACAATGACAAGGCCGGTGCGAAGCCAAAACTCGCGTTGGCTAATACCCAGCTGCAAATGGCCCGCAAGGCCAGGCAGATCGGGGCAAGTCGCTGCCCGATTTGTGAAGCGTGTAGGGATGAATCTGTGCGGTGCAGCCGAGCGCAATAACCACATCCCCTAATGCGCTAGCACTTGCAAGCCCCACGGCAAACCTGCCCTAGCACCCAGCGTAGCCGCACCAATCACGAGCGGCCCTGGTAAATGGGTGACCCAGGCACTGGCAGCCTGTAACCGCCAACACCGTTTATGAAAATAAGGATCCCGAAACGTGATCAGAATACTGGCGCGGGTAAATAAAACGCTACTGATATGGGGGCTTCTGGATGCATTCTATGTCGTCTGGTACAGCCTGATGAGCTGGAAAAACGGCCGCATCCCTTACATCACCGACCTATCCAACACCCTTGCGCTTGGCTCTGAACTTGGCGGCCCCAATATCGCAGTGGCGACCATGTCATGGTTTCTGCAGTTTTCCGTCATATTGAGCGCCGTGCTGTTCCTGTGCGGTTACCGGTGGGCTCGCTATCTTGGTTTTGCGCAGATTCCATTCCGGCTCTTGCTCATATACCCATCGGTTTCGCTGATTCTCCTGGCAGGTAGCTACTGGCCGGATCATCAGGTCATGCTGGTTGTTCTGGTTCTCGCCTCAGAAGCACTGAAAGCCCTGTCATTGTGGAGGTTCGCATGACGCAGGCAGTCACTGCTTCAGACTGGATCGCCGACCAGCTTGTCCAACAACACGAACTGCTGCTAATCGTCGACCGTCTCGCAGAACCGGATCTGATCGAAGCCCTGTTTAGCGCGGACCTGATGCAGGACTACGTCAACCTTTACCGAGGTACCGAGTTCGCTGAAATGGCAGATGTCGGACCCTGGCTGGTTCGTTTGCACAACCCCGGTTCGGAGTTCATCCAAACGCTGCTTGATACACCTGAACGCGGCTGGGGCTGGCTGGCCAGCGTCGAGCACGTCGACTTAGTTGTCCTCGCCCAGCACTGGCGAGAACGCATGCTGATCAATGAGCAAGAGCAACGAGCACTCTACCGTTTCCAGGACAACCGCGTCATTGCTCACCATTTGCGCGGGATAGAAGAAATCCAGCGCCCGCTTTTGCTCGGCCCTCTAAGCAGTGCGCTGTGCTGGGATGGCCAATGCTGGCAGCGCTTCGATAACCCGCAGCCCAACCAGTACCCAGCGCCATTTGAGATGCCATGGCTGGTAGTACCCGAACCGGAAACGGTGCAGCAACATATCAAGCGACACAATCTTGAGCTCTGGCTGTGGCAGAACCATTCAAAGGCCACCGCGGATCTGGCCGAGACTCGCCTGCTAACGGACTGGCTGGATCATCAACTCGAAAAGGCCAGACGCTGGAATTGGCATTCAGAAGACCAGCTGCATTTCTTGTTGTACCACCAACTCAACCCTGCACTTGCGGGGCACCCGGCATGGGTGCCGGCCGAGCATGAAACGACAGAAGCCCATTTCGCCCGGGTCAGCACGGCGCTTTCGAGCATCAATGCACGGAAACCTCTCTTATGAATTCGACCAAGAAATCCTGCACCGGCGCCTTTGTGTGTCCAGCGCTGCTAGCTCTTGCCCTTAATGCTTGCAGCACAGTGGGCTCGCTAGGCGCTGAGTCCTTTACGCTCGAAGGTCAGCTGCCCGCCGATTTTTCCCTTAAAGCACTGGCTCACTATGGCGCGGTGGGAAACTGCAACGGCCCTAGTCAGACGAAAACCTTCGAGACGAATTTCAATAGCGCCCCCCACGAATATAACTTCCGTATTCCGGTGAACTACCGCGACGGTATGTGCGATATGCAGCTCGCCAGGGTCGGGCTGTTCATCAGTGCTCGATACGGCGATAAGGACTGGCAGCGAACCTATGACAATGGCGGACTGACCATTGTTGACCAGCTACCCGAGGGTGCTCCGGTATTCCAAGCAGATGGGACTTTATCCAAGACAGCGGAATGCTTGTGGTTATTCCAAATCAGCAAACTCGAACTGGAACTATCGAAGCAACTGAGCTGCAAAAGCGCAGGGCTTTATTTATTCCGTGACCAATTGCCGAACAAGACGGTAAACCTGGCATTCAAACTAAACGGTGAAGACCGTCCATACCTCAGTGGTTACTGGCTGAATACCAGTACCGGCTGGAAGCCGTGCACAGGCCGCTGGGGAACGAGGTTCGAGGAGCTCTGCACGGACCCACCGCAATACCGCACCGTCAAGATGAATGGCCGGCAATGCACGGTCTACCCGAACTGCACAGAGTGATCAAGGATGAACGACTCAGTTTCTAACGTAACGATGCAATGCCCTCTTCGCCGCGATTGGATCAGCTTCCGTTTAGTAGACGAGCATGGCGATGGGAAACCCTATGCTGGCCTCTCGTACCAAATGCAGAACAGTCAAGGCCACCAGTATTTCGATGTGTTGGACAGTAACGGTTTTACGAGAACGAACAACATTCATTGCGGCCCGGTTGTTCTGTCAATTTTGGATAGCTATTCCGGAGGAGACCCTTGGTATACCGTCATTTCTCGCCGAGAAAGTTTCCGTATAGCCCTCACTGCACTGCAAGTTGCTGCCGAGCAATCACCGGCGGGGCCTCGCCATGCTGATGGCAATACCTATCTGGCACAAGCACGGGCGGTAAGTGAGCAGGCTCGCTTCCTTCGAGCAGAAGTCAGTGACTTCGCTGAGGTCACCTGTCACCTTCCAGAGCCCGACAATACCTGGGGCCCGAGGCCGGCAGTAGAACTAAAGCAAAACTCAGGTTTGGCACAAAATCAACAAGGCATTGCGCTCAGTCCAAACCAACACTATGTCATCGAAATAAAGCGCTCCGTGCATATAGCCCTCTACTTTCCCGAGAGACGGATTTCTGCGCACTGAACGCCTACCACCTTGCGCTGATGAGCACGTTCGTTTACGCCCCTTTTAATACCGAAAGGAAGCCTTGCGCCTCTTCACCTCCTCCCTACGACTCGATCGGGAGCATCGGCCATGTACTGCAAAATCAGTTGGGGCGTAGAGTCAAGCCAACGCAATTCGATGGTGCGGGGCCCTATCATTTGCTTTGCGAGGAAGTGGCTTACTCGAAGCGCCTCGAGATTGTGCCTTACGATCCTCATCGCTACGAGAAAGAAGCACAGGATGAGTGGCGCAATCCAGAAGACGTGCATTTTCTCTACAACACCGACGCGAATACCCAAGCCTTCATTACGCACAACGACAAGGTGGTGCTGATCTCGGTGCGTGGCACTCAAGAGATGCTGGCAGACGCCAGCCGCGACGCTGATGCTCGCCAAGTGCCATTTGAAGATGGCGAAGGCCAGGCACATCGCGGGTTCTATGGGGGCTTCCAAGCGGCGAAACCCTTCGTTGAGCGCTACCTCGATGCCTTTTACACAGGCGGGCAAACATTAGTGATTTGTGGCCATAGCCTAGGGGGAGCAATTGCCCTTCTACTGGCGGAATGGCTGCGTCGCAAGCCCACCAATCCAAAGGTCATCCTTTACACCTATGGCGCACCCCGCGCCGGCGACGCTGCTTTCGTTAAAGCCGCCCAGCCGCTTACCCATCACCGTATCGTCAACCATAACGATCCAGTTCCTGCCGTGCCTTTGCCCTGGATGGACGCTGAGTGGAAGCTGGCCCTCCCCGGCACAGCTCTGCTTTTCAGCTCGCCAGTAACCGGCATCGCCTTGTTGCTTGCAGGGCTCGTTAATCTTCAGGGCGACCCCTACGAGCACCACGGCGAGCAGTGGCATTTCATGCCACGTAAGCCTGGGGCCGGGAGCGAGGCCGCAGTCTTATGGCAACCGGGTTGCGCACTGATCGATGAGCAAACCTGCGCACGCTACGTTGGGGAAATCGGGCTGGATGGTGACATGCCCAATCGGCTTGCACTTGGGGGACTCACCATGCCAGCGATAGCGGCTATGCACGGGCCGCGCTCACTAACCTGCTGCGCTGGAACGCCAGCGTCGAAGAGCGCAACGGAAAGCTATTCAGCGAGGCCGAAATCCGTGACATCTACGCCCAGCTACTTAGCACTGCGCAGCTACTGGAAAGCTGGCGAGCGCGCTCATTTAACGAGTTTCGATGGGAACTCAGGCGCAGGGGTGAGATGCGCTTTTACGGCAAGAGCGATCTGGAACTGCGTGCCATTTACGCCGATGCGGTGGAGCAGGCGGAACGCGTTCGAGCTGAACAGAGTCCGGCACTCACTCGAACTCAGCAACGTTTGCTAGCGCAGGCGGAGCGTTTGGTGACGCCACGCAGCGTCTTCGGTGAACACGCGGAACGGGTAGACCTCGCAGAGTTGGTAGCGCAGTGGCGCGGCATCAAAGACAACCAGACCGCAGAACACCTGGCGACCATCAAACAGAAAAGTGCCCGAGCCTTCGCCTAGAAGACTCGTTACGCCTTACCAGCCCTCCGCGTTTATAGCCCCAGCTCTCGTTTCCGACGCAAACCGGCTATTTTTCGTGACCCCGTTCACCCACGCGCGCACCTGGGTGAACTTCAATACTCAGCCTGAGTCTCGCTTCGTCGTTTCGGCGAGCGGGGCCGTCTGCCCACACGCTTTCAAGGAGGAAATCGCGTGCTAGCCCGCTATTGCGCCCTCGTTTTATTCGCCGCATCCCTCGCCCTCGCCGGTTGCTCCGGCAACTACAAGTTCAATGATGACGAATATCGCCCGTTGGGTGATCCGCAGGCGTCCATTCGCGGCAACTGACTCACTAGGAGAAAAAAACCATGGAATTGGTTTTCGATATGGTCAGTGCGCAGCAATTTGCGCCAGGCCTCATCAGCAGCAAAACCTTCAAGCAGGCCGGAGGCATCATTGGCCGTGCCGAGGACTGTGACTGGGTGATACCGGACCGCAAACGTGTCTTGTCCAGCCGCCACGCCGAAGTGAACTACCGGGACGGTGCCTTCTTCCTTACCGACATCAGCAGCAACGGTATCCAACTCAAAGACACTGGTGCCAGCCTGGACAAGGGCCGGGCGCAGCGCATCGAGCATGGCAGTGTGTATTGTTTGGGGGGCTTCGAAATCCGTGCGCGGCTGATTCAGGATCCGGCCTCCTTTGAAGGCGATATCGGCCGTCCGCAGCCAGCCGGAAGCATCATTCCCGACGACGCCTTCCTCGATCTCGATCCACTAAATGCAATGGATCAGCAGGAGCGGGTCTATGCAGAGGTCGACGATCTTACCGCCGTGCTCGCCCCGCCTCGGGCGCACACCCAGCAACGCGACTACGCCCAGATCGACGAAGAAAACTTGCAGGTTCCTGAGCTGGTGATACCCAAGCCAGCTGCCCAAGCCAAGGTTCCGCCAGAGCCAGAGCGGCTATCGCAGGGTTTCTGGGCGCGCTTCGGTGAGGCGATGGAGGTCCCCCTGGACGACCTCGACGAGGAAGGCCGTCAGGCACTGGCGCTCAAGGCTGCGAGCCTACTCAAGCAAAGCGTCGGCGGATTGCAGCAGACGCTGCGTACCCGCAGCGAACTGAAAAATGAGATGCGTCTGTCGTTGACCACCATACAGAGTGCTGGCAACAACCCGCTCAAGCACAGCATCGACAGCGGGGAAGCGCTGAACCTCTTGCTGCGGGGGGGGAAATTGGGGCAGCTACCTGCTGAACAGGCCATGGGGCGCGCCTATCGGGACCTGCAGGCGCACCAGGTGGCGATGCTGGCTGCCAGTCGCGCCGCCATCAAGAGCATGCTTGAGCAGTTCTCCCCAGACCAGTTGGCATTGCGCTTCGAGCGTGACAACAAGCCGCTGATTTCCACCGCAGGGACTCGTTGGCGCGCCTACAAGCGCCTGCATCTGGCCATGCAACGTGACGACGACTGGAGCGAGCGGCTGTTCGCTCGAGACTTCGCCCAGGCTTACGAGGAGCAAGTTCGCCTGATCGCCACGCTCAACACAGACCTTCAAGGATGATGTTCATGTCTCGCTTTCTTTCCGCCACGGTGTTTACTGCGCTTGCCGTTCTGAGCGGTTGTTCTGCCCTCTCGCCCAACTCGGACCTGACCAAGCTCGACCTGTCGCTACAAGGTGGCGACAGGCTCAACCCCGACCTCAACGGACGACCCTCACCCATCGTGATTCGCCTGCTGGAACTCAAGCATCCAGTGGCCTTCGAGAACGCTGATTTCTTCTCGCTCTACCAACGCCCCAAGGAAGCCCTGTCCCCGGACTTGGTGATTCAGGAAGAGCTGGAACTGCGCCCGGGCGAGCAGCGCGACCTGAAGCTGTTCGTTCGGAAAGGCAGCCGCTACGTCGCCGTGCTGGCCGCCTACCGCGACCTGCCCGAATCCAACTGGCGTTTCGTTATTCCCTTGGAGCAAAAGGCGCAGAACCGCATTGAGCTCGGTCTCGACGAACGCGGCATTCAAGCCGTCGATCCGCTCACGAGGGGGAAATGATCGATGAGCATGAACAAGGTGATCTGGCAGGAGGGCATGCTGCTACGTCCGCAGCACTTCCAGCAAAGCGACCGCTATTACGATGCGCAGCTCAAGCTGCGAACCCAAAAGTTGGGCCACTACGCCTGGGGCTTCTTCGAGCTGGAGATCGATCGCCAGTTCCTAAACATGGGCAAGCTGGTGCTTAGCCTGGCCAGTGGTCTGCTTCCTGATGGCAGCCTTTTCGAGATTGGCGCCGAGCGTGAACCACTGGCTCTGGACGTGCCGCCCAATACCGGTAACACCCCTGTGTACCTGGCTTTACCACTGGTCACCGGCAACCATATCGAGAGTCGTCGCCCAGAGCAGAAAGACGTACTGGCACGCTACATCGCGTTCGATGAGGAAGTCGCCGACTCCAACGCCGGCGATAGCAGCAGCAGCCAAGTCAGCACCGGCCGATCAGACTTTCGCCTGCTTCTGGGTGAGCAGCAGAGCGACCAGGCCTACGTAAAACTCAAGCTCTGCGACATTCTCGACACCACGCCGGATGGGGTCATCAGCCTCGACCCCGAGTACATCCCGACCTTCATCGACTTTCAGGCTTCCGGCTATCTGCTGTCCTGTCTAAAGGAAGTGATCAGCATGCTCGGCCATCGCGGCGACATCCTCGCCGAACGTATCCGCGCCACCGGTAAGGTCGGCGGAGCGGAGGTCGGCGACTTCATGATGCTGCAGTTGATCAACCGCTACGAGCCCGTGCTACGCCACTACATGGGTATCGATCGGGTGCATCCCGAGCAGATCTACCGCGAGCTGCTGGGTCTGCTCGGGGAGCTGGCGACGTTTTCCAGCGAGACGAAGCGTCCTCGGCTGGAGGGTCGCTACCTGCACAACGATCAGGGACTGTCGTTCCGCAAGCTGATGGATGCGATCCGCCAGGTCCTGTCGATGGTGCTCGAACAGCACGCCATCGAGTTGCTACTGCAGCAGCGCCAGTACGGCATCCAGGTCTCCCCGCTGCACGACCACAAGCTGCTCGGCAGCGCTTCGTTCGTACTCGCCGCCAGCGCCCAATGCGATTCCGAAGAGCTGCGCACGCGCCTGCCGGCTCATCTCAAGGTCGGCCCGGTGGAGCGCATTCGCCAGTTGGTCAACCTGCACCTGCCGGGGATCAAGGTCAAACCGCTGCCAGTTGCACCGCGACAGATTCCGTTCCACTCCGGCAAGACCTACTTCTCCTTGGAGCTGAGCTCCGAGGAGCTGGCGCAATTGGAGCGCTCCGGCGGCTTCGCCTTCCACGTGTCCGGTGAATTTTCCGGGCTTGAGCTGAAATTCTGGGCGATCAGGAACTGACCAATGATCAGAGAAATGGACTACGGGCAGGACGACAAGACGGTCATCCTCAATCGCCACGGCGACGCTCCGGCGCAAAGCCCGCTGACGGATTTCAGCGCCCCCCCGCGCTTCGAGCAGCTCGAGGAGCGGATGATCTACGCCGCGCGCCTGCGCCCGGCGGAAACCTTCAACATCAGCCTCAACCCGCTGGTGGCGGCGGCCTCCTCGTTGCTGTCGGAAGTGGTGCGGCTCAAGCACAGCTACGAAGGCGAAGACCTGCATGCGCTAAACCAACGCCTGTCTGGCGAACTCAAGCTGTTCGAACACCGCGCCCTGCACGATGGCGCCGAGAGCAGCCAGGTCATGGCCGCGCGTTATGTGTTGTGCACCGCGATCGACGAAGCGGTGGTGACCACGCCCTGGGGGAACGAGAGCGAATGGTCGCAGATGAGCCTGCTCTCCTCCTTTCACAACGAGACCTTCGGCGGCGAGAAGTTTTTCCAGCTGCTCGAGCGTTTGTCACGCAACCCGGTCAAGCACCTGCCAATGCTGGAGCTGATGTACCTCTGCCTGTCGCTCGGCTTCGAGGGCAAGTACCGGGTGATGCCGCGCGGCATGGTCGAGCTCGAAGCGGTGCGCGACAGTCTTTACCGGCAGATTCGCCAGCTGCGCGGTGACGTACCCCGCGAGGTTTCGCCGCATTGGCAGGGGCTACGCGATACGCGCCGCCGCCTGGTCCGCATCGTGCCCTGGTGGTTGGTCACGCTGTTCACGCTGATCTGCCTGGTAACGTTGTATGCGGGGTTCGCCTGGGTATTGGGCGAACACCGCGACACCGTTCTACAGCCGTACCAACCTGTTGATCCGACCGTTCAGGTCGAGCCCAAGCCGTAACAAGGATGTAATGCCATGAAGGTTTTTTTCGGCAAGCTTGCCGCGTTTTTCCGCAAGACCTGGGTATGGAGCCTATGTGTCCTGCTGGTGCTGATCCTGCTGGTGTGGTTCGTCGGCCCGCTGCTCGCAGTTGACGATTACAAGGTCTGGGAGTCCTCGACCAGCCGCCTGCTGACCATCGCCGGTCTGTGCCTGGCCTGGGGGCTGTTCATTGTCTTCACCAGCTGGCGCACTACCCGCCGCAAGCAGGCCGAAGCCAGCGACGAACAGGCCCAGGAGCGCCTGCGCTGCGAAGGTTTGGTTAGCGAAGAGCAAGGCATCCTACGCCAGCGTTACCGCGACGCTATGCGCACGTTAAAGGGTTCGAGCCTGTATCGCGGGCGCAGCGAAAAATGGCGCAATGATCTGCCCTGGTACCTGTTGCTCGGCCCGCAAGGCAGCGGCAAGACCTCGATGCTCGACTTCTCCGGCCTGGACTTTCCCCTCAACCGTGGCGAAAACCAGCGCCTGACCAAGGATGTCTCGGGCACCCGCTACGCTGACTGGTATTTCGCCGATCATGCGGTGCTGATCGACACCGCCGGCCGCTACCTGACCCAGCCCGACGCCCCCGTGGACAGCAAAGCCTGGGATACGTTACTTGGCCTGTTGCGCCGCCGCCGTGCGCGTCCGCTCAACGGTGTGCTGGTCAATATTCCGGTCGAGCAGCTGCTCCAGTCGAACGAACTGGAACTCGAGACCCTGGCGCGCCAAAGCCGCCAGCGCCTGCATGAGATCCGCCAGCGCCTCGGTGCCGACGTGCCTATCTATCTGGTCTTGAGCAAAGCGGACAAGGTGCTTGGCTTCGACGAGTTCTTCGATCAGCTCTCGCGAGAGGAAAGCGATCAAGTGCTGGGGACCAGCTTCCGAAAGGAACAGGACGGCACCGACGTCAACGTGGTTCGGGGCGAATTCGAGGAACTGCTGCGCCGGCTCAACAGCCAGATCATTCTACGCATGCACCAGGAGCGCGATACCCAGCGCCGCGGGCGCATCCTCGACTTCCCTCACCAGCTTGGCCAGATCGGCGAGCGTTTGTGCCTGTTCGTCGAGCTGGCATTCTCCGGCAACCGCTACCAGCGTGCCAGTCAGTTGCGCGGTTTCTACCTGACCAGCGCACCGCAATTACAAAACGGACTCGATCCGCTCACCAGTGGAATCGGTCGCAACATCGGGCTGTCGAGCAGCGCCCTGCCTACCTACCGCAGCGGCCGAGCGCGCTTTATCAACCACCTGCTCAGCCGTGTGATTTTCCCCGAAGCCGATCTTGCCGGGCTGGACCAGAAGGAACTACGCCGTATCGACTGGGGACAGCGCGCTCTTTATGCCACGAGCTTCGCGTGCCTGGCGCTGTTCGGCGCGCTGTGGGCCAACGGCTTTTCCAACAACCACCAGCGTCTCGAGCAACTACGCAGCCTCGCCGAGCATCTGGGCCGTGAGCATCAAGCCATCTCTGCTCAGGACGATGCATTGCGCACACTCAAGGCATTGGATACCAGCTACGCGGCCACACAGGTGTTCCCGAATAAAGCCGAGGTGGCCTACCTGCAGCGTGCCGGGCTCTACCAGGGCGAACGGGTAGATCCGACCCTGCATCAGGCCTACCGGCGCGAACTGGAAGACTTGCTGCTGCCGCGCGTAGCACGCCAGCTCGAAGCGCAGATCCGCGCTAACCTCACCGACCGCGAGCGCCTGCTGGGCAGTCTGCGTGCCTACCTCATGCTCAACCTGGAGCAACGGCGCGAAAACGGCTTCCTCAAGGAGTGGCTAGCAGCGGACTGGTCACTGCGCTATGCCGGGAATGCCGTGGCGCAAAATGGCCTGCTTACGCACTTCGAGCGGCTGCTCGACGAAAGCTTCACGGCCTACCCGCTCAACGACCAGCTGGTCGCCGAAGCGCGCCAAGTGCTACGCAGCGAATCGCTGGCCAACGTCGTCTACCGGATGCTGCGCGACCAAGCCCGCAGCCTTCCGGACTATCGCTTCAGCCAACGCCTCGGCCCTCAGGGCGCCCTATTCAACGGCAGCGACTATGCCATTCCCGGCCTCTATACCCAGAATGGCTATCAGAAGTTTTACGTCGCCCAGGGCAGCGATCTGGTGCGCGAAATTCTGCGTGACAACTGGGTACTCGGAGGGGGCGACAGCCTGAGCCTTAAGGACCTGAGCCACCTCATGGTGGAGATGGAACAGCTCTATTTCCGCGATTATGCCAACTATTGGAGCGAAGCAGTCGCACAACTGACGCTGGAGCCGATGGCAGGTGCTGGTCAGGGCGCGGTATTGCTCAGCGGGCTGAGCGCAGCCAATTCGCCGCTGTTGCAATTACTCGTCGAAATACGCGACAACACCCACTTCGCGGGGGTGGCTGACGCCGCTGACGATGCTGCAGACGCTGGCGATGCGCTCAAGGGCGCCAAGGGCAAGCTGGGCAAAGCCGCCATGCTGGCATCGGCCGCTGCCGAGCAGGCTCAGGTGGTATTGGCCAAGAATCTTCCGGACACCGCGCGCAAAACCTTGGAGCGCCGCTTCGAACCCCTACATCGTCTGCTCGACGAGAATTCGGGCGCGAGCGCCGAACTGGTCCCGACGCTGCAGGCTCTCGATGCGCTGCAATTGCAACTGGCGGGTCTGGCCCACGCCAGCACGCCTGATCAGGCCGCGTTCGAACTCGCCAAAGCACGCATGGGCGGCCAGCGAGATGCGATCAACCAGTTACGCGCCAGCGCAGCCCGTTTGCCGCAACCGATCGGCAACTGGTTCGGCCTGCTCGCTGAAGACAGCTGGACGCTGGTGCTGAACGACGCCTACCACTACCTCAACCAGCGCTACCAAAGCGAGCTGTACGCGTTTTACAAAGGATCGCTGCGCCAGCGCTATCCGTTCAGCGCCCATAGCGAAAGCGATGTTGCCATCGCTGACTTCCGCGAGTTCTTCAAGACACAGGGCGTGGCCGAAAGCTTCTTCGATCGATACCTCAAGGCCTTTGTGAGCGGCAGCGCTGGCCAGTATCAGCTGCGTCGTGTCGATGGCCGTGGCTTACCTCTGTCGCGCGAGTTCCTGGCCCAGATGAGCCACGCACAAACGATCCGTCGCAGCTTCTTCGCCGAGAACCCGAACGAGCCGCAGATCCGCTTCAAACTTGAGCCCTATTCGCTGGATTCGAGCCTGGGCCGCGCCGACTTCCGCTTCGGCAATCAGCAGATGGAATACCGCCACGGCCCGATCGTGCAGACAGCCTTCAGCTGGCCTGCCGACGCCGAAGACGGCCGCACCAGCCTGGTTGTCGAAGAGCTCGGTGGACACCGTGTCGGCATTGAGAAGAACACCGGTCCCTGGTCGCTGTTCCGCCTGCTGGACCTGATGCAGGTGGACTACCACAGCGGCCGTGACGTTTTGATGCTCAAAGCGAATCTGGCCGGCCGTCACGCCAATTACCTGCTGCACAGCCAGCGCTCGCCGAACCCGTTCGACATCGCCTTGCTGCGCGACTTCAAGCTACCGGCGACCCTGTGATGACGAGCACCGCAAGCCCCGCCCATGGCTGGCGTAGCGCCGCGCGAACCGACACCGGCAAGGTTCGCACGCGTAATGAAGACGCCTTCCTCGACCTCCCTGAGCAAGGCTTGTGGGCGGTCGCCGATGGCATGGGTGGCCATCACAACGGTGCATTGGCCAGCCGCTTGATCGTTGAGCAACTGGCCGACTTACCGAAAGGTAGCCTGACCGAACGGTTGGCCAACCTGCGGCGCTGCCTGCATGACCTGAACCACCGGCTCGGGCAGGAGTTGACCGTCACCGCTGATCGTCCAGACCCGGTGATTGGCAGCACCGTGGTCGCACTGCTGATGGAGAATAATCGCGCCGCCTGCGTCTGGGCCGGCGACAGCCGCTGCTACCTCTGGCGTGGCGGTCGCCTGTATCAGCTTTCGCGCGACCACTCACTGCTGCAACAACTGATCGACGAACAAAACCTAAGCCCGCAGGAGGCTGCACGCCGCCCCGCTGCGCATGCGCTCACTCGCGCTGTCGGTGCCAGCGAGCATCTGGTGCTGGACATTCTTGAGTTCGATGTCTATCCAGGCGACGCCCTGCTGCTGTGCAGCGATGGCCTCTACCAGACTCTATCGCCGGACGCACTGGGTGCAGCGCTCAATTCGCCGTCGCCGGCGCTTGCGCTGCAACGGCTGTTCGACCTGGCCATGGACGGTCCGGCGCGGGACAACCTCAGCGCCGTGGTGGTACGCCGATGAACGAGCCCATAGGGGCCGAGCCGGCTTCGGACCTGACCTACTTCGCCTTCGCCTCCACGGCTGCCATGCCTGGCACTCCGACGTCGTCGGCCACCCATACCAACGAGTTGCCGCAGGTATTAGGCGGTCGCTACCGAATTGAACGACTGCTCGGCGTGGGCGGCATGGGAGCCGTCTACCGCGCCCGGGACCTGCTACGTGAACAGTTCGGCGACCCGGAGCCCTACATTGCGCTCAAAACCCTGAACGATGAGTTCGCCGAGTACCCCGACGCCCATGCGCTGCTTTATACCGAGTTCGCCCTGACCGCACGGCTTAGCCATCGCCATGTCGTACGGCTGTTCGGCTTCGATGTGGACACAGCCAGCCAGAGAGCTTTTATCACCCTTGAATTGCTCAAGGGTCCGACCCTCGACCAATTGCTCAGCGAGCGCCCTGGTGGCCTCGCCTGGGACGAGCTGCGCGAAATCGCCCTGCCGCTGATCGAAGCGTTGGCCTACTCCCATAGCCACGGCGTGATCCACGGCGATATCAAACCAAGCAACGTAATGCTTGCCGAGGACGGGTTGCGCTTGTTCGACTACGGCCTCGGCCAGCCACTCGAGGAGGTTCTCAAGAAGCTACCACGCCTCTCTCGTAATCGTTTTAAGGCCTGGACGACCCGCTACGCGGCTCCAGAACTGCTGGAAGGCGCCGAGCCTTCCTCAGTCAGCGACATCTACGCGCTTGCGTGCCTGCTATTCGAACTTGCGAGCGGCCAGCACCCGTTCCGCCGGCTGAGTGCCAAGCAGGCCAAAGCTATGGCCCTGGAGAAAGAGCTGCGGTGCCCACCAAATCTGATGCATGGCTGGCCAGTACTGCGTTCGGCGCTGGCGTTCAATATCCCTGACCGCACGGCGAGCTTGACTCAACTACTGGAAATTTTCCGTCGCCCCGCACCTAGCCGCCTGCAGCGCTGGTTCGGGCGCCCCCATGGATGACATAGGAAACAAGGAAGCGCCATGTTCAACGCGGCTAACGACACCCACTTCAGCCTCACCATCGAAGGCGTCGAGCACGACCTACAGGTACTCGCTTTCACCGGTCGCGAGGCCATCAGCCAGCCCTACCGATTCGACCTGGAGCTTGTCGGCGAGCATCCCGATCTCGACCTGCAGAGCCTGCTGCACAAGCCAGCATTCCTGTCGCTCTCTCCGGCCGGCAATGGCATTCACGGATTGATTCATCGCGTCGCACAGGGCGAGTCCGGCAAGCGCCTAACCCGCTACCAAGTAACTATCGTTCCGCAACTGGCGTACCTCGCCCACCGTACCGATCAGCGCATCTTTCAGCACCTGGCCGTACCGCAAATCATCGCCCAGGTGCTTGAGGGTCACGGCATTCAGGCTGACGCCTATCGTTTTCAACTCGGTCCTGTGGTCTATCCCGAACGTGACTATTGCACGCAGTATGACGAGACGGACCTGCACTTCATCCAGCGCCTGTGCGAAGAGGAAGGTATCCACTATCACTTCGAGCACAGCGAACGAGGCCACGTGCTGGTGTTTGGGGACGACCAGACGAGCTTTCCCAAACTCGGCCAACCGACTGCATACCTCCAGGACAGCGGGCTGGTCCCCGACGAGCCAGTGATCAAGCGCTTTGCCGTCCGCCTGGAGACCCGTACCAACCGCGTCAGCCGGCGCGACTACGACTTCGAGCAGCCGCGTCTGGTGATGGAAGCCGGCCACAAGGGCTCCGAACAGCAGAGCGCATCAGGATCTGACCTAGAAGATTACGACTACCCGGGGCGCTTCACCGAGCGCGCCCGCGGCAAGCATCTATCTCAGCGTGCCTTAGAACGCCACCGTTCCGATTATCGGCGGGCTGAAGGCCGAAGCGACCAGCCCACGCTGGTCAGCGGTCATCTGTTGGAAATTTCCGACCACCCTCGACGGGAATGGAACGACCTCTGGCTGCTGACTGAGGTGTTTCACGAAGGTAAACAGCCGCAGGTGTTGGAGGAGTCGATTGCCAATAACTCAAGTCAGCGCGGGCACGGGCGCGCCCGCACAACTCAACCGGAAGAAGGACTGAGTTCTACGGAAGATCGCTTCACTCAAGGCTATCGCAACCGCTTTTTCGCAACCCCATGGGATGTTCCGTTCCGGCCCGCTTTGGACTACCCAAAACCCCGCTTACTCGGCGCCCAGACCGCAGTCGTCACCGGCCCCGCCGGAGAGGAGATCCACTGCGATGAGTACGGTCGAATCAAGGCCCAATTTTTTTGGGACCGCGAAGGCCAAGCGGACGACAAGACCAGCTGCTGGCTACGCGTCGCCAACAGCTGGGCCGGAGACGGCTACGGCGGTATCGCCATCCCGCGCGTCGGCATGGAAGTACTGGTTACCTTTCTGGAGGCCGACCCCGATCAACCCTTGGTCACAGGCTGCCTCTACCACGCCGAACACCAGGTCCCCTACGACCTGCCGGCGAACAAGACCCGGAGCGTTTTCAAGACACTGAGCTCACCGGGCGGTGGCGGCTACAACGAGCTGCGCATCGAGGACCGCAAAGGTGCCGAACAGATTTACATCCACGCCCAGCGCGACTGGGACGAAAACGTCGAGCACGACCAGAAAATCCGCGTCGGAAACGAACGCCACGACAGTGTAGAAAAGAACAGTTACACCGAGCTGCACGCCGAAGAACACCTGATCGTCAGAACCGAGCGCAAGGTGGAAATCAAACCCGACGACCATCTCGCGGTCGGGCAGAACCAACATATCAAGCTCGGCACCGCCCAACTGACCAAAGCCGGCCGCGAGATACACCTCAAGTCCGGCCAGAAAATGGTCATCGAAGCCGGCATCGAACTCACCCTCCACGCTGGCGGCAGCTTCATCAGGCTCGACCCCGGCGGCATCACCGTCAGCGGTCCATTGGTCAAGATAAATGCCGGTGGCGCGCCGGGCAAAGGGACTGGGATAAAGATCAAGCCGCCGGTGCTGCCGGGGATGGCGGATCGCGACAAGGCGGGGAGTTTGTTGGAGCAGGCGCAGCTAGGTGAGGCAGGCAACTTGACCACCAAACGCAAGCGCTCGCTTAACTTTTCGGGTTAAGAAAAGGATAGGGCAAGCCGCCAGGCGTGCTCATAGGCAAGGAGCAATGTACGAACATGGCCGAAAACAAACCGATCAATTGGAGCTACCCGTTCCCCAGCAGGGACGCAACCAGCAATCCGCTGCAGCTACTTACCCTTATGGCGTCAGCCAAGGGAGGCTACTACCCGACCGGCGAGAATGGCCTATGGCATGGCGGCGTGCATTTCGACGACGGCACTGCAGCCGAGTTCGATCAATCGAGCGTGCGCTGCATCGCTGATGGAGAGGTGATCGCCTATCGCATCGACGAGCACTACCCCGTCAGCGAGTTTACGGACGAGATCCCGCTGATCAAACGCGCGCCGTTTTCGCCGGGGTTCGTTCTGGTCAAGCACAGCCTACAGGCACCACCACTACGCAATGCCGACGGCCGCATCGATGATCGGAGTATCCCTCCAAACCTGACCCTCTACAGCTTGTATATGCACTTGCTGGACTGGCCGGGCTACCAGGCGCAGCCAGACCTGCCGCGCCCCGCCTTCTGGGAAACGAGAAGCTATACCGTCAACACGCAGAATCAAGGTTTGAGCGTCCGTGCGGGTCCGAGCAAGAACGCCGCCAAGCTTTCCGAGCTGTCCAGGGGAGCCGAAGTTGCCATTGGCGAAACGCAAGGCGAATTCAGCAAGCTGGTCAGCCTGATCAGCGGAACGGCGCAACCCGTCATGGCGACCAATGAAAACGGGCAACTGCCTGGCTACGTACTCACCAAGCTGCTCAAACCGCACAGCGAACCAGCGGAATACGACAAGGTCGTCGTCCTCGACAGCGGGCGGCCAATCAAGGCCGGTGCTCTGATTGGTCATCCGGGCCTGTACCAGAACCACGACAGCGCCGCCCAGCATATGGTCCATATCGAGCTCTTCAGCTGCGACGATGTGCCCGCGTTCCTCACTCAGAGTCGCGCCTGGGCGGGCCGCCTACCCGACGACCAGAAAACCCTGCTCAAGGTCTACAAAGGCGCAAGCAAGCTGATCAAGCACCGGGACGACATCAGCGCTGATAGTCCACCCAGGCTCAGCGACGAAGGCTCTCAGATCGGTGTCGACCTGATCATTCCGCAAGCGCTGCTGGACGGACTACCGGCTTCGAGCAAGATCCAGGTCAAGACCGCGGACGATGGCGACACGACCTGCTGGTGGCGACTGGACAGCCTGTTCGCTGACGTCAACGGGAATCCCATCGACGGCTGGCTGGCCGAACAGGAATTGATCACTACCCGCCACAGTCCCTGGGAGTGGGAGGGCTTCCAATGCGTCGAGGAAACCGGGACGCCCGTCGAAAAGCTTGCCTATAGTCTCGATGCCCGCCGCCTGCTAAATACGGAGGAACAGCAAAACTATCACGCCCAGATCAACAAGGCAGACGGCGGTCCCATCCTGACGCTGGCTCGGCTGCACGACATCGTCGACACAGATAAGGACGGAATTCTGACCAGCACGGAAATCCGTGCTGCCCTTACGAAGCCTTGGCAGGCGCAACTGCTCGGCCAAATGATCACCAGATATCAAAGCGAATGGTTCTGGAACAGGAGTAAATGGAATGAACTGGACCCGTTACTGGAGGAGGAACCTGGAAAACCGAATTTTATTTGGGAAGCGGAAAAACGGCGGATTGAGAAGCTGAGCTGGTGGAGCGATGTAGCCGAAAAGCATGGGCTCGGTGGGGATGGGAAGGCTTGGCATTTTCAGCCGTCAGGCTTAATTGGCAACCTTTATATTCTCGAAGACGAGAATGATTTGAAATGGCTAAAAGTTCCGCAAGGACAACTAACTTTCGACGTCGAAGGCAACGACAACCCAAGTTCAATTTATTTTAGCCGAGTGGCTCATTGGCCTCCTGTAGGAAACTCCGGCGTAACCCTCGGCCGCGGCTACGATATAGGTCAACAACCTAATGTAAAAGCCGATCTTGAGAGTGCGGGGATTGAAGAACCATTCTTATCTTGGCTTGTGGCTGGACAAGGCAAAACACAAGTAGAGGCATGCAGTTACTTGTCAGCCGCACCTGAAGAGTTGCGCAAACTTACGATTACTAGAAAACAACAACACCAGCTATTTCTGTTTACATATCATCTAATGGAGGCTGATGTGAAGCGCATCAGCACCGCGAGCACCACTCTTAACAGATATTTCCCCACCATGTCCGGACGAGGCGAAGAAGCGTGGAACGCAATTGATGAGAAGATAAAAGATCTTATGATTGATTTGAGATATCGAGGCGATTACAAGCCAGCTACAAGAGAAAAAATTCAGGAGCTATGTTATAAAAATGATTTTCCTAACCTCAAACAAGCAATGCAAGACCAAGCATTCTGGGTATCGACACACAATGTGCCGCCAGACAGATTCAACAGACGGAAAGAGTATACGAATGATTGGTAAAGCAATATTTACAGCTTTCTTCTTCACCGCCTTGGCCCATGCTGGCCTTGAGACGGAAATAGCACAGCAACAAGAAACAGAAAAACAGCTCCGGATGGAACTAGAAGCACAAAAAGACCTAGCCGAACACGCATACAAAGAAGTAGTCGAATTTGCATCGACCTCTCCAACCAATCATGAAGAGCAGGTAAAGAGATTGGAAGAAGCATTTAAAGTATGGGATGATTTTATCGAAAAGACTTGCCGAGCCGAAGCTCTCGAAAGCATTGGAACTCGAGCAGAGCAAGCTAATAAACTCGACTGCATGATAAAACGATACAAGGAAAAAGAGGCGTATTTTAACTCCACTATCTGATTGCGGAATGCACGTGCCATGTTAAAACATCAACCCATAATGAAACGAGCGAAAGCCATCACTTGTCAGTCGATTCTAGTCACCACGATAAAATTGGCATGATTTAGAAAGCTCTTCTAGAGCTTCGGAAGCAAAGATATCCACTGAACATTACTTAAATATATCTGCGCCTAAGTCAAATATCCTTCGTCAAGAATTTCCTACTCCATAGCTTTCCTGGAAAAGCAAACCTCTTCGAGCTGGCGTACATGCTTGCGACAGCCCGGCATGAGGCCTACTATTTCCCCACTGGTGAGTTTTTTAGTTCCAAGCCCGAAGTAGGCAGCTTTGCCTACTTCAACAAATATGACCCGATGCTAGCCAGCACCCAAGAACATCGAGATCGAGCCATAGCAAATGGGAACATATTGTCGGGTGACGGTTATAAATACCGAGGGCGAGGCCTCGTCCACCTTACTTGGAAGAATAATTACCGCAAGGCGGAGGAGCATCTTGGCGTCGATTTCGTGACCCAACCTGAAAAAGCCGCGCAGCCCGAGCATTCCGTGCCAATTATGATTTGGGGAATGCAGGAAGGAGTTTTTACAGGTTGGAAACTAAGCCAGTACATTAATGCTGCTGGCGTGGACTATGCCGAAGCCCGCAGAGTTATTAACGGAACCGATCAGCACCAGCTCATTGCCGGTTATGCACAAAAATTTGAAATCATTCTAAGAAAAACATCCTCGGCCAAGGAAATCTTCGCGCCATGAGATACACACGATATTCCACGCTATTGGTTTCGCTTTCGCTGGCTACCGCTACACATGCAGATCCATATACAGTGATAATAGATAGCAATGCATCGCCGAAGATTGTCTATAAAGCAAACATGAATACCGGTGCGTTAACGATCAGCTGGGGAAAGGAAACCAAGATATTCACCGATATAGTTGGTTATACAGGGCAAGTTTCCAGAGCTCTGTCCTCGTTCAACGGTGGCCCGGCGCTTAGCTACGAAAACGCCGGATCAAACACTCTTTTCGAAGTATTTTATACGCTCACCCTTAAGGACAAAGTCCCGCTTATTGACTGCGTGTACGGTAACATCCGCAATGGGCAGAATGGCGTATCCATTCGCAAGGCTGTATGCAATATTCAGAAGCCACTTTCGAGCCAGTATCAAGACCTGATTTTCACCTACTCGGACAGGTGGATCAGAGCATCCAATTCAGTATCTTTGCAGTCCGTGATGGCGGAGCCTTCTCAAGAGGTCGATGCCCCTCTCGATAGACTGGGCGAGATTGATTTGGCATTGCGCTACAGCTCGGTCGAGGAGCTAATGTCTGCAACCCCGAAAACCATAGCTAAGGTAGATGAAAAGACCCATGAAATAACCAACGGCAATGCTTATTTGGTCTATGACGCTGACGGTACGACCCTCCTTGCGGTGGATATGGAGACGGACCCTGTCACACATGCACTGGAACGCCTGACAGCTACGGACCTGTCGCTAGCCATTGACGCCAACCGAAAATGATCTTCGAAACGCGGAGAAAAAGACGAAAGAGTAGAGAAGAACAACAAAATCCGTTCCTGTCTTCATCGTGACAAGCTGTGTAAACCAAAACAGAAAGCGCCATATTGCCATCGCTCTTTAACCCTGCCATAAACGCGCATTCGCCATTACCGTTACAAGGATGTACCAATGCGACTAGTGCGACGTGTCCTGTTGGCTGTTTTGTTGCTGGCTGCGCTGGTGGTCGGGGCTGGGTTGTATTTCGTGGCCTATCCCAACCTGCCTGACTATGAGGCGCCCAAGGTGCTTCGCTACCTCGACCAATGGAGCGAGGCAGACCGGCAAACCTATTACTACACGCCACAAGGCACCCAGGTTAAAGGCCTGGAATACGACTGGTTCGGAGCGCTGGAGCTACCGCTCAGTAGAGCCAAATTCGCGGCACCCGACTACCTGGCCCGCTTCGGATTTCTGATCGATCCCACACAGAAGGCCACTGCACTGAACCCTGGCAATCTTCCGGTCGGCTTTGCCCGACATGAAGATGACGAGACAGGAAGAGCCTACCTGGACGTCAGCTGTGCGGCGTGCCACACCGGCGAGCTGCGCTACAATGGTCAGGCCATACGCATCGACGGCGGCGCGGCGATGCACTCACTGGCGTCGACCGTACCGACTTTGCGCGGCGGGTCCTTTGGCCAGGCGCTCGGCATGAGCATGGCATTTACCTACTACAATCCGCTCAAGTTCCGCCGTTTCGCTCATGAGGTGCTGGGTGAGAACTACGAGCGTGATCGTAGCCAGCTGCGCCGGGATTTCAAGCAGGTGCTCAATCGGCTGCTCGGCACGGCCTACAACGACTGGCATCGTGGACTCTACCCGACCGAGGAAGGCTTCGGCCGCACCGATGCCTTCGGGCGCATCGCCAACACAACCTTCGGTGACGCCATTGACCCGGTCAACTACCGCGTCGCCAACGCCCCGGTTAGCTATCCGCAACTCTGGGATATCTGGAAGTTCGACTGGGTTCAGTGGAACGGCTCGGCCATGCAGCCTATGGCGCGCAACATTGGCGAGGCACTGGGCGTGGGTGCGCGACTGCAATTGCTGCACGAAGATGGCCAACCGGTTCCCGAGGCCGAGCGTTATGCGTCCGGCGTGCGTGTACGAGACCTGCATAGGCTTGAAACGACCCTGATGCAGCTGACCCCGCCACGCTGGCCTGAAGAGGTGCTGGGCCAGGTCGATCTCCAGCAGGCGAGCCAGGGACGCGCGCTGTACTGGGAAAACTGCGCGCACTGTCACGACGCCAAGCCCAAACCGGCCGACAAGCGCTTTGCTCCAAGCCGTGAGCCGGAGTGGCGCATGCCAGTCGTTGCGACCTCTTTCGTTGGTACCGACCCGACCACAGCCGACAACATTGCCGACAATCGCTTCGATCTCACCCGTTTGGGCTGGAAGCAGGAGGAGCTGAATCGGCTGGACGTCCGTCTGTTCGGTAAATCGGCAGGCGAACTGGACCTGAGGAAGGTTTCTAGCGCTAAGGGACTGGCCTATATCACTGCTTACGTCAGCGACCGCGCATATCGCGACGCGGGCATCACGCCGGAAGAGCGGGCCGAATTCGATGGCTTCGGGCTGCCGATCGGGGTGCAGGAAGTCCGCGGTTATAAGGCGCGCCCGCTAGACGGCATCTGGGCGACGCCTCCTTTTCTACACAACGGCTCCGTGCCAACCCTGTTCCAGCTGTTGTCGCCCGTCGCCGAGCGGCAAAAAACCTTCTGGACCGGTAGCCGAGAATATGACCCGCGGCATGTCGGCATCCGCACCGAGCGCTTCGAGGGCGGGTTCCTGCTGGACACCTCGATCACCGGCAATAGCAATCGCGGTCATGAATTTCGTGCTGGATGCCGCGGCAACGGCGTGATTGGTCGTGCCCTTGAGCCGCACGAACGCTGGGCTCTGGTGGAATACCTCAAGGTATATGGTGATCCGCGCTTCGAGCCTCTGCTGAGCGACATTCCACCCCGCCGTTACAATCCTGGCCCGGCCTGCCGCTGATCAGCACATAAGGAGTTACACATGTTTACACGGTTCTGGCTCTGGCTCGGGCGCCTGCTCAGCCGACTGCTGGTCGCTTTGATCGCGCTCGGCGTGACCGTCTGGGCAATCAGCTTTGTCTTTTACCATTTCAAATACAGCGGTCCAGTTCCGACCGAAGAGATGGTCGCGCCCGACGAAGCCTCCGACACGCAGGCGATCATCGAGAACGCTATCGCGGTAATCGAGCAGCATCGAGACAACACTCGCGTGCTTCGTGACGCACACGCCAAAGCGCATGGCTGCGTTAAGGCCGAGGTGAGGGTACGTGAAGATTTGGAGAGCGCGCTGCGCCAGGGTGTATTCGCGGAGCCAGGCAAAACCTGGCAGGCCTGGGTGCGGCTCTCCAACGGCAACGCTTATCCTCAATTCGACCGGATCAAGGACGCCCGCGGTATGGCTATCAAACTGCTCGATGTGCCAGGCGATAAGCTCACCCGCGACCCGCACCATGCCGGGGAGCAGGACTTCGTGATGTTCAACAATCCGGTGTTCTTCGTACGCGACGTCGCAGAATATCGCAGCAACTTTGCAGCTCAAGCCGAAGGCAAAAAATTGTTGGCCTTCTTTCCGAGTGCCGACCCACGCAGCTGGGAACTACGCCACCTTTATATCGCGTTGGAGACACTCGCACCGGCACCCGAGAGTCCAGTCGCGACCACCTACAGTTCAGTGGCGCCATACAAGCTCGGCCCGCACAACATCAAGTACCGCGTAATCCCCACCCCCGAGCATTGCCCGGACTACCGTCTGCCAGAGCAGAACCGCGATCTACCGAACTTCCTGCGCAGTGCGCTCTACCAGCAATTGTCGCTGGACCGCGCGCCAGCCTGTTTTCAGCTTCAGGTTCAGCGGCAGAACGCAGACCATTACATGCCGATTGAGGACACCAGTATCGAATGGGACGATTCAGTTTCTCCGTTCGAAACGGTTGCCGATATCCGCCTCCCTGCGCAGGACTTTGACAACCCCGAACAGAACCTTGCCTGCGACAATCTTTCGTTCAACCCTTGGCATGCTCTGCCGGCGCACCGGCCGATAGGTGGCATCAACCGACTGAGGAAGACGGTCTATGAGACGATCAGTGCTTACCGAGCAGAGCGAAATGGTTTTGCCCAGCTAGGTGCTAACCAGGAAACGCCGCGTTGACGCGCTTTCTCAAGGCTGCTTGAACTCAAGAATCTGCGAGACCGTTTTACGGTTCAGCTTTGCTCGTAAGCACTTGAAAAGCAGGTGGGCCGTATCCGACTCCCCATTATCTGGACGAAGCGGCTAACATTGACGAGCGTAAACCAGCAGGCACTCATCGAAACCAGCCTGCAACTCGGCTTCGTGCCGATTCTGGCCTCGGTGAAGCCGCAGGTGTCGGCACATGTAGCTATCGACCTGGAAGGCGGTAGCGGCCCGGCCGGAATCTATATCGACGAAGCGGATTGGAAATTCATTAAGCGCCGTGATCAGGCTGAGGCATCGATCGCCGCCTCTGATCCAAAAGCCGTGAAAGAGGTCGAGCCGGTTAGCTGAACGCGGTGGTCGAGAGCTGACCAGTCTGCTGCCGGTGGCGCAGGCTGGCGCCAGCCGAAACGGCCTTTTCTATCGCCTCTAGTCCAAAGCTATCTCATACGTAAGAGTGCGGTTTGCCCGTAGCCATGAGTCTCCTCCCAAACGGTGTGACGATCCGCATTGATCGTCGCTCCGCCACGCATCGATTGTCGTCGAGCGCGTCTATCTCAACAGCCGCTTCTTCTAGCCTGCCAGTTCCTCGGCATTGGTGATTCACAGAGCCAGATAGCTCGATGCATGAGCGGCTTGCTGCTATCGCAGCCAGCCTGCCCGGA
>NZ_JYHV01000031.1 GCF_000952685.1 Stutzerimonas stutzeri | reverse complement strand
CGGATTTCGACAGTGTCGATCTGACCAATCTGCAACGGCAGATCGTTCACGACACTCCATCGGTTGGCATGCTTAAGGTGGATTCGGTCATCGCGCGGCTATCGGCGCTTAATCCCTTGGCGAAGCTGGTATCGCATCGCGCCGCGATGGACGCCGATACCCTCGGCGTTGCGGTAGCGGCAGTGGATCTGGTGCTCGATTGCACCGATAACTTCACCGTGCGGGAGGCCGTCAATGCCGCCTGCGTCTTGGCGAAGAAACCCTTGGTGAGCGGCGCTGCGATTCGTCTCGAGGGGCAGCTCTCGGTCTTCGATCCGCGGATCGTGACCAGCCCCTGCTACCACTGCCTCTACGGGCACGGCAGTGAGGCCGAGCTGACCTGTAGCGAGGCGGGCGTGTTGGGGCCGGTGGTCGGTATGGTGGGAAGTCTGCAGGCCCTCGAAGCGCTGAAGCTGCTGGCAGGCTTCGGTGAGCCGCTGGTGGGCCGGCTATTGCTGGTCGATGCGCTGACCAGTCGCTTCCGCGAGCTTAAGGTCAAGCGTGACCCAGCCTGCGCGGTTTGCGGTAACGGCCGTGGCTGACAACGCGCCGATCGGCGTTTTCGACTCAGGGGTCGGTGGCCTGTCTGTGCTGCGCGAGATTCGCGCACGTCTGCCCCAGGAGTCGTTGCTCTATCTGGCCGACAGCGGTCATGTGCCCTATGGCGAAAAAAGTCCGGAGTTCATTCGCGAACGTTGCCGGTCAATCGCGGCCTTCTTTCTGGAACAGGGTGCCAAGGCGTTGGTGTTGGCCTGCAATACGGCCACCGCTGCAGGCGTCGCCGAACTTCGCCAGCTGTACCCGGATGTGCCGCTGGTGGGCATGGAGCCTGCAGTCAAACCGGCCGCGCAGGCCACCCGTAGCGGTGTTGTCGGGGTGCTGGCCACCACAGGTACATTGAAAAGCGCTAAATTCGCAGCGTTGCTGGACCGCTTTGCCAGTGATGTGCGCGTGATTACCCAACCCTGTCCTGGTCTGGTGGAGCGCATTGAAGCCGGAGAGCTCGATGCCGAGGCGACACGCTCGTTGCTGCTGGGGTTCGTCCAGCCCCTGATCGAGCAGGGGTGTGACACCCTGATTCTCGGTTGTACCCACTATCCGTTCATCAAGCCGCTGTTGGTCGAGCTGCTTCCGCCGACGGTCACCTTGGTGGATACCGGGGCGGCGGTGGCGCGACATTTGGAAACGATACTGACGGTGCGTGACCAATTGGGTGCCGGCGGTGCGGCGGTGCGTTTCTGGAGCAGCGGTGATCCTCGCCGATTGGCCAGTGTACTACCGGTACTTTGGGGCGAAAGCGGGGCGGTTGCGTACTATCCTGACTAGGAACTCCCCGCTGCGTCTGCTTTCTGTATTTGGGTTAATACTCGAAAAACAACACGCGATGCCAACTTTTCGATAAGGAAATTCCGAATGAAAAAACTGATCTCCCTCGCTGCAGTTGCGGCTGTTTCACTGGGTCAGGTGGCTGCCGCCCATGCGTTGGATTTAACCGCTGCCGTGGGGCAAACCGGTGAGTCGACCATGACCTATCGTCTTGGCGCGCAGTTCGATTTCAATCGCAGCTGGTTCCAGACGAGCGTCGGTCGGCTCACAGGCTATTGGGACGCTGGTTACACCTACTGGGAAGGTGACGAAACGACCAGCAATCATAGCCTGTCGCTTGCGCCGGTCTTCGTCTATGAGTTCGCGGGTGACTCGGTGAAGCCTTATCTGGAAGCGGGCGTCGGCATCGCGGCCTTCGAAAACACCGAGATCGAGAAGAACGACCTGGGCTCGTCATTTCAGTTTGAGGATCGCTTTGGTGCGGGGTTGCGTTTCGCCGGTGGCCACGAAATCGGCCTGCGGGCGATCCACTATTCCAACGCTGGGCTCAAAAACCCCAACGACGGTATCGAGAGCTACTCGTTGCATTACCGGGCATCGTTCTGAACCCGTGACAAGTGACGGCTGACGGCGCGGTCCGCCGTCAGTCATTGTCCATATAGGCCGCCGCAGAACCCTTGCGCTCTTCCAGGCAATCGTCCGAGCCTAGCTCGAACTCCCGACAGATCAATGGGCGTTGGGTATAGATGGTGCAGCGCATGCTGTCCCGATCGAGTGCTGCACACCAGCCGTCATCCAGGCGGCGCATGACTTGCCCACCCCAGTCGTCCTCATCGATGAAGCGTTCGGGAACGCCGGTGTCGGTTAACAGCAGAACTTCGAGCCGGCAGCAGCAGGCGGCGCAGGTCGAGCAACTGATGCTGTCGTCTGGCAATTGGCGGTGGGGGATGGCGGAGGTCATCGCGGCAGTCTACGCGCCTTGCTCCGCGTTGGCTCCAAAGGGCTCATCTACCTCCAGAGAAAAACGCCAGCACAAACTGCGCTGGCGGACGGCACGTCAGCTGTTTTCTTCGAGCTGCTTATTCTTCCAGCCTTCACCGCCTGGAAGCACCAGGTTGAGAATCAGCGCGATGATCGCGCACAGGGAGATGCCGGACAGGGTGAATTCCCCATACCCGAAGGCCATGCCGCCGATGCCGAACACCAACGTCACCGACACGATGATGAGGTTGCGTGCTTCCGCTAGGTCTACTTGATGGCGGATCAACGTGCTTAGGCCGACCACGGCGATCGAGCCGAACAGCAGGCAGAGAATGCCACCCATCACCGGCACCGGGATGCTCAACAGTCCCGCGCCGAATTTGCCGATGAACGCCAGCACGATGGCAAAGATCGCTGCCCAGGTCATGATTTTCGGGTTGTAGTTCTTGGTCAGCATGACCGCGCCGGTCACCTCGGCGTAGGTGGTGTTGGGCGGGCCGCCGAAGAGGCCCGCAGCCGACGTTGCCAGACCATCGCCCAGCAGGGTGCGATGCAGGCCGGGCTTCTTGATGAAATTGTTGCCGGTGACGCCACCGATTGCCACGACGCCGCCGATATGCTCGATCGCCGGGGCCAACGCGACCGGTACCATGAACAGGATCGCACCCCAGTGAAACTCCGGTGTGACGAAGTTCGGCACGGCCAACCAGGGCGCCGAGGCGATACCGGCTGTATCCACCACGCCGAAGGCGAACGACAGCCCATAACCCACCGCGACGCCTGCCAGGATCGGCACCAGCCGGAACAATCCTTTGCCGAGGACGGCCACGAGCAGCGTGGTCAGCAAGGCGGGCATCGAGATCATCATCGCCGTTTCGTACGGCACCAGTTGGGCGCTGCCGTCGCCGGCCTTACCCATCGCCATGTTCACCGCGACAGGCGACAGGGCGAGGCCGATAGAAATGATCACGGGTGCAATTACAACCGGTGGCAGCAGCCGGTCGATGAACCCGGGCCCCTTGAGACGGACCGCGAAGCCGAGAACCATGTAGACGACACCCGCCGCTACCACGCCGCCGAGCACCGCAGGCAGACCGAAGTCGCCCTTGGCGGCGATGATCGGGGCGATGAAGGCGAAACTCGAAGCGAGGAAAACCGGTACCTGACGCTTGGTGACCAGTTGGAACAGGAGGGTGCCGATACCGGCCGTAAACAAGGCGACGTTGGGATCCATGCCGGTGATCAGCGGCATCAGCACCAGGGCGCCGAAGGCCACGAACAGCATCTGCGCACCGGCCAGCACCTGGCGTCCGAGCGACTCTTCCATGGGTTGCGGCATGCTCAGATGTCCTTCTGCTTGGTGCCGAAGATCTTGTCTCCCGCGTCGCCCAGGCCGGGCATGATGTAGCCGTTTTCGTCCAGGCGATCATCAATCGATGCGGTATAAATGATGACATCCGGGTGTGCTTTCTCGACAGCCGCGATACCTTCGGGGGCCGCGACCAGTACCAGTGCGCGAATTTCCTTGCACCCGGCCTTTTTCAGCATATCGATCGCGGCGACCATGGAACCGCCCGTTGCCAGCATCGGATCAATGATCATCGCCAGTCGCTGATCAAGATCGTCTACCAGGCGTTCCAGATAGGTATGGGCCTGTAAGGTCTCCTCGTTGCGTGCGATGCCTACCGCGCTGACCTTCGCTCCGGGAATCAAGCTGAGCACCCCATCGAGCATGCCGATACCTGCACGCAGGATCGGTACGACGGTGATCTTCTTGCCGGAAATCTTTTCGACCTGGACCGGGCCACACCAGCCGTCGATGCTGTAATTCTCCAGCGGTAGATCGCGAGTCGCTTCGTACGTAAGGATCGAGCCGACCTCTTGCGCCAGTTCGCGGAAGTTCTTGGTGCTGATATCTGCGCGGCGCATCAATCCAAGTTTGTGGCGAATAAGCGGATGGCGGATCTCTCGAATGGTCATGGGCGGCTCCGGCGGTCGAATAAACCGGCGTAGATTAATGCATCGGGGTGTAAGCGGCTATTAATGAGTCAAGCGGGACTTGCCCTGTCCATGGCGGCATCGGTATCGTCGCGCCCTTTATTTTGTTGGGCGGCTGACCGAGCTGCTTCCTCCCCAAACTGTCTTGGAGCATCGTCATGTCCGTCGATCTTGCACACATCCGCCAGATCATGGCCGAAGCCGATTGTCTATATCCTGAAGCCGAGGTTGAAGCGGCGATCGATGCGATGGCCGCAACGATCAATAGTGAGCTGGCCGAGCGCAATCCCGTGGTGTTCTGCGTGATGAATGGCGGGCTGATCTTCTCCGGCAAACTGGTTCCCAAACTGAACTTCCCGCTGGAACTGTCCTATCTGCATGCGACGCGTTATCGCAACGAGACGAGCGGTGGAGAATTGTTCTGGAAGGCCAAGCCGGAGGTTTCCTTCATTGACCGCGACGTGTTGATCATCGATGACATTCTGGATGAAGGGCATACGCTCGGTGCCATCATCGATTTCTGCCGCCATGCCGGAGCTGCTGCCGTGCATACGGCGGTATTGGTCGACAAAGATCACCAGCGTAAGGCTCGCCCAGACCTGAAGGCCGACTACGTCGGGCTCAGCTGTGTCGATCGCTACGTGTTCGGTTACGGCATGGATTACAAGGGTTACTGGCGCAACGCCCCCGGTATCTACGCCGTTAAAGGCCTGTAAGGCGGAGCCCCAGCATCTATCCTTAATGGGTCTTAATGGGGCGCACGTCGTTCGGCCCTGAGCGCGACGGCCGGCGGGTGGCTATCGCGCCGCAGCGCTCCTGGCTCGATTGAGATGTCTCCCAGCGAGGCGGCGGCTCTCATCCCGCTCTTTCCTTCGTTTGTCGTGCTGTTGTTTGGCAGGTCTCACCTGATGCCCGGCTTCAGCCTGCTCCTCTCTACTGTTTCGTTTCGTCTCAACGCTGCGCTTCGGTAACGCTCCGGTGCATCGGCAAGTTTTACCTGTCGTCGCGGCCGGAGACGGCTGGAAACCATGCGCGACGCGTTGGCTCGGTAAGTCAGTGGCCTATTCGGCACGGTTCCGCCGGTTTTATCGTAATTGGCGTCGCAGCTGCTCTATTTCGAGGGTTGCGCCAATTCCGCTTGCGGCTAAGCTCTCGGATAGCTTCGCTGCGAGTGGCGTTTCCAATAGCGCAAGGCACCGTTGCAAGCCAATAGCGGGAAGGCTATTCATACTTAAGGATTACAAAACAAATCAAACCTTAGTGCGCTTAACCCTATGCGGCCGTGTGGTTAGGGTGAGCGTACTTCGAACCAACCAGGAGCGCCTCATGACAAAAACAACAAGGCAAGGAATCTTCCAGCCCAAAACTCTGGCCCTCGCGGTCGCGTTGGGTATCGCCTCACCGGCTTATGCTGTCAATTTCAATATTGGGGAAATCGAAGGCCAGTTCGACTCGTCCATGTCGATCGGCGCCAGCTGGTCAACGACTGATCGAGATATGGATCTGGTGGGCAATGGCAACGGTGGAACCGGCTATACGCAGACCGGCGATGATGGACGTCTTAACTTCAAAAAAGGCGAGACCTTTTCCAAAATATTCAAAGGCATTCACGACTTGGAGCTGCGTTATCGCGATAGCGGCTTTTTTATTCGTGGAAAATACTGGTATGACTTCGAGTTGAAAGACGAAAATCGTCTGTTCAAGGATATTAGCGACAGCAATCGTAAGGAGGCTGCGCAATCCTCTGGCGCCCAAATTCTCGATGCCTTTTTTTATCACAATTATTATTTAGGCGACCTGCCCGGTACTGTCCGGCTTGGTAAGCAAGTTGTCAGCTGGGGTGAAAGCACTTTTATCGGCAATTCGATCAATTCGATCAACCCGCTCGATGCGGCAGCGTTCCGTCGTCCTGGTGCTGAAATCAAGGAAGGGCTGATTCCGGTAAACATGCTCTACGTATCCCAAAGTCTGAGTGACCGGCTCAGCATGGAGGCGTTCTATCAGCTGGAGTGGGACCAGACCATCATCGATAACTGCGGTACGTTTTTCGCCAGCAACGACGTAGCAGCCGATGGCTGCGATGATAATTACACCGTACTTTCAGCCGCTCAGCGTGACGGGATTCTCGGAGCTGGCGCTACAATTGAGCAACTAAACGCGCTGATTGGTGCGGATTATTACGCTGGCCTGGACGATCTAGGCATCAACATCGGTCCAGAGGGCGTTACTGTCCCGCGCGGCGGAGACAGGGATGCTCGCGACTCGGGTCAGTACGGTTTGGCCTTTCGCTGGCTGGCCGATGCGGCCGAGTATGGTTTGTATTTTATGAACTACCACAGCCGCACCCCAACAGTGGGGTACAAGAACGCGTCTGCCGCCGAGATTGGAGCGCTGTTGGGATTGCTGGGCACTCCGTCGCCAGGCGGCCCATTACCATCCGGCGCCGCGTTTAGTGCGCTGGCCTCTCCCGCTCTGCTAAGTAATGGCGAGTACTTCCTTGAGTATCCTGAAGATATTCGGCTGTACGGTGCGAGCTTCGCTTCGACTCTACCTACCGGTACCGCCTGGGCGGGCGAGATCAGCTATCGTCCAAATCTTCCGGTTGCCCTCAACTCCACTTATACCACCGGGCTGCTTGCTACCGGCATTGGCGCATCCATTGGAGCTGGGGATGTTGCCGGGGCAATTGGCCAGGCGGGCGCCGAACACCGTGGCTATAACCGTAAGGAAGTCACTCAAATTCAGACGACCTTTACGCATTTCTTCGATCAGGTGCTTGGTGCTGGCCGTGTCACTGTCGTAGGGGAAATTGGTTACGCTCACGTTGGTGGCCTGGAGAGCAAAAGCGAGCTTCGCTATGGGCGTGATTCCATCTACGGCCTCGATACGCCGGAATATGGCAACGATGGTTTCGTAACTTCCGACTCCTGGGGCTATCGCCTCCGCGCCCTGGCTGATTACAGCAACGTGTTCGCGGGCGTAAACCTCACCCCGAACGTCTCCTTCTCCCACGACGTTCATGGCTATGGCCCGAACGGCTTGTTCAACGAGGGCTCCAAGGCTGTAAGCGTTGGCGTCGACGCCGTCTATCAGAACAGCTACACCGCCAGCTTGTCGTATACCGACTTCTTCGGGGGCGATTACAACACCCTGGTCGATCGTGACTTCCTCGCACTGAGCGTAGGCGTGAACTTCTAAGGAGGCCGCTTCAATTGTTGCCGCACGGAGCCTTTGGTAGGCGTCCGTCGCGGCAAGCTTCGAGCAAGGCCTCCGGCCAAAACAAGATCAAGAGGAACTGGAATCGTATGAAAACAACAAGAAAACTATTCAGTGTCTTGGCTCTCTCGCTGCTCGCCAGCAGCGTGATGGCCGCCGTATCCCCAGAGGAAGCCGCAAAGCTCGGCACGTCATTGACCCCGCTCGGTGCTGAGAAAGCGGGCAATGCCGACGGAACCATTCCGGAGTGGACCGGTGGTCTGGCTACAGATGCCGCACCGCTGGACAACGGCCATCTGACCAATCCCTTCAAGAGCGAAAAGCCTGAGTTCGTCATCACCGCGCAGAACGCCGACCAGTACAAGGACAAGCTGACTGCCGGCCAGCAGGCCATGTTCAAGCGTTACCCAGAAACCTACAAGATGCGCGTATTCCCGACCCATCGCAGCGCTGCCGTGCCGGATCGGATCTACGAGGCCGCGAAGAAAAGCGCATTGAATACCGAACTGGTCGGTGGCGGTAACGGCGTCGACAATTTCGCCGACAGTCGCTATTACGCGTTCCCGATTCCGAAAAATGGTCTAGAGGTCGTCTGGAACCACATCACCCGTTATCGTGGCGGAAACGTACGCCGCAATATCGTGCAGGCTACTCCGCAAACCAATGGCAGCTACACCCTGGTGCACTTCGAGGATGAAGTGGCGTTCCCGAGCGATATGACGGACCTGGATCCTGAACGCGCCAAGAACGCGTTGCTGTTCTTCAAGCAGCGGGTAACCGCTCCATCGCGCCTCGCGGGTAACGTTCTGCTGGTGCATGATTCGCTGGATCAGGTGAAAGACCCACGCCAGGCCTGGATTTACAACGCCGGTCAGCGTCGTGTACGTCGTGCTCCGCAGGTCGCCTATGACGGTCCAGGTACCGCCGCCGACGGTATGCGGACTACCGATAACTTCGATATGTTCAGCGGTGCCCCGGACCGTTACGACTGGAAACTGGTCGGCAAGAAAGAGCTGTACATCCCGTACAACAGCTTCGACATCAACTCCAGTGACGTGAAATACAGCGATATCCTCAAGGCTGGTCACGTCAACCAGGACCTGGCCCGTTACGAGCTGCACCGTGTATGGGAAATCGAAGCCAACCTCAAGGATGGTGAGCGTAACATTTACGCCAAGCGCCGTTTCTTCGTGGACGAGGACACCTGGCAGATCGCGGAGTCCGAGCTTTACGATGGTCGCGGGCAGCTTTGGCGCGTTGGCGAGGCGCACCTGTTGCAGTACTACCAGCACAAGGTTCCGGCCTACGCCTTCGAAGCGCTCTACGACGTAATCTCCGGTCGCTATATTGCGATTGGCATGAGCAACGAAGAAAAAGCGCATGAGTTCGGCTACAAGGCGTCGGCTCGGGATTTCACTCCCGCCGCGCTGCGTAATGCCGGGGTGCGCTGATTACATAGCATCCAATCGATGAATAAGGCGGCCAGTTGGCCGCCTTTTTTTTTCTCTCGAGGCGGAGGATGATACTTTTTAGCCATTAGCAGGGCCGGGAGTATCGGGGGGCGAGCAGCTGAGCGTTTACGCGAGTCGACAAAAGCGGCGTAATCGTGCAGGTTGTGACCGCATAAGCGCACCGATACGGTTCAAGTTAGGCGGGTCCCGGAGCAGGACCTGTTGGCCGCGCTCATCGCGTTCCTCAATGGACTGATACGAAAAAGAGAAACCTCGCTATGTCCGTACGCTTCAACCCTGGTGCACTCAGCACAGAAGCCGCCGCGCAGGTTCAAGTTGCGACCATTCCACGTCTTCCTCCTTTACACATTCCCAGGCCGAGGCTGACCGAGACGCTGCTCGACGCCCGTTGTCGTCTGCGTTTGATATGTGCGCCGGCTGGCTTCGGCAAAAGCGTACTGATGAACGAGTGCGCTCGGCTGGTGCCTGCTGATACCCATCTTGTCTGGCTCGATCTCGGCGGTCGCCCGTGTTCTGCCCAAGCGCTCTACGCTCAGCTCAGCCGTGTGTTGAATAGCTCGACTGTGGCGAGTGGGGACGTGCAGCAGGATCTCGTCGATCTGCTGGATAACTTCCAGCAGCCGCTATGGATCATGCTGGATGACTATCCACGAGACGCAACTGCGCAGTTCGATGCCTGCCTCGACCTGCTTCTCGAAAGAGGCCCGGAGTCTGTCAGCTGGTGGGTAAGCAGCCGCCGGCAACCTGCATGGAAGTTGCCCAGGCTGTTGCTTCAAGGCGACCTGATCGAGGTAGAGGCCGAGGCGTTGGCTTTGACTGCCGGTGAGCTTAGGCAGCTACTAAAAGCACACCGACTCGATTTGGCGGAGGACACCTTCAAGCAGCTTTTGGCCGGCAGTGAGGGATGGCTGGCCGGCGTCAGCCTGGTGCTGCTCAATGCCAATGAACAGGCGGTGCGTGAACGGTTGGTAGCGGGTACGCCATTGCTGCGTGATTACGTCCAGCGAGAGGTGCTTGAAGGGCAAAGTGAGGATGTTCGCCGCGCGCTGTTCGCGCTGGCGCGCATGCCGCGTTTTTCCCCGCAGCTATGCGAGCACGTGCTCGACGGTATTGGAAACGACTTACTCGATGTGCTGAAAACATTTCAGTTATTCATTCGCCAAATCGACAATTGCGGCGAATGGTTCCGTTTGTGGAAGCCATTAGCGCTGATGTTGCAGCGAATGCCCGAAGCGATATCGCCAACGCAAACCCATCTGCGCGCCTGCCAGTGGTTTGCCAACCGCGGCGAAATGCGCGAAGCGGTGGAGCATGCGTTATGGGCAGGGCAGCCGGAGGTCGCCGCCAACTTCCTGCAACGCTACGGGCAAGAACAATTACTCATCGGCGATAACGTCTCGCATTTCATGAAGTGGCGTAGCGAGCTGCCACAGGATTTATTCAACAGCACGACTCGGTTGATCGTGCTGCACGGCTGGGCGCTGATCATTTCTGCCCGACTCGATGAAGTGGATGATTGCCTGGCCGATCTGGCGAAGTTCTTCCCTCAGCCTGACGCCCGACGCCAGGCGCAGCTGCTGGCTCAGTGGCAGGCCTTGCGCGGGTTTCTCGCAAGACTGCGTGGCGAGCCGGAGGCCAGAAACTATTGCCTCCAAGCGCTTGAAGTGCTGTCCGATCATGCATGGGCACAGCGAGTGCTGTGTTATCAGGCGTTGTCCCAGCAGGCCATGGCCGAGGGCCAGCTCGAATTGGCGCAGCAGTACAACAGCGAAGGCATGAAACTGGCGCGGCTCAAGGGCAGTGTGCTTTACGAGGCGATGCTGAACGTCGATCGAATCCAGCTGCTAGAGCTTACCGGTGAGTTCGAGCGGGCTGTTGGGGTTCTCGAAGAGTCGCTGATGGTATTGCGCGACAGTGTCAGGCATAGCCCGATCATCGGCCGGTTGAAACTGTTACAGGGTCATCTGCTGGCTTATCAGGGACTCGATGACCTGGCCCGCGAGGCGTATCAGCAGGGGCGAATCGAGACGGAGACCTGTGGCGATTCCTATGTGTTCTTCGGTTACGCCGGACTGGCGGAACTCGCTGCCCGTAATCAGGAATTCCCAACGGCTTATCACTGGTTGCGTGAAGCTGAGCGATTGACCCAATGGCGGCATGTGCCAGAGGCGCGTTTCCGCGGCATCTTACCTCTGATAACAGGGCTGACCTGGCTGCATCAGGGCCAGCTGAAAAAGGCCCGGTCCGTATTCATTCAGGTATTGGAGCTCTACGGGGGACACACGTATATCGCGCCTTCCGGGTTCTACGAGTTGCTGCCGAGGGTTCAGCGCTACCTGGCTGTAATCGATCTGCTCTCGGGACGCTTTTCGTTGGCGATCGATACGCTGCAGGAATTAATCGAACAGAATCTTCGTGTTCAGCGCCTGGGATTGGCCTGTGAGTGCCGATTCACGCTGGCAGAAGCACTGCAGTTGGACGGTCGGCATGACGAAGCTGAGCTGGAATTACGCAAGGCGCTTGGTGAGGCGGCAAGGCAGCATCTGATCAAGCCTCTGTATGAATTGCAGCATCGTCAGCCCCAGTGGCTTGCCAAAATACTGCCTGCCGGCAAGGGCGAAACTCTGCGTGATCGACTGCAGCAATTCGAGCGCGAGCCTGAAGAGGCAATCGCCCCGGGCGACGAGGTGATCCTGAGCAATCGCGAACTTACGGTGCTGCGGCTGATCGCCCAGGGTTGCTCGAACCAGGAAATCGCCGAGCAGCTCTTCATCTCGCTGCATACAGTCAAAACCCATGCACGGCGTATCAACACCAAGCTGGGCGTCGCCCGGCGTACGCAAGCAGTGGCTCGGGCCAAGGCACTGGCCTGGCTCTGAGCCGCTCTACTGGTCAGCCAAACGGATCGTCGCTGCGAGGCCGCGCAAGGTGCAGGACACACTGCGCAGGCGGCGTGGAGGATAGATATTCTTGTTTTCGTCAGGAAGGGTCACGCTGGGTTGCAGCAGCCTGCAAGCAATCAGACTGATTAATTACTGAACGGCAGAATGCGAATGCTTGGTCAGTCGATAGGTGCTGGCTTGTTCGCCGCGCTCGATTGCGAGACTGAACTGCAGGCTGGTGATCAGCCGCTCCAGCTGTTGCTGGTCTCTCCATTGACTGGAGCTGATGAAGCGTTTGACCGCCACACCTGCTGCGTCGGTCAACGTCAGCAGAATGCTGCCATCAGGTTTTTCGATGCTGAAATTGACGTTGTACTCTGGCTGGAATACATCGCTGATTTTCTTGAAAGGACTGTCCATTGCCGGTTACCTGATTGGATGACTGCACCCAGTGGACCGAGTATGGATTAACTAGTTTCGCCCGCTGGGCATGTTCCCTGCGGCAAAACGAAGCAGGACCCAGTCGGGCTTTCACAGAACGGTAGCCGCCTCATCAAGGCGCGTCGCCCGACGCCGGTAGCTCTGCCAAGGCTTCGGGGTTGTTTTTGAATGCCTTGGCAAACAGATCCCGATGCCTGGCCATGAATATGCCAATGTCATCGGCTTGCTGTTCGCTTAGCGACGGTGATGCCTTATGCAGCGCTGCCGCCAAGGCTTCGGCCAATTCCAGCATCTTGTCGTGACGATCGGCTTCGGCTTTATCCATGAACAAACGCTCCAGGTCCCGGCTGCTGCGGTACACCACTTCGACGGCCATCTACCACCTCGGCTCAATTGAATGAATACTGGTTGTTTGTACAGCATAAGCTGCCTGGCGCAGAATGGAAAGCAACCGCATGTCAGATGGCCATCTCAGTCGGCAAAGCTGCCTTGTAGCCGCTCGGCTTGAAACTCAAGTGCACTGCTGCGGTAACCCGCACGTAGCGGGGGGACGGGAGCGCAGGATTCCCAGCGCTGATTGGGCTGCAGGTCACCTGGACCACGGTACCGCGGCGCATCGTAGTCCGAAGTCACCAGGTTCAGACTGGAGCCAGGCGAATAGGCGGCGACTTCCCAGCGCAGGCTTTGCAGCGGGCTCGAGCTGTGATTGTCGAGGGTGACACGCAACGGCTGCCCGGGCGGACAAGCGGCGGGATCGTATGTCAGTCGCAATTCGAGCTGAGCGAGCAGGTGCTCTTCACGTCGTTCTTGCCAGACCACCCACGCGGCAACCAAACCCAGGCCGAGCAATGCGCCCAGAGAAATCGGAACCGCTCGAAGGGGATAGCGAATCAGCAATATCACCCAGGTGGCGATCAAGAGGGCGCCGATCAGCATGGTGAGTGGCCGTGCGAATGGGTAGGCATCGATACCTCTATCTTGGTGGGCTGCAAAAGATCCTAACGTTGGTTCAGGCGAATGGTGACTTCCGACCATCCACGCCGCTGCCGCACCCGCTCTTGGCTGGTCACTCTTCCGCGACCGGGCGGGCGTGGCTAGCGAGCCGCTCGAGCGCGGCTTTGAGTTTAGGGTCCGTGATGCCGCGAGCGGTTTCCTGGATGTTGTCCGCTGCGCGGGCCGACAGCTCAGGCGCTGGGCCGGGCTTGTGCCGGGGCGTCTCAGGAGGCTGGACCTTGAACAGAATTCGGCTCAGGGCTCTGAATTCTTCCATGCCTTGCAATTGCCGCTGTAAACGTCGTTGCTGATAGCGCAGACGTGTCGCCCAATGGCCATCCGTGACGATTAGCAGCAGAGTGCCATCGCGCCATGAGGCCACGCGGCAATACTCGCGGGCCGCCGGCTGCAGTTGGCTTTCGACTAGCTGCTGCAGTTTATCGAGCCGTCGTGCCTCGCCGAACAGGGCTTTCAGCGGTTTTGCCTCGCGCAACAGCGAAGCGGGTGCTTTGGCTGGCAGGGGGCGCAACGACATGGCAGTAACCCTGGGCTGAAAAAGGAACGGTCATGTTAGCAGAAGCCAGGAGTGGCCCTGATCTGGCGATTCTCCCGCTATACCTGGTAGGCAACCGAGCGGAAGCTGGGAATTTATGATTATGTCGATCGATACTGGCAGATGGCCCGTGTCGGTCTCGCGTGTGACCGTCGGGTCGGCAGGTTTTTGACGCCGCTGGCTGTCATAGCTGCGTAGCAGGCACCTTTCCTCCATGGCTTTTCCGAGTAGAATGCCCCCTTTGCACGCAGCCGTAGTGGCCCTGCGGCCGTGCCTCCATCCCCAGCATGGAAGTCTTTGTCGATATGTTTGCGCCTTTAATGAAGAAGCTCTTTGGTAGCAAGAATGACCGCGAGGTCAAGCGCATGCTCAAGGCGGTACAGGCCGTCAATGCGCTCGAAGAGCAGATGCTGTCTCTCTCCGACGAGCAGTTGCGGAGCAAGACTGAAGAGTTCAAGGCCCGCCTCGGCCAAGGCGAGACCCTCGACCAGATTCTCCCCGAAGCCTTCGCTGTCTGCCGCGAGGCCGGCAAGCGTGTAATGGGTATGCGGCACTTCGACGTACAGCTGATCGGCGGTATGACGCTGCACGAGGGCAAGATCGCCGAGATGCGAACCGGCGAAGGCAAGACCCTGGTGGCGACCCTGGCGGTTTATCTCAACGCTCTCGCGGAAAAGGGCGTTCATGTGGTGACGGTGAACGACTATCTGGCGCGCCGAGACGCCAACTGGATGCGGCCGCTGTATGAATTCCTCGGTCTTACGGTGGGTATCGTCACGCCGTTCCAGCCGCCTGAAGAGAAGCGCGCCGCCTATGCCGCCGACATCACCTACGGAACCAACAACGAGTTCGGCTTCGATTACCTGCGCGACAACATGGCGTTCAGTCTCGGTGAGAAGAACCAGCGCGAGCTCAATTTCGCGGTGATCGATGAGGTGGATTCTATCCTTATCGACGAAGCCCGTACGCCGCTGATCATTTCCGGTCAGGCCGAAGACAGCTCCAAGCTCTATCAGCAGATCAATCAGCTGATTCCATTACTCAAGCAACATATCGAGGAAGAAGAGGGTGTCGTCACCCAGGAAGGGCATTTCACCATCGACGAGAAGACCCGTCAGGTCGAGCTGAACGAGGCCGGTCACCAGTTCGTCGAGGAAATGCTGACCAAGGCCGGGTTGCTGGCGGAAGGTGAAAGTCTTTACTCGGCGCACAACCTCGGCCTGTTGACCCACGTGTACTCCAGCCTGCGCGCGCACAAGCTGTTCCATCGCAACGTCGAGTACATCGTGCAGAACAACCAGGTTCTGCTGATCGATGAACATACCGGTCGCACCATGCCGGGTCGACGCCTTTCCGAGGGCTTGCACCAGGCCATCGAAGCAAAGGAAGGCCTGCCGATCCAGCCGGAAAGCCAGACCCTGGCGTCGACTACCTTCCAAAACTACTTCCGTCTGTACAAGAAACTTTCCGGTATGACCGGCACCGCCGATACCGAAGCGTTCGAGTTCATGCAGATATACAACCTACCGGTCATGGTCATTCCGACCAACAAGCCGCTGGCGCGCAAGGATTACAACGACCTGGTCTATCTGACCCAGGAAGAAAAGTTCGCCGCGATCATCGCCGACATCAAGGACTGCCAGAACAACGGTCGTCCGGTGCTGGTCGGCACTGCAACGATCGAAAGTTCGGAGTATGTGTCGCAGCTGCTGCAGAAAGAAGGCATCGAGCACAAGGTGCTCAACGCCAAACACCACGACAAGGAAGCCGAAATCATTGCCCAGGCCGGGCGCCCCGGTGCGGTAACCATTGCCACCAACATGGCCGGCCGCGGTACCGATATTCTTCTTGGCGGGAACTGGGAAGTCGAAGTCGCGGCGCTCGAAAACCCATCCGACGAGCAAGTCGCGCAGATCAAGGCCGATTGGCAGAAACGCCACCAGGCGGTGCTCGAGGCTGGCGGCCTGCATGTGATCGCGTCTGAACGTCACGAATCGCGTCGGATCGATAACCAGTTGCGTGGCCGCGCCGGTCGTCAGGGCGACGCCGGTTCGAGCCGTTTTTACCTGTCGCTGGAAGACAGTCTGATGCGCATCTTCGCCTCGGACCGGGTGAAGAATTTCATGAAGGCGCTGGGCATGGAGTCCGGCGAGGCCATCGAGCATCGGATGGTCACCAATGCCATCGAAAAGGCGCAGCGCAAGGTCGAAGGGCGCAACTTCGACATGCGTAAACAGCTGCTCGAGTACGACGATGTCGCCAACGAGCAGCGCAAAGTCATTTATCACATGCGTAACAGCCTGCTGGCGGCCGATGAAATTGGCGAGACGATCAGGGAGTTCCGCCGCGAGGCGCTGGATTATGCGATCAACCAGCACATTCCGCCGCAGTCGCTGCCGGAACAGTGGGACATCGCCGGTCTGGAAGCGGTGCTGTACAGCGATTTCGGCACGCGCCTGCCAGTCCAGCAGTGGCTCGACGAAGACGAGAAACTGTACGAGGAGACCCTGCGAGAGCGCATCCTCGAGGCATTGATCGCCGCCTACAACGAGAAGGAAGAATTGGCTGGCGCCGAGGCGCTGCGCACCTTCGAGAAACAAATCGTACTGCGCGTGCTGGACGATTTGTGGAAAGACCATTTGTCGACGATGGACCATCTGCGTCACGGCATCCATCTTCGCGGTTATGCGCAAAAGAATCCCAAGCAGGAATACAAGCGTGAGTCCTTCGCGCTGTTTCAGGACCTGCTCGAATCGATCAAGCGTGACAGCATCCGCGTTCTTTCCCATGTTCAGGTCCGCCGCGAAGATCCGGTCGAAGAAGAGCAGCGTCTGCGCCGCGAAGCCGAGGAACTGGCGCGACGTATGCAGTTCCAACATGCCGAAGTGTCGGCGCTGGAACAGCCCGAGGAGCCCGAAGCCGAGGGCGGCGTGGCCACAGCCGCAGCACCTGTGCGCACCGAGCAGAAGATCGGGCGCAACGAGCCCTGCCCCTGTGGCTCCGGCAAGAAATACAAACACTGCCACGGACAGGTTCAATAAGCGGATCCGTTCGGTATGACCCACGCCGCGACCGGCCTAGCCGCTCGCGGCGTTTTTCTCCCCGTTTCCCGGTGGCCGATGGCCATCAATCGTCCATAAGGAGTGCATCAATGGCTGTTGGTCTTGGTCCCTTACCGATCCTGCATCCGGTCCCCGGTTTCGAGCTCGGCATCGCTTCGGCCGGCATCAAGCGGCCTGGACGCAAGGATGTCGTGGTGATGCGCTGTGCCGAAGGATCGACAGTGGCCGGCGTGTTCACTCTGAATGCCTTCTGTGCGGCGCCCGTGATTCTGGCCAAACAGCGTGCGCAGGGGACGGTTCGTTATTTGCTGACCAACACCGGCAATGCTAACGCCGGCACTGGTGAGCCAGGCATGCAGGCGGCGATTCGCAGTTGTGCCAGCCTCGCTAGCCTGACGGGCGTCGACGCGCAGGCCGTTCTGCCGTTTTCCACTGGTGTGATCGGGGAGCCGCTGCCGGTGGAGAAGATCGAGGCGGCGCTGCCTGCGGCTCTGGCTGATCTGGACGAAAACCATTGGGCCGAAGCGGCGACCGGTATCATGACGACCGATACCCTGCCAAAGGGCGCCAGCCGGCAATTCGAGCACCAAGGCGTTACCGTCACCGTGACCGGTATTTCGAAGGGTGCCGGTATGATCCGCCCGAACATGGCAACCATGCTTGGCTATATCGCCACCGATGCCAAGGTCAGCCAGGCGGTGCTGCAGGATCTGGTGCGTGACGCGGCGAACAAATCTTTCAACCGCATCACCATCGATGGTGATACGTCGACTAACGACTGCTGCATGCTGATAGCGACCGGCAAGGCGGCGCTTCCGGAAGTCACCGAGGCCAGCGGCGAGCTGTTTGAAAAGCTCAAGCAAGCTGTCTTCGAGGTGAGCATGGAGGTGGCGCAATCCATCGTCCGTGACGGCGAAGGCGCAACCAAATTCGTCACGGTCATCGTCAACGGCGGCGAGAACCATCAGGAATGTCTCGATGTCGGCTATGCCGTCGCGCATTCGCCGCTGATCAAGACCGCACTGTTCGCCTCTGATCCCAACTGGGGCCGTATTCTCGCGGCGGTCGGTCGTGCTGGCGTGCCTGAGCTGGACGTGAGCAAGATCGACGTCTATCTGGGGGCCGTGTGTATCGCCAGCCAGGGCGGCCGATCGCCGAGCTATACGGAAGAGCAGGGCGCTGCGGTGATGGCGGAGGAAGAGATCGAAATCCGCATCGAGCTGGGCCGTGGCACATGCAGCGAGACCATCTGGACCACCGACCTGTCCCACGAGTACGTGCGAATCAATGCCGAATACCGGACCTGAGGCGCAGGGGCAAGCCACAGGCTGCAGGCCAAAGGTGTGGTTCATACACAGGGTTCTGCCGGGGTTTGTAGTGTGTCGCTCGGGAGTAGAAGCATGAAACGACTCCACGTGGCTGCAGGGGTAATCCGCTGCAGTGACGGCCGGGTGCTGATCGCCCGACGTCCTCTCGACAAGCACCAAGGCGGGCTGTGGGAGTTTCCCGGAGGCAAGGTCGAGGAGGGCGAGACCGCCGAGGCTGCACTTGCTCGGGAGCTGGCGGAGGAGCTGGGTATCGGTGTGACGGCGGCGAGGCCGCTGATTCAGGTGCGCCACGACTATCCGGACAAACAGATTTTGCTGGATGTCTGGGAAGTGTCGGCATTCTCCGGCGAGCCCCACGGTGCCGAAGGCCAGCCGCTTGTCTGGGTCGTACCGGAGCAGCTGCTGGACTACGCCTTCCCGGCGGCGAACCGGCCGATCATCGCCGCTGCGCGCTTGCCGGATCGCTACCTGATCACACCTGACGGTGCCGCCCCACAACAACTGTTGGACGGCTTGGCGCGTGCGCTGGATGCCGGTGTCCGCCTGGTCCAGCTGCGCGCACCGTCATTGTCGGCAGTGCACTACCAGGCGCTGGCGGCCGACGCCTTGGCCTTGTGCGCCGGGCGGGCGAACCTCATGCTCAAGGGCCCGCTGGATTGGGCGGGCGGGTTTCCGGCCGCCGGCTGGCACCTGACGGCCGAGCAGTTGCGGCGGCATGCAGGGCAGGGCCGACCGATCCCGGCTGGGCGATGGCTGGCGGCGTCCTGTCACGATGCTGAAGAGCTGGCCATGGCAACGGAGTTGGGAGTAGATTTCGTCACGTTGTCACCGGTCCTGCCGACCCCGACGCACCCCGACGCATCTCCGCTGGGGTGGTCCCGGGTATCGGAACTGCTGCAGGGCTTCAACCAGCCTGCCTTCGTGCTCGGCGGAATGTCTCTGGCGCATCTGCCCGCGGCAAGCCAGGCGGGCGCGCAGGGCGTGGCGGCGATAAGGGCGCTATGGCCCGCTGAACCTGCATGATGATTGCCGGTCGATGGCACAGGGTTGCTCGTTACTTGAGCTTCGATAGAGAAAACTAATTTTCCCTATTCCCTTAATCAATTAACCGTATGTGACCAGCTGCGTTATCGTAGCCCCCGTTAAATTTCTGAACCCCCTGAAGGAGTTAGCAGATGTCTCTGATCAACACCCAAGTCCAGCCGTTCAAGGTCAACGCTTTCCACAACGGCAAGTTCATTGAAGTCACCGAGGAATCCCTCAAGGGCAAGTGGTCGGTACTGATCTTCATGCCAGCCGCCTTCACCTTCAACTGCCCGACCGAGATCGAAGACGCAGCCAACAACTACGCCGAGTTCCAGAAGGCTGGTGCCGAGGTGTACATCGTCACCACCGACACCCACTTCTCGCACAAGGTCTGGCACGAAACCTCGCCAGCGGTCGGCAAGGCCCAGTTCCCGCTGATCGGCGACCCGACCCACCAGCTGACCAATGCTTTCGGCGTACACATCGCCGAAGAAGGCCTGGCTCTGCGTGGCACCTTCATCATCAACCCGGAAGGCCAGATCAAGACGCTGGAAATCCACTCCAACGAAATCGCGCGTGACGTCGGTGAAACTCTGCGCAAGCTGAAAGCTGCCCAGTACACCGCTGCCCATCCGGGTGAAGTTTGCCCGGCGAAGTGGAAAGAAGGCGAGAAGACTCTGGCTCCGTCGCTGGATCTGGTCGGCAAGATCTAAATGGCCGGCGAGCGCTGCGCTTAGCCGCAGGCTCAGAGCCATTGCGGACCGATTATCGGTCCGAGACACCAAACGCCTGGGCGCGAACCGCCTGGGCGTTTTATTACCTGACATTCTTAAAGGGGATCGCTGCTCATGTTGGACTCCAATCTCAAAACCCAGTTGAAGACCTATCTGGAAAAGGTCACCCAGCCGTTCGAGATCGTCGCGTCCCTCGGTGACGGCGAGAAGTCCCAGGAAATGCTCGAGCTGCTGGAAGAGATCACCAGCCTGAGCGACAAGATCACCCTGCGTACTGACGGCGATGACGTGCGTCGCCCCTCGTTCGCGCTCAACCGTATCGGCGGCAATATCAGCCTGCGCTTCGCTGGCATCCCGATGGGACATGAATTCACCTCCTTGGTCCTCGCCCTGCTGCAAGTCGGCGGTCATCCGTCCAAGACTGCGCCGGAGATCATCGAACAGATCAAGAACCTCGACGGCGAGTACCGTTTCGAAACCTACTTCTCGCTGTCCTGCCAGAACTGCCCGGACGTGGTCCAGGCGCTGAACCTGATGGCGGTGCTCAACCCCAACATCCATCATGTCGCCATTGATGGTGCACTGTTCCAGGAAGAGGTCACGGTGCGCCAGGTCATGTCCGTGCCGAGCATCTATCTCAACGGTGAGCTGTTCGGCCAGGGGCGCATGGGTGAGGAAGAAATCCTCGCCAAGCTCGACACCGGCGCTTCGGCGCGTGATGCCGAGAAGCTCAGCGCCAAGGAACCGTTTGACGTACTCGTCGTTGGTGGTGGACCAGCCGGTGCCGCAGCGGCCATATATGCCGCGCGCAAGGGCATCCGTACCGGTGTCGCGGCCGAGCGTTTCGGTGGTCAGGTGCTCGATACCATGGCCATCGAGAACTTCATCTCGGTGAACGAGACCGAAGGCCCGAAACTGGCCCGTGCGCTGGAAAACCATGTGCGCGAATACGACGTCGACATCATGAACCTGCAGCGCGCAGCCCAGCTGATCCCGGCCTCGAACCAAGGCGGCCTGCATGAGATCAAACTGGAGAATGGCGGCTCGCTGAAGGCCAAGACCCTGATCCTGGCCACCGGTGCGCGGTGGCGCGAGATGAACGTGCCCGGTGAACAGGAATACCGTGGGCGCGGTGTCGCCTACTGTCCGCACTGCGACGGCCCGCTGTTCAAGGGCAAGCGCGTGGCGGTGATCGGTGGCGGCAACTCGGGTGTCGAAGCGGCCATCGACCTGGCCGGCATCGTCGCTCAGGTGACCCTGCTCGAGTTCGACAGCCAACTGCGCGCCGATGCCGTGCTGCAGAAGAAGCTCTACAGCCTGCCGAACGTCAGCGTGATCACCAGCGCGCTGACCAGCGAAGTCACCGGCGACGGCCAGAAGGTCAACGGGTTGATCTACAAGGACCGCAACTCCAGCGAGTTTCATGAGCTGGAGCTGGAAGGCATCTTCGTACAGATCGGCCTGTTGCCCAACTCCGACTGGCTGAAAGGCACCGTGGAGCTGACTTCACGTGGCGAGATCATCGTCGATGCGCGTGGCGAGACCTCCTTGCCGGGCATCTTTGCCGCCGGCGACGTCACCACCGTGCCGTACAAGCAGATCGTCATCGCCGTCGGCGAAGGCGCCAAGGCCTCGCTGAGTGCCTTCGACCACCTGATCCGCAGCTCCGTCGACGACTGAGCACAGCGCTAACGAAAAAGGGGAAGCAGACGTCCGTCT
>NZ_JYHV01000008.1 GCF_000952685.1 Stutzerimonas stutzeri | reverse complement strand
GATTATTCGATGATCTTGGCAACCACGCCGGCACCCACGGTACGGCCACCTTCGCGAATCGCGAAGCGCAGACCATCTTCCATGGCGATCGGAGCGATCAGAGTGACAACCATCTTGATGTTGTCGCCCGGCATTACCATTTCTACGCCTTCCGGCAGCTCGCAGTTACCGGTCACGTCAGTAGTACGGAAGTAGAACTGCGGACGGTAGCCTTTGAAGAACGGCGTGTGACGACCGCCTTCTTCCTTGCTCAGCACGTAGACTTCGCCTTCGAACTTGGTGTGCGGCTTGATGGTGCCCGGCTTGGCCAGAACCTGACCACGCTCTACGTCATCACGCTTGGTACCACGCAGCAGCACGCCCACGTTCTCACCAGCGCGACCTTCGTCGAGCAGCTTGCGGAACATTTCAACGCCGGTGCAGGTGGTCTTGGTCGTGGCACGAATACCAACGATTTCGATCTCTTCCTGAACCTTGACAATGCCGCGCTCAACGCGACCGGTCACAACGGTACCGCGACCGGAGATCGAGAACACGTCTTCGATCGGCATCAGGAACGGCTTGTCGATGGCACGCTCAGGCTCCGGAATGTAGCTATCCAGAGTCTCGACCAGCTTGCGCACGGCCGACACACCCATTTCGTTGTCGTCCTGACCGTTCAGAGCCATCAGTGCGGAGCCGATGATGATTGGCGTGTCGTCACCCGGGAAGTCGTAGGTCGACAGCAGGTCACGCACTTCCATCTCAACCAGTTCCAGCAGCTCGGCGTCATCCACCATGTCAGCCTTGTTCAGGAAGACAACGATGTAAGGAACACCTACCTGACGGGACAGCAGGATGTGTTCGCGCGTCTGCGGCATCGGGCCGTCAGCAGCGGAACAAACCAGGATCGCGCCGTCCATCTGCGCAGCACCGGTGATCATGTTTTTCACGTAGTCAGCGTGACCTGGGCAGTCGACGTGAGCGTAGTGACGAATCGAGGAATCGTACTCAACGTGGGAGGTGTTGATGGTGATACCACGAGCCTTCTCTTCCGGCGCGTTGTCGATCTGCGAGAAGTCACGTGCAGAGCCGCCCCAAGTTTCCGCGCAGACCTTAGTCAGCGCAGCGGTGAGCGTGGTTTTGCCATGGTCAACGTGACCAATGGTACCGACGTTCAGGTGCGGTTTGTTACGTTCGAATTTTTCTTTAGCCATCGAGACCGTCTCCCATCGTTGAATTGAGCTAGTCACGCCACCATTAAAACAAAGGCAGATATTTACATATCTGCCTTTGGGGTTGGAGCTCATGAGCGGATTTGAACCGCTGACCTCACCCTTACCAAGGGTGTGCTCTACCAGCTGAGCTACATGAGCGAATCTTGTCGCATAGATGCTTAAAACCTGGAGCGGGTAGCGGGAATCGAACCCGCATCATCAGCTTGGAAGGCTGAGGTTCTACCACTAAACTATACCCGCGTTAGCCGAGGCCTACGCTAAAATCTGGTGGAGGGGGAAGGATTCGAACCTTCGAAGTCGATGACGTCAGATTTACAGTCTGATCCCTTTGGCCGCTCGGGAACCCCTCCAAAACGAGGCGGCATTTTCATTGCCAACCTCCTCACTGTCAAGCATTTTCTCATTAAAAACTTGAGGTTAGCTGACAGCGCTAAGTAGCGCCCCTGAGGGGTATGCTGCTGAGCGGGCGCCATTCTATGTAAACTACTCTGAAGTTGCAATGCTTGAGCAAGGCATTTGTCGATGCTCAAGCTCAGGAAAATCCCTCATAAGCTCAGCAAGCAATGAACCGTTCAATAAGTGCTGACGAACGTCCGCCACCCGGACCCAATAACGACGATGGGTTCTGGGTAGCTCACGAATCAACGCCGCATAGTCAACACCCTGCAAACGATTGGCGACACTTTCAGCAGAATCCTTACGAGAAAATATCCCGAGAGAGATCCCATTAGACAGATCGCCAACAGTGATTATGTAACTGTCGATATTGCGAGATTGCAGCTCTCGCAACTGACGCAGCGATGCCTGCCGAGACACAAGCGGAGGCAGGTAAACCCAGTAGTCGACGCCAGCGGCCTCATCTACAGGCTCGACGCGGGAATCGATGTCTAGACTCAACAAACGCTGCTCAACAGCCAGTGCGATTGATTCCTCATCGAAGCCTCCCAGAAACAGACAGGCACTATCCACATCTTGCTCTGACTCACGGCGCGCCAAAGGCTTCGTTTCACTCAGCAGCTTGATGCCAGCATCTCTTGGAGGTACTCGCTGCCCTGAAGCCTCACTTACCACCGACGGAGTTTGGTTTAGGTGATACAAGTAAAGCAGCAGATTCAGTATCACTAGAAGCATTAAAAGCCAGCGCATCGATACCTCTTTAGGGACAGGCTATCGCCAGGCCTCTGAAAACCAAATCTGGCACACATCTTACACCCGGAAGATCCGCTGCTATTGCGGCATCCCCCCCGGTGACGTAGATAGTAAAGTCGTCACCTAAGTGACTATTGGCAAAGGAAATTTGACTAGAGAGATAGCTGCGCACCATGATTAGACAGCCCCGCTCAACGGCTTCGGCGGTACTCCTACCAGGAGCAACATCACTCAACGCGAGCGCAGCTTCTGCCACGTCGTATCGGATGCGGCGAGTGTGATCGACCAATTGCGCTCGCAGCAGAGCGATTCCTGGAGCTATGTAGCCGCCGAGATGCACCCCATCGCAAGCAACGAGATCTACGGTAATAGCCGTACCTAAATCGATAACTAAACAGGCGCCCCTACACAGGTCATAGGCAGCAAGAACAGCTAGCCAACGATCCAACCCTAAACGCTGCTGGTCACGATAGCCATTCACAACGCCGGCAAAACGGTCGGCCGGGCGCGCTCTGGCCACGTTCACGCCCAATGCCTCAGAAAGCACATGCACTAACGCCGTGGTTTCAGCATCGCTTCTGACACTAACTAGCCGGCAGCGGGTGATTTTCCCGATGCGCCCATCGAGCAGATCTCGGACAACATCCGCCACATGAGTAGCAATGCCTTCAGTTAATACGGCTTTATTAGCGCCAGAAACAACGCGCCATTTGATAAAACTGTTTCCGCAATCGAGCTCAAGAATCATGATCGATCCTCAAGCTTAGTTCTCCCCCGCTAAAACGCTGCTCCCCCTGACCATCAACCAATAGCCGTAAAGCGCCATGCTCATCTATACCGAGCATCAGGCCTTTAATCTGGTGGGCGCCCGCACTTAAAACACAGCGCTTGCCCTGCCAGACATTATTCGCCTCCCATTCGCCCCGCAGCGAGGAAAATCCCTGCTGGGCGTGCATATTCACATAATGATGCAGCGACTCACTGACAAAACTTGCCAGCTCACTTCGATCCACCAAGACCCCCGTCTGGGCTCTGACCGACGTCCAAGGCTGATCTATATCTAGGCCATCTGAAATCATATTTACGTTTATTCCGATGCCGATAATGACGTGGCATACATCGGCCGGGTCCCCGGTCAGCTCCAACAGGATTCCAGCTATCTTCTTGCCGCTGACATAAAGATCGTTGGGCCACTTAAGCCCGACATCCTCAACTCCTGCCCGACGCAGAGCATGGAGAACGGCCAAACCTACGACCAAGCTCAGGCCAGACAGCCCCTCAGAGCCATTTGCAATTTTCAGCGCCAAGGAATAATAGAGGTTTCTCCCAAACGGGCTCACCCATACTCGCCCCCTGCGGCCTCGGCCATTGATCTGACTCTCAGCCAATACTACGAACGGCGCTGCAACTTCTGAGCGCAGCAGCCTCAATGCTTCGGCATTAGTAGAGTCCACTGTGTCTCGGAAGCAAAGCTGCCAGCCTAGATGCGCCAATGCGGCAGAGCACGACTCATAGTTCAGCAACGAAAACGGCTCTGCCAGCCGATAACCTTTCCCGGGCACTCTGAACAGCTCAATATCGTATTCGGCCTCAAGTCGCTGCAGATATTTCCATACAGCGCTCCGACTCACACCAAGAGCAGCACCCAGCTCTTCGCCAGAATGAAAACGACCGTCACCAAGTAGCCGTAGTAATTCACTCATAAGGTCCCCTAACCAGCAAGCCAGGCATGATAGCTGCAGTTCCAAAGCCCAGCGAGTTTTCCCGCGCCCAAAGACAAACCCCCGGTCATCTTTCGATGATCGGGGGTTTGGTGTAGAAGCTTGACGATGACCTACTCTCACATGGGGAG
>NZ_JYHV01000009.1 GCF_000952685.1 Stutzerimonas stutzeri | reverse complement strand
GATTATTCGATGATCTTGGCAACCACGCCGGCACCCACGGTACGGCCACCTTCGCGAATCGCGAAGCGCAGACCATCTTCCATGGCGATCGGAGCGATCAGAGTGACAACCATCTTGATGTTGTCGCCCGGCATTACCATTTCTACGCCTTCCGGCAGCTCGCAGTTACCGGTCACGTCAGTAGTACGGAAGTAGAACTGCGGACGGTAGCCTTTGAAGAACGGCGTGTGACGACCGCCTTCTTCCTTGCTCAGCACGTAGACTTCGCCTTCGAACTTGGTGTGCGGCTTGATGGTGCCCGGCTTGGCCAGAACCTGACCACGCTCTACGTCATCACGCTTGGTACCACGCAGCAGCACGCCCACGTTCTCACCAGCGCGACCTTCGTCGAGCAGCTTGCGGAACATTTCAACGCCGGTGCAGGTGGTCTTGGTCGTGGCACGAATACCAACGATTTCGATCTCTTCCTGAACCTTGACAATGCCGCGCTCAACGCGACCGGTCACAACGGTACCGCGACCGGAGATCGAGAACACGTCTTCGATCGGCATCAGGAACGGCTTGTCGATGGCACGCTCAGGCTCCGGAATGTAGCTATCCAGAGTCTCGACCAGCTTGCGCACGGCCGACACACCCATTTCGTTGTCGTCCTGACCGTTCAGAGCCATCAGTGCGGAGCCGATGATGATTGGCGTGTCGTCACCCGGGAAGTCGTAGGTCGACAGCAGGTCACGCACTTCCATCTCAACCAGTTCCAGCAGCTCGGCGTCATCCACCATGTCAGCCTTGTTCAGGAAGACAACGATGTAAGGAACACCTACCTGACGGGACAGCAGGATGTGTTCGCGCGTCTGCGGCATCGGGCCGTCAGCAGCGGAACAAACCAGGATCGCGCCGTCCATCTGCGCAGCACCGGTGATCATGTTTTTCACGTAGTCAGCGTGACCTGGGCAGTCGACGTGAGCGTAGTGACGAATCGAGGAATCGTACTCAACGTGGGAGGTGTTGATGGTGATACCACGAGCCTTCTCTTCCGGCGCGTTGTCGATCTGCGAGAAGTCACGTGCAGAGCCGCCCCAAGTTTCCGCGCAGACCTTAGTCAGCGCAGCGGTGAGCGTGGTTTTGCCATGGTCAACGTGACCAATGGTACCGACGTTCAGGTGCGGTTTGTTACGTTCGAATTTTTCTTTAGCCACGACAGTAAACCTCTTACTTAAAGGGCTGAATCAACCTTGTTTTTTAACCAGTGCTTCGACGATATTCGACGGAGCCTCGGAGTATTTGGAGAATTCCATAGAGTAGCTCGCGCGACCCTGAGACATGGAACGAACGTCGGTCGCATAACCGAACATTTCACCCAGCGGTACTTCGGCACGGATTACCTTGCCGGACACTGTGTCTTCCATGCCCTGGATCAGACCACGACGACGGTTCAGGTCACCCATCACGTCACCCATGTAGTCCTCAGGGGTTACCACTTCGACTTTCATGATCGGCTCAAGCACTACACCGCCGCCCTTCTGAGCCAGCTGCTTGGTCGCCATGGAAGCGGCCACCTTGAACGCCATCTCGTTGGAGTCGACGTCATGGTAGGAGCCATCGAAAACGGTCGCTTTCAGGCCGATGAGCGGATAGCCGGCCACAACGCCGTTCTTCATCTGCTCTTCAATACCTTTCTGAATGGCCGGTATGTATTCCTTCGGAACCACACCACCCACGACTTCGTTCACGAACACCAGACCTTCCTGACCTTCATCAGCAGGCGCAAAGCGGATCCAGCAATGACCGAACTGACCACGACCACCGGACTGACGAACGAACTTGCCTTCAATTTCGCAGTTCTTGGTGATCTTCTCGCGGTAGGAAACCTGAGGCTTACCAATGTTCGCCTCGACGTTGAACTCGCGACGCATACGATCGACGAGAATGTCCAGGTGCAACTCACCCATACCGGAGATGATGGTCTGCCCGGTTTCCTCGTCAGTCTTGACGCGGAATGACGGATCTTCTTGGGCAAGCTTGCCCAGTGCGATACCCATCTTCTCCTGGTCGGCCTTGGTCTTAGGCTCTACCGCTACCGAGATGACCGGCTCAGGGAAATCCATACGCTCAAGAATGATTGGATTGTCTGCGTCGCACAGAGTGTCACCGGTGGTGACGTCTTTCATACCAATCAGAGCAGCGATATCACCAGCGCGCACTTCTTTAATCTCTTCACGCTGGTTGGCATGCATCTGCACCATACGACCAACGCGCTCTTTCTTGCCCTTGACCGAGTTGATCACCGAGTCACCCGAACTGAGGAAGCCCGAGTAGACACGCACGAACGTCAGGGTGCCAACGAATGGGTCGGTGGCAATCTTGAACGCCAGAGCCGAGAACGGTTCGGCGTCGTCAGCATGACGCTCATCATAGTCAGCATCAACGAGCTCTTCTTTCGGCTTGTCGATGATGTCAGGATGAATTCCCTTGATAGCAGGAATTTCAGTCGGAGCAGGCAGGTACTCGATAACGGCGTCGAGAACCAGGGGAACACCCTTGTTCTTGAACGAAGAACCGCAGACAGCTGGAACGATCTCGTTAGCCAGAGTACGCGCGCGCAGGCCAGCCTTGATCTCTTCGTTGGTCAGCTCTTCGCCTTCCAAGTACTTGTTCATCAGCTCTTCACTGGACTCAGCGGCAGCCTCGACCATGTTGGAGCGCCATTCTTCAGCCAGCTCCAGCATATCGGCAGGAATCTCTTCCTCGCGATAGGTTGTGCCTTTGTCATCGTCGTTCCAGTAGATAGCCTTCATCTTGATCAGATCAACCTGACCCTGAAAGTTATCCTCTGAACCAATAGCGAGCTGAATCGGTACCGGGGTATGACCCAAGCGATTCTTGATCTGACTAACGACGCGCAGGAAGTTAGCACCAGCACGGTCCATCTTGTTCACGTAGACGACACGTGGAACGCCGTACTTATTGGCCTGACGCCAAACGGTCTCGGACTGCGGCTCAACACCGGAAGTACCGCAGAATACAACGACAGCGCCATCCAGCACGCGCAACGAACGCTCTACTTCAATGGTGAAGTCAACGTGACCGGGGGTGTCGATAACGTTTACGCGGTAGTTGTCGTACTGACCTACGGAGCCCTTCCAAAAGGTCGTAACAGCAGCGGAGGTAATTGTGATACCACGCTCCTGCTCCTGCACCATCCAGTCAGTAGTAGCCGCACCGTCGTGCACCTCACCCATCTTGTGGCTAAGGCCTGTGTAGAACAGGATCCGCTCGGTCGTAGTGGTCTTGCCCGCGTCAACGTGCGCACAAATACCAATGTTGCGGTAGCGGTTAATTGCTGTGTTACGAGCCATAAAGCCCTCGCAAGTTGAATGGAGCCAAAATTAGAAACGGTAGTGCGAGAACGCCTTGTTGGCCTCAGCCATGCGATGCACGTCTTCACGCTTCTTCACAGCGGCGCCTTTACCTTCAAATGCATCCGACAGCTCACCCGCCAAACGCAGGGCCATGGATTTCTCGCCACGCTTGCGCGCAGCATCTACCAGCCAGCGCATAGCCAGCGCGTTACGACGGGAAGGACGAACTTCGACCGGAACCTGGTAAGTCGCACCACCTACGCGGCGGGACTTCACTTCGACCAGCGGAGCGATGGCGTCGAGTGCTTTTTCGAAGATTTCCAGGGGATCGCTGTTCTTGCGCTCTTTGACCTTGTCCAGAGCACCATAAACGATACGCTCGGCAACGGCCTTCTTGCCGCTCTCCATCACGTGGTTCATGAACTTGGCAAGGATCAGACTTCCGTACTTCGGATCGTCAAGGATCTCGCGCTTGGCTGCTACACGACGTCTTGGCATTGATAAGCCCTCAAACGGTCTTCAGGTTAGCTCGGGACTATAACGACGAGGTTACGCCCGACCTTACTCTTATCGACTCAGATAAATAAAAATACGATTACTTCGGACGCTTGGCGCCGTACTTGGAACGGCCCTGCTTACGATCCTTGACACCGGAGGTGTCCAGCGAACCGCGCACGGTGTGATAGCGCACACCCGGAAGGTCTTTTACACGACCGCCACGGATCAGCACGACACTGTGCTCCTGCAGGTTGTGACCTTCACCACCGATGTAGGAGGCGACTTCAAAACCGTTGGTCAGGCGAACACGGCATACTTTACGCAGTGCAGAGTTCGGTTTCTTTGGCGTGGTGGTGTACACGCGGGTGCACACGCCACGGCGTTGCGGGCAGTTCTGCAGCGCAGGGACGTCGCTTTTCTCGACGACGCGCTTGCGCGGCTGGCGTACCAGCTGGTTGATCGTTGCCATCTACTAGCTCCACTGTTGTCTTTCGACACAAACGAAAAATGGCAGGGCGCAAAGCCCCGCCAAATTAGGGGTACAAGAGTCTAAAGAGCTTCTTGCACACCGTCAAGGCGCGCCCCGGCTCGAGCCAGGGCTGCCTCCAATCAGTTGCCGCTGGAATTCAGCGCCTCGGTCAGCGCCGCTTCGACCTCATCGGCACTCACACGAACCGGTTTTTCGGCATCACGCTTGCGCTTGCGCTCGCTGTGATACTGCAGACCTGTACCGGCCGGAATCAGACGACCGACCACGACGTTCTCCTTCAGGCCGCGCAGGTAGTCGCGCTTGCCGGTAACCGCCGCCTCGGTAAGGACGCGGGTGGTTTCCTGGAACGACGCCGCCGAAATGAACGACTCGGTGGACAACGAGGCCTTGGTGATACCCAGCAGCACACGCACGTACTTGGAGCCGAACTTGTCGTCCACGGACAGACGCTCGTTCTCTTCCAGCACCTGGGTCAGCTCCATCTGGTCACCCTTGATGAAGCTGGAATCGCCCGACTCGGCCACTTCGACCTTACGCAGCATCTGCCGCAGGATAGTCTCGATGTGCTTGTCGTTGATCTTCACGCCCTGCAGGCGGTAGACGTCCTGGATCTCATTGACGATGTACTTGGCCAGCGCACTGACACCCAGCAGGCGCAGGATGTCGTGCGGGTTGCTCGGCCCGTCGGAGATCACTTCGCCCTTGTTCACCTGTTCGCCTTCGAAGACGTTGAGGTGGCGCCACTTGGGAATCAGCTCCTCGTAAGGATCGGTTCCATCGGTAGGCGTGATGACCAGACGGCGCTTGCCCTTGGTTTCCTTGCCGAAGGAGATCGTGCCGCTGATTTCCGCGAGGATCGACGGCTCTTTCGGACGACGCGCCTCGAACAGGTCGGCAACGCGCGGCAAACCACCAGTGATGTCGCGGGTCTTGGACGTTTCCTGCGGGATACGCGCGATAACGTCACCGACGTTGATCTCGGCACCATCGGCCACGCCAACCAGCGCGTTCGCCGGCAGGAAGTACTGGGCAGGTACGTCGGTACCCGGCAACAGCAGTTCCTTACCGTTGGTATCGACCATCTTGATCGCCGGACGGATATCCTTGCCGGACGCCGGACGATCTTTCGGATCCATCACCTCAATGTTGGTCAGACCGGTGAGTTCGTCGGTCTGACGCTTGATGGTGATGTTCTCTTCCATGCCCGCGAAGGTCACGACACCCTTCATCTCGGTCACGATCGGGTGCGTGTGCGGATCCCATTTCGCAACGACGGTGCCGGCATCGACCTTGTCGCCTTCCTTGATCGAAATCACCGCACCGTACGGCAGCTTGTAGCGCTCGCGCTCGCGGCCGTAGTCGTCCGCTACCGCCAGTTCACCGGAACGCGAAACCGCGACCAGGGCTCCGTCAGCACGCTCGACGTATTTGAGGTTATGCAGGCGAATGGTACCGCCGTTCTTGACCATCACGTTGTCGACCGCCGAAGTCCGGCTCGCTGCACCACCAATGTGGAACGTACGCATGGTCAGCTGGGTACCCGGCTCACCGATGGACTGCGCGGCGATTACACCGACAGCCTCACCGATGTTCACCTGGTGACCGCGGGCCAGATCGCGACCGTAGCACTTGGCACAGATGCCATAGCGGGTTTCGCAGCTGATCGGCGAACGCACGATCACTTCGTCGATGCTGTTCAGCTCGATGAAGTCGACCCACTGCTCGTCGATCAAGGTACCGGCAGGAACCAGTACGTCGTCGGTGCCGGGCTTGAGTACGTCACGCGCGATCACACGACCCAGAACACGCTCACCCAGCGGCTCGACCACGTCGCCGCCTTCGATGTGCGGCGTCATGTGCAGGCCCTGCTCGGTGCCGCAATCGATCTCGGTTACCACCAGATCCTGGGCCACGTCGACCAGGCGACGGGTCAGGTAACCGGAGTTCGCGGTTTTCAGCGCGGTATCCGCCAGACCCTTACGAGCACCGTGGGTGGAGATGAAGTACTGCAGTACGTTCAGGCCTTCACGGAAGTTGGCGGTGATCGGCGTCTCGATAATCGAGCCGTCCGGCTTGGCCATCAGGCCACGCATACCGGCCAGCTGGCGAATCTGGGCAGCGGAACCCCGCGCCCCGGAGTCGGCCATCATGTACATCGAGTTGAACGAATCCTGCTCGGCTTCGTTGCCGTCGCGGTCGATGACCTTCTCTTTCGAGAGATTGGCCATCATCGCCTTGGATACTTCGTCGTTGGCCTTCGACCAGAGGTCGATGACCTTGTTGTACTTCTCACCCTGTGTCACCAGGCCGGAGGCGTACTGCGACTCGATTTCCTTCACTTCCTCGGTAGCGGCATCGATGATGCGCGCCTTTTCGTCCGGGATGACGAAATCGTTCACACCGATCGACACGCCGGAAATGGTCGAGTAGGCAAAACCGGTGTACATCAGCTGGTCAGCGAAGATGACGGTATCCTTTAGGCCAACGGTGCGGTAGCACAGGTTGATCAGCTTGGAGATCGCCTTCTTCTTCATCGGCTGGTTGACCACGTCGAACGGCAGGCCGGCCGGAACCACCTGGAACAGCAACGCACGACCGACAGTGGTGTCGACGATACGGGTGTTCTTGGTGATCGAGCCGTCGCGATCCTTGATGGTCTCGTTGATGCGCACTTTGACGCGGGCGTGCAGCGACGCTTCGCCGGCGCGGAACACGCGGTCGACTTCCTGCAGGTCAGCGAACACGCGGCCTTCGCCCTTGGCATTGATGGCTTCACGGGTCATGTAGTACAGACCCAGGACCACGTCCTGCGACGGCACGATGATCGGCTCGCCGTTGGCCGGCGACAGGATGTTATTGGTCGACATCATCAGCGCGCGCGCTTCGAGCTGGGCTTCCAGTGTCAGCGGCACGTGAACGGCCATCTGGTCACCGTCGAAGTCGGCGTTGTACGCGGCGCAGACCAGCGGGTGCAGCTGGATCGCCTTGCCTTCGATCAGGACCGGCTCGAACGCCTGGATACCCAGACGGTGCAGCGTCGGTGCCCGGTTGAGCAACACGGGATGTTCGCGAATGACCTCGGCCAGGACGTCCCAGACCTCAGGCAACTCGCGCTCGACCATCTTCTTGGCGGCCTTGATGGTGGTCGCCATGCCACGCATTTCCAGCTTGCCGAAAATGAACGGCTTGAACAGCTCGAGAGCCATCTTCTTCGGCAGGCCGCACTGATGCAGGCGCAGGGTCGGGCCGACGGTGATGACCGAACGACCGGAATAGTCCACGCGCTTGCCGAGCAGGTTCTGACGGAAACGACCCTGCTTGCCCTTGATCATGTCAGCCAGGGACTTGAGCGGGCGCTTGTTCGAACCGGTGATGGCGCGACCACGACGGCCGTTGTCGAGCAGCGCGTCGACGGCTTCCTGCAGCATGCGCTTTTCGTTGCGCACGATGATGTCCGGCGCCGACAGATCGAGCAGGCGCTTAAGACGGTTGTTACGGTTGATCACCCGGCGATACAGATCGTTGAGATCCGAGGTCGCGAAGCGGCCACCATCCAGCGGAACCAGCGGACGCAGATCCGGCGGCAATACCGGCAGAACGGTCAGCACCATCCATTCCGGCAGGTTGCCCGAGCCATGGAAGGCTTCCATCAGCTTCAGGCGCTTGGACAGCTTCTTGATCTTGGTTTCCGAGTTGGTCTGCGGAATCTCTTCGCGCAGGCGACCGATCTCGTGTTCCAGGTCGATTTCGTGCAGCAGCTCGCGCACGGCCTCGGCACCCATGCGAGCGTCGAAATCGTCACCGAACTCTTCCAGCGCCTCGAAGTACTGCTCGTCATTGAGCAGCTGACCCTTCTCGAGCGTGGTCATGCCTGGATCGATCACCACATAGCTCTCGAAGTAGAGCACGCGCTCGATGTCACGCAGGGTCATGTCCAGCAGCAGGCCGATACGGCTCGGCAGCGACTTCAGGAACCAGATGTGGGCGACTGGCGACGCCAGCTCGATATGCGCCATGCGCTCGCGACGGACCTTGGCCAGTGCAACCTCGACACCGCACTTCTCGCAGATCACGCCACGATGCTTGAGGCGCTTGTACTTGCCGCACAGGCACTCGTAATCCTTGACCGGGCCAAAGATCTTGGCGCAGAACAGGCCATCACGCTCGGGCTTGAACGTACGGTAGTTGATGGTCTCTGGCTTCTTGACCTCACCAAAGGACCAGGAACGGATCATCTCGGGCGAAGCCAATGCAATCTTGATGGCATCGAACTCTTCGATTTGACCCTGGTTTTTCAACAGATTCAGCAAGTCTTTCAAGGCCTTTCCTCCTCACGGACCGGCGACGACCGGCTGATGCCGGACGCCGCTTAGGCGGTGCGTGGTTATTCGGTTTCCAGATCGATGTCGATACCGAGCGAGCGGATCTCTTTGATCAGCACGTTGAAGGATTCCGGCATGCCGGGCTCCATACGGTGATCGCCGTCCACGATGTTCTTGTACATCTTGGTCCGCCCGTTCACGTCGTCCGACTTGACCGTGAGCATTTCCTGCAGGGTGTAGGCGGCACCGTAAGCCTCCAGGGCCCAGACCTCCATCTCCCCGAAACGCTGGCCACCGAACTGCGCCTTACCACCCAGCGGCTGCTGGGTGACCAGGCTGTAGGAACCGGTGGAACGCGCATGCATCTTGTCGTCGACCAGGTGGTTGAGCTTGAGCATGTACATGTAACCGACCGTGGTCGTGCGCTCGAACTTGTTCCCCGTGCGGCCATCGAACAGCTGCATCTGGCCACTTTCCGGCAGATCCGCCAGCTTCAGCATGGCCTTGATCTCGCGCTCCTTGGCACCGTCGAAGACCGGCGTCGCCATCGGTACGCCGCCACGCAGGTTCTTGGCCAGATCCAGCACTTCCTGATCGCTGAACTCGTCCAGGTTTTCCTGGCGGCCACCGATCTCGTTGTAGATCTCGGTGAGGAACTTGCGCAGCTCGGCCACCTTGCGCTGCTCGTCGAGCATGCGGTTGATCTTCTCACCCAGGCCCTTGGCTGCGAGGCCCAGGTGGGTCTCGAGGATCTGCCCGACGTTCATCCGCGACGGTACACCCAGCGGGTTCAGGACGATGTCGACCGGCGTGCCATTAGCATCGTGCGGCATGTCTTCGACCGGCATGATCACCGAGACCACACCCTTGTTACCGTGACGACCGGCCATCTTGTCGCCCGGCTGGATGCGACGCTTGATCGCCAGGTAGACCTTGACGATCTTCAGCACGCCCGGCGCCAGGTCGTCGCCCTGCTGCAGCTTGCGCTTCTTATCCTCGAACTTGTCGTCGAGCAGCTGACGGCGGTCGGAGATATAGGCCTGGGCCTTCTCCAACTGCTCGTTCAGCGCATCTTCGGCCATGCGCAGCTTGAACCACTGGCCATGCTCGAGCCCGTCGAGGATCTCGTCGGTGATGACGGTACCCTTCTTCAGGCCGGCACCGCCCTCGGCGGACGCCCCGACCAGAGCGGAACGCAGGCGTTCGAAGGTGGCGCCCTCGACGATGCGGAACTCTTCGTTGAGGTCCTTGCGAATCTCGTCGAGCTGCATCTTCTCGATGGCCAACGCACGGGAGTCACGCTCGACGCCGTCACGAATGAACACCTGAACGTCGATGACGGTGCCCTTCGTGCCCGTCGGCACGCGCAGGGACGTGTCCTTAACATCCGATGCCTTTTCACCGAAGATCGCGCGCAGCAGCTTCTCTTCCGGCGTCAGCTGGGTTTCGCCCTTCGGCGTGACCTTGCCGACCAGAATGTCGCCCGCGCCGACTTCGGCACCAACGTAGACGATGCCCGCCTCGTCCAGCTTGTTCAGCGCAGCTTCGCCCACGTTCGGAATGTCCGCCGTGATCTCTTCTGGGCCAAGCTTGGTGTCGCGCGACACGCAGGTCAGTTCCTGAATATGGATGGTGGTGAAACGATCTTCCTGAACCACACGTTCCGACAGGAGGATGGAGTCTTCGAAGTTATAGCCGTTCCACGGCATGAACGCGACGCGCATGTTCTGACCGAGCGCCAGCTCACCCATATCGGTGGACGGACCGTCAGCCATGATGTCACCGCGCTCGACCACGTCACCTTTGCTGACCAGCGGACGCTGGTTGATGCAGGTGTTCTGGTTGGAACGGGTGTACTTGGTCAGGTTGTAGATATCGACGCCGGCCTCACCGGTCTCGACTTCCGCATCATGCACACGCACAACGACACGACTGGCATCGACCGAATCGATTACGCCACCACGACGGGCAACGACGCAGACGCCGGAATCTCGCGCCACGTTGCGTTCCATACCGGTGCCTACCAGCGGCTTATCCGAGCGCAAGGTCGGAACGGCCTGACGCTGCATGTTCGAGCCCATCAGAGCACGGTTAGCGTCGTCGTGCTCGAGGAACGGGATCAGCGATGCCGCTACGGAGACGACCTGCTTTGGCGATACATCCATCAGTGTCACGTCTTCCGGAGCTTTGACCGTGAATTCGTTCTGATGACGTACGGCGACCAGCTCGTCGACCAGCTTACGGCCGTCCAGCTTGGCGCTCGCCTGGGCGATGACATGGTCCGCCTCTTCAATTGCCGAGAGGAACACGATCTCGTCGGTAACTTCGCCTTCCTTCACAACGCGGTACGGGCTTTCCAGAAAACCGTACTGGTTGGTACGGGCATAGGCAGCCAGCGAGTTGATCAGACCGATGTTAGGACCTTCAGGAGTCTCGATCGGGCACACACGACCATAGTGGGTCGGGTGTACGTCGCGCACTTCGAAGCCGGCGCGTTCACGGGTCAGGCCGCCCGGGCCGAGTGCGGAGACGCGACGCTTATGGGTGATTTCCGAGAGCGGGTTGTTCTGATCCATGAACTGCGAGAGCTGGCTTGAACCGAAGAACTCCTTCACCGCCGCCGCGACCGGCTTGGCGTTGATCAGGTCCTGCGGCATCAGGCCTTCGCTTTCGGCCATTGAAAGACGTTCCTTGACCGCGCGCTCAACACGAACCAGACCTACACGGAACTGGTTTTCGGCCATTTCACCCACGCAACGTACGCGACGGTTCCCCAAGTGGTCGATGTCGTCGACGACGCCTTTGCCGTTACGAATGTCGACCAGAGTCTTCAGTACCGCAACGATGTCTTCACGGCTGAGCACGCCGGAACCTTCGATCTCGGTACGACCGATACGGCGGTTGAACTTCATCCGACCCACAGCGGACAGGTCGTACCGCTCAGAGGCAAAGAACAGGTTGTTAAACAGCGTCTCGGCGGCGTCCTTGGTTGGCGGCTCGCCAGGACGCATCATGCGGTAGATTTCCACCAGTGCTTCGAGCTGGTTAGTCGTCGAATCGATCTTCAGCGTGTCGGAAATGAACGGACCGCAATCGATGTCGTTAGTATACAAAGTCTCGAAACGCACAACCTGGGCCTTGACCAGCTTGGCCAGAACCTCAACGGTGAGTTCGGTATTGCACTCAGCAATGATCTCCCCAGTGGCAGGGTGCACGATGGCCTTGGCCGTGGTGCGGCCCAGCACATAGTCCATCGGCATATCGAGCGCCTTGATGCCGGACTTGTCGAGCTGATTAATGTGGCGCGCGGTAATGCGACGACCTTGCTCGACAATGACTTTGCCGTTCTCATCCTTAATGTCGAACGACGCGATCTCGCCGCGCAGGCGGTGCGGCACAAGCTCAAGGCTCAACGCATCACCCTTAACGTGGAATACGTTGGTGTCGTAGAACGCATCGAGAATTTCTTCAGTGCTGTAGTTCAGGGCGCGCAGAAGCACCGAGGCAGGCAGCTTGCGGCGACGGTCGATACGCACGAAGACGGCATCCTTCGGATCGAACTCGAAGTCCAGCCAGGAGCCACGGTACGGAATAATACGGGCGGAATACAGGAGCTTGCCCGAGCTATGGGTCTTGCCTCGGTCGTGATCGAAGAAGACGCCTGGCGAGCGGTGCAACTGAGATACGATGACGCGCTCGGTACCGTTGATGATGAAGGTACCGTTGTCCGTCATCAGGGGGATTTCCCCCATGTAAACTTCCTGCTCTTTAATGTCCTTGATCGCCTTGCTCGACGATTCCTTATCGAAAATGATCAGGCGAACTTTTACCCGCAGCGGAACCGCGAAGGTCACGCCGCGCAGGACACATTCCTTGACATCGAAAGCCGGGTCGCCCAAGCGATAGCCGACGTATTCCAGCGCTGCATTGCCGGAATAGCTGATTATCGGAAAAACGGATTTGAAGGCTGCATGCAAGCCAATATCGCGGAACTGATCCTTGGTCGCTCCCGCCTGCAGGAATTCGCGGTACGAATCCAGCTGGATGGCCAAAAGATACGGCACGTCCATAACGTGCGGTAACTTGCTAAAGTCCTTGCGGATTCGTTTTTTCTCAGTGTATGAGTAAGCCATCAGCGTTCCCCAGCTTGGTCACCTGCTTGTTTGGCTCCTCCCGACGGGAGCAGCCAGAAAATCTTGCGAATCCCTTGATTCGCACCGCCCACCGGAGCGGTTCTTTCCGTACTAGCGGCCAACGAGCATCAGGCAGCTATAACGGAAAAAGGCCGGTGGCAAAAGCCACCAGCCATCAGCCTTACGCGAGTCGCTTCGGCTGTAGACGCAAGGTCGTGCTTACTTGAGCTCGACCTTGGCGCCTGCTTCTTCCAGAGCCTTCTTCGCCGCTTCAGCCTCGTCCTTGGAAACGCTTTCCTTGACCACGCCCGGGGCGCCGTCAACAACCGCCTTGGCTTCTTTCAGGCCCAGACCAGTCAGCTCACGAACGGCCTTGATGACGTTAACCTTCTTGTCACCAGCCTCGGTCAGAACGACAGTGAATTCGGTCTGCTCTTCAGCAGCGGCAGCGGCCGGGCCAGCGGCCGCAACAGTTGCGGCGGCAGCAGTAACGCCGAACTTTTCTTCCATTGCCTTGATCAGTTCAACAACCTGCATCACGGACATTTCGGAAACGGCGTTGATGATATCTTCGTTGGTCAGAGCCATGACTCTAGTTCCTGTATATATAGGTGACGACCTGGGGTCGTCTAATTCAAAAGAGATTCGAAAGTTGCTGTGCGCTTAGGCGGCTGCAGCTTCTTTCTGATCACGAACGGCCGCCAGAGTACGAGCCAGCTTGCTAGTAGCGCCTTGAATCACGCTCATCAGCTGCGAAATGGCTTCGTCATAGGTCGGCAAGGTTGCCAGCACGTCGATCTGATTGGCTGCGAGGAACTGACCCTCGAACGCAGCGGCCTTGATCTCGAACTTGTCCTGCCCCTTGGCAAACTCCTTGAAAATACGGGCAGCAGCGCCCGGATGTGCATTGGAGAAAGCGATCAGGGTTGGGCCTTTGAACACGTCGTTGAGCACATCGAACTGAGTGCCTTCAACGGCGCGGCGCAGCAGAGTGTTACGTACGACACGTACGTACACGCCAGCTTCGCGGGCCTCTTTACGGAGTCCGGTCATGGCCCCCACGGTCACGCCACGGGCATCAGCCACGACAGCGGACAGGGCAGCTTGGGCAGCCTCGTTGACTTCAGCGACGATGGCTTTCTTGTCTTCGAGTTTGATTGCCACGGGTTTTACTCCTGGATGTTACCGGTTCATCCGGTCGAAACCGGACGGGTTTTGGTGTCTGATTCGGTACGAATCGGGAGCACCTCTGCGTAGGCTTGAAGAAGCGAACTCCAGCGGTTTAAGGCTTGCGCCGCCTACGGTCTTGGATAGCCCCCGCCAGGCAGGGACCCCAATTTTGCACCGCTCCGGCAACCGGAGCGGCTAGTGTTACGCGTCGAGAGAAGCCTGATCGATGATCAGTCCCGGCCCCATGGTGGTGCTCAGGGTCACGCGCTTGACATAAATACCTTTGGAAGTGGAAGGCTTCAGACGCTTGAGGTCCGAAAGCAGCGCTTCAACGTTCTGCTTGAGCTGACCAGCTTCGAAACCGACCTTGCCCACAGAGCTATGAATGATGCCGTTCTTGTCTGTACGGAAGCGCACCTGACCAGCCTTGGCATTCTTGACTGCGGTCGCAACGTCCGGCGTCACGGTACCAACCTTCGGGTTCGGCATCAGGCCGCGAGGACCGAGAATCTGCCCCAGCTGGCCGACTACGCGCATAGCATCCGGGGAAGCGATAACCACGTCATAGTTCAGATCGCCGCCTTTCATTTCAGCAGCCAACTCGTCCATGCCGACACGGTCGGCGCCGGCAGCCAGTGCCGCCTCAGCAGCAGGACCCTGAGTAAATACAGCAACACGAACGGTCTTGCCGGTGCCGTTCGGTAGAACGGTAGCGCCGCGCACGACTTGGTCGGATTTACGCGGATCCACTCCCAGATTGATCGCGATGTCGAAAGACTCAGTGAACTTCACAGCCGACAGCTGAGTCAGCAGGGTCGCGGCGTCTTCGAACGAGTACTGCTTGCCAGCTTCGACTTTCTCGGCGAAAGCCTTCTGGCGCTTGGTCAACTTAGCCATTACACACCCTCCACGTTCAGGCCCATGCTGCGAGCGGAGCCGGCGATAGTGCGCACGGCCGCCTCAAGATCAGCGGCGGTAAGATCAGCGTTCTTGGTCTTTGCGATCTCTTCCAGCTGAGCACGGGTAACAGTGCCGACCTTCTGGGTGTTCGGACGAGCAGAACCACTGGTGATGCCTGCAGCTTTCTTCAACAAAACTGCAGCAGGGGTGCTTTTGGTCTCGAAGGTGAAGCTACGGTCGCTGTAAACGGTGATGATCACCGGCGTAGGCAGACCAGGCTCCTGGCCTTGAGTGCGGGCATTGAATGCCTTACAGAATTCCATGATATTGACGCCATGCTGGCCCAGCGCGGGACCTACGGGCGGCGACGGGTTGGCCTGACCGGCCTTTACCTGAAGCTTGATATAAGCTTGAATTTTCTTAGCCATAACTACTCCGTTCCGGGTGCTAACGCCTTACGGCTCCCCTATCTACTTGAATATCCCAGTGACGACAAAACCCCGCAGCCAGCAGCTGCGGGGTGTGGGATGCTTTCTTCAGCTAGACCTTCTCGACCTGGCTGAACTCCAACTCTACCGGCGTTGAACGACCAAATATGAGGACAGCCACCTGAATGCGGCTCTTCTCGTAGTTGACCTCTTCAACCACGCCATTGAAATCAGCAAAAGGCCCATCCGCAACACGGACAACCTCACCCGGCTCAAACAAGGTCTTGGGCTTCGGCTTGTCACTACCATCCGCAACACGCCGGAGAATTGCCTCAGCCTCTTTATCAGTGATCGGCGCAGGCTTATCTGCGGTACCACCGATAAACCCCATCACGCGAGGCGTGTCTTTCACCAAGTGCCAGGCACCTTCAGCCATATCCATCTGGACGAGCACGTAACCGGGGAAGAACTTGCGCTCACTCTTGCGCTTCTGCCCATTACGCATCTCGACCACTTCTTCAGTGGGAACAAGGATTTCGCCGAAATGATCTTCCATCCCAGCAAGCTTGATACGCTCAATCAGCGAGCGCATGACGTGCTTCTCGTAACCCGAGTAAGCATGAACCACATACCAGCGCTTAGCCACGGGACACCCTTAACCTACAACCATGGAAACCAGCCAACCGAGCAGGGAATCGAGCCCCCACAACAGCAGCGCCATAACAAGCACAACAGCCACAACTATCAGCGTGGTCTGAGTGGTTTCTTGACGAGTCGGCCAAACGACCTTGCGAATCTCGACGCGCGCCTCTTTCAACAAAACGAAAAAGGAGCGACCTTTTGACGTCTGCAACGCTACAAAAGCAGCGACTACAGCGAAAGCGAGTAACGCGAGAACTCTATACAGAATCGGCTCTGCGGAGTAATACTGATTACCAACCACCGCCACAACAACCAAAGCAGCCACAACAAGCCACTTCACCAGATCGAAGCGCGTGTCTTTGGCTTCTGCTTTGATATTCATCTGCTAGAACCCTGTAAAAACTGCCAAATTCGATATTGAAATTGGCAGGCCAGGAGGGAATCGAACCCCCAACCTGCGGTTTTGGAGACCGCCGCTCTGCCAATTGAGCTACTGGCCTAACAAGAGTCAGGCCGACTATTATGCCGGCCCGAATTGATCAGATCAATCGATTATTCGATGATCTTGGCAACCACGCCGGCACCCACGGTACGGCCACCTTCGCGAATCGCGAAGCGCAGACCATCTTCCATGGCGATCGGAGCGATCAGAGTGACAACCATCTTGATGTTGTCGCCCGGCATTACCATTTCTACGCCTTCCGGCAGCTCGCAGTTACCGGTCACGTCAGTAGTACGGAAGTAGAACTGCGGACGGTAGCCTTTGAAGAACGGCGTGTGACGACCGCCTTCTTCCTTGCTCAGCACGTAGACTTCGCCTTCGAACTTGGTGTGCGGCTTGATGGTGCCCGGCTTGGCCAGAACCTGACCACGCTCTACGTCATCACGCTTGGTACCACGCAGCAGCACGCCCACGTTCTCACCAGCGCGACCTTCGTCGAGCAGCTTGCGGAACATTTCAACGCCGGTGCAGGTGGTCTTGGTCGTGGCACGAATACCAACGATTTCGATCTCTTCCTGAACCTTGACAATGCCGCGCTCAACGCGACCGGTCACAACGGTACCGCGACCGGAGATCGAGAACACGTCTTCGATCGGCATCAGGAACGGCTTGTCGATGGCACGCTCAGGCTCCGGAATGTAGCTATCCAGAGTCTCGACCAGCTTGCGCACGGCCGACACACCCATTTCGTTGTCGTCCTGACCGTTCAGAGCCATCAGTGCGGAGCCGATGATGATTGGCGTGTCGTCACCCGGGAAGTCGTAGGTCGACAGCAGGTCACGCACTTCCATCTCAACCAGTTCCAGCAGCTCGGCGTCATCCACCATGTCAGCCTTGTTCAGGAAGACAACGATGTAAGGAACACCTACCTGACGGGACAGCAGGATGTGTTCGCGCGTCTGCGGCATCGGGCCGTCAGCAGCGGAACAAACCAGGATCGCGCCGTCCATCTGCGCAGCACCGGTGATCATGTTTTTCACGTAGTCAGCGTGACCTGGGCAGTCGACGTGAGCGTAGTGACGAATCGAGGAATCGTACTCAACGTGGGAGGTGTTGATGGTGATACCACGAGCCTTCTCTTCCGGCGCGTTGTCGATCTGCGAGAAGTCACGTGCAGAGCCGCCCCAAGTTTCCGCGCAGACCTTAGTCAGCGCAGCGGTGAGCGTGGTTTTGCCATGGTCAACGTGACCAATGGTACCGACGTTCAGGTGCGGTTTGTTACGTTCGAATTTTTCTTTAGCCA
>NZ_JYHV01000038.1 GCF_000952685.1 Stutzerimonas stutzeri | reverse complement strand
AAGAGGCCAGATCAGCAAACTTCTAAGCTGCAAGGGGGCGGGCGCTTATCTGTTGCGTGACGAGTTGCCGGGCAAGACGGTTCGGCTGGATATTCAGACCAATCCAAAGGAGAGACCATACAGGGACGACACATGGCTCAAACTTCCAGAAGGCTGGAAGCCTTGCCTACCCAAGGAAGGTTGGCAGCGCTGCCAGACGCCGCCGGTATTCAAAACGTTTCAAATGAACGGTCAGGAATGCACCGTCTATCCCAACTGCAAGGAGTGACCAGGGATGCGAACTGCCCTTGGCCGTCTACTCGGTCTCATCATGCTCGCGACCGTACTTAGCGCCTGCGGCTCGATGGCCTCGCTTACCGCTGACAGCTTTACCTTCGAAGGGCAGCTACCCGCTGACTTCTCCATGCGTGCCCAAGCGCATTACGGCATCTCCAACGGCTGCAAGGGTCGTAGCCAGGCGCGTTCGTTCGAGAGTGGCTTTCAGAGTACATCTCAGCAGTATCGCTTCAGCATTCCCGTCAGCTACCGCGACGGCCTCTGCGAAATGCAGCTGGCCCGGGTCGGGCTGTACATCCATGGTCGCTACGGCGACAAGGAATGGCAACGCACCTATGACAATGGCGGCTTGGTGCTGGTCGATACACTGCCGCAAGGCGCGCCTGCTTTTGATAGCGATGGCCACCTGAGCAAGACGGCTGAATGCACATGGCTTTTTCAACTCAGCAAGGCCCACGCACGAAGAGGCCAGATCAGCAAACTTCTAAGCTGCAAGGGGGCGGGCGCTTATCTGTTGCGTGACGAATTGCCGGGCAAGACGGTTCGGCTGGACGTGCGAGCTAACCCGAAGGAAGAACCTTCTTATGATCGGCGATGGATAAATACAGACTCAGGCTGGCGTCCATGTGTGGATACGGATGTATCCGAGCGCTGCCAGACTCCTCCTGTATTTCAGACGTTCAAAATGAATGGACAGGAATGCACCGTCTATCCCAACTGCAAGGAGTGATCAGGGATGAATAACTCAAGTAAAACGGGTGGGCCGCTAGGCTGTCCCGTACGAGGACATTGGGTCAGTGTTCGACTGGTCGACGAGCATGGCGATGGAAAACCATACGCCGGTCTTGTCTACATACTGCACGACAGCCAAGGCCAAAAATATCAGGGGGCACTTGATAGCAATGGCTTTTTTCGCATAGACGGTATCTACAGCGGCCCGGCAGTTCTTTCTTTCCTGGAGGACTACCCCGGCGGTAATAAATGGTATGAGCATTTCCTAGACCGAAAGTCCTTCAGGCTGCCCTTAACAGCCCTTCAAGTCTGTGCCGAACAATCTCCATCCGGACCCCGTAATGCCGATAGCAGTACCTATCTGGCAGAAGAGCGCGCCGTACTGGAAAGCGCTCACCTTCTACGCGTAGAAGTCAGCGATCTGGTCGAGGCCAAGGGGCATCTACCTGATCCTGATCCTACTTGGCAGCCAAAGCCTTCCGCCATGCTCAAGCACAACGCTGGGCAGGCTGCCGAATGCGTCGGCATCGCATTAACGCCCAATTGTCATCACGTGCTTGAGGTCAAAGCGCTACGCGCTTACAGCCCGCTGCTCTCACGCAAAAAGGCCTTTTGCGCGATCAATGCCTACCATTTGGCGGTCATGAGCACCTTTGTGTATGCGCCGTTCGGCGAACCGAAGCAGCCGGATGGTGCTTATGCCTCCAGCCCGCCCCCCTATAATCGTAGCGGGAGCATTGGGCATGTGCTGCGCGAGCAACTGGCCCGATTGGTAAAAGCGAACTCGTTCGATAGTGCCCGCTACGAGCTGCTGTATGAAGAGGTGCCCTACTCCAAAAGGCTCGAGATCATGCCTTATGACCCAGCTCGCTATCAGGCTGAGGCCACCAAAGGCTGGGCGAATCCCGAAGACGTGCATTTTCTCTACGATGAAGTGACGGATTCCCAGGCCTTCATCGTCCATAACGACAAACTCATGCTCATATCGGTGCGGGGCACACTGGGAACGCCAGACATATTGCGAGATCTTGACGCCCGCCAGGTCCCTTACGCTGAAGGCACCGGCCAAGCCCACCGAGGATTTTATGACTCGTTCCAGGCCGTCAAGGTTTTCGTTCAGCGCTATTTGGAGGCCTTTTATACAGGCGAACAAACTCTAATCATTTGTGGGCATAGTTTGGGTGGCGCAGTGGCGCTTCTTTTAGCTGAATGGCTACGGAAAAACTGGTCGCGTGACATTCAGCTCTACACCTTCGGCGCCCCACGCGCCGGCGACCGAGCCTTTGTACAAAGTGCCCAGGGGCTTGTCCATCACCGCCTCGTCAATCACAACGACCCTATCCCCGCCGTCCCCTTCACCTGGCTGGATGCCGAGTGGAAGCTGGCCAGCGCCGGTACCGTGGTGCTGTTCAGCTCACCCTTGCTGGGTGTAACGCTGCTCCTGGGCGGGTTGCTCAATCTGCAGGGCGACCCATACGAGCACCATGGTCAACAACGCCACTTCGTGCCCCGCAAGCCCAACGGTGGCAGCGAAGCCTCCATACTCTGGCAACCCGACTGCGCCTTGATCGACGAACAGGCCTGTGCGCGTTATGCCGGTGCGATTGATCTGCTGGACGACATGCCAAAGCGAATGGCCTTCATCGAACAGGCTTTCGCCGGCGCAGAGCATTCCTCCGACAGTGGCTACAGCCGTGCCATGCTCACCACGCTGCTGCGCTGGCATGCAAGCGTTGAGGAGCGGGAAGGTGTCTTGTTTACGCCCGGTGAGATCCACGACATCGATATGTTGATCCAGATGGCCGAAGCCGAGCTGAATAGTTGGCAGCCGCGAGATTTTATGGAGTTTCGCCGGGTAGTGAGAGTGCGCCATGACTCTCGCTTCTATAACAAGTCTGATTTGGAGCTCCGCCAGATGTACGACGCTGGCATCGCCCTGGCACGCTCCCTTAGCAGGCAACAAAGAGCAGCGCTGGGGCGCGCGAAAGTACGGCTACTAAACGAGGCGGGTAGACGCCTGACCGCGACCAACGTGTTCGGCGACTTGATTGATCGGGACGACTTGCCCAACTTGGTAGCGCAATGGCGAGCATTGGACCAAAACCAACGGGCTGAAAAGCTGGCCAAGATAAAAAAGCCTCTAGCTCGTCAGTACGCCTGACAGCCTTCTCCCGCTCGCTCGCGTGAACAGCCAACGCGCCGGAGAAGGCGCTGGCTGGCCGCAGGTACGGGCTCGAAGGCGGCCTGCACGGAACCGGACGCAATCGCCACCGCGGCACAGAGCGCGGCGCCGCTGAATACGCGATTAGCCCCCGATCGGACAGCACTTGCGAAACAATCCCTGAGCCAGCACCGTGCCCGAAACGAGGCCGAGCAGCGTATGCGGCAGGCGCATCGGGACGTTTCGGTAAGGGCCTGTCATGAAGAAGGCTGCGGACAAGCCCGCTTCGGCGGGCAACCACAACCGCGCAGACGAAAGACAAGCGCGTGTCATCTGGGCCGGAGGATCGGCTGGCGCAACCAGAGCGCAAGACGCCGTTAAGCCTGGCCTAGCCGATGGTCAGCTGCCCTGCCCGATCAACGCCGGCAACTGCTCGGCAAGCTTCTCGGTGCGCATCGGCGCGCGAATGAAACCGCGCAAACGGCCGTCTGGGCCGATCAGGGCGAGGTTGCCGCCATGGTCGACGGTGTAATCCTTCTTCGAAGTGTCTCCCGGAATAAAGGGCACGCCCGCCGCGTTGGCGAGCGTCTGGATATCATCCAGCGGTCCCGTCAGCCCAATGAAGCCGGCGCCGAAATAATCCAGGTATTTCTTCAGCTGCTCGGGCGTGTCGCGCGCCGGATCGACGCTGACCAGGATCGGCTGTAGCCGCTGATTCACGTCGTCCGGCAGCTTACCGCGCAGCTGACGCAATTCGGCGAGCGTGGCCGGACAGATATCGGGGCAGAAGGTATAGCCGAAGAACAGCAGGTTCCAGCGCCCTTCGAGCTGCTCCATCGAAACCGCTTCGCCGTCCTGGTTGGTCAGGGCGATGTCGGGCATGTCGCGACCCTGGGGAAGCATGACGATACCCGCATCGAGCAGCGCGGCGGAGTCGAGCTGGCGCTCGGTGCTGAGCACCTTGTAAACCGTCAGGCCTATAACCAGCGCGACCAGTGCAACGAGAATGAAAACGGTTTTCTGAATGCGGGTCATGGAATTCCTGTGAGGGCTGAGTCAGGCCTGCGAGATGCTCTACACCGGCCTCTAGATATTCAGCAGCAGATAATGATCAACCAGCAGCGCGATGAACAGCGCAAACAGGTACCAGATGCTGAATTTGAACGTCTTGATGGCCGCATGAGGGCGGCTCTCACGATAGAGCACGATGGCCCAGAACAGGAAGCGCGCACCCAGCAGCACCGCCGCTGCCAGGTACAGCGGACCACTCATGTGGATGGCGAACGGCATGAAGCTCACCGCCAGCAGCACGGCGGTATAGAGCAGGATATGCACCTTGGTGTAGTGCTCGCCGTGAGTCACCGGCAGCATCGGTACATTGACCTTGGCGTATTCCGCCTTGCGGTGAATCGCCAGCGCCCAAAAGTGAGGCGGCGTCCAGGCGAAGATGATCAGCACCAGCAACAGCGGCTCGGCGGTCACCTGGCCGGTCACCGCGACCCAACCGAGCAGTGGTGGTGCGGCGCCGGCCAGACCGCCAATGACGATGTTCTGCGGGGTCGCACGCTTGAGAAAGCCGGTGTAGATGACGGCATAGCCGATCAGCGATGCCAGCGTCAGCCAGGCTGCCAGCGCGTTGGTGAACATCAGCAGCAGCGCCATCCCGGCGACGCTCAGCAACAACGCGAACAGCAGGGCCGCGGCAGGCGATACCCGGCCTTCGGCCAGTGGCCTTTTGTGGGTGCGCGCCATCACCGAGTCGATGCGCCGATCCACCACATGGTTGACCGCCGCCGCGCCACCGGCGCAGAGCGCGATGCCGAGATTGCCGAACACCAGCACTGTCCAGGGCACGCCTGCGCGCGTGGCGAGAAACATGCCCACCAAGGAGGTGATGAGCATCAGCAGCACCACCTTCGGCTTGGTCAGCTCGAGATAGTCGCGCCAGCTGACCTGGACGCCGCGTTCGCTGAGTAGAGTCGCCATGGGGTTCTCCTTGTGGTCAAGCGCGGGGTAGGTCGAGCCCACCCATCGAGTTCGAAACCGGATGCCGTTGGATCGCCGGCTCATGCGTCGCAACGGCGCTATGGCGACCCGGGAAGAGACGGTGATTGATCAGTACGGTAACCAGCAGCAGCAAGGCACCGCCGCCGTTGTGGGCGACGGCGACAGCCAACGGCAGATTGAGCAGGACATTGCTGATGCCCAGCCCGACCTGCAGTGCCAGGGTCGCCAGCAACAATGTGGCAAGACGTGAAAGTCCGTTGCGCCAGAGCTGCCAGCTGAGGATCAGCAACAGCAGCGTCACGGTCAGCGCGCCGAGACGATGGGTGAGATGAATGGCGGTACGCGCCTCGCCGTAGAGCATGCCGCCGAGGTAATTGGGGCCGATGTCGTGATGAGTCAGGTTGAAGGCATTGGCGAAATCCATCTCGGGCCACCACTCGCCGTGGCAGGTGGGGAAGTCAGTGCAGGCCACCGCAGCGTAGTTGCTGCTGACCCAGCCGCCCAGCGCGACCTGACCGATCACAGCCAGCAGGCCGAGCATCGCCAGTGCCCGGATCCGAGCCGGTATCGGCCCGGTTACTGGTCGCCGTCCCGATAAACGCAAAGTCAGTAGGAACAACAGGCTCAAGGTGGTGAAGCCACCCAGTAAATGCGCAGTTACCACCTGGGGCCAGAGCTGCAGGGTCACCGTCCACATGCCGAAGGCAGCCTGGGTGATTACCACGGCCAACAGTAGCAGCGGCAGCTTGACCGGCTGACCCGGCTGTGAACGCCGCCGCAGCGCCTGCACGGCGAGCCCGAGGATTACCAGTCCCAGCGCACCAGCGAAATAGCGATGCACCATCTCGTTCCACCCCTTGTGCACCTCAATCGGTGCATCCGGGAAGCGTAGCGCCGCCAGGCTCTGGGCTTGCTCGCTCATGGGTACCGCTAGAAATCCATAGCAGCCGGGCCAGTCCGGGCAGCCGAGGCCGGCGTGGGTCAGCCTCGTATAGGCACCGAGGAGCACCACCACCACGGCCAGCAGTGTGGCGACGAGGGCAAGACGGTATCCGGGTTTTGCCATCTGGTTCTCCTTGGGCGACCTCGTTGAGACTCCAGCGAGGCGGCCGAGTGCCTGGGTCAGCCGATCTGGGAGATTTTCAACAGGTGCTTGAGGTCATCGAGAATCGCCTTGCCGTTGGCCTTGGCGTCGTAGCGCAAGACCAGATTGCCGTGCGGATCGATGATCCACAGCTGCGGGCCGTCGGGTGCCTCCGGGTTGCCCGCATAAACCGTCGGGTCCAGCACATAACGCTGCAGCTGGGGGTATTCGCGCTGCAGACGCTGATCGTAGTCGGCGCTCAATGCCTGCCCGCTCGCCAGTGCATGGCCGGCACGGCCGGCCTCACGCGCCAGGCCAATGTTGATCTGCCGCGCCAGATAGACCAGCTGCTGGCAGTCTTCTGCGCACCCTTGCGGTGCGGTAACCAGCAGCTCCCAGCGTGGTTCGGGCGCCACTGGTACGGTCACGCCGAGCGTCTCGCGCCCTTGGCCGGTGGCTACCAACGCGCCGTCGTAGGTTCGGGTTTCGGGTATCCAGAAGCCGAACCGATACATCGCCGTTGCCAGCAGCATGGGCCCAATCACCACGGCCAGGATCAGTAGCAGTTGCACTCGCCCACGCCGGCGTTGGGCTTGTGCGGGATTGAAGGTCGGATTCATCGCTGTCACTGCTTGCTCCCTCGTGCCTGATGCACGCCGAAGTAAATAAATAACGCCAGCAGAGCTGTCGCCAGCGCAAACCATTGCACCGCGTACCCCAGGTGCTGCTGCGGCTGCATGCTGGTGATCGGCCAGTCTGCCCGGTACGCTGCCGGGCCGGGCTCAAGTCGCAACTCGTATTCAACGCCATCACGTCCGAGCAATTGCCACAGCGCTTCGACATCGACGTGATTGAGCAGCCTTGGCCAACCCTCGGCCATGCGCTCGTTTAACAAGAACGGCTTGCCAGAAGGTGCATAGACCCAGGCGGCCAGCTTCAATGGGCGATCCGGCGTATCGAACTTCGGCGGGATCCGGCGATCCGGCCAGGGTATCCAGCCGCGGTTCACTAGCACCCAGCGACCGCTTGGCTGATCCTGGAAGGGTTGCAACAGCTCGACACCAACCTGGCCGTCGCGGGTACGGCTGTCCAGCAGGAAACTGTGTTCGTCATCGAAACTGCCCTGCAAATGGATTCGACTGTAGGCGGGATCTTCGAATTGCTCGATCTGCTCGGGTCCGACCGGCGCCGCCTGCTGCCGCGCTTCCTGGCGAGCCAGCATGTCGCGCTTCTGTTCGCCGCGCTCCAGCTGCCAGAACCCCAGCCAGACCAGCAGCGGCAGCAGCGTCAGGACCAGCAAGGTCGGCAGCAGACCGGGTTTGAACCCGCTCATGCCGCGCCCCACAGCGTATTGATACGGCTGGCTATACTGCACCCCCACTTCCCCTACTACGGACTCGCTCATGCTCAAGGCGGCGATCGTTCTGTTATTAGTAGCCACGCTGGTCAGTCTGTTCAGCGGTCTGTTCTTTCTGGTCAAGGACGAGGGTCGAACCTCCCGCCTGGTGACCGCATTGTTCGTTCGTGTCACCCTCTCTGCCCTGACGATCGCGCTGATCGCCTGGGGCTTCTATTCCGGGCAGCTGCATCCGGGTTTCGGCTAGCTCAGGTCCGTATGTAACGCCGCTGCGGTCGCTCCAGCCTTCAGCCGAGGCCGGCGTTCAAAGCACGTAGACGAAAATGAACAAGCCGATCCAGACCACGTCCACGAAGTGCCAGTACCAGGCAGCCGCCTCGAAGCCGAAGTGCTGTTCCGGCGTGAAGTGACCGCGGAAGCTGCGCACCAGCATGATCGACAGGATGATCGCGCCAATGGTCACGTGGGCGCCGTGAAAGCCCGTGAGCATGAAGAAGGTCGCGCCGTAGATACCCGAGCCAAGCGTCAGCCCCAACTCGGTATAGGCGTGAATGTATTCCTCTATCTGCAGGGCCAGAAACGAGGCGCCCAGCAGCACGGTCAATCCCAGTCCGAGCTTGAGGTGTTTGCGGTTTCCTTTGCGCAACGCATGGTGCGCCCAGGTCAGCGTGAAACTCGAGGTCACGAGCAGGATGGTGTTGATCAGCGGCAGTCCGAAGGCACCAATAGTGCCTTCAGGCGCCGGATAAAGCTTGGGATCGGGGTTGTTCAGCAGTGGCCAGGTATATTCGAAGTTGGGCCACAGCATATTGCTCACGCCCTTGTCGCCCTCGCCACCGAGCCAGGGCCCGACCCAGTAGCGGATGTAGAACAGCACACCGAAAAACGCGAGAAAGAACATGACTTCGGAAAAGATGAACCAGCTCATGCCCCAGCGGAACGAACGATCCATCTGCGCACTATAGAGCCCGGCTCGGCCTTCGCGGACGACCGCGCCGAACCAGCCGAACATCATGTAGGCAATCAGCAACGCGCCCACGAAGAAAATCAGTGGGCCGTTCGATTCGGCGCGATCGGCCTTGAGGTCGTTGAACCAGGTGCCGAGACCAAAGACCGTGATCAGCAGTGCGACCGTGGCGATTATGGGCCACTTGCTCTGGGCGGGAACGTAGTAATTCTCGTGCGTGGTGGTCTGTTGGCTCATTGCAGACTCTCCTTGGCCGCCACCACGGACGCCTGATCAACGACGGCGACGGGAGGTTGGCGAGACGTGATATCGAACAGGGTGTAGGCGAGCGTCAGATGACGCACGTCTGCGGGCAAATCACGATCGACAATGAAACGCACCGGCATTTCGATGCGCTCACCAGGCTGCAGCACCTGCTGGGTAAAACAGAAACATTCGGTCTTATGGAAATATGCCGCCGCCTTCGACGGCGAAACACTCGGCACGGCCTGTGCCGTCATTGGCTTGTCGGTGGGGTTGTAAGCGACGAAGCGCATTTCTCGGGTGGCGCCGGGGTTGACGGCGATCTGATCGGCCATCGGCCGGAATTCCCATACCATTCCCGACGCGTTGGTGGCGAGAAACTGCACCCGTACCTCGCGCGCCTCGTCGGTGGTCTGCGTGCCTCCGTAGGCACCTGCCGTCTTGCCGTTGATTCCGAAAGCCTTGCACATGACGTCGTAGATCGGCACCAGCGCAAAACCGAAGGCGAACATCACGACGACCACCAACAGTAGCCGGCGGACAAGTCGGGCGGTGGGCAGAGAATCGCTCATCGCGTCCTCCTCACACAGGAGCGTTCAACGCGCAACGCAAGCTTCGGCTTGGTGCTGTTGCGCGGGTGGGCTGAAGCCCACCCTACGAAGCAGCCAGCGCCCCGCATCACCTCAGCCGGGGAGGGCTTCAGCCAACCTTCATGGCCGCCCTCGTTTCCGATATCACAGGCGCACCCCGTCGTGGCCAACCCTTGGCCAGCCGCCGACCTGAAGCCGCCAAGGGCGGCAACGCTATTCATGCTTGGGCCCCGTGCGGTGCTCATGGAGTTCTTCCATGCTCGGCGGAACGCTGAAGGTGTGATAGGGCGCCGGGGACGGCACACTCCATTCCAGACCATCGGCTCCATCCCAGGGCTTGGCCGCGGCAGCCGGGCCACCGCGAATGCACTTGATGACGATGAACAGGAACAGCAGTTGAGTCGCCCCGAACATAAAGGCACCGATGCTCGATACCATGTTGAAGTTGGCGAACATCATGTTGTAGTCCGGAATGCGTCGCGGCATGCCGGCCAGCCCCACGAAGTGCATCGGGAAGAACGCCAGGTTCATGCCGATGAAGCTCATCCAGAAGTGCAGTTTGGCCAGTGTCTCGTCGTACATATGCCCGGTCCACTTGGGCAGCCAGTAATAAGCCGAAGCAAAGATGCCGAATATCGCACCGGGTACCAGCACGTAGTGGAAGTGCGCCACCACGAAGTAGGTGTCGTGGTACTGGAAGTCCGCCGGCGCGATGGCCAGCATCAGGCCAGAAAAACCGCCAATGGTGAACAGGATGACGAAGGCCACGGCGAACAGCATCGGGGCCTCGAAGGTCAGCGAGCCACGCCACATGGTGGATACCCAGTTGAACACCTTCACCCCGGTTGGCACCGCGATCAGCATGGTGGCGTACATGAAGAACAGCTCGCCAACCACCGGAATGCCGACGGTGAACATATGGTGCGACCAGACGATGAACGACAGAAAGGCGATGGCGCCGGTGGCGTAGACCATCGAGGTATAGCCGAACAGCGGCTTGCGGCTGAAGGCGGGAATGATCGAGCTGACGGCGCCGAACGCCGGCAGGATCATGATGTACACCTCGGGATGGCCGAAGAACCAGAACACATGTTGGAACAGCACCGGGTCGCCGCCGCCGGCCGCGCTGAAGAAGCTGGTGCCGAAGTGGATGTCCATCAGCATCATGGTCACCACGCCGGCTAGCACCGGCATCACCGCGATCAGCAGGAAGGCGGTGATCAGCCACGTCCAGACGAACAGCGGCATTTTCATCAGGGTCATGCCGGGTGCGCGTAGGTTGAGGATGGTGGCGACCACGTTGATCGCGCCCATGATCGAGCTGATGCCCATCAGGTGAATGGCGAAGATGAAGAAGGTCACCGACTCCGGCGCGTAGGTCGTCGACAGCGGCGCGTAGAAGGTCCAGCCGAAGTTGGGTCCGCCGCCCTCCATGAACAGAGTCGAAATAAGCAGGCCGAAGGCCGCCGGCAGCAGCCAGAAGCTGAAGTTGTTCATCCGCGGCAGCGCCATGTCCGGCGCACCGATCATCAATGGGATCATCCAGTTGGCCAATCCGACGAACGCCGGCATCACCGCGCCGAAGACCATGATCAGGCCGTGCATGGTGGTCATCTGGTTGAAGAATTCCGGCTGCACGATCTGCAGCCCCGGCTGGAACAACTCGGCGCGGATAACCATCGCCATCGAACCGCCCAGCAGGAAGGCGCAGAAGCTGAACCACAGGTACATCGAACCGATGTCCTTGTGGTTGGTGGTCAGCACCCAGCGCATGAGCCCCTTGGCCGGGCCGTGGTGATGGTCATGCCCGGCATGACCATGATCGTCGATCACTGCACTCATCACCTGATCCTCTTACTGGGTGGCTTCTTCGGCCTGTTTGAAGACGAGCACGTCTTTCGGCGTGACCATGTCGCCCTTGTTGTTGCCCCACGCATTGCGCTCGTAGGTCACCACCGCGGCAATGTCGACCTCGGACAGCTGCTTGCCGAAGGCGGCCATGGCGGTGCCCGGCTTGCCATTGACGACGATGCTGAGGTGGTCTTCGGCCTCGCCAGTGGCGATGGGCGAGCCCTTCAGCGCCGGGAACATCGGTGGCAGCCCCTCGCCTCCCGCCTGGTGGCAGGACGCACAGTTGGTCTGGTAAACCTTCTCACCGCGGGTCACCAGCTCTTCGAGCGTCCATTCCTTGCTGGTCAGCTCGGCGAGCTTGGCGGCTTCCGCCTTCTTCTCGCCGAGCCAGGCGGCGTAGTCTTCCGGTGACTTCACCTCCACGACAACCGGCATGAAGCCATGGTCCTTGCCGCACAGCTCAGTGCATTGGCCGCGGTAGATGCCCGGTTTATCGATACGGGTCCAGGACTCGTTGATGAAGCCGGGAATGGCATCCTTTTTCACTGCCAGATCCGGTACCCACCAGGAGTGAATGACGTCCGCTGCGGTGATCAGGAAGCGCACCTTGGCGCCCGTCGGAATCACCAGCGGCTCGTCCACCTCCAGTAGGTAATGCTCGCCTTTGGGCTCGAGATTGTTGATCTGATCGCGCGGCGTGGTGAGGTTGCTGAAGTACTCGACATCCTCACCCAGGTACTTGTAGTGCCACTTCCACTGATAGCCGGTGATCTGGATATCGACATCCGACTCGGACGCGTCGTAGATGTGGATCAGGGTGCGGGTTGCCGGAACCGCCATCCCGACGAGGATCAACAACGGAATGATGGTCCAGAGCACCTCGACCCGAGTGTTCTCGTGAAAATGCGCCGACTCCAGCCGCTTGGAACGGCGGTGAGCGAGCATCGACCAGAACATGGCGGCGAACACCAGCACGCCGATGATTACGCAGATCCAGAAGATCGTCATGTGCAAATCGAACACGGAACGACTGACTTCCGTGGCACCGGAGCGCATATTCACGTCCCAGGCCGCCTGGGCCTGGCCGAATAGCGACCACAGCCCAATCCCCATCCAGACTCGTGGATGTCGCGACATTGCGGGTTCCCCTTATGGTTCTTGTTATCCCGCCGACTGCTGTTCGTCCGGTTGCCAAAGCGAGCCACGCTCACCTCGACCGCCTGACTACACGCTGATCTGGCTCCCCCCAATTCCTGGGCACCAACCCTCGCTTTGCACGCACAGTCGGATTCAATCGGTACGCTTACGATCGGAGTATAGACAGCGATGCCGGACTGGCAATTTCGTCAGCTACTCGCGTTGGCCTGCGCTGCTCGGGGCTGATCATTCTTCTTCACACCACGGACATTCATCAGTGCCAGGCATACCTGCAACGTGATCAGCGCCCAGGCCTGGGCATGCCATCCCCAGATGATCCAGAGCAGGTTGCTCAGCAGAAAACACCAGAAACCGACCATCCGGCGCCCCGGCTTCAGCGAGCCGATCAGCCAGGCGGCGAGCACCGTGACCACCATTGCCGGCCATTGCAGCAGATCGAGAAACACGTCCAACTCAGTCCTCCAGAACGAACAGCAGCGCATCGGGGCTGCCGATGCGCTGCAATCAGAGAACGCGTCCCACGCGCGCCCTTGTTAGAGAATGAGGGCTTCGCCGTACGGATTAGTTCCCCTTGGCCGCACCGGCGAGATGCGCCGCCTGTCGGCGCCGCCCCTCCACCCGCCGCGTAAGCGCACGTGGCTCGATGACCAGCCGGGCGCCCTTGGCCTGGTTCGAGCGGTGCCACTCCTCCAGCAGCTCCATGCAGGCGTGGTCGATATAGCGCAGGTGCTCCATCGGCACGTAGAGCCAGGCGTCCTGAGGCACACCTTCCAGCGCTCGCGCCAACTGTGGCACCTTGAGGAAGGTCGCCGCACCCTGCATGCGCAACTCGACCCGAGGCCCGTCCTGCACCACATTGATCCTCAACCGTGAGGCCTGCCAGGCCAGCTGCGCCAAGGTCAGCGCGAAGCCCACCAGCACGCCGGTCAGCAGGTCGACAGCGACGATGGACAGCGCGGTGACGACGTAGATCAGCATGGCCATGCGGCCGTAGCGACCCAGTTGGCGCAACGCCTTGAGGTCGATCAGCTTGAGACCGGTGTAGACCAGCACGCCGGCCAGACTCGCTACGGGAATACGCTCCAGCAACGCCGCAAGCAGGACCACGGCCGCCAGCAGCCAGACAGAATGCAACATGGCCGACAGCCGAGTGCGGGCGCCGGCCTGGACGTTGGCCGAGCTGCGCACGATCACGCCGGTCATCGGCAGCGCACCGAGCACACCGCAGAGCATGTTGCCTATGCCTTGGGCTGACAGCTCGCGATCGAAATCGGCCCGCGGCCCTTGGTGCATGCGATCGACCGCGGCCGCCGACAGCAAGGTTTCGGCACTGGCGATAAATGCGACGGCCAAGGCCGCGACCAGTAGACCAGGATCAGCGAAGGCCAGCAGATCGGTCGGGCGCAGCCAACTGATCGCATCGGAGAGGTTTTCTGGCACTTCGATGCGGCGGACGTCGAGCCCCACCCACAAGCCCACCAGCGTCGCCGCCGCGACACCCAGCAGCGCGCCGGGCAGCAAGCGCAGCCGTTGCGGCCGGAGCCGGTCCCACAGCCACATGCAGGCGATGGTCAGCAGTCCGAGGGATGCTGCAATCAGGCCGTCACCGTTGCCGGCAAACGGCAGGGCTGACCACAGCGCGGCCGGAAAGGCGCTGAGGTTGCCCAGCCCCGAGGCTTCCGGCTGCGCATCCATCATCACATGCAGCTGCGATAGCACGATAAGGATGCCGATGCCGGCCAGCATCCCATAGACCACCGCCGGCGCGGTGACCCGGAACCAACAACCCAGCTTCAGTCGGCCCGCGAGCAATTGAATCGCGCCGGCCAACAGCAGGATCGGACCGAGCATGGCAGCGCCGTACTGCTGCACCAGTTCGAACACCAGCACCGTGAGACCGGCGGCCGGGCCGCTGACCTGTAGCGGCGCACCGGAGAGCCAGCCCACCACCAGCCCGCCGATGATGCCGGTGACGACGCCTTTGGCGGGCGGCATACCCGATGCGATGGCGATGCCCATGCACAGGGGCAACGCCACCAGAAAAACCACCACCGACGCCATGAGATCGCGTGGCAGGGTCGCTTTGATCGTTTCATTCATCCAGAGATTCCTCGAACACGCCGCGACGCCGACAGCGTCGCGTGTGGTGATAGCTGATGCGTTCGGCCGGCGTGACTCGCCGGCGGCTTTCAGGCCTGCAGGTAGCGCGGAGCAGGAGTCGCCACTGGCGAAGGCCCGTCGCCATCGAGCGGCGCGAAACGGCCCTGGTTGGCGTCATAGGCGAGGATTTCACTGGTCTCGATGCAATAGACCCAGCCGTGAATCGACAGCTGGCCACCCGCGAGCCGGGAAGCCACCGAAGGATGGGTGCGCAAGTGGTCGAGCTGAGCCACGACGTTCTCTTCGGTGAGCACGCCCAAAGCATCACCGGCGGTGCAGTTGCAGTTCTCTTCCACCAGGCTGCGCGCCACTTCGCAGTGCCGGAGCCAGGCTTTGACAGTGGGCATCCGCTGCAAGCCGCCGGGGTTGAGCACCGCCTTCATCGCACCGCAATCGGAATGCCCGCAGACGATGATGTGCTGCACGTTCAGCGCCATCACCGCATACTCGATGGCGCTCGATACACCGCCGTTCATCTGGCCGTACGGCGGCACCACATTACCAACGTTGCGGGTAACGAACAGGTCGCCCGGCGAACTCTGGGTGATCAGCTCCGGGACAATGCGCGAGTCGGCGCAGGTGATGAACATGGCGCGCGGCTGCTGGGCCTTGGCCAGGCGGGCGAACAGAGCCTGCTGCTCGGGATAGACCTCGGTACGGAAGCGGCGAAAGCCATCGACGAGATGAGCGAACGACTCGTCAGCGCTTTCGCCGCGTGCAGGTAATTTGGTGGACTCGGTGCGAGCGGTGGGTTCACGCATGGGCTGGTCTCCAGATACAGGGCAAAGACGTGCCAGGGTCACGAGACCGGCCCGCGGCCAGCGTGACTGACTGGTCACATTTGTATGGAGGCTAGCCAGCGAGACTTAACTGAAACTGAACGAGCCGCTCTAGAACGAGCCTTTGCGACGAACTGACCAATCGCTAAATGATGGCACCGCCGTACCGCTTCGCACGGCCGAGATCCTTCAGAGCAGTGACATCTGCGAACCCGGCACGGCAAAACGGCTGCAGTCGAGGCCATAGTTCTGATCTCGGCGGTTGTAACCCAACCGCTTGCAGGCCAGCTGGAAACGCTGAGCAAGCAACTGTGCGAACTGCCCCTCGCCGCGCATGCGACTGCCGAAACGACTGTCGTAATCCTTGCCGCCGCGCGACTGGCGCACCAGACTCATGACGTGAGCGGCACGCTGCGGGAAATGCTCCTGCAACCACTCGTCGAACAGCGTCGCCACCTCATGCGGCAGGCGCAGCAGCACGTAGCCAGCCGAACGCGCGCCCGCTTGCCGCGCCGCCTCCAGAAGCCGTTCGAGCTCCATGTCGTTGATCATAGGGATCATTGGCGCGCACATCACACTCACCGGCACGCCGGCCTCATGCAGCGTGCGCAGCGCCCGCAAACGCGCCGAAGGCGAGGCGGCGCGCGGTTCCATGATGCGCTTGAGCTCGTCATCCAGGGTGGTCAGGCTGACCGAGACGCTGACCAGCTTCTGCTCGGCCAACGGCACCAGCAGATCGAGATCACGCAACACCAGCGAGCCCTTGGTGATGATGTGCACCGGATGTTTAAAGCGCAGCAGGATTTCCAGTGCCTGGCGCGTCAGCCGCTGCTCGCGCTCCAATGGTTGATAGGCATCGGTGTTGACTCCCAGCGCGATGGGCTGCGGCACGTAGCCGGGCTTGCTCAATTCCTGTTCGAGACGCTCAGCGAGGTTGGTCTTGGCGATCAGGCGGGTTTCGAAATCGATTCCCGGCGACAGATCCCAATAGGCGTGGCTGGGCCGTGCGAAGCAGTAAATGCAGCCGTGTTCGCAACCACGATAGGGATTGACCGAACGATCGAAACCGACATCCGGCGACTGATTGCGTGTGATCACGCTCTTCGCCGTCTCGCCGCGCACCTCGGTGGCACGGGTCTGAGGCACATCCTGTTCCCAGCCGTCGTCGTAGACCTCGCTGCGAGTCGGGGCGAACCGGTTGTCCGGATTGATTGCGGTGCCACGGCCGCGAGGTGTCGTTGACGTAGCGCGCATAGCGACCTCTAAAATACTGTTCATGCATACAGTACACAATATCAGCCAGTGCGAGGCATGCCAACGGTCGGAAAAAAACGAATCGGCTGGGAATTATTTCCAGTCAGCTGTGCCAAACACGCCACAGCTGAAACCTCGGCTGCTTCTGGTATCGACAAGGAGGTGCAGATGCCCGCCCACCCAAGCACCCGCTTTGCGCGCGAAAACAATTTCGATTTCCTGAGATTCTTTGCCGCCACCCTCGTCTTGCTCGTTCACAGCTATCCGCTGACCGGGCGCCGCCCCGATGAACCCATCGAATTGCTGACCGGCTACGAGAACGGTGGCGAATTCGCCGTCGCGGTCTTCTTCGTCATCAGCGGCTACCTGATCACCTCTTCCTGGATCAACAGCAGCAGCGCGAAAAGCTTCCTGATCAAGCGCGCACTGCGGGTTTTCCCGGCCTTGATATTGGCTGTTCTGCTGTCGGCATTCATCATCGGCCCGCTGGTAACCGATCACCCCTTGAGCAGCTATTTCTCGTCTCCCGCCACCTGGACGTACCTGCAGAATATCCTGCTCGTCACACGCTTCGAACTGCCGGGCGTGTTCAGCCAGAACATCTACCCGAACGTGGTGAACGGCTCGCTATGGACGCTGCCGCTCGAAGTGATGATGTATTTAGGTGTGCTGATCTTGGGGCTGACCGGACTGTTGCAACGCAGGCTGATCTTCCTGCCCATCGCCGGCCTCGCCGTGGGCCATTTCTGGCTGTTGGAAAGGCTCGGCATCGAGTCATTCTTCATCAACAACATCTTCAAACTGGGCCTGCTGTACTACACCGGCGCCGCTATTTTCCTCTACCGCGATGCATTGCCCTGGCGCGGTTGGGTTGCTGCGGTGTTGGTCGTGGCGCTGGCGCTGACCTTTCATACCGCCGCCGGCCCCTACGTTTACGTAATCGCACTGCCCTATCTGGTGATCTACCTCGCCTATGCGCCGATTCCCCTGATTTCCCGGTTCGGCAAGTACGGTGATTTCTCCTATGGCATGTATATCTACGCCTTCCCCTTCCAGCAGCTCACCGTTTACCTGCTCGGTCACGAGATTGGCGTGTTCTGGCTGACGGCCATCAGCCTCGCGCCGACCCTGCTCCTGGCAATCCTGTCCTGGCACCTGATCGAGGCGCCGGCGATGAAGCTCAAGCAGCGCTTTTCGCGTGTGCCACAAGCTGGCCTGGTGATACCCGAGCCCCAAGACCCAGCCTGATCAGAACACAGCTATCGAATCGCGCCCGGTGCAGCGGCCTGGCTTGGCCGCGCACCGTTCCACCCACCTAGGGTTCAGGGTGTGCAGCGAACCTGTACGCTGGAATAGTCCGCAGCGGCGCTATCGCTCAGCTCGATGGCGCCACGCTGGGCCAGCTCTCGAGCCCGCCAATAGAGGAACAGATCGGTCGCGAAGAAGCCGTCGCAGTGGCGCATGACCTCGGCCATGGCTCGGGCCAGGGGCATCTCGTCATGGCTGCAGGCGGCGATCAGTTCGCGATCGATTCGCTGATGGTCTTCGCCGACGAAACGCCCGTTCGTCCAGCGACGTATCGCTGCACTTTCCTGCACGGCAGCGCGCCATTGACTGGCGAGCTCGGCCATCCTCTGCGGTTCGACGGCGCGAGGCTGATACAGCGCGGCCAAAGCATCCGGCGCGTGCATGGACACCGCCTTGCGCGCGTCGACGCGGCTATCACCGGTGCCGCACGCGACTTCCCGCAATGGCAACGCCGAACCTTCCAGCGCCGCCGCCACACGGGCCAGCAGCAGTTGCTCGGACGCGCTGTCGCCATGCCAGACCGTCACCGGTCGCGACTGACCGGCCAGCCCCGCCAGCCACTGGGCATCGGCCGCGACACCGGTAAAATCCGGACGCGGCGCCAGGCCAATCGGCCAGACACCTTCCCAGAACGCCACGCGTTTCGCGCAAGGCGGGGATTCGATATCAGCGAGCGGCCCGACCGCCAGATCGTCGCGCAGAATGCGGACCTCGTTGCCTTCGGCCAGCAGTTGGCGGACGCTGTCGGCGGCGAGATCGCCACAGGTGATATGCCACATGGCGATTCTCCAATCTGTCAGTCGGGTTTTTTCTTGAGCTTCGGGTTGGGGAAGAACTGTACCGCCTGGACCTGCGGATCGGCCGGCTTCGGTTTGCCCTGGTTGACCCGCGTGCCCAGTTCCGACGGCACGGATTGGCCCTGGGCATTGAGGGTGTCGGCGTAACCGCATTCGACGCACTCGCGATGGGGCACGCCATCGACGTCCCACATCTTGATACTGTCAGTGGCGCTGCACGCCGGGCATACGGCGCCAGCGATGAAGCGTTTGGTGGTCACCTTGGGGCTGTCGCTCATGCCACCTCCTCGCTCAGGCCAAGATGGCGCAGCAGCGCGTCGGTGGATGGCTCGCGACCGCGGAAATCGACGAACAGCACCATCGGTTCCTGCGAGCCGCCGCGCGCCAGGATCGCCTCGCGGAAGGCACGCCCGGTATCGGGGTTGAACACACCCTCTTCCTCGAAGCGCGAAAAGGCGTCGGAGGACAACACCTCAGCCCACTTGTAGCTGTAGTAACCGGCCGCGTAACCGCCGGAGAAAATGTGCGCAAAGCTGTTGGGGAAGCGGTTGCTGGCCGGCGGACGCATCACCGAGACTTCATCGCGGATGCTTTCCAGCACCTCGAGCACGCTGCGGCCGTCGCCGTGAGTGGCGTGCAATTCGAAATCGAACAGCGAGAATTCCAGCTGACGCACCATCACCAGGCCGGACTGGAAATTCTTCGCCGCCAACATCTGGTCCAACTTGTCCTGCGGCAAGCGCTCGCCGGTCTGATAGTGACCGGAGATCAGCGCCAGGCCTTCGGGCTCCCAGCACCAGTTCTCCATGAACTGGCTGGGCAGCTCCACCGCATCCCAGGCCACGCCATTAATGCCCGACGCGCCGGCATGCTCGACCTGAGTCAGTAGGTGATGCAGGCCGTGGCCGAACTCGTGAAACAGCGTAGTGACTTCATCGTGAGTCAGTAGCGCCGGGCGTTCGCCCACTGGCGGGGTGAAGTTGCAGACCAGATTGGCCACGGGCGTCTGCAACGTGCCCAGGCAGGTACGGCGCTTGTCGCGCGCGCCATCCATCCAGGCACCGCCACGCTTGTTCGGCCGCGCATAGAGGTCGAAGAAGAAGCGCCCTACGTGCTCGCCTTTTTCGCGAATTTCGAACAGGCGAACGTCCGGATGCCAACTATCGAAGTCTTCCAGCTCGTGGATCTCGATGCCGTACAGGCGCTTGACGATGGCGAACAGGCCGGACAGCACCTTATCCACCGGGAAGTAGGCACGCAGTTCTTCCTGGCTCAGGCTGTAGCGCGCCTGGCGCAGTTTCTCGCCGAAGTAGTTGACGTCCCAGCTCTGAAGATCAGCGACACCCTGCTCGGCGGCGAAGGCTCGCAGTTCCTTGAGGTCACGCTCTGCGAACGGCTTGCTGCGGGTGGCCAGATCGCGCAGGAAGCCCAGCACCTGATCGGTGCTTTCGGCCATCTTGGTGGCCAACGACAGTTCAGCGTAGTTGCCGAAGCCCAGCAGCTGGGCCAGTTCCTGGCGCAGGTCGAGGATCTGCTCCATCACCGGGCCGTTATCGAACTGACCGGCATACGGCCCCTGATCGGAGGCACGGGTGGAATAGGCGACATAGACTTCTTCGCGCAGCGCACGGTTGTCGGCGTACGTCATCACCGCGTAGTAGCTGGGGAATTCCAGGCTGATCAACCAGCCATCCAGCTCCTTGGCCTTGGCCGCTTCGGCCATCTGCGCCTTGGACGAATCGGTGATGCCGGCCAGCAGGCTTTCGTCGGTGACGTGCTTGGTCCAGGCCTGGGTGGCGTCGAGCAGCTGGTTGGAAAAAGTGCTGCCCAGCTCGGCGAGCTTCATGCGGATCGCGCCGAAGCGTTGCTGCTCGGCCGGCGGCAGGTCAATGCCAGACAGGCGAAAATCACGCAGCGCATGTTCGAGAATGGTCTTCTGCGCCACGTCGAAGCCGTCGGCCTCAGGGCTGATCGACAACGCCTGATAGGCGGCGAACAGATCGGGATTCTGCCCGAGCTCGGTGGCGTAAGCGGACAGCTTCGGCAGGCAGGCCTCATAGGCACTACGCAGTTCCGGGTTGTTGCGCACTGCATTGAGATGGCTGACCGGGCCCCAGGCACGGCTGAGGCGTTCGTTCATTTCGTCCAGGCCCACCACCAGGGTGGACCAGTCGAGGCTTTCGGCAGGGCGGCTGAGCAGTTCCTGCAGGGCGACCCGGTTGTCGCCGAGGATGGTATCCACCGCCGGCTCGACGTGCTCCGGGCGAATCTCCGAATAGGGCGGCAGGTCGAAATCCCGAAGCAGCGGATTGGTATCGGTCACGGCAGTTGCCCCTTGTGAATAAATGATCATCGACGCATGTTAAAGACAAACGTGCGTCTGCGCAGCCTGGTAACGAACCGATAGAGCCGCTCTATCCCGGCCGAACAGGCGCCGTCCCACCATGCGCACCTGCTATTGGACCGCCGCCTGCTCGGGCAATTCGGGGCGCCGCGCGTAACGCTGGGCAAGCACCGCACAGACCATCAGCTGAATCTGATGGAAGATCATCAACGGCAGGATGATCATCCCCACCGCGTTGGTGGCGAACAGCACCTGCGCCATGGGCACGCCAGTGGCGAGGCTCTTCTTCGAACCGGCGAAGATAATAGTGATGCGATCTTCTAGATTGAAGCCCAGCCGCTTGGCGAGAAATTGCGTCAGCCACAGCACGATGGCCAGCAACAGGCAGCACGCCAGCACCAGCCCCAGCAGGTGGGTAAGCGGCACAAGCTGCCAGAGCCCCTCGACCACCGCGCCGCTGAAAGCGACATAGATCACCAGTAGGATCGAGCCTTGGTCGACACTCTTCAGCCAGCTCTTGTTGCGCGTCACCCAGGCGCCGATCCAGCGCCGCGCGATCTGGCCGGCGACGAAGGGCACCAGCAGCTGCATGACGATCTTGCCGATGGAGTCCAGCGTCGAACCGGCCTCACCTTCGACGCCCATCAGCAGCAGCACCAGCACCGGCGTCAGGAAGATACCGATCAGGCTGGACGCGGCCGCGCTGCAGATCGCTGCGGGAATGTTGCCACGTGCCAGCGAGGTGAAGGCGATAGCCGACTGCACCGTCGCCGGCAGGGCGCAGAGGTAGAGCATGCCCAGGTACAGCTCGGTGCCGACCAGCGGCGTCAATACCGGCTTGAGCGCCAGCCCCAGCAGCGGAAACAGCACGAAGGTACAGGCGAATACCAACAAATGCAGGCGCCAATGGCCCGCGCCGGCGAGGATCGCTTCACGCGACAGCTTGGCACCGTGCATGAAGAACAGCAGCGCGATCGCCAACGTGGTCAACCACTCGAAGAACACCGCGCCGCGTCCTTCGCAGGGAAACACCGTGGCGATCGCCATGACCGCGAGCAGGGCGAGGGTGAAGTTATCGAACAGCATGCGGAGCTTGGCCATCTTTGGATTCCTTGGGTCTTGCGGACGACGGGAATGGACCTTAACGTGGGCGCCAGCTTCCGACTAACGCCAAGCAGGCATGAAATGTCTTCAAACGGACATATCCCCACCGTGATGGCGCGCCTCAGCGAACTCAAACACCTGCCGCGCCCCGTCTATGGGCAGCTGGATTCGCCACCGAACCTCAAGCTCGGCTATCGCCACAGCCATCCCTGGGTGCAGCTGTCCCATGCGGTCGAAGGGGTACTCGAGGTGCGCACCGACATGGGCCGTTTCATCGCGCCGCCGCTGCGCGCGGTGTGGATTCCGGCCGGGATCACTCATCAGGTGTTCTGCGCGCCGGACACCTGTATCCGCAGCCTGTACATCGACCGCAGCGTGGCGGGCGAGGCGCCGGAGCGTTGCCGCGTGCTGCAGGTGAGCCCGCTGCTGCGCGAGCTGATCCGCCATTTCAGCACCCTGCCCGAAGCCTACGCCGAAGAGGGTGCAGACGGACGCCTGGTGCAGGTGCTGCTGGATCAACTGGGGTGTGCACCGGAAGTCGAACTGGTACTGCCGCTACCGGCCGAGCCGCGTCTGCAGCGACTGTGCAAGAGCCTGCAGGCGCAGCCGGAATCGCAGGAAGGTCTGGCCGACTGGAGCCGGACGCTGGGCGTTTCGGAACGAACCCTGAGCCGCTTGTTCCTGCGCGAAACCGGGCTGACCTTCCGCGCTTGGCGCCAGCGCTTGCGGCTGCTCAGCGCCTTACCGGCACTGGAGCGCGGCGAGCGGGTCACCGATGTGGCGCTGGGCTGTGGTTATGAATCGCTGTCGGCGTTCATCGCCGCCTTTCGTGAACAGTTCGGCGCCACACCGGGCGAATTCTTCCGTCCCGGCAGCGATGCCATCGAAGGTCGGGTCTATCAGTGACCGGCCACCCTTCCGCACGCGCCTACAGGAGCAACGCATGAGCATCCGAACCTACCAGGGACACACGCCGGCACTGGGCGAGCGAGTCTTCGTCGATCCCAGCGCCGTGCTGATCGGCGATATCGAGATCGGCGAGGACAGCTCCGTCTGGCCGCTGACCGTGATCCGCGGGGACATGCACCGCATCCGCATCGGTTCACGCAGCAGCATCCAGGACGGCAGCGTACTGCACATCACTCACGCCGGGCCCTACAACCCGGACGGCTATCCCCTGACCATCGGCGACGAAGTCACCGTCGGGCACAAGGTCACGCTGCACGGCTGCACCCTGGGCAGTCGCATCTTGGTGGGCATGGGTTCGATCGTGATGGATGGCGCGGTGGTGGAGGACGAAGTGATCATCGGCGCTGGCAGCCTGGTGCCGCCAGGCAAGACGCTGGAAAGCGGTTACCTCTACGTTGGCAGCCCGGCCAAACAGGCGCGCCCGCTGACCGACAAGGAGCGCAGCTTCTTCAGTTACACCGCTGGCAATTACGTGAAGCTGAAGAACCAGCATCTGGCAGAGGCCGTTGGTATCTGACAGGCGAGCCGGTGCGCGGTGCACCGGCTCGCCTGGCTGCGTCAGAGGAACATTCCGCCCGATGCCTCGATGCGCTGACCGGTGATCCAGCGCCCCCCCTCACCGAGCAACGCGGCCACGGCCAGGCCGATGTCGTCCGGTTGACCGACGCGCCCGAGCGCCGTGTTGCTGGCGACGAAGGCGTTCAGGTCAGCGTTGTCCCGCACCGCACCGCCGCCAAAGTCGGTTTCGATGGCACCGGGGGCGAGCACGTTGACGCGGATGCCGCGCGCGCCGAGCTCACGGGCCTGGTAGCGGGTCAGCACCTCGATACCGCCCTTCATGGTGGCGTAGGCCGCATAGCCCGGCAGCGCGAAACGGGCCAGGCCGCTGGAGACGTTGAGGATGCGCCCGCCATCGGCGATCAGGGGCAACAGGCTCTGGGTGAGGAAGAACGGCCCTTTCAGGTGCAGGTTCACCAGCAGGTCGAACTGCGCCTCGCTGGTCTCGGCAAAGCTGGCGTGCTCGCCGACACCGGCGTTGTTCACCAGAAAATCGATGTCCTGCCGACCAAAACGTTCGGGCAGCGCCGCGCGCAACTGCTCGGTGAAACCGGCAAAGCTGGCGCTGTCGCTCACATCCAGTTGCAGCATCAGGGCGCGCGCACCGAGGCCGTCGATCTCGTCGGCTACCGCTTGTGCTTCGGCGACCTTGCTGTGGTAGGTGCCAATCACGTCGACGCCTTCGGCAGCCAGATGCAATGCCGCGCTGCGGCCGAGTCCGCGGCTGGCGCCGGTGATCAGGGCGATTTTGCCTTTCATGATGAGTCTCCCGTCTGGTAAATGACGGGGCCACTGTATTTGTCAGCTGACGTCGGATAAATCAGTAAGGCCTGGATAAACTATTCGCTTAATCCGACCAATCTGGAAGCCGCCGATGAACCTGCTCGATCTGTTGCGCACCTTTGTTCGGGTCTATGAGCTGGCCAGCTTCACCGGCGCGGCCGATAGCCTCGGCCTGCCCCGCTCCACCGTTTCCGAACAGATCCGCGCCCTGGAACAACGCCTCGGCGCGCGCCTGTTGCAACGCACCACACGGCGGGTTCAACCGACCCAGGATGGTCAGCTGCTGTATGAACGCTGCCGCGACATGCTCGATCAGGTCGAGGAGGTCGAGGGGCTGTTTCGCGAAGCCAGCACGCTCAAGGGCCGCCTGCGAATCGACCTACCAGTCGCTCTGGCGCGCAACCTGGTGATGCCCCGTCTGGGCGAGTTTCTCGACCGGCACCCGGCCCTGGAAATCGAAGTCAGCGCCACCGACCGGCTGGTGGATCTGGTGCGAGAGGGCTTCGATTGCGTGCTGCGCATCGGCGAAGTCGCCGACTCGGGTCTGATCGCGCGCCGGCTCGGCCGCTATCCGCTGGTCAACTGCGCGAGCCCCGCCTATTTGCGCACCCACGGCATCCCGCAGACCCTGGCAGACCTCGCCCATCACCGACTGGTGCACTACGTCTCGGTGCTCGGCGCGCGCTCCTCCGGCTTCGAATATCTGCAAGACGGCAAGCCGATGTGCCTGCCGATGCAGGGCCGGGTGACGGTGAACAACAGCGACGGCTACAAACAGGCCTGTCTCGACGGCTTTGGCCTGATTCAGGTACCGCTCGCCGGCGTCCGCGAAGCGCTCGATCGCGGCGAGCTGCAACTGGTGCTACCCGATCACGTGCCGGCACCGATGAGCGCATCGCTGCTGTATGCCCACCGGCGCAATCTGCCGCGACGGGTACAAGCATTCATGGACTGGCTCGGCGGTTTGATCGAAGAGGACATCAACGCCGCGCACGCGCTCGCCCGTCGGTTGCAGGTCGCGGCACGCTGAATCGACCCGGGTTTGCCCGATCGGCGCCCGGTACGGGACAATTGGCAGCCATCCAGCCGAGCGAGCCGCTGCCATGCACCAGTCCACCCTCCTCTTCGACCTCGACGGCACCCTCACCGACCCGCGCGAAGGCATCACCCGTTCGATCCAACATGCGCTGGCGCAGCTGGAGATCGACGAGCCGGACCTGGCCAAGCTCGAGCCCTTCATCGGGCCGCCGCTGCTGCAGGCGTTCATGGAGTTCTACGGCTTCGACGAGGCGCGCGCCTGGGAAGCGGTGGGGCATTACCGCGAGCGCTTCAAGACGGTCGGTCTGTACGAGAATTTGCTGTTCGACGGCGTGCTGGAGCTGCTCGAACACCTGCGCGGTCAAGGCCGGACGCTCTATGTCGCGACGTCGAAACCCTCGGTCTTCGCCCGCGAAATCGCCCGGCATTTCGCCTTCGATCACCATTTCAAGGTCATCTACGGCAGCGAACTGGACGGCACCCGCACCAACAAGGTCGAACTGCTTGCCCACCTGATCGCCGAAGAACGGCTCGATCCAGAGCAGACACTCATGATCGGCGACCGCAAGCACGACCTGATCGGCGCTCACAGCAATGGGATGAAGGCGGCGGCGGTGGGTTACGGCTTTGGCAGCCATGCCGAGCTCATGGCGCAATCACCCGCGTATTACTACGCCACGCTGCCGGAACTGCGCGCAGCGTTCGGCTAGGGCCTCTGGTCGCGCTCGGGTGCAAAGGTAACCGGCGGCGAGCCATCGGCGTTGAGCTGCTCGACCCGCGACGGCCGGCCTTCGGCATCCAGCCGCACGCGCCCGATCCCCGCACCGTTCCACAGCCGCTCGCCGGACTGGCTGCGGCTCGGCAGCCAGGGCTCGACGCGCACGCGACGACGCTTGGTGAACCAGTTCAGCGGCGAGCGCGGTGAGTAAAGCCAGCGGTTGAGCCGATCGAACAGATCCAGCAGCCGTCGCGGAAATTCGTTCTTCACGCCGCTGCTGGTGATCTGCCAGAGCCTGGGGCCCTCAGCTCGGCCGCGAACGTGCACCTGATAGGCGAAGGAATAGTGCACGTCGCCGGACAGGATCACGTAGTTTCCCGGCGTGCGGGTATGGCGAAAGATGTTGAGCATGACCTGCGCCGCGCCGCGGTGGGCCATCCAGTTTTCCGCGTCGACCAGCAGCGACAGTCCAGCCCAGCTGAACACGCGCTGCACGGTCTCGATCAGCTTGACGCCGAACATCGGCGCCGGCGAAACGATGATCACCGAACGATGATCGAGCAGTTCCTGCTGAAAATCGGTCAGCGCCTCCCAGTCCATCAAGCCCGAAGGTCTGCTCAGGTTACGCTCGCTGCGCCAGCGCCGAGTACGTGTGTCGAGCACCACCAATGCTGGGTCGCTGGGCAGCACATAGCCCCAGTCGCCGCGCTGCAGCACCTCATCCACCACCTGATCGTGCAGGCCGCAATCGAGTCGCCCATCTTCGCCGCTGGCCAGCAACGCCTCGACCGCGTCCAATGAAGTGACACAGGCATCAGGATCGTTGCCCCACGCCTGGCAAAGCAGATAGCCGAGCAGTGCGTTGCCGATGATGCGCCGCGAAAAGGGATGGCCGTAGGCGGTCTGCTCCCAGCGCGCACTGAGGTTCCAGTCGTCGGTGATGTCATGGTCATCGAAGATCATCAACGACGGCAGATGCGCCAATGCCCGCGCGACTTCTGGCAAGCCCGCTCGGAAGCCTTCGATGCAGTGCGCCTCGTTGGACCAGCGCTCGGCCAGATCTGCATCCAGCGGTGGCGTCTGTAGCTCGATCAGCCCCCACGGCAGCGGCGACCAGACCAGCAGGTACATGGCCAGGACCTCGCCCAGCGAGACCAGGTGATTGTGTGCGCTGGAGGTGGTGAACACCGGCTTTTCCACGCCGCCGAAGAAGCGTTCGCGCAGCGCCTCGTTGGACTTGAACGCCGGCAGCAGCTGCTCGCGTCGGTAGTAGGTGGCCGGATGCGCCATCAGCTCATCACTGTCGGCGACAACCGCACCTTCCAGGCATTCGCCATACAGGCCAAGACGGTGGATCAGCGCGTGGATGGCCACCAGGGTCGGCCCGGCGACATCGTCGGCGTAGATCTGGTCGCCGGTCATCAACAACGCGGCGGGCCACCGCTCGGGCGTCTGGCGCGCATCGGCGATCAGCGCATCGACCGTTACCAGCCCGTCCGCAGCCGGATGGTGCGGTTTGCGGCAGGACCCGTGCAATAGGTCGTCATAGCGTGACCGCACGACGAAGGCCGGGCGACTCGCGCCCGCATGGAGCAGGTGCGGCGCCCATTCGGCAATGCCCTGTTCGGCCCCCTGGTGGCTGATCAGCAGGTCGTACTCGATCAACCGATCGACCGGCAGCGGCGTATCCAGCTGGAGATCTATCAGGTGCAACCAGGCCCAGGTGCCAATACGCAGCAGGCGACAGGCCTCGCCTTCCACCGCCAGCGAACGCGGCGTTTCACCCTCGGGCTGCAACATCAGGCGCAACGACAGCGGCTCGCTGGCCACCAGCCAGAGCACTAGCCGCCTTGCTTGCACCCTGCGCAACATGGGCCCGGCGAGCACGGCGGGCAAAGGCGAAGCGTTGGCAGGTGGCGCGCGGTCGTTCATGCATCACTCGTGGATGGCGGGTCAGGGATCAGAGTGTAACCAACCTTGCGGGTTCGCCTGCGCCTGCCACGATTAAGGAAATGACGGAGCCTGATCACCTCATCCCAAGCCTGTTCGCGGTCGAGACCGCTCTCACAAGAAGTTCGCAGCACCTGTGGGAACGGTCTCGACCGCGGTTTTTTTCACCCAATCTTGCCGACCCGCTAGCGGCTGATGGGAGCGCTGACTGCCTTCACCCTGATGCACAAAGCAACAACAGCGTCCGACCAACACGCTGCCTGCCCGCCCTTCGCGGTCGAAACCACTCCTACGGAATTCGCTACACCTGTGGGAGCGGTCTTGACCGCGAATGACGCAATTTGGTCAGCTATCCCGACACCTGTCTATACCTCGGCAAAGGATTGCCCATGTACTGTTCGAACCGCTTGCGCGCGGGGCGCGACTCCCAACGTGGCCAACTTTATCTGCTCACCACAACCACATCAGACCGCCACCAAGTCTTCAGCGACGTCGCGCTTGGCACGCTGGTGGTCGCGGAATTCAAGGCGGCGCACATGGATGGTTGGGTGAATTCATTGGCCTGGGTGGTAATGCCAGATCATTTTCACTGGCTGATCGAGCTGGGCGACAGCTCGCTTGAGCAGTTGATGCGTAGGATAAAAACCAACAGCGCGCGTGGCATCAATCGCCGGCGCAATACATCGGGCCCGCTCTGGCAAGCGGGCTATCACGACCGGGCGTTGCGCGGGGAAGACGATCTGCAGGCCGTCGCTCGCTATGTAGTTCCGCTACGGGCGCGACTGGTCAAACGCCTGGGCGACTACCCCTTGTTGGATGCTGTTTGGCTTTGAAGAGCTCGCGGTCGAGACCGCTCCCACAAAACTATTGCACCCCGTACAGCAGTCTTGACCTCTTACAACGAAGGCTTGCACCCCGTAGGAGCGGTCTTGACCGCGAGCCTTTGCACTTCGGTTCAATTCCGCCATGCAATGAATCCCAGCTCAGCGCCACCGCCATGTGTCCGACGGCTATGTCATAAAAAAGACGCGCCCGAGGGCGCGCCAAAGCTTTGAAACGCACGCGTATCTATTTGATCTGGCCGATCAGGTCCCGGCGGATCAGCGTCTTGATCTTGACCAGATGGTCGTCCTCCTGGTCTTTCGCCTTCTGGAAACCCTTGGCGATGTTCGGATGACCACCCGCTTCGGCCAGCTCGATCAGCAGTTCCCAGGCGGCATTGTCCTCGAGCTCGGCGGTCAGCAAGGCGCCCAACCCCTGGGCGAGATTGGTGCGCGGATCGGTCAGCACCTGCATCACGCCCATCGACTTGACCGCGGCGACATCCGCGCAGGGGGTCTGCGCGGTGGGGTCGGCGCCCAGTGTCTCGATCGCCTCCGCCACCATGTTCATATGCTCGAACTCTTCGTCGCGGATGTGCTGAAGCACCGCCACCAAATCCGATTCCGCCGTATCCAGAGCCTTGGCTTTGGCAATCATCGCGTCGTACAGGCGCACGCCGCTGCGCTCGAAGGCCAGACGCTCGCCGAGCTTGTCGACCAGCAATTCCGGGCTCTTACCCAACGCCATATCGAAGGTGGACTTGAGCATGCCCTTGGCCGAGCCGGGGACCGGGACCGAGCCAATGCGGTCAGCCTCCTCGGCGCGGCTCGCACGTTCAAGCATGATGCCCTTGGAGTCGCCTGGTACGTCCGGATGGATTTCGTTGACGGCGTCGAGCAGGAGCTTGGTGTCCTTCGGGGACATCTGTACGCCGGTGACGTTGGAGCCTAATTTCGCTGCGGTTGCCATGCTGATTCTCCTCAAGAAACCTTGCGCATACGCATGAGTTCGCCACCCGGCGCCCACTGATAACCCGCCGAAACGATGTTCGAGGCGATGCCTTCGCTATTGAGCTGAGCGCGATAATCCAGTGAGTTCTGCGGTTCCTGGCTCTTGTCGACGTACTGGGTGCCGCTGGTGCGCAGGTTGACCTCGGCGGCCAGCACCTGGCGAACGAATTCGCGCTGGCTCTTGAACTCGATCATCTTCGGCAACGGGCCGCCGAGGATTTCCGCCGGGTCGCGGCGCTCGATGTTCTTGAAGTGCTCGCAGGCCAGGTTCAGGTGGCCCAGTTCGTAGTCGAGGAAGCGCTCCCAGATGGCCTTGATCCGCGGGTTGGTTTCCTGCTCGGCGCAGCTGGCGTAGGCATAGACTTCCATGGCTTCGTGGACCAGCCACTTTTCCATGAAGGATTCCTGCGGATCGGCCAGCGAGCCGTACTGGGTCACGTGCTGTTCTTCCACCGAGGCAATTTCGGCGTAGAGCTGACGCGCCAGCGGGTCGGCGAACAGCGGGCCGATGTTCATGTAGTAATCGTGGGTCTGAAACTCGGCTGCAGTGATCAGCGCGCAATGAATCTTGGTAATCAGCGCGGCCTGCTCCTTCTCGTAGCTGTCGCGCAGGTCATTATCGGGATGGCGGTGATGCTCGGAAGTCTGCCGACCCGGCACGATATCGGTGTAGCCCTGCAGGATGTTGTTGGCATCCTTGCCTTCGAGGCGGTCGAGCATCGCCGAGTAGCGGTACAGGTGATCGAAGTCCTCCAGCAAGCCGAAGCGGTAGGTCTGCGCCTGATAAGGGTCGGGCTCGGTCTGGGCCACAGCGGCGGTCACCTCGATGGCGACTTGCTCATAGGCCACGGTGGTTTCCAGCGGTGAGTGGTCGGCGGAGATCAGCCAGTTGACCATGGTGGCCTGGTGCTGCTCGACTCGACGGATCTCCGCGAGCGGCCCGCGCAGTTGGCCGGTGATGCGCGCGATGCCATGCTTGATGCGTAGCGCGTCGGTCTCCACCCCGTTCATCAGGATGATCCGCACGCGAGTGAAGGCATCGTCGTCGAGCTTGCTGATCGGCTTGCCCGCCATTTCCTTCCAGGTGAATTTCTGTTTGTCGAGCGGCGTGCCCTTGTTGTCGAGGATGCCGGTTAGGTTATCCATGGAGCCTCCGTTTATACGGCTTTTTTCTTGGTAGTCGTGCTTGCACGCACGGCTCAATCACGGGTCAGCGAATGCTGACGGCCTGAAAAATGGACGGAGGCAAGCGCGAAAGAATTCCGCCCCAATAGGGGCGAAAATGCGAGAAAACGACAAGCGGCGGCGGCTAATTCCTTTAAACGCGCAGGGGTCTGTCGCAACGGGAAAAGCCCCGACGCCTTGCCCCTCAAGGCTTTAAACGAAGCGGCAGGGCGTTCAGCGAAGCGCCTCCAGAAGCGCCACCCGTTCGTCGGCTGGCAGGCGCCCCAAAGCCTCGACCCGCGCATGAAAACGCAGCCAATCCCCGCCAGCCTGCTCGAACAGCGCCGCGAACGCCGGCACCCAGCGATCGTAGAGGCCGAACGGCAACAGGCTGGCGTTGTTCAGCGGTTGGGCCATCCAGCGGTCGAAGCGATCGTCGCCGTTCCAGCGATCATCGCGCAGGTGACGGTAAGCCTGGCGCAAGCGCACGAACTCTTCCGCCTTGGCGGCACGCATGGCCGCCTCGCTCAGCTCGGAGGCGTACAGTTCGGCCAGGCGTTCGCGGGTCGCGAGCATCAATTGGCTGAACTCGGCATAACGGCGTCGCGCCGTCTCGTTCGGTGGAGGCAGGCCGCGGCTAACGCGCCACTGACGCAGCCCTTCACGCTCGACGAACGACGCGTAGGACTCGTTGAAGGCCGTGTCGCCCGCGACGTAGAGCCGCTGATGCGCCAGCTCGTGAAAGAGCAACCCGGCCAGCCGTTCGTCGTCCCAACGCAGCATCGAGCTGAGCAACGGGTCGTCGAACCAGCCCAGGGTCGAGTAGGCCTGCACACCCGTCACCAGCGTGTCGTAGCCCTCGGCCTGGAGCCGTGCCGCCGCGCCCCGTGCCCGACCCGGCTGGTAATACCCGCGATAGGCCACGCAACCGGCGATCGGAAAACAGTGGGTCAGGGGCGCCACCGAAAACGCCTCGGCGGCGAACAGATTCCACACCACATAGGGTCGCTGAATGTCGGCATAGACCCGGTAACTTTCGTTGTCCGGCAATCCCAGCGCCTGGCTGGCGAAGCGTCTGGCCTGCAGTGCGAGGCCCAGACGCTGGCGCAGCTGGGGGTCGCGTTGCGGATCGTCGACGATGCCGGCGATGGGCTCGCGCAGGCGCAGCAGCTCCAGCTGGCCGACCGCCAGCTGCCCGTAATAGGTGCTGCAGCCATTCAGACCAACGGCCAACAGCAGCGGAACCCAAAGCCCGTTGCGATTGTCGATTAGGGCGGTTTTCAGCTTCGAAATGAACAAACGCTACTCGCACTGAGAAGACCACACGGTCGGTGCGCTGAGCCTACAACGACATCGAAGCCCACCCAACCACTGAAGGCGCCGTGCCCTTGCAGCCAGGCCGCCGAGCCAGCGGATCGGAGATCTATCCATGCGAATTCTGTTGTCTGCTCTTGTGCTGTCCACCCTTGGCGGCTGCGCCCTGTGGATGCCCCAGCCGGACCCGAACCAGGCCTGGATCGAGCTGGCCCCGCTCGACGAAACCGAATTGAAGGCGATCGCCGTGGACCAACGGCCGCTGGATGATCATCGCTACTTCCAGGTGGCCCCCGGCAGCCATCAGCTAGGCATGCGTTACCGCTTCGAAGTGGGCGCAGCCGATATCGGCCGCGACAGCCAAGCGCTCGAACGCAACTGCCACCTGACCCTGCAATACGACAGCTTCGATGCGGGTGCACGTTACCGCCTGGTCGCCGGTGGTTACGGCTTCCGTCCTTGGGCTCGGCTTTACGACCAGCATGATCAGCTACTGGCCAAGGCGACCGAACGCGGCTGCGGCGGTGTCGCCAGTCGCTGAGCCGCCGGCGCGAAACCGTCATGACGCGTTGAAAAAGCGTCGCGACTGGATCAGGCTCAGCAGGCAACCGCCAGCAACGAGCTGACTCTGCGGTTGCCCGGAGGAATATCCATGCGTCTGCCATTTGCCCTGCTGCTGGCCGCCGGCCTGTCCGGTTGCGCCGGTCCGCTGCCCAAGCCTGATCCCCAGATGGCCTGGGTCGAGATGAGCGCCCAACCCAGCGATATATTCATGTCCGACCGCCTGGACGACAAACGCACACCCGACGGCCGTTATTTCCAGGTCGGCCCCGGCGCGCATGAACTCGAAGCGCGTTACGAATTCGAAATCAGCAGTGGCGGACTGGGCGAGTTCGGCGAAACCCAATACCTGCGCTGTACCATGGTCATCCGCTATGACGACTTCCAACCCGGCCGGCGCTACCTGTTCCAGGCGCGCTCGCTGGGCTTCACGCCGCAGGGCTGGCTGTACGACGAACAACGCAACGTCCTGGCGCGCGCCGAAGCCGAACACTGCTACTGAGTCGCGCTGCGACCCATCCGTCAGCATAGAGGTAGACGATGTCCCGTATCGAACACACCCGTTTTTCCACCCTCGACCTGGCGCCGATCCGCGATGACGGCGACGCCGGGCTCGCCCTGCGCAACTCGCTGGCCCTCGCGCAGCATGTCGAAAAGCTCGGCTTCGAGCGTTTCTGGGTCGCTGAACACCACAACATGGATGGCATCGCCAGCGCCGCCACCTCGGTATTGATCGGCTATCTGGCTTCCGGTACCACGCGGATTCGCCTGGGCGCCGGCGGGGTGATGCTGCCCAACCATGCGCCGCTGGTGATCGCCGAACAGTTCGGCACGCTGGATGCGCTCTATCCCGGGCGCATCGAACTGGGCCTCGGCCGCGCGCCGGGTGCCGATCAGTACACTGCCCACGCGCTGCGCCGCGACCGCATGGGCAGTGCCGATGATTTCCCGGCCGATGTCGAGGAGCTGCAGCGGCTGCTCGGCCCGCGTCAGCCCAATCAACGAGTGATCGCCATGCCCGGGGTCGGCAGCAACGTGCCGATCTGGCTGCTCGGCTCCAGTCTGTTCAGCGCCCAGCTGGCCGCGGCCAAGGGCTTGCCCTATGCCTTCGCCTCGCATTTCGCGCCGCGCTACGTGCACGAGGCGATTCGCCTGTACCGCGAGAACTTCCGTCCCTCAGAGGTGCTGGAGAAACCCTACGTGATGCTCGGCGTGCCGCTGATGACTGCCGATACCGACGAGCAGGCCGAATACCTGGCGACCACTGCTTACCAGCGCATCCTCGCGCTGATCCGTGGCCAAAGCCTGGTTCTGGTGCCGCCGGTGCAGAGCATGCAAGGCAAGTGGCTGCCGCACGAGCAGGACGCGGTGGGCAGCTTCCTCGGTATGGCATTGATCGGCGGACCGGAGAAGATTCGCGCACGGCTGGAGACTCTCTTGGAGCAGACCCAAGCCGACGAGCTGATCTTCACCTGCGACTTCTACGAAACCGCCGACCGCCACCACGCCTTCGACATCCTCGCAGGGCTGCGCTGAGCCCGCAAAGACTGAGCAAACACAAAGCGGGGGCCTCGCACTGAACCGCTTCAGTGCGAGGCGCGACCCGCGGCGAATGCAGGCCGCAGGCCTGCCAAGGCCCAAAAGCTTCGTCCCGAG
>NZ_JYHV01000035.1 GCF_000952685.1 Stutzerimonas stutzeri | reverse complement strand
CACAGAACCGCCATATCCCGACCCTACCGTCCGCTGCAGTTCCGGGATGGACCCGGTAATCAGCGTTCGGGGGATTATTCATGAGCACATACCGCAGCGGCATCCGCCATGCAGGATTCCGCATCAGCCTGCTGGCCCTGGCCGTGAGTGCCGGTTCGGCCTGGGCCGAGGAGCCGCTTGTCATGGAGCACGTCGAGGTGATCGGCCAGGCCGTCAGCATCGACGAGGCATTGAGGGAACAGCGCAGCTCCGACAGCGTGAAAAGCGTGGTCCATGCCGATGGCATCGGCCAGCTGCCGGACGACAACGCCGCTGAAGCCTTGCAGCGCATCCCTGGCCTGTCTGTGGAGCGCGATCAGGGTGAAGGCCGCTTCGTCAGCGTGCGCGGCATCGCGCCGGACCTCAACAGCGTCACCATCAACGGCACCCTGGTGCCCTCACCGGAAAGTGGCCGGCGCGCGGTGGCGCTGGATGTGCTGCCGTCCGAACTGGTGCAGTCGCTTTCGGTGGTCAAGACCCTCACACCAGACATGGACGCCAACTCCCTGGGCGGCACCATCGAGGTGGAGAGCCTGTCCGCCTTCGACCACGACGGCCTGTTTTACAGCCTCAGCACCGAAGCCAGCTACGACGAGAACGTCGGCAAGACCAGCCCGAAATTCTCCGGTGCCATCAGCAACCGCTTCAGCCTGGGCGATGGCGTAGATAACTTCGGCGTGGCCGCGGCACTGAGCTGGCAGGACCGCGACTTCGGTTCGGACAACGTGGAAACCGGTGGCGCCTGGGATTTCGAAGACGGCGCCCGGCTGGAAGAATTCGAGCAGCGTGACTACGAGATTACCCGCGAGCGCACCGGATTTGGCCTGAACTTCGATTACCAGCCGGACGACCTCAGCAGCTACTACCTGCGCACGTTGTACAGCCGCTTCAAGGACACCGAGACTCGCAACGCAGCCGGCGTCGAATTCGAAGATGCGCAACTGGCCGGTGAACTGGGCGATGCCGAGGGTTGGCGTGAGCTGAAGTCACGCGAGGAAACCCAGACCATTCAGTCCTACGTATTCGGAGGCGAACGCATGATGGGCCTCTGGACCCTCAGCGGTCAGGTCGGCTACAGCGAGGCCCGCGAGCGCAACCCGGGCGGCATCTCCAGCGCGACCTTCGAAGGTGACTTCACCGACGTCGGTTTCTCGAGCACGGGCAAGCCACGGCTGACCGTCGATCCGTCCTTCTATGATCCGGCCAGCTTCGAACTCGACGAAGTGGAGTGGGAGAAGACCGACGCCCGCGACAAAGAGAAGAACGTCCGCCTGGATCTGGCCCGCGATTACGACATCCAGGGCTACGCCTCCCAGCTCAAGTTCGGTGGCAAGCTCAGCCGACGCGACAAGACCAATGACGCCGAGATCTGGGCCTACGACGATTTCGACGACCTGACCCTGGCCGACTTTCAGAGCGGTAAGGTCGACTATGCCCTAGGCCGCTTCGGCTCGGGAATCAGTGCCGGCGGGCTGGAAGGCTTGATCGGCGGGCTGGACGCGAGCGAGTTCTACGATGACGAGGAGTCGCGCATCGGCGACTTCGACATGAGCGAAGACATCAACGCTGCGTATTTCATGAACACCGTGGACCTGGACAAGTGGCGCATCATCGCCGGGCTGCGCTATGAGGGCACCGAGTTCAGCGCCAAGGGCACCGGCCTGCGCGACGGTGAGTTCGAAGCCGTATCCAGCGACAACCGTTACGACCACTGGCTGCCGGGTTTGCATGCGCGCTATGAGCTTGCGCCCGATACCTTTGTCCGGGCGGCCTGGACCAATACCGTGGTGCGTCCGACGTTCGAGCAGCTGGCGCCTGGCTTCGTCATCGATGGCGAAGATGCGGAGTTCGGCAACCCGGACCTCAAGCCGCTGGAATCGATGAACTACGACCTGGGCATCGAGCACTACATGGGCCGCGCGGGCGCCGTGTCGGCTTACCTCTTCTACAAGGACATCGACAACTTCATCTACAACACCGATCTGGCCGGCACGGGCCAATGGACCGGATTCGACGAAGCGCTGAGCTTCGAGAACGGCAGCAGCGCCAAGCTCTACGGTGTCGAGTTGGCTTACTCGCAGAAGCTCGATTGGCTACCGGCACCCTGGAATGGCGTGCTGCTGGGCGCCAACGCCACCTTCAGCAAGTCCGACGCGGACATCGAAGGGCAGGGCAGTCGTCGCAGCATCGACCTGCCGAACCACTCCGATACCGTCGGCAATTTGATGGTCGGCTGGGAAAACGACGTGTTCAACATGCGTCTGGCCGCCAACTACAAATCCGAGTACCTGGCCGAAGTGGCCGGCATCGACGATGAAGCCCACGACCTCTACGCCGACGATCAGCTGTTCCTGGACTTCAAGGCCGGCTATTTCATCACGCCGAACCTGCAGGTGACGCTCGAGGCGTTGAACCTCACGGACGAGTCCTACTTCGTCTACACCGGGCGCAGCAACTTCAACGCCCAGTACGAGGAATACGGTCCGACCTACAAGCTCGGCCTGACCCTGACGCACTTCTGACCCTTTTCGACTTATTCGCCGCCCCGTCTCCGCTCTGTTCCCCTTTCAGAGCGGTGGCGGCCAGCGGCTGCTGATTGGAAAACCATGTACATGACTTTGCATAAACCCATGTTGCTGAGCCTCTGCATTGCGCTCGCGGCCTGTCAGTCCGGAGCGGGCGTCGAGTCTGGCAAGCAGACGGCGCCGAGCCTGAGCATCGCGGCTTCAACTCCGCTGGAAGCGCAGAGCGCGCAGCTGATTTCAGAAACAGGCTTCTGGCAGGACGCTTCTCGACTGGTGGTTCGGCCGGACTCGCGCGGCCTGCAGATACTCGACGCCAAGGGCGCGGTAATCAGCGATTTCAAAGGCCGCTTCGAAGGCCTGGATCATCGTGTCGGTGCGCAGGGCATGTTGATCGCAACCCTCGACCGCAAGCAGCAACAGGCCGTGCTGCTGGGGCTCGACCGGCTGCATCGCTGGAGCCAGCCGTTGTATATCCCGCGGACGGATTTCGCCATCGAGGGGCTGTGCCTGTTCCGCGACGCGGCGCGCAACAGCTTCCTTTTTCTGGTCGGTGAAGAAGGCATCGGCGAGCAATGGCTGGTCGCCGCCGACATGCGCCCAGTTGCGACGCCGCAGCGCGTGCGCGGCCTGAGCCTGCCGCCGGAAAGCGGTTACTGCCAGGTGGATGATCAAACCGGCGAGCTGATCGTCAACGAAGAAGGCGTGGGACTCTGGCGTTACGCGGCGGATGCTGAAGCACCGCTCGTACGCCAACCCGTGGATATGATTCAGCCGTTCGGTGGGATCGCTGAGGCCGCTGCCGGCATGGCACTGGTGCCGGGCGGATTGCTTGCGCTGGATCCCGAAGCCAGCGCGCTGCACCTCTATGGGCGAGACGCCGACAGCTGGCGTAGCCATTCGGTACTGCCGCTCGAAGGCTTCGACGAGCCTGAGCAAATCAGCGCCCGATTGACCGAGGGTGGCATCGACCTGCTGCTGACCGATGAGCGTGGCGCCCACGCGTCTCGTCTGGATTGGCTGCCTCAAACGCCCACCGCGACGCCTGTCATTCCGATGCTGCCGGCTCAGGCTCAGACCGATCCGGTGCCGCACCTCGGCGATGCTGCCGACGACCCTGCGATCTGGATCAACGCAAGCGACCGTGCCAGAAGCCGTGTGCTGGGCACCGACAAGAAGGGCGGGCTCGGCGTGTACGACCTGACCGGCAAGCAGCTCCAGTACCTGCCCGTCGGGCGGTTGAACAACGTGGACGTGCGCACTGGCTTTGTCCTTGGCGGCAAGCAGATCGACCTCGCAGTAGCCAGCAATCGCGATCACAACAGCCTGCACCTGTTCGCCATCGATCCAGCGAGCGGCCAGCTTAGCGACATCGGCCAGATCGCCACGCCGATCACCGATATCTATGGCCTGTGCATGTACAAGGACCGCGAGGGCGCGATCCACGCGATCGCCAACGACAAGGACGGCACCTTTCTGCAGTACCGCCTGGATGGTTCCAGCGGCGCGCCGCGCGGGGAGCTGATGCGGGAGTTCAAGGTCGCCAGCCAACCCGAGGGATGCGTGGCCGATGACCGCACCCAGCGGCTCTTCGTCGGTGAGGAGGACGAGGCAGTCTGGACACTGGATGCCCGTGGCGATGCCCCGGCGAAGCTGGAAAAGGTCATCGGTGTCGGCGGCCCGCTGCATGACGACGTAGAGGGGCTGGCGCTCTACCAGGGTGCGAAGGCCGATTACCTGGTGATCTCGAGCCAGGGTAACGACAGCTATCTGGTACTGGATGCCGCCGCGCCTTACGCCGTTCGTGGCGCGTTCCGCGTCGGTTTGAATGCCGAGCGCGGTATCGATGGCGCGTCGGAAACCGATGGGCTGGAAGTCACCTCCGCCAACCTTGGCGGTATCTGGAGCCGCGGCATGCTGGTGGTGCAGGACGGTCGCAAGCGCATGCCCGAAGGTGCACAGAACTACAAATACCTGCCATGGGCAGCGGTTGCCGACGCGCTGGGGCTGGACTGACTTCGGCCGCATGGGCGCAGCAGGCGACGCTCGCAGCGTTGCCCGAAAGTAAACGACGAGTGCCGTTCCGCGGGACGGCCGGAGGAAATACAGATGCAAAGTGAACACATGTCGGTCTGGGGACTGGTCAGCGAGGCCAGCCTGGTGGTGCAACTGGTGATGGTGATTCTGGTGCTGGCCTCAATCACGAGCTGGTACTTCATCATTCAGCGTGGCGCCTCCTTACGCCGTAACGAACGCCTGTTGAAAACGTTTCTGCAGCGTTTTCGCAGCGATGCAGAACTGACGCAGTTGTTTCGCGAAGGCAGCGATCAGGCGCCGCCCCGCGAGGCGGCATTGCAGCACATCTTTCTCGCTGGCTATCAGGAATTCAGCCAGCTGCAACGCCAGCCGGGCATTGCGCCGGATGCGGTGATCGAGGGGGTCGAGCGCAGCCTGTATGTCGCGATTTCCGAGCAAGAAGAGCGTTTGGAAGGTGGCTTGCAGTTCCTCGCCACGGTCGGCTCGGTCAGCCCTTATATCGGCCTGTTCGGCACTGTGTGGGGGATCATGAACTCCTTCCTGGGCCTGTCCATGGTGCAGCAGGCGACGCTCTCCACGGTTGCTCCGGGCATTGCCGAAGCGCTGATCGCCACGGCCATCGGCCTGTTCGCGGCAATTCCGGCGGTGATGGCCTACAACCGTTTCTCTGCCCGCGGCCAGACCTTGAGCGCCCGCTATTACAGCTTTGCCAATGAGCTACAGGCACGCCTGCATCGTCGCTTGCATGCCGGTTCGCCCAGCGTCGCCGCTGCCGCCTGAAGGAGCTTCGCCATGCTGGTCAAACCGCAGCGTAAACACGGCCCCAAAGCCGAAATGAATGTAGTGCCTTACATCGACGTGATGCTGGTGCTGCTGGTGATCTTCATGGTGACCGCGCCGATGTTGGTGCAGGGCGTGAAGATCGAGCTGCCCAAGGTGGCGGCCGAGGCGATGCCCACCGAGAACGAGCGGCAGATCCTGACCCTCTCGGTTAAGGCCGACGGAGGCTTCTACTGGCACCTTGGCACCGAACTGAATGCTGAAGATCAGACCGACAGCGCTATCGACCTTGAGGATATGCGCGAGAAAGTCGCAGCAATCATCGCCGAGCGCGGCGACACCCAGGTCTACGTGCGTGCCGATGATGCTGCTGACTATGGCCGCGTAGTGGCCGGAATCGCCGAGCTGCAGCGCGGCGGGGTGATGAATCTCGGTCTGATTACCGAGGCGCCGTCCGGGCAGCTGGCGCCATGAGCAGTTTGAGCATGCCCCTGCCCAGCTTTCCGCTAGCCCGGCCGCAATGGCGCAGCCATGTCGGCGCCGCCGTGGCGACCGTCGCGCTACACGCAGCGGTGTTCGGTCTGTTGCTGCACGGCTGGACGCCGGAGCTGAACGCGCCGAGTCAGACGCAGGTGCTCAAGACCCAGCTGATCAGCTTGCCAACCCCCACGCCGGTTACTGAAACCGTGGTCGAGCCCGAACCGACACCAGCCCCGGAACCGCTGGTGGAAAAATCCATCGAAGAACCGCAGGTCGACCCGCAGATCGAACAGCAGCGCCTGGAACAGGCCGAGCTGGCGTACAAGCGCGCCGAACGGGAACGGCTGGCGGAAGAGGCGCGCATCAGAGAGCAGCAACGCGTTAAAGAGCAGCAGCGCAAAGAGCAGCTGGCGCGCGAACGGCAGGAACGGATCGAGGTCGAGCGGCAGCAGCGCGAAGCCGAGCGTCGCGAGCAACTGGCCCGAGAGGAACAACAGCGCCAACAGGCGGCACGTGCCGAAGCGTCGGCCGCAGCCGAGCGGGCGCGACAGGAGGCCGCTGCAGCGGCGAGCCGCCAGTATTTGCCCATTGCCAAAGACGCACCTGACTACCCATCGCGAGCGTTGGACAAAGGCATCGAAGGCACCTGCACCGTCAGTTACTCGGTCAACCCGCAGGGACGGATCGAGAACCCAAAAGCGCTGGACGACTGTCACCCACTGTTTATCCGGGCGTCGATTACGGCTGCCAAAAGCTTTCGCTACCAACCTCGGATCGTCGACGGTCGCGCCGTGACCGTTCCCGAGGTCAAGAACACCTTTCACTACCGCATCCAGTGATGTGGCTGGACCCACTTTGCAGAATGAGCCATCAATGAACCAGGATTTCCAGAGTTTCCACGCCAATCTTTCTGCCCTGGACGACCAGACGATCAACCCGAGCGCCAACGTCTCGTTGGATCAGCTTGTCGATCGTAGCCGGCGTAACCTGCTCAAGGGCGGGATGGGCCTTGCCGCGTTGGGCTTTCTCGGCGGCAGCCTGGGCGCCTGTCGCAGCGCCGTGCAATCTGAGTCGCTGATCGGTTTCAAGGGCATCCCGACGCAGCTCGACCCGGCCTTCGACAGCGTGCAGGTAGCGCCGGGCTACAGTGCTCGGACGTTCTTTTCCTGGGGTGATGCCGTCATGGCCGACGCCCCGGAGTGGAACCCGGACGCCAGCGACGATTGGCAGGCTCAGCTCAAGCAGGCCGGCGACAACCATGACGGCATGCATTTCTTTCCGTTCCCGGAGAACCCCGACAGCCACGGCCTGTTGGTGATGAACCACGAATACGTCAACCCGCCGCTGCACCCCAACGGCATGACCTTCGTCGACGGCAAGCGCCCGCTGGATGAGGTGCGCAAGGAGCAGGCGGCCCACGGCGTCAGCGTTATCGAAGTGAAAAAAGACACGCAGGGTCAATGGCAGCGGGTCATGCCATCGCGCTACAACCGCCGCATCTCGGCAATGACGCCCATGGCCGTAAGCGGCCCCCTGGCCGGCAACGACGCGCTGAAAACCGCTTCCGACCCCAGCGGGCGCGAAATCATCGGCACACTGAATAACTGTTCCAGCGGCTTCACGCCTTGGGGCACCTATCTGGTGTGCGAGGAGAACTGGCACAACTACTTCGTCAACCATGACGCCGAGGACATGGCCAGGCGCGTATCACACAAGCGCTATGGCATCGAGGGCAAGGGCCTGAGCAAACTCTACGGCTGGGAAACCGCCGACCTGCGTTTCAATGCCACACCGGACCCGTCGCAACCCCACGGTGGCCATGTGAATGAGCCGAACCGCTTTGGTTGGGTGGTCGAGGTCGATCCGTTCGATCCGCAAAGCAAGCCGGTCAAGCGCACCGCGTTCGGCCGTTATTGCCGCGAGTGCTCGGTGCTTTCGCTGGGCGAGGACGGGCGCATGGCCTTCTATTCAGGCGACGACACCAAGGGCGAGTACGTCTACAAATTCGTCCCCGCCGGGCGTTACGTACCCGGCGCCGATCAGGCCAACCGCAGGCTGCTCGACAGCGGCACGCTTTACGTGGCGCGGTTCAATGCTGACGGCAGCGGTGACTGGCTGGCGCTGGTTCACGGTCAGAACGGGCTCACGGCGGAGAATGGCTTCGCCGATCAGGCCGAGGTGCTGCTCAACGCGCGCGCCGCTGGCGACCAGGCGGGGGCGACGCCCATGGACCGGCCCGAATGGGTGGCGGTGCATCCTCGCAGTCGTGAGGTCTATGTAACTCTCACCAACAATGACGGGCGCGGCGTGAAGCAGCCCACCGACAGGGCCAATCCACGACCGCACAATCTGCATGGTCAGATTCTGCGCTGGAGCGAGGAGGGCGCCAACCCCACCGCGACCACGTTCACCTGGGAAGTCTTTCTGCTGGCCGGCGAACAGCCTGGAGCCAAGAGCTCAGATGGCCAGCCAGTGCCGGCCAACCTCACAGGGACCATAAATGGGGATATCTTTTCCTCGCCGGATGGGCTGGCGTTCGACGATGCCGGCCGGTTGTGGATCGAAACCGACTACGGTGATGAAGAAGCCGCGATGCAGGCCATGGGTACCAACCAGTTGCTCTGCGCCGACCCGAGGACGCGCGAGGTGCGGCGGTTTCTCGTTGGCCCGCGCGGGTGCGAGATCACCGGCATCACCTGGAGCCCGGACTACCGCGCCATGTGGATCAACGTGCAGCACCCCGAGCTGAGTTTCCCGGCCAGTGACGGCAAGACGCGCCCGCGCGCTTCCACGATCCTGATCACCAAGGACGATGGTGGTGTGATAGGCAGTTGACCGGCAGCGTTCGATTCGGTGGGCTAGGCTCTGTGCAAGGGCCAGCCTACTGATACTTGGTCTATGGCGCATCTGTGAACGTTTGGCGGCACGCTGTGCTCTAAAACATGCATACATTCCCTATTGCATGTAACCAAGGAGCTGGGCCATGGCAATCCCGCGCTTGCACGCTCGCGTTTCCCTCGCCGTACTCGTCGCTTGTGTTCCGGTAGTCAGTCAGGCTGACCTGTATTCCCTGAAAATCGAAAACGATGTGATTGCTACCGGCAGTGATGGGCACTACACCAACGGCTTCGAACTGATGCGCTCGTTCGAACCCGATGCCGATCACTGGTCGCGCCAGTTTGCCGATGTGCTGCCGGGCTGGCGTGCCGCCGAGGTGGACAGCGTCGCTTACCGGCTGGGGCATCAGATCTACACACCGAACGATATCGAGCGGACTGAACTGATCGAGGACGACCGTCCCTATGCCGGGCTGCTGTTCGCCGGGATGTCGATCTTTTCTGGTCATCAGTATGAAGGCTGGCGCAGTGCCAGCGGTTTGCATCTGGACGTGGGAATCGTCGGGCCTGCCGCCGGCGGCAAGAAGATCCAGCGCCGGGTCCATGAAGTCACCGACAGCGACGAGCCCAAGGGCTGGGACAACCAGCTGCGTAACGAGCCCTTCGTCAATCTAGCCTACCAGCACCGTTGGTGGTTGCAGCAACGCTTTGCCGGACTGGAATTCGAATACGGGCCGAGCGCGGGCTTCTCGTTGGGCAATTTGTATACCTACGGCTCTGCCGGGCTGGGGCTGCGCATCGGCCAGGGATTGGCGCGTAGTTTCAGCATCCCGGCAGTGGCGCCAGCGCAGAGCGGCAGCATGTTCTTCACGCGCGGTGGCGGGTTCGCCTGGAACATCTTCGCTAACGTCGAAGGTCGATACATGGCGCAGAACATGTTGCTCGAAGGCAACACCTTCAAGAGCAGCCATTCGGTGGACCCGAACGAATGGGTGGGCGATGCCAAGGCCGGCATCGCGCTGACCTGGAACACTTGGCAGTTGGCGTTTGCCAGCGTCTGGCGCACCCGTGAATTCCATGGCCAAGACGAACACGATCAGTTCGGTTCGCTGACGGTTTCGACCTGGTTCTGACTGTCGTTCAGAGGTGGATCACGCTTCGGCGGTCCACCGAGCTAAGGGCGGATGATGCAAGAAGCGACATCCACCCTTCGGCTGATATCTGCGTGCTGCTGAGCGCTTGAGCCGCGCTCTACTTCTTCACCCAGGTGCCGTTGAGCTGGATCACTTGCCCCGATGGGGTTTTTTCGATGGCTTTCTTGCCGGCGATGGCTTCGACGTCGCTGACGCTGATGCCGTTCTTCTGCGCCAGGCGATGGTACTCGGCACGCCGGGCCTGGTTGATCTGGCTGGCGATCTCTTCGGCCTGACCGCCGCCCTGTACCACACCCAGGTAACCGTCGGGCTTCTCGCCGAGCTGGCCGCTGGCCTTGGCCTGACCCAGGGCGGACATGGCTTCGTTGAGGGACATAGCGGCGGCGGGAAGGGCCAGGCACAACGCCATGAGCAGGGTTCCGAGTTTCAAGTAGGTTTTCATATGCGTCCTCAGAACAGACCACTGTCTTCGTTGATGATCGAGTCGAGCTGCTTGTCGACCTTGATGTAGATCTCGTGCTCGATTTTCACGTTGAGGTTGATATTGATCGGCTCGTTGGGCACGGCCAGCTCCACGCGCGGGGTACAGGCGCTAGTCAGCAGGGCCAGCACCAGAATGCTGAAGGGATGATGCAACCGCATAACGGTCTCTCCTGGTCGATATCGTCGCTACAGTGCCTCATCTAAGGCGTTCCTGCACGCGTCGTTGAATGGTTTCGCTGACTCGATCAGACAATTGCAGGCTGGTCAGCAAGGCCGGGATGTTTTCTTCGAGATTGATCGAGAAGTTGATCGGGCGACCGCCTTCCAAGGCCGGATTGCGTCCTTGTAGCCTGAGGCCCAGGTCGAGCTTGCCGTCGGCGGCGTAGTGCACATCACTGGCGAGCAGGTCGTAGTGAAAGTCATCCAACGCTTCGGTTACCAGGCGCATGGCTGGATTGGCCTGACCCAATGCCTGGATTTTCGCTGAACGGAACTGCAAGGCGCCGCCCGGCTCTCGCGCCTTCAGCGATCCCTGCTCGATGCTGATCCCGGCCGCGCTGCGTTGCACCTGCAGCTCGCCGTCGATCACCCCGGTACCCGATAACCCTTCGGTGGGGTAGGCCTCGAGCAACAACGGGAGCTGCAGTCCGCGCAGATGAGCGTTCAGTCGTTGGGTGCTGGCCGCCAGATCGGCGTCTCCTGGGTCTAGCCAGAGTCGACCACCCAGCAGGCGCACTTCTGCGGTTTCCCAGCTGAGGCGGCCCTGGTCGAGACGGTCGATGTCACCCGTGTAGTGGCCGTTGAACAGCAACGGGCCGAAGGTGAAACCGGGGTTGGCCTGTCGCAGCGTCAGTTCCGCTATCTCCAGGTGCAGCTGGTTTTTGCGCAGCGTGGCTGACAGGTTCGCGTCCAGCCCGCTTAGCTCGGTGCGGTCGTAGATGCCGCCGAGTCCCTTCGCGCTGAGCGTCGCGGTCACCTCGGGAGCGCCGTTCGCCGGTAGGGCGAGCTGCCCCTGGCCCTGCAGCCGTCCGGTGCTCAGCTCCAGCAATTTTGGCCAGTCGGCGAGGGTGGCGGACACGGGATTGCCCGCACGCAGAAACACTTCGGGGAGGCTCGCGCTCAGGCGGGTCGTGCCGCTGGACCAGTTGTGATCGAGCTTAAGGGGCAAGGTGAGCCCGGCGTCGTTTTGCAGTGGCCCATCGAGTACGATCCGTTCGCGACCGGTGTCGAGCTTTCCGCTCCAGCGCCAGCCCTGTGGTCGCAGGGCTGAGTGCCTGAGTTCGGCAATCGTCACCGCGGCTTGACCATTCACCTGAAGCCCCTGTAACTGGCGATCGGCGAAGTTCGCCTCGATACCCAGACCGGACAGGTCCAGTCGCAGCGTATTGGCCAGCAGATCGGTACCGCTGCTCAAGCGGGCCAACGTGATCCACGAATCCTTGTCGAGCCGGATGGTGGCGGCTTCCGCGGAGGCGCGGCCATGCAGTCGAAGGTCAGCGGCGAGGCCTTTCAGATTAGTCCCTGGAAACGAGAGTTCAGGGTTTTGCAGGCGAAGACCGATCTGTTCCAACGACAACGCGTAGGGCGCGCTGGTCTCGAGGATCAACCGACCGTCGAGCGTAAGCGGTGTGGGTCCGCTGGCAGCGAGGTGCACCTGCAACGGCAGCTGCGATACCGATTGTCCGTTGGCTGTCGGCGTGATTTTCAGCGTGACGGCGTCGGGTCGTAGCTGCGCCGGGAGTTCGGAGAGCAGCGTCGCCGCCGGTCGCAGTTGCAGGTCGGTGATCAGCTCGGTGGGGATCCAGGCGCCGCGGTCAACTTTGGCGGTCACGTCCAGCTGCCCTTGCAACTGGCCAATGCCCACCACTGGCCAGGGCGCTGGCAGATTGGCTGAGAGACGGAACTCGCCGTCCAGCGTGTCCCATCCTCCTGCCAGATCGCTGCTATCCACATGCAGCGCCCAGCCGGCGCCGACGCGCATTTGCTCGGGTAACTCTGGAAGCGTCGGAGGCTCGTAATCCAGCCAGTCGCCGAGCCATTCCAGTAGCCAGGGTGCTTCCGGCAGTTCGCTCATCGCCAGGGCTCCGCGCCAAAACGTTGTGTGTTCGTCCGACGTCAGTTGGTTTTGCATGGAAAGGCGCTGTTCACCATCCAGCAGCAGCTGCAGATCTACGTGGGCTTCGTCGTTCTGATCGTAAGCATTCAGCGCCGCCGCCAAACGGTGGGAGTGGTGCGTGAATTGAAGATTTAGCGTGGCCGGCAACGGCTCCTGGCCGGCATGCTGCCAGCTTATTTCCCCCTGTTCTCGACAGATGCCGCTGGCGCAGGGCAAAGCCAGGACGAGCGAAGCAATATGTCCGTTACGGGGCACCCAGGCCGCCCATCGCTCCAGTTGCTGGCGATCGGGCAAGGCCAGCGGCTCCACGCTGTCGTCCGTGACGGTTGCCGGCTGCCATTGAACGTCGAGGCGATCGATGTCCAGCGATCGAAGGCGTAGCGGCCATCCGCTTTCTATACCGAGCCGCAAGGTGTCGGCTGTCACTGCGAGCCGTTCGTCGTCTGCCGGGTGCCGAACCAGGACAAGTTGTCGCACTTCAAGGTGGTCGGCAGTCAAGCGTACCCCGCTGACATCGAACGTAACGATGCCGAACTCGCGCTTGAGTTGCTGCCAGCGCAAGCCACCGTAGACGCCGATGCCCAGGACGAGCAGGGCCAGGCCTGCGAGCGCCAAGATCAGGACTTTCCGCCGCTTTGCCATACCTCTTCCCATTGCCATCGACGGCTAAGCATAAGCGCGTCGACCCGCGCTTGCGACTGGCGCACCGACGACACGCCGTCGCGGATAAAGTTCCTGGTTTTGCAGGGTTGGCGTGCCCTGAGGCGCTTGAGATGGGGTTCTAGCACTAGCTGCGCCAAACTTGTGCACATTCGTCGGAGCGCCTTGTCAAGCGCTTATGACAAACTGTCGCAAACCGCGTCGCGTCATAGAACGATAATAACTACCTGAAAAATAAAGAAATTTTTCATTGGTGAAAAAAAAGCCAGTTTAACCGCAGCCCGCTAACCATAGGCGTTAGCGAAATTTGTTACCGGCTTGTCCACTGAGTTATCCACAGGTTCTGTGGATTAATTTTTTATGTGAGTCAGTTCGCTTTTTTTTGTTTTTTGCAAGACTTTAACTCTGTGAAAAAAGGAGTAGAGTGCGCGCCCTTGTTCCCCCGAAGCTCTCGGTGACCATGAGAACGCGTCCTCTTGCTTCGACTACGGTCGACAGCACTTCAACTTCTCCGCGCCTGCCATTGCGCATGGCGCTGTGGCTGCTGGACAGCCAGCGTCTAGGACAGACCAAGAGTGTCAAACGTATCGCCGGCCGGATGCTTAAGCAGCCAGCGCTCGAAGGCGTGGTCGAGGCACAGAGCCGCCTTGGACGGTTGCTTTGTACCGACTGCGACAGCCAGCGCGATCGGCGCATCGGGTTCGAGCTGCTGCGTCAGGCCGCCCGCGCGGGCGACTGCCAGGCGCAACTGGAACTGGGACAGCTGTATTGCCAGCCCCAGTACCGGGAGCTGGGCAAGGCCAGGCACTGGTTGGAGCAGGCCGCTGCGCAGGGCTCTGCCGAGGCCTCTCGTGTCCTGCAACGCTTGCCTGCCAAGCGCTAGAGCGGCCTGAATAGAGCGTTTGGCCTGACCGACATGCGTCAGCTGGCTATACTGCCCGGCAATTCAGCCGGAGCCCACCATGCCGCTCGACCCCATCTATCTGCTCGCCGGGCTTGGTTCCCTCTGTGTGCTGCTGACTGCCGTTGCGGTCATCCTTTCGCAGCGCCTTTCCAAGCGCCAAGCCGAACTGGCCTTGCTCGACGAGCGGCTCAGCCAGGCGACATTGGCGCAGGAGGGCTTGAACGCGCAGTTGGAAACCAGCCGTCTTGCCCATGCCGATCTCAGCGAGTCTCGCTCCGCGCTACAGGCCGAGCTGGCTGCGCTGCGCCGCGAGACCGAGTGGCTCCAGGCTCAGCGCCTGGAAAACCGCGACGCTCTCAGCGACCTCGAGGCCGAGCGCGACGCGCAGCAATCCGAGCTGCGCGCACTGAGCGCCGCTCACGCTGCGGTCACGGCCGAACTCAATGAACAGCAAAAGACCCACGAGCAGCGCCTGGAAGATCTTCAGGGCGCTCGGGACGAGCTGCGTGCGCAATTTGCCGAATTGGCCGGAAAGATTTTCGAGGAGCGCGAGCAGCGCTTTGCCGAGGCCAGTCATGAGCGACTCGGACAATTGCTCGACCCGCTGAAGGAGCGCATCCAGTCGTTCGAGAAGCGCGTCGAGGAAAGCTACCAACATGAGGCGCGCGAGCGTTTTTCGTTGGCCAAGGAGCTGGAGCGGCTGCAGCAGCTCAATCAACGTCTGGGCGACGAGGCCACCAACCTGACGCGCGCCTTGCAAGGGCAAAAGACCCAAGGCAACTGGGGCGAGCTTATCCTCGAGCGGGTACTGGAGCATGCCGGGCTCGAGAAGGGCCGCGAATACCATACCCAGGTCAGCCTCAGGAGCGCCGACGGCGAGCGCTTCCAGCCTGACGTGTTGATCCAGCTACCTGGCGACAAGCAGGTGGTGGTGGATGCCAAGGTCAGTCTTACCGCTTATCAAGCGCTAACCTGCGCGGAGGACGATGCAGGTCGCGCGCTGGCGCTCAAACAGCATGTTCTGTCGCTGCGCAATCATCTGAAAGGCTTGTCGCTAAAGGACTATCAGCGTCTCGATGGGTTGCAGAGCCTGGATTTCGTGTTGCTGTTCGTCCCGATCGAAGCGGCTTTTGCCGCGGCGCTGCAGGCCGATCCGGAGCTGTTTCAAGAAGCGTACGGCAAGCACATCGTGATCGTCAGTCCGACCACCTTGCTCGCCACCTTGCGGGTGATCGACAGCCTCTGGCGGCAGGAGCGGCAAAGCCAGAACGCCAGGGAAATCGCCGAACGGGCCGGAGCGCTGTACGACAAGTTCGCTGCATTCATCCAGGATCTGGACGAGATCGGCAATCGCCTGCAGCAGCTGGACAAGGCCTATATCGGCGCGCGCAACAAGCTCACCGACGGCCGCGGCAATCTGGTCGGCCGCGCCGAACAGTTGAAACTCCTGGGTGCCCGCGCCAGCAAGCGCTTGCCAGCCGACTGGCTGGAGCGTGCCGGGGCCGAGACGCCGCTGGAGGCTGAAGAGTAGCGACCACGCTTCGCCTCATGCCAGCCACAGCACTGCGAGCCCGACGAGCAGGCCGCCGAACATGAACGGCCACGTCAGCATTGCCATAGCGCGCCCACCGATGAGAAGGATCAGGCCGGCCTTGACCAGACTATTGCTGAATGCGGCGAGAAAGATGCCGCGGACCGCGACCAGCTCGCTCAAATCGGTGCGCGCGCTGTTGGACAGCGACAGGGTGATGGCATCCACATCGGTCAGGCCGGACAGCAGCGAGACCAGGTAGATGCCGGTATCGCCCAGCAGCCGCCGTGCGCCCTCTACAAGAAACAGAATGATCACCAACAAGCCGGCGAAGCGCAGTGCCGGGCCCAACTCGAAAGGATTCTTCAGTGGGGGCTCGGCCGCGTTCTCCGGCTGTTGCGCCGCGCGCAGGTAGTAGAAAAGGGCTCCAGCGGCATAGATCAAACCGGTCGTCAGCATGGGGGCGAGCAGCGACGGCAGCAGCTCGCGGTTGATCAGTCCGACCTCCAGCAACACCCGCGGAAACATCAGCGCTGAGGTCGCCAGCAGGCCGGCGGCCAAGGCGGGACGCAGCTTTTCGGCGTCCAGGCGGGCAAGGGTGATGGTCATCGCTGTCGAAGAAACGATGCCGCCGAGCAGCGCGGTGACCAGCAGCCCGTGGCGGGTCCCCAACAGACGGATGGAGACATAGGCGGCGAAGCCTATGCCGGCGATCAGCACCACCATCCACCAAGTGGTATAGGGGTTGAAGGCTTGCCAAGGGCCGTAGCCCTCGTTGGGCAGTGCCGGCAGCAAAACCACCGAGATGAATAGCAGCTTCAGTGCGCCGCTCAATTCGGCTTCGTTGAGACTGCGCAGCGCACCATGCAGGCGGGCTTTCAGGCTCAACAGCAGCGCCACGACGACGGCAAGGGACGCGGCCAGCAAGCGGCTTTCGACGACAGCCAGACTGCCAAGCAGGAACGTCAGCAGCAACGCGACTTCGGTGGTCATGCCGTAATCGGCGTTGGAACGGGATCCGACCAGATATCCGGTGATGGTCAGCAGGGCCAGCGCGGCGAACACGGCGACCCAGACGATTGCGCCGAAATGGCTTGCGCTCAGTGCCGCGAGCCCACCGAACAGCCCGCTGAGGCCGAAGGTGCGGATGCCAGCCAGTTCCACCATGTCCGCGTCATTGCCGCGACCGCTCCAGCTGCGCTCGGTACCGATCAGCAGGCCAGCGCCCAAAGCGGTCGCCAGGTTTAACAGCAATTCGATGGCCATGAGGGCAATACGCCAGCAGCTTCGGGCCACTTCAGTTTAGCTGTCGCACCGCAGCGCAGACTTGCTCTGGCGCAAGCCTGCTTCAATGCAGCGGTACGTGGCGGCTCATCAGCGCACGCAAGGCCGCCGGCTTGACCGGTTTGGCCAGAAAATCCAGCCCCGTCGCGTGGATGGCGGCAATCAGCTCGGGCCGCCCGTCGGCGCTGATCACCACACCTGGCACCGGTTCACCGAGACGCGTGCGCAGCCAGGCCATCAGCTGCGAACCGGTTTCGCCATGGTCCAGGTGGTAGTCGACCAGCACCAGCTGCGGCCGCACGTCTTCGTTCAGCAGCGCCTCGCATTCGGCCCGGTTGCTGGCGGTCCAGACCTGGCAGCCCCAGCGCGACAGCAGACTGTGCATGCCGACCAGAATGCTGTCTTCGTTGTCGATGCACAGCACCTGGACGCCGGTTAGCGCGGTCTGTTGCGCTTCGCCGTTGCCGTTGCCGTTGCCGCTGCCACTGGCGTTGATCGGTCGGACCGCCTGACTGGCGATAGGCACCGTCACGCTGAACACGCTGCCCTTTCCTGGCCAGGAGCGAACCGACAGCGGATGGTTGAGTACCTGGCAGAAGCCGTCGGCGATCGCGAGACCCAGTCCAAGGCCTTTCTCGGCTCGGGTCTGATGGCTGTCCAGGCGTTTGAACTCCTCGAAGATCACCTGCAACTTGTCTTCGGCAATACCGGGGCCCCGGTCCCAGACCTCAAGGCGCAAGAAGGCACCCTGACGGCGCGCGCCCAGAACCACGCGGCCTTTGGCGTAGCGGAAGGCGTTGGTCAGGAAATTCTGCAGCACACGGCGCAGCAGGCGGATGTCGCTGTCGACGCGCAGCCGGCTGCCATGCACCTTGAAGTCGACGCCCTGTTCAGCGGCCAGCATGGTGAACTCGGTGCGCAGCGTGTCGAACAGGGTCTCCAACGGGAAGGGGCTGCGATCGGGAGTGATACGCCCGTTCTCCAGACGTGAAATGTCCAGCAGATCGGAGATCAGGTCCTCGGCCGAGCGCAGCGAACTGTCCAGATGACGGACCAGATCCCGCGCCTCGCTCGGCAGGGCGTCATGCTGGTGCGACAAGGCGGCGGAGAACAGCCTGGCGGCGTTCAACGGTTGCATCAGATCATGACTGACCGCCGCCAGAAAGCGCGTCTTCGACTGGTTGGCAGCCTCTGCGGTGCTCTTGGCTGCGGTCAATGCCTTGTTCAGCTTCGACAATTCCTGGGTCCGTTCGCTGACGCGCTGCTCCAGGCCTTCGTTGGCGTCCTTGAGGGCGCGTTCGGCCTCGCGGAAGGCGGTGATGTCGCTGAAGCTCATGACGAAGCCGCCACCAGGCATTGGGTTGCCGATCAATTCGACCACGCGACCGTTGGGGAGCGTCCGTTCGGAGGTGTGTGCACGACCCTGGCGCATCCAGTACAGCCGCTTGGCCACATGGGTGTCCGGATCACCAGGACCACAGAGGCCGCGCTCGGCGTTGTAGCGGATGATGTCGGCGATCGGTCGACCGATGTAGACCAACCCGTCCGGGTACTCGAACAGATCCAGATAGCGGTGGTTCCACGCCACCAGCTGCAGCGACTGATCGACCACGCTGATGCCCTGGGTGATGTTTTCGATCGCGCCCTGCAGCAATGCGCGGTTGAACTGCAGCACTTCGGATGCTTCGCCGACGATGCGCACCACGTCGTCGACCTGCATGTCACGACCTTCCAGGGCGGCCTTGACCACCGCACGGGTCGAAGAGGCGCCCAGGACACCGGCGAGCAGGCGCTCGGTGTGGGCAATCCATTGGCCGTCGGCTTGCTGCTTAGGCGAATAATCATGCCCGTGACGCCGGGCGAAGCGCTGGAAGCTGAGCGCCGCGCGCTCGGCGCCGACGAAGCGCGAGGCCAGCGACAGCAGATCCTCGACCTGCACGGCGAGCAGCCGGCGGGCGTTGGGTGTGGCGTGTATCTCCTGGCCGATGAAACGACTGGCTTGCCAATGCTCGGCGACGCGGGTTTGCGACAGGATCGAGACCCAGAAGAACAGCGTCGCGTTACCCACCAGCGACAGCGTCACGCCGAGCGTCAGCGCGCTGGTGTTGAACGGCAGTTCGGTGGTGTACATCCACTGCAGGCCGGGGAACATCTCCAGCGGCCAGCCGAGCAGCGGCAGGATCAGCGTATAGACCCAGATCAGCGCGCCAGCGGCGAGGCCGGCAAACACACCGCGCCGGTTGGCCTGCTTCCAGTACAGTGCGCCGACCATGGCCGGGGCCAACTGGGTCAGCGCGGCAAAGGCGATTTGGCCGATGGTCGCCAGGCTGGCGCTGGAGCCGAGCAGGCGGTAGCTCACATAAGCCAGCAGCAGGATGGCGACGATACTGATGCGGCGCACCGAGAGCATCCAGTGGCGGAACACCTCGAACGGTTGTTCGGCCTCCTTGCGGCGCAGCAGCCAGGGCAGCAGCATGTCGTTGGAGACCATGGTCGACAGGGCTACGCTGGCAACGATGACCATGCCGGTGGCCGCCGAGGCGCCGCCAATGAAGGCTAGCATCGCCAGGGCCGGATGGGCTTCGGCCAAGGGCAGGCTGATCACGAAAGAGTCGGGCGTGATACCGCTCGGCAGCAGCATCTGCCCGGCCAGTGCGATCGGGATGACGAATACGGCGGCCAGCACCAGATACAGTGGGAACACCCAGCGCGCCAGCCGGAAGTCGCGCGGCTCGATGTTCTCCACTACGGTCACGTGGAACTGCCGCGGCAGGCAGACAATAGCCATCAGCGCCACGGTGGTCTGCACCAGCATTGCGGGCCAGTTCACCGTTTCTTCCCAGTAGCCCTTCAGCTCCGTGGAAGCGTAGGCCTGGTTGAAAAGGTCGCCGAAGCCGTCATACAGGCCGAACGTGACGAAGACGCCCACCGCAATAAAGGCGAGCAGCTTGACCAGCGCCTCGAAGGCAATCGCCAGAACCATGCCGCGGTGATGCTCGGTGACATCCAGGTTGCGCGTGCCGAACAGCACGGTGAACAACGCAAGCACGATGGAGACGATCAGGGCAGTGTCCCGCGTGCCGGAGCCGGCGACCGCCTCGCCGTGATTGCCGATCAGCAGGTTCACGCCCAGCACGATGCCCTTGAGCTGCAGCGCGATGTAGGGCAACACGCCCACCAGACAGATCAAAGTGATGATCACCGCCAGCAACTGTGATTTGCCATAGCGGGCGGCAATGAAGTCAGCAATCGAGGTGATGTTCTCCTGCTTGCTGATCATGATGGTCTTCTGAATCACCTGGGGTGCCAGCATCATCAGCAGAATCGGCCCGAGGTAGATCGGCAGGAAGGACCAGAGCTGCTCGGCGGCCTGGCCGACGGAGCCGAAGAAGGTCCAGCTGGTGCAATAGACCGCCAGCGACAGGCTGTAGACCCAGGCGCGCGCACGCGGCGACATCGGCGCGCTGTTGCGATCGCCATAGAAGGCGATGGCAAACAGTACGGCCATATAAGCAAAGGCGACCAGCGCGATCAGCCCACCAGACAACGACATTAGAACTCCATGCGACAGATAAAATGCGGCTTCGGCTTTGGCCATTGCTGCGCAATGGCTGGGCGCGCCGGGCCAGGCAGCTCACATAGCCGGTACCGACTCATCGTGCCGTTGACGCCGACCGGAGTCAGCCGATGCGGTGCGACCGGGATACCGCACGGATGGCTGTTCAGGCTCGGTGGGTTTCCGATAATCCGATAACCAGCGGCTGGCTGCCGCCTATTGATAGATGAATCTGCAAAGTTTCGCAGTAAAAGAGCTGTGCGTGTTACGGCTGCGACCATGGTCGCATGAGGTGGGTCGTCGCGGCCGGTATCGGTGAAAATGCCGTGCTAGACAACCGGCTGGCGGAGCTGAGCGTTCATGCCGAATGGCGGATTCGCTGCCGATCGTATGAACGGTTGAGGTCAGGCTCGCTCGGATCGGCCATTAGCAGCAGGCGGGACAGGCGCCGGGCACTTCCCGCCTGTGCAACGATCACAACAGCGTCCGTGCCCCTATCAGGAGAATATTCGATGTTCACGCCGCGTCCGGTGACTTTGCACAGAGGCGCCTTGCGTCTGGAGCCACTTGCAGAAGCCGACATCCCGGCCTTGGTGGAGCTGGCCGAGCGCAACCGCGACGAGCTGATCTACCTCAGCGGGCCCCTGCGCCCGGACTGGTATCGCTTTGCGCTCAACGAGCAACGCGATGGTCGCGCGGTGGTTTTTACCTTGCGCATGGCTGATCGCATCGTCGGGACCACGCGCTTCGCCGATTTCAATCCCGCGCTACCGGCCGCTGAGCTCGGCTGGACCTGGTTGGACCAGGCCGAGCACGGCAGCGGCCTGAACAGCTCGATCAAGTATCTGTTGCTCAAGCACGCCTTTGAGGAATGGCAACTGGTGCGCCTGCAACTGAAGACAGCTGCCAGCAATCTGCGCTCGCAACGTGCCATCGAAAAACTCGGCGCCCAGCGCGAAGGACTGCTGCGCAATCATCGCCGCCTCGCGGACGGGCGGCTGGACGACACCGTCCTCTACAGCATCACCGACCGTGAGTGGCCGACGGTCAAAGACGCATTGGAGGCGCGAGCGAGCGCATGACTATCGGGCTGCACCGGGTGCGTGAGCGCGGCTCTGCGCGCAGCTGTAACGATTCGGGCGTCGGGGCGGTGCGGCTTCGACGAGCGCCGCCTCTGCACAGGCGGGCCCCGTCGCCGTCGGGGCCAACATAAGGTAATGTCTGTCGTTTTCACGGGCGGATCGTCCTCAGTCATCAGCTCGTCTTCATCTTCCCCTACGCTGCGACCGCAATGGCGGTGCGTAGCGTTTCATCGTTTGCGGTGCATAGCTAAGGAGCCCCGATGTCCCGCTTGCAGGAGTTCTTGCACGGTTGCCGCGATATCTTTCCACTGATCGTCGGTGCGATCCCGTTTGGCATCATCTTCGGCACGCTCTCGATCGGCGCCGGGCTGTCCACCTGGCAGACCATCGGCATGTCGGCGCTGGTGTTCGCCGGCTCCGCTCAATTCATTGCCGTCACTTTAATCACCGGCGGAGTTGGCGCCGCCGTGGTGTTGCTAACGACCTTCGTGGTCAACCTGCGCCACGCGCTCTACAGCGCGGCATTGCAACCGTTCGTGCGGCATCTTTCGAATCGCTGGCGGGTGCCGCTGGCCTTCTGGCTGACGGATGAGGCCTTCGCCGTCATCCAGCATCGCTATGCGCGCGATGACGCCTCGCCGTACAAACACTGGTTCTTCCTCGGGGCAGCATTGACCATGTACCTGAGCTGGCAGCTAGCGACACTGGCGGGCATCGCCTTCGGCCAGGCGGTACCGGACGTGGCCAGCTGGGGGCTGGATTTCGCCATGATCGCGACCTTCGTCGGCATCGCCGTGCCGATGATGCGCACCCGCCCGCAAGTGGCGTCGGCGCTGGTGGCCGGTGCCGTGGCATTGTTGACCTGGGGGTTGCCCTACAAGCTCGGCCTGATCGCCGCGGCGCTGGCTGGAATCGTCGTTGGCGTCTGGCTCGAACAGCGGGACGAGCGTCGGCGAGAGGAGGCGAACCCATGCAAACCTGGCTGCTGATTCTGGGCATGCTGGCGATCACCTTCGTGATTCGTTACAGCTTTTTTGCCTGGCCCGACTTGCGCTTTCCCCGGCTGGTGGAGCAGGGGTTGCATTACGTGCCGGTAGCCGTGCTGACCGCCATCGTGGTGCCGGGCATGCTGATGCCTGCCGGCGAATGGGCGCTGAACTGGAATAACGCCTATCTGCTCGCGGGCTTGCTGTCGATCGCGGTTGCGGCGCTCACGCGCAATCTGCTGGCAACCATTGCCGGCGGTTTGCTGTGCTTCTTCCTGTTGCGCTGGGGACTTGGGCAGTTGCCGTTGTGATCGGGCGCCCAGGTTGCCGTGCTGGCAGCGGCCTGATATTCCCTGGCGCCGTTCGCCATGCTCCAATCGATGACGTCTTTTCCACGGAACCGGATCGATGACCGCTCCACATTCGCAGTTCACCCTTTTCGGCAAGCGGCGTTTCCTGCCGTTCTTCCTGACTCAATTGTCGGGCGCCTTCAACGACAACCTGTTCAAGCAAGCGTTGATCCTGGCGATCCTTTACAAGATCGGCTCGAATGCCGATGCCAGTCTGCTGATCAATCTGTGCGCGCTGTTGTTCATCCTGCCGTTCTTTCTGTTCTCCGCGTTTGGCGGGCAGTTGGGCGAGAAATATCCCAAAGAGCGGCTGATCCGTGCGATCAAGGCCGGCGAGATCTTCATCATGCTTGCCGGTGGGGCGGGAATGTTGTTGGGCAACCTGCCACTGCTGCTGGCCGTGCTGTTCTGCATGGGCACCCAGTCGGCGCTGTTCGGTCCGGTCAAATATTCGGTACTGCCCAAGCTGCTCGAGGACCATGAGCTGGTCGGCGGCAACGCACTGGTGGAAATGGGCACCTTCCTGGCGATTCTCGCCGGGACCATCACTGCCGGAGTGATGATGGCCAGCGAGGGCTATGCCCAGCTGATTGCTGCCAGCGTGGTGCTGGTGGCCGTCGCCGGCTATGTCGCCAGCCGCGGAGTGCCCGCGACGGGCGCCTCGTTACCCTCCCTGCAGATGGACTGGAACCTGTTTCGCCAGACCGGTGCGATCTTGCGCATGGGGTTGGGGCAGCGCCTCTCGGTGTCGCGCTCGCTGATCGGTAACTCGTGGTTCTGGTTTCTCGGTGCGACCTACCTGACCCAGATTCCGGCTTATTCGAAAGATCTGCTGCATGGCGATGAAACCGTCGTCACGCTGATTCTGACCGTCTTTTCGGTGGGTATCGCCCTCGGCTCGCTGCTCTGCGAACGCCTCTCCGGGCACAAGGTGGAAATCGGGCTGGTTCCGTTCGGCTCCTTCGGCCTGACGCTGTTCGGCCTATTGTTGTGGTGGCATTCCGGTGGCTTCCCGCAGGGCGAGATGCCGCATGACTGGTTGGGATTGCTGGGGTTCGGTCAGGCCTGGTGGATCCTCGGGTCGGTGCTGGGGATTGGTGTGTTCGGTGGGTTCTACATCGTGCCGCTGTATGCCTTGATTCAGTCACGCACTGCCGAGCAGGAGCGGGCGCGGGTGGTTGCGGCGAACAATATTCTCAATGCGCTATTCATGGTCACGTCGGCCTTGGTGGCCATCCTGCTGCTGAGCGTCGCCGGGCTGTCGATTCCCCAGCTGTTCCTCGTCGTATCGCTGATGAACGTGGCCGTCGGCGCCTATATCTTCAGTATCGTGCCGGAATTCAGCATGCGCTTTCTGGTATGGCTGCTCGGTCACTCGATGTACCGGGTGCGTCAGCAGGGGCTCGACGCGATTCCCGAGGAAGGCCCGGCGGTGCTGGTCTGTAACCATGTGTCCTTCGTCGATGCACTGCTGATCGCCGGAGCCGTACGTCGGCCCGTGCGTTTCGTCATGTACTACCAGATCTTCCGTATCCCGGTGCTGAATTTCATCTTCCGTACCGCGGGTGCGGTGCCTATCGCGGCTCGGCACGAGGATGAAACCATCTACACCGAGGCCTTCGAGCGCATCAGCCAATACCTGCGCAATGGCGAACTGGTTTGCATCTTTCCGGAAGGCAAGCTCACCAGCGATGGCGAGATCAACGAGTTCAAGGCTGGGGTCGAGCGCATTCTCGAGGCGAATCCGGTGCCGGTGGTGCCCATGGCACTGCGCGGATTATGGGGAAGTTTTTTCAGTCGCGATCCGAACAAAGGCTTCTTCCGCCGGATCTGGTCGCGAATCGACCTGATCGCCAGCGCGCCTGTCGCTGCGAGCGAGGCCACTCGCCAGCAGCTACAGGCGCAGGTCAGTCTGCTGCGTGGCGATCGGCGCTGAATGCTGGTCGCCACGCTGCTTTTACTTGATCTCGATGCGCTCGAGTAGATAGGCCTTGGCCTGCGAATCGCCGATTCGCGCGGCCTCGTCGGCCAGTCGCAGCGCACGCTCGAGGTCCTTGCTGGCCAGCGCCGCATCGATTCCCTGGCGATAGTAGGCTTGAGTTTCCGGCAGCACCGCGGGGGCGGGTACGGAAGGCAGATCGTTACCCATTTCGCGACCGGTGCTATACGCGGGTACGTAGATGTTGGCCTGCTGCCCCGCGGCCTTGTCTTCGATCAGCACCATCTTGATCACACCGGTGGGTGAATGCTGCGCAACCGGGTCGGGCAGACTCGGCGGCTCGTTGCCCAGCGCCTTGGCATAGGCCTTGGCGGGGTGCTCCAGGGTGGTCTGGCCCGAGAGTTGGTCTTCGCTGGTGTAAAGCACCAGGTAATACTCGTTGCCGGGGTTATCCAGGTAAGTGCGATCGACACGCAGGCGCGCATCCAGGCTGTCGCCCTTCAGGCCGGCGGCGGGAGCATAGATGAAGTCGTCTGCGTCGAGGATGCGCGTGGGGCGCAAGCGGCTGTCGAGCAGCATGGCGCGGGGGGCCAGCACGGTCTTGCCGGCCTGGCTGTAGAGGCGAATCTCGAAAGACTTGCTGTCCTTGGGTAGGGCGAAGGCCCGGAAGAAGCTCTTGCCGCTGTCGAAGCGGTAGGCCGGGGCAGTGGCATCCAGCGTCACGTCACCGCTGAAGGTCACGGGAATCGGCTGGAACGGAAAGTCAGCGATCGCGTCGCAGCAGATCGATGCATCTGCCAATGCCTGACGCGCGCTGGTTACCGATTGCTCCAGCGGCGCGGGCGTATGCGCCAGGGCATCGACCCGACGCAGGGGATCACTGCCGCAGCCGGCGGTCAGCAGCACGGCGAGGCCAAGCAGGGGAAGTCTCAGATTGCTCATAAGGGCAACTCCAGTCGCCAATCGAAAAAGACCCCGACCAGCCACGGTCGGGGTAAAAACACCGCCGGAACGGTGGGAGCGGAAGTCGAGCAGTGCAGTCGACGGGCGCAGCGGAGGATTACCGCGCCACGCCGGTCTCAGGCGCTACCACCAGGCCTCGGCCTGCACGCCGAAGGTCAGGCCGTCGTCGTCGCCGGCGTCGATGGATTCGCTGGCAGCCTGGTAGCGGCCACCGTCCCACTGGGCGTAGGTGGCGAATACGCGAATCTGTGGGCGTGCCCAGAAGCTGCGACCGGCTGACCACTGCTGAGCAAGGGTGAGCTTCTTCAGATCGCGGCTGCGCTCGCCGTCGGCCTGCGGGTCGACGCGGTCGTAGCCGAACTCCAGCGCGGTGCTCATGGTGTCGGTCCACTTGTAGACCGGGCGCACGCCGAAGGAGAGCCATTTCTGGCCGGAATCGTTGTCGAAATCGCGATCTTCATAGATCTGCACGTACATCATCTCGATGTTGTCGGTGATGCCGACGACGCCCTGGTTGACCAGGCGGAGCATGTCCCCATCGCTGTTGCCGGTGCTGTTGCGACCGCTGCTGCCAATGATCCCGTCGGTGCCGTATTGCAGCGCCAGCTTGTTGTAGCCGCCGAACCAGTTGGCCTGGGTGTGTTCGAGGGTGACCAGGTGACCTTTCTGATCGGTGTAGCCCGGGTCGCTTTCCTGCTCGTCGGTGAGGTTGGCCTTCCCGTAGTCGTAGCCGATCTCGAGCTTTCCGTTGGGGTTGACGTCGATCTCGGCCAGACGGAAGTCGAGGGTATCGTTGGCGATGTTGGTCCCGGTACCCGAACCCTGGTAGGTCCAATCACCGTCGGTGTTGCGGATCCAGGCGATGCTGGCCTTGGCGAAGCCCAGGTCGATATCCTCGATGCCGGCGCCCGGACCGGATACGTCCCAGTAGTAGTAATCGTTGATGTGCACGTCGTGGCGCTTGTAGTAGCGCTTTCCCGCCCAGATGTCGGCGCCCGGTAGGCTCGCGATCAGGTTGTGGCCGACCACGTTGAACTGACGGATCGCGACGTCCCCGCCTTCATCGAAGGGGTTGTTGGCATCGCCATTGGTGTCGGTGCGGGTCGCTTCCCAGTCGTTAGCCTGGCGTGAGTTGTAGGCGATCATGCTGTCGACATAGAAGCTCTGTTCGCCTTCCTTCCAGACCTCCTGACCCAGGCCGATTTCGGCATAGGTTTCGCACTCGTTGCCGAGGCGATATTTGGCCGGTGCGCCCGCAGCCTGAAAGCAGGCCTGATCGCCGCCACCGGCGGTGGCGCCGACGCCGGAGCGCATATAGCCATGAAAATCCACCGCATGGCTCGGCATGGCCGCCATCAGGGCCGCGCAGAGCAGGGTGGGTTGCAGAAGACGTACGGATTGTTGCCGGTTCATCGCGAAAGTCCTTTGTTCTTTTTGTTGGTCTGGTACCGCCGGCGAAGGACTGCCAGCCGCAGCGCCAACATCGCCCCGGTCGTTTGCCGGATCGGGCTGGCGGTGAACGAAAGCCTGCGGATCGCCGACGTTCGCAGCATCCTCCCGACCGTTTTTTTTCGAGGCGGAGCGGCAGGGCGTAGCGGGGGAGGAGGGAGATGGGCATGCATCGCCGGGCGCACTACGCCTGGCCACTAAGCCCGGGAAAAAACCGGCAGGGAGGTATGGCAGGGCCGTCTGGGGCGGCAGTCTGGCCCGGTAGGTGGTGTCCGCAGCGCCATCTGCGCCCTGTCATCCGGGGAGCTCATTCCCGCAGTCGGGTGCTCACAACAATTACAAAAGTGGAGCCACTTCGATGAAACACGTTCTGTCTTCCGCCCGCCTTACCCTGGCGGTTTCTTCCCTGCTGCTGACCCTGGGCAGCCCTCAGGCGGCCGATATCGCGGGCAAGAGCCCGGCAGGGGTCCGTTACCACGGAGGCGATGAAATCATCCTCCAGGGTTTCCACTGGAATGTCGTCCGCGAATCGCCCAACAATTGGTACAACACCCTGCGCAGCATGGCGCCGACGATCGCTGCCGACGGCTTCAGCTCGATCTGGATGCCGGTGCCCTGGCGTGATTTTTCCAGCTGGAGCGACGGCGCCTCTTTCGGCGGTGGCGAAGGTTACTTCTGGCATGATTTCAACAAGAACGGCCGTTATGGCAGCGACGCCCAGCTCAAGCAGGCCGCCGCCGCACTCAATACCGCTCAGGTGAAAGTGTTGTATGACGTGGTGCCCAACCACATGAACCGGGGCTACCCGGACAAGGAAATCAATCTGCCGGCCGGCCAGGGCTTCTGGCGCAACGACTGCGCCGACCCGGGCAACTACCCCAACGATTGCGACGATGGCGATCGCTTCATTGGCGGCGATGCCGATCTAAACACCGCCAATCCGCAGGTCTACGGGATGTTTCGCGACGAGTTCGCCAACCTGCGCAGCCACTACGGTGCCGGCGGCTTTCGTTTCGATTTCGTCCGCGGTTACGCCGGTGAACGGGTTGATAGCTGGATGGGTGCCGCCCACGACAACGCCTTCTGCGTCGGTGAGTTGTGGAAGGCGCCGGCCGAGTATCCGAGTTGGGATTGGCGCAACACGGCCAGCTGGCAGCAGGTGATCAAGGACTGGTCCGATCGGGCCAAGTGTCCGGTGTTCGATTTCGCCCTCAAGGAACGCATGCAGAACGGCTCGATCGCCGATTGGAAGAACGGCTTGAATGGCAACCCGGACCCGCGCTGGCGCGAGGTGGCGGTCACCTTCGTCGACAACCACGACACCGGCTATTCGCCTGGGCAGAACGGTGGGCAACACCACTGGGCACTGCGCGATAACCTGGTGCGGCAAGCCTACGCCTATATTCTTTCCAGCCCCGGCACGCCAGTGGTGTATTGGTCACATATGTACGACTGGGGCTACGGCGATCTGATTCGTCAGTTGATTCAGATCCGCCGCTCCGCAGGTGTGCGGGCTGATTCGGCGATCGAGTTCCACAATGGTTATTCCGGCCTGGTGGCGACTGTTCACGGGACCGCGCAAACGCTGGTGATCGCGCTCGGATCTAACCTGGACAACCCCGCTCAGGTCAGCGCTGGTAGCTTCAACCAGGCGCTGAATCAGGACGACGGTCAGCTGCGTATCTGGACCACTGGCAATACCGGCGGCGACGATGGCGACACTGGAGGTGGCGAGGACGGCAACCTGGTCAGCGTCAATTTTCGCTGTGACAACGGTATCACCCAACCTGGCGACAGCGTGTATGCCGTCGGCAGCCTGACTCAGCTTGGTAGCTGGGCCCCGGCCAACGCGGTGCGACTGACCGATGTCAGCGATTATCCGACCTGGAAGGGCAGCATCGCTCTACCGGCCCAGCAGGCACTGGAATGGAAGTGCATCGTGCGCAGCGAAACCAATGCGACCGAGGTGAAGCGCTGGCAGCCGGGCAGCAACAACACGACCACGACCGCGGCGGGGGGCATCACTAGCGGCAGCTTCTGATCGGCAGGCCGTTGAGAAACCACCTGCGTCGCCGACGCTGCGTTGAAAACAAGCTCGGCTGCCTTGTCTAGATTTTCAACGGCCTGTTAGCTCACGCGTCAGGTTGCAGCCGACGGCCGGTTTTGCCCTGGCACTCGGCCGGGCTTTGTGGACAATGGCCTTCGGTAGTTTCCGTCGCGAACCAAAGGCCGATCACAGTGAACCTCGACAGCCGCATCAAGTTTCGTCATCTGTTGTGCTTCATCGAGGTATCCCGACAAGGCAGCCTGGCGCGTGCGGCCGAGGTCATGTCGGTCAGCCAGCCGGCAATCTCCAAGACGCTAAAAGAATTGGAAGAGCTGCTCGAGGCGAGCCTGTTCGACCGCAGCAAGCAGGGCGTGACCCTTACAGCGGCCGGGCAGGCTTTTTTGCGCTACGCGGGTCCGAGCGTGCAGGCGTTGCGCGAGGGCGTGCGCAGCCTGCGTGCCGGTGAGCATGAGGCCGGTGCGGTACGTCTGGGCGCGTTATCGACCGTGGAAAGCTCGCTGCTGCCGGACGTGGTGCGGCGCCTTCACGATCAGCACGCGGCGCTGGTGGTGAGCGTGATCACCGGCCCCAGCGCGTATCTGCTAGGCCAGCTGCGCGGCGGTGAGCTGGATCTGGTGGTCGGGCGCATGACCGATGCCCCGCAAATCGAGGGACTCAGCTTCGAGCATCTCTATAGCGAATCCATGACCCTGGTGGTTCGCCCGGGGCACGCGTTGCTCGACGGTGATCGCAGTCGTCTGGGCGAGTTTCCGGTGGTCCTGCCGCAGAGCGGCACCACCATTCGACGACATGCCGATGGCCTGTTCATCCAGCTCGGCATCAGCCCGCCGCCGCGGCGGCTCGAAACGCTATCCGTATCACTCAGCAGGCATTACGTGCGGGTCAGCGACGCGGTTTGGGTGGCGCCGCTCGATGCGGTGCGCGAAGACCTGTCGACGGGGCAGCTTCAGGAGCTGGATCTCGGCCTGAAGGAGCCGGGGGGCTCGGTCGGCATCTGCACCAACCCGACCTTGCCGGCCAGCTTGGCGATGCAATGGTGCCGTGAGGCACTGAGGGAGGCCGCGGCGGGTTTGCGCGCCCATCCATAACCGTACGGTTATGGATGAGGGCCAGCTTTTCAGTGTTCGGCTGCGGCAGCCTGCCGCACACTGAGGCTTGCCTGCTCGAAACGCCTTCCAATTCCAAGAAAAGGAGATAGCCATGTCCGATCTGGACACCAGCCTGTTCGTCGCGCGAGACCGCAACTGGCATCCCAAGGCGCTGACGCCCGACTACAAGACGTCGGTGGCGCGCTCCCCGCAACAGGCGCTGATCACCCTGGCTCCTTCGATTTCCGAGACCACCGGACCGGATTTCTCGCACCTGAAATTCGGCAAACACGACAACGACCTGCTGCTCAACTTCGATAACGGCGGGCTGCCGATCGGCGAGCGCATCATTGTCTCCGGGCGGATCATGGACCAATACGGCAAACCGATTCCGCACACCCTGGTGGAAATGTGGCAGGCCAACGCCGGTGGCCGCTACCGCCATAAGAACGACCGTTACATCGCCCCGCTGGATCCCAACTTCGGCGGCGTTGGTCGTGCGCTGAGCGACAGCGAAGGCAACTACGTCTTCCGCACCATCAAGCCGGGCCCTTATCCATGGCGCAATGGCCCGAACGAATGGCGCCCGGCGCATATCCATGTCTCCATCAGCGGCCCGTCGATCTCCACCCGGCTGATCACGCAGCTGTATTTCGAAGGCGACCCGCTGATTCCGCTGTGCCCGATCGTCAAGACCATCGGTGATCCGGAGGCAGTGCAGAGCCTGATCGCCAAGCTCGACATGGGCATGGCCAATCCGATGGACTGCCTGGCCTACCGCTTCGATATCGTGCTGCGTGGCCAGCGCAAAACCCATTTCGAAAACCGCTGAGAAGGAGACGATCATGCCCGTAGCACTTTTACCGGAAACCCCTTCCCAGACGGCCGGCCCCTACGTTCATATCGGGCTGGCGTTGGCTGCCGCCGGCAACCCGGTTCGCGAGCTGGAAATCTGGAACGAGATGGCTAAGCCGGACGCCTCCGGTGAGCACATTCTGCTGATCGGGCAGGTGTTCGACGGCATGGGCCAGCTGGTACGTGACTCGTTTCTGGAGTTCTGGCAGGCCGATCATGCTGGCGTGTACCACACCTGCTTCGACCCGACGCAATCGTTCAACAGCTTTGGCCGCACGGCGACGATGTTCGAGGACGGCCAGTGGACAGTGCACACGGTGAAACCCGGCCCGGTGATGGATCGAACCGGTGTAATGATGGCCCCGCATGTGGGCCTGTCCCTATTCGCCCGTGGGATCAACATTCATTTGCACACGCGCATTTACTTCGATGACGAAGCCGAAGCCAATGCAAAGGATCCGGTGCTCAATTCCATCGAATGGGTCCAGCGGCGCGAAACGCTGGTTGCCCGGCGCTGCGAAATCGATGGGAAGCTGGCCTACCGCTTCGACATCCGTCTGCAGGGCGAGGGGGAAACCGTTTTCTTTGACTTCTGATTCGCTGCCCATGATCGGCGAGCCGGCTGCGCAGGCTGTTGCGGCTCAGGTTCGCCAGGGGTTCCAGGCGTCGCTCGCGGCGCGCGGTTATAGCCCCGACCTCGCCCAGCAATCGGCCATTGAGCATCTCGCTCGCTGGCTGGATGCCTGGTTGCATGGTCGGCGTGGCTGGCTGCGCGCCCCAAAAGCCGGCGTCTATCTGTGGGGCGGAGTCGGCCGCGGCAAGAGTTTCGTCATGGATGCGTTCTTCGCTGCGGCACCGCTGGAGGCCAAGCGGCGGGTGCATTTCCATGCCTTTCTGCATGAAGTGCAATTGCGTCTGAAGCAGATCAGCGGCCAGCGCGATCCGCTGGAGATCGTTGCCCGAGAAATCGCCGAGCGCACGCGCTTGCTCTGTTTCGACGAATTTCACGTACACGACATCGGCGATGCGATGTTGCTGGGGCGCTTGCTCAAGCATCTGGTGGAGCAGGGGGTTGGGCTGGTCGCGACCTCCAATTACCCGCCTGGCGGCCTATGCCCGAACCCGCTCTATCGGGATCGCTTCAAACCCGCCATCGAATTGATCGAGCGGCGCTTCGATGTCTACAACCTGGAGGGCGGCGAAGATTATCGGCTGCGGGTCGAGAGCGATTATGTCTGGGGCGAATATGCGCCGATGCCGCATGGCGATCTGGCCGAATGGATTGCCACGCAGTTGCCGCTGTCCGTGGCAGCCGAGCGCGAGGTGATCGTCGAGGTCAATCACCGCCCGCTGCGCCTGCGTGCTCGCGAGGGGGCTCAGGCCTGGCTGGACTTCGACGAACTCTGCCGGCTGCCGCGTTCCTGTGCGGATTTCCTGTGGTTGACCCGTCAGTTCGAGCGGCTGGCCCTGACCGGCGTGACGGCGCTCGACGGCGAAGGCATCGACGTCCAGCAGCGCTTCCTCAATCTGATCGACATCCTGTATGACAGTGGCGTAGCGCTGTTGCTTGTCGCCGAGGCGAGCCCTGAGCACTTGCTCAGTGTCGGTGGGCATGTGGACTTCGCGCGTACTCGCAGCCGGTTGCGGCAGCTCAGATCCCTTGAGGGGGTTCTTTTCGACAGGATGAGCGACTGAATGCTCTCGATCCTTGGTATCACCGCGCCGATCTTCATCCTTATCGCGATCGGTTTTTTCTCCTGCCGCTCGGGCTTGGTCAGTCGCGACCAGACGGCTGGCATGGGGCGTTTCGTCATCACCTTCGCGCTGCCGGCGCTGGTGATCAAGGCGCTGTTGGCCCGGCCACTGGCCCAGGTGGTCGACTGGAATTACCTGATTGGCTACGGTCTTGGCTCGCTGTTGGTGTTTGGCCTGGGTTACGCCTTCGCCCGGTGGGTGCGCAAGGACAGCCTCAGCGCTAGCGCGCTGGTCGGCTTGGGCATGTCGGTATCCAACAGCGGCTTCGTCGGTTATCCCATCGTCGCCATGGCGATTGGTTCGCCGGCCGCCGTGGCGCTGGCGCTGGGGATGATGGTCGAGAATCTGCTGATGATTCCCCTGGCGCTCACCCTGGCCGAGCTGGGGCGGCAGAGCGCGAGCGGTCTGTGGCCCGCGTTGCGTGGCACGCTGGCAAGCCTGGTTCGCCATCCGATTCTGATAGCCATCACGCTGGCGCTGCTGCTGGCGGTGTTCGAGTTGCGTCCGCCCGCGGTGCTGATGCGGGTGATCGACATGCTGGCGCTGGCCTCCGCGCCCGTGGCGCTGTTCGTGATCGGTGCCAGTCTCTACGGTATGAAAGTCAGCGGCTTGGGAATGGACGTGGGGCAGATGGCGATTGGCAAGCTGATCGTCCATCCGCTGATTATCCTGCTGTGTTTCGCCGTGATCCCTGTGTCCGATCCGGTGCTGGCATCGGCCGGTGTGCTGATGGCTTCGGCGCCGATGATGAGCATCTACCCGATCCTCGGGGCGCGTTACGGATTGGAAGGGCGCTGTGCTGCGGCGCTGGTGGCGGCGACCATCGTTTCGTTCTTGAGCATCAGTTTTTTCGTGTGGGCGATGACCTGACGAGCGCAACGAAAACCGTTCGATAACCGCGCCGTGGCTCGTTTATCGATTCCGCCCTGTTGAGGGCGCGCGTTAACCTGATCGACCAGCAGTGGTGTGCGAAACGCCAATGTTGAAACCCTTACCAGAGCAGGAGCACAGGTTTTGAATCGGCCCAGCAATCAACTCTTCGATGCCTATTTCACCGGTGCCGAGATGCGCGCGGTGTTTTCCGACGACGGCCGGCTGCAGGGCATGCTCGATTTCGAGGCCGCGCTGGCCCGCGCCGAAGCGCGTTGCGGGGTGATCCCGCAAACAGCGGTAGGGCCCATCGCAGCGGCGTGCAAGGCCGAACTCTACGATCCGGATGCCTTGGCGCAGGCGATCGCCATTGCCGGCAATTCGGCCATCCCGCTGGTCAAGGCGCTGGGCAAGCGCATCGCTCAGGACGACGCCGAGGCGGAGAAGTACCTGCATCTCGGCGCCACCAGCCAGGATGCGATGGACACCGGCCTGGTCTTGCAACTGCGTCAGGCCATCGGCTTGCTGGAGCGGGATCTCGCGAGTCTGGGCGCGACGCTGGCGCAGCAGGCCGAGCGCCACGCCGATACGCCCATGGCCGGTCGTACCTGGTTGCAGCATGCGACGCCGGTGACTCTTGGGATGAAGATTGCGGGCTGGCTGGGCGCGGTGACACGCCATCGTCAGCGGCTGCACATGATCAAACCTCGGTTGCTCAGCCTGCAATTCGGCGGCGCCTCCGGTTCGCTGGCGGCGCTGGGCGAGCAGGCCTGGCCGGTGTCCCAGGCACTGGCGGACGAGCTGCAGCTGACGCTGCCGGAACAGCCCTGGCACACCCAGCGCGACCGGTTGGTGGAGTTCGCCGCGCTGCTGGGCATGATCGCGGGCAGTCTCGGCAAGCTCGGGCGCGACTTGTCGTTGCTGATGCAGACGGACGTCGGCGAAGTGTTCGAACCGTCCGCGCCGGGCAAGGGCGGCTCATCGACCATGCCGCACAAGCGCAATCCGGTCGGCAGCGCGGTGATGATCAGCGCCTCCACCCGTGCGCCCGGGCTGGTCGCCACGCTGCTCAGCGCCATGCCGCAGGAGCATGAGCGCAGCCTTGGCCTCTGGCATGCCGAATGGGAAACCTTGCCAGAACTGTGCTGCCTGGTGTCCGGGTCGCTGCAACAGGCGTTGACCGCGCTTGCCGAGCTGGAAGTCGACGGCGAGCGTATGCGCGGCAATCTCGAACAGACCCGCGGGCTGCTGCTCGCCGAGGCGGTGAGTATCGCCCTGGCGCAGCGTATCGGCCGCGATGCCGCGCATCATCTGGTCGAACAGTGCTGCAAGCGCGCCGTCGCCGAAGGCCGTCACCTGCGCGGGATACTGGGAGAGACCGCGGAGGTGCGCAACGAGCTGAACGACGCCGAGCTCGATCGTCTGCTCGATCCTGCTTTTTATCTGGGGCAGGCGCGGCGCTGGGTCGAGCGCGCCGTGGCCGAGCATCAGGCGATCTGACGTTGCATGTTATTTACGGCTGCATGAATGCGGTCCTGATCAATCACCAACCCGGAAATGAACACGATGGACGAGAAAGAACGTTACGAAGCCGGTATGCAGGTGCGCCGCGCGGTACTGGGCGAGGCGCATGTCGATCGCAGCCTGAAAAACATCACGCCGTTCAACGAAGAATTTCAGGAGATGATCACCCGGCATGCCTGGGGCGATATCTGGACGCGTCCCGGTCTGCCGCGGCACACCCGCAGCCTGGTGACCATCGCCATGCTGATCGGAATGAATCGCGAGGGGGAGCTGAAGCTGCACCTGCGGGCGGCGAAGAACAACGGCGTGACCCGCGATGAGATCAAGGAAGTGCTGCTGCAAAGCGCCATCTATTGCGGCATTCCCGCCGCCAACGCGACCTTTCACCTCGCCGAGGAAGTCTTCGACGAGATGGGTGTGGAGTCGTTGCAGGAACGATAGCGATCTGACGCTGGCCACGGAGCGCCAAGCGGCGACCGTGGCTGCGCCTTCGCCTATTCGAAGTCGGTGATGCCGGCGATATGCCGAGCCGCGATGTAGCCGAAGGTCATTGCCGGCCCGAGGTTGATGCCGCCGGAAGGGTAATGCCCGCCCATGATGCTGGCCATGTCGGTGCCGGCGGCATACAGGCCCGGGATCGCCTCACCGCCGGCATCCAGCACCTGGGTGTGCCCGTTGGTGCGCAGCCCCGCGAAGGTGCCGAAACTGCCCGGCTCGACCTTCACCGCATAGAACGGCCCTCGTTCGATGGCGGCCACGCAGGGGTTGGCGCCCCGATGCAACGGGTCGCCCATCTTGCGGTTATAGGGCGTCGAGCCACGGCCGAAGGCGGGATCTTCGCCGTTGCGGGCGTGCCGGTTGTAGTCGGCAACGGTGGCGGCCAGGCCTTGCGGGTCGATGCCACAGGCCTGCGCCAGCGCTTCGAGGGTCTGGCCGCGCTTGAGATAACCCGAACGCAGAACCGGCCCGAGTGGCACCGGAAAGGGCCGTGCGTAACCAAGGCCGTATCGACGCTGGGTCGGGTGGTCGCAGATCAGCCAGGAAGCGACGGGCTGGCCGTCGGGTATCGCCTGGTGCATGGCGGCGACGTAATCGTAATAGCCGTCCGCCTCGTTGACGAAGCGCCTGCCGTTGGCCAGCACGCCGATGACGCCTGGCTTGGCGCGGTCGATGATGTGCGGGAAGTGTCCGACGCTGCCGTCTCGGTGCGGTACGCGGGACACCGGTGCCCAAGCTACCGGCGCGGCTAGATCGGTGACGAGTTGGGCGCCGACCGCTTCACCCAGACGAATGCCGTCGCCATTGCAGCTGGCCGGTGGCAGCGCCAAGTGCTCATCCTCACCGGGATGGCGCGGGAACAGTGCCTTTCGCCGCTCGATGTCGTTGGGAAAACCGCCGGCCGCCAGGATCACTGCTTTGGCGTGGATGCGCTGTTCGCCGTGCTCGGTCTTTATCTGAGCGCCACTGACGCGACCGTCGGCGTAAAGCAGCTGCGTGGCGGCGGCGCTGGTCAGCAACCGCACACCCATCTCGTCAGCGGAGCGGACCAGCCGCGCCACCAGGGCGACTCCGTTGACCAATTGCAGGGCACGACCGTGGCGCGCCAGATCCAGCAGATGTCTCCCGAAGCGCTTTGTCACGTGCCAGGTTGAACGTAGTGAGCGGGTCAGGCTGAGAAAGGCGGCCAGATCCGCCCCGGCCATGATCGGCATGCCCAGAAACGAGGTCTCGCGCATCGTCGGCCGCAGCCGCTGAAGCAGCGGGCCGAGTTCGCCGCCGTCATAGGGCGCGGCGATGACCTGATGGCCCTGTGTGGCGGCGCCGGGGACGTCGCCATGAATATCGGGAATGCCGTTGCCATCGACGAACTGCAACCGTGTGTGGCGTTCGAAGAAGGCCACCATCGGCCCGCAGCTATCGAGGAAGGCGTCGATGCGCTCGGCGTCGTAGCGGTCGCCAAGTTCGTTGCGCAGGTAAGTGCGCGGCTGTTGCGGGTCTTCATGAATGCCGGCGCGGCGCGCCAGCGGGTTGCCCGGCACCCACATCCAGCCACCGGACCAGGCGGTGGCGCCGCCGAGCGTCGCGTCCTTCTCCACGACCACTACCTTGAGGCCATGCCAGGCGCCGGTTACCGCCGCCGAAAGGCCGGCGGCCCCGGAGCCGATGACCAGCAGATCGCAGTCGAGGGGTTCGTCGAACGGGGCCATGATGAGTCGCTCCTGGGTTGAATCCGAGACGCTGTTGCAGTGATGACATCCGGCCGAGAGCGCCATGGCAGACACGGCAGACGTCCACAAAAATGCGTCGGGACGGCTGGCAGCCGTCCCGTGCTGAGGAAATAAGGGAGAACCCGGCGCGTGGCGCCGGGGGTACGACTCAGGGCTTGGGAATGTTCAACGTTTCTGGAGACACCTTGCTTGCTCCGGCTTCGTAGAGCGACCAGGTGGTGACCGACTGCCAGCGATCGAGGAATTCTTTGGCCTTCTCACCGCTCAGGTTCAGCGGCTGGGCGCCGAGGCCCTTGATGAATGTCTGGAATTCTTCGTTCCCGAGGGCCTTGGCATAGGCATCGGTGAGCTTCTGCTTGATGTCTTCAGGCGTGTCCTTGCGGACCCACACGCCCCAGAACGGACCCCACGGCAGGAAGCTTTCCATCTTCGGCAAGGCTTTGGTAATGGGTTCCACGCCCGGCAGCTGCGGCAGCTCTTCGGTGGATACGACGGCCAGGCCCTTGATCTTGCCGGAGGTGATCATCTCCCGCGCAGCGATCAGGCTCAGTGGCATGAAGTCGATGTGGTCGCCGAGCATGGCGGTGATGCCCGGGCCGTCGCCAGCGAAGGTCACTTCGCGAACCTTCAGGTCGTCGACCGCCTCGATCATGGCGTGGACCGAACCCGGCAAGCCGCCAGCACCGGTCACGCCCATTCGCAGAGTGCCCGGATTGGCTTTGGCTTCGGCCAGCAGATCGGCCATCGAATTGAATTTGCTGTCGGCCGGCGCGGCGATGACGGCAATGTTCTGGCCAATGATGTTGATCGTCTCGAAGGCGCTGTAATCGAACTCGGCGAGCCCCAGCAACGGATAGAGCTGGGCGTTTTCCGCTGCCAGCAGCAGGGTGTAGCCGTCCGGACGCGCTTGCAGGACATGGTTGCTGCCGATCACACCAGTACCGCCGGTGCGGTTGTTGATGATGATCTTGCCGCCCAGCTCTTTCTCCACGTAGGGCGTAAGGCTGCGCATGACGATATCGGTTGCACCGCCTGCGCCCCAGGGCACCACACCCTGAATGTTGCGCTCGGGGTAGGCGGCCTGCGCCGGCACGGTCATGGTGACCGCCGCGGCGGTGAGGGTGACGCTTGCAATGAGTTTCCTGAGCATCGTTGTGACTCCGTTTGTTGTTGTTTTGCGTGGTTATCTCAGACCGACGTGGTCGCCTTGCGGCGCTTGAGCAGGCCTTTCAGAGGTGAGTTGCCGAGAAGAATCAGAATCAGCCCGGCGGTCAGCAGCAGCGACAGCGGGTTGACGAACAGGTCGGTGATGAAGGCGGTGGGGTTGTCACCCACCGAGGACATCGCCTGGCGATACGAGGTGTCCATCAGCGGCCCCAGGATCACGCCGAGAATCACCGGGCCCATCTGGAAGCCGAAGGTCTTGAGGAAATAACCCACCAGGCCGAAGCCGAGCATCCAGTACACCTCGGTCATGCTGCTGTTGATCGAATAGGTGCCAACCGCGCAGAGCACCAGGATCAGCGGGACCAGAATCGCCTTGGGAATCTCCACCATCTTGGCGAAGAGCTTGATGCCGGCCAGACCGAAAATCAGCAGGAATATGTTGGCCAACGCCAGGTTGCCCACCGTGAACCAGAAGATGTGCGGGTTCTCCACCATCAGCATGGGGCCGGGGTTCAGGCCGTGGATGACCAGCGCGCCGATGATCACGGCGGTCACCGCATCACCGGGCATGCCGAGCGTCAGCATCGGGACGTAGGCACCGCCCACCGCGGCGCTGTTGGCCGTCTCCGGCGCGACCAGACCCTCGTAAGCGCCTTCGCCAAAGGGGCGGGTGGGCTTCTTCACGCTGCGTTTGGCGTGGTCGTAAGCCATGAGCGCGGCGATGTCACCGCCGACACCTGGCAGCACGCCGACGACGACGCCGATGATTGAGGTGCGGATCGACAGCGGCAGGAACTTCAACACCATGGCGAACGAAGGGATGATCTTGTCGACCTTCTGCTTTACCGGCGCGGTGTCCAGGTTGTGCATCATCGAGAAGGCTTCGGCGACACCGAACAGGCCGATCATCACCACGACGTAATGAATGCCGCCCATCAGCTCGATCTGCCCGAGCGTGAAGCGACCCTCGGCGGTGACCGGGTCCATGCCCACCATGCCGATGATGGCGCCCAGGGCCGCGGCGAATATGCCCTTGGCCAGTGAGCCCTTGGCCAGACTGCCCACCAGCAGAAGGCCGATGCCCGCGATCAGAAAGTAATCACGCGGGGCGAATTTCAGTGCCAGATCGCCGATGACGGGTGCCGCGGTGGCCAGCAATAGCGTACCGACCAGACCACCGATGACCGACATGACAGTACTCAGGCCAATCGCCTGGCCGGCTTCACCCAGCTTGGCCAGCGGGTAACCGTCGAACGCGGTGGCGACGGAGGAGGGCGCGCCGGGAATGTTCAGCAGAATGGCACTGCGCGAGCCGCCATAGACACCGCCGATATAGATGCCGACGATCAATGCGAGGGCCTGGTTGACCTCCCAGCCGAATGTGAAGGAGACCAGAATCGAGACCGCCATGGTCACGGATAGCCCCGGGATCGCACCGATATAAATGCCGGCGAAGGTGCCGAGGGCGGTGAGCATCAGCAGGTTCAGGTCGAACCATGCCATGGTGAAGTAGGAAAGGGCTTCGCTCATGTCGTGGGCCTCAGGGCAGGTAGACGCTGAAGACCAGCGTGAACATCAAGTAGATGACGGTCAGGGCCAGCGCACTGACGCCCAGCGCCAGCAGGAGACCGCCGCGGCGCAGGTAGAAGATGCAGGCCGAGATGAAGATGAAGGTGCTGGCGTAGAAGCTGATCCAGTCCATAACGGCCAGATAGACCACTGCCATCGCCAGGAACACCACCAGGCGGACCGGGAAATGTTCGCGGCAGAATTGGCGCAGGGCGGCCATTCCATGTACGGCTGCGGGTTTCTTCATCAAGGCCTCGAACAGGCACCAGAGCGCCGAGACCACCATGATGAAGCTGATGCCGATCGGGAAGGCGCCAGCGGAGTTGAGCGAGGAGAAGCCGGAAATGCTGTAAGCCAGGTAGGCGATGCCCAGGCTCAGCAACACCAGCACTGCACCGAAAACGAGCTCGCCGACCAGTCGGGTTTGGGGTTCTTTCATGTCTTGCTCCTGCGTGGACGGGCGGGCTGCCGCAGCGCGGGTGGAGCCGGAAGCGTAGCGAGTCGGGGTCGACTGCGTGGAAGAAATGCTGTGCATGGGGCCCGTGATCAGGTCGGGCTGCAGAGGCTGGCTCGTTGCACGAATCAACGATGCGGGGTGATTCATAGCTGGGCACTCTTGTTATTGGTTGATCAAGAAGGGCACCGGCCCGTCTTCATGTGGGATGAATAGTGCGAGCAGCACGGCCGTGAAATCAATTTGGTCTGGCCGATTACCGCACAGAAACTAACCGGTTAGAACATATTGAACAAGACGCTGCATATCGCCTTCAACGAGCGGGAGGTCGCATGCTGTCGATTGCCTCTCTCTGGCAGGCGTAGCGCAGGTTTCGTTTAGCGCGCAGGCGTTGCGGCCACCGGCGCTGCTTGCGCGCCGCGTGATCGAGGCGAGCCAGGAGCCGAATAGCCGCGCTACTTGTGGGACGGAATTCCAGGCCGGAAAAACCTCGGGAATTTGGGCTGGCGGGCGGATCCGTTACCAACGGAACAATCATCCCAAGTTCGGGAAGACTGGCCGATAACCGCACGGAATCGCTCGATTGGACGGCTGAAAAAGGCCGAACACATTGCGAAGTCCGAGGCCCATCCTCCAAATTAACCAGACGGTTCAAAACGTATCGATGTTTCGTGAGTTGAAATCGTCTGGAGGAAGAGCGGAGTGAAACAGCCTTTGCAGATAGCGCTGGTAGGCGCCGGCATCATGGGCCGGCAGCACATCGAGATCATTGCCCGCTCGGCTGAGGCACAGCTGTGTGCCATCGCCGATCCCGATCCACAGGCGCAGGCACTGGCCGCTACGCACGGCGTCAGCTGGTTTGCGGACCCGGCCGCCATGCTCGAAGGGGCCAGGCCTGATGCGGTGATCATTGCCAATCCCAACCCATTGCATGTCGATACCGCCGTGCAGTGCCTGCAACGCGGCGTTCCGGTGCTGGTGGAAAAACCGGTCGGCACGAGCCTTTCCCAGGCGCGCCGGTTGGTCGAGGTCGGCGAGCAAACCGGGGTGCCGGTGCTGGTCGGTCACCACCGCCGACACAATCCGCTGATTGCGCGGACACGCCAGTTGCTCGACGAAGGCGCGCTCGGTCGCCTGACCACCGTGACCGCATTGTGGCAACTGCAGAAGCCGGACAGCTATTTCGATATCCCGTGGCGACGTGAGCCGGGCGCGGGGATGCTGCTGACAAATCTCATTCACGATCTCGATCTGCTGCGCCATCTGTGCGGCGAGGTGCGCCAGGTCCAGGCGTTTCTCGACAACGGCGTGCGCGGTTTCGGCAATGAAGACAGCGCGGCGGCGATCCTGCGTTTCGAAAGCGGTGCGGTCGGCACTCTGACCGCCTCCGATGCGGTGGCGGCGCCGTGGAGCTGGGAGCTCGATTCCGGCGAGAACCCCGTCTATCCACGCCAGTTCGATCAACCCTGTTACCTGCTGGCCGGTACGCGCGGCGCGATCAGCCTGCCGCAATTGCAGCGCTGGCAGTACGCACAACCGGGTGCGGGTTGGCATCAGCCTTTGCTGCGTCACAGTGAACCGGTGGCGGCGGGCGATGCCTTGACTCGCCAGTTCGACCACTTCCTGGCCGTGGTCCGCGGCGAAGCAGCACCGCTGATCGATGCGGCCGACGCGGGACGAACGCTGGCGCTGGTGGAAGCCATCGAGCGCGCAGCGAAGACCGGAACCGCCTGCGAACCTGAAGATTTCTGAGAGAACCCTCGATGACCCAACGCATTCTTTCCCTGGCAACGCTGACCGTCCTGGAGCTCTCTCCACCCGACATGGTGGAAGTGGCCGCTCGGGCCGGTTATAGCCATGTCGGGCTGCGGCTGATCCCGGCGACGGCCGACGAACAGCATTTCTCGTTGGTTGCCGACCGGGCGCTGCTAAACCAGACCCTGGCGCGTATGCGGGACACGGGCGTGCGGGTGCTCGACGCCGAGATTCTCCGCCTCAAGCCCGAAACCCGCATCAGCGACTTCGCACCGGTACTGGCCGTGAGCGCGGAGCTGGGTGCCAGCGAGTTGCTGGTGGCAGGCAACGATCCCGACGAGGCCCGACTGACCGAGCATTTCGCCGAACTGTGCGAACTGGCCGAACCGTTCGGTCTGCATTCGCACCTGGAGTTCATGCCTTGGACCGATGCGCGTGATCTGAATCAGGCGGCGCGCATCGTCGAGGCGGCGGGCCGCGACAATGGTGGCGTGCTGGTCGATGCCTTCCACTTCGATCGTTCTGGATCGAGTCTTGAAGACCTCGCCAAGGTCGCGCCGAAACGCCTGCGCTATATGCAACTGTGCGACGTGGCAGGTCCGCGCCCGGACGATATGGACGAGATTCTCCGCCAGGCGCGCAACGAGCGCCGCTTCCCGGGTGAGGGCGATTGCGATCTGGTCGCGCTGCTGCGCGCCTTGCCGGCGAACATCCCGCTGAGCCTGGAAATCCCTACGCGCAACCTGATGGAGCAGGGCGTGAGCGCGCTCGACAGGGCGCGCATGGCGCTCGAGGCGACCCGTCGAGTGCTGGCGTTGGCGCCATGAGATGCCGGGAGAAGCATTCCAGATGCGGCGGTTTACGCGAAGCGATCATCGAGCGTTCGATTATCGAACAGTAAAACTCACTGGTTAGTACATTCTGTTTGCGCGCCTGACGCTCACACGCCAAGATCGATCAAAGCCGAGTGATCCTTGGCGCCCATCCAACGTAACGACGCCAATCCGGCGTGTCGCCATCGTCGTCGACCAGGAGCCTTCGCATGCATCGCTCGATCGCAACTGTCTCCCTGAGCGGGACCCTTCCAGAAAAGCTTGAAGCCATCGCCTCGGCCGGTTTCGACGGTGTCGAAATCTTCGAAAACGATCTGTTGTATTACTCCGGCAGCCCGCGCGACATCCAGCGCATGTGCCAGGATCTAGGCATTGCGATTACCTTGTTCCAACCGTTTCGCGATTTCGAAGGCTGCCGCCGCGAGCGGCTCCAGCGCAACATCGACCGTGCCGAACGCAAATTCGACCTGATGCAGGAGCTGGGTACCGATCTGGTCCTGGTATGCAGTAACGTGCAGCCCGATTCCCTCGGCGACGAGCAGATACTGGCCGACGATCTGGCGCTGCTGGCCGAACGGGCAGGCGCCCGGCAGTTGCGAATCGGCTACGAGGCGCTGGCCTGGGGTCGCCACGTCAATACCTATCAGCAGGTCTGGAAGCTGGTCAAACAGGTTGATCATCCGGCGCTGGGCGTGATTCTCGACAGTTTCCATACCCTCTCGCTCAAGGGCGATCCGGCGGCAATCAGCGAGATTCCCGCCGAGAAGATCTTCTTCGTACAGATGGCCGATGCGCCGGTGCTGGCCATGGACGTGCTGGAGTGGAGCCGCCACTTCCGCTGTTTCCCCGGTCAGGGCGAGTTCGATCTACCGGCGTTTCTTGCGCCCATTCTGCGGACCGGCTACAGCGGCCCGCTGTCGCTGGAAATCTTCAACGATGGTTTCCGCGCCGCGCCGCCGCGCAGCAATGCCGCCGATGGACTGCGTTCGCTGCTGTATCTCGAAGAGAAGACCCGCAAGCTGCTGGAGCAGAACCCGGCGCCGGCTGCGCAGCTCGACACGCTGTTCGCACCGCCCGAGGCGAGCCGTTATGAGGGCGTCGAATTTCTCGAATTCGCGGTGGACGAGCCCTGTGCCGCCAAGCTGAGCGACTGGCTCGAACGGCTGGGATTCGCCCGTGCCGGCAAACACCGCTCGAAGGCGGTCAGCCTGATGCGCCAAGGCGACATCAACATCGTGCTCAACGCCGAGCCCTATTCGTTTGGCCACAACTTCTTCGAAGCCCATGGTCCATCGCTATGCGCAACGGCGCTGCGCGTGCGTGACGGAGCCGCCGCACTGGAACGGGCGAGGGCGTTCAAGGGGCAACCCTATCGCGGCCTGGTCGGGCCGAACGAGACGGAGATCCCCGCCGTACGCGCGCCGGACGGCAGCCTGATCTATCTGGTGGAGCACGGCGAGCCCGGACGCACGATCTATGACAGCGATTTCATCCTGGATCCGGACGCCAAGCAGGGCGGCCAGCTGGGGCGCATCGACCACATGGCCATGGCGCTGCCGGCCGACGGGCTGGATACCTGGGTGCTGTTCTACAAGACCCTGTTCGATTTCCAGGCCGACGACGAAGTCGTGCTGCCCGACCCCTATGGACTGGTGAAAAGCCGTGCCATCCGCAGCCGCTGTAGCAGCATTCGGCTGCCGCTGAACATCTCGGATAACCGCAACACGGCGATTTCCCATGCGGTATCGAGCTATCGCGGCTCCGGCGTGCATCACATTGCCTTCGACTGCCAGGACATCTTCACCGAGGTGAATCGGGCCAAGGACGCCGGGGTGCCGCTGCTCGACATTCCGCTGAATTACTACGACGACCTGGCCGCGCGCTTCGATTTCGACGATGAGTTCCTGAGCGAGCTGGCGTACTACAACGTGCTTTACGATCGCGATGCCCAGGGTGGCGAACTGTTCCACGTCTACACCGAGGCGTTCGAGGGGCGATTCTTCTTCGAAGTGTTACAGCGCAAGAATGGCTATGCAGGCTATGGTGCGGCGAACGTCGCGGTACGGCTGGCGGCCATGGCCAAGGCCCGTAGCGGCGCGACCACCACGCCAAAGCTGTAAGCGCGGATCGCCAGCACTTTATTTCAGCGTCAGGCGGTCCATAATCGCCTCTCGCCAAAGCCTGACAGATATCACGATGACGCAAGCAGTCGATGCCTTAGTAGCCGAGAAAGCGCCTCGCACGGGACGCAAGAACAACCCGGAAAAAACTCGCCAGGACATTCTCGAGGCCGCCATTGCGGAGTTCGTCCAGCAGGGGTTGTCCGGCGCGCGGGTCGATGCCATCGCCGAGCGCACCCGTACCTCGAAGCGGATGATCTACTACTATTTCGGCAGCAAGGAGCAGCTCTACCTGCAGGTGCTGGAGCGGTTGTACGGCGATATCCGCAACACCGAAAGCTCGCTGCATCTGGCCGAGCTGGAACCGCGCGAGGCGATTCGTCGGCTGGTCGAATTCACCTTCGACCACCACGACAGCAATCCGGGGTTCATCCGCATTGTCAGTGTCGAGAACATCCACCACGGCCAATTCGTGAAGCGCTCCGAGGCGATTCGCTCATTGAGCAACAACGTGCTGGTGCTGCTGGACGAGATCCTGCGGCGCGGCGAGGCGGCCGGGTTGTTCCGCAAGGGCTTGATCGCGCTGGACGTACACCTGCTGATCAGCTCGTTCTGCTTTTATCGCAACTCCAATCGGCACACCTTCGGCGAAATCTTTCAGATCGATCTGCATGACCCGCAGGTGCAGGCGCGGCATCGCGAAATGATCTGCGAGTCGGTGCTGCGCTACCTGCAGGCCTGACTGAAACGGCCCGACCTGCACGGCCACGTCGCGACGTCACATGGAGAGGACGTCACATGGAAAGAAAATGCGCCTGCATCCGCTCGGCGTCGGCGTGCACGCCAGCGAACAGCTCGAATGCCTTGACCGCCTGGAACACCGCCATGGTGCCGCCATCGAGCGTCGGGCAGCCGATGGCACGGGCGTGGCGCAGCAACTCCGTTTCCAGCGGGAAATAGATGATCTCGGCGACCCAGAGATCGGCGCGCAGCAGCTCGACCGGCAGTGGCGTGCCCGGCAGCTTGGCCATGCCCACCGGCGTGGTGTTGACCAGGCCGTCAGCCTGGGCCATCGCCGCGGGCAGATCGCGACCGACCTCGACGCGCGCCTTGCCGAAGGTGGCACCGAGGTTGTCCACCAGCCCCTGCGCGCGCGCTGGGTCCACCTCGAAAATGCTCAACCGTTCGACCCCTTCGGTCAGCAATGCATGGGCCACCGCGGCCCCGGCACCGCCGGCACCCATCTGCACGACATGACGACGCGCGACGCCAGGCAGGCCGCGGCGGAACCCTTCGGCGAAACCCAGTGCATCGGTGTTATGGCCGACGCGTTTGCCGTCCTTGAGCACCACCGTATTGACCGCGCCGATGCCTCGGGCTTCGTCCGACAGCTCGTCGAGCAAGGGAATGACCGCCTGTTTCGCCGGGAAGGTGATGTTCAGCCCGGTAAAGCCCATGCGTTCCGCCGCGCTGAGCAAGTCGGGCAGGGCGGCCAGGTCGAGGCCGAGCGCGTCCAGGTCGATCAACCGGTACAGGTAGCGGATGCCTTGGGCATCGCCTTCGTGCTCATGCAGCGCGGGCGTGCGTGAGGCCTGGATGCCTGCGCCGATCAGGCCGGCGAGTACCGAACGCGTCGTCGAGTCGGTCATGGGCGAGCCTTGAGCAGGTGAGCGAAATGTTCCAGGCCAAGACGGTAGCCGTGGCTTCCCAGCCCGCAGATCACCCCGACCGCAATCGGCGAGACATAGGAGTGATGGCGGAAGGCTTCGCGCTTGTGCACGTTGGACAGGTGCACCTCGATCACCGGCAGCTCGACTGCCGCCAATGCATCACGTACGGCTACCGAGGTGTGCGTCCAGGCCGCCGGGTTGATCAGGATGCCGGCGCAGCGGCCGCGTGCGGAATGGATGCGATCCAGCAGCTCACCCTCATGGTTGGTCTGGAAAAATTCGATGTCCAGCCCATTGGCCTCACCGGTGCGGCGACACAGCTCGGCGATATCGGCAAGGGTCTCAGAGCCGTAAGTGGCGGGTTCGCGGGTGCCCAACAGGTTCAGATTGGGGCCGTTCAAAACAAGAATGGTCTGGGTCATTGCGGCTCTTCGATAAATGTACCATCTGGTTAATACACGATATCAAAGACGAACCGGGCTTCCTCCTTTGCATGTCTGAAGCTGGGCGGTAATCGAACGATTTGAGCAGCGGTCATGCCACCTGCCACTGCGTCGCCAGGCGCCGAGCTTCGCGCAGCTCAGACAGCAGAGGCTCGGCCGGCCCCGCGGCCGTCAGGCGCTGCAGATCCCGGTGACGCTCGCGAACGGCCTGTTCCAGCCAGCCGATGCGCGCCAGGGTAGAGGGCGTGCAGGTCTGGCCGCCGAGGTCGTCATGCAGATCGAGCCAGTGTGAACGCCAGGCTTCCTGCAGATACAGCGCCTCTGCACCGCCTGACACCGCTTGCCGCCAGCCGGTGATGATGCCGTCCAGCCAGTCGAGCACTGTCGATGCGGCGCCACGGGACGCGAGCCCCGCACGCAGACGCTGATAGGCATCGATGGCGATGTGCTTTTCCATCAAGTAGGCGGCGAGCGCGAGCTGTTCGCCCTGTTGCTCCAGCCCCAGCAGATGCGCGAAATACTGACGCGTCTCGAATCGCTCGGCGGCGTGGAACTGCGGCATTGCGGTGCCGTTGCTGTTGAACTGGCGCAGCGGATCGAAGCGGTACATGTAGCCGAAGTCGAACAGCCGCACCTGGCCATCGTCGAGGGTATTGCCGGGGCACAGGTCCCACTCGAACAACCCACCGAGCAGCAGCGCCACCAGCGTGTCGAAGAGCTGCGTGAGCTGCCGCTCGTTCCAGGCCCGGACCGGGACGCCGTCGATCCAGGGCGACAGCAGCACGCCATGGCGGAAGCTGGCATAGCGGGTATCGACGATGGCGTTGAGCCGCTCGCCGAGCGCCGGGTCGCGCTTGAGCTGGCGCAAGTCGGCGCGCCGCTGGATCTCGTTGAGAAAGCTGGTCTGCCCATCGATGTTCTGCACCTTGCATTGGCTGCGGGCGCGTTTCAGCGTCCAGTCCTGGCCGCCGGCATGGATGCGATAGACGTGCGCCGTGAGGCCGGCGCTGAAGCATTCGCGTACATAGGGCTCGTCGCCCCGTGTGGCGACCAGCTGCTCGAGCGGCAGCGGGCAATCGGCGGGCGTGCCGATTTCCATCTCAGCCCCGCTGGCGACGAACTCGAGCTGGGCGGCATGGCGTTGTTGTTCAGGTGTCATGAGGGTTCCTCTGCAGCTGTACGGCTCAACGAGCCTGCACGACGATGATCTTGTCCGCGCCGTGCTGGCGAGCGAAGGCATAGGGCGACTCGGACAGTTGCCGATGGCTGCCGGCACCGACGGCCGGGTGGCGGGCGCGGAACTGGCCGATGCGCTGCCAGTGCGCGATCAGCGCAGCGATGTCCGGTTTGCTGTGATCGCCCCAGTTCATGTCCGAGCGGGTGCCTTGGAAGGGATCGGAGCCGGTAGGGCCGAAGGCACGTGCGCTCTCGTCGCCGTAGTAGATCTGCACCGCGCCGGGACTCAGCAAGAGCGCGCTGGCGAGACCGCGTTGACGTTGCAGATCGCCGTCGTGTTGGGCGCTGAACAGCGAGGTGTCATGGGACGAGGCGTAGCTCAAGAAGTTGTGCCCGGGGTGGTTGGTCAGCAACTCGGCGTAATGGCTGTAGCCCTTGTCGGCACGACGCAGGCAGTCGCTGGCCGCGCCGGCGATTTCCTGCTGGAAGGCGAAATTGATCAGCGCGTCGAATCCGTTGGCCTGATAGTCGCTGGTTTCCGGGCCGTGACCGAAGGCTTCACCGACCATCCAGAACGGCTCGCCGGCCAGTGGGTCGTTCGGGTTGGCCGCTGACCAGTCGCGGCGGGCCTGGTCCGCCTGCTGGCGCAGCTGTGCCCAGGCCGCTGGTTCGACGTGCATGACGGTGTCGGCGCGAAAGCCATCGACGCCGAACTCGCGCACCCAGTTGGTCAGCCACTCAGTGAGGTAGTCGCGCACAGCGTAGCCGCCACGTTCCACGGCTCGGGTCGGCTGTTTGTGGCGAAGGAATTCCGGCAGGCCGACCGGGGTGTCGCGCTCGGTGCGAAAGTCCGGCAGGAACGCCAGCGAACCCTTGAGCGGATCCACCAGAACGCTGGGTGGAGCAGGGTAGTCGGCGATACCGGCGCGTACCCAGTCCTTGCCCCACCAGCGGGACCAGGCCGGGTGATCGTAGTCGATCAGGTTGTGATAGGCGTGCAGGTTCTCGTACGGCTCCGGCTGCCAGTCGGTCCAGCGTTCGGGCAGGTATTGCGCCATGCCGTCGCGCAGGCCGCCGAAGCCGAAGGTCTGCATGTCGGCCAGGGTGGAATAGCCGGCGTGGTTGAGCACCACATCGAACAGTACGCGGATGCCACGCGCATGCGCCTGCTCGATCAGCTGGCGCAGGTCGTCTTCGCTGCCCATGTTGGCATCCAGCTGGGTGTAATCCAGCGCGTAATAACCGTGATAGGCGTAGTGGCGGAAGTCGCCGTTCTCGCCACCGCCCACCCAGCCGTGGATCTGCTCGTACGGCGCGCTGATCCACAGTGCGTCGATGCCCAGCTTGGCGAGGTAATCGAGCTTGCCCGTCAGCCCTTTGATATCGCCGCCGTGGAAGGTGCCAATCTCCTGCGCGCCGTCCGGCTCGCGGCCATAGCTGCGGTCGTTGCTCGGGTCGCCGTTGGCGAAACGGTCGGTGAGGGCGAAATAGACGGTCGCGTTGCGCCAGTCTCGCGCCTGCTCTGAACGCGATTCCGCGGCTTCGATCAACAGCAAGCCGTCGCTGCCGGGTGCCGGGGTCAGCTCGACCTTGCCGTTCTGCACGGTGGCGGTGTTGCCGCTGTAGGCATCGCGCAACCGCTGGCCGTTGCTGAATACACCGGCAACCGGGACCTGCACGGCTTCGCCATCCCATGGCCGGCAGGCCTGCACGACGGGCTCGCTCGGCGGGCGAATCGGCAGCAACCGCAGGTTGGCATCATCGCCAGTCTTTATCAGCAGGCGATAGCGGCCGGGTGTTGTGACGTCGAAATCGAAGCGACTATCGGCGTTCAGTTCATGACGCTGGAACGGCTTGAGCGATTGAGCCTTGGCCTCGCCGGGACCCAGCTGCAAGCTGCCTTTCGACAGGTTCAGCTCCGTCGCGAAACGATCATCGGTGAGCGATTCCCAGGTCGGCTGCAGCGGTTGACCATTGAGTCGAATAGCGACTTGCGGTTCTGCTTGCACGGCGGGCGAGAGCAGATTGCAACAAAGGGCTAGGATGAATGGACTAAGGGGCGGCAGAGGGTGCATGTCCGGCTCCGGCTAGGCGAGAATGTTCCTGTATTCAAGCGGGTTTCGGGTGCCTTGTGCAGGCTGAGATGGGGCCATTGATGCGGCTGGCAAGCATCGCCAGAGGTCGAAACTACGCCCCGCTTCTACGCCCCTCATCCTCCCCCGGAGGAGGATGTTTTAGCGCCCCGGCAGGGCGACTATGAATGCACTGCGAGACCGCCAGGCGGCACGCAGAACGTTGTGGATCAACAATAAGAAGCCACGAGGGAATACCCAAATGAATAAAAAGCTGTTTGCAGCGGCCGCAATCGGTCTCTCCGCAACCCTGAGCCTGCCGCTGTCCGTCCAGGCCGCCATCGAAGAAGGCAAGCTGGTCGTCTGGATAAACGGTGACAAGGGCTATAAAGGCCTGGCTGAGGTTGGCAACAAATTTACTGAGGAAACCGGCATCACCGTCGAAGTCGCTCATCCGGATGCGGCGACCGACAAGTTCCAGCAGGCGGCGGCCACCGGCAACGGGCCGGACATTTTCATCTGGGCGCACGATCGGCTTGGTGAGTGGGCACAGAGCGGGCTGCTTTCTCCCATCACGCCGAGCGCCAAGACCAAGAGCGACATCGCCGATTTTGCCTGGGACGCGGTGAGCTACCAGGGCAAGCTGTGGGGATACCCCATGGCGGTGGAAGCGCCCGCGCTGATCTACAACAAAGCCCTCGTTTCGACCCCGCCAAAGACCTTCGATGAGGTCTTTGCCCTCAATAAAACGCTCGCCGCCGATGGCAAGCGCGCGATTCTTTGGGATTACAACAACACCTATTTCACCTGGGCCTTGCTGGCGGCCAACGGTGGTTATGTCTTTGCCAAGAATGACGCGGGTTTTGACGTCAGCAAAACAGGCGTCAACAACGAGGGTGCCAAGCAGGGCGCAACCGTACTCAAGCGGCTGATCGATGAGGGCGTCATGCCCAAGGGCGCCGACTACAGTGCCGCCGAAGCTGCATTCAACAAGGGCGAATCGGCGATGTTCATCAGCGGGCCCTGGGCCTGGTCGAACATCAAGAAGAGCGGCATCGACTTCGGTGTGGCGCCGATCCCGGCGGTGGGCGACGGTCCGAGCAAGCCGTTCTCTGGCGTGATGGCGGCGACCCTCAACGCCGCCAGTCCGAACCAGGCGCTGGCAATTGAGTTCCTGGAAAACTACCTGCTCAAGGTCGAAGGGCTGAAGACCGTGAATGCCGACGTGCCGCTGGGGGCGGTGGTGAACAAGGAATTCATGGCCGAGCTGTCCGACGATCCTATGATCAAGGCGACCTTCGAGAGTGCGCAGCAAGGCCGTCCGATGCCGAACATTCCGCAGATGGGTGTGTTCTGGTCGGCCATGGAGCCTGCCCTGACCAACATTACCTCCGGTCGCCAAACCGTGGATGCCGCCCTGGATGACGCCGCCAAACGCATCGTCAAGTAACGACAACCCGCAGCCGCCGCTGGAGACGCCTGCGTCTTCGGCTGCGCGCCCTGAGGCTCAGATTCCGATGTCCGCTGTGAATGTTCCCGCCGAGATGCCCGGCCGCGCCGTGCCGAAACTGTCGCTTCCCAAGCTGCCAGCCGCGATGCGCTGGGGCCTGTGGTTGCTGTGTAACGCCTTCGCCCTGTACCTGATCGTCGCCTTGTACGCTCAGGGGCAAACCGTGTTCGCCCTGCTCGGGCTGGTGCTCGCCGGGATCGCCAGTTTCGTCTTCATCAATCGCCGTGCCTATGCCCATCGCTACATCTTTCCGGCGGTGGCCGGGATGCTGGTGTTTGTCATCTTCCCGCTGCTGTACACGGTGGGGATCGGCTTCACCAACTACAGCGGCACCAACCTGTTGAGCTTCGAGCAGGCGCAGCGCTATCACCTCAGCCAGACCTACCTGGCGGGTGAGCGTTTCGGCTTCAGCCTGCACCAGAACGATGAAGGCGAGATGCGCTTGCGCGTCGATCGTGGCGAGCAGGGCGTTTGGGTTTCCGCCCCGCTGGCGGGTGAGCCGGTCGAGGGCGAGCCGCTGGGCATGACCCGCGAAGCTGAAGTCGACGACCTGGGCGAGGCCCTGCCGCTGCGTGACGTGATTCGCCAGCGCAAGCAGTTGGAACAGTGGGTCATGCGCGGCTCTGAAGGCCAGCTGCTGCGTCTCTACGGGCTGCGTGAAGTAGCTGCGGTGGAGCCGCTGTATCGGTTGCGGGATGACGGCTCGCTGATCAATAACCAGACCGGTGAACGCCTCACCGCCAACGATGAAATCGGCTTCTACGTCGACGCCGAAGGGCAGGCGGTGGCGCCGGGTTACACGGTCTACGCCGGCTGGAGCAATTTTGCCAAGGTGCTGACCGATCCGAAGATCCGCGGGCCCTTCCTGCAGATCTTCGTCTGGACGGTGTGCTTCGCCGCGCTGACGGTGGTCTTCACGCTCGCAGTCGGCCTGGTGCTGGCCAGCCTGCTGCAGTGGGAAATGGTGCGCGGCAAGGCGTTTTACCGACTGATGCTGATCCTGCCGTACGCGGTGCCGGCGTTTATCTCGATCCTGGTGTTCAAGGGCTTGTTCAACCAGAGTTTCGGTGAGATCAATCTGATGCTCGACAGCCTGTTCGGGGTGCGCCCGGACTGGTTCAGCGACCCGACGCTGGCGCGCAGCATGATTCTGCTGGTCAACACCTGGCTCGGTTATCCCTACATGCTGTTGCTCTGCATGGGGCTGCTGCAGGCGATTCCGCGTGACCTCTATGAAGCCTCGGCGATGGATGGCGCCACGCCGCTGGATAACCTGCTGAAGATCACCCTGCCGCTGCTGATCAAGCCGCTGGCGCCGCTGCTGATCGCAAGCTTCGCCTTCAACTTCAACAACTTCGTGCTGATCACCCTGCTGACCCGCGGCGGTCCGGACATCCTCGGCACCACCACGCCAGCGGGCACCACGGATCTGCTGGTCAGCTACACCTACCGCATCGCCTTCCAGGATTCGGGGCAGAATTTTGCCCTGGCCGCCGCCATCGCCACGCTGATCTTCATCGTCGTCGGCGCCATGGCCTGGCTGAACCTGAAGCTCTCGAAAGTGAAGGTCTGAGGAATATTTGTATGGCCATGGTTCAACCGAAATCCGTCAAATACCGCATCTGGATGACCCATGCGGCGCTGCTCGGCTTTGTCGCGCTGATCGTGTTCCCGCTGCTGATGGTGGTGTCGATTTCCTTCCGGGAGGGGAACTTCGCCACGGGCAGCCTGCTGCCGGATAACCCGACGCTGGAACATTGGTCGCTGGCGCTGGGCATCCCTTACGTCCATGACAACGGCCAGGTCAGCAACCCGCCATTCCCGGTGCTGACCTGGCTGTGGAACTCGATGAAGATCGCGCTGATCAGCTCGCTGCTGATCCTCATGCTCTCGACCACCAGCGCCTATGCCTTTGCGCGCCTGCGCTTCAGCGGCAAGGGGCCGATCCTCAAGGGCATGCTGATCTTCCAGATGTTCCCGCCGGTGCTGACGCTGGTCGCCATCTATGCGCTGTTCGACCAGCTCGGCAAGCACGTCGGCTGGCTCGGGGTGAACACCCACGGTGCGGTGATCATCGCCTCGCTGGGCGGCATGGCGCTGCATATCTGGACCATCAAGGGTTATTTCGAGAGCATCGACGGCTCGCTGGAAGAGGCGGCAATCGTCGATGGCGCCACCACCTGGCAGGCCTTCGTGCATATTCTGCTGCCGATGAGCGTGCCGATCCTGGCGGTGGTGTTCATCCTCGCCTTCATCACCAGCATCACCGAGTATCCGATTGCCTCGGTGCTGCTGATGGACGTCGACAAGCTCACGCTGTCGGTCGGGGCGCAGCAGTACCTGTATGACCAGAACTACCTCTGGGGCGATTTCGCCGCGGCGGCGGTGCTGTCCGGACTGCCGATCACTGCGGTGTTCCTCTATTGCCAGAAGTGGATCGTCGGCGGGCTGACCGCCGGGGGCGTTAAAGGTTAAGGACGGCCCGAACGGGTGCGCCATGGAGAGCCAGACATGAATGCTGCAATGCCTGCACCGCTGCCACTGATACCCGCGAAGATGAGCATGCCGCCGTTGCCGCGCGGTCTACTGGCGCGGCCGCGTCTGGACGAATGGTTGCAGCGCCTTGGCGAGGTGCGGCTGGCAGTGCTGCATGCGCCCAGTGGTTTCGGCAAGACGACCCTGGCCTGTCAGTGGGCACGGGCCTTCGACGGTCAGGTCTCCTGGCTGCAGCTGCACCCAAGCGACAACGATCCGCTGCAGCTCGGCCGCTACTTGTTGCATGTGCTCGATGCGCGGTTGGAACACGGCTGTCCGCGCAGTCTGTTGCTGGCCGGGCAGGGCCGGGAGGCCTTCGATACCCTGCTCACGCACCTGCTGGCCGAGTTGCCCGGTGAACATGAGCCGGTGCTGTTGGTGCTGGATGACTTCGAGACCCTGTACAACGCGGAAGTGATCGCCGCACTGCGATTTTTTCTGCGCAACATGCCGAGCTGGATGACGCTGCTGGTGTGCAGCCGAGGCCTGCCGGAGCTGGGCGTCGCCGATTTGCGGGTCAAACATCAGTTGCTCACTGTCGATACCCAGCATCTGGCCTTCGAGACTGACGAGGTGCAGGCGCTGCTGGATCTGGGACTGCCGGTGTCGATCAACCGCGAGCAGGTCGAGCGCCTCAATCGGCGTATCGGCGGCTGGCCCTGCGCATTGCAGCTGGTATTGCAGGAAGTGCAGACCGGACGCGGCATGGACCTGTTTCTGGAGAACCTGCAGCTCGGCCATCCCTATGTTCGGGATTACATGCGCGAGCAGGTGATCGCCAATCTGGGCGCAACCACGCTGGATTTTCTCCAGGCGACCTGCCTGCTCGAACGGTTCAATGCCCCCCTGGCCGATCACCTGACCCAGGGCAGCAATGCCCGTGACATGCTGGAGCAGTTGGAGCGCGGCGGGCTCTTTTTGCAGCCCTTGGACAGCCTGCGCCAGTGGTATGCCTACCATCCGCTGTTCGCCACCTTCATGCAGGGCGAGCTGCGCACCCGTCAGCCGCAGCGGCTCTCCGAACTGCATCTGCGCGCCTCCGAAGCGCTGGTGGCCGAAAGCCTGCCGGAAGAGGCGGCGCGCCACGCGGTGCTGGCCGGCTGTCCGACGCGGGTCGGCGAGGTGCTGGAGCGTCATGGCCGGCAGTTTTACCGTCAGGGCCGCCTCGGCTTACTGCAGCAATGTCTGGAAACCCTGCCGGAAGCGGTTATCGCCGGCTCGCCGCTGCTGACCCTGTTGCAGGCCTGGGTGTCGCAGAACTCCTATCAGTTCGATCAGGTCGAGCGCTGGTTCAAGGCCGGCGAGCTGGCCCTGCAACACAGCTGTTCTGACGAAGACTGGGCGCGCATCGTCGGCGAATTCAACGCCGTGCGCGCTCAGGTGGCGATGAATCGCGGCGACGAGCAACAGGCGATCGTCCTGGCCCGCGAAGCCCTGGTGCGTGAGCCGCTGATCATGCGTACCTCCAAGGTGGCGGCGCTGTCCGGCCTGGCCGAGGCGCATTTCGTCCAAGGCCTGCTGCCTCAGGCGCAGAAGCAGTACGAGGAGGCCGAGCGTCGCGCGCGCGAAATTCGCGCCTCGCACTTGGTGGTCTGGAACCTAGGGCAGCTGTCGGAAATCGCCATTGCCCAAGGCTACCTGCAGAAGGCCTATTCGCTGCAGGAGCGGGCTATTCAGTACGTCGAGCAGGCCGATCTCCAGGCCACGCCCATCATGGAGTTCATCTATCGGGTGCGCGGCCAAGTGTTGCTCGAGTGGCATCATCTGGATGCCGCCGAGCAGTGCGCGCTGCAGGGCATTCAGATTCTGGAGGATGTCGGCGATCGTTGGCTGCTGCAATGCTATGCGCTACTCGCTGGCATCGCCCACGCACGGGGCCAGCAGAGCGCCTGCGCCGATTACATCGGCAAGATGCAGAGCATGCTGGCTGACGATAACTACCACGTCGACTGGCTCGCCAATGCCCATGCGGTAATGCTCAGCTACTGGGATTCGACCCAGGACAAGACCGCAATCCAGCAATGGCTGCTCACCGCGCCGGCTCTCGAGCGCGGCCTCAATCACTTCGCCCAGTACAACGCTCGCAACCACGCGCGTGCCTACCTGTCGCTGAAACAGACGGAAAAAGCGCTGCCGATTCTTCGGCAGTTGCAGGTCGATGCCGAGCAGCACGGTTTGGTCATGGATCTGAACCGTAACCACATCCTGCTCGCACAGCTGCACTGGCTGCGCGAAGAACGCCAACAGGCGCTGGATCATCTACAGCTGGCGTTGACCCTGGCCAGCAGTACGGGCGCCATTGGCAGCTTCCTGCGCACCGGCAAGTTGCTGATCGCCATGCTCAAGGCCCTGCAACACGAGCGCCGGCTCGACGAGCTGGAAGCGCAGCGCGCCGATCGGCTCATTCAGCTGGCGCAGCAGCAGCGCGATTTCAGCCGGGCCATCCGCATCACCCTGGACGAGGCGGTTATTCAGGACATCATCAACCGTCCGGACGTACCGGAGCTGATCCGCCATTCCCCGCTGACCCGGCGCGAGTGGCAGGTGCTCAGCCTGATCCACGCCGGGCAATCCAACGAGCAGATCGCCGAACATCTGAACGTCGCGCCGACCACCATCAAGACGCACATTCGCAGCCTGTACCAGAAGCTCAACATCACTCATCGCAACGAGGCCGTGCAATTGGCGCGCAGCCTTTTGAGCAAGATCCAGGGCGAATAGCGGGCGCGATTGCATGAGCGATTACGCCTCCGACCAGCCCAAGGACGGAGGCGTTTTTTCATCCCAGTGGAGCCCGACATGTCGATGACCGAAAAACAGAAGATGCTCGCCGGCGAACTTTACCGACCGGGCGATCCCGAGCTGCAGGCCGATCACGCATTGGCCAAGGCCTGGATGGTGCGCTACAACGCAGCGCTCGCCGAGACGCCGGCGGTACGTCGAGCCTTGCTGAGGGAGTTGTTGGGGAGCGTGGGCGAAGGCGCCGTGGTGCGGCCGCCGTTTCATTGCGATTACGGCTACAACATCCATCTCGGCGACGACGTGTTCTTAAACTTCAACTGCGTGATTCTGGATGTCGTCGAGGTACGCATCGGCAGCGGCACGCAGATCGGTCCGGCCGTGCAGATCTATGCAGCGGACCATCCACGCGGCGCGGAAGAGCGCCGCAGCGGTCTGGAATTCGGTCGCCCGGTGGTAATTGGTACGAATGTATGGATCGGCGGTGGCGCGATCATCCTGCCGGGCGTGACCATCGGCGATGATGCGGTGATCGGTGCGGGCAGTGTCGTGACACGAGATGTGGCGGCCGGGACGACGGCATTGGGGAACCCGGCCCGTATACGCTGAAGGATGTTGGGATGGCAGCCGGCGCTGGACCGGCTGCCGGTACCGCTTACTGCTGAGTTACGGTGGCCACGTTGCCCGAGCCCATCTGCGACACCATTGCCGAGTCGCCCATGCCGCTCTGCATCAGCATTGCCTGGTTACCTACACCGCCTTGAATGACGGTCGCCAGGTTGGCCTGGCCATCTTGCGTCAGGCTGACGTCGTTGTCCGATCCGTAGATTTGCTGAATGTCAGCCACGTTGAGGTCGCCGCCCTGCATCACGTCCACACGGTTGTTGTCGCCGTAGCTGGAACCGGTCAGCTCGTTGCCATTTCCGGTTTGGGTCACGGTGAGCAGGTTGTTGGTGCCGTCCTGGGCGTAGTCGACCTGGTGATCCGTGCCTTGCTGAGTGACATAGGCTTCGTTGTACTCGCCGTTCTGCTGTAACGAGGCGGTCTGGAAACTGCCGTCCAGTTGATCGACGGTGATGAAGTTGCTGTCGCCAGTCTGCTCGGTGCTGGCAGTGTTGCTCTCTCCAGCCTGAAAGATGTCGGCGCTGTTGGATGTACCGTCCTGGTAGATCGATGCGGTCTGCAGGCTGCCGCTCTGGTCGATGTACGCCTCGTTCATCAGGCCCATCGATTGGATGCTGGCGTTGTGATCTGCGCCTTCCTGCGTAACGGATGCGACCTGCGAATCACCCTGCTGGTCGATCTCGGCGCTGGAATCGGAGGCGTCCTTTTGATAAATGGTCGCGTCGCTGCCATTGCCGTTCTGACTGACCAGGCCGTCGTTGCGTGCGCCGCCTTCCTGCCACACCAGTGAGACGTTGTCGTTGCCCTCCTGACGCTGCTCGGCAAGGCTCGATTCGGTGTTGCTTTGAATAGCCTCGGCGAAGTTGTCGGTGCCGTCCTGCTCGGTGATGGCGGTGCTCAGGTCGGCCGCGGTCTGCTCAGTGATCGCGGTGTTGTAGCTACCGTCCTGATACTGACGGGCGCTGGCACCAAAGGAGTCGCTCTGGACGATGCTGGCATCGTGGTTGTCGCCTTGCTGCAACTGGATCGCTTCGCTCTGCTCGGTCGAATTCTGCACGACGTCCGCGCGGTTCAGATCGCCGGTCTGGGTCTGCACGGCATCCGATGAGATGGCCTGGTTCTGAGTGACCATGGCATCGTTGCTGGTGCCTATCTGTGATTGATAGGACAGGTTGTCCTGGCCACCCGTCTGAGTGACTTCAACAATGTTGTCGGCACCGGACTGGCTCTGTTCTGCACTGTTGTCGTCGGCGTAGGCCTGGGTGGCGAGGATCGCGATGATGGCGGCTGCGAGGGGCTTGCACTTGAACATTGTCATCTCTCCATGGATGTGTGGATGCGTGTCGCTCCTGGCTGGCGCGGCGGCGCGGGGAGTTGCTGGCGCGGCTGCTACTGCAGGGTCAGTCCCGGAACTGCATCGATCCTAGAAGTTGCTCGTGACAAATAAGTGTCGACTCGCTTGCTGGTTGACGGTTTTATGGCGATCCGCATGAGTGTGCCAATCGCGACGCTGCGGCGTCGGGCCCAGCCTTGGGTAGATGCACTACGCCCCCTGATCGGTCCGTCTCTACGCCCGCTTCATACGCCTCGCTAATGCAGGGGCGGGAGGATGTTGCGACGGGTTGCCGCACCTAAAGTGGCGGCGTGTTCCCCCAAACATCGAAGGTTGGTTGTATGAATCGCAACGACTGGTGGCGCGGCGGCGTCATTTATCAGGTTTACCCGCGCAGCTTCTATGACAGCAACGGCGACGGGGTTGGCGATCTGCTCGGTGTAGTCGAGAAGATCGACTACATCGCCAGCCTCAATGTCGACGCCATCTGGCTATCGCCGTTCTTCACCTCGCCGATGAAGGACTTCGGTTATGACGTGTCCGACTATCGCGGTGTGGATCCGCTGTTCGGCACGCTGGAGGATTTCAAACGGGTCGTCGAGGTCGCCCATGCGCGTGGCATTCGCATCCTCATCGATCAGGTCCTCAATCATTCATCCGATCAGCACGCCTGGTTCATGGAAAGCCGCTCCAGCCGCGACAACGCCAAGGCCGACTGGTACGTCTGGGCTGACCCGAAGGATGACGGCACCGTGCCCAACAACTGGCTCTCGGTGTTCGGTGGTCCGGCCTGGACCTGGGATAGTCGCCGCAAGCAGTACTACCTGCACAACTTTCTTTCCAGCCAGCCGGACCTCAACTTTCATTGCGAAGCGGTGCAGCAGCAGTTGCTCGACGACATGGAGTTCTGGCTGAAACTGGGCGTCGACGGCTTTCGCCTGGACGCGGCGAACTTCTATTTTCACGACCGCGAGCTGCGCGACAATCCGCCAAACCACGACATTCGCGAAGGCAGCATCGGCGTGCGCGCCGACAACCCCTACGCGTTCCAGAAGCACATCTACGACAAGACTCAGCCGGAAAACCTCGACTTCCTGCGGCGTATTCGCCAGCTGCTCGAGCGCTATCCGGGCAGCGCCACGGTGGCCGAGATCGGCTGCGATCACTCGCTGCGGACCATGGCCGCCTACACCGGCGGCAGCGACACGCTGCATATGGCCTATTCTTTCGACCTGCTCACCGAGCAGTGCAGCCCAGGCTTCCTGCGGCACACCATCGATTGTGTGGAGCGCGAGCTGGTCGATGGCTGGCCCTGCTGGTCGATCGGTAACCACGATGTGGTGCGCGTGATGAGTCGCTGGGCGCTGGCCAACCAGCCGGATCATGCGCGCGGGCGGATGTTCATGGCGATGCTGTTGAGCATGCGCGGTAGCGTGTGCCTTTATCAGGGCGAGGAGTTGGGCCTGGACGAAGCCGAGCTGCAGTTCGAGCAACTGGTGGACCCTTACGGCATCCGCTTCTGGCCGGAGTTCAAAGGCCGCGACGGCTGCCGTACGCCGATGCCTTGGCATGATCAGGACCCGCACGGTGGTTTCAGCCGGGAGCAACCCTGGTTGCCGCTGGCCGACAAGCACCTGCCCCTGTCGGTGGCCGCTCAGGAGCCGGAGCCGAGCTCGATGCTCAACATCTATCGCCGCTTCCTCGCCTGGCGCCAGGATCAGCGTCTGTTGATCGAAGGCAGCATGCGCACCGTTTACCACGACGACGCGTTGCTGGTGTACGAACGCCGCCTGGGTGACGAGGTATGGGTGTGTCTGTTCAACATGGGTGACAGTGGACGGCACTTTGACCTGTCGGCTCCGGTCGAAGGGCTCGACGTGCCCTCGGCATCGGCAGTCTTCGACGGCCACGGCGTACACTTGCCTGCGCACGGATTCGGATTTGCCCGCCGGCTCGGCTGAGCTGTCCGGATCGAGACGAGGCTAAGGTTTCGTTTTGTCCGGCTGTCGCCCGCTTCGCTCGCTGCGATGCATCGCAGCGACTGTTTTGAAGGAGAACAACAATAATGGCCAGCGTAACCCTGCGGAATATCTGCAAGAGCTACGACGAGGTGCCCATCACCTGCGGTATCAATCTGGATATCGCTGATGGTGAGTTCGTGGTGTTCGTCGGCCCGTCCGGCTGCGGCAAGTCGACCCTGCTGCGGCTGATTGCTGGCCTCGAGGACATCACTGACGGCGAGCTGCAGATCGACGGCGAACGGGTCAACGAACTGCCGCCGATGGATCGCTCGGTGGGGATGGTGTTTCAGTCCTACGCGCTTTATCCGCACATGAGTGTCGCGGAAAACATGGCGTTCGGCCTGAAACTGGCGAAGATCGACAAAGGCGAGATTCGTCGCCGAGTGGACTCGGTGGCGAAGATCCTGCAGCTCGACCAAATGCTCGACCGCAAGCCCAAGGATCTCTCCGGTGGGCAGCGCCAGCGCGTGGCGATCGGCCGGACCATGGTGCGCGAACCCAAGGTGTTTCTCTTCGACGAGCCATTGTCGAACCTCGATGCCTTTCTCCGCGTGCAGATGCGCATCGAAATCTCGCGCCTGCATCAGCGCCTCAAGGCGACCATGATCTACGTGACCCATGATCAGGTCGAGGCCATGACTCTGGCCGACAAGATCGTCGTGCTCAATGCTGGGCGCATCGCCCAGGTCGGGCCGCCGCTGGAGCTGTATCACTACCCGAGCAACCAGTTCGTGGCCGGCTTCATCGGCTCGCCACAAATGAATTTTCTGCCGGTGAGCGTGCTGCGAGCGGACGCCGATTCGGTGGAGGTGACGATGCCGGGTGGCAGCGCGTTGCGATTGCCGGTGGATGGCAGCCAGGTCAGCCCTGGCGATGCCGTGACCCTAGGCATTCGTCCTGAGCATTTCGTCGATGCCGATAGGGCTGACTTCGTCTTCAATGGCGAGATTGCGGTCGCCGAGCGACTCGGTGACCACAACCTCCTGCATCTGAACTTCGAAGGCGTGGACGAAATGGTCGCGGTCGCCAGCGATGGCAATCGTCGTGTTGCGGTGGGTCAGGTCTACGCGACAGGCCTGTTGGCCGACAAGTGCCACCTGTTCCGCGCAGATGGTCAGGCCTGTGCTCGGCGTTATCGAGAGCCGGCGCTGTTTGGCTGACGGCACCACGGCAGCTGGCGCTCGACCGGCTGCCGCGGCGACTTCAGTGGCTGAGCTTCAGACCAAGCAAACCGATGCAGATCAGCAGCACACTGCCCAGACGAAACAGGCTCATCGATTCGCCGAACAATATGATTCCGGCGATCACAGTCCCCACGGCACCTACCCCGGTCCAGACGGCGTAGGCGGTGCCCAGCGGCAACTCCTTCATGGCCAGCCCTAGCAGGCCAAGGCTGGCAGCCATCGCAGCAACGGTAAGCAGGGTGGGAAGCGGGCGACTGAAGCCATCGGTGAACTTCAGTCCGACGGCCCAGCCGATTTCGAACAGGCCGGCAAAAAACAGGATGATCCAGGACATGCGCACCTCGATAGGACGGTAAATTGGGTGGGGCCGTCCCCGGTGAGTTGATGCCGCCTGAGGTCGTCCTCAGCAGGCGCTATTTTGCACAACGAGACAGTCCGGGCAAGAGGCCCGGACCGGTAGACGCGTATCAGGACGCGTCGGAGCCTTTATCCTTCATCCGCCGATAGACCGTCGCCAGCAGCGCACCGGACAGATTGTGCCAGACGCTGAACAACGCGCTTGGCACGGCCGCCAACGGCGAGAAATGCGCACTGGCCAGGGCTGCGCCGAGCCCCGAGTTCTGCATGCCGACTTCGATCGACAGTGTCTTGCGCTGCGCCAGCGGTAGGCCGAACAGGCGCCCGACGAGGTAGCCGATGCCGAGCCCCAGGCTGTTATGCAATATCACCACGGCCATGATCAGCAAGCCGGATTCGGCGATCTTTGCCTGGCTGGCCGCGACCACGGCGGCCACGATGATCACGATGCTCACCACCGAAACCAGCGGCAGGATATCGACCACCTGATGCACCCGATTGCCCAGTAGGCGGCGGGCGATCAGGCCGAGGGCGATCGGCACCAGCACGATCTGTACGATGGACATGAACAGGGCGCCGAAATTGACCGGTAGCCAGGCCGAAGCCAGCAGCCAGATCAATGCGGGCGTGACCAGCGGGGCGAGCAGGGTGGTGACGGCGGTGATCGCCACCGAGAGCGCGACGTCACCCCGCGAGAACCAGGCGATCACGTTGGACGCGGTACCGCCCGGGCAACAGCCCACCAGGATCACGCCAACCGCAATTTCCGCCGGCAACCCCAGCAGTTGGCAGAGTAGCCAGGCGAGGGCGGGCATGATCAGAAATTGCGCCCCGACACCCAATGCCACCCACAGCGGCCGACGCGCAACCTCGGCGAAATCAGCCGTTTTAAGCGTCAGACCCATGCCGAACATGATCAGCCCCAGCAGCGGGACGATCCAGGCGGTGGCGGGAAGGAACCAGCTGGGCTGGAAGAAGGCGAGAATGGCGAACAGCAGGACCCAGAGGGCGAAGGTGTTGCCGACAAAGCGGCTGAGGGCGGCGAGGGCACGCATCGGGCTTACCTTGTAGTTATGGAGTGGGTGCCGTCAGCCGGGGCTGACGGCCAGGGCAGTTTAGATGCCCTGTGGGATCTCCTCACCACCCAGGGCTTCGAATAGCGCGGGCAGGAACTCCTTGAAGGTCAGCATCATCAGCAGGAAGCTGGCGTCCTGCTGGCCGAGGTCGTCGTCGCCGCCGTCCTGCTCGGCCTGGTCCTGCAGCAGCTCTTCGAAACGCAGGCGCTTGATCACCAGCTTGTCGTCGAGCACGAAGGACAGCTTGTCCTGCCAGCCCAGCGACAGCTGAGTGACCTGCTTGCCGACTTCCAGATGCTGCTGGATCTCGTCGCTGGTCAGGTCCTGGCGCTTGCAGCGCACCACACCGCCATCTTCATGGGTATCGCGCAGCTCGCACTCGTCGAGGACGAAGAAGTCATCTGCCGCTTTCTGCGTCTTGACCCAGTCGGTCATCGTGGCCGATGGAGCGATTTTCACCGTCAGCGGACGCACTGGCAGCGAGCCGATGGCTTCACGCAGCGTCGACAGCAAGTCTTCGGCGCGCTTGGGACTGGACGAGTCGACCAGGATCAGCCCCTGTTCGGGCGCGATGGCGGCGAAGGTACCGGACTTACGGATGAAGGCGCGGGGCAGGAAGGCCTGAATGATGTCGTCCTTGAGCTGGTCACGTTCTTTCTTGTAGACCTTACGCATCTGCTCGTTTTCGATCTCGTCGACCTTTTCCTTCAGAGCGTCCTTGACCACGCTGCCGGGCAGAATGCGCTCTTCCTTGCGCGTGGAAATCAGCAGAAAGCCCTGGCTGGCATGCACCAGCGGGGCATCTTCGCCCTTGCCGAAAGGCGCAACGAATCCGTAGGTGCTCAGTTCCTGACTGGCGCAGGGGCGGGCGGGCTTGGCGGCCAATGCGGCTTCAAGTGTCTCGACATCGAAAGGCACGTTCTGGGTGAGACGGTAGACGAGCAGATTACGAAACCACATGGCGATTTGAAACTCCGGTAAAAGCAAAGGGCGCATTATTCCCGTCCCGGCAAGCCAGGCCAACCCTGCCGAGCCGCAATGCCGATGGAAACCGCAAAAACGGCCAATAAACAGAGGGGTTCCTAAGTCTTTGTAAGTTCTTCAATTTTTTTTTCAAAAGGGGCTTGCCAAGGTCAGGAACCCTCTCTAGAATGCGCCCCACTTCGAGAGCAAACGGGTGATTAGCTCAGCTGGGAGAGCATCTGCCTTACAAGCAGAGGGTCGGCGGTTCGATCCCGTCATCACCCACCACTCGAGGTTTAGCGCAGCGGTAGTTCAGTCGGTTAGAATACCGGCCTGTCACGCCGGGGGTCGCGGGTTCGAGTCCCGTCCGCTGCGCCATATTCGCCATCAAGGACCACTGAACGCCTTGATAGCTCGAAAAAAGCGACCTTAAGGTCGCTTTTTTTTTCGCCTTCAATTTGAGTTTCTTCCTGTTTGCACGTTTCGTGCGGCACTTCCGTACTTTGCATTGTCTTTACCTATTACCTCGGTCCGCTCGGTAGCCACTGCTGGGGGTGACTGTTAAGCTCCGGCAATCGATTTGCTTCACCCCTTCAAGCGTATTTAAGGAAACAGAATGAGACATCAACGTTTGGCGTCTGCGATAGCCCTGATTGGCCTGGTCCTGGCGGGCTGTGATTCAGAAACCAGCGTCAAGCTGGATACTCCGGCTCAAAAAGCGTCCTACGGTATCGGACTGAACATGGGCAAGAGCCTGGCTCAGGAAGGCATGGCTGATCTCGATTCGAATGCGGTTGCGCAGGGTATCGACGATGCCATTGGCAAGAAAGAGCAGAAGCTGACCGACGAACAGCTGATGGAGGCCTTCTCCGCTCTGCAGGCGCGCGCCGAAGAGCGCTTGGTCGAGATGAATAAGGAAGCCGCGGCGAAGGGCAAGAAATTCCTCGAAGACAACGCCAAGCGTGACGGCGTGAAGACCACCGAGTCTGGTCTGCAGTATGAGGTGGTCAAGTCGGCTGACGGCCCGCAACCGGGTCCGGACGATGTCGTTACCGTCCACTATGAAGGCAGCCTGACCGATGGCACCGTCTTCGATAGCTCGATCAAGCGCGGCACCCCGATCGATCTGCCGGTCGGCGGTGTGATTCCGGGTTGGGTCGAAGGCCTGCAGCTGATGCACGTCGGCGAGAAATACAAGCTGTACATCCCGAGTGAGCTGGCCTATGGCGAGCAGAGCCCAAGCCCGCTGATCCCCGCCAACTCGGTTCTGGTCTTTGACCTGGAGCTGTTGGGCATCAAGGGCGAAGAAAACGAAGCGGCTCCGGCTGCTGAAGCCGAGCCTGAGGCTGCTGAAGAAGCTGCCGAAGAGCCTGCCAAGCAGTAATCGCTCTGTAGTATCGAAACGCCCCGCTCATGCGGGGCGTTTTTGTTTCTGGCCGACAGCCTTGGTCTCGCACACACCGTCGACGCGGGCGGCGTGCGCGGTCAGTACGTCCCGCGAGCGGCTGCCAGCAGCACCCCGAAAGCGACCAGCAGCCCGCCGAACAAACGGTCTATCCAATGGCGGACGGCCAGAAGACGCTCACGCACGACGCCGGCTGAAAAGCACAGCGCGACCAATCCGAACCAAGCCATGTGCGCCATCGAGATGAAAGCGCCATAGCCGATCTGCACCGCCAGTGGCGTATCGGGACGCACCACCTGAATGAACAGGCTGACGATGAACACGGTGGTCTTCGGGTTCAGCGCATTGGTCAGAAAACCGGTGCGCAATGCACCCCAGTCTGACGGTGGTGGTGCGGCGCCGTCGGCCGGTGCGCCACTCGGCTTCGCGCGCAGCATCGTCACGCCGAGATAGATCAGGTAGGCGGCGCCGACCAGCTTGATGGCATTGAATAGCCAAAGCGACTGCTTAATCAGCAGGCCGACACCCAGAAGGGTGTAGGTGACGTGGACCAGCACACCCAGGCCGATACCCAGGGCCGTCAGCACGCCGGCGCGGCGCGACAGCGTCAGGCTGTTGCGTGTGACCATTGCGAAGTCCGGTCCCGGGCTGATCACCGCGAACACCGTGATTGTGACTACGGCTATCAATTCAGTCATCGCGTATCCTGTCGGTAGGCAGAAAAATGGATGCTAACCAGGCGCTTTCCGGATGAATAACGATGTTTTCTGACAGTCATAGTGAGTCAGGCTCACTAGCCGTCGATCGGCGCTTGCCGTCGTTGCTGGCGCTGCGTTGCTTCGAAGCCGCGGCTCGTCTGGAGAATTTCAGTCGCGCGGCCGATGAGTTGCATCTGACCCATGGGGCGGTCAGTCGCGCTGTGCGTCTGCTCGAAGATGAACTGGGCGTGGCGCTGTTCGAGCGGCGTGGCCGTCGCGTGTTTCTGACCGAGGCTGGGCGTACCCTGGCGCGGGCGGTGAGCGGGGGCTTTGACCTGATGCGGCAGGCTGTCGGCGAACTGCGCGCCAGTGGTCGCCAGGCGCGGCGCTGGGTGGTGTCGTGCGAACCCACGTTGTTAATGCGATGGCTGATTCCTCGCTGGCCCGATTTCCAGGCCAGACACCCGGCGATGGAGGTGCATCTGGTTGCTGGCGGCGGGCCGTTCTCCTTCGCGGACGGGATCGACCTGGCGATCCGTCGTGACGATTTCCTCTGGCCTGGCAGTTACCATGCCGAGCCATTGTTCGTAGAGCGGGTTGGCCCGGTCTGTCGCCCGGACAAGGCGGCGATCTGGCTTCGCCTGGAGCATGATGGCGCTGCGTTGCCGGCCGGTGCGCCTTGCCTCCACTCCCGCACACGGCCGTCCGCCTGGCAGGACTGGGCCTTGGCGGCAGGTCGGGGCGTCCCCGAGGCGCCGGGGCAAATCTTCGATCATTTTTACTTCAGTCTGCAGGCGGCAGTAGCCGGCCTGGGCGTGGCTATCGGCCCCTGGCACTTGGTGCGTGACGATCTGGACAGCGGCGTATTGGTCGCGCCGCTGGGGTTCGTCGAAGACGGCTCGCGCTACTGCCTGCTGTCGCCGCAACCCTTGCTGCCCGGCAGCCCGCAGGCCGATCTGTTGGTCTGGTTGCGCGAGATAGCCTGAGGCGCTGTCGACGCGGCCCCGAAGGGGTGAGGCTTGCCGAATAACCTGGGACACAGTCCCTGGTGAGAGTCTGGCAGCCATAAAAAAGCCCCGGTATGAACCGAGGCTTTCTGATT
>NZ_JYHV01000037.1 GCF_000952685.1 Stutzerimonas stutzeri | reverse complement strand
AGACGGACGTCTGCTTCCCCTTTTTCGTTAGCGCTGTGCTCAGTCGTCGACGGAGCTGCGGATCAGGTGGTCGAAGGCACTCAGCGAGGCCTTGGCGCCTTCGCCGACGGCGATGACGATCTGCTTGTACGGCACGGTGGTGACGTCGCCGGCGGCAAAGATGCCCGGCAAGGAGGTCTCGCCACGCGCATCGACGATGATCTCGCCACGTGAAGTCAGCTCCACGGTGCCTTTCAGCCAGTCGGAGTTGGGCAACAGGCCGATCTGTACGAAGATGCCTTCCAGCTCCAGCTCATGAAACTCGCTGGAGTTGCGGTCCTTGTAGATCAACCCGTTGACCTTCTGGCCGTCGCCGGTGACTTCGCTGGTCAGCGCGCTGGTGATCACGCTGACGTTCGGCAGGCTGTAGAGCTTCTTCTGCAGCACGGCATCGGCGCGCAGTTGGCTGTCGAACTCGAGCAGGGTCACCTGAGCGACGATGCCGGCCAGGTCGATGGCCGCTTCGACACCCGAGTTGCCGCCACCGATCACCGCCACGCGCTTGCCCTTGAACAGCGGGCCGTCGCAGTGCGGACAGTAGGCGACACCGCGCCCACGGTATTCCTGTTCACCGGGCACGTTCATCTCGCGCCACCGCGCACCGGTGGCCAGGATCAGGGTCTTGGCCTTCAGCGAGCCGCCATTCTCCAGTTTGATCTCATGCAGGCCGCCTTGGTTCGAGGCCGGGATCAGCTGGGCTGCGCGCTGCAGGTTCATGATGTCGACGTCGTATTCGCGCACATGGTTTTCCAGCGCACGGGCCAGTTTCGGGCCTTCGGTCTCGTTCACCGAGATGAAGTTCTCGATGGCCATGGTATCGAGCACCTGACCACCGAAACGCTCGGCCGCGACACCGGTACGGATGCCCTTGCGCGCGGCATATATGGCCGCTGCGGCACCGGCTGGTCCACCACCAACGACGAGTACGTCAAACGGTTCCTTGGCGCTGAGCTTCTCGGCATCACGCGCCGAAGCGCCGGTGTCGAGCTTGGCGAGGATTTCTTCCTCACCCATGCGCCCCTGGCCGAACAGCTCACCGTTGAGATAGATGCTCGGCACGGACATGACCTGGCGCACCGTGACCTCTTCCTGGAACAGTGCACCATCAATGGCGACATGATGGATGTTGGGGTTGAGCACCGCCATCAGGTTCAGCGCCTGGACCACGTCCGGGCAGTTCTGGCAGGACAGCGAGAAGTAGGTTTCGAAACGGTACTCGCCGTCGAGGTTCTTGATCTGTTCGATGATCTCCGGCGCAGTCTTGGACGGATGACCGCCGACTTGCAGCAGGGCGAGGACCAAGGAGGTGAATTCATGTCCCATCGGGATGCCAGCGAAGCGCAGGCTGATATTGCCGCCGATACGGTTGAGCGCGAACGAGGGGCGACGCACGTCATCGCCGTCAGTACGCAGGGTGATCTTGTCGCTCAGGCTGGTGATCTCTTCCAGCAGCTCGAGCATTTCCTGGGACTTCTCGCCGTCACCGAGGGACGCGACGATCTCGAACGGCTGGGTGACCTTTTCCAGATAGGTTTTCAGTTGCGATTTCAGGTTGCTGTCGAGCATGTGAAATTTCCCCGTAGCGAAAGGCCTCTGTCAGGGCAGAGAACCAGAAGGTTGAATACTTTTGATGAGAGGAGCATACGAGGCCACAAAGAATTCTGAAAATTGATTAATCCAAGAGCGATGATCGAGTAAGCCTATCGTGTTCCACGTGGAACAAAAAAACCCGGCTTGCGCCGGGTTTAGTGATCCTGATTGATCCAGCGATCAGAAATCCAAATTGGATACCGCTAAAGCATTGGATTCGATGAAATCGCGCCGCGGCTCTACAGCGTCGCCCATCAAAGTATTGAAGATCTGATCCGCTGCAATGGCGTCTTCGATGGTGACCTTGAGCATCCGGCGAACCGCCGGATCCATAGTGGTTTCCCATAGCTGATCCGGATTCATTTCACCCAATCCCTTGTATCGCTGGACACTATGGCGGCGAGTTCCTTCGGTCATCAACCAATCAAGCGCCTGCTTGAAAGTCGTGACCGGCTTCTTGCGCTCACCACGCTGAACGTAGGCACCTTCCTCAAGCAGACTATTCAGCTTCTCGCCCAAAACGGTAACCGTCTTGTAGTCGTTACTGCCAAAGAAGTCGCGATTGAAAGTGATGTAGCTGGCCAGCCCGTGGGAAATAATCTCCACCTCTGGCAGCCAAAGATTCCGCTCTTTATCTTCACGTAGGCTTGCCTTGTAGGCCAATCCGGAACGCTCGACACCTTTCAGCAAAGCCGCGTAGGGCTCCAGCCAGGCCTGCATCGCTGCGTGATCACCGAGCTGCTCGACGCTCACCCGCGGCAGATAGATGAAGTGTTCGGTCAGCTCTTGCGGATAAAGGCGGGAGAGCCGCTGCAGCGTTTTCATCACCGTGCGATAGTCGTTGACCAGCCGCTCCAGCGCTTCGCCCGAAAGGCCTGGCGCGTGCTCGTTGACATGGAGGCTGGCGTCCTCGAGCGCAGACTGGGTGAGATATTCATCCATCGCCTCGTCGTCTTTAATGTACTGCTCTTGCTTGCCGCGTTTGACCTTGTAGAGCGGAGGCTGAGCGATATACACATAACCACGCTCAATCAACTCGGGGAGCTGGCGGAAGAAGAACGTCAGCAGCAGCGTGCGGATGTGCGAACCGTCAACGTCGGCATCGGTCATGATGATGATGTTGTGATAACGCAACTTGTCGATGTTGTACTCTTCACGGCCGATGCCGCAGCCAAGCGCCGTTATTAGCGTGCCAACTTCCTGCGAAGAGATCATCTTGTCGAAGCGGGCCTTCTCAACGTTGAGAATCTTGCCTTTGAGCGGCAGGATGGCCTGAGTCCTGCGGTTGCGGCCCTGCTTGGCAGAACCGCCCGCGGAATCACCCTCCACTATGTAGAGTTCGGAAAGGGCAGGGTCCTTTTCCTGGCAATCAGCGAGTTTGCCGGGCAGACCGGCAATGTCCAAGGCGCCCTTACGCCGGGTCATTTCACGGGCCTTGCGGGCAGCTTCGCGTGCACGAGCGGCATCGATCATCTTGCCAACGACCGCCTTGGCCTCATTGGGATGCTCCAGCAGGAAGTCAGCGAAATGCTTACCCATTTCCTGTTCGACCGCCGTCTTGACCTCGGAAGACACGAGCTTGTCTTTGGTCTGAGAACTAAACTTGGGATCCGGCACCTTTACCGAGATGATGGCTGTCAAGCCTTCACGGGCATCATCACCGGTAGTCGCCACCTTGTGCTTCTTCGCCAGGCCTTCTTGCTCGATATAATTGTTCAGGTTACGCGTCAGCGCCGAACGGAAGCCCGCCAGATGAGTGCCGCCGTCACGCTGCGGAATGTTATTGGTGAAGCACAACAAATTTTCATTGAAGCTGTCGTTCCATTGCAGCGCCACTTCGACACCAACACCATCATCGCGTTGAACATTGAAGTGGAATACTTCGTTAACGGGCGTCTTGTTGGTATTGAGGTAGGTCACGAACGCGCTCAGACCGCCCTCGTACTTGAACAGCTCCTCCTTGGCATTTCGCTCATCGCGAAGCACGATTCCCACGCCCGAATTAAGGAACGACAGTTCTCGCAAGCGCTTGGCCAGAATGTCCCAGCTGAAATGAATGTTCTGGAAGGTTTCGGCCGACGGTTTGAAATGAATTTCGGTGCCTGAACCGTCAGTTTCGCCGACTGCGGCCAATGGTGCTTGTGGTACGCCATGACGGTAGGTCTGCTCCCAGACCTTACCCTCACGGCGGATCGTCAGTACAAGCTCTTCTGACAGAGCATTCACTACCGAGACGCCCACTCCATGAAGGCCACCAGAAACCTTATAGGAATTGTCGTCGAACTTACCGCCGGCGTGTAGCACGGTCATAATGACTTCGGCTGCGGATACACCTTCTTCGTGAGTATCGACCGGGATCCCGCGGCCGTTGTCACGGACACTGATGGATTCATCTACGTGAATGGTGATGCAGATATCGCTGCAATGACCAGCCAGCGCTTCGTCGATCGAATTGTCGACGACTTCGAAGACCATGTGGTGCAGACCGGTGCCGTCGTCCGTGTCTCCGATGTACATGCCGGGACGTTTACGAACTGCATCGAGGCCTTTGAGGACCTTGATGCTGGACGAATCGTACGTGTGATTTTCACTCATGCCTTCACTCCCGAGGGGCCGTGGACTTGGGTTATCTCACCATGTTCCACGTGAAACATTGAGACTGGCGTATCTTCACGCCAGCCTTCTCGCAATACGTTCGAATCGACACAGGTGATAAATACCTGACAATTCAGTTGTTCCAACAACCGGCACAACGAAAGCCGGTGGTAATCGTCCAGTTCGGACGGCAAATCATCGACCAGGTAAATGCACTGACCCCGCTTGGCCTCGCTTACCAAATGCCCTTGAGCGATTCGCAGTGCACAGACGACAAGCTTCTGCTGGCCACGCGACAGTGTCTCGGCCGCATTATGATTAGCAATCCGTAAGCGAAGATCAGCCCGCTGCGGTCCTGCTTGGGTATGCCCCATAAGTCTGTCGCGCTCGATCGAAGCTGCCAGCACCTCAGCTAGGGACCGCTCTTTATCCCAGCCGCGGTAATAGCTCAATTGAAAGCCTTCCAGCTCCAGAAGGGAGGCCAAGATGCGTTCGAACACGGGTTTGAGAGCCTGGATATAGGCACGCCGATAACTATCGATTTCATCGCTTGCCGCACTCAGCTCGCGGCTCCAAGCAGCCTGCGAAGCGGCGTCCAGTGTACCATGCCGTAACCATGAGTTTCGTTGCCTCAGCGCTTGCTGAAGGCGCTGCCAGGCTTGAAGAAAACGGGGTTCCACGTGGAACACGCCCCAATCTAAAAACTGACGACGAAGCTTTGGTGCACCTTCCAGTAAACGAAAGCTATCAGGATTGATCAGTTGCAATGGCAGGGTTTCAGCAAGCTCCGCAGCGCTCCGGACGCTCTGACCATTGATGCGTATACGGATTTCCCCACCGCGATCTCTCGAAATACCTAACGCGCTGGATTGTTCTACACCCAGCTCAACCTGGCCGAAGACGGTGCAACTCGTCTGCTCATGGCTAATAACGGGATTCAGGCGCGTGCTGCGGAAAGAACGCGCCATACCAAGGAGATGGATGGCCTCAAGAAAACTGGTTTTCCCACTGCCGTTGTCGCCGTGGAGGATGTTGATCCGAGGGGAGGGAGTTAACGTCACCGGCTGCAAATTGCGAACGCCGGTGACGGAGATACGGCTAAGCGACATCTAGTTGTGGTTACAGGCGCATCGGCATAACGACATAAGCCGAATCATCGTTATCGAACTCCTGAACCAGGGCGCTGCTGTTCGCATCGGAGAGGATCAGCCGGACCTGGTCGGTAGTCATGACGCCCAGTACATCGAGCAGATAGCTGACGTTGAAACCGATCTCCAGCGAGCCGCCCGAGTAATCGACGGCGACTTCTTCTTCGGCTTCTTCCTGCTCAGGGTTGTTGGCCTGGATCTTCAACAGACCGCTTTCCAACTGCAGACGAATGCCTCTGTACTTCTCATTGGACAAAATCGCTGTACGGCTGAATGCTTCGCGTAGCGTCTGACGCTCACCCACAACGAGCTTGTCACCACCGCGCGGCAGGACGCGCTCATAGTCAGGAAACTTCCCATCTACCAGCTTGGAAGTGAACGTGAACTCGCCAGTGGTTGCCCGGATGTGGTGCTGACCGAGAACGATACTGACATCACCGTCCTGATCGGTGAGCAGGCGCGCCAGTTCGAGAATACCTTTACGTGGCACAATGACCTGATGGCGATCAGGCTGTTCGATGCCGGCCTGCATGGAGCACATAGCCAAACGATGGCCGTCAGTCGCGACGGCGCGCAGCATTCCGCTGGACACCTCGATCAGCATCCCATTCAAGTAATAGCGTACATCCTGCTGCGCCATGGCAAAGCTGCTGCGTTCGATCATGCGGCGCATCTTTCCCTGATTGACACTGAAATTCAGCGAACCCGGGCCTTCCTCAACGGTGGGAAAATCGTTTGCCGGCAAGGTCGACAGGGAAAAGCGACTGCGCCCCGATTTAATTACCACCTTTTGATCGTCCAGACGGATATCTATCAGCGCGTCAGGCTGCAGGCTCTTGCAGATGTCCATCAGCTTTCGTGCCGGCACGGTAATCTCGCCCGGCTCGAATGCATCCTCCAAAGCGACACGGCCAACCAATTCGACTTCGAGATCGGTTCCGGTAAGGGACAACTGGTGATCCTGAACCACCAGTAGAACGTTGGACAACACCGGCAAGGTCTGGCGCCGCTCAACGACGCCGGCCACTAACTGCAGGGGTTTCAACAGGGCTTCGCGCTGGATAGTGAAATGCATGGTCTGGTCCCTTGCCTATTAATTGGCCGCAGTCTGTTAAGTTGTCAAAGTACGCAGCAGATTTTTGTAATCTTCGCGAATATCAGCATCTAATTCCCGAAGTTCAGCAATTTTACGACAAGCATGCAGCACCGTCGTGTGATCACGCCCACCAAACGCGTCGCCGATTTCGGGCAGGCTGTGATTGGTGAGTTCCTTGGACAACGCCATCGCAACCTGGCGTGGTCTCGCTACGGAACGCGAGCGTCGTTTCGACAGCAGATCGGATATCTTGATTTTGTAGTATTCCGCGACCGTGCGCTGAATATTATCAACGCTGACCAGCTTGTCCTGCAGGGCAAGCAAGTCTTTCAGCGACTCGCGAATAAGCTCGATGGTGATGTCACGCCCCATGAAATGCGCATGGGCGATCACTCGCTTCAATGCCCCTTCCAGTTCGCGGACATTCGAACGGATCCGTTGCGCAATGAAGAAGGCTGCGTCATGAGGTAGATCGACATTGGCTTGATCGGCCTTCTTCATCAGGATCGCCACCCGCGTCTCGAGCTCCGGTGGCTCTACAGCCACGGTCAGGCCCCAGCCGAAGCGGGACTTGAGTCTTTCCTCGAGCCCGTCGATCTCCTTCGGATAGCGGTCGCTGGTCAGGATCACCTGCTGGCCACCTTCGAGCAAGGCGTTGAAGGTATGGAAGAACTCTTCCTGCGACCGTTCTTTCTTGGCGAAGAACTGGATGTCATCGATCAGCAACGCATCCACGGAACGATAAAAGCGCTTGAATTCATTAATGGCGTTGAGCTGCAGCGCCTTGACCATATCGGCAACGAAGCGCTCGGAATGTAGATAGACCACTTTGGCGTTGGGGTTCTTCTTCAGCAGGTGGTTACCTACCGCGTGCATTAGGTGGGTTTTACCGAGGCCCACGCCACCATAGAGAAACAACGGGTTATAGCCGTGCTTCGGATTGTCCGCGACCTGCCACGCTGCGGCACGGGCCAGCTGGTTGGACTTGCCCTCGACGAAATTCTCGAACGTGAAGGTGCGATTGAGATAGCTGGTGTGCTTGAGGCCGCCTTCGACCTGGACGTTGCGTTCGATGCGCGTCGGAGCGGGTGCCGCTACGGCTTCGGCCGCAACCGGGACCGCGGCGTCCGAAAGCGCTGCCTGCGCCGGCGGCGCGGCCGCGGCGGGCGCGCCTACCGGCTGTTGGGTACGCGGAGCGGATGCGGGCGCCAGCGCCGCGGAGGCCGTACGCCTGCTACCGATCAATAAAGATAAAGAAGGGGCCAAGCCCGTGGCGCGCTCGGACAACAACTCAAGCAGCCGAGACAGATATTTCTCGTTGACCCAATCGAGAACGAAGCGGTTCGGCGCATAGACGCGCAGCTCATCGCCTTCGGCTTCAACCTGAAGCGGACGAATCCATGTGTTGAATTGCTGGGCCGGCAGCTCATCTCTCAAAAGGTCAATGCATTGCTGCCAAAGTTCCACCGACACGGAATCTCCTAGACGCTGTCGAGCTTTTAAACGGCTGCCATTGTAGCCCCCGGTCGTGCAGTTATCCACAGTCCGTACGCCATATGAACGCAAAGAATGATTTCGTAGTATCACGCACTTGCGTCATGAAGCCTGTTGATAACCAAGCCTGAACCCTCAGGAAAAGCCTGTGTACAAGATGCCAGCAACCCCATCTGTTGATAAAAAGCAATTTTATCCACAGGAAACCCAACAGGTTCCCACCGGAGCCACACCGCTTCCACAGAGCCTTTCAAACCTCTGAAAAGCCCGTCGTGTCTGCTTCAAAAGCCCTTATCCACAGATTCACCGCTCACCTTCTATAAGCATTGCATTAAGAAGAGCTTTAACTTCTTTTCTTTCTTATTTAATTCTCTCTCTATCTTGCTGGTTGGAAATTGACCTCACCGCGCAGCTTCTCTACAATCGCCGGTCTCTTAAAAGGGGGCCATTCCGGCCCGCAATGGATCACCAGGTAACGCATCATGAAACGCACTTTCCAACCCAGCACCCTCAAGCGCGCTCGCACTCACGGTTTCCGTGCTCGTATGGCCACCAAGAACGGTCGCGCCGTCCTGTCGCGTCGTCGTGCCAAAGGTCGTAAGCGCCTGGCAGTCTGAACACGTCGGAACAGGTAGTGAGTCGAGACTTCGCTCGGGAAAAGCGATTGCTGACCCCGCGTCAATTCAAGGCAGTCTTCGACTCCCCTTCCGGCAAGTTACCGGGCAGGAATGTCCTGCTCCTGGTGCGCGAAAATGGATTGCCACATCCCCGTATCGGGCTGGTGATCGGCAAGAAAAGCGTCAAGCTCGCGGTGGAGCGCAATCGCATCAAGCGGCAACTGCGCGAAACCTTTCGTCTCCACCAGACGGAACTAACGGGGTGGGACATCGTGGTTATCTCGCGCAAGGGATTGGCTGATCTGGATAATCCCGAACTGGCACGGCAATTCGCCAAGCTCTGGAGGCGGTTGTCTCGCACCCCTTCCCAGAACGTCGACAATCCGGAACAGGGCAAGCCCGCCCATGCGTAACCTGGCTTTGATTCCGATCCGGGTCTACCGGTATGCCATCAGTCCCATGATGGCGAGCCATTGTCGCTTCTACCCCAGTTGCTCTTGCTACGCACAAGAGGCCATCGAAAGTCATGGCCTGCTGCGCGGTGGCTGGCTGAGCCTGCGCAGGCTTGGCCGTTGCCATCCATGGAATCCGGGCGGCTATGATCCCGTGCCTTCCAACCACACCTCCAATTCATCTTCGATGACCGAGTAACCATGGATATCAAACGCTCGATTCTGCTTGTCGCACTGGCAGTCGTTGCCTACCTGATGGTCCTTCAGTGGAATCAGGACTACGGCCAGGCCGCCTTGCCTGCCGAGACAAGCCAGGAACAACCTTCGCTCGCTCAGCTACCGGACACACCGCCAGCCACCCGCGCTGAAGACGCCCAGCAGGACATTCCTTCCGTTGGCGGCGAGCAATCGGCCAGCACGTTGCCTGAAACCCAGGCCAGCAGCACCCAGCTGATCCGCGTACGTACCGATGTCCTCGATGTCGCGATCGATCCGCGTGGTGGCGACATCGTCGACCTACGCTTACCGGAATTTCCCCGTCGCCAGGATCGGCCGGACGTTCCGTTCCAGTTATTCGAGCGTAGCGCGGAGCGGACCTATGAAGCCCAGAGCGGCTTGATCGGTGACGGGCCGGACAAGGCCAGCGGACGTCCGCTGTACAGCAGCGAGCAACAGCAGTACCAACTGGGCGAAGGTCAGGATCGACTGGTCGTCGATCTGAAGTACAGCGAAGACGGCGTCGATTACACCAAGCGCTTCACCTTCGATCGCGGCGACTATGACCTGCGCGTCAGCTATCTGATCGACAACCAGAGTGAAAAGGCCTGGACGGGCCACATGTTCGGTCAGCTCAAGCGTGACGACAGCGGCGATCCGTCTTCCAGCACGGCGACCGGCACGGCAACTTATCTGGGGGCCGCGCTCTGGACCAAGGATGAGCCCTACACCAAGGTCTCCATGAGCGACATGGACGACAAGAACCTGAAAAAGACCGTCGAAGGCGGCTGGATCGCCTGGTTGCAGCATTACTTCGTGACGGCTTGGATCCCGGCGCCCGATCAAACCAACCAGGTGCAGACCCGCAAGGACAGCCGCGGCAACTACATCATCGGCTTCACCGGTCCGGCGATCTCCGTCGCCCCGGGTAGCCAGGGTGAAACGTCCGCTACGCTGTACGCCGGCCCCAAGAGCCAGGACAAGCTTGAGGAACTCTCGCCGGGCCTGCGCCTGACCGTTGACTACGGCATTCTCTGGTTCATCGCCCAGCCAATCTTCTGGCTGTTGGAAAACATCCACGCGCTGCTCGGCAACTGGGGTTGGTCGATCATCGTGCTGACGATCGTGATCAAGCTCGCGTTCTTCCCGCTCTCGGCGGCCAGCTATAAATCGATGGCCCGCATGCGTGCGGTATCGCCGAAAATGCAGGCGCTGAAGGAGCAGTTTGGCGATGACCGCCAGAAGATGTCCCAAGCGATGATGGAGCTGTACAAGAAGGAGAAGATCAATCCTCTTGGGGGTTGCTTGCCGATTCTGGTGCAGATGCCGGTGTTCCTTGCGCTCTACTGGGTGCTGCTGGAAAGCGTCGAGATGCGTCAGGCGCCGTGGATGTTCTGGATCACCGATCTATCCATCAAGGATCCGTTTTTCATCCTGCCGATCATCATGGGCTTGACCATGTTTATTCAGCAGCAGCTGAACCCCACGCCACCGGACCCAATGCAAGCCAAGGTGATGAAGCTCTTGCCTGTAATCTTCACCTTCTTCTTCCTCTGGTTCCCGGCTGGCCTGGTGCTGTACTGGGTGGTCAACAACGTCCTGTCGATCGCACAGCAGTGGTACATTACGCGCAAGATCATCGGGCAGACCGCAGCCGCAACCTGAGATTTTCGTTGACGTGAACAGAACGCCCCTTGATTGGGGCGTTTTGCTTTTTTCGATCTGCCTGGGAGAGAGGACACATGAGCCAAGATCGCGAAACCATCGCCGCAGTCGCTACCGCTCAGGGAAGAGGCGGCATCGGCGTGGTGCGCGTCTCAGGATCACGAGCCAAAGCTGTCGCCATCACCCTCAGCGGACGAGAACCGGTCCCGCGGCATGCGCACTATGGCCCCTTCCACGCCGATGACGGCGAGGTCATCGACGAAGGGGTGATGCTGTATTTCCCAGGCCCCCATTCGTTCACCGGCGAAGACGTGCTGGAACTGCAAGGCCATGGCGGTCCCGTGGTGATGGACATGCTGCTACAGCGGTGCGTGGAACTTGGCGTTCGCCTTGCCCGCCCCGGTGAATTCAGTGAACGGGCCTTCCTCAACGACAAGCTGGATCTGGCCCAGGCCGAGGCGATCGCCGACCTGATCGAGGCGAGTTCCGCTCAGGCGGCGCGCAACGCTGTCCGCTCGCTGCAAGGCGAGTTTTCCCGCCGGGTTCATCAACTGACGGAAAAGCTGATCCAGCTGCGCATCTACGTCGAGGCGGCAATCGATTTCCCCGAAGAGGAGATCGATTTTCTGGCCGACGGCCGAGTGCTGGCCTTGCTGCAAGCCGTCAGGCAGGAGCTGGCCGAGGTGATCCGCGAGGCGGGTCAGGGCGCGCTGCTGCGCGAAGGCATGAACGTGGTGATCGCCGGTCGCCCCAATGCCGGTAAATCCAGCTTGCTCAACGCCTTGGCGGGCCGTGAGGCGGCTATCGTCACTGACATCGCCGGCACCACGCGCGATGTGCTGCGCGAGCTTATTCATATCGACGGCATGCCCTTGCACGTCATCGATACCGCCGGCCTGCGCGATACCGACGACCAGGTCGAGCGCATCGGCGTGGAGCGGGCCATCAAAGCCATCGAGGATGCCGATCGCATACTGCTGGTGATGGATGCCAGTGCAGCCTCGGCAGGCCCTGACAGCTCCGATTGGCCCGATTTCCTGGCCATCAGGCCCGATCGCGCGAAGACCACCCTCATCCGCAACAAGGCTGACCTGACGGGGGAGGGCGCCACCCTCTCGATCGATCCTGACGGCTATAGCACGCTGAGCCTTTCGGCACGGTCCGGCGAGGGCCTTGAGATGCTCCGCGAGCATCTCAAGCGCTGCATGGGGTACGACCAGACCGCAGAGAGCGGCTTCAGCGCCCGCCGCAGGCATCTGGACGCACTGCGGCAGACGGCAGCGCATCTGGACCATGGCCACGCGCAGCTCACCCTGGCCGGAGCCGGAGAGCTGCTGGCCGAGGACCTGCGCCAAGCCCAGCAAACCCTTGGCGAGATCACTGGTGCCTTCAGCTCAGATGACTTGCTGGGACGCATTTTTTCCAGCTTTTGCATCGGCAAATAGCACATCGCCTGAAGCCGCCATCGCCGTCCGATGACTGGACGGGCGCTGAGGCGTTTCCCACAGGGAAACTGGCGCTCGGCCGGTGCCCTTCAAAGACACCGGGCTGCGACGTCCCTGCCTCGATTCATCGTGCGCAGGCTACCGCTGGCCGCCTCGATTCCGGCGAAACCGTTCGTTTTTTATTATCAACCGCCCCCCCTTGAGCCCTGTGGAAAACCGGCCCTAAGGTCGGTCCATAACCCTCTGGATAAACCGGTGATGAGCTGGCCTGTGTATAAGTAGCTATTTAATACACAGGCTGTAAACCGGTACTGCACCGTCCCAGCCCAGCTTCAGCACAAGGTTTTGGTACGCTGAAGCCCTTATAAATAAAGGGTTGCAGCGATCTATCCACAGATAATCGGCACATATTTATAAACATAGAAATAAGCTTTAAATCATTTCTCTCTTTTTTATATATTGCTTGAGCTCCCGGCACACCTTGAGCAGTTGGTCATTTTTTGTGCAAAGGCCCTTCTTTCACAGCCCTCCAGCCCCTATACTTGCGCGTTTTCCCAGGCTCAACTGAACAGGCACGAGGTGCGTGGTGGATTTCCCTTCCCGTTTTGACGTCATCGTTATCGGCGGCGGCCATGCCGGTACCGAAGCTGCGTTGGCAGCCGCTCGAATCGGTGTAAAAACCCTGCTGCTCACCCATAACGTCGAAACACTGGGACAGATGAGCTGTAATCCAGCCATAGGCGGCATCGGTAAAAGCCATCTGGTCAAGGAAATCGATGCGCTAGGCGGTGTCATGGCAACGGCAACCGACCAAAGCGGCATTCAGTTCCGTGTGCTCAACAGCCGCAAAGGCCCAGCCGTACGCGCGACTCGTGCCCAAGCGGATCGCGTGCTGTACAAGGCTGCGGTCCGTGGGGTTCTGGAGAACCAGCGGAACCTGTGGATATTTCAACAGGCCGCCGACGATCTGATCGTTGAAGCCGACCAAGTCAAGGGTGTCGTGACACAGATGGGTCTGCGTTTCTTCGCCGACTCCGTGGTACTCACCACCGGTACCTTTCTCGGTGGGCTTATCCACATCGGTCTGCAGAATTATTCCGGCGGTCGTGCTGGTGATCCGCCCTCGATCGCCCTGGCTCGTCGTCTTCGTGAGTTACCGCTTCGCGTTGGTCGCCTGAAGACAGGCACGCCGCCACGCATCGACGGACGCAGCGTCGATTTTTCGGTGATGACAGAGCAACCAGGCGATATACCCATCCCACCTATGTCGTTCCTGGGGCATGCCGCGCAGCATCCGAAGCAGGTCAGTTGCTGGATCACTCATACCAACACGCGAACCCACGAAATTATTGCCGCAAACCTTGACCGATCGCCGATGTATTCCGGCGTCATCGAAGGCGTCGGTCCACGTTACTGCCCGTCGATCGAGGACAAGATCCATCGTTTCGCAGACAAGGACAGCCATCAGGTCTTCATCGAACCAGAAGGCCTGACCACACACGAGCTTTACCCCAACGGTATCTCCACATCGTTGCCATTCGACGTGCAGCTGCAGGTCGTCCAGAGCATCCGCGGCATGGAGCAGGCGCACATCGTTCGCCCTGGCTATGCCATCGAGTACGACTACTTCGACCCGCGCGATCTCAAGTACAGCTTGGAAACCAAGGTGATCGGTGGCTTGTTCTTTGCCGGTCAGATCAACGGCACCACCGGTTACGAAGAGGCCGGCGCTCAGGGGCTGTTGGCCGGCACTAACGCGGCTTTGCGCGCACAGGGCCAGGACAGCTGGTGCCCGCGCCGCGACGAGGCCTATCTGGGCGTACTTGTCGACGACCTGATCACCCTGGGAACCCAGGAGCCTTATCGCATGTTTACTTCGCGCGCCGAGTACCGGTTGATCCTGCGAGAAGACAATGCGGACCTACGGCTGACCGAAAAAGGCCGTGAATTGGGCTTGGTCGATGATGCTCGTTGGGCCGCTTTCGAGCGCAAACGCGAAAGCATCGAGCAGGAAGAGCAGCGACTGAAAAGTACCTGGGTGCGTCCGGCAACGCCGCAGGGCGATGCGATCGCCGAGCGTTTTGGAACGCCGCTGACCCATGAGTACAACTTGCTCAATCTGCTGGCACGACCCGAAATCGATTATCTCAGCCTGATCCAGCTTACCGGGGCGGGGGTCGAGGACCCGCAGGTTGCTGAGCAGGTCGAGATAAAGACAAAGTACGCCGGCTACATTGATCGTCAGCAGGAAGAAATCGCCCGCCTTCGCGCCAGCGAGAGTGTTGCGCTACCGGCGGATCTGGACTATTCGACCATCTCTGGCCTGTCCAAGGAGATCCAGCACAAGCTCACCCTTGCCCGACCGGAAACGCTCGGCCAGGCGTCGCGAATTCCCGGTGTAACCCCAGCAGCAGTGTCGCTTCTGATGATCCATCTGAAAAAACGCAGCGCCGGAAGCAAGCTGGAGCAAAGCGCTTGATGGACGACGAATACGCACGCTATGCCGAAGAACTCCAGCGTGGCGCCGAATTACTCGGCGTAGAGCTTAGCGACTCGCAGCAAGCGCAGCTGCTTGCCTATCTGGCGTTGCTGAACAAGTGGAATAAGGCCTACAACCTGACCGCCGTGCGCGATCCGGCTGAAATGGTCTCGCGTCATCTGCTCGATAGCCTTAGCGTCGCTCCATATGTAGAGCAAGATGGCGCTCGCTGGCTGGACGTGGGCAGTGGCGGTGGGATGCCTGGCATTCCGCTAGCTATTTTGTTTCCCGAGCGCAGCTTTACGCTACTCGATTCGAACGGCAAGAAGACCCGTTTTCTTACGCAGGTCAAACTGGAGCTGAAACTCGCCAATCTCGAAGTTGTCCACAGCCGCGTCGAGCAGTTCCGACCCGAACGGCCTTTTGCCGGCATCACGTCTCGGGCATTCAGCTCGCTGAGCGACTTCGCCGACTGGACGCGCCATCTGGGAAATCTCGAAACTCGCTGGCTCGCCATGAAAGGAGTCCAACCCGATGACGAGCTACAGGCGCTACCGGCGGATTTCCAACTAGAGCGCTGCCTCGTTCTCAAGGTTCCCGGTTGCCAAGGGCAACGCCATCTGCTGATACTGCGCCGCACTTCATGACTCCGGACAGACGCTGACCATGGCTAAAGTATTTGCCATCGCCAACCAGAAGGGCGGTGTCGCCAAGACAACCACCTGTATCAACCTCGCCGCCTCGCTTGTAGCGACTCGTCGTCGTGTTCTGCTCATTGATCTTGATCCACAGGGCAACGCCACAACGGGCAGCGGTGTGGATAAGTTAAGCTTGGAGTATTCGATCTACGACGTGCTCATCGGCGAGTGCAGCCTGGTCGATGCCATGCAGTTTTCCGAGCATGGTGGCTACCAGCTGCTGCCGGCCAACCGTGATCTGACGGCCGCCGAGGTCGCGCTCCTCAAATTGCCCACCAAAGAACATCGCCTGCGCGAGGCGCTTGCACCGGTACGCGAGAACTACGATTACATTTTGATCGATTGCCCGCCCTCGCTGTCGATGCTGACTATCAACGCGCTAACGGCCGCAGACGGCGTGATCATCCCAATGCAGTGCGAATACTATGCACTGGAGGGACTGACCGATCTGGTCAATTCGATTCAGCGCATCGGTCAGGCGTTGAATCCGTCGCTGCAGATCGAAGGCCTGTTGCGCACCATGTACGATCCGCGCAGCAGCCTCACCAACGATGTCACCGAGCAGCTCAAGACGCATTTCGGTGAGAAACTCTACGACACGGTCATTCCTCGCAATGTACGGCTGGCCGAAGCCCCCAGCCATGGCATGCCGGCGCTGGTCTATGACAAGCAATCCAAGGGCGCCTTGGCCTATCTGGCACTGGCCGGCGAGCTGTCACGCCGTCAGCGGCGGGCCGCTCGCAGCGCAACTGCATAAGGAAATTTTCATGGCGACCAAAAAACGAGGCCTAGGACGCGGACTGGATGCCCTGCTCGGAGGCGCCAATGTGACGGCGATGCAGGAAGGCGCCGTTCAGGTCGATGAGCGGGAATTACAACAATTGCCGCTCGACATCATTCAGCGGGGCAAATATCAGCCTCGCCGCGATATCGATCCGGTGACCCTCGATGAGCTGACACACTCCATTCGCAGTCAGGGCGTAATGCAACCGATCGTCGTTCGTTCGATCGGCTCTGGCCGCTACGAAATCATTGCTGGCGAACGTCGCTGGCGTGCCAGCCAGCAGGCCGGCCTCGAGAAGATCCCGGCACTGGTGCGCGACGTTTCCGATGAAGCGGCGATTGCCATGGCGCTGATCGAGAATATCCAGCGTGAGGACCTTAACCCGATCGAGGAAGCCGTAGCCCTGCAGCGGCTGCAGCAGGAATTCCAGCTGACTCAGCAGCAGGTGGCTGACGCGGTGGGCAAGTCGCGCGTGACCATCAGCAACCTGCTGCGTCTGATCGCGCTGCCGGAGGAGATCAAGACGCTCCTGTCGCATGGCGATCTGGAAATGGGCCATGCCCGAGCGCTGCTCGGGTTGCCGGCGGAGCAGCAGGTCGACGGGGCGCGTCATGTTGTCGCACGTGGTTTGACTGTCCGCCAGACCGAGGCGCTGGTGCGGCAATGGCTGAACAGCTCCGAGGGTTCGAAAGCCGAGACGAGGAATGATCCTGACATTGTCCGTCTGGAACAGCGTCTGGCTGAGCGTCTGGGTTCTCCAGTGCAAATCAAGCATGGTGAAAAGGGCAAAGGACAGTTGGTGATTCGCTACAACTCTCTGGATGAATTGCAAGGTGTGTTAGCACACATACGCTGAAACAATTACGGGCGTATAAGGTTGTAGTACTGCCTGGTAGTCACTACCAAACGGTTGTACCTGACCCTAACGCCACATATAATCTGCGCGCATTTTCAAAGACATAAGGCATGGTGATTGACTGACATGCCGGCGAAAGCCAAGGGACAATAATTGGTCGGCTACGAGCAGAAACGCCTACCCTTCCATCGGTTAGCGGTTTTTCCGGTTCTGATGGCGCAGTTGTCGTTATTGCTCATCTCAGCGGTCGTGCTGTGGCTGTGGGTCGACAATGTTGCGGGTTACTCTGGATTGCTTGGTGGTCTGATCGCCTTGCTTCCGAATATTTATTTCGCTCACAAGGCTTTTCGCTTTAGTGGCGCTCGGGCTGCTCAAGCTATCGTCAGGTCATTTTATGCTGGCGAAGCAGGGAAACTGATCTTCACGTCAGTGCTGTTCGCGCTGGCCTTCACAGGGGTGAAACCGCTGAACCCACTTTCGTTGTTCGGTGTGTTCATACTGACTCAAGGAGTCGGCTGGTTTGCTCCTCTGCTGATTAAGAAAAGAATTTCAAATTGATTCATTGAGGCAATCATGGCAGCAGAGAACGCTTCGGGTTACATACAGCACCACCTGTCTAATCTGACCTACGGGCGGTTGCCGACTGGGGAATGGGGGTTCGCCCATTCTGCGGAGCAAGCCAAGGAAATGGGTTTCTGGGCATTTCACGTGGATACTCTCGGAGTTTCCGTGGTGCTCGGCCTGGTTTTTATCCTGCTGTTCTGGGCTGTTGCTAGAAAGGCTACATCCGGCCAGCCCGGTGGCGCGCAGAACTTCGTCGAGTTGATGGTCGAGTTCGTCGATAACAGCGTCAAGGACACTTTCCATGGCCGCAACGCCCTTATCGCTCCGTTGGCTCTGACCATTTTTGTCTGGGTGTTCCTGATGAACTTCATGGACCTCATTCCGGTAGATTGGCTGCCTATGCTGGCTGCCAACATCGTCGGCAATGAGCACCTGTTCTTCCGTGTGGTCCCCACCACCGACCCGAACGCGACGCTCGGTCTGGCACTCTCGGTGTTCGCTCTGCTGCTCTTTTACAGCGTCAAGGTAAAGGGTCTGGGCGGTTTCTTCGGGGAGCTCACACTGCATCCGTTCAGCAGCAAGAACATGGCCGTGCAGGTCCTGCTCATCCCAATCAACTTCCTTCTCGAATTCGTTACCCTGATCGCCAAGCCTGTTTCGCTGGCGCTGCGTCTGTTCGGCAACCTCTATGCTGGCGAACTGATCTTCATCCTCATTGCCATCATGTTCGCTAACGGCGTGATCCTGGGTGGGCTGGGTATTGTTCTGCAGTGGGCGTGGGCTGTGTTCCACATCCTGATCATCGTGCTGCAGGCTTTCATCTTCATGATGCTGACGATCGTCTATCTATCGATGGCTCATGAAGAAAACGATCACTGATTCGATTCGCTTTACCTAAACCCTTAACCAATACGACATAAAGTCGGAGGAAAAATGGAAACTGTAGTTGGACTGACTGCTATCGCTGTAGCTCTGCTGATCGGCCTGGGTGCCTTGGGCACTGCAATCGGCTTCGGCCTGCTCGGCGGCAAATTCCTGGAAGGCGCAGCGCGTCAGCCGGAAATGGTGCCGATGCTGCAGGTGAAAATGTTCATCGTCGCCGGCCTGCTCGATGCGGTGACCATGATCGGTGTAGGTATTGCGCTGTTCTTCACTTTCGCGAACCCCTTCGTTGGTCAATTGGCAGGCTGATCCATTCGGTTTATCGAATGGATGGTTTGACGGACAACGAACGAGCGAGGTGTTGGCGTGAACATTAATGCAACCCTGATTGGCCAGTCCGTTGCGTTCTTCATTTTTGTGCTGTTCTGCATGAAGTTCGTATGGCCTCCGGTCATAACAGCTCTGCGGGAACGCCAGAAGAAGATCGCTGACGGTCTGGAAGCTGCCAGTCGCGGTGCTCGTGATCTGGAGTTGGCTCAGGATAAAGCGAGCCAGCAACTGCGCGAAGCCAAGACGCAAGCGGCTGAAATCATCGAGCAAGCCAAGAAGCGCGCTAACCAGATCGTCGACGAAGCTCGCGATCAGGCCCGTGTCGAGGGTGAGCGGCTCAAGGTCCAGGCTCAGGCCGAGATTGAGCAGGAATTGAACGCGGTCAAGGATGCCTTGCGCGCCCAGTTGGGTAGCCTGGCGGTCAGTGGCGCCGAAAAGATCCTGGGCGCATCCATCGATCAGAACGCGCATGCGGAGCTGGTTTCCAAATTGGCAGCCGAAATTTAAGCGAGGGGCGCGATCATGGCAGAACTGACCACGCTGGCCCGACCTTACGCCAAGGCTGCCTTCGAGTACGCACAGGTCCATCAGCAACTGGCCGAATGGTCAGCCATGCTTGGTCTGGCTGCTGCGGTGTCGCAAGACGACACCATGCAGCGCGTGCTCAAGGCCCCGCGTATGACGAGAGACGACAAGGCCACCACCTTCGTCGAGGTGTGTGGTGAAAAGCTTGATGCTCAGGCACGCAATTTCATTCACGTGTTGTCCGCCAATGACCGCTTGCCGTTGTTGCCGGAAGTCTCCGAACTGTTCGAGCTGTACAAGGCCGAGCAGGAAAAAACGGTTGACGTGGATGTGACCAGTGCTTTCGCGTTGAGCAACGAACAGCAAGACAAACTCGCCAAGGTTCTCAGTGCACGGCTCGGCCGGGAAGTGCGCCTGCATGCCGCGGAAGATGCCTCCCTTTTGGGTGGCGTGTTGATCCGCGCCGGCGACCTGGTTATCGATGGCTCAGTCCGCGGCAAGATCGCGAAACTGGCCGAAGCATTGAAATCTTGAGTTTGAAGGGGCAGCAGAGCAATGCAGCAACTCAATCCTTCCGAAATAAGTGAAATCATCAAGGGGCGTATCGAAAAACTCGATATCGCCTCCCAAGCCCGTAACGAAGGCACCGTCGTCAGCGTGTCGGACGGCATCGTGCGAATTCATGGTCTGGCCGATGTCATGTATGGCGAGATGATCGAATTCCCGGACGGCGTCTACGGTATGGCCATGAACCTTGAGCGCGACTCTGTCGGCGCCGTGGTTCTGGGTGCCTACCAGACGCTTGCCGAAGGCATGAGCGCCAAGTGCACCGGTCGCATCCTCGAAGTTCCGGTGGGTCCTGAGCTGCTCGGTCGCGTCGTCGACGCGCTGGGCAACCCGGTTGACGGCAAGGGTCCGCTCAACAACGTCGCTACCGACGCGGTTGAAAAAGTTGCGCCGGGCGTGATCTGGCGGAAGTCGGTCGATCAGCCGGTGCAAACCGGTTACAAGGCCGTTGACGCCATGATCCCGGTTGGCCGCGGTCAGCGTGAGCTGATCATTGGCGACCGTCAGATCGGTAAGACTGCTCTGGCGATCGATGCGATCATCAATCAGAAAGACAGCGGTATTTTCTGTGTGTATGTCGCCATCGGACAGAAACAATCGACCATTGCCAACGTGGTGCGCAAGCTCGAGCAGAACGGTGCTCTGGCCAATACCATCATCGTTGCCGCGAGTGCTTCTGAATCTGCTGCGCTGCAGTTCATCGCACCATACGCTGGCTGCACCATGGGCGAATACTTCCGCGACCGCGGCGAAGACGCGCTGATCGTTTATGACGATCTGTCCAAGCAAGCAGTAGCTTACCGCCAGATTTCCCTGCTGCTGCGCCGTCCGCCAGGCCGTGAAGCTTACCCGGGCGACGTGTTCTATCTCCACAGCCGTCTGCTGGAGCGTGCATCGCGCGTTTCCGAAGAGTATGTCGAGCAGTTCACCAAAGGCGAAGTGAAAGGCAAAACCGGTTCCTTGACCGCTCTGCCGATCATCGAAACCCAGGCTGGCGACGTTTCCGCGTTCGTTCCGACCAACGTGATCTCGATCACCGACGGTCAGATCTTCCTGGAATCGGCGATGTTCAACTCCGGCATCCGTCCTGCTGTGAACGCCGGTGTGTCGGTTTCCCGCGTAGGTGGTGCCGCTCAGACCAAGATCATCAAGAAGCTATCCGGTGGTATCCGTACCGCTCTGGCTCAGTACCGTGAATTGGCGGCTTTCGCCCAGTTCGCCTCTGATCTGGACGAAGCCACCCGTAAGCAGCTTGAGCATGGTCAGCGTGTTACTGAGCTGATGAAGCAAAAGCAATATGCGCCTATGTCCATCGCCGACATGTCGCTGTCCCTGTACTCGGCCGAACGTGGCTTCCTGCAGGACATCGAAATCGCCAAGATCGGCAGCTTCGAACAAGCGCTGATTGCTTACTTCAACCGCGATCACGCCGATTTGATGGCGAAGATCAACGTGAAGGGTGACTTCAATGACGAAATCGACGCGGCCCTGAAAGCCGGTATCGAGAAGTTCAAGGCCACCCAAACCTGGTAAGCCGCAGCGGAGGTCGCAAGGCCTCCGCCTGCTAACCCGATAGGTGTCAAATGGCAGGCGCAAAAGAGATTCGCAGCAAGATTGCGAGCATCAAAAGCACGCAAAAGATTACCAGCGCCATGGAAAAGGTAGCTGTCAGCAAGATGCGCAAGGCTCAAATGCGCATGTCTGCCAGCCGTCCTTATGCGGAGCGTATCCGCCAGGTGATTGGTCATCTGGCCAACGCCAACCCGGAGTATCGCCATCCTTTCATGGTCGAGCGTGAAATCAAGCGCGTCGGTTATGTCGTGGTGAGCAGTGACCGGGGGCTGTGTGGTGGCTTGAACACCAACCTGTTCAAGGCGCTGGTCAAGGATATGGCAGCGAACCGCGAGCAAGGCGTGGAGATTGATCTCTGCGTCATTGGCAGCAAGGGCGCTGCGTTTTTTCGCAACTTCGGTGGCAATGTCGTAGCGGCAATCAGCCACCTGGGCGAGGAGCCGTCGATCAATGATTTGATCGGTAGCGTCAAGGTCATGTTGGACGCTTACCTCGATGGTCGTATCGATCGTCTGTCGGTGGTCTCGAACAAATTTATCAATACCATGACGCAACAGCCGACAGTGGAGCAGTTGGTTCCTCTGGTGGCCGATCCGGATCAGCAACTCAAGCATCACTGGGACTATCTGTACGAACCCGACGCCAAGGAACTGCTCGACGGTTTGATGGTGCGCTACGTGGAGTCGCAGGTGTACCAGGCGGTGGTCGAGAACGGCGCGGCTGAACAGGCCGCCCGGATGATCGCGATGAAGAACGCAACTGACAACGCCGGTGATTTGATCAGCGATCTCCAGCTGATCTACAACAAGGCTCGTCAGGCCGCGATCACCCAAGAGATCTCGGAAATCGTCGGCGGCGCTGCCGCGGTTTAACGGTTCAAATATTCAGAGGAACCAGCTATGAGTAGCGGACGTATCGTTCAAATCATCGGCGCCGTGATCGACGTGGAATTCCCACGTGATCAGGTCCCGAATATCTACGACGCCTTGAAAGTACAAAGCGTCGAAACCACTCTGGAAGTCCAGCAGCAGCTGGGTGACGGCGTGGTGCGTACCATTGCGATGGGCTCGACCGAAGGTCTCAAGCGCGGTCTGGACGTCAACAACACGGGCGCAGCCATCTCTGTACCGGTCGGTAAAGCGACCCTGGGCCGGATCATGGACGTGCTGGGCAACCCGATCGACGAAGCCGGCCCGATCGGCGAAGAAGAGCGCTGGGGCATTCACCGCCCTGCGCCTTCCTTCGCTGAACAAGCGGGCGGCAACGATCTGCTGGAAACCGGCATCAAGGTTATCGACCTGATCTGCCCGTTCGCCAAGGGCGGTAAAGTCGGCCTGTTCGGTGGTGCCGGTGTGGGCAAGACCGTAAACATGATGGAACTGATCCGTAACATCGCCATCGAGCACAGCGGTTATTCCGTGTTCGCCGGTGTGGGTGAGCGTACTCGTGAGGGTAACGACTTCTACCACGAGATGAAGGATTCCAACGTTCTGGACAAAGTGGCACTGGTTTATGGCCAGATGAACGAGCCGCCGGGAAACCGTCTGCGCGTAGCCCTGACCGGCCTGACCATGGCAGAGAAGTTCCGTGACGAAGGTAACGACGTTCTACTGTTCGTCGACAACATTTACCGCTACACCCTGGCCGGTACCGAGGTATCCGCACTGCTCGGCCGTATGCCGTCGGCGGTAGGTTATCAGCCGACCCTGGCCGAAGAGATGGGCGTTCTGCAGGAACGTATCACCTCGACCAAGAGTGGCTCGATCACTTCGATTCAGGCCGTATACGTACCTGCGGACGACTTGACCGACCCGAGCCCGGCGACCACCTTCGCCCACTTGGACGCCACCGTCGTATTGTCGCGTGACATCGCTTCGCTGGGTATCTACCCGGCCGTGGATCCACTTGACTCGACTTCGCGTCAGCTCGACCCGAACGTGATTGGCAATGAGCACTACGAGACTGCTCGTGGCGTTCAGTATGTTCTGCAGCGCTATAAAGAGCTGAAGGACATCATCGCCATTCTGGGTATGGATGAACTGTCCGAATCCGACAAGCAGCTGGTATCTCGCGCACGTAAGATTCAGCGTTTCCTGTCGCAGCCGTTCTTCGTGGCAGAAGTTTTCACGGGCTCCCCAGGAAAGTACGTTTCGCTGAAAGACACCATCGCAGGCTTCAAAGGCATCCTCAGCGGCGACTACGATCACCTGCCGGAACAAGCGTTCTACATGGTTGGTGGCATCGAAGAAGCCATCGAAAAAGCCAAGAAACTGTAATCCTGCGCCCGGCGACGGGCGCTCACCAGGCGGCGCGGCTGGCGGTAGCCAACCTCGCCGTTTGATACGTGAGGCTAGATATGGCTATGACAGTCCATTGCGATATCGTCAGCGCTGAAGGCGAGATCTTTTCCGGTCTGGTCGAGATGGTGATTGCCCATGGCAACCTCGGCGACATTGGTATTGCTCCGGGCCACGCGCCGTTGATTACCGATCTGAAGCCAGGTCCGATTCGCCTGACCAAGCAAGGTGGCGAAAGTGAGGTGTTCTACATCTCCGGCGGATATCTGGAAGTTCAACCCAACATGATCAAGGTGCTTGCCGACACCGTGCAGCGTGCCAGTGATCTCGACGAAGCGTCTGCTCAGGAAGCGCTCAAGGCAGCCGAAAAAGCCCTCAACCAGAAGGGTGCGGAGTTCGATTACGGTTCCGCGGCGGCGCGTCTGGCCGAGGCCGCGGCGCAACTGCGGACGATTCAGCAGATGCGTAAGAAGTTCGGCGGCTAACCCTCGGCTTCTTCATCGCAGGTAATTAAAAGGGTAGCCTTGGCTACCCTTTTTTATTGTCCAGGCTCGGCAAAAAACGTCGTCTAGGCGGTACGAGCCGCCCCATGATTTGCTCAGGATCTGCCATGTCTCTCGATATCGTCATTCTCGCTGCCGGTCAAGGAACACGTATGCGTTCCGCTCTGCCCAAGGTACTTCACCCGGTCGCTGGACAATCCATGCTCGGTCATGTGATAGAAACCGCTCGCGGGCTCAAACCGAAGGCCATCCATGTGGTGATCGGCCATGGTGCCGAACAGGTTCGTGAACGGCTCGCTGCGGATGACCTGAGCTTCGTGGTGCAAGCCGAGCAGTTGGGGACCGGGCATGCGGTCGCCCAGGCGCTCCCGGCGCTGACGGCCGAGCGGGTGCTGATTCTGTATGGCGACGTGCCATTGATTGAGGTCGCGACGCTGGAGCGACTTCTGCAAAAGGTCGGTCCGCAACAATTGGCGCTGCTAACGGTGAGTCTGGACGATCCGACCGGTTACGGGCGGATCCTGCGCGACGAGCAGGGCGTGGTTCAAGCGATCGTCGAGCACAAAGATGCCTCGGCCGAGCAGAAGCTTATAGCGGAAGGGAACACCGGGATTTTGGCCGTCCCAGGTGAGCGCCTTGGCGATTGGCTGGGTAGGCTTTCGAACAGCAATGCGCAGGGCGAATACTACCTGACCGATGTGATCGCCATGGCAGTGGCCGATGGTCTGGTGGTTGCGACCGAGCAGCCGCAGCATGCAATGGAGGTGCAGGGTGCCAACGATCGCATGCAGCTGGCCGAGCTCGAGCGGCATTATCAACAACGCGCTGCGCGCCGTCTGATGGCTCAAGGCGTGACCTTGCGTGACCCGGCCCGTTTCGACCTGCGCGGAGAGGTTACGGTCGGTCGCGATGTGCTGATCGACGTGAACGTGATTCTTGAAGGTCAGGTAGTTATTGAGGATGACGTCGAGATCGGCCCCAATTGCGTGATTCGCAACAGCACGCTTCGCCGTGGCGCGGTGGTCAAGGCCAACAGCCATCTGGACGGTGCCGAGCTGGGCGAAGGCGCTGATTGCGGACCATTTGCACGTTTGCGTCCCGGCGCAGTGCTGGGCGACCGGGCGCACGTCGGCAATTTCGTCGAGGTCAAGAACTCACGCTTGGGCGATGGCGCCAAAGCTGGCCACCTGGCGTACCTGGGCGACGCGGAAATCGGTGCGCGAACCAACATCGGGGCCGGCACCATCACTTGCAACTATGATGGCGCCAACAAGTCCCAAACGGTGTTGGGCGAGGACGTTTTCATCGGCTCCAACAGCTCGCTGGTCGCTCCGGTTACCCTTGGCGATGGTGCTACCACCGGCGCCGGTTCGGTTATCACGGCCGATGTGCCGGCCGGCACGCTGGCGCTGGGGCGGGCACGGCAGGCATTGATCCAAGGCTGGGAGCGCCCACAGAAGACTCGCAAATAAGTTATCGCGATGGCAGAGGACCTCGGTGTGCTACCGAGGTTTTTGAATAGCGATACTCAAGAGATCGTATATCTGGCCGATCTAACGGGGCATAACAACATAGGACGCGGTCATGCCCTCCCTCACTCGCTTGTCCATCCAGTGGAAGCTCACCCTGCTGGCTGGTCTCTGCCTCCTGCTAATCGTCGGCTTGCTGGTCGGCGCATCGCTCTATCAATCGCGCCAGGCCGTGGCTCTGGTCAATGCATCGAGCAGCGCCATGCTCGAAGAGGCGGCGCGCAATAACTTGCAAGCGCGGGGCCTGTCGCAGGCGCTGCGTATGGAACGCCAGTTCAACGATGCCTATCAGTACGGCAAGGGTTTCGTTCGCCAAGTGCTGTCGCTGCGTGAACAATCCATCGAGCGGATGTCGAACGCCTTCGAACTTCGGGAGGACTTGCATCATCAGATCGAGAGTGCGCTCCGAGCCAATCCGGATCTGATCGGTCTCTACGTGGTGTTCGAAACCGATGCGCTGGATGACAAGGATGGCATGTTCATCGGTAACCAGGAGATGGGTGGTAACGACAGCGGCCGCTTCTCGTTGTACTGGTCGCAACGCACGCCGGGACAGCTCACCGCTGAAACCATGAGCGAGGAACTCCTCGCCGATACTACGCCGGGCATCAGTGGTGCCCCTTACAACGCCTGGTACAGCTGTCCGCGCGACAGCGCCCGGGTCTGCTTGCTCGATCCGTATTTCGATGAGGTGGAAGGTCAGCCACTGCTGATGACCAGTGTCGCCTTTCCGTTGATCGAAAATGGAAAGGTCATTGGCGTTGTTGGCGTCGATATCAGCCTGGCTTCCCTGCAGCAGCTCAGCCAACAGGCTCATCAGGAGCTGTATCAGGGGGAAGGCCAGCTGAGCGTGATCAGCCCGGCCAAGCTTCTCGGCGGACACAGTCGAGATACCAGCTTGCTGGGTCAGCCGTTGAGTGCCGCATTTGGCGCTGATAGCGAGGCCATCGCCCGAGCGGTCGATGCAGGCCAGAAGGCGATGCTTGAGAACGACGACATGCTTCGTGTACTGCAACCTGTACAACCGATTGCTGAACTCAAGCCCTGGGCAATTCTGCTGGAAGTACCGAAGTCGGTGCTGCTCGGCCCGGCGTTGCGTCTTGAGCAGACACTGCAAGCCCAAAGCCGCCAAGACAGTGCGATCGCCCTGGCCATCGGGCTCGGTGCGGTCCTGTTGGGTCTGGCGTTGATGTGGTTGACCGCTCGAGGAGTCACCCGGCCTATCGAAGGGGTCGCAGCAATGCTCAAGGACATCGCCAGTGGCGAAGGTGATCTCACCCGCCGCCTGACCTACACGCGAGACGATGAACTGGGCGCCCTGGCTGGTTGGTTCAACCGATTCCTCGACAAGTTACAGCCGACCATCGCCGACGTGCAGCGCTCGGTTCAGGATGCACGCAGCAGTGCCGATCAATCGGCAGCCATTGCCAGCCAGACCAGTGCGGGTATGCAGCAGCAGTTCCGCGAAGTTGATCAGGTCGCAACCGCATCGCAGGAGATGAGCGCCACCGCCCAGGATGTCGCACGCAACGCCGCTCAAGCGGCCGAAGCAGCCCGCGACGCGGATCAGGCCACCCTCGAGGGGCTGAGCGTGATCGATCACACCACGCACAGCATCGGCAGCCTCGCTGACGAACTCAACCATGCGATGAGTCAAGTCGAAAGCCTGGCGGCCAGCAGCGACCAGATTGGCTCGGTGCTCGAGGTGATCCGCGCTATTGCCGAGCAAACCAACCTGCTGGCGCTCAACGCGGCGATCGAGGCGGCGCGAGCGGGTGAAGCCGGGCGCGGTTTCGCTGTGGTGGCCGATGAGGTGCGCAGCCTGGCGCAGCGTACTCAGAAATCCATCGAAGAGATTCGCCAGGTCATCGAGCGGCTGCAGAATGGCACTCGAGATGTGGTGACGGCGATGCAGAGCAGCCGGAGCCAGGCTCAGGGCAGTGTCGATCAGGTGAGCCATGCGGTTGCGGCGCTGCGCAAGATCGGTGATGCGGTAGCGGTGATTTCCGACATGAATTTGCAAATCGCCAGCGCGGCCGAAGAGCAGAGCGCGGTGGCCGAAGAGATCAACCGCAACGTGGCAGGTATCCGCGACGTGACTGAATCGCTGTCCGGGCAGGCCGACGAATCGGCACGGGTCAGCCAGGCGCTCAATCAGTTGGCCAATCATCAACAGAGCCTGATGGGCTATTTTCGCGTCTGATGCCAAACGGGAGTTGACGTATTTGGCGGAGTAGGTTTTGATTCGAGAAATATTCTTTCGAATCGAAACTTAAGCATGTCGAAACGCAACACCCCGCAACGACGTCACGCCATCCTGGCCTTGCTCAGCGATCAGGGTGAGGTGAGCGTCGATGAGCTGTCCAAGCGTTTCGAAACGTCCGAGGTCACCATCCGCAAGGACCTCGCGGCGCTCGAGAAGAATGGTCTGCTGCTGCGTCGTTACGGCGGTGCGGTGCCCTTGCCGCAGGAACTGATCGGCGACACCACACAGCCTGTTTCGCCCTGGAAACAGGCCATTGCCCGAGCGGCCGTTAACTGCATTCGCGAGCATGCTCGCATCATCATCGACAGCGGCACCACCACCGCGGCAATGATCCCCGCGCTGGGTCACAAGCACGGCCTGCTAGTCATGACCAATTCGCTGGGCGTTGCCAACGCCCTGCGTGAGCTGGAACACGAGCCCACGCTGCTGATGACCGGCGGTACCTGGGATCCGCACTCCGAGTCGTTCCAGGGGCAAGTGGCGGAACAGGTACTGCGCTCCTACGATTTCGATCAGTTGTTCATCGGCGCGGACGGCATCGATCTGCAGCGCGGCACGACCACCTTCAATGAATTGCTCGGCCTTTCGCGGGTCATGTCGGAGGTGGCTCGCGAAGTCATAGTGCTCGCCGAATCCGACAAGATCGGCCGGCGCATACCCAATCTGGAGTTGCCCTGGGGCGACATCCACACCCTCATCACGGACGAACGCCTCACTGCCGAGGCGCGATCCAGTATTCAGGCCCGCGGCATCAAGCTGATCTGCGCGGCCATCGAACCTTCTCAGGAGACCTGATCATGTGTGGCATCGTCGGCGCGGTCGCTGAACGCAACATCACTGCAATTCTGCTCGAAGGCCTCAAGCGCCTCGAGTATCGAGGTTATGACAGCGCTGGCGTTGCCGTGCTGGATGCCAGCGGTCAGCTGAATCGCCTGCGCCGCTCCGGCAAGGTTGCCGAGCTTGAGCTGGCGCAACAACAGGCGCCGCTCGCCGGTCGGCTGGGTATTGCACACACCCGTTGGGCCACCCACGGGGCGCCCTGTGAGCGTAATGCACATCCGCATTTCTCTGGCGAAGACCTGGCGGTGGTGCACAACGGGATCATCGAAAACCACGAAGCCCTGCGCCACCAACTGAGGGCGTTGGGTTATGTGTTCGTTTCCGATACCGATACCGAAGTCATCGTGCATCTGCTGCGCCACAAGCTCGATGAGTTCGGCGATCTGACGGTCGCGCTCAAGGCGGCGGTCAAGGAGCTGCATGGTGCCTATGGCCTGGCCGTGGTCAGCGCCAAGCAGCCCGACCGCCTGCTGGCGGCCCGCAGTGGCAGTCCGCTGGTGATCGGCTTGGGCATGGGCGAGAACTTCCTTGCCTCTGATCAGCTGGCCTTGCGTCAGGTGACTGACCGTTTCATGTATTTGGAAGAAGGCGACATCGCCGAAATCCGTCGCGACAGCGTGCATATCTGGGACGTCGGAGGTCAGCCCGTTGAACGCGAAAGCGTGCAGTACCACGAGGGCGCCGAAGCGGCGGACAAGGGCGAGTACCGTCACTTCATGCTCAAGGAGATCCACGAACAGCCCAAGGTCGTGCAACGCACGCTCGAAGGCCGGCTGGGCGATCATCAGGTGCTGGTGCAGGCCTTCGGTCCGCAGGCCGCCGAGCTGTTCGCCAAGGTGCGCAACGTGCAGATCGTCGCTTGCGGCACCAGCTACCATGCCGGCATGGTTGCACGTTACTGGCTGGAAGAGCTGGCCGGCATCCCCTGCCAGGTCGAAGTGGCCAGCGAGTTTCGCTACCGCAAAGTGGTGGTTCAGCCCGACACGCTGTTCGTGACCATCTCCCAGTCCGGTGAGACAGCCGACTCCCTCGCGGCGCTGCGCAACGCCAAGGCGCGTACGGCCGAGGAGGGCCGTTACCTCGCCAGCCTGGCGATCTGCAACGTCGGTATCAGTTCGCTGGTGCGCGAATCCGATCTCACCCTGCTGACCCAGGCCGGGCCGGAAATCGGCGTGGCGTCCACCAAGGCGTTCACCACCCAGTTGGTCGGCCTGCTGCTGCTGACCCTGTCATTGGGCCAGGTACGCGGCACCCTGGCACCGGCGCTGGAGGCGGAATTGATCGATGAGCTGCGCCGTCTGCCGACGCGTCTGGGCGAGGCGCTCGCCATGGACACCACCGTGGAAAAGATTTCCGAACACTTTGCCGAGAAGCACCACACGTTATTTCTCGGACGCGGTGCGCAATACCCGGTGGCGATGGAGGGGGCGCTCAAGCTCAAGGAAATCTCCTATATCCATGCCGAGGCCTATCCGGCCGGCGAACTCAAGCATGGCCCGCTGGCGCTGGTAGACGCCGATATGCCGGTGGTCACCGTGGCGCCGAACAACGAGCTGCTGGAAAAACTCAAATCCAATCTGCAGGAAGTGCGCGCGCGCGGCGGCGAGCTGATCGTTTTTGCTGACCGGGAAGCGGGCATCGAAAACGGCGAGGGCACCTTCATTGTCAGCATGCCGCACATACACGACGTACTGGCGCCGATTCTCTATACCCTGCCGTTGCAGCTGTTGTCCTATTACGTCGCGGTACTGCGCGGCACCGATGTCGATCAGCCCCGCAACCTGGCCAAGAGCGTAACGGTGGAATAAGCGGCGCCGTTCCGAGCGAGCTCCCTCATCCTCTCCTCCTGGGATACGCTCGCTCGGGGCGGCCAGCGGCATTCCGTTCTGCCAGACGGATGCTGACGCTAGGGGCGGCGTGTCTCACCCCCAACGGCGCGTAGTGCCTCGGCGATGATCATCAAGCGGTCCGCGACGGCGAACTCTCCATCGTTGTCATGCAGATCGAATATTCGCTGAAGGAATGGTTCCGGCGTGCGCAATGCTGCGCCCTAGCTCATCGCGGTGTCGATTTCAGCCGCCCTCATTCGATGATTCAGTGACCGGGAAAGTCGTTGAGGATCGTCGGCGGGCTCCACGCACGCTTGCACACGAATATCCCGCCACCTGAAACGGAAGCAAAAAACCGAGGACACCCGTCGTTCGTTCTCTGGATAACGCAACCACGGGAACTGGAGAAAGCTGATGAGAAAGATCATTGCCATCACCCATGTCACTCTCGACGGCATCATGCAGGCCCCTGGCGGGCCGGAGGAAGATCCGAGGTACGGGTTTCTGCACGGCGGCTGGGTCATGCCGTTCTGGGACGACGCCCTGGGCCAGGCGATCGGCGAGATTCTGTCCGGTGAGTTCGACATGCTCCTGGGGCGGCGCACCTATGAAATCTTTGCAGCATATTGGCCGTACGCTGGCGACAATTACATCGCGACGGCCTTCAACAAGGCCATCAAATACGTCGCCACCTGCAGCCTGGAAAAACTCGAGTGGAACAATTCGCTGGTCATAAACTGCGATGTCATGGCTGGGATCCGCCGGCTGAAAGCAACGGAAGGGCCTGAGGTACATATCTGGGGTAGCGGTGAACTGCTGCAATCGTTGATCGCCGCCGAGCTCATCGATGAATACCGCCTCTGGATCTTCCCGCTGATGCTCGGCGGAGGAAAACGGCTATTCGAACAGGGTGTGCCGCCGCGCAGCCTTACCCTTGTCGACACGCACAGCACGCCGAAGGGCGTCCTCATCAGTACCTATCGACCAGCCGGCCCGCTAGCGCTGGGCGCCACCGAGGCAGATACGCCCTCGGCCGCTGAATTGGCTCGACGCGAAAAGATCGCTGGCGAAGAAACTGACGCATACGAGACGGAGTCGCCGAAGGGCTAATTCGTTCAGAGCATGGCGCGCGCGCGTAGCAGCGCCATGACCTGTTCGGCGAGCACCTCGGGTGACGCTTCGCCCGCTGGCAGGCGCAACTCGGGCGCGCTCGGCGGCTCGTAACGGCTGTCGATGCCGGTGAAGTTAGGCAACTGGCCGGCCCTCGCCTTGCGGTACAGGCCCTTGGGATCGCGCGCTTCGCAGATTTCGAGCGAGGCGTCGACGAAAATCTCGAGAAATTCGCTCGGCTCCATCAACGTGCGCACCATCTGCCGTTCACTGCGGAACGGCGAGATGAAGCTGACCAGCACGATCAGCCCGGCATCCACCATCAGCCGTGCAACTTCTCCCACTCGGCGAATGTTTTCGATTCGATCGGCGTCGCTGAAGCCGAGATCGCGGTTGAGCCCATGGCGCACGTTGTCACCATCCAAAATCATGGTGCGTTTGCCCAGAGCGTGCAGCTGCTGTTCGACCAAGTCCGCCACTGTCGATTTGCCCGCTCCCGACAATCCGGTGAACCACAGGACACACGGCTTCTGACCGTTGATTGCGGCTCGTGCGGCCTTGTCCACCGTCATCGCATGCCGATAAAGATGCGCATCCGGCTTCGCGCCAACCCGCGGGATTTCCTCGATGCCAGGCGGCTCGGCCTGGTGCAGCGGGGCGCCGGTATGTGCCATGGGGACCTCTTCAATGGGCTGAGTCATCTTCTGGAAACTGCGTCTTCGCCGTAGCCGAAGCGGGCTGCGACCGGACCGGTGATGGTCTGGATGAGCGCCATCTCCTCGTCGCTGAACGTCGGACGGTAATAGCCGGGGGCGTGCAGTCCTGCTGCGGCGGTGTCCAACCAGTCACCTGTGACGGGCAGGTCACTGTGTTCGAAAACCCGTGCCAGCGTGGTCCTCGGGTCGCTGCACAAGGCTTCGTAGCGCACCATCAGGCAGGCTTGGTGTAACGCCTCGTCGTTCGCCAACACATCGGCCACGTAGCTGTAGATGGCTGCCCAGTAGTGCGCCCAGCCTTCCACTTCGCGTCCCGATGCCCAGAGCTCGGTGATCTTGCGGGTCAGGGCGGTGTCGCCGGTATTGATCGCCCGCCGGTCGAGCCCGAATTCATAGTGGCCGACCCTACGCATGTGTTCCAGGGCTCTGGGCTCTGCGTTCTCGCCGGTGACGAACAGGCGGTGCTGCTTGATCAGCGAAGCGATGTGCCAGATCGGATCGCGGATCGCCAGCACGAAGCGGGCTTCGGGATAGAGACGATGTAGGTATCCCAGCCGGACCAGATTGTAGTTTCCCTTGGCGACATAGCGCTGGCGTTTACGCACGGCCAACAGCTTGCGCAGGTGCTCCGCGTAGAAGCGCTCGAACTCGGGATGGACGTGTTGCCGCCCCATGACCGAGCTTTGATCCGGATCGTGAGCGTCGGGGAAAAACGCCATCCAGAGAACCTCCTCGAAGGCTTCCGGACTCTGCGAGGTGATGCTGATGCCGTCCTGGTGCGCACGCTCCCTGGCGACTTCGGTCGCACGTGGCACCATTTCCAGCCAGCGGTTCCACCAATAGGGCGTCAGTACCGGCGGATAGTCGATATAGCGATGGCTGGTCACCTGCGGGTGCGTAGCCAGCTGCTCGAGCAACACGGTGGTGCCTGAACGAGCCAGTCCGGCGATAAAGATCGGCCGATCCACCCGCACATCCTCAATGGCGTCGGCGACCGCCTTGGTCTCCAGATTACCGAGCCGGATCCAGAGTTGCGGATTGCGATGGATCCAACCGCTGAGCAGGTGCATCCAGGTCGGTACCGTGAAACCGGGATCGCGCGTCTCGTGCTTGATGTTGGCGACGTTCAGATCGTTCATTCCACGCGCGCCCAGCGATAGGTGAGCAATGACACCAGCACCATGGTTGGTAGCAGAATGGCCAGCCAGGAGCGCATCCAGGGGGGGCCGAAAGGCAGGTAGGCGCGCTGTGGCAGGTCAATGCTGACGCGCTCCAGGCCGGTTTCGCCGGACAGATAGCCAAGGGGGTTGGCGACCAGCCAGTTCCACCACTGGCGCCGCTCGATCACTGGGATCGGTGCGGTTAAGGCGATTTCCACCAGTTCGCTGCCGGCAACGCCGATGCGGACCAGCGGTATGTCGCTGTCGGCGATCCATTCAGCGAAATCGGGTTCGGGTTCGACCATCATCACCGGGGGATCGTCTCGGTCCGGAAAATCGTAGCTGTAGGTATGATCGATCCAGGTCAGCAGCGCGAGTAGCGGCAACATGGAGAGTAGGGTAGGGATCAGCACCAGGCCAAGATGGCGAAAGGCAGCGCTGAACTGACCCCGGATCAAGGGACCGGCCTCGGCGAATTCGCCGTCGAACTCGTTCAGTCGACGTCGGGCTTCGCGAGCGTCTCGCTTGGCCTGCCCGATCCGTGCCTGGGGCGAGATCAGCCGATACAGCAGCAGAGTGCCGGCGCCGGCCATGATGGCCCAGATGACCAAGCGTGCACCAGCGGGCATCAGCGCAGCCATCAGGCTGTCAATCGCGGCGAATAGCGGTCCGGGCAGATCCAGAATTCCCATGACAATCCTCCCAATCAACCAGCCGCTTGGCTGCTATGTCGGCCGGCCTTCCAGGCGTTGCCCTGGCTCGGCAAGCCGGGTCAGGAGTGCGTGGAATCCCGGCTACGTTCAGGCTCGATGGTGGGGTGCGCGGCTCCCTCAGTGCGCGCCGTAGCGGCGGCCTGTTCGGCCTTGCGCCGCCGGCGCATGCGGCGGATCGGCCACATCACTACGTAGAAGACCGCGACTCCGGCTGCCGCCAACAGACCCCACAGCGCCGTCAGGAGCCCCAGCCCAGCGCCTGGACCGACATAGGCGTTAGCAACCAGCGGCAGCGCGGCGGCCGTCACGATAAGAAAATTCATGCTGTTTCGGATGTGCCGTGAATTCATGTCATTCACCTGTTCAGCGACTGATCGATAACGGCGCGGAATGTCGCGTCGAGCGTTTCGTAAGCGATCCGTTGCCCAGATGAGACGATGGGGATAAAGGCTTCGTTATCACCGCCCCGAACCGGGTTGATGAACTCCCAGACGATGTTCCCTTCCTGAGTGACCTCAAACAGGCGCCCGCCATCGGATTCGGTGATCAAGCGGTTGCCGTTGGGCAGTGTTTCCGCAGAGCTGCGGACGTAACTTTCAAAGGGTTGCTCATCGTTTCCTTCGTAACTCCAGACCACTTCATGGGTGCCCGGGTTCACTTCCAGCACCCGGGAAATATTCGCCTCCCGATAGTTGGCCGCATTGTCGAAGAGGGTCATATTTCCGTTCGGCAGCACACGGGCATCGTGCTGGACCAGCCAGGGGCCGGTGGTGGCCCAGGTTGCGACGCCCTGTTGTGGGTCGACCAACGCGATGGTGCTGAGGTTGCGGAACGAGACGAGCACCTGCCCCGGTCGGCCCTTGGCTGGGGCGAAGGCAGCGGTTTGCCGGTCGTCGAGAAAGTGCACGCTGTTGGCATGCAGCGGATCGCCGGTGGCGTAGCTGGGCGTCTGGTACAGCGGCTCGGCGAAGCGCGACTCGAGAAAGGCCTGGGACAGCGATACCTTGCTCAACTCTTTGCCGCTTTCCAGATCCAGGGTCACCAGAAAATCATCCAGCCAAGGGCGTTGGAGACCCTGCAGGCCGGGGATATCTTCCTCGCTGAAGTCATGGGTGAGGGTGACCACCCGACCGTCCGGCGTCAGGTGCAGGTCGTGATGGGCAGCGCCGTGGTAAGCCCAGACCAGCTTGGAGTCGCGATCGATGCGGATCAGGCCGTAGCCCCAAGGCGTGTCGTTATCGGCGGTGATCACCACCAGCAAATCGCCGTTGGGCAGCAGGCGAACCTTGTCCCAGTAAATTCTGTCTTCCGGCCTTGGGGTGCGGCCGGCCGGGCTCTGTTTCCAGATCTCGCGATAGGGCAGCTGCCAGCGGTGAATCACCTTGCCCTGCATATCCATCAGGTTGGCGTAACTGCCATCGCCTGAGGTGTAGACCGTCAGCCCCTCGAACGCGCCCTGCGCATCATGAATGGTTACGCCCCGCTCCTGGCGCCGTGCTTGTCGCCATAGATGCGTCTCGGTGTAGAGATCGGTTTCGGTGAGCTGGGCCAGCGCCGCGTGAGCCGCCTTGTAGGCGTCGTTCAGATAGCGATAAGGAAAGCTCTGCGAAAGCGTGACCAACGCGCCACCCACAAAGGCGATGAAGGCAATGGCAAGGATGAATACAACGAAACCGGCACGATCTGCCTTGTCCATGAACCCCCCTGGTGGGCTGCGATATCGAGTTGGCTGCTGGCCGTTTCTGGCTAACGAAACGGTGAATGCTGCGTGTTGAGACTCGCATAGCCGGACCAGGTTCGCCGTTGCGCCCATAGGGAGCGATCGTTGGGAAGGTGAAGAAGAAATGGCCGGACGGCGCTAAGGCGATGGCGAGGCGGTCGCTTGCAATTCGTACTCGGCGGCCCGGAGAAACCGGCCGAATGCCAGCTGGGTCCCGAGCAGCAGTTGGCCGCGGTCGACGCGCGTTGCTCGTTGCTCGAATTGCGCCAGAAAACGCGGCCACAACGGAATGCCTTCGCCATGAGCGAGGTAGTGCAGTGGACTGCCCGAGCCGCCGGCGCGGACACGCTGGGACAGCACCCGGCCACCGAGCCGCGAGCCTTCCAGCACATAGACGACCCCCCAGTACCAGCCTTCGTCGCTGCCCGGTTGGACACTCAGCGCTGCTGGTAGGGCGATCTGCAGCGCCTGCAGGTCTTGCCGTAACGCCGCGCTGCGGCGCCGTTCGGGCCAATCATTCAGCAGTTGTGCTATCGGGCCCTGTTCGAGTGCCGTTTCCAGGGCGAACAGCGCCGCAGCGTGTGCACGCAGAAAAAGTTCGTAATCCTGGCGTTCGCTCAGGTCGAAGCGGGAGAAGGCCGTATCGACTCGCTGGTGCAGCGGCGCGCTAGCGTCGCGGAGCCATTGACGCAGGGATGACATCAGGCGGGACTCGTTTCGGTGAGCGCGCCGAGAATCTTGCTGGCCAGATCGTCTTCGCGGAAGGGCTTTTGGATGATCGTCGTGCTGCCCATGCCCAGTTCGCCGAGCTCGGCATAGCCGGTGATGAATACCACGGGCAGCTTCGGGTAACTCGACAGAACGGCGCGGGCCAGCTCGCCGCCGTTCATGCCCGGCATGGCGAAGTCGGCCAGAAGCAGATCCACCGTCGTGCCGTCTTTCAGCAATTGCAGGGCCCGCTGGCCGCTCTCCGCCTGGATCACCGAATAGCCCAGGTTGATCAGCATCTGCGCGGTCACTTCACGTACGCTCTGATCGTCGTCCACCAGCAGGACGGTGTTCGATGCGTCACCGATCGGTGTGCTGTGTGAGTATGCCGGCGCGTCGATCGTCAGCTCCGGAGCCCGAACCCGAGGCAGGTAGACGCTGACGGTAGTACCCACGCCCAGCTCGGTCTCGATCCGCGCGCCACCCCCGGATTGCTTGGCGAAGCCGAACACCTGGGCCAAGCCGAGCCCCGAACCCTTTCCCACCTCTTTGGTGGTGAAAAACGGTTCGAAGGCCTTCTGCAACACCTCGTCGCTCATACCTGAACCGGTATCTCTCACCGACAGCACTACGTACTCGCCGGGCCCCGGCTCTTCGGCACGTTGCGCGGGTGTGTCGATCACCGCGTTGGCGGTACTGAGGGCGAGCCGGCCACCAGAGCCCATGGCGTCGCGAGCGTTGATCGCCAGGTTGAGGATGATCATCTCGATCTGGGTCGGATCGACCAGTGCATGCCAGAGCCCGGCGCAGGTGTCGGTTTCGATGGTGACGGAGCCACCAAGCGTGCTGTGCAACAGGCTGAGCATGCCGACCAGCGTGTCGTTGAGGTCCACCGCCTTCGGGGCTAGCTGCTGACGACGAGCGAACGCCAGCAGCTGACTGGTCAGGGTCGCACCGCGCTCGCCGGACTCCTGGATGTATTGCAGGCGGCTCAGCGACTTGGCCAGCGGCGCGCCACGCTCCAGGTCGTTCTTGAGAAAGCTGGCGCTGGTGAGGATCACTGTCAGCAGATTGTTGAAGTCATGCGCGACGCCGGCGGTGAGCTGGCCGACAGCCTCCAGTCGCTGCATCTGCTGAAGGGTCGCCTCGATGCGTTCACGTTCCTTGATCTGTTCCGTCAGCTCGCGGTTGGCCGCCGCGAGCCGGTCGACGGCCGCGATCTCGCTGGTGATGTCGCGTCCCGCGGCGTACATCTTTTCGCCCTCGGGCACGGCGGTCCAGGACAGCCAGCGATAGCTGCCATCGCGGTGCTGCATGCGGTTGACGAAGCGGTCGGTGACTTGGCCCCGGCGAATCCGCTCGGTTTCTTCGAGGGTTGCGCTGAGGTCGTCGGGGTGCACCAGCGCCCAGAGCGGTCGGTCAGTGAGTTTTTCGCGCGGCCAGCCGAGCATGCCTTCCCAGACCGGATTGAGCGCGACGGCCGTGGTATCGAAGCGCATCACCGCGAGCAGGTCGCGTGACAGCTCCCAGGTGCGGTCGCGCTCGCGGGTGCGTGCCTCGACGCGCTCGCCGAGTGTTTCGTTCATGCGCTTGAGCGCTTCGGTGGCCAGTTTCTGCTCGGTGACATCCATCACCACGCCGATGAAGCGCTTGCACGCGCCGTCCTCGAAGAAGCCTTGTCCGCGGGTCTCCACCCAGCGTACCCGCCCGTCGCCGAGCAGAATGCGATAGTCGACGGTGAATTCCTTGTCGCCCTCGTCCGTAAGCGTGTCCCGGACCTTCTCGCGTATGCGCGACAGATCATCCGGATGGCAGAACGACGCCAACGCGCTGATGTTCACCGCTGCGTCGGGTGGCAGACCGAACATGGTGCGACAGCGCTGATCGAGAATCATCGTGCCGCTTGCCAGCTCGTAGTCCCACATGCCCAGGCCCGCCGCATCGATCGCCAGACGAGCGCGAACCTCCACTTCGCGCAGCGCCTCTTCGGCGCGCAGGCGTCCGTGGCGTTCCTGCACCTCGCTCAGAGCCCGCTCGACCGCCTTGGGCAAAAAATTCAGGTTCTGTTTGAGCACGTAATCAACGGCGCCGGAGCGCATCATGTTGACCGCGTGCTCCTCGCCGAATACGCCGGAGAGGAAAATGAAGGGGGTGTCGGGGGCCAGTTGCTTGGCGTCCTGCAGGGCCTGGCTGCCGGAATAACCCGGCAGGATCAAGTCCGAAAGAATCAGATCGAAACGCCGTCGTTGCAGTGCCTCGACAACGCCGGCACGGTCGTAGACGACTTCCGTCTCGATGATGTAATGGTTTCGTTCGAGCGTCAGGAGCGCCAGCTCGGCATCGTGCGGGCTGTCTTCAACGAACAGGAGGCTGATGTTTTTTTTCGGTGGCATAACCATCCTGTTGCGGGTGTCGCACGGCTTGATAAAAGTCTGCTTCTGAGTCGCTCAAAGTCGCTGCCTTTCAGCTCTGCTCCTCATCGTCCTGGCGATCCCGGCGTTGGCGTTGCAGCCGCAACGATCCCGGCGGCGGCTCGTTGAGCACAGCCCAGAAGATACCGAGGTCGGAAATGGCGGCCACGAAGTCCCGGAATTCGACCGGTTTGACCACGTAAGCGTTCACCCCCAATTCATAGGCCTTCGTCAGGTCGGGTTCCTCACGCGAGGACGTCAGCATCACCACCGGTATGCTGCGCAGCTCAGGGGTCTCGCGAACAATTTTCAGCACCTCAAGCCCGTCTACTTTGGGCAACTTGAGGTCTAGCAGCAGCACGGCCGGATTGCCATCGGCGCGATGGGCATAGTCGCCACGACGCAGCAGGTAATCGAGTGACTCGGCGCCATCGCGCATGACAATCACATCGTTGGCCAGTTGACTGCGCTCGAGCGCGACCAGCGTCAGCTCGAGGTCGTGAGGATTGTCTTCTACCAAAAGAATCGGTTTGAGCATCAAGGGTCTCGTACTAAAGGGATGACGCGTAAGCGAGGCGAGGCAGTGAAAAAAAGAAGGTCGCGCCCTGGTCGACTTCGCCGTTCGCCCAGACCTGCCCATCGTGGCGCTCGATGATACGTCGCACGCTGGCCAGCCCGATTCCGGTGCCTTCGAACTCCTCCATCCGATGCAGGCGCTGGAAGACGCCGAATAGCTTGTTGGCGTATTGCATGTTGAAGCCGACACCGTTATCGCGAACGTAAACGATGGTTTCTTCGGCGCGCTGTTCGGCGCCTATCTCGATGACCGCCTGCTCACGCGTGCGGCTGTACTTGAGCGCATTGGAAATCAGGTTGCGCAGGGCCATGTGGATGAACGCGGCGTCGGCGACCACGACGGGCATGGACTGAACGTGCCATTCTATCTGCCGGCCTTCGCAGTCCGGCGCCAACTCCCGACGGATGGATTCGACCAGCGCGCTGAGATTCACGTCGGACAGGCGCAGCGCGGCGCGGCCCATCTGGGAGAAACTCAGTAGATTGTCGACGAGCGTGCCAGCGAAACGGGCGGCATCGCCGATGTTGTCAAGGAAGCGCAGGCCACGATCGCTGAGTTTGCTGCCTTCGAGCTCGCCCAACAGCTCGGCATAGCCGGTGATATGCCGCAGCGGCGCGCGCAGATCATGCGAGACGCTGTAGGAGAAAGACTCCAGCTCTTTGTTGCTTTCACGCAGCTCACCGGCGAGCTGGGCCATTTCTTCGGCCTTACGCAGCACGATGCCGAGCACTGCGGTGCGCAGTTCGAGTGCACCTTCCAGCTCCACCGGTTGCCAGGGCTGGGCGTAGCCACGCACCGTCTCGCGCCAGTTCTCGAAACTGTCGCGCGGGGACAATCCGCCGCGACCGTCAAATTGCTTGCCCGTCTGACCGGCCCAGTTCACGGTCTTGATCTGCTCACGACGGAACCACAGCAGGTAATGCGGATGCAGGCGCGAAATCGACACCGCCAGCAGGCCCGCACAATGCGCGGCCAGTTCCGGCACGGCGGGAATGTCGCGAGAAACGCAATCGGAACTGAACACCAGACGCTCATGCTGCTGCGACAGCCATAGCGTCAAGGCGGTCAGCAATTCGGGTGGAGGTGTCTCACCGATGATTTCGTGGGATTCGCCCGAGACGATGGCGGCGCCGTCGGCACTGGCGAATCCGAGTACGGCGGCCGGAAGATTCTTGAAGCCTTCGATGACGCTGTCGCGGTCGGCCATTGCCGAAAGCAGCTCGACGATCTGGCGACGTAATTCCAGCTTGCGCTGGGCCAGCGCCGCCGCCTCCTTGGCTTCGATCTGCAGCGAAAGAATTCGCCCCAACAGCTCGCAAGCCGTGCGGGTCTGATAACCCACGGTGCGCGGCGCGGCGTCATGGCAAGAGATCATGCCCCAGAGCTCGCCCTGCACGACGATGGAAATCGACATCGACGCGAGCGTGCCCATGTTGCGCATGTACTGTAGGTGTACCGGCGACACGCTGCGAAGCGAGGCGAAGCTCAGATCCAGCGGTTCACCCGTGTCCGGATTGAGCGCGGGTACCAGCGGGGAGGGTCGGTAGTTGGCGTCCTGGATCACGCGGATCAGGTTGTTGCGGTAGAGCTGGCGTGCCTGTGGCGGAATATCCGAAGCTGGAAAGTGCAGCCCCAGATAGCGCGGGTAACCTTCGTCGGCTTCTTCTGCCAGTACCACGCCGTTGCCTTGGGCATCGAAGCGGTAAGCCTTGACCCGACCGAAGCCGGTGATGCGTTTGACTTCGCGCACGGCCAGTTGGCAGATGAATTCAAGCGCCTGCGCTTCTTGCAGCTGCACCACGAAGGTTCGCATCAGCGGATAGAGCGTGTCGTAGGCCTTGCCGGAACTGCCCGCGGCCTCGAACTCGACGATGAGCCGGCCCGAGTAGCGGTGGGCCATCAAGGCGAACGTCGGCCGGTCATTGCTACCCGGCAGCGTGAAACTGATGTCGCTTAGGTGGAACGGATTGTGATCGTCTTCGGCCAGCGCAGCCAGGCGTTCGGCGAAGCCGCACTCGCCGATGAGCTCGGCGAGGGGCTGGCCGAGCAACGCATGGGCTTCGACGCCGAGCCACTGCAAGACATTGTCGCTGGCTTGGACGATGGTCAGCTGAGGTTCGCGGAGCACCAGCAGAAACCCATGGGGTTGAATACTGCCGGGGATGTGGATGGGTTCTTCAGCGCACTGGGCGAGCGCCTCTGTGAGCCTGTCGCTTGCTGGGGTGGATGCCACGATATCTCCTAGTCGAGCCCGAGCGGGCTGAACGATGAGCAGGCATCCATGCGGCTATTCAGGTCGGTGCCTGCTTCGTAACGCTTGCATGGGCACACCGGATTTTCGAGCGGAGGCCACTTTAGCGCGACTGGTACTGGCTAGCCAATGCGAGGGCTTGTATAAACGGCGCATTCCAGGCGACTGCAGAGGGGGGATTGTCATGGAAGAGGTGATCGAGCAACTGCGTGAGCTCAACGAACCGGTACCGGTTCCGTTGGAGCTCCCGGACGACGACCGGCTGGTCGAGGTCGAGGAAGAGCTGTTGATCAACCTGCCGTTCGGTTTGCGTGAATTCCTGCTGACGGTCAGCGACGTGGTCTATGGCCGGCTGGAGCCGGTGACCGCGGCCGACCCACAGTCGCACACCTATTTGCCGGAAGTGGCCGCCAACGCCTGGGACGCTGGCGTGGCGCGCGACCTGCTGCCGATCTGCCAGGACGGGCCGGATTATTACGTGGTCGATCTCGAAGGCGAGGTCATGCTGTTCGACGGCGACGAGCACGAGTTGACCGACGAGAGCTGGGAGTCGGTGTGGCACTGGGCACGCGACGTCTGGCTGGAAAGTTGAGCGGCCAGGCCCACGTCTGCGGGCGCATATCGCCCATATCGGGCCGGCACGTGCCGTTCGCGGCGATCTCCCATGGAGCGCAACGTCCATGGTGACGCTCGGCAATCTGTTCATCTTTCTCTTGCTGCTAACCGGTGTCGCCTGGCTTTGGCATGCGCATGGCATCCGTGAGCGCGCGCTGGCAGCGGTGCGGCGCCACTGCAAGACGATGGATGTCGAGCTGCTGGACGGCAATGTGGCGTTTCGCCGTCTGGGAGTGATTCGTGACGCACGGGGACAACGCCGTTTCGCACGGGTCTACGGTTTCGAATTCACCGTCACCGGAGAGCAACGCCATCAGGGCAGCATCGTCATGTTCGGTGCCCGTCCAGGATCGATCGAGATGGAGGCGCACCCCTTTCATGCGCCACCTGATTCGGGACGAGTGATCCAGTTGGACGAGTGGCGCCGTCGCGGCGAGTGAGCCTGCGTTAGAGTCGACAGGCCGCCATTGCTGCCATCAGACGCTCTTGGTCTTGGGGCTCGTCGAAAATCAGTTCGAGCCTCGAATCCTTCCGCCATTCGCTGGGCTCGAACCGCAGCGGCTCGCCGGCCAGTGCGTTAGCCGAGCGCCAGCCATCGGGCCCGTGCACGACCAGCTTCGCTCTGCGCCAGTTGAGACTACCGAGCCATTGGGCTATGTCTTGCAGATCGAAATGCTGGCTCGGATGCCAGCGCCAGCCGATGCTCCAGCCATCCGCGCCGCCCTGGCTCTGGGAGAAGGGCTGTTGCGGATCCAGCCAGACGCCACCGGTTACGCCGGCGGTAGCGGGCAAAGGCATTTCAAGCTCGTCATGGGCCATGCCGGCTTGTCTGTCGATGCCGGGCAGTTCGGTGATCGGCAGAGCGCCCTCACGTATCCAGCGCAGGGGTAGCGCGGGCAGCCGCGTAGCGAGGTGCTGGCGATCGGTCTGAGTCAGCTGTTCGCACTTGTTCAGCAGCAACAAGCCGCTGCTCTGTAGCGCTTCTTGCTGGCTCGGCGGCAACGGCTCACCACGTGCCAGAGCTGCGGCGTCGAGCACGGTAACGCACGGCTGTAACGCCAGAACTTCGTGCCAGGGTGGCGCACTGAGTTGCTTCAGCAGCTCGGACGGATGCCCCAGTCCTGAGGGCTCGATCAGCAGCCGATCCGGTTTGGCCTTGCGCAGCAAGCGGCTCAGGCCGACCTGGAACGGCACGCCATTGATGCAACACAGGCAGCCACCGGCGATTTCGGCCAGGCTGATACCGGTGTCATCGGTGGTCAGCAGCGCGGCGTCGATTCCTATCTGGCCGAACTCGTTGATCAGCACGGCCCAGCGTTCGCTGGCGGGCTTCTGCGCCAGCAGCGAGCGGATCAGACTGGTCTTGCCGGCGCCGAGCGGTCCGCAGATTACATGGGTAGGTATGTGGGTCAGCATGTGGGCTATGGTGCGCACTCGGTGGCTGGGGTGGAAGCGATTTCAGGATCTGCGTGCTAGAGTCGCGGCGGGTAGATCAAGGGTACCGTTCGATGCGTTCAATGTGTTTTCTGTTGCTGTCGCTGACCATCGCTGGACAGGCGTGGGCCGAGGGTTGCGTGATCCACAGCCAGGATGAGCGGATCGAGGTGAAGCTCTGTCAGCAGAATCGCACGATCCCGGCGGAACTGTTTCGCTCCGGCTTCTGCCAACCGCAACTCAAGGACCAAGAGGTGGAAGTCGCTTTCGTCGAGCAATGCCCCACCGGCGCCTTTGGTATCTGCCGTAATGCCCAGGTCTCCAATATGCCCTATCGGCAAGATATTCATTATTACGGCGTCGCCAGCGACGCACGCTTTCTCCAGCCAGCCTGCGAGCAGACCAGCGGCGGTGAATGGGCTGAAGAATAGCGTGGGGCAGGCTGATGCCCATGGGTTCCACGTGAAACCTTCGCTATTTTCTCGGCTTGAGCGTGCCGCAATCGGTGCCCAGCCACTTCCCGCGTGATTGCATGCGGCTGCTGCCCTGCTGCGTGCCGACCCGATAATCGCTTTCGATCGTGCTGACCACCTCTCGCTCGCTGATCAGCTGGGTCTCGCCGTGCCCCTTGGCGTCAGGGCATTCGAAGCTGAATTTCCACAGATTGTCGGTCTGTTCGACGAGTTTCTGGCTGCAGCCGGGCTCATCCTGAAATGGCAGTTCACGGGATTTCACCTGCGCTTCGCTCAGGCACATGCGCACCCCGCCAGAGCCCAGCTCGACGCCTTGCGCCGCAAGCATGTCTTCCATCATTTTCTTTTGCTCAGGCGGCAAGCCTTTCATCTGCTCGAGCATTTCCGCCATGCCTGGCATCTGCGTGCCATCCACTTCGATGTTGTCACTGGAAAACTCCCAAAGCCCAGGAAGCATTTCCAGCGCCTGAACAGGGAGTGAGCCAAGCAGTAACGCAGCAGCGCAGAGGTGAATGATGGGTTTCATCTCGAGACTCCAAAGTGATGTCCGTAAAGCCTAGCCGAGTCAGAAAAACCCGAGTGGTGTTGAGTCATGCGTGTCGACGCGCGAGGGGCATAGCTTTGTGTTTATGAGAAGCGTTAGCATTAACGCTTCTCAAGGCGAAGGGTACGACCATGGCGACCGAGGGTATGGTCAGACATGAGCTGGTGCATCGGCTGTATGTCGACCATCAAGGCTGGCTGAACGGCTGGTTGCGGCGTCAGCTCGGCTGCAGCCAGAAGGCCGCCGATCTGGCGCAGGACACCTTTGTTCGCGTATTGAGCAAAGACCATGGTCTGGAACCCATTCGCGAACCTCGCGCCTACCTGCACACCATCGCCAAGGGGTTGCTGATCAATCACTGGCGACGCAAGCGGATCGAGCAGGCCTATCTGGACGCGCTCGCCTTGCAGCCGGAGGCGGTCATGCCGTCGCCGGAATCCCAGGCGCTGATCGTCGAAACGCTGATGCAGGTCGATACGATGCTGACGCGTCTACCTTACAAGGTGCGTCGCGCATTCCTGCTGTCGCAGTTGCACGGGTTGACCTATGCGGCCATCGCCGTCGAGCTCGATGTGTCCGAGCGAATGGTTAAGAAGTATATGGCGCAGGCCATGCTGCATTGCCTGATGCTGGCCGAGGAGGCGCCATGAGCCTCGACTATCAGGTGCTGCAAGCGGCGGCGCAGTGGTTCGCGGTGCTGCAGTCCGATTCGGTCAGCGAGGCTGATCGCGAGGCCTGGCGCGCCTGGCTCTCGACGCCGGAACATGCCCGGGCCTGGCAGCGGGTGGAGCGGATCAGCGGATGTCTGGAGCCCTTGGCCGGCGATCCGTTCAGCCCCGCGGCGACGGCTTTATTGCGCTCGGGACAGCCAACTCGGCGACAGGCGCTGAAAACCCTGTCGATTCTTTGCGGAGGCGGCGCGCTGGCCCTGGCCACGGGCGCGGTGCCTTGGCGAAGCTGGGCGGCGGACCAGCGCACGGCTGTTGGAGAGGTGCGCAACTGGCGCCTGGATGATGGCTCGCGGCTGTGGCTGAATACCGACAGCGCGGTGGATGTCGTCTTCGAAGAGCGCTCCCGTCAGCTCTCGTTGTACCGCGGCGAATTGCTGATGCAGGCGGCCGCCGAGCCTCGTCCGCTGGTGCTGCAAACGGCCGAAGGCAGGTTACGGGCGCATGGCGTCACCCGGTTTTCGGTATTGCAACGTGACGGCAGCTCCCAGCTCAGTGTGTTCGACGGCACGGTCGAAGTCATGCCCAGCGGGCAGGGGGGGGCGCGTACCGTCATGAGCGGCCAGCAAGTCGCTTTCGACAGCCGTCACATCGAACCCGAACGTTCCGTGCAGGCGGGCCGGCAGTCCTGGACCAATGGTGTTCTGGTGGCCGATAACCTGCGCCTCGACGCGTTCGTCGCCGAGCTGGCGCGTTATCGCCAGGGCTATCTCGGTTGCGATCCGCGTGTAGCGGGCTTGCGCGTGGTGGGCGCCTATCCCCTGGCGGACACCGATCGAGTGCTGGACGTGTTGGCGGACACCCTGGCGCTTCGCATCAATCGCCGGCTGCCTTGGTGGGTGAACCTCGAACCTGCGGAACAGCGTTCCAGCTCCTGATTAAACACGAATGCAAAAAATTCGTATCTGCAGTTCCCTTTTTGCGATGTCACGGGGCTTAACGGCAACGATCACGATTTTGCCTTTCGCAAAAAGGATGACTCATGCGCTCCATCGTTCTTCCGTTCCGCCGCTCCAGTACGCTTGCCCAGGCCGTTCGTGCCGCCATGCTCTGCCTGCCTCTGGCGGCGCTCGCCACTTCGCCGATGGCCTTGGCGCAGTCCACCAGTCAGCAGTCGGTGCGCGGTTACGACATTCCCAGGGGCTCGCTGTCCAGCGCCCTTAGTCGCTTTGCCGGCGAAGCCGGGGTCATGCTGTCGGTCGATGCCCGACTGATCGAAGGGCGGCAATCGAGCGGCCTGCAAGGCCAATACGGTATCGAGGACGGCTTCGCGGCGCTGCTCCAGGGCAGCGGGTTGCAGGCGGTGCGCGGGCGCGGCACCTATTCGCTGGCGCCGCGTCCTGAGCAGACCGGCACCGTCGAACTGAAGCCCATGGTGGTCGAGGGCTTTGCGCTGGGTAACGCCTTGGGCGAGATGGAAGGCTACAACGCCACGCACAGCAGCGTGGCGACGAAGACGAGCATGCCGCTGGCCGAAACCTCTCAGACCGTTTCGGTGGTTACTCGCCAGCAGATCGAAGATCAGGGCTCTCGATCGATCGCTCAGGCGGTTCGCTACACGCCGGGATTGATGAGTACGCCTTATGGCGCCACTACCCGCTACGATTATGTCGCCATGCGGGGTATCACCGATGGCTCGGTGGATAACCTCTACCTCGACGGCCAGAAGCTGCTGGGTGATAGCGGCACCTACAGCAGCCTGCAAGTCGATCCATATTTCATCGAGCGCATCGACATTCTCAAGGGACCTTCATCGGTGCTCTACGGGCGCAGTCTTCCCGGCGGGCTGGTGGCGATGACCAGCAAGAAGCCGCAATACGAAGGCAGCCGTCAGATTCAACTGTCCTATGGCAGCGAAGACAACAAGCAGGCCGCTTTCGACCTTACCGGTCCGCTGGATGATGAGCGGATCGCTTATCGGCTCGTCGGGGTCGTCAAGGACGCCGACAACCAGGTCGATGGAGTCGAGGAAAAGCGCTACGCAGTGATGCCATCGCTGAGCATCGACTTCACTGAGGACACACGCCTGACCTTGCTGGCCATGCTCCAGCGTGATCCCGAGAGCGGCTACCATGGCGGATTGCCGGCAGACGGAACCATCACCTCGCACAATGGGCAACGCATCTCGCGCAGCTTCTTCGAAGGCGACGAAGACTACGAAAAGTTTGAGCGCGACCAGCAGATGATCGGCTATCAGTTGGAGCATCGCTTCAACGACGTGGTGTCGGCCCGTCAGAATTTCCAATATCTCGATTCGACGGTGGAATCCGGGCAGGTCTACCAGTACGGCTATGCCACTGCAGATGAATTGGTGCGCTACTACACCGGTGCCGACGAAGTCCTGCATGCTTGGACCATCGATAACCAATTGCAGTTTCTCTTCGATACCGGCGCGCTCAGTCATACGCTGGTAACGGGCCTGGACTATCAGCGTCGCAAGGCCAAGGTCGACTACGACGCCGGTAATGGGCTGAGCAAAATCAACCCCTACACCGGCAGCGTCAGCGCCGGTAGCCCAACCTTCTATCACCAGTACGATGAATTGCGTGAGCTGGAGCAGACCGGGCTCTATGTGCAGGATCTAATCAGCCTGGGTAATTGGCGATTCTCGCTAGGGGCGCGGCAGGATTGGGTCGACGTCTCTTTCGATCAGACCGAATCGATCTACGGCGATCAGTCCGATCAGTCCAAGCTCGAACAGTTCACCGGACGCGTCGGGGTGCTCTATGCCTTCGACAACGGATTGTCCCCCTACATCAGTTATTCCGAGTCGTTCAATCCCAACGCCACCGGCGCCTATAACTACGATGGCAGCGCCTACGACATCACCTTGCTCGACCCCACCGAAGGCGAACAGGTAGAGCTCGGGCTGAAATACCAACCTCTCGGCACCGATGACCTTTATACGATTTCGCTGTTCGACCTGAAGCAATCCAATCTGTCGAGCAAGGATTCCAACGAGAACTTTTTCCGCTCCGTTGGCGAAATCACCTCTCGTGGCGTGGAGCTGGAAGCGCGTTTGAACCCGCTGGAAAACGTCAACGTGCTGGCCAGCTACACCTACATGGATGTCGAGTACAGCAAGGACTACATCGGTACGGCCGGCATTAATAACCGTGGCAACACGCCCAACGCGGTGGCGCGCAACATGGCGTCGCTGTGGACGGACTATACCTTCGATAAGGGGCTTATCGCCGGCCTGCAAATCGGCGGTGGCGTGCGTTACTTCGGCAAAAGCTGGGCGGATGCGGAGAACACGTTGCGTATTCCTTCCTACACGCTCTATGACGCCATGCTCAGCTACGACATGTCCCGCGTCGGGGTGGATGGCGTGGGTGTACGCCTGAATTTGAACAACCTTACCGATGAAAAGTACGTTGCGGCTTGCAACAGCCTTAACCAGTGTTACTACGGTGAAGAGCGCAACGTGATGGCCACTCTGACCTACGACTTCTGAAACGGGCATTCGCGCCGCTGGCTCAAAAGGCCGGCGGCTTTTTGCTATCTGCAAGAAGGGAACCGACGATGCGCTCCATACTCGTTCTTCTGCACCGCTACATCGGCCTGGCCACGGCGCTGTTCCTTTTTCTCGCCGGCATCACCGGCAGCGTTCTAGCCTTTCACCATGAGCTGGACGAGTGGCTGAATCCGGAGTTCTATCACACTGAGAGCCGTGGTCCGGTGCTGGCCCCGGGCACGCTGGTCGATCGTGTCGAACGGGCGAACCCGCGGATGCAGGTCTGGTACATGGAATTCCCGGATGAACCGGGGCACGCCGCGCTGATGGCGTTGGTGCCGCGCAACGACCCGGCGACCGGCAAGCCATTCGAAGAGCAGCCGGTGGTGCATTATCTCGACGCGGTGACCGGTGAGCAGGTCGGCACGCGCTATTGGGGCGAGTGCTGTTTCTCGCGGCAGAATTTCGTGCCGTTCCTGCTGGAGTTTCACTACAACCTGTCGCTGCCGGGCAACTGGGGACTTTGGTTGATGGGGCTCGTTGCCATCTTCTGGACCCTCGACTGCTTCGTCTCACTGCTGCTGACCTTCCCTCGCGGGCGGCCGTTCTTCGGCAAGTGGTGGACGGCCTGGAAAATCAAGCGGCAGCGCCTCAACCATGATGTGCATCGCGCCGGCGGCCTTTGGTTGTGGTTGTTGCTCACGCCGGTGGCGGTCAGCAGCATTGCGATGAACCTGCCCGAACAGGTCTTCAAACCGGTGGTGTCGCTGGTATCGAAGGTGGAGCCGAGCGTCTACGCGGCGCGCGGCAAGTTGCCAAAGGAAGAGCTGGGCGTGACTCAGTACGACTTTCATCGGGCCTATGACTTCGCCATGCAGCATGCCGCCGAGTTGGGCCTGAGCGAGCCCATCGGCGAGCTGTATTACAGCTTCGAGTACAACTTCTACGGGGCCGGTTTCGGTGATCACGACAGCGATCAGGGCAACGCCTGGCTGTTCTTTCATGGCAGTGATGGCACGCAGTTGCTGGGGCAGGAAATACCGGGGCAGGGCACGCTGGGCGAGCAGTTCCACATGCTGCAGCCGGCGATCCATGGCGGACGGATTCTCGGCTTGCCCGGACGCATTTTGATCGCGGTATTGGGCATAGCGATCGCCGTGCTCTCAGTGACCGGCGTGGTGATCTGGTGGCGCAAACGGCGCGCCAGGTACGTAGCGGCCAGCAAGCGCAACGAGGCATTGCACGCGATCTGATGAACGCCTTCGGCGCTGAGTCAACGTAGGGTGGATCTCGCTTCACCGATCTACCGTGACGTGATCCCGAGCGCGGCAGGCCTCCAGCTAACGTAGGGCGGATCACGCTTCACCGATCCGCCAGGGCGTTGTACGCGCCCCGAACGAGGCGAAGCCTGACACAGAATTAGGTGGAGCCGTCCGCTTGCGCGGCGCAACTCCAAAGTTCCAGCGCGGGCTGGTCCGCTTTTGGCGGGCCGAGCCATTCGCTCACCGCGTGGCAACGCTGGTCGAAACACAGTTGGTAGTCCCCTGCTTCGGGGGTTCGCCCCACACGCAGCGGTTGTAACGGTGGCATCTGGCGCTGGTAGTGCCAGGCCCCGTCACGCAGTTCGGCGTTATCCGGAATCTCCATTCCGGCACCTGAACCCTTGACCCGCGCTTCGCCGAGCAGCAGCCCGTCCGGTGTCACGCGGTAATCTTCTTCCCAGCGGATCTTCTCGATCGTATGGGTCCAGGCCAGGGTGAAGTCGGCTGTGGGCACCTGTGCCCACACCACCCCGGCCAAGCCCAGGCAGAGTCCGATCACGCCAGCGCCGGTCCGGCGCGGCGGGCCCGGACGATGTGCTGTGCCAGCAGCAGCGCGCCGATGGCGAAGCCAATTTCATCGGTGATCGGCATGGCCATGATCAGCGTCGCACCTGCGGCAAATCCAAGCACGCGTTCCCACCAGGCCAGCGGACGCTGCAGATAGCCGATCGAGGCGATACCCCAGAGACCGATGGCGAATGCGGCCTTGAACAGCATGTACGCAGTCATCCAGAGGCTGTCGCCCTGCAGCATCAGCGCCGGGTTGTAGACCGCCATGAATGGCACCACGAATCCCGCGATGGCGATCCGTACGGCCCACATGCTGATTTTCAGCCCGGTCTCCTTGGCAATCGGCGCAGCGGCAAAGCACGCCAGCGCCACGGGCGGGGTGAGATCGGCAAGGATGCCGAAGTAGAACACGAACATATGCGAGACGATCAGCGGTACCCCGAGATCCAGCAGCGCTGGCGCGGCGATCGAGCTGGTGATGATGTAGTTGGGGATCGTCGGGATGCCCATCCCCAGAACCAGACAGGTCAGCATTGTCAGGAGCAGGGAGAGGAACAGGTTGTCCTGGCCAACCGCGAGGATGTAACCGGCGAAGGTCGAGGCCACACCGGTCAGTGAAACCACGCCGATGATCACGCCCACCAGGGCACAGGCGATACCGACCGGGACCGCATGACGGGCGCCTTCGACCAGCGCATGCAGACATACCCGCAGCGTGTCGCGGCCACCCTTGATGAACCAGCAGGTCGCCACCAGTGCCGCGATGACCCCGAAGATCACTCCGATGCCCATCTGGAAGAATCCTGCGCAGAGCAGCCCCAGGGCGATCCAGAAGGCGATTCGCAAGCCGAACGAGGAAACCTTCAGAATGATCGCCGAGCCGAGGATCACGATGGCGGTCAGCGACAGGCCGATAATCCCGGCGAACATGGGCGTGCGGCCGGAGAACAGCAGCCAGACCAGCACCAGCAGCGGAATCAGCAGGTACCAGCGTTCTTTCACAGCCGCCATGGCGCTGGGGCACTGATCTTTCGGGAGACCCTTGAGGTCGGCGCGTTTGGCTTCCAGATGCACCATCCAGAACGTCGAGCCGAAATACAGCAGCGCCGGAATCAGGGCGGCCTTGGCCACTTCGACGAAGGGCACGTTGATCGTCTCGGCCATGATGAAGGCTACGGCGCCCATCACGGGCGGCATCATCTGGCTGCCCATGCTCGCCGTCGCCTCGACACCGCCGGCAAACGCGGCGCGGTAACCAAAGCGCTTCATCAGCGGGATGGTGAACTGGCCGGTGGTGACCACGTTGGCCACGCCCGAGCCGGTGATGGTGCCCATCAAGGCTGACGACACCACCGACACCTTCGCCGGGCCGCCGAGCTTGTGGCCGAACAGGCCCATGGCGAAATCGGTGAACAGCTTGATCATGCCAGCCTGCTCTAGGAAGGCACCGAACAGGATGAACAGGAAGATATAGGTGGCCGACACGTAGGTCGGTGTTCCGTATAGGCCCTCGGTGCCAAATGCCAGCTGATTGACCAGTTGGTCGAAACCATAACCGCGGTGTGCAAGGTCGCCGGGCAGGTATTCACCCAGCAGACCATAGGCGAGGAACGTCGCGCAGATGATGGGCAGTGCGATGCCCATCACACGGCGCGCGGCCTCGAAGACCATGACGATGAGCACCACCCCGACAGCGAAGTCGAAGGTCGTCAGATCACCGGAACGCTGAATCAGGTCGCCTTCGAAATACCACTGATAAAACGCCGTACCCATGCCGGCCAGCGCGAGCACCCAGGCCAGGGGTTGCCAGGGGCGACCTTTGCCATGGGCAGGGAAGCTCAGGAAGACAATCATCAGCAAGAAACCGACGTGCCCCGCCCGCAGTACCTGACTCGACACCGGATGAAACGCCGCCATGGTGATCTGGTAGATGGAAAACAGCAGGGCGACATAGAACAGCGCCTTGGGCCACTCGGCAGGGCTGCCGCCCAGGCCTTGCTCTTGTTGTAATTCGCTCATGAAATGCCTCGAGCTGATAAAGCGTGGTCGCGTAGAGCCGCTAACAAAACCTGCCGTGAACACACGCTGGTTTTACTAGCACCTCTGCAAAGATCGTTTGGGATGCCGGCAGCGAGTGCGGGGATGCACTCGCCAGCCGGAGTCGGAGCGGCGTTTGCCGCTCCTCGGCGTACTCAGAGTACGCCGGCTTCCTTGTAGTAGCGCTCGGCGCCCGGATGCAGCGGGATCGGCAGGGCCTTGGTGGCGTTTTCGAGCTTGATGTCCTTGGCAGCCGAATGGGCCTTGGTCAGCTGGTCGAGGTTCTCGAACAGCAGTTTGGTCATTTGGTACGCCACGTCATCGGATACGCCTTCATGGGTCACCAGAATGTTGGTGATGGCCACTGTAGGTACGTCAGCATCCTGGCCGTCATAGGTGCCCGCCGGGATGTTGGCCGCCTGGTACGCCGGGTTGTTGATCTTGGTGACGACGTCTTGCGGAATTTCGACGTAGTTCAGCGGCATGGTGGATGACAGGTCACGGATCGCAGCCATGCCCAGACCAGCGGACTGCAGGGTGGCATCGAGCTGACGGTTCTTGATCAGCTCCACGGACTCTGCGAACGGCAGGTATTCGACCTTGCCGATGTCCTCGTAGCTCAGGCCTGCCGCCTTGAGGATGGCGCGAGCATTGAGCTCGGTACCGGACTTCGGTGCGCCGACGGACAGCGATTTACCCTTGAGATCGGCCAGGGTCTTGATGCCGGACTCTTTGCTGGCAACGATCTGGATGTAGTTCGGGTAGCTGCCGCCGATGGCGCGCAGCTTTTTCAGCGGGGCCTTGAAGCCGGCGTCTTCGACACCATTCCAGCCGTCTGCCACCGAGTCACCAAGCGCGAGGCCCAGCTCACCGCGGCCGGCTTGCAACAGGTTGAGGTTTTCCACCGAAGCCTTGGTGGCCTGTACGGACGTTTTCGAGCCTTCGATGCCTTTGCTGTACAGCTGGGAGATGGCTACGCCGATCGGGTAGTAAACACCGCTGGTGCCGCCAGTCAGAATATTGATAAAGGTCGGCGCGGCAACCGCGGCGGTGCTGGCGGTAAAGGCCGCTGCGGCAGCCAGCAGGGTGAGTTGTTTGGTCAATCTCATTGTGTTTCTCCGTTTCGTTGTTATTGGTTTTCGCAGAACTGACGATAGACGATCAGCCGCAGCCATAGCGCTGCGAGCGGGCAAGAAAAGACGGATACACACGAATGGCTTTCGCTGGAAAGCGGGAGTGCGCTGTGCGGCTTTTCTTGTGGTTGATCGCATCGGGCACTACAGACATAGCACGAGCTGTGCCATCACTGGCGAAGGCTCTGGCCCGCGGCGTCGATCTATTTCCGCTGTGTCTATGGGCGAAAAGCTGCCTATGGGTGCATGGGGATCGGCGGATTTTCGCCTATCAACCCGGCGCTATGGGAACCCCGGCATGCATCGAGGCGTCGCATTGGGACGCCCTTTCAGACGAGGTGCAGCATGGCCAGCGAAATCAGTGCGAAGGAACTCGGTATCGACATCGAGAAGGGTGAAGGCGAGCTGTTCAAATGGTTCATTGCCAGCTTTCTGTTCGGCAAGCGCATCCAGCAGGACATCGCCGCCGAGGCCTATCGGGTGATCGTCGAAAAGCATGGGCGCGACACGCCCCGCAAACTCTGCAATTGCAGCTGGCAGGCGCTGGTGAACATGCTCGGCGAGGGGCATTACGTGCGCTACGACGAGTCGACCGCTGAGCGCCTGCTAAAGCTGTGCGACAAGCTCAACAAGGAATACGGCGGCAAGCTCGGTAACCTTCACCAGCAAAGCAAGGATCGTAAGGACCTGGAGAAGCGGCTGGCGGAATTCGAGGGCGTCGGGCCGAAAACCGTTGAAATCTTCATGCGTGAAGCACGTAAGGTCTGGGACTGAGCGCGCCGGATGACGCTTGCGCCGGCCCAGGATCCGGTTAAAGTGGCGCCAGCTCCCCATCGAATCCCGATCATGCGCGCCTTCCTTCTCACCTTCAGCCTGTTTCTGCCTCTGCTGGCCACCGCTGGCCCCGCGCCTTATTACCAGTGGCAAAGCAAGGCCGACGGTACCGTGATATGCCGGCAGACGCCGCCCGGGCATGGCTGGGAGCTGCTCAACGGACAGCCGTTTCGTGATCTCAACTGTACGCAACCGGCCGGGCGAGTCGAGCGTCCCAGTGTGGTGCCGGGCTTTCGCCCACAGCCGGGGCGGTGACGACGAGCCGTTTCATCAGCGTTGAGCAGCGGCTGCGCTAGCCAGTGCTCAGCACGATCATTCCTTAAGCCAGCAGAACCCATGCTCGACCTGCCCGCCTACTTCGGCCTGTTCGGTGCTGCCCTTGCCGCGGCCACGCTGGTGCCCGCGCAATCCGAAGCCGTGCTGGTCGGGCTGTTGCTGCACGGCGGCTACTCGGCCACCGGCCTGCTGCTGGTTGCCACCTTGGGCAACGTGCTGGGCTCGCTGGTCAACTGGCTGCTGGGCCGCTCGGTTGAGCGGCTGCGTCATAAACGCTGGTTTCCGGTCAGCGACCAACAGCTCGAACGCGCACAGCGCCGATATCACCGCTACGGTCGTTGGTCGTTGCTGCTGAGCTGGGTGCCGATCATCGGCGACCCGCTGACCGTGGTCGCCGGCACTCTGCGCGAGCCGCTGTGGAGCTTCCTGCTGTTGGTGACCCTGGCCAAGGGTGGCCGCTATGTGCTGCTTGCAGCCATCACGCTCGGCTGGCTATGAGCCCATCCAGAGCCTTCGTTAACCTCAGCGTAACGAAACACCTCTGCGCTTGATTGATGACCCTTCGGTCGTCTCCCTACTGTGCGCTCCACAAGCGGAAAACCTGTGGAGTCGCCATGACAACAACAATCTCCCCACCGCCGCAGTGGTCGCGTCGCCGCGCTGAAAAAGCCCGTCGTCTCGATCAGGTGCGGCGCCTCGCCGATGGCGTGGTGCTGCCCAGCGCGCGGATCGTCGAGGCCCTGGAACTCTTGATCGCCCCCGGCGACCGGGTGGTGCTCGAGGGTAACAACCAGAAGCAGGCGGACTTCCTCTCCCGCTCCCTGGCCAAGGCCGACCCCGGCAAGCTGCACGACCTGCATATGATCATGCCGAGCGTCAGCCGCGCCGAGCATCTGGACCTGTTCGAACGGCAGATCGCCCGTAAGCTCGACTTCTCCTTTGCTGGCCCGCAGAGCCTGCGCATCAGCCAGCTGCTCGAAGACGGCCTGCTGGAAGTCGGTGCCATCCATACCTACATCGAGCTCTATTCGCGCCTGCTGGTGGACCTGATTCCCAATGTCGCGCTGGTCGCCGGCTTCCAGGCCGACCGTCACGGCAACATCTATACCGGCCCTAGCACTGAGGACACCCCAGCGCTGGTCGAGCCAACCGCCTTCTCCGATGGCATCGTCATTTTCCAGGTCAATGAAATTGTCGACGAGCTGCCACGCGTGGACATCCCGGCCAGCTGGGTCGACTTCGTGGTGGTCGCCGACAAGCCGTTCTACATCGAGCCGCTGTTCACCCGCGACCCGCGCCATATCAAGCCGGTGCACGTGCTGATGGCGATGATGGCCATCCGCGGCATCTACGAGAAACACAACGTGCAGTCGCTCAACCATGGCATTGGCTTCAACACCGCTGCCATCGAGCTGATTCTGCCGACCTACGGCGAGTCGCTGGGCCTTAAAGGCAAAATCTGCCGCAACTGGACTCTGAACCCGCACCCGACGCTGATCCCGGCGATCGAGACCGGTTGGGTCGAGAGCGTGCATTGCTTCGGCACCGAGCTGGGGATGGAGAACTACATCGCCCATCGTCCGGACGTGTTCTTCACCGGCCGCGACGGCTCGATGCGCTCCAATCGCATGATGTGCCAACTGGCCGGGCAATACGCGGTGGACCTGTTTATCGGCGCCACCCTGCAGGTCGATGGCGACGGCCATTCCTCCACCGTCACCCGCGGGCGCCTGGCCGGTTTCGGCGGTGCGCCGAACATGGGCCACGACCCGCGCGGTCGCCGTCATCCAACTCCGGCTTGGCTGGACATGGCCATGCCCGGTGGCGAAGCCCCGGTGACCCTGCTCGAGCGCGGCAAGAAGCTCGTGGTGCAGATGGTCGAGACCTTCCAGGAAGGCGGCAAACCCACCTTCGTCGAGCAACTCGATGCGGTGGAGGTGGCGAAAAAGAGCGGCATGCCGCTGGCCCCAATCATGATTTACGGCGACGACGTCACCCACCTGCTGACCGAGGAAGGCATCGTCTACCTGTACAAGGCGCGTTCGCTGGAAGAACGCCGGGCGATGATCGCCGCGGTGGCCGGCGTCACCAGCATCGGCCTGCGGCACAACCCGAAAGACACCGAGCGCATGCGCCGCGAAGGCCTGATCGCGCTGCCGGAAGATCTTGGCATCCGCCGCAACGATGCGACTCGCGAGCTGCTGGCCGCCAAGAGCATCGCCGAACTGGTCGATTGGTCCGGCGGCCTCTACAACCCGCCCGCGAAATTCAGGAGCTGGTGATGAGCGCACTCATTGCAAGACAGGCGCAGCCAACCCTGGCTGAGCGCCTGGCGGACCTGGCGGTGCAGGCGCTGATCGACGAGGCCGACCTCTCGCCCAAGCCGGGGCTGGTCGATCGGCGCGGCAACGGCGCGCATGACGACCTGCACCTGGGCCTGATGCACGCCTCGGCTGATGCGCTGTGGCCGGCCTTCAAGGCGATGGCCGAAGCGGCGCAGGAAATTGGCGAAGTCGGCCAGCCCTTGCGCGAAACCCTCGGCCAACTGGGCCGGGCCGGAGAAGCCGACATGCTCCGCGTCACCGGCGGTGTGAATACCCATCGCGGCGCTATCTGGGCGCTGGGGCTGCTCAGCGCGGCGGCGGCGCTGCAAATCGACGCGCCTGATGCCCGAGGCGTTGCGGCGACCGCCGCGGCACTGGCGCGTTTGAGCGACCCGGCCGCCCCGCACAATCCGCACAGCCATGGCGCACGGGTCTGCCGTACCTATGGCGTGCTCGGTGCACGCGAACAGGCGCAGCACGGCTTTCCCGCCGTCATCGAACAGGGCCTGCCGCAGTTGCTGGTGAGCCGTCGCGGCGGGGCGGGTGAGCAGAATGCCCGGCTTGATGCGCTGCTGGCGATCATGACCGAACTGAGCGACACCTGTGTATTGCACCGCGCTGGCCTCGCCGGGCTGAATCGCATGCAGCTAGGCGCCCTCGCCGTACTGGCTGCCGGCGGTTGCGCCAGCCTCGCCGGGCGCCGCCAGCTGCGCGCACTGGAAGGCGAGATGTTGTCGCTGCGCGCCTCGCCGGGCGGAGCTGCCGATCTACTCGCCGCCACCTTATTCCTCGACCGCCTGGCGCCCGCCGCACCGGCGCCGACTGGGAGCAATTGAACATGGAAACCCTGTCTTTCGAATTCGCCGCCGGGCAACCCGCCCGCGGCAGGGCCCTGGTCGGCGTGGTCGGCTCGGGCGATCTGGAAGTGCTGCTGGAACCCGGCCAGGCCGGCAAGTTGGCGATCCAAGTGGTCACCTCGGTCAATGGCGCCGAGCAGCGCTGGCAGCAACTGTTCGAGCGAATGTTCCGCGAGCAGAACCTGCCAGCGCTGAATATCGATATTCACGATTTTGGGGCCACACCCGGCGTAGTGCGTCTGCGTCTGGAGCAGGGGTTGGAGGAGGTCGGCCATGACTGATTCCTTTGCTGATAACGTGGCCCGTTTACTCAAGTCGCGCAGCTTCGTCGAACTGGGCGCCCGCCAGCGTGCCCGTGTGCTGCTGGACGCGGGCAGCTTTCGCGAATTGCTCGATCCCTTCGCCCGCGTCACTTCGCCCTGGCTACCGAAGCAGGGCATCGTCACCCAGGCCGACGATGGCTTGGTGGTTGCCAAGGGCACGATCGACGGCCAACCGGCGGTGATCGCCGCCATCGAAGGTGCCTTTCAGGGCGGCAGCATGGGCGAGGTCGGCGGCGCCAAGATCGCCGGCGCCCTGGAGCTAGCCATCGAAGACAACCGCAATGGCATTCCGACTCGCGCCGTGCTGCTGCTGGAAACCGGCGGTGTACGTCTGCAGGAGGCCAACCTGGGCCTGGCGGCCATCGCCGAGATTCAGGCAGCCATCGTCGAACTGCGTGACTATCAGCCGGTGATTGGCGTGGTCGCCGGCTCCGTCGGCTGCTTCGGCGGCATGTCCATCGCCGCCGGGCTGTGCAGCTATCTAGTCGTCACCCGCGAAGCCCGCGTCGGTCTCAACGGCCCACAAGTGATCGAGCAAGAAGCCGGGATCGAGGAATACGACTCGCGCGACCGGCCGTTCATCTGGAGCCTGAGCGGCGGTGAGCAGCGTTATGCCAGCGGCTTGGTGGACGCCTATGTCGCTGACGACACCGACGCCATCCGCGAGCAGCTGCACGAGCTGTTCGCCCTCGGCATTCCCGTTCAACCGCGCAGCTGCCGTCACGCCTGGTTTCTGCAGCGCCTGGCGGACGTCGATACCCGTGCGCAGCTCGATGCAGACGCCGTGCGTGCCCTCTACGAAGGAGATGCCCAATGAGCCGTGGACTGAACTGGTTGCAAGCCCTGGCCGGTGGTCAAGCACTGGATGGCTATCCGGCCTCGGTACAGGTGGTCGACGGGTCGCTGGACGACCGCACGGCACGCTATATCGCCGTGGTGCCGGACGCCGAGAATCCCTTCCCGCGCGCGCGCAACGGCGAGGTCGGTCTGCTCGAAGGCTGGGCGCTGGGCCAGGCGCTGGACGAGGTGATCGCGGCCGATCGCGACAAGGCGGACAAACGCGTGGTGGTCGCCATCGTCGACGTGCCGAGCCAGGCCTATGGCCGTCGCGAGGAGGCGCTGGGCATCCATCAGGCCCTGGCCGGTGCGGTGGACGGTTATGCTCGCGCGCGCCTGGCCGGGCATCCGGTGATCGCGCTGCTGGTGGGCAAGGCCATGTCCGGTGCCTTTCTCGCACACGGCTACCAGGCCCAGAGGATCGTCGCCCTGCGTGATCCGGGCGTAATGGTGCACGCCATGGGCAAGGCCGCCGCGGCGCGCATTACCCTGCGCAGCGTCGAAGAGCTGGAAGCCCTGGCCGAATCAGTGCCGCCAATGGCCTACGACATCGACAATTACGCGACCCTCGGCCTGCTTTGGGAAACCCTCTCGGTGGACAGCATCGAGCAGCCTTCTGCCGGCGATCTGCAGCGTGTGCGTGACTGCCTGCAGCGAGCCGTGGACGACATCGGCAGCAGTACCGACTTGCGTGGTCGTCTCGGCGCACCGAACCGTGAGGCCTCGTCGCGGGTGCGGGAGTTGATGCGCGCGCAGTGGTAGGTCATTCACGTCGGGGCTGCTGTCGAATGTGACGAAATCGGCTCCGATGTCTCACTCATAACGAGGTTTCGCGAGGAGGTTTTAATGCACGACCGTCCATGCCCCCATGATCTGCTCTGGGGCATGAGCCCGACACAACTGCCCTCTGACACGCCGGTGTGGGTGCGACAGGTGCTTGAGATCGACCAACCCGTGGTCGTGCGACGGGCCATGGTGGCGAGCGGTCAGATCGCCGTCGGAGTACGTGGCGCCTCGCGTGATCAGCGCTATGCCACGCTCATGTCAGTAGACGCTGTGCGCCGTCGTGTGCGGCCTGAAGAGCTGACCGCGGGTGTCTACGCCAGTGAGCTACCGGCACTGCGTGCGCTGATACAGCTCAGGCCGGTGATGAATGAACTGGGCTTGGATTGGGGCATAACCGGTTCCGTCGGCTATCAGCTGGCCACCGGCATCCCGGCTGCGCATGCCAACAGCGATCTCGATTTGCTCGTGCGCGTGCCGCAGTCCTTTTCACGGCCCAGGGCCCGCGACCTGTTGCAGCATCTTGATGACGGTCCCTGTCGCGTCGACCTACAGCTGGAAACGCCCTTCGGTGCCATCGCCCTGCGCGAATGGGCCGGTGACTCTACACGCGTATTGCTCAAGTGCCCCACCGGGGCGCGGCTGGTCGGAAACCCATGGAACCAGCAGGAGCAGGTCGCATGAGCAGCCTGTTCGCTTTCCCCGGCCAGGGCGCACAGAAACCCGGCATGCTGCATCGATTGCCGCAGGAGCCCGAGGTGATTGATTGCCTGGAGCAGGCAAGCGAAGTCCTTGGCCATAACGTGCTGGATCTGGACAGCGAAGATGCTTTGGCCTCAACCCGCGCCGTGCAGCTGTGCTTGCTGATCGCCGGGGTCGCGGCTGCCCGGTTGTTGATGCGCGGCGGTCAGGCGCCCGACTATGTGGCAGGCCTGTCCATTGGCGCTTATGCCGCTGCAGTGGCGGCGGGTGCGCTGGATTATCGCGATGCCGTGCGGCTGGTCGAGCTGCGCGGCGAGCTGATGCAGAACGCTTATCCCCAGGGTTTCGGCATGACCGCTATCCTCGGGCTCGATCTCACTTCGGTCGAACGCCTGCTGGGCGAAGTCCATGACAAGTCGGTGCACCTGGCCAATATCAATGCCGACAACCAGATCGTCATTGCCGGGGCAGACGATGCCATGGCGGCGGTCGCGGCACGCGCTAAAGCGCTGGGCGCCTCATGTGCCCGACGCCTTGCGGTCAGCGTGCCGTCGCATAACGCTTTGTTGGACGCACCGGCTGCACGACTGGCCGAAGCGTTCTCCCGCGTCGAGCTCCGTGCGCCACGCATTCGCTATCTGAGCAGTACCACGGCACGTCCCATTGCTGTTCCCGAGCGCCTGCGCGACGACCTGGCTTTCAACATGTGCCGCGTCGTCGACTGGCACGGCACCCTGCGCACCGCCTACGAGCGCGGCGTGCGGCTGCATATCGAATTGCCCCCCGGCTCGGTGCTGACCGGCCTGGCACGGCGGGTGTTCGAACAGGGCACGCTGATCGCTTTCGACGGTGCACGGCTGGACACCCTGATCGCCTTGCTGCGTCAGGAAGCCGATCGAGTCGAATAACCCCATCACCGCACTGGCCTTACTTTCCAGGCGCTTAGATTGCTCCGATCCGAGCGCTACGCATTGGCGTAAGCGCAAAAAAAAACGGGCCCCCAAAGGAGCCCGTCAAATTCGCCTATGGCCAATGGCCAATGGCCAATGGCCAATGGCCAACATATATGCTTATAGGGCTTCGCCCATCACATAGTCAGGCAGTACGGTCGCGATCTGTGGGAACGCACACAGCACGATGATCGCCAGCACCATGACCAGCGCGTAAGGGAGCGCCCCCCAAAGGATGTCCCGGGTCGGCACCTGGGGTGCGATGCCATTGATGACGAACAGATTCAGGCCCAGCGGCGGCGTGATCAAGCCGATCTCCATGTTGATGGTGAGGACCACTGCGAACCAGTAGGGATCGAAGCCGGCCTGTACGACGATGGGGAAGAGCAGGGGCGCAGACATCACGATGACCGCGACCGGCGGGAGGAACATCCCGGCCACCAGCAGGAACAGGTTGATCACACCCATCAGCACCCAGCGGTTGACCTCCAGACTGGCAATCGTCTCGGCCAGCGACTGAGTGATGTAGAGCGACGACAACGCGAAGGCAAACAGCTCGGCAGAGGCCAGGATCATCATGATCATGACGCTTTCACGCATGCCGGAGCTGAAGATATTGCGGAAGGTGCCCATCTTGAACAGCCGGTAGGCCAGCACCACGACCACCAGCGTGAGCATCGCACCTGCGCCGGCTGCCTCGGAAGGCGTGGCCACGCCGCCATAAAGCACGTAGAGCACGCCGATGATCACCAGGATCAGCGGAAAAATACGCGGCAGTGCTGCCAGCTTGTCGCGCAGGCTGTAATACACACCTTCGGTGCCGAAGCGGAAGCCCTTGCGGCGGGCATCGATCATCGCCCAGCACATGAACATGGCCGTCAGCATCAGGCCCGGCAGAACCCCGGCGAGGAAAAGCCGGCCGATGGAGGTTTCCGTGGCGATGCCATAGATGATCATCGTCACCGAAGGAGGTAACAGGATGCCGAGCGTGCCGCCCGCGGCAATCGAACCAGTCGCCACCGAGGAGGGGTAGCCGCGGTTGATCATCTCCGGGATGCCCAGCTTGCCGATCGCAGCGCAGGTGGCCGGGCTCGAGCCTGTCATACCGGAAAAGACAGCGCAGGCGCCGATGTTCGAGAGCACCAGACCGCCTGGAACCTTGTACATCCAGCGGTCCAGCGCGCGATAAAGATCGGCTCCGGCGGGCGTGCCGGCCACGATGGCGCCCATCAGCACAAACATCGGAATCGAGACGAATGCCAGATTGCCGATCCCGGCGAACATGGTTTCAGCCACCACGCCGATGACATCAGGGCCCATCGCCAAGAACAGACCGCCCATGGCCGCCAGGCCCAGGGCAAAGGCGATCGGCATGCCGGTGGCCAGGAACAGGAGCAAGGCGCAGATCAAAAGCGTACCTGTAAGGGTCGGCGTCATGGTGCTTCTCCCAGATTCTGGCGGCTGTGTCCGATGGGTTCATCCGTGATGGCCGAAGCGCTTTGCTGCTCCGAGATGGCCAGGGCGGGGCAGATGAGCTTCATCATCTCTGCCACGTATTGCAGGCATAGCAGGCCGAAGCCCACGAGCATAGGCGTTGCAGGAATCCATAGCGGTATGGCGGCAATCGTCGGGGTGGTCCAGCCGCCTTCCCAGGCTTCGTGGACATAGATGACGCTCGCCACGGTCATCAGCAGGCAGAACGTCAGGCCCAGCACCGCCCCGAGCAGCTGCATACGGCGCCGGTTGGGCGAGGACATCATCAGTTCTATGACGTCGACGCCGACGTGGCCCTTTTTCATCAGCACGTAGGGCGCGCCGATAAAGATCGCCGCGGTGGCGGCAAATACCACGACCTCGGTCTGCCAGACGGTGGGCGCTCTGAATAAGTAGCGCATCAGGATCATCTGGCACATCACAACCATGGCGATGATCAACAGGAACACGGAGCTGACCCCACCAAGGCGCGACAGGGCCTCGATGGAGCGAATAAATCGTCTGGACATGGGGACTCCTTTGAACCCGGGCCATGAAGCAGAAGCACGGAGCGTGCTTGAACACAGCGAAGGCCGCTGAGGTAGCGGCCATGTGGGGCATCACTGCACGGCGAGGGCCTTGTCCAGGAGGTCTTGGCCGCCTTTGACTTTCTCGGCGAAGTACTTGTAGGAAGAGTCGCGGGCGACCTGCATCCAGGCGTCGTGTTCTTCTTTGCTCAGGCTGACAACCTTGACGCCGGCCTTGGCGAACGTCTCGTTCATCCGCTGCTCACCTTTTGGTCCTTCCTCGGCGAAGTAGGCCTCGGCCTTGCTTGCTGCCGCGAGCATGGCTTCCTTTTGTTCCGGGGTGAGTTTGTCGAAGGTGCGCTTGGAGATGAGGACGGGTTCATACATGAACCATAGGGCGTTCTCGCCCGGCGCGGTCAGGCATTTCACCTGCTCATACAGGCGGTATGAGACGAAGCTGTCGTTGGAGGTGTTGGCCGCATCAAGTACGCCGGTCTGCATGCCGCTGTAGATCTCGGACGAAGGCATCGACGATATCGAGGCACCGGCGGCGGCGAGCATGTTTTCGAAAGCCGGACCAGCGGCGCGGATGACCTGCCCTTTGATGGTGTCAGGCGAGGTAATGCAGCTCTCTTTGGAAGCGAATCCACCAGCCAGCCAGGCATCAGCGAGAATGATCGCGCCGTTCTTCTCAGCCAGCGCGTGTATTTCCTTGATGAAGTCGGAGTCGTTCAGGCGCTCGGCGTGGTCGTAGTTCTTGACCAGCCCAGGCATCAGCGTGGCGGAGAATTGCGGTACGCGGCCCGACGCGTAGTCCAGCGGCAAGGCTGTCATGTCGAGTTGGCCACGGGTCAACGCGCCCCATTGTTCGTTGGCTTTGTACAAGGAGGAGGCGGGATAAATCTGGACTTTGAGGCCAACATTGGCGGCGGCCACTTCGCGCGCGATGATCTGCACCATTTCATCGCGCGGGTCGCCCTGATTGCCAGGGAACTGATGGGAAGCGCGAAGGACTGTCTCGGCGAAACTGGGGGCGCTGGCGACTAGCATTGCAGCCACAACCGATGTACGGAGTAGGGCTTTCATTGGAATTCTCCTAGATTGACACTTAGAGCCACGCTACGCGGCTCATAATTATTTTTATTACGTCACAGGAATTTCTTCTTGTTATCCGAGCGTCCGCTGCTCGAGTGAAATGCAGGCTAGCGTGCGCAACGGGGGGGATCAATTAAGACCTCCCTTCTATCGTTACGGCTAAGTTAACGATCCGTTGAAGACCCCGGTTCGGTGCTGGATCGGGACCGATACATTCGGCATTCGGCGACCAGAGCAAGCAGGTTGGGATCGCGCTCCTTGGCCTTGAGGAACACAATGCCGATCTGCTGCTGCAGGCGGTACTTGCTCTGTAGGGGGATCAGGCGGATGCGGTTCTCGTAAACCGCTGCGACCCGCCCTGGAAGCAGGGCGTAACCGACGCCTGAACTGACCATGCTGAGCAGAGTGAAGATGTCGTTGACCTGCATCCCTACATTCGGCTTGAAGCCTGCCTGGTCGAACACACGAGCGCTGTCGCGATGGGTGGCGAAACCCTGGGTGAGGGTGATGAAGGTCGCATCACGCAAGTCGCCTAAGTCCACCTCTGCCTGCTCGGCAAATGGGGAGTCGGCGGGTACAGCAAGAAAGATGTCATCGGCAAAGAGCAGCAATTGCTCGCAATCTATATTGATCAGGCTGTCGTCGAGAGAAATCAGGACGGCATCGAGTTCCATGTTCTTGAGTTTGTAGAGCAGATCTACGTTGGAGCCGAGGATCAGGTCGATGTTGAGCTCGCTGCGGCGCAGCTTCAGGCCCATGATCAGCTGCGGCACGGTCTTCACCGTCAGCGAATAGAGCGCCCCGAGTTTGAAGCGCTCGGCCGAGAACCCAGCCGATTCACGCGTCTGGCGCACCGTTTCGAGGACATCCTGGACCAGCTTCTGCGCATGTTCCTCCAGCACAAAGGCACTCTCCAGCGGGATCAGGTTGCGGCCCTCGTGTTTGAACAGCGGGCAGCGCAGGGCGCTTTCCAATGAATGGATGGCGCGGTGAACGCTGACGTTGCTGGTGTTCAGCTCGGCGGCCGCTTTGCTCAGGTTGCCGCTACGCATGAAGGCCAGAAAGACTTCAAGCTTCTTCAGGGTGAGTTCTTCGTCGATTTGCATGGGCAAGGGCTCGGGCAAGGAGGACAATTATGCCTAACGCGGACCGGCTTAGGGCTTGGCCATGGGAACGATCTGCGCGTGTCGGGTTGCTCGTCCTGTTCGGCTGTGTGTGATGCCTGCTCAAGGCGCCAGCGGGCGACATGCACATCGCATGGCGCGCTAACGGAGGCCATGCAATTTGCACGATAATTGAAATTTGCCATCACAGCAACTATTTGATTTATAAGGAAAAATTAAGAAATACGCGATGGCACGTTCGATGCTGTTGTGCTGTGCCAATTTGGCAAAGCAGACAAAAACACGAACGAGGGCTGGACGACGCTCCGGCCCAGGAAATGGAACGAAATGGATAACAGGCTAAACAGCAAGACGCAAATATGGGCCGACGGGTACTCCTTCATGGAGGTTACCGAGACGCTGCTGATGGCTCTGGGAATCCGACCGGACGACCCCGGGCGTGGCGAACCGGAACCTGCGCAACCGGAGCCGGCCGCCTCGACCACCCATGATTCAACCGACGCGAAGGTGGGCCGCTAGCCCGGCTCTGGTGAGCGAGTATCGATAGCGCCCAGACCGCTGAGCGAAAGCCGATCGTCTTGGCATTCTTAAGCGGCCGAGGCGGTCGGCTCCCCTTCAGCCCACCGCCGAGGCATGCCTTTGAGCCGCGTTACGCGATCCGGCTGACCTGTTTCCGTTATTGCGCCAACTGGCCGAGGATGCGATAGGCGAGCTTCACCCGGTCCTCGTTCGGGTAATACCGGTTGGCCAGAATGACAATGCCCAGCTGTTCGGCCGGAATGAAGGCCAGGTAGGCACCAAAACCGTTGGTCGAGCCGGTCTTGTTGATCCAGACGTCGGCCTGCGGTGGTGACGGAGGGGAAATCGGTTCCACCGGCTGGCTGTCGAGTACCATCTTGCTGCCATTGCCAACCAACAGATCGTCCAGCGCGACCGGATAATCGTACTGTTCCCATACCAACGCCTGGGTCATGGCGCCCACCCGGTAATGGCGGGTTTGGGTCGCGGTTATGGCCTGTCTGACCGAGCGGTCCGTTTTGATCGTGCCGAGCTGCGCTTCGACGAAGCGCAGCAGATCCTGACTGGTGGTCTTCACGCCGTACGCTTCATTCGCCAGCAGCGCCGGATTCAGCCGGACCGGGTCGCCGTTCTTGTTGTAACCCTGGGCATAGCGCATTCTCTCGCCGGACGGCAGATCGATGTAGGTGCTGTTCATCCCGAGCGTTGGCAACAGCCGGCTCTGCAGGGCCTCGACATAGGGGATCCCCAGGCCGCTGGCCACCGCCATGCCCAGCAGACCCATGCCGGGATTGGCGTAGACGCGCCTGGTGCCAGGTGCGTAGCGCGGCTGCCAAGACCTGAAGTAATCCGTCAACTGCTGATCGTTGCGAATCGCATCGGGCAGCTGCAACGGGAAATCTCCAGCCGTATGGGTGGCCAGGTCGATCAGGGTGATCCGGTCGAGCTGGCTGCCTTGCAGGGCGGGCAGATAGCGGCTGGGGCTGTCGGTGAGAGACAGCTTGCCCTGGGTTTCGGCATAGGCCGCCAGGGTTGCGGTCAGGGTTTTGCTGACCGAGCCGATCTCGAACAGGGTATCGCGGGTCACGGCCTGCTGCGTCGCCTTCGAGGCCACGCCGAACTCATAGAAACGCTGCTCGCCCTGTGCCGTGATCGCGATCGCCAGACCGGGGATCGCGTGTTGCGCCATGACGGCTTGGGCGGCGTCCGTTACCGTCGCGTCGATGCCGGCGAAATCCACGTCGGCCGCGGCGGGGCGGCTGAGCGCCATGGTCACCGCGACGAGCAACAGCCCCGCCCGGCACTTTCTGGATGAGCGCATCATGGCTCCTCGAATCACCTGAAGGGCTTGGAAACTAGCATCTGCCGGCCGCTTGCAGAAGTGCCTTTCCAGCCCCGTCAGTGATACCGAACATTTAACCCACCGTGACTTCCAGCGTACCGATGCCTTCAACGCCGCCGCTCAACCGATCGCCACGCTGCACCGCGCCGACACCGGCCGGCGTGCCGGTCATGATCAGGTCGCCGGGCTCGAGCACGAACAGCCGCGACAGGTAGGCGATTACCTCCGGCACGCTCCAGATCAGCGACGCCAGATCACCTTCCTGACGGAGCTCGCCATTGATCTCAAGCCAGATGCGGCCTTCGCTCGGATGGCCGACCTTGGTTGCCGGTACCAGCGCCGAACAGGGCGCGGCGTGATCGAAGCCCTTGGCCACCGCCCAGGGTCGGCCCATCTTCTTCGCCTCGGCCTGCAGGTCGCGGCGGGTCATGTCCAGCCCCACGGCATAGCCGTAGACGTGCTCAAGCGCCTGTTCAGGCGGAATATCGGCGCCGCCACGGCCAATGGCCACGACCATCTCGATCTCGTGGTGCACACTCTCGGTGCCCGGCGGGTAGGGGAACACACTGCCATCGGGCAGCAGGCTGTCGGGATGCTTGGTGAAGAAGAACGGCGGCTCGCGGTCCGGATCATGACCCATCTCGCGGGCGTGTTCGGCATAGTTGCGGCCCACGCAGTAGATGCGCCGCACGGGGTAGCGTTGGTTGCTATCCGCAATCGCGAGGCTGGGGATGCTGGGGGTGAAGAGGTAGTCGTTCGGGTCTGTCAAATTCACTGTTCGGGCTCCAGGTTGTTGAGGTTTTTGCGCTGGGTGCGACGCGACGGCTTTGGAATCATTTACGCAGCGGCACGCTGCCGGCCTCGTCCAGGCTGCGCAGAAAGTCGAAATCACAGCCGCGATCGGCTTGGGTCACGGTGTCGAGGAACAGCTTGCGATAGCCGCGCTCGTCGCCTTCGCGCGGTTCCGGTCGCTCAAGCGCATCGCGCCGACGCGCCAGCTCCCCGTCGCTGACCAACAAATCCAGGGAACGCTCGGCCACGCTCAGACGCAGGCGATCGCCGCTTTCGATCAGCGCCAGTGGCCCGCCATCCGCCGCTTCGGGCGTGACGTGAAGGATGATGGTGCCGCCCGCCGTGCCGCTCATGCGGCCATCGGAGATGCGCACCATGTCTTTGACGCCGGCACGCGCCAGCTTGCGCGGAATGGGGATGTAGCCGGCTTCCGGCATGCCGGGCGCGCCCTTCGGGCCGATGTTCTTCAGCACCAAGATGTCGTCGGCGTTGACGTCGAGGTCCGGGTCGTCGATGCGCTGGGCCAGATCCTCCAGGCCATCGAACACCACCACCCGGCCTTCGTGCTCCATCAGCTCGGCGCTGGCGGCCGACTGCTTGATGATCGCCCCGTCCGGCGCCAGGTTGCCGCGCAGGAAGGCGATGCCGCCCTGTGGATAGATCGGGTTGTCCAGCGAGCGCACCACGTCCTGCGGGAAGGCGGCGATTTCATCCAACTCTTCGCCCAGCGTGCGTCCGGTGACGGTCAGTGAATCGAGGTGCAGGAAAGGCCGTAGTTCGCGCAGCACGGGGGCCAGGCCGCCGGCCTTGTGCAGGTCTTCCATGTAATGCGTGCCGGACGGTTTGAGATTGACCAGCACCGGGATCTTGCGACCGAGCGCGTCGACCTGATCCATGTCGATGCGGATGCCGCAGCGGCCGGCGATCGCTGACAGATGCACGATGGCATTGGTCGAGCCGCCGATGGCGAGCAGCACCATCAGGGCGTTCTCGAAGGCCTGCTCGGTGAGGATGCGGTCTGGCGTCATCCGTGACTGGATCATCGCCACCGCCTGGGTGCCGGTGCGCTCGGCGATACGGATGCGGTCGGCGGTGACCGCCGGTGGTGTGGCGCCGCCGGGCAGCATCATACCCAGTGCTTCGGTGACGCAGGCCATGGTGCTGGCGGTGCCCATCACCGAGCAGGTGCCGACGCTGGCCACCAGCTGGTCGTTGACCTCGGTGATCTCCTGCTGGTCGATCTCATCGCCGCGGTACATGCCCCAGAAGCGCCGGCAATCTGTACAGGCGCCGACTCGCACACCACGGTGCGAACCGGTCAGCATCGAGCCGCTGACCAGTTGAATGGCCGGCACGCCGGCGCTGGCGGCACCCATCAACTGAGCGGGCACGGTCTTGTCGCAGCCGCCGATCAGGACCACCGCATCGATCGGCAGGGCGCGGATCATTTCCTCAGTGTCCATCGACATGAGATTGCGCAGGAACATGCTGTTGGGATGGGCGAAGCTCTCGTGAATCGAGATGGTTGGGAAGTCCACCGGCAGCCCGCCGGCGAGCATCACCCCGCGCTTGACCGCTTCGATCAGCTGCGGCGCGTTACCATGGCAGGGATTGAAGCCGCTGCCGGTGTTGGTGATGCCGACGATCGGACGCGACAGCGCATCGTCCGAATAGCCCGCACCCTTGATGAAGGCCTTGCGCAGGAACAGCGAGAATTCCTCATCGCCATAGTTGGTCAACCCTTTGCGCATGCCGCGCGCCGGATCGTCGGTTTTGCTGCCGGAGTCATTGTTGTTGTTCACGGGCGTTACCTCTCGATCGTTGTGATGCGTGCCGGGCGTGCGGCACTTTGGCGGCGAGGCGCGCGGCCTCAACCGGAGGGTTCGGGTGCCGGCCCCGAGCTGCCGCGTACGATCAGCTCCGTGGCGACGGCAATGGGGCCCGGCCTGGGCTTGCCGTCGAGCGCTTCCAGCAGGTAGGTGCCGGCGCGAGTGCCGATCTGTTCGAGCTCGACGCGGGTGGTGGTCAGCGGTGGCGACAGGTGCCGGGCATAGTCGAAGTCGTTGAAGCCGACCACCGAGACATCCTCGGGCACCCGCACGCCAAGGTTCTTCGCCGCCAGCAGGGCGCCAAATGCCAGCAGGTCGTTGGCGCAAATCACCGCCGTGGGCCGTACTGCGCCCTGCAGCAGGCTGTGCATCGCGGCGATACCGTCTTCGAGCGTCAGGTTGGTCTCCATCAGCCATTGCTCGGGCACTTCCAGCCCGACTTCGGCTAGGCGTGCCCGGGCGCCGAGGATTCGGTCGCTGACCCGGTCGTTGAAGGGCGCGTTGACCAGCATGGCGAACCGGCGATGACCGAATGCCAACAGGTGATCGACCATATCCCGGGAAACCGCGATGTTGTCGAAGCCGACGCTCGGGCGGGCGCTGTCCTGCGTCCACGCCTGTACGCAGGGGATGCGCTTGTTGTCGATCATCTGCCACATCTTCGGATCGTGCGTTCGACCGACCACCATCAGCGCATCGACGCCGTGTTCGAGCATGGTCTGGACCTCCTTCAGTTCGACCTGTTCGTCGAAGCCGAAACTGGCCACCAGCAGCGTGTAGCCGGCCTCGTGCACGGTGTGCTGAAAGGCGGCGAGGGGGCGGGAGAAGGTTTCCGTGGCGAGCGTCGGGACGACCGCGCCGATGGTCATGCTGCGGCGCGAGGCCAGGGTTCGCGCCGCGGCGTTCAGCACATAACCGAGTTCATCGCAGGCGCGCTGCACGGCCTGGCGCTTGTCGTCGCTGACGGCTGCACTGCCGTTGATCACCCGCGATACCGTAGCCGTCGAAACACCGGCTACGCGGGCAACATCGTGCAGACTGGCGCGGGACAGTAACGCTTGTGGGGGAGGCATCGAGTTACTCATTTGTTGAGCTGGAAATAAGCCACTCAGCGAATGGCGTTTGACATAAGGAAAAACCGAAACTAACTTTTTGTAAACGCTTACATCGCATTTTTTCGCAAATGTAAGCGATTACATAGCGCCGTTTCGCATTACTGGCGACGCGGTTGGGGTCATACGAGCGAACCCCGGCGGACGATGAAAACGTTTACATCGGCCTGCCGGCTTGAGACAGGACAAGAACAACAATGGCAAAGATCAGCTCCATTTCCGTTTGTGCGGCCCGCATGCCGCTGGATCAGGTCACCTCATTCTCCAACCGCACCGTGCACGCCCGCGACTACGGCCTGGTCAAGGTAACCGGCGCCAACGGCGTCAGCGGCATCGGGTTCTGCTACGTCGGCAGTGCCGGCGGTGAGCTGCTGCCGATCGCCGTGGAGAAGTTGCTGGCGCCGGTGCTGCTGGGTCGCGATTCGCTGGACGTCGAGGCGCTGTGGAAGGAGATGTACCAGGAGGCCCTCCTGCAGGGCCGCGCCGGGGTGGTCATGCGTGCGATCAGCATTCTCGACACCGCGCTCTGGGACCTCAATGCGCGCAGCGCCGGCCTGCCGCTGCATCGCTATCTCGGTGCGGCCAGTGCCGATCGTGTGCCGGCCTACGCCAGCGGTGGCTACTACCTCGACGGTAAAACTCCCGCGCTGCTCGGCGAGGAGATGGCGCACTACGTATCGCTCGGCTTCAAGGCCGTGAAGATGAAAACCGGCCGTCTCTCGCCCAAGGAAGAAGAGGCGCGGGTGGCGGCGGCTCGCGAAGCCATCGGCCCCGACGTCGAACTGATGCTCGACGTCAACAACGGCTGGAGCGATGTCACCGAGGCGCTGCAGTACGTGCGCCGCTTCGAGCGCTACAACCCGGCCTTTATCGAGGAGCCGTTCCTGGTCGATGACATCGACAGCCATGCGCGGCTGGCGCGGGCCACACCGATTCCCATTGCCACCGGCGAGGTGGAGGTCGGGCGCTGGCGCCACAAGGAGCTGCTCGACAAGGGCGGCGCGGCCATCCTGCAGACCGACGCGGTGGTCTGCGGCGGCATCACCGAGTGGCGCCGCATCGCGGCGATGGCCGCCGGTTACGGCGTGCCGATGTACCCGCACTGGTTCCACGACGTGCATGCACCGCTGGTGGCCGCCACGCCGAATGCACGTTACGTGGAGTTCTTCTGGGATGACCAGGTCCTCAACTTCCGCCGGTTGATCGACCGCCAGCTCGAGCAGGAAGACGGCTACATCAAGCTGCACCAGACCCCGGGGCTCGGCTTCGACTTCGACGAGCAGGCCGTTGCGCGCTACGCGATCGCGGCCGGCGGCCAACCCTGGATGACCCTCGAAAACAACCGATGAGCGTTGCATGACCCGCTGTAGGGGCGGCGGCGCGCGGTTGTCGCCCCTGACCACGTCTGGATCCGATTGGCCAGACACCATAAATCCAACAAGAAAATGTGGAGTGAGCGAAATGAAGATCAACAAGCAACTGTCCGCCGCCGTCTTGACCGCCGTTACGGCGTTTTCCGTTCCTTTTGCGGCCCAGGCGGACTACGTCGCCGGCGACGAGGTCACCGTGCTGCAAGGCTTTAAGCCGGGCGGCGGCAGCGACGTGCTGGCGCAGCTGGTACAGCCCTACCTGACCAAGAAACTGGGCGCCAATTTCGTCAACGAGTACATCCCGGGTGCCACCGGCGCGATCGCCTGGACGCGTCTGGCACGGCAGTCGAAAAAGGACGGCACGGTGATCAGCATCACCAACACGCCGATGCTGATGACCAACTACATCATGAACGACGCTATCACCTACAACATCAAGGACCTGACCCCGATCGCCAACGTGGTGACCGACTCGGGCATTGCAGTGGTGGCCAAGGACAGCCCCTACAACACCATCGAAGATCTGTTCGCGGCGGCCAAGGAAAAGCCAGGCCGTGTCACGGTCGGCAACTCCGGTGTGGGTGGCGATGATTTCTTCACCACGCTGGTGATCGAGAAGGCCACCGGGCTTTCCTTCAAGAAGGTGCCGTTCCAGGGCGACGGCCCCTCGGCCACCGCGGCCATGGGCAACAAGATCGACGTCAGCTTCAACAACGTCGGCAATGTTTACAGCCAGATCAAGAGCGGCAACCTGAAGGCGCTGGCGGTGTTCGCGGACAAGCGTTTCGAGAGCCTGCCCGATGTGCCGACCCTGAAAGAGAAGGGCATCAACGTGGTCGCCGGCTCCTCGCGCGGCTACAGCGCACCGGCCGGGATTCCGGATGAAGCGCGCCAGCAGCTGATCGCCGCCTTCGAAGCGCTGAAAACCGACGAGGCATTCCTGGCTGATGCCAAAAAGCGTGCGTTGCACATCGACATCGTCACCGGCGACGACTACGGCCAGATGTTCGAGGACATGGAGCAGGAGTTCCAGGGCATCTGGAGCGAAGTCGGTGGCAAGCAACAGTGAAGCCATCGGCCGAACGCGACGAGGGGAGGCGCCCATGAACATGAACAGGCTGGTACTCGGACTCTTTGGCATGGCCCTGGCGATGGTGTTTTTCAGCAACGCGCAGGGCTATCCAGAAGCCGCTGCGCAGATGCCGCTGATCTATTCGGTCACGGTGGGGCTGTTCTCGCTGGCCATGGTGTGTTCGGAATTGCTGCGCTGGCGCGCGGCCCGGCAACGTGAGGTCGAGCCAGCGGTTGCCAGCGAAGCACCCGCCGCCCCGCCACGTTACGCGGTGACGGCCCTGGTTTTCGTGCTGGCGGTAGCCTACGTCGCGGCCATCACCACGCTCGGCTATGTGCTGGCGACCGTACTGTTCATGGCCTTGGCGCTGGTGCTGATCCGCACCGTATCGATGCGCTTCGCCGTGATTGGCACGGTGGTACTGGTGGCGGTGGTATGCCTGGTGTTCGTGCAGTTCCTGGGGCTTCCCATACCGTTGTTGCCGTCAGCGATCGCCTGACCGCTCCCTTCCATTTCCGACGAGGCATTTTCCGTGGAAAGTTCGATCGTCATGACAGGGTTGGTCAACGTGCTGACCCTGGCCAATTTCGCTGCCATTTTCGGGGGCATCCTGCTGGGGCTGTTCGTCGGCGCCATGCCGGGGCTCTCCGCCACCATGGCGCTGGCCCTGCTGTTGCCCCTGACCTTCAGCATGGATACCGCCACCGGCCTGAGCATGCTCGCCTCGCTCTATGTCGGCGCCTCCTACGGCGGTTCCATCGCGGCGATCCTGTTGCGCACACCGGGCACCCCATCGGCCGCCGCAACGGTGCTCGACGGCTTCCCGATGTCGCAGCAGGGCCAGGCGGGCAAGGCGCTGGGGATCTCGCTGTTCGCCTCCTTTATCGGCGGCACCATCAGCGGCATCGCGTTGTTGCTGGCGGCGCCGTTGCTTGGCAGCATCGTGGTCGAGTTCGGCCCCATCGAGCTGTTCGCCATCGCCGTGCTCGGCATCACCATCATCGGCTCGCTGGCGCAGGGGTCGGTGATCAACGGGCTGTTTTCCGGTGCCGTCGGGTTGCTGGTGAGTACGGTGGGGATGGACCTGATGACCGGCACGCCGCGCATGGCCTTCGGCAACATCAATCTGTTCTCCGGTATCAGCTTTACGGTGGCGCTGATCGGCTTGTTCTCGATACCCCAGGCGCTGTCGCTGATCGAGAATTCCCATGGTGCGGCCAAGATCGCCAGCCGTATTACCGACCGGCTGATTCCCAAGTTCGGCGAATTGAAGGCGCTGATGCCCAACATCCTGCGCTCGAGCGGTATCGGTGTGGTGGTGGGGCTGATCCCTGGGACCGGCGGCGATACCGCCAGCTGGTTCGCCTATAACGAGGCCAAGCGTTTCGCCAAGGACAAGAGTCGCTTCGGCAATGGCGATCCGGCCGGGGTCGCGGCACCGGAAGCGGCGAACAATGCGGTGGTTGGCGGTGCGCTGATTCCCACCATCGCGCTGGGTATTCCCGGCAGCTCGGCCACCGCGATCCTGCTCGGGGCGTTGATGGTGCAAGGCATTCTGCCCGGGCCGAACCTGTTGAGCGACTATGGCGACGTCACCTACACGCTGATCTGGGCGGTGATCTTCGCCAATATCGGCCTGCTCGGCGTAGGCCTGATGTTCACCAAAGCCAGCGTGGCGGTCACCCGCATTCCGGACGGCTTCGTCGCCTGCGCCATCATCGCGCTGTGCATCATCGGCGCCTACGCGCTCAACAACAGCCTGTTCGAGGTGGGACTGATGCTCGGTTTCGGCCTGTTCGGCTACTGGCTGGCCAAGGCCGGTGTATCCCCGGCACCCATGGTCATCGGCCTGATTCTAGGGCCGGTGATGGAGAACGCCTTCCACCAGTCGATGCTGATCGGCAACGACGATTATCGGATCTTTCTGACCAGCCCAATCGCCGTAGTGCTGCTATCTATCGCGTTGCTTTCGATATTGCAGGCGACGCCGATCTTCCGCTGGCTGCTCGCACCGCTTCGCCGTCGCATACGCCTCGCCTGAGGTCATGGCTGGCAGCCTGCGGGGCTGCCAGATAATCACAACAAGAGGAGAGCATCATGAGTCAGGAAAGCGGGCGTGTCTGGTCGCCAGTCATTACGCCGTTCGGTGCGGATCTTTCGCCGGATACCAAGCGCTTCGTGGCGCATTGCCGCTGGCTGCTGGATCAGGACGTCGGGCTGGCCGTGTTCGGCACCAATTCCGAGGCCAATTCGTTGGCCGTCGGAGAAAAGATCCGGCTGTTCGATGCGCTCATCGACGCAGGGATTCCAGCCGCGCGGCTGATGCCGGGCACCGGAAGCTGCGCGCTGCCGGACACCGTCGCGCAAACCCGGCACGCGGTAGCCAAAGGGGTGGAAGGGGTGCTGATGCTGCCGCCGTTCTACTACAAAGGCGTGTCCGACGAGGGGCTGTTCCGTTATTTCAGCGAGGTGGTCGAACGGGTCGGCGACGAACGCCTGCGCATCTACCTCTACCACATCCCGCCGGTGTCCCAGGTGCCGCTGTCGCTGGCGTTGATCGAGCGGCTGCTCCGGGCTTATCCCGGCAACATCGTCGGGCTGAAGGACAGCTCCGGCGACTGGTCCAACACCCGTGCCGTCATCGAGCAGTTCGGCGCGGACGGTTTTCAGGTCTATGCCGGCAGCGAATCCTTTCTGTTACAGACCTTGCGCGCAGGCGGAGCCGGCTGTATCAGCGCCACGGCCAACGTCAATCCGGGCGCCATCGCGCGCCTTGCCAAAAGCTGGCAGGCAGACGATGCCGACGAACAGCAGGCGGCATTGGTACGTACGCGGCAGATCTTCGAACGCTTCCCGGTGATCGCGGCGCTCAAGGCCGCGACGGCACGATTCAGTGTTGACGAGCAGTGGGCACGACTGCGGGCGCCACTGCTGGCACTCGACGAGCGGCAGTGCGCCGAGTTGTTCGCGCTGCTCGACGATGCCGGCTTCGACATGCCCGGCCTCAAAACAGCTGATCTGGAGTGATCGATGCACAAGAAACGAATCGTCGCCTTGCGGCGGCTTAAAGAGTCGCACCTGCAACGCTTGCATGAAGCCTTCGAGGTTGCCTATTTCGAAGAGCCGGAGCTGCAGCCCGAGGCCGTCACCGCCGCGTTGCGCGAAGCACACGGCCTGATTGGCGGCAAATTGCAGGTCACCTCGGCGTTGCTCGATGGGGCGCCGGCGCTGGAAGCCATCGCGACCATCTCGGTGGGCTACGACAACCTGCCGGTCGCCGAGCTGAGTCGCCGCGGCATCGTGTTGACCAACACCCCGGACGTGCTTACCGAGACAACCGCGGACACCGGCTTCATGCTGATCATGGCCAGCGCCCGGCGGCTGGTCGAACTGGCCAACATGGTGCGCGAGGGTCGCTGGACCCAGCACGTCGGCGAGCCCCATTTCGGTCACGACGTGCATGGCAAAACCCTTGGTCTGGTCGGCCTCGGGCGCATCGGCCAGGCCATCGCCCGTCGCGCACGCGGGTTCAATATGCAGGTGCTGTACAGCAACGCGTCGCCCAAACCGGCGCTGGAGGCCGAGTGGGGCCTGCAGCGTCGCAGCTACGAGCAGCTGTTGGCCGAGTCGGATTTCGTCTGCCTGACCGTACCGCTCACCGAGCAGACTGAGCACCTGCTCGGCTACGAACAATGCCAGGCGATGAAGCGTTCGGCCTTCGTGATCAATATCGCCCGCGGCCGGGTGATCGACGAGGCCGGGCTGATTCGGGCGCTCGACGAGGGTCTGATCGCCGGGGCGGGGCTCGACGTCTTCGAGCGTGAACCGCTGCAAGAGTCGCCGCTGCTGCGCATGGACAACGTGGTAACCCTGCCGCATATCGGCTCGGCGACTCATGAAACCCGTGAAGCCATGGCCCATCGCGCGGTAGAAAACATCACTCAGGCCCTGCGCGGCGAGCGCCCGCGGGATCTGGTCAACCCGGAGGCCCGCCCGAACGGGTTCCACAATCAGCAGGACCCGTCTGTAAATGCCCAGTAACCCCTCGCGCCGCCTGGCGTCGATTCTCAACCTGCACGATCTCGATCACGCTGCGAAGCGCCATCTGCCACGGCCGATCTACGGCTACATCGCCAATGTCGCCGAAGATGGGCACACCGCCCGGGCCAATCGCAGCGCCTTCGATGCGTATTCGTTCCTGCCACGGGCACTGGTGGACGTATCCAACATTGCGCTTGAAACCGAGCTGCTGGGTCAGCGCTACGCCTTGCCGATCGGCATCGCGCCAATGGGCATCAGCGCGCTCTCGGCCTACCGCGGCGATCTGGTGCAGGCACAGGCGGCAGCCAAGGCCGGCATTCCGATGATCCTCAGCGGCAGCTCGCTGATCCGCATGGAGGACGTGCTCAATCACGGCAAGACCGACTGGTTCCAGGCCTATCTGCCAGGCGATGAGGCCGGCATCGAGGCGCTGATCGAGCGCGTGCGCGGTGCCGGCTTCGACAAGCTGGTGATCACCGTCGATTACCCGGTGCCGCCCAACAGCGACAACAACACCCGCTCGGGCTTCAGTTCACCGCTGCGTCCCAGTCTGCGGCTGGCCTACGACGGGCTGGTGCGGCCGCGCTGGTTGTTCGGCACCTTCCTGCGCACCTTGATCAACCACGGCATGCCGCACTTCGAGAACAACTACGCCACGCGCGGCGTCGCGATCCTGTCCGGTAACGTAAAGCGGGATTTTTCTGGTCGCAGCCACCTCAACTGGCGCTATCTCGAACGGGTCCGACGGCTGTGGCCGGGCAAGCTGGTGGTCAAGGGCATTCTCCACCCGGACGATGCGCGCAAGGCTCGCGACGTGGGTGCGGATGCGCTGATCGTGTCCAACCACGGCGGGCGCCAGCTCGACGGCACAATCTCGGCGCTGGCGGCCTTGCCTGGGGTGGTGGAAGCGGTCAGCGAACTGCCGGTCATGGTCGACAGCGGCTTCCGGCGCGGCACCGATGTGTTGAAGGCGTTGGCGCTGGGCGCGCGCATGGTGTTCATCGGCCGGCCATTCAACTACGCCGCGGCCTATGCGGGCGAGGCGGGGGTGGCCCACGCCATCGAACTGCTGGGCGCCGAATTGCAGCGAGACATGGCGCTGCTGGGGCTGACCCGGATCGAGGACGTCACCCGCGATTGCCTGATCAATAACAAGAACTAGCGCAAAGCCGCTAGCGGAGGGCTTATGGGACGTGGACTGCTGTCAGGACTATGGGATGTGGAGGCTGCCATCTATGCGGGGCCTCCGCCATTGGAAGATCGTTACCAGCTCGGCATGCAGCGCACCGAAGCCGCTCTGCGCGCGGCACGTGCCGAGGCCGAGCGCCGTGGCTGGGCGGTATCCATCGCGGTAGTCGATAGCGCGGGCGAGCCGCTTGGCCTGGTGAAACTCGACGGCAGCCCGCCCGATAGCGCCCGCTGCGCGATCAGAAAGGCCCAGCGGGCTGCGGCCGTCGAGCGATGCGGTCTGCTCGAGACGGCGCCACTGATGCGGTCTTCTCCGCGTCTGCGCTGCGTCGCGGACGCGATGCCGATCTATGTCGACGACCGTTGCATCGGTGCGGTTGGCGTGCACGGCGTCCACCGCAGCGAAGCCGCGCAGGTCGCGAGTGCTGGCGCCGAGGCGGTCGAGCGAGCGGGTTGAATCGCCGGAGCCCTGTTCTACTCTGGCCGCAAAGCCATGATCCGTAACGGAGTCTGACCATGCAGCCTCGTATCACCGTCATCACCCTCGGAGTCGAGGACCTGGAAACGTCGTTGCGGTTCTACCGCGATGGTCTGGGCTTGGCCTGCGAAGGCATCGTTGGACAGGAATTCGAGCATGGTGCGGTTGCGTTCATCCAGCTACAACCTGGTCTGCGTCTGGCCCTCTGGCCGCGCAGCAGCATTGCGCATGACACCGGGTTGGCCCTCGGTCCGGCCAGTTCGACGGAAATGACGCTGGGCCACAACGTGTCATCGAAGACCGAAGTCGACGCCGTCATGGCCACAGCCGCCACGGCCGGCGCGGTCATCGTCAAACCGGCGCATGACACCTTCTGGGGCGGCTATTCCGGCTACTTCAAGGACCCGGACGGCCACCTTTGGGAAGTGGTGTGGAACCCGCAATTGCTGGACTGACCGCCGCGTGGTGAATGCCCCGCCCGTTGGTTCAAAACACGTGCTTCGATATGTGCTTGGATATTTCCACGATCGACGTCTTGCCGGTGAACTCGAACTTCACCTGGCCCAGCGACGAGAAATAGATCTCCAGTTCGGAATCCAGATCGAAGGTCCCGGAGGTTTCGATCGAATAGGCAACGATGTTCTTGTAGGGCAGCGAGGTGAAATCCTTCTTGCTGCCGGTGATGCCCTGTACGTTGACCGCGATGATGCGCTTGTTGGTGAATACCACGCCGTCGCGCATGGACTTGTAGGCGTCGATTACCTGTTCACCGTCCAGCAGCAGGGATCTGACCCGCTCCGCGTATTCGTCGTTCTGCTTGAGCTTGAAGAAGCCCTTGTTGTTGAAGTCGATCATTCGCGTTCCTCGGTTCTGGTTTGCGTCAGTTGAGCAAGGGAAACTAATCCTGTCCACGGCTGCACCGTACCCGGCCTCAAGCGCATTTATCATGGCCACGGTGACAGCGTGACCCAGCGAACGCTCAAACGCGGGCTTCGAGCCGCTTGCGTAGAAATGCCATGAACGCGGCCAACGATGGCGAGCGTGACACCGGCCGGGTTTCCAACAGACCAATCGAGCGCCGTGCCGGTTGTTCGACCGGCACCGTGGTGCACCGCTCGATATTGAACACCGACGCGCAGCTGGCCGGCAGCAGCGAAAACCCCAGCCCCTCACGCACCAGCGCCACCACCGAACTCATGTGCGCCACCTCCCAGACGGGTGTCGATTGCATGCCCAGGTGCCTGAGCGCGGCGTCGGCCAGCGGTCGGATGCTGGTGTCCGGCGTGAGTGCGATATAAGGCAGGCTCTGCCATTGCGTGCACCGCTTGGCATCCTCTCGCACCAGCAGCACCAGGTTATCGTCCAGCAGCGGCTCGAAGTTCAGGCTCAGCCCCTCAGCGGGCGACGAGGTGATTCCGGCTTCGACCTCGCCGCTCTGCAGCCAACCGAGAATCTCGCCGGCACGGCCGTCCCGCAGATGGACTTCGATGCCCGGATGCTGCTGAGCAAAGGCGGCAATGGCTTCGGGCAGGAACGACGCCGCGGCGGTCGGCAGCGCACCCAGACGAATGATGCCGCGGGTCAGCGCCAGCGTTTCACGCGCATCGCGCACCGCATCCTCCATGTCCCGCAGCATCCGCCGTGCCTGGGTCAAAAAATGCTGACCAGCCGGGGTCAGCTCGACCATGCGGGTGTTGCGCGCCAGCAGCTGCAGGCCGAGCGACTCTTCCAGCTTGCGGATGGTGTAACTCAGCGCCGGCTGGGACAGATGCAGCAGTTCGGCGGTGCGGGTGAAGCTGCTGCTCTCGGCAACCAGAGCGAATGCACGTAGCTGACGGAACGAGACGTTCATGGCCTACCTATAAAAATAGTGAATCAATTGATCGTACTTTTCGAATTCACAGAAGAATGACGCAGCTCCACCATGCAGGCAAACCGCAGTGGAGCCCCTATGACAAAAATCATCCACATCGGCTGTGGTGCCGGCTTTGCCAATGACCGCCCCGATGCCGCGCTGCGGCTCGCCAGGGATCTGGCCGGCCGTGACGGCCAACGCTACCTGATGCTCGAACTGCTGGCCGAGCGCACCCTGGCCGAAGCACAGCTGCGCAAGCGTGCCGATCCCGCCCTGGGCTATGCGGCGCGGCTGTTCGATTTCATCGAGCCGATCCTCGAGCTCTGCCTCGAACACCAGATACCCATCATTACCAATGGCGGTGCGGCCAATCCCCAGGCTGCCGCGCGGCGGCTACGCGGGTTGCTTGGAGCACACCACGCACAGACGCGGATCGCCTGCGTGCTGGGCGATGACCTGTTGCAGGCTGACACCGCGGCGCTGGACCGCTGGTTGCCCGCCGAGACGCCGGTCGAAGGGCGGGTCTCGATCAATGTCTATACCGGTGCCGACGGCATCGCGCAGGCGCTCGAGCAGGGCGCACAGATCGTTCTTTGCGGGCGCGTCGCCGACCCATCCTTGGCCGTCGGGCCAGCGCGCCATGGGCTCGGCTGGGCGCGCGATGACTGGCAGAAGATGGCCGTCGCCACCGTCGCTGGGCATTTGCTGGAATGCTGCACCCAGGTCACCGGTGGCTATTTCGCCCATCCCGGCATCAAAGACGTTCCCGATCTGGCCAACCTCGGCTGCCCCATCGTCGAACTGGGCGAGGACGGCAGCCTGGTGATCACCAAGACTGGCGGCAGTGGCGGCTTTGTCAGCGAGCGTACCGTCAGGGAACAACTGCTCTATGAAGTCCATGATCCACGCCGCTACCTGACCCCCGATGTGGTGCTCGACCTGGGCACGGCGCGTGTTCACCAACAGGGCGAGAACCGCGTCGAAGTCAGCGGTATCCAGGGGCATCCGCAGCCGGACACCCTCAAGGGGCTGGTCGGCCTGCGCGGCCTCTGGTTCGGCGAGGGCGAGATTTCCTACGCCGGCCCGGCCGCGCTGGCCCGCGCCCGGCTGGCGCGGGACGTGCTGTTACAGCGCTTCGCGCAACTGGCGCCGCAGATCGAGCCCTGGATCGATCTGTCCGGCGTTGCCAGCCTGTTCAACGACAGCCGCGGCGAGTATCTGGCGCAGCGTTTGGAGCGGGCGCCTGAGCTGGAAGACGTTCGTGTTCGTGTCGGACTCACGCACCGGGACAAACACCTGATCGACGCGCTGCTGGGCGAGGTGGAGTCGCTCTACACCAATGGGCCCGCAGGCGGCGGTGGGGTGCGTCGGCATCTCAGCGAAAGCATCACCACGCAAAGCTTTCTGATCCCCCGCGATGAAATCGAAACATCCCTGGAGTGGTATTGATGAGCGCATTCGTCACCCTGGCCGACTATGCCCATGCCCGTGCCGGCGATAAGGGCAACATTCTCAGCATCGCGGTGTTTCCGCTGAACGACGCGCACTATGCCTGGCTGCAGCGCGAGCTGACCTGCGAGCGCGTCGCCGAGCAGTTCGCTACGCGTCGGCCGAGCAAGGTTCGCCGCTACGAGCTCGACAGTCTCCGGGTGCTGAATTTCGTCCTGGAAGACGCGCTGGAAGGGGGCGTCAACCGAAGTCCCGGGCTCGACCGACACGGCAAGAGCCTGAGCTACCTGTTGCTGTCGATGCGCTTGCCCGCGCCACCGACTGGCTGACCGCTGCTACCGCCGTATCCATGCCGGCGATGCATGCCGGTCCCGACTATAAAAACAAGACGAGGCAAACCACATGATCACAACCCTGGGCTTTCTGATGATGCTCAGCATCATCGTGCTGATTCTGCTGCGCCGGATCAGTCCGGTGGTGGCATTCACCACCATTCCCGTCGCCATCTGCCTGCTGGCCGGCTTCAGCCCGCAGCAGATAGGTGAGTTCATCAAGAGTGGTTTGATCACCGTCGCACCGACGGCGGCACTGTTCCTCTTCGCCATCCTGTTCTTCGGCATCATGCGTGATCGTGGCCTGTTCGATCCGCTGGTCAACCTGCTGATCCGCAGCACCGGCGGCAAGCCGCTGGCGGTGGCTGTGGTCACGGTGCTGGTCACCGCCGTGGTGCACCTGGACGGAGTGGGCGCAGCGACCTTTCTATTGACGATTCCAGCGCTGTTGCCCCTTTATCGGCGGTTGAACATGAGCCCCGCCATGCTGCTGTGTCTGGTCGGGACCACCGCCGGGGTTGGCAACATGGTGCCCTGGGGCGGCACCACTGCGCGTGCGGCCGCGGTCTCCGGGCTGGACGCCACCGAGCTGTGGTTGGGGTTGCTGCCGGTACAGGCGGTCGGCCTGGTCTGCATGTTGATCGTTGCGGTGCTGCTCGCCCGCCGCGCTCAGCGTGGCCGGCCGGTGTCGCTGGGGGCTGCGGCGACGATCGACTTCGCGTCGACCCAGCCCGAGCCGCGCGAACACGCGCTGTCGCCCAGGACGCTGCGCTACTGGCTCAACGTAGCCCTGACGGGCGCGATCCTGGCCTGTCTGTTCACCGGTATCTTTCCCCTGTACGCCTGTTTCATGGTCGGCCTGGGTATCGCACTGCCGCTCAATTTCGTCTCGCTGGACGCCCAGGCCGAACGGCTCAAGGCCCACGCTTCGGATGCGCTGCAGATGGTGCTGGTGATGATGGCCGCGGCGGTACTGCTGGGCGTGTTGTCCGGCGCGAAGATGTCCGACGGCATGGCGCTCGCGCTGATCGAGATCCTGCCCGCCGGCTCGGCGCAGTTCCTGCACGTGATTATCGGTGCCTTCGGCGTCCCGCTGGGCATGATTTTCTCCCCGGATGCCTACTACTTCGCCTTGCTGCCGGTGATCCGCGACGTCGCGGTGGCCGCAGGTGTGCCGCTGGAGGCTGTCGCACGGGCCATGCTGATCGGTGAAAACACCGGCTTCGCCATCAGCCCCGTGGTCCCGAGCGTCTACCTGGCGCTCGCCCTGGCCGGCGTCGAGCTGCGCAAGCACATCGCCTTCACCTTCTTCTGGGCGTGGGGCGTGAGCCTGGTCATGCTGGCCTTCGCCCTGGCGATCGGTGCGGTGCAGGTCTGATCGCCGCGATGGCAATGGCAATGGCAATGGCATGACGCGAAACGCAAAAGCCCCGGACTTTCATCCGGGGCTTTTGCGTTGAAGATGGCGCACTCGGCGGGATTCGAACCCACGACCCCTGCCTTCGGAGGGCAGTACTCTATCCAGCTGAGCTACGAGTGCGTTGCGGGGCGCAATCATACGCATGTCCTCCGCGGTCGTCCATGGCGCTTGGACAGCTGGGTGGCGGATCGCGTGAGGGCTGCGGTGGCAAGTCGAGCGGCCATCAGGCTGGGCTATGGCGCGTTAATTTTTCCGAACATGGTGTTGCCTGTTATCGGGCGATAGGCCTAGCATTCGTTCGAGATTTCAAACGCTTCGCCCCATAGCAGGAACCCTGAGGTCATCCCTCGCTCTGACAAGGTCGGACGGTTCCAATGTTGATCGCCCCCGTATCGGCCAGACGGCCTCGGTCCAATTCCCGGCATCGCGCCGGCTCTCAGGAGACTGCCATGCAACTCAAAGACACTTCGCTGTTCCGCCAGCAGGCTTATATCGACGGCGCCTGGCAGGACGCGGACAGCGGCCAGACCATCAAGGTCAACAACCCGGCCAGCAACGAGATTCTCGGTACCGTGCCGAAGATGGGCGCCGCCGAAACCCGCCGTGCCATCGAAGCGGCCGAGCGCGCACTGCCGGCCTGGCGTGATCTGACCGCCAAGGAGCGCTCGCAGAAGCTGCGTCGCTGGTTCGAGCTGATGATGGAGAACCAGGACGATCTGGGCCGGCTGATGACCCTGGAGCAGGGCAAGCCGCTGGCTGAATCCAAGGGCGAGATCGCCTACGCCGCCTCCTTTATCGAGTGGTTCGCCGAAGAGGCCAAGCGCATCTATGGCGATACCATCCCAGGCCATCAGAAAGACAAGCGCATCATCGTCATCAAGCAGCCAATCGGCGTCACCGCGGCCATCACGCCGTGGAACTTCCCGGCGGCGATGATCACCCGCAAGGCCGGCCCGGCATTGGCGGCCGGTTGCACCATGGTGCTCAAACCGGCGAGCCAGACACCGTTTTCTGCGTTGGCGCTGGCCGAACTGGCTGAGCGTGCCGGCATCCCGAAAGGCGTGTTCAGCGTCATTACTGGCTCGGCCGGCGACATCGGCGACGAGCTGACCGCCAACCCGACCGTGCGCAAGATCACCTTCACCGGTTCCACCGAAGTCGGCGCGAAGCTGATGGCGCAATGCGCGCCGGGGATCAAGAAGGTATCGCTGGAGCTGGGTGGTAACGCGCCGTTCCTGGTATTCGACGATGCCGATCTCGACGAGGCGGTGAAAGGCGCGATGCAGTCCAAATACCGCAATGCCGGCCAGACCTGTGTCTGCGTCAACCGCATCTATGTGCAGGACGGCGTCTACGATGATTTCGCCAAAAAATTCCAGGCTGCAGTGGAAAAGCTCAAGGTCGGCAACGGACTGGAAGAGGGCACCGACATCGGCCCGCTGATCGACGACCGGGCCGCGGCCAAGGTCAGGGAGCATATCGAAGATGCAGTCGCTAACGGCGCGCAAGTGGTTACCGGTGGCAAGGCGCATCAGATGGGTGGCAGCTATTTCGAACCGACATTGATGGTTAACGTGCCGCATAACGCCAAGGTGGCCAAGGAAGAAACCTTCGGTCCGCTGGCGCCGCTGTTCCGCTTCAAGGACGAGGCCGAGGGCATCGCTCTGGCGAACGACACTGAGTTCGGTCTGGCTGCGTACTTTTATGCCCGCGACCTGGGGCGCGTGTTCCGCGTGGCCGAAGCCATCGAGTCGGGGATGATCGGCATCAACACCGGGATGATTTCCACCGAGGTGGCGCCGTTCGGTGGCGTGAAGTCCTCCGGTCTGGGCCGCGAGGGCTCGAAGTACGGCATCGAGGATTATCTGGAAATCAAATACCTCTGCCTGGGGTTGTAAACCCGCACTGTTCCACGAGGAGCCAGTTCCTATCCAGGGCTGGCTCTTTTTTTCGTTCCGGTTTCGTCATTGCCTGATGACCGGCGTGCCCTGAGCGCCGCTCCTCTGCCCATCTCGCATGGCAGAGTTACCAAGCCTCGGTTATGCCCCGAGCGCGGCATGGTTTATGTCGCTTGCTAGCCGAGGGGATTATTGCCAGTCTCTCGACATGCAGAAATGACTCGATTATTCTGCTGTGCGAAACATGATTCCGTGAAATCATAAATCCAATCACATTTCACAAAGCGGAGGCCTGCCATGACGGACGTCGTACGGCTCGAACTTCAGGGCGAGATTGCTCTGATCACGGTCAACAACCCACCGGTCAATGCGCTCGGCCATGCCGTGCGCGAAGGTCTGTTGCAGGCCTTTCAGAGCGCCGAGGCGGATCCGCAGGTGCGCGCCGTGGTGCTGGTGTGCGAAGGCAATACCTTTATTGCCGGCGCTGACATCAAGGAGTTCGGCAAGCCGCCGCAGGCGCCGAGCCTGCCGGAGGTGATCGAGGTCATTGAAGGCAGCAGCAAGCCGAGCGTCGCCGTCATTCATGGCACCGCCTTGGGCGGCGGATTGGAAGTCGCGCTGGGCTGCCATTACCGCATCGCCCGCAAGGATTCCAAGGTCGGGCTGCCTGAAGTGAAGCTGGGCTTGTTGCCCGGCGCCGGTGGCACGCAGCGCCTGCCGCGTCTGGCCGGCGTCGAGAAGGCGCTGGACATGATCGTCAGTGGCACGCCGATCAGTGCTGCCGAGGCGGTTGAGCACAGCATCGTCGATGAGCTTTTCGAGGGTGATCTGCGCGAAAGCGGCCTGGCCTATGCCCGCCGTATGGTCGAAGAAGGCCGCGCACCGCGTCGCACCGGCGAGCAGACCCGCGGCTTGGAGGGTGCCGACAATGAGGCGCTGATCCGCGCCAAGCATGCCGAAGTCGCCAAACGTATGCCTGGGCTGTTCTCGCCGCTGCGTTGTATCGCGGCGGTCGAGGCGGCAACCAAGCTGCCGCTGGCCGAAGGTCTCAAGCGTGAGCGTGAGCTGTTCGCCGAGTGCCTGAACTCGCCACAGCGGGGTGCGTTGGTTCATTCATTCTTCGCCGAGCGCCAGGCCGGCAAGATCAATGACCTGCCGTCCGATGTGAAGCCACGCCCGATCAAGACGGCCGCGGTGATCGGCGGCGGCACCATGGGCGTCGGGATCGCCCTGAGCTTCGCCAATGTCGGTGTGCCGGTGAAGCTGTTGGAACTCAATGACGAGGCCCTGCAACGTGGCCTGCAGCGCGCTCGAGATACCTATGCGGCGAGCGTCAAGCGCGGCAGCCTGACAGAAGACACAATGGAAAAGCGCCTCGCGCTGATCACGGGCGTGACCGATTACGCCGTGCTCGCCGATGCTGATGTGGTGGTCGAAGCGGTATTCGAGGAAATGGGCGTCAAGCAGCAGGTCTTCGAACAGCTGGATGCGGTGTGCAAACCCGGCGCGATCCTCGCTTCCAACACCTCATCACTTGATCTGAACGCCATTGCCGCCTTCACCGAGCGTCCTGAAGATGTGGTCGGGCTGCATTTCTTCAGCCCCGCCAACGTCATGCGCCTGCTCGAAGTGGTGCGCGGCGAGAAGACCAGCAATGAAGTGCTGGCGACCGCCATGGCCATCGGCAAGCAGTTGAAAAAGGTCTCGGTGGTGGTCGGTGTGTGCGACGGCTTCGTCGGTAACCGCATGGTCTTCCAGTACGGCCGCGAGGCGGAATTCCTCTTGGAAGAGGGCGCCACGCCGCAACAGGTCGACGGTGCACTGCGCAACTTCGGCATGGCCATGGGGCCGTTCGCCATGCGCGACCTGTCCGGCCTCGACATCGGCCAGGCGATCCGCAAGCGCCAGCGCGCGACGCTGCCGGCACATCTGGATTTCCCCACCGTCTCCGACAAGCTCTGCGCCGCAGGCATGCTCGGGCAGAAGACCGGTGCCGGTTACTACCGCTACGAGCCGGGCAACCGCACGCCGCTGGAGAACCCTGAACTCGCGCCTATGCTGGAAGCAGCGTCGCAGGAGAAGGGCATCGAGCGAAAGGCGCTGGACGAGCAGTACATCGTCGAGCGCTGCATCTTCGCGCTGGTCAACGAAGGCGCGAAGATCCTCGAAGAAGGCATCGCCCAGCGCTCCAGCGACATCGATGTCATCTACCTCAACGGCTACGGTTTCCCGGCCTTCCGCGGCGGCCCGATGTTCTATGCCGACAGCGTCGGGCTGGACACCGTGCTGGCGCGGGTCAAGGAACTGCACGCACGTTGCGGCGACTGGTGGAAGCCCGCGCCGCTGCTGGAAAAACTGGCCGCCGAAGGCCGCACCTTCACCGAATGGCAGGCCGGGCAGTGAGCACCGCCCGCCTGCAAACCGAACGCACCATGAGGACCTTCCCATGAACGTCAACTACACGGCCGAAGAGCTCGCCTTCCGCGATGAAGTGCGCGCCTTCCTCACCAACGAGCTGCCGGCGGACATCGCCGCCAAGGTCAAGCTCGGCAAGCACATGTCCAAGGAAGATCACCAGCGCTGGCAGCAGATCCTGGTCAAGCGCGGCTGGTACGCGCCGGGCTGGCCGGTGGAGCTGGGCGGCACCACCTGGGGCCCAGTGGAAAAGCACATCTTCGACGAGGAATGCGCCGCCTTTGGCGCGCCGCGTAGCGTGCCGTTCGGCGTCAACATGGTCGCACCGGTGATCATCAAGTTCGGCACCCAGCAGCAGAAGGATCATTACCTGCCGCGCATCCTCTCGGGTGAAGACTGGTGGTGCCAGGGCTATTCCGAGCCGGGCGCCGGTTCCGACCTTGCCAGCCTCAAGACCCGTGCCGTGCGCGATGGCGACCACTACGTCGTCAACGGCCAGAAGACCTGGACCACCCTCGGGCAGCACGCCAACATGATCTTCTGCCTGGTGCGCACCGACCCCGAAGCCCAGCAGCAGCGCGGCATCAGCTTCCTGCTGATCGACATGAAGAGCCCCGGTATCAGCGTGCGGCCGATCATCACCCTCGATGGCGATCACGAGGTCAACGAGGTCTTCTTCGACAACGTTCGCGTGCCGGTGGAGAACCTCGTCGGCGAGGAAAATCAGGGGTGGACCTGCGCCAAGTACCTCTTGACCCACGAGCGCACGGGCCTGGCCGGCATCGGTGCCTCCAAGGCCGCGCTGGCGCATCTCAAGCGCATCGCCATGAAGGAAGTGTGCGACGGCAAGCCGATGCTCGAAGACCCGCTGTTCCGCGCTCAGGTCGCGGAAGTAGAAATGCAGCTGATGGCCATAGAAATGAGCACCCTGCGCATCCTCGCCGCGGCGAAGGAAGGCGGCGTGCCCGGCGCCGAGTCGTCGATCCTCAAGGTCAAGGGCACCGAGATCCGTCAGGCCATCACCCACCTGCTGCGCAAGGTCATCGGGCCCTACGCGTTGCCCTTCCTCGAAGAGGAGCTGCAGCTGGACTACGACGGCGAGTTGCTGCACGCCGACTACAGCGCGTCGCTGGCCGGCGATTACTTCAACATGCGCAAGCTGTCGATTTTCGGCGGCTCCAACGAAATCCAGAAGAACATCGTCTCGAAGATGATTCTCGAGCTGTAAGGGGGCACCGCAATGGACTTCAAACTGACTGAAGAACAGCAAATGCTGCAAGACACCGCGGCGCGTCTGGTGCGCGACGCCTACCCGTTCGAGCAGCGCGAGAAATTCAGCGAGTCGGAACTGGGCTTCTCCGCCGAGTTCTGGGGCCAGCTGGGAGAGCTGGGCCTGACCGCCGTGCCGTTTGCCGAGGAGATCGGCGGCTTTGGCGGCGGCGGCGTGGAAACCATGCTGGTCATGACCGAGCTGGGCCGTGGCCTGACGCTGGAGCCGTATCTGCAATCGGTGATCTTTGGCGGCGGCTTGCTCAGCCAGCTCGGTTCAGACGCGCAGAAGCAGGACCTGCTGCCCCAGGTCGCCGCCGGTTCTCTGCAACTGGCGGTGGCGCTCGACGAGCCGCAGAGTCATTACAACCTCAACGATGTACAGACCAAGGCTGAAGCGGTCAACGGCGGTTATCGCCTGTCCGGACGCAAGGCCGTAGTGATCGGCGGCCACAGCGCCGGGCAGATCATCGTCTCCGCGCGCACTTCCGGCGACAGCCGCGACGAAGCCGGCATCAGCTTGTTCCTTGTCGATCCGAACGCCCGAGGCGTCAGCCGCCGCGTCTACCCGACCATCGACGGGCGCAGGGGCTGCGAGCTGTTCCTCGACAACGTACAGGTCGGCGCCGACGCGCTGCTTGGCGAAGTCGGCAGCGCACTCCCGGCGCTGCGCTACCAGCAGGGCCGCGCTATCGCCGCGCAATGCGCCGACGCGTTGGGCAGCATGGACGAAGCTTGCAAGCTGACCCTCGACTACCTGAAGACGCGCAAGCAGTTCGGCGTGCCGATCGGCAAGTTCCAAGTGCTGCAGCACCGCATGGTGGACATGCAGACCGAGCTGGAGCAGGCCACCAGCATGGCGATCCTCGCCGCGACCTTTGCCGATGGTGAAGACAACGACGACCGCCGTCGTATCATCGCCGCGGCGAAGTACATCTGCGCCCGCGCCGCGCGCAAGGTGGCCGAGGAAGCCATCCAGTTGCACGGCGGCATCGGCATGACTTGGGAATACAACCTCGCCCACCACGCCAAGCGCCTGGTGATGATCGCCCACCAGTTCGGTGATGATGATCATCATCTGAAGGCCTATGCGAAGTTGATGCAGGTGGCGTAATCGGCCAGCTTGCAACGCAAGAACCCGCTCTCAGGAGCGGGTTTTTTGTCGGCTGGCGCCGGTAGGGTGGATGTCGCCTTTTACATCCGCGCGGGTGGCTTGGCGCCGCCGCATTGCGGTGGATCGGTGAAGCGTGATCCACCCTACGATCGCAGGCGATTTGCGGCTCACGTAGATGATGTCGTGGGTGGCGATGAGGCTACGTCGCCGTTGCCAGCGCACCAGTTTGGCCCTGGTGGCTCTGCTCCAGCTCCGGCAACAAATACTGCGTCCAGAGTGTAGGTGCGAAGGCGCGGCGGAAGAACCCGAAGTGGCCGATGCGATCGGCACCGACTTCGTCTGGGGCGATGCGGCGCATCTGTTTCGGTGCGGCGGTGTAGAAGCCATGCAAGGACTCGGTATTGCGCGCCGACATCATCTCGTCGTCAGTAAACGACAAGGACGTCAGCGGCGTCTGTACCTCGGCGAACGCACGGCGCATGGGGTCGCCCTCGATGCCAACCAGGTAATCAGGATGCAAGCACCAGCGACGCCACTGACGAATGACGCCCGCCGGCAGGTCGCCGACTGCACCGATACGCCCACCGGGGAAATAGCCGAACAGAGGCGTGAGCAGCGGAGCCAACCCATGCCAGAGCAACCAGGCTTGGCGACGAATCTGTGGACTGTTATCGCGCCAGTAACCGCTGCCTGCGGCAATGGTGACGATACGGGCGAGTTGCTCATGGCCTTTGACCAACGGCAGGATCTGCGCACCGACACTGTGGCCAATCCAATAAAGCGGTAGCGTTCCGGCCGCTTCCGCAACGTTTGCCAGTACGGCGCTGCAGTCGTGGCGGGCCCAGTCGAGAATGTTCACCTCGAGCTGGCGTAAAGGAATATGGCGGGACCGGCCCATGCCGAGGTAGTCGAAGGTCACCACTAGAAATCCGCGCTCGGCGAGCCAACTGGCGAAATGGGCGTAGAAGTCCTGCTTCACAGCCATCGCTGGAGCGATCAACACGGCACCGCGAGGTGTATCGGCGGGGTGATACCAGCAACTGGCCAGCTGATGGCCGTTACCGTTGTCGATTGAGCGTGCTTCGGCCTGTATCGTCGCCATATTCTTCTCCGGTCCTTTTTGTTGTGCCTGGATCGGTGCAGTATACGAACACTAGAAATTAATTCTAGAACATTATTCTAATCGGAGCGCCGATGGCCCGAAGCAGTCGCAAGCAGGAAATTCTCCAGGCCGCGCTGGCCTGTTTCACCGAAAACGGAGTGGAAGCCACCACCATCGAGATGATCCGCGACCGTTCCGGCGCGAGCATCGGCAGCCTTTATCACCATTTCGGCAACCGCGAGCGGATCATTGCGGCGCTGTATCTGGAAGGCATCGGCGAGTATGCCGCATTGCTGGAGGCCGGGCTGATCGAGACGCTGGAGGCCGAGGCCTGCGTAAAACTCTTCGTTACCAGCTATATCGATTGGGTGGTGGCGAACCCGGACTGGGCGCGCTTCGTGCTGCATAACCGTGGTCGGGTCGAGGCGGGAGAAATGGGCGAGCGTCTACGTGAGGTGAATCGAACCCATGGCGAGCGAGTTGCTGCGATTCTGCGTCGCCATCGCGACAGCGGCGCCTTTCGCCGCATGCCCGGCGACTGCTTCCTTGCAGTGGTGATCGGGCCCTGTCACGACATGGCCCGTAACTGGTTGGCCGGGCGTGCGCGAACGCCGTTGGCCGATTGCCGCGATCTGCTCGCCGACATCGCCTGGGCGAGTGTCAAAGCCTAGTGGTTGCCCGCGTAGGTCAGACGCCGAGACTCTCGATGTCACGTGCGAGCATTTCCAACTGGTGCGCCAATGAGCCCCTGAGCGTTTCTTCGCTGAGCTGGAACGACGGTGCGCCACAGGTCAACGCCATGATGCTGCCGTCGGCCAGGTGCAGCGGCACGCCAGCGGCCATTACATTGCGGTCCCAATCGCCGAGGGACAGGCAGAAGCCATGCTGACGGAATTCCTCGAAGGACTCCTGTAGCGACTTTTTCATGGTGGGCCAGTCTTCGCCGTATTTGGTTTCCAGCGCGGCCATCAGGTGCTCACGCTCTTTTTCCGGTGTGGCGGCGAGAAAGGCGCGGCCTGCCGAGGTGGTGGCCAGCGGCAGGCGCACACCTGCATCCATCCGCAGCGTCGAAATCTCGGGTGGACGACAGTTCTCGACGTAGATCATCGACAGCCGATCGCGGCAGGTAAGGCCCACGGAGGTATTGGTGCGACGAGAAAACTCGTCCATATACGGCTTGGCCAGCTGGCGCACGCGCAGGTTGGACACATAGGCATAACCCAAGGCCAACACGCCGGAATCGAGCTGGTACTTCTCCAGTTGCTGGGAGTAGCTGAGGTAGCCGAGCTTGGTCAGGGTGTAGGTCATGCGCGACACCGTAGGCTTGGGCAAGCCGGTGATGCGAGCGATGTCCTGATTGCCCATCACCACCGAGCCGTGGGTGAAGGCGCGCAACACATCCAGGCCGCGAGACAGGGCCTCGACGAACTTGCGGTCCTTGGGGTTCTCGATCTCTTCAACATCGCTCATGGTGGTGTCAGTCTGTCTGGTAGTGGGCAGCGGGGGCGAACGATAGCAGATCGCCCCGAAGCCTGGCATGGACCCGTTGCTGCGGGGAACTTTATTCCATGATAGTCAATAAAAGCGAATCTGAATTCCGCACAGTAAAATAATAATTCGCTCTATGTGGCCGGAAGCCTTTTCCTCCGAGGATTTCGGATGCCTGGACGCCAATGATTGGAGGCTTAGCCGCTGATGGCGAGCGCCTGCCGGGCAATGTCCTTGGCCGCTGCAGCTGCGGCAGTCCGTTTCGACGCTATAAGCCTATATAAGGTAGACGACTAAGTCCGCGAGGCGACGAATGGCGAATTCATGCGATCCGGCCACGGTGCGGCCTGGCGGGTGTTCGAGACGAGCGGGGCCAGCGAGGAAAAGTCACTCCGCGCTTGTTGCTCGGGGGGCTTTCTGATATAAAGCAGCGCTCTTTTCTAGGGGCCCGGTTTCTTCGCTTGCCGCGTAGCCGGTAAGACCCCAACGAAACGTGGCGCTGAGCGCCAAAAAAGACATTTGAATTCAAGCGGCCAACCCATGCCGGGTTGGGCATGTGGTTTTAGAGGGCTGAGGCATGTCGAGAGTCTGTCAAGTTACCGGTAAGGGTCCGGTAACCGGGAACAACATTTCCCACGCGAACAACAAAACCCGTCGTCGTTTTCTGCCGAACCTGCAGCATCACCGCTTCTGGGTCGAGTCCGAGAACCGCTTCGTCCGTCTGCGCCTGACTGCCAAGGGCATGCGCGTCATCGACAAGCGCGGCATCGACGCCGTTCTGGCTGAACTCCGCGCTCGCGGCGAAAAGGTTTAAGGAGAACTATCATGCGTGACCTGATCCGTTTGGTGTCCAGCGCCGGTACCGGCCATTTCTACACCACCGACAAGAACAAGCGCACCACGCCCGACAAGATCGAAATCAAGAAGTACGATCCGGTTGTGCGTAAGCACGTGATCTACAAGGAAGCCAAGATCAAGTAATTGATCGGCCCTTGAAGAAAAACCCGCCTCGGCGGGTTTTTTCGTTTCTGCGCTAGCGCTCCTGTCAGGCTGTCTTGCGGATGGCGTCAGCCAGGCGCTCGATCATCGCGTCGATGTGTTCACGCTCGACGATCAGTGCTGGCGACAGGGCGATGGTGTCGCCGCTGGCGCGCGCTAGGAGGCCATCCTCGAAGCATTGGCGGAACACCTCGTAGCCGCGCCTGCCGGCGCCCTCAGGGTGGGCGGCGAACTGGACGCCGGCGACCAGGCCAACGGTCCGGATATCGGTGACGTTGGGCAGACTCTGCAGGCTGAACAGCGCGTCCTGCCAATAATCCTCGATCTCGATGGCCTTCTGGAACAGGTTGTCCCGCTGGTAGATCTCTTGGGCCGCCAGCGCAGCGGCGCAGGCCACCGGGTGACCGGAATAGGTGTAGCCGTGGAAGAATTCGATGCCGCCTTCCGGGCCTTGCATGAAGGCGTCGTGAATCGTTTCGGCGACGAACACCGCACCCATAGGGATCGCCCCGTTGGTCAGGCCTTTGGCGCAAGTGATAATGTCCGGCGTGACGCCCCAGCGCTGCGCGGCGAAAGCTTCACCGACGCGCCCGAAACCGGTGATCACCTCATCGAATATCAGCAGGATGCCGTGTTTGGCGGTGATGTCGCGCAGACGCTGCAAGTAGCCCAGCGGCGGTAGAACGACGCCGGCCGAGCCGGACATCGGTTCAACGATCACCGCCGCGATGTTCTCCGCACCATGCAGCGTGACCAGGCGCTCCAGCTCGTCGGCTTTTTCCATGCCGTGCTGCGGCAGGCCACGGCTGAAGGCGTTGCGTTGGACGTCCAAGGTATGCGGCAGATGATCGACGCCCGGCAGCAGCGCGCCGAAGGCCTTGCGGTTGTTGGCCATGCCGCCGACCGAAATGCCACCGAAGCCGACCCCGTGATAGGCCAGCTCGCGACCGATCAGGCGGGTGCGACTGCCCTGGCCGATGGCGCGTTGGTAGGCCAGGGCGATTTTCAATGCGGTGTCGGCGGACTCCGAGCCCGAGTTGGTAAAAAACACCCGGTTCAGTCCGGTCGGGCTGATCTGCGCCAGCCGCTCGGCCAGTTCGAAGGCCAGCGGATGACCCATCTGGAAGGTCGGTGCGAAGTCCATGCGGGCGATTTGTCGGCTGACCGCCTCGGTAATTTCGCGGCGACCATGACCGGCATTGCAGCACCAGAGCCCGGCGGTGCCATCGATCACCTGGCGTCCATCGCTGGCGGTGTAATACATGCCCTCGGCGCTTTCGAGCAGGCGCGGGCTGCCTTTGAACTGGCGATTGGCGGTAAAGGGCATCCAGAAGTGTTCGGCAGACGCGGCAGCGTGCAGATCGTTGGCCATGACTCGCTCCGACAGGACAGTTTTGACGGCTATGCTGTAACGCGACGTCATTCCAGCGCACAGCGGTTTCGGCGAGTCTATGTTTGATAAAACGCACAAAACAAGGCGTCAACAGCAGTTTCGTAAAAAATATTGATAGGCCTGGCACTGCTGGTTTAGGGTGCTCTTCTGATTGTTCGACAGATACCGAGGATGCCCCATGACCACCCTGACACTTGCCGACTGGCAACAGCGCGCTCGCGATCTGCACATCGAAGGCCGGGCCTTCATCCAGGGCGAATACACGGCATCCACGGCTGGAGCCAGTTTCGACTGCATCAGCCCTGTCGACGGGCGGGTACTGGCGCAAGTGGCGAGCTGCGATGAGGCTGATGCCGATCGTGCCGTGATCAGCGCGCGCATGGCCTTCGAATCCGGCGTCTGGTCGCGGCTGGCGCCGGCCAAGCGCAAGGCCGTGATGATCCGTTTCGCCGATCTGTTGGAAGCCAATGCGCAAGAGCTGGCGCTGTTGGAAACCCTCGACATGGGCAAGCCGATCAGCGATGCCCTGGGCGTGGACATTCCCGGTGCGGCGCGGGCGTTGCGTTGGTCCGGCGAAGCCATCGATAAGATTTACGATGAAGTGGCGGCCACCCCGCACAATCAGCTGGGCCTGGTTACCCGCGAGCCGGTCGGCGTGGTGGCAGCCATCGTGCCTTGGAATTTCCCCCTGATGATGGCCTGCTGGAAACTCGGCCCGGCGTTGTCCACCGGTAACTCGGTGGTACTCAAACCCTCCGAGAAATCACCGCTGAGCGCGATCCGCGTGGCGCAACTTGCCATCGAAGCCGGCATCCCGCCAGGTGTGTTCAACGTGCTGCCCGGTTATGGTCATACGGTCGGCAAGGCGCTAGCGCTGCACATGGACGTCGACACACTGGTGTTCACCGGCTCAACCCGGGTCGCTAAGCAGCTGATGATCTACGCGGGCGAGTCGAACATGAAACGCGTCTGGCTGGAGGCGGGCGGCAAGAGCCCGAACATCGTCTTCGCCGATGCGCCGGACCTGCAGGCGGCTGCCGAGTCGGCGGCCAGTGCCATTGCTTTCAACCAGGGCGAGGTTTGCACCGCCGGCTCGCGCCTGCTGGTCGAGAGCTCAGTGAAGGAGCGCTTCCTGCCGCTGGTGGTCGAGGCGCTCAAGGGGTGGAAGCCGGGCAATCCGCTGGACCCGGCCACCAACGTTGGCGCCCTGGTCGACACCCAGCAGCTCGATACCGTGCTCGGCTACATCGAGGCGGGGCGCAATGATGGCGCCCAAGTGCTGATCGGTGGCCAGCGGACCCTGCAGGACACTGGCGGACTATACGTCGAACCGACCATTTTCGATGGCGTCAGCAATGCCATGAAGATCGCCCGGGAAGAGATCTTCGGTCCGGTGCTGTCGGTGATCACTTTCGACACCGCGGCCGAAGCCGTGGCCATCGCCAACGATACCCCCTACGGCCTTGCCGCGGCGGTGTGGACGGCGGATCTGTCCAAGGCGCACCTGACCGCCAAGGCATTGCGTGCCGGTAGCGTCTGGGTCAACCAGTACGACGGCGGCGACATGACCGCGCCGTTCGGGGGCTTCAAGCAGTCCGGCAACGGCCGCGACAAGTCCCTGCATGCGTTCGACAAATACACCGAGCTGAAGGCCACCTGGATCAAGCTTTGATGGAGCGGCTAGAAGTCGAAAGCTAGAAGCTAGAAGTAAAGAAGCCGTAGGGTGGATGTCGCTTTTTACATCCACCTTGAGTTCGTTACGGTGGATCGATGGGGCGTGATTCACCCTACGCTTCCAGCTCCAACCTGCCTACTGCCCCCAACGACCGCTGCGGCGCATCGCGCCCCATTGATGCTTGCGCCGCGAAAACCATTGCCATAGCCCACGGCAGCGCCACAGTGTATTCAACTGGCGGTAGCCGAAATTTTCCAGCACGGCCATGAGAAACAGCCTCAACATGTCGCGCCGCCGCTCATAGACGCGGAACGACATGGTTTCCAGCAGCAGCCCGTTCACCGACAACAGAATGCCCATGCCGATGGCGACCAGCAGGAAGGTCGCCAGCGCCGCGTAGGAGACCGCGCCAAGCATGAAACCACCGATCATGAAGCCATAGCCGACCAGCTCGATCAGCGGCCCCAGCCACTCGAACAGCGCCATGAATGGCCAGGCCAGCCAGCCCGGCGTGCCTCCGCGCGGGCTGAACGCGAGGCGAGCGTGGCGGGTCAGGCTTTCCGCCAGCCCACGCTGCCAGCGGCTGCGCTGGCGCCCCAGGGTGCCGATGTCTTCTGGACACTCGGTCCAGCAGATCGGATCCGGGAGGTAGCGGATGCGATAGGGAATGCGCTTTTCCCGGTGATAGCGATGCAGCCGCACCACCAGTTCCATGTCCTCGCCGACCGTGTCGGTGCGATAGCCGCCAACATCCATGACCCGCTCCTTGTCGAACAGGCCGAAGGCGCCGGAAATGATCAACACTGCGTTCATCGGCGACCAGCCGAGGCGGCCAAAGAGAAAGGCGCGCAAATACTCGACGATCTGGAAGCGTGCCAGCCAGTTGCTTGGTAAGCCGGCACGGATCAGAAAGCTGCCGCGCACTTGCGAGCCGTTGGCGATGCGCACGGTGCCACCTGCCGCCACGGTGCGCTCGTCTTCCAGAAACGGCTGCACCACGCGCAGCAGGCTGTCACGCTGAAGGATGGAGTCGGCGTCGACGCCGCAGAACAAGCCGTGACGCGCGGCGTTGATGCCGGCATTGAGCGCGTCCGCTTTACCACCGTTGGCCTTGTCGATCACGCGCAGATTGCCATAGCGGCGCGAGCGATAGATGGTCGCGACCGGCTGATGAGCGACGGCCTGGCGCAGTGGCTCGGGATGCGGCACCAGCTCGAACTCGTCGATCAGTACGGCAAGGGTGTTGTCCTTCGAGCCGTCGTTGATCACCACCACTTCGAACTCGGGATACTGCAACTGCAACATCGAGCGCACCGAGGTGCGGATCGTCGCCTCCTCGTTGAAGGCCGGCATCAGCACCGACACCGGCGGCTCGACACCGAGGTAGGGCGCGATTTCGCCGGTTTCGGTGCGCTGGCGGATGTAGCCCGTCAGGCTGGCCATCGACAACATATTGAGCAGCAGGTACATACCGTTGAGCAGTAGAAAATAGAGGATGAATCCCAGTTGCAGCCACCACAGCCAATCGCCGCTCACCGCCGCACCTCCGCGATGGCTCGGCGCAGTGCGTCTTGACCGTAGCGGTCTTGCACCTGATCGAGCAGTTGCTCCAGACGTTCCGGTGTGGTGCCGGGCAGCGCCGCCAGGCTGTCCGCGGCGGCTTGTCGAACCCACCAGTTGCTGTCGCTCAGCAGCGGCATGAACAGGGCGTTGTCGTCGCTGCGCGCCTGGTTGTGCAGTGCCCGCAGCGCCTCCAGGCGCACCTCGGCATGGCTATGCTGCAGCGCGCGTAACAGCCGCGCTCGATCACGCGGATCGCCCAGTTCGCAGAGGCAACGCAGGGCGACCTGCAACTGCTCCGGCGCGGCGTCTTCCTCCAGACGCGCGCGCGCCCACGGCGCTGCGTGACGGGGATCGCCATAGACCAGCAAACCCACCAAGCGCTCGCGGCGTGGATCTTCAGAACCGGCAAGGGCGATCAGCAAGGGCAGGGTCACGGCCTGTTCACCGGCCTGCTGGCAGAGACTGGCCAGGCGTGGCAACGCCCAGTCGGAACGCGCAACGGCCGCCGGCAGGATAAGTTGCATCGCACGCGGCGCATCCATGGCGATCAGCGTCTGTGCCGCCGTCAGTGAGACGATCGCGTTGCGGTTCATCAACAGCGACTGCACCGCCTCCCAGTGGGCGGGATCGGCAAGATGGCGCAGGCAGGTCAGCCCGATCAGCTTGCTTCGCACCCGCCCGCGCAGCAATCCCAGGGCGTGGCGGTCCATATCAAGGGCGACGAGGGCGCGATTCATGCGCTCGCGCGCGGTACCGCGCAATTGCAGTTGGGTGCGGTTCCATTGCAGCAGAAACCACAGCTGGCGATTGCGAGGCAGCGCAGGCACCGGCTCGGGTAGCTCGTCACCGAGGCTGCACAGCGCGAAGAAAGGTCGCCATTGCTCGTTGAACGATTGCCGCCGTGCTGAACGGCGCCTGGCGACCTCACCGAGCAGCAAGACCTGGAGCATCACCAGAGAGGTCAGGCCACCCAGGCCCACGGCGCAATAAAGCGCCAATTGCAGCATGCCGTCTTCCGGCCATATGGCCAGCCAGGCAATGCGCGGCACCTCGCAAAGCCAGATCGGGCAATCCAATTCAGAAAGCATGGCGGACGCCGAGCTGCAGCCAACGCCGCGTGTAATAGTCACCCTGGCGGTGATGGCCGATCTCCCAGGTGAGTGCCCACCGGTTGTCGAGCCAGTGCCGGCCTTGCAGGCTGAGGGCGCGCACGTCGCTGGTGATCAACCGTTGCTCCTCGACGGCTTCTTCCTCGCCGACTGTCAGGCGAAGCCCCGCGTAGTTGAGCCCGGCGTAGTAGTAATCCAGCGCCAAGTCGTGGCCGATCGGCGTACCGGCGTTGGCGACGTCGGTCACGTTCAGCGTGTAGCCGGCGCGCCACGAGTTCCAGTAGCGCTCGGCGCTGAGCGCCAGCCGATCGACTCGGGTGGTTTCGTACTCGGTGCGTCTGATACTGGCGGCGCCGAGAAAGCCCGCCGGTAGCCGTCGTTGCAGGCGTAGATCGGCGTGCCATTCAGGCAGAAAGTAGGGCGATGGCTGGTAGCCGATCTCGGGCTGGAGGGTCCAGTTGTCATCCAGGGCGATCACCGCACCCGCCTCGACACCCTGATCCCATTCGCCGAAGCGCTGTTCGCGCAGCAGGGCACCGTACCAGCCGAGGCCTTCCGGTTGCGTCGAGGCATAATCCAGGCGCTGACTACGCCAGTTGTCGAAACCGCTGTCCAGCCAGTCCTGGCGGGCGGACAGTTCGAGCTCATGGCGGCGCTGCGTCGGCGCTATGACAGGTGGCGCGGTCGCGGTTGCCGGTGATGTCAGCGCGGCACGGGCCTGCTGTATGACCTGCTGGATGTCGGCATAATCCGGCGCGATCTCGGCGGCCCGCTCGAGAGCCGTCAACGCTGTCTGCGGATCTCCGGCCCAGAGCAGCGCCTGGCCCTGCCCGAGCAGATAGTCGGCATTGTTCGGCTCGCGTTGCAGTAACTGCTCGTAAAGGGGCAGCGCCTGCTCGGGGTTGCCCTGCCAGGCACGAACGCGGGCCAGCAGAAATTGTGCTTCGCTGTCATCGGGCTGGCTGGCCAGGTGGGTTTCAAGGGTCGCCCCGGCGGCATCGAATTGCTGTGCCGCGACCTGCCGTTGAGCGGTCGCGACATCCGCCAGCGTCAACGACGGCAAGAGGCACAAGGGCAGCGCCAGAAGCAGGCGATTCATCGTGGCCTCCTCAGCAGGCGACGGATACGCGCCAGCAGTTCCTCCGGTTGGAAGGGTTTGGTTACGTAATCATCGGCGCCCAGTTCCAGCGCCCGGACGATGTCCACTTCACGCGCCTTGGCCGTGAGCATGAGTACCGGAACGCGTTCCCAGCCGGGCTGGGCGCGCAGCCGTTCGATCAGCTCCAGGCCATCGTGATAGGGCAACATGATGTCCATCAGCGTCAGGTCGGGCGGGCTGGAGCTGCTCAGTTTCTCCAGGGCCTGACGACCGTCGACCGCATGCTCGACGCTGAACCCATGGCGCTCGAGCATGAAGCGGATGAGGAATGCGATGTCCTCTTCGTCCTCCACCATCAGAATGCGCTGGCTTCCGGAATCACTCATGCGTTGACCTCTTCGGTATCTGGGGCCTGACCAGGCGGCCAGTGTTGAAGCAACTGCTGGATCAGTTCGGCAAGCTCTTTGCCGTCATGGCGGGTCTTGACCAGCTGGCGCAGCGCCAGGCGGCTGTCTTGCACAGGCGAATCCAGCGCGGAAAAGATGATCACCGGCGGGGGTGGCAGGGTCTGAGCCAACTGATCGAACAGTTCGCTACCATCACCGTCGGGCAGTAGCAGGTCGATGATCGCCAGGTCGAAGTGCTGGCGGTCCAGCAGGCGGCGGGCTTCGGCCAGACTGGCGGCGCACTGCAACTCGATGTCCAGGGGTGCGACCAATCGGACCAGCAACGCCTGCAGATCTTCGTCGTCCTCGACATGCAAGATGCGCGCGCGGGCTCCCCGGGGATCGAGACAGGCACGCACCACCTCCATGACCCGTGACGGATCGACCGGCTTGTGCAGCCAGTCGATTACGCCCACCGCACCGCCGCGCAGGGTGCCGTCGTCATTGTCGCGGCGCTGCGGTTGCAGGCTGACGATCAGCACTGGCAAATGCCGATAGAGGTTCTGGCTGCGCAGGTTCTGCAGGAAAGCGATGCTGTCCTCATCGTTCAGCGCGGGGCTAAGGGTCAGTGCCTGGACGCTGTATTCGGCCAACAGCGCACGGGCCTGGGCGGCGGTTTCGGCGAGCAATGTCGTGTAGCCGTGCTGCTCAAGGATATTCGCCAGCTGCGCAGCGGCGGGCGCATCGGGTTCAAGTATCAGAATGCGCGCTGCTGGCCGGCTCGTCCCGTCGTCCGGCAATGCCCGCTCCGCCATCGTCGGACTGATTGCCGGCGTCCGTACTCGTGGCAGACGTAGCCAGAAACGCGTGCCCTGGCCTTCCTGCGAGTCGAAGCCGATCTGACCGCGCATCTGGTGCACCAGCGACCGGGTGATCGCCAAGCCCAACCCAGTGCCGCCACGTCTGCGCGCATCGGAGGAATCGGCCTGGGCGAAACGCTCGAAGATGCGCGCATGGAACGCCTCTGGAATACCCTGGCCCTGGTCCTGCACGCCAATCTCGAGGTTGCCGTCGTCGCTGTGCAGCTCGACGCTGACCACGCCGCCGGCCGGTGAGTGCTTGATCGCATTGGAGAGCAGATTGGCCATCACCTGGGCAAAGCGGTCGGGGTCTAGATCGACCTCGGCCCGGAGCGGATCGGCAGGCTGAACGAGCTTCAGGCTGACAGCGTAATCGTCCGCGTAGGGCCTGATGTCGAGCAGGGCCTGTTCGATCAGCGCCTGTACATCGCAATGGCTGAAGTGGAACCGCAAGCGTCCAGCTTCCAGCTTCTCGATATCGAGAATGTCATTGATCAGGCGCACCAGGCGCTCGCTATTCTTGTGGGCGATATCGAGCAGTGGACGCGTCCCTTCGCCGATCTCGCCGCCGATGCCGCCGACCAGCATCCCGAGTGCGCCGCGAATGGCGGTCAGCGGTGTGCGCAGCTCGTGGCTGACGGTGGCGATGAATTCGGCCTTCATCTGTTCCATGCGTCGCCTGAGCGACATATCGACCGCCACGGTGACGACGTGGCAAGCGCCGCTGGACATCGTCATGGGGCGCTTGACCACCTGCAACCAACGCTCATGGCCCTGTGCATCGGTCAGCCCGACCTCGGTGATGCGCAGTTCGCCGTTGCCGCTGAGCAGCTCCATTTCACCCTGCAACAGGGGCAGCACCCGCTGGGCACCAATAACGTCCTCGGCTCTGCATCGCTCGATGGCACTCGGATGACTGTCGAGCAGGGCGGCGAAGGCGTTGTTGCACAGCAGGAAGCGGCCCTGCGCATCGCGTACGAAAATCAGGTTCTCATCGGTGTCCACCACTCGCCGCAGGAACATCTTCTGGTCTTCGAGTTTGTCGTGGCTGCGTTGGAGTGCGGTGACGTCGCGGGCGATTGCCAGGTGATCGCCAAGACCGGTGGGCGCCAGGCGCACCTCGAAGGTGCGCTGGCTATCCGCTTCACACCAGGTCGTTCGCGAGAACGCCAGGGCGTCGTCCGCCTGCTGTAGCAGGCCCAACAGCAGCGGCTCGATGGCACTGGGTGCCGGGCTGCGACTGTCGCTCGCCTGGGACAACGCGGTGACTCGCTGCTGCTTGTCGATGGCGTACAGGTTGTCGGGGATGGCCTGCAACAGGGCATCCAGGCGCGCCTTCCCGGCCTGCGCTTTGTCCGCCAGTGCGTAGCGGATCTGCAAATTGCGGCGAGTCGCCCACAGGGCTGCGAAGAACAAGCCTGCCACCGTCAGGCTGCCGATCAAAGCCTGCCGCCTGCTGTGCTCGATCGTCTCGGCCAATGCGCGGTTGGCGGCGGCGAGCTGTTTTCGCTCGCGCTGCTCGACCGCCCCGAGGAGCGCTCGTAAATTGTCCATGACCTGCTTGCCACCGGACAGGCGCGAGTGCTCGGCGGCAGCTTGCAGTCCAGCGTTGCGGCGTGTCTGGATGTTACCGGCGGCGATCACCAGGCGCTCGGCCACGTTCCGGTCGAGCTGCTCGAACCAGTGACGGTTGGGATATTCGCGATTATCGAGCAGCGTCTGCAATTCACGACGGCGTGCTTCGACTTGCCTCAGCCCGCGCTCGTAGGGTTCCAGATAGTCGGGTACGCCGGTCAGGACAAAACCACGGGCCCCGGTTTCGATGTCCTGCAATGAGGAAAACATGGCCTGGATGGCCGTGATGACTTCCAGACTGTAACTGACGGACTGGTTGGTTTTCAGCACTGCTTCTGTGGTTCGCTTGCCCTGCCAGCCGAGGGCGACGAGCAGCATGAACGCAAACAGGAAGGCGAGCGGATGCCAGCGTATAGCGGGTTTTGCATGCAAAACCGATACTCCTTCCGCCGGTTGAAAAGGCATGGACCGCAATGGAATCGGCTTTAGCTACGTCCAGCGCTGCAAACCTGGGGCGTGCGACGTGGCTGCAAGATTTAATACAGTGTAGTTGGAGTCCCGGACTGCGCAGCGGTTCGCCTGGTTTCGCGCGACGAGGCGATTAGCCCGGTAACGCGATCTGAACCTGATCGCGGCCGTTGTGCTTGGCGGCATAGAGGGCCTGATCGGCTCGCTCCAGCAATGCCGATGAGCTGGAATGGCCGTCGGTCTCGCTGATGCCGGCACTCAGCGACACGCTGAACACCCTGGAATCTGCATGGAAGGGTAGCGCTGAGAAGCGTTGACGGATTTCATCGAAGATCTGCCTGGCCTGCTCCAGGTTGCAGTCAGGCAATACCGCGACGAATTCCTCGCCACCATAGCGGCCGAGGCTGTCGATGCGGCGCAGGCGCTGACGCATCAGGTTGGCCAGCGATCGGATGACATTGTCACCGGCCGCGTGGCCGTACTGGTCGTTGACCTGCTTGAAATGGTCGAGATCGAGCATGACCACGCTCGCGGGTTTGCCGCTGCGCAGCGCGCGCTCCACTTCCAAGGCGACCTGCTCCTTGATATCGGCATGTTTGAGCAGCCCGGTGAGGCTGTCGCGCGACAGCGCCATACTCAGCGCGCGGGCTCGCTGTGCATGGGAAAGCACCGCGGCGGTCAAGGCGCCGTCGCCGATGGGTTTGGTGATGAAATCGTCGCCCGCCTTGAGCAGCGCCGCCATTTGCCGGTTGATGTCGGTTTCGCCGGAGAGGTAGATGAGCGTCACGCGCAACCACTCGTCATTGAGCCGAATCATCTGGGCCAGTTCGAGCCCGGTGAAATCTGGCATGTTCATGTCGAGCAGCACCACCTCGGGATTGAACGCCCGCATGACCTCGAACAGCTGGCTGGGATCGGTCAGGGTCTGCACCAGCATCTGCGAATTGCGCAGCACCAGGCTGTAACGCGCCGCCAGATCGGTATCGTCATCGACGATCAGCACTCGGTATGGCTCGCTTAGCTGCAGGTTGAGGCAGTTTTCCAGCTTGTTTTCCAGCTGGGTAACGTCCAGCGGACGCGTGAAATAGCCTTTAGCGCCGGCGCGTACGGCCGCCAACTGACTGTCGAAATCGACGTGATGGCCGATCACCAGCAGGGGCAACGGCGATTCCAGGGTCTGCTGCAGCCTGTCCACCTCCTCGAGCTCAGCCTCGTGCTGGCTGACGATCAGGGCGTCTGGCAACTGCCCCTGGATAGCGGTCTGCAGAAGGTGGGGTTCCGGAAACAGCAGCACGTCGTAGCCGAAATTGCTCAATGTTCGGCACATTTCCTGTCCGGCTTCGACATTTTTTTCGAGTAGATAAATGCGGCAGCCTGCCGGCAATTGTTCGTGGTTCTCCGATGGCTCGGCCTGGCCGAGGGTTCCGGTCTGCGCGGCAGCGCCCAGTTGGTGGATGGCCTGAGTCAGCGCGGAGAGTGCCTGACCGCTGGGCCTGGCCGCGTTCAGCCAGCAATCGGCACGCTGCTCGAGCAACCGCGACTGCTCGCCCAGAGCGGTGAAGCCGAAGGTGCCCGCCGTGCCCGCCAGGCGGTGCAGACGTTGGTGAAGATCAATCACCATCTGCCGGCGCTGCTCCTGCTCATGAATTAGCAACAACCGCTCGGCACCTTGTTCGAGGGCCGCCAATTCCTCTTCCAGGCGGTCGGCAAACTTCTCGTTCAGAGCTTGCAGTTTGTCGTGCAACGCTTCGTTGGCGCTGTCATTCATGCTCAGCATTCCATACTTCATTCAGCTGCGCCGCCAGCTGTAAGGGGTCGAAGGGTTTGTGAAGCATCTTGCGCACACCGAGCCGCCGGAATTCTTCCGGATCGGTGGGCGTGTGCGACTGGCCGGTGAGTAGTACCACCGGCGTGGCCCGCAAGTCGATCAGCTGCGCCAGCTGGCACAGCAGCTCCATACCGCTCATTCGCGGCAGCATCATGTCCATCAGAATCATGTCCGGGGCGAAGTGTTGGACCTGATCCAGCGCTTCCTGGCCAGAGGCGCAGCTGAGCACCTCGAAGCCACCAATTTTTTCCAGGGCGACCCGGGTCACCACCCGGATGGAAGGCACGTCTTCGACATGCAGGATTCGCCGCAGCGGCTTCACGTCCGAGGCTCGTGCAGCGGATGGCAGGGCAGCTCGAACCAGAAACAGGCGCCTGCACCGGGTGTCGAATCGAAACCGATCTGTCCGGCCATATGCTCGATCAACTCCTTGCTGATGGCCAATCCCAGGCCGGTGCCGCCTTGTTGCCGGGTATCGGAGGCGTCCGCCTGGGCGAACTTGCTGAATATCCGCGCGCGGAATGCATCGGCGATTCCCGGTCCCTTGTCTTGCACGCTTACGCGTACCCTGTGCTCTCCGATCGCCTCGGCCCACAGTTCAACGGTTTCACCAGGCGGTGAATATTTCGCCGCGTTGGACAACAGATTGCTCAACACCTGTTCCAGACGCATCGTATCGACCTCGATCAATACGGCCGGACAACTGCGCAGTTCGATAGTGACAGCATAGCTCTCGGCGTACCCCTGGTTGCTACGAAGGGCTTGCTCCAGCAATGGCTGCAGCGGTTGCCGCTGAAACTCGAAGCGCATCTTGCCGGCGTTGAGCTTGTCGATGTCGAGCAGGTCATCGATCAGCGCGCTCAGGCGTTTGCTGTTCTGGTGGGCGATCTCGAGCAACTCCTGCAGATGCTCCGGCACCTCGCCCATCACCTGCCCGCAAATCAGCCCCAGCGAAGCGGTGATAGAGGTCAGCGGCGTGCGCAGTTCATGGCTGACGGTCGAAACGAAATCACGCTGCAGGTTTTCGATCTGCTTGCGTTCGGTGATGTCATGCAGCACCACCACCGCACCGCTCTGCTGGCCATTGGATGCATACATTGGATCGGCGTTGGCCAGCACATGGCGGGCCTTGCCGTGCAGCACGATGGCCATTTCCACGTTGCGGATCTGCTCGCCACGCAGCGCGCGCATCAGCGGGACCTCGTCGTAAGCCATCGGCGTCACGCCGTCGGCTTGGTAGAGGCGGTAGACGTTCGGCCACTGTTCCGGTGCAAGGCGTTGCGCGTCGAGCCCGTGCCAGCGTCGGGCGGTGTGATTGAACAGGGTCAGATTGCCTTCGGCATCGCAGGCCACGACGGCCTCGGACAGCGCCTCAAGTAGGCGTCGATTCATTTCCTGCTGCTTGTCCAGCTCCAGCTGCTCGGCTTTGCGCTCGGTGATGTCGGTCACCAACCCGTGCCAGAGCACCGAGCCATCTGCCTGACACATCGGCGTGGCGCGCGCCTCGACCCAGATACAGCCCTTGCGCGGATGGTTGATCCGGTGCTCGAAATGCCACGGCGTGAGCGTCGAGGCTGCGTGGCGGATGCTCGCCAGCACATGCTCGCGATCCTCGGGATGAACCCGTTCGTAGACCGGACCAATGCTTGGCGCCATCTCGGCCGCGCCCAGCCCGTAAATGTCTTCGACGCCTTCGCTGAGGTAGGGGAATGAGCTGTTGCCATCGGGCTTCCAGCAGAACTGGAACAGCATGCCTGGGACTTGCGCGGCAATCTGCTGCAGACGTAGCTGCAAGTGCTCCTGATGGGCCAGATCATAGGCGCTGACGATGTAGCCGCGTAGCAGCTCGTGTTCGTCATGGATCGCCGAGACATTCAACAGTACGGGCACGCTGTCGCCGTTGCGATGCAGCAGGCGCCATTCGCGCATCTCGCGACGCCCTTCGAGCAGCGGCGCGGTCAGCACGGCGAACCCCGGCGCGACGGGCTCACCCAGTTCGTTACTGAGGATGGCTGCGCGGCGGGCCAGCGCGGCCGGCGGAAACAGTACCGAGGTCAGTGGATGACCGATCAGCATCTGCTCGGAATAGCCGAACAGGCGCTCGGCCGTCGGGTTGACCCCCGATATCCGTCCTTCGGCGGTGGTGACCAGCATCGCACTCGCGGCGCTGTTGAGCAGGGCCTGCTGCAGCGCTGCCTGCTCGGCATAGCGGTGCGCCTGCAGACGCTCCTCGAACAGACGCATGATCTGGCGGCTCAAGCGCACCAAGGCGCCGCGTTGCGCCTCGCTGAGCTGACGCGGCTGGCGGTCGATCACGCACAGCGTGCCGAGGTTGTAGCCATCCGGGGTGGTCAACGGCGCGCCGGCGTAGAAACGGATGTGCGGGTCGTCGGTCACCAGCGGGTTGTCGCGAAAGCGCTGATCCTGGCTCGCGTCATCGATCTCGAAAATGCCCTGACCTTCGATGGTATGAGTGCAGAAGGAGATGTCCCGTGGCGTCTCGCTGACCTCCAGACCAATGCGACTTTTGAACCACTGGCGATGGTCGTCCACCAGCGAGATCAGGGCGATCGGGGTGTCGCAGATGTATGCAGCCAATTGGGCGAAATCGTCGAAGGCGGACTCGTCCGGCGTGTCGAGAATCTCGTAGCGCAGCAGCGCAGCGAGTCGGGACAGCTCACGGGGGGCGGGCATCGATTTCGGTGACTCCATCTGGCGGTCCTTTCTCGCTGGGCTGAGGGCTGGTCGATGACGGCTAATCGCCGTCGGCGTCCCAGATGGCTTGGATCTGGCTGGCCAGACGCATCGGGTCGAAGGGCTTGATGATGACGTCGCGCGCGCCGAGGTTGCGCAGATGTTCGATCTCGCCGGGCTGTACCTTGGCGGTCATGAAGGCCACCGGTACCTGTGCCAGGTCAATCCGCTCGCCGAGTTTGGTCAGGGTCTCAGTGCCGCCCATGCCGGGCATCATCACGTCGAGCAGGATGAAGTGGGGGACGAAGCGTTCAACCTCCTCCAAGGCCTGCAGGCCGGACGAGCAGGACAGCACCTGATAACCACCGATCATCTCCAGCGCGACCTTGACCACCGCCTGGATGGAGGGGTCGTCCTCGACGTGCATAATCCGTTTCAGCTCGGTCATGCGGGACCTCCGACAACAATACTTCGAGCGCTCGAAACGAGCAGTTTGCCACCTTGCAGGTATGCTGGCACATCGCTCACGAAAAATAGCCTTACAGACGGAATAGCCCGGGGTTGCTGACGTTCGGCTGATGCGGGGCAGCTGTTCGAAAACGGGCCGAGCCGATGCGCAGCCGCCCGCAGTTGCGGTTTCGTCCCAAGGCTTCACAGCGTTCGACTTCGCGGCCAGACGAGAATTTCCCCGTGCGAGCCCTTCTCGCGGCTCATTTACCGGGCTCAGGTGAGTGGCATCTGCAGGCTACACGCTGCAAATGCCGGACTAGAGCTGTCCATAGCGCAGCCGCGACCGGGCGACGGCGGCCATCCGTTGCGCTCGCGCCGGCAGCTGGCCGCCGGACGGGCCTTGGCCTCGTCGCAAAATCGATATCTTGCGACGGGCGGGTGCGGCAATACGCCGCCATAAGCAGATAATGTTCGGGTGCTGGCATTGCCGGCCTGTGTTTCTCTTCGCTGCGAGGCTGCAACAACTATGTGGTACACCGGTTTCCTCGACCTTTCGGCCTGGGGGGTGATCGCCGCCACCCTGCTTTTGACTCACGTGACGATCGTTGCCGTTACCGTCTACCTCCATCGTTATTCCGCTCACCGTTCGCTCGAGCTCAACGCAGGGCTCAAGCATTTCTTCCGTTTCTGGCTGTGGCTGACCACGGCGATGAACACTCGCGAATGGACCGCCATTCATCGCAAGCACCACGCCAAATGCGAAACCCCGGACGATCCGCACAGTCCGGTGCAGAAGGGCCTGGGCACGGTCCTGCGGCGGGGCGCCGAGCTGTATATGGAAGAGGCGAAAAACGAAGAAACCCTGCGCATCTACGGCAAGAACTGTCCGGACGACTGGATCGAGCGCAATCTGTATTCGCGTTTCCCCAACCTGGGCATCGTGCTGATGCTCGGCCTCGATCTGGCGCTGTTCGGTGTCCTGGGCCTGACGGTCTGGGCGGTGCAGATGATCTGGATCCCGCTCTGGGCCGCAGGGGTGGTCAACGGGCTGGGGCACGCTGTGGGCTATCGCAACTTCGAGTGCCGCGACGCGGCGACCAATCTAGTGCCGTGGGGCATCCTCATCGGCGGCGAAGAGTTGCACAACAATCACCATACCTATCCGAACTCGGCCAAGCTGTCGGTGCGCAAGTGGGAATTCGACATGGGTTGGGCCTGGATCAAGTTGTTCAGTCTGTTCGGGCTGGCGAAGGTGAACCGCACCGCGCCTATCGCCCATCGCGTCACGCCCAAGCATCAGCTGGACATGGACAGTGCCATGGCTATTCTCAACAACCGCTTCCAGATCATGGCGCAGTACCGCAAATTGGTCATCAAGCCGTTGGTGCGCCTGGAGCTGGATCGCGCCGATGCATCGGTGCGTCATCAGTTCCGCCGGGCCAAACGGCTGCTGTCGCGCGAGCCGAGCCTGCTGCAGCACGAGCAACAGGCGCGTATCGCCGTGATCCTCGAACAGAGCCAGTCGCTGCGGGTGATCTACGAGCAGCGCTTGGCGTTGCAGCAGATCTGGACCCGTACCAGCGCCAACGGGCATGACATGCTCGCGGCGATCAAGCAATGGGTTCAGGACGCCGAAGCCAGCGGTATCCAGTCGCTACGCGAGTTTGCCGAGCACCTGAAAACCTACTCATTAAGACCAGCCGTCGCCCTGGCATGACCTTCGATCGACACGATCACTGACGGGAGGGCGAACTGGAACTTTGCCCATCTGGCACTCTCTGATGGGCATTCTGGTGCTAACGCGACAGCTGCCCCTGCGGGTCTCCGCTGGTGCCTGGCGCCTTTCGGAACGCAGGTATGAATTTCGTGAAGCAGCGAAGCGAAGTGGGGGCTGGCATTGTGCCTCCGACCGAGGCGCAAACTTTGTTGGCTTTGATGCACGCGCGCGCCGAGGTCGAGCGCCTCAGCGAGCGAGAGCAGCTGTTCAGTACCCTCATGGGTGCCGTCAACGCGGTGCTCTGGGCCTTCGACTGGCAAGCCCAGCAGATGATCTATGTCAGCCCGGCGTACGAGCAGGTGTTCGGTCGCTCGGCCGCTTTGTTGCTGGCGGATTTCGGCGAGTGGCGCAACAGCATTTATCCGGACGATTCGGAATACGCGCAGCAGAGCTTGCTCGAAGTGCTGGAAAAGGGCTCCGTCGAAGCGCGCGAATATCGCATCATCCGCGCCGACGGGCAGCTGCGCTGGCTTAGCGACAAGTGCTTCATCGCACGCAATGCGGACAACTCGCGCGGGCCGATCATTGTCGGGATCGCCGAAGACATTACGGAAAAGAAGCAGCTCGAAGGTGAGCTGCAGCGTCTGGCCACCGTCGACGTGCTGACTCAAAGCAGCAACCGCCGCTACTTCTTCGAATGCGCCCAGCGTGAGTTCGACCTGGCTCGGCAATACGCCACCTCGCTGGCGTTTCAGCTGCTGGACATCGACGACTTCAAACGGATCAACGATACCCATGGCCATCAGATGGGCGATCAGGTGTTGCAGCGCGTGGCCCAGTGCGGTTCATCCGTGTTGCGCCGTGGCGACCTGTTCGGCCGCATTGGCGGTGAAGAATTTGCCTTGCTGCTACCCGGTTGCCAGCCAGACCTCGCCGAGCAGATCGCCGAGCGCCTGCAGCGCGAAATCCAGCGGCTGGTCTTCACCAGCCCGGACGGCCAGCGCTTCGGCGTCACCATCAGCCTTGGCGTGACCTACCTCCGGGCCAGCGACCCGGACCTCAGCGCGCTGTTCGCCCGCGCCGACGCGGCCATGTATACGGCCAAGCGTCTGGGCAAAAATCAGGTGATCGTGTCCTGAGTGGCGCCTCGGGCTGGTACGGCGTCGCTTGCCGCGACCGATGGCCTATGCCGTCGGTCGCGGATGCTGTCACTGCGTGAACTGCTGAGCTAACCCTTCCATCTCTTGCTTGAACTCATTGCATTTGGCCTGCCGTTCAGACGCCGGAATGGTTGCCCATTTTGCTTTCGCCTCGCTTGCGCCGGCGTTGAAGGCTTTGTCAAAAGCGGCCGCGTCCATACCGTTTTGGATCGACAGGGCTCTTTGCTTCTCTTTTTGCTCGGCCAGCTGCTCGTCCGAGGAACCCCCGCAGACCTTGGCCGTCGTGTGCATAGAGCCGCCGAAGTTCGCCAGTTGGGCGTGCATGTTCGACATCATCATCTGATGACTCGGTTCCTGAGCCTGTCCGCTGAGGCTGATCAGCATGAGTACGCCGGCCATGGAAAGCGTTTGCAGCCCTGTCGCTAAAGACATGTTCGCTCCTGTTTCCTGTTTTTATATTCTGCGCTGTCGCTGCGCTTAGTTTGTTCATTGTCTTGCCCGTTCAGTTTCTGTGACGTCAACGAAGCATCTTGTGAACGGCAACCGCACCTTCAATGGCTTGGTCGTTGGTGATGCCCCGCATGCTCTCGACTTTCTGCAGCGCAATGCCTCCCGCCGCCGCGGTAACGGTGACTCTGCCGACAACTACCTGCGGGCCAACGATGCCCAGCTGGGCATCAGGATCCAGCTGCTTGCTCGGGTCCACGACGAATCCACCAATGTCCTCAACCCTGTGATCGTCGTAGATCATCCCCATCTGTCGAAGCAGCATCGCGTCCGACGGCTCCGGGTCCACGCTGATGGCGATGGCCAAGCCGCCGCCCTTGACCATCTCGAACGCGTTGCCGGATTGCGTTTCCTTAGATAGCCAGGTGCAGTTGATGCCGTAGACATTCACATTGTCATAGCGGCCGCCGTCTTCTTCGTCGACCAGCACCAGGCCGTCGATCACCGGCCCAAGCGTTGCGCCTATCTGGTTGCAGTTGGGAAGTTGCTCCAGGGTCGGCGGGACGTAGTCAGCGCTGGGATCGGCGCCGGGGTCGCCATCGTCATCGCAGCCGCCGGTGACAAGCGCAAGGGCCAACAAAGCCGGCCGGGCAGAACGGGGCATCAGCACAGCAGCATGTTCCTGTTCATAGTCAGGTGATCGGGATGGCGACCGCGGTGCTGGCGCCGCCGCCGTCTGAAAGCCTGAACTCTAGACCAGATCGGCTGCGCTTCAAGGAAGCGAGATCAGACAGAGCGTTAGGGTGCTTCGCGGTAGACGTCGTCGAACCGAACATTCATCCCGCCGCAATGGCTGTTGTCGCTCACGACCAGATTACCGGCAACGTACTGCAAGGTGACACTGCAGTCGTGGTCGCCATCACCCTCGGCGATCTTCAGCAGATCGTCGGAAGGCTGTGCCTTGCCCGCGAATGCACCGACATGCATGATCCGCTCGCCATGGCTGTTGAGACCGCCATACCAGATCGCCTCGCCCTCGGCGAAAAGCGGGCCGGTCGGCGAGGGACGGCTGATGACGATGCTGTTGCCGCCCGCAATCGGCAGCCAGCGGCCGATCCAGACATCAGTCGAGGGTGTTGGCGCGGTTCTGCTGCTGACATTGCGTGCGGGCAGCCATCCGACGAACTCGCGTTTCTCGGCGAAGTACCAGACGCATGCCCAGCCATCCGCCTGGTTGCCGACAAGGAGCCTGTCGCCATCCACGAGATAGGCCTTCTGCAGGCAGGACTCATCTTCGGGGCAGCCGGCGGCGTCGTTTCTGAAATGCACCCGCTGGCCGCTATCAGCGACCACTTCGGCCTGGCGCACCTGACCTGCGAATGCCGGGAATAAGCCGTTGCGGCACGAATAGGCCTCGATCGCCTGAACCGGTGGTGCCAGCAACATGCACAGTAGAACGGCTCTGAAAAGCATGGCCGGCGACCTTCTCTGATGGGTGCGCTACGCCGAAGAGCGGCTCGACGCGGCGGGCTGCTGTTGGGTAATGCAGTGGATGTTGCCGCCGCCGAGCAGAATCTCGCGACCCGGCACCATGACCACCTGGTGATTGGGAAACAGTCGCGCCAGGATGGTTTCAGCTTCCTGATCCAGCGGATCACCGAACGACGGGGCGATGATGCCCCCATTGACGATCAGGAAGTTCACGTAGCTGCCCGCCAGGCGGATCGAGGGATCACGCGGCTGGGTGCCCACCAGCGGCACGACACCGGCGCATTCCTGCTCGGTAGCGTGCAGCGGGCCGGGAATCGGCATCTTGTGTACGGTCAGCGGACGATCCCACGCATCCCGTGCCTGCTCCAGCACGCGCATGGCGGCCTGGCAACGCTCGTAGTTGGGGTTGTCGCGATCGTCGGTCCAGGCCAGCAGCACTTCGCCTGGACGGACGAAGCAGCAGAAATTGTCCACATGGCCGTCGGTCTCGTCGTTGTACAGGCCGTGCGGCAACCAGATGACCTTGTCGATCGCTAGATAATCGGCGAGAACCGCTTCGATTTCTTCGCGGGACAGGTGTGGGTTGCGGTTGTGGTTGAGCAGACACTCCTCGGTGGTGATCAGGGTGCCTTCGCCGTCGACGTGAATCGAGCCGCCTTCAAGCACGAAGCCCTCGGTGCGGTAGCGATCGCAGCGCTCTATTTCGAGGATCTTGCGTGCCACCTCATCGTCGCGCTGCCAATCTTCGTAGAGCCCGCCCTCCAGCCCGCCCCAGGCATTGAACGTCCAGTCGACACCCCGTAAACCGCCCTTGCCGTTGATCACGAAGGTCGGCCCCGTGTCGCGCACCCAGGCGTCGTCGCTACTGATCTCCACCAGCCGGATGCGCGCGTCGTCCAGCTGTTCCCGCGCGGTCACGTACTGCTCGGCGGTGGCACAGACGGTGACGGGCTCGAAGCGCGCAATGGCTTTGGCCACCGCGGTAAAGGCCGCTTGCGCCGGCGTGCCCTGGTCGCGCCAGTTGTCCGGGCGCTGCGGCCAGACCATCCAGGTCTGGCTGTGCGGGGCCCATTCGGCAGGCATGTGGTAGTCGTCGGCGCGCGGGGTCGTGGTCAGTGTGGTCATGGGTTTACCTGGCAAGGACGGCAATTTTCGAGGCCGGGATACGATCGGCCATTCATCAGGGACGAACTATCTGACCACGCCGGACAGGATTCAGCCGCACCAAAGCTGTGCGGTTGCATCCTGTGCCGATCAGAGGCCGGGCTCAGGACTCCAGCGAACCATCCAATGTCTTGATCGGGCTGTACAGGTTCGGCCGGCGGTCACGGAACACGCCCCAGGCACTGCGGATGTGCTCCAGCTGATCGAGATCGAACTCGTGCACCAGCACACCTTCGCTGGTTTCGTCCATTTCCTCGACCTTGGCGCCGAACTGGTCGGCAATAAAGGACGAGCCATAGAAGGTGATGTCGTAGCCGTCCTGCTCTTCCTTGCCGATGCGGTTGCTGGCGATCAGCGGCATCAGGTTGGCGCCGGCATGGCCCTGCTGAACGCGCTGCCAGTGGTCGCGCGAGGTGATGTTGGGGTCATGCGGCTCGCTGCCGATGGCGGTAGGGTAGAACAGCAGCTCGGCGCCCATCAGCGCCATGCTGCGCGCCGTCTCGGGGAACCACTGGTCCCAGCAAATGGCCACGCCGATCTTGGCGTAGCGGGTGTTCCAAACCTTGAAGCCGGTGTCGCCCGGGTTGAAGTAGTACTTCTCGTGATAGCCGGGGCCGTCTGGAATGTGACTTTTGCGATAGACGCCGAGGACCTTGCCGTCGGCATCGATGATGGCGATGGAATTGAAACGCGCACGGCCGGCGACCTCGAAGAAGCTGACCGGCAGCACCACCTGCAGCTCGGCGGCGATTCGCTGGAAATGCTGGATCGCCGGGTTCTCCTCGACCGTGGTGGCCAGCTGCAGATACTCCGGATTCGGTTTCTGGCAGAAGTAGGGCGTCTCGAACAGCTCCTGGATCAGGATTACCTGCGCGCCCTTGGCGGCTGCTTCGCGAACCAGCTTCTCGGCATTGGCAATGTTGGCTTGGCGATCCCAGGAGCAAGCCATCTGGGTAGCGGCGACGGTAACGGTGCGGGACATGGAAAACCTCGCGGATGCGGCGTGAGTGTGAACCCTACCTCGGGCGGAGCGGAATTTATTCGATACTTATCCGCTTTTGAAGCGTTATTTTTTGCCAGGTCTGCTTAGATGACCACCGGTTATCGATAAGTATCGGTCATGCGTTCGACTAATCACGTTTGGGCAGAAACGGCGGAAGATAAAGACCCAGATACGCATCGAATACTCGCATGCCTTCTTCCGCCATTCGCTTCGTAATATGACCGTGCTCCTGCACGGACCGCGCATACACCCGGTCGCCCAGTTCCAGCGCGAGGGCGAACACCTCGATATCGCCGGGCAGTGGGGGAAGATGGAAATGCCGTTCAAAAAGGACCCGCATCAGTTCACCGAGTTCGACGTCGTGCTGGCGGTCCGCCTGGGTGACTTCGGTCAGGCCATGCTGTGTCAGGATCAGTTGCCGGGCCGCGGCATCGTCCTCATAGATCATCAGCATGCGTCGTTCGATCAGCCGGGACAGGTCTTGCCAGCGGTTCAACGTCTGTGGGTCGACGGGCTGCTCAAGGCTGGCCCGAAAGGCCGCATGCACGTCGGCCGTTAGCGCGCGGAGCAGCGCCGGTACGCTGGCGAAGAAATGATAGACGGAGGACGGCGGAATCGCCGCCCGCTCTGCCACGCTGTAGATCGACAGGCCAACCACCCCCTGTTCGGCGAGCAGTTCGCGGGCCGCCGCGAGAATCTGCGCAATCCGCGCCTGGCTACTGGCGCGAGGCTTGCGGCTGGTGGGAATGTTCGAGGAAGGGGTGGCTGCGCTCATGGATCCTATTGGATGCTAGGGCGGCGCCAGATGCAACGGCTATGGCCGTCTTGCCCGCCGCCAGGATTAACGCCGTTGTCGGTCCCTACCAGCACGCTATCCCCCTGCTTGGAGCTGCCGCGGTGACAAGGCGGAGATTCGGGGTATGAGCCGGTTACATGCTCCGGCCAAGACGTCGTCTAAAGTAACAGAGGCGAGAATTGATAGACCGGACGGAGTCGGTGGAGCCCATTCTGGACGCAGCACCAGTCGGTAGGCTCGGTACATGTGATGGGTAACTGACGGCTGAGCAGGTCTCCGATGAGCTTGAAAAATCACTTCGAATTAATGGCTTCCTACAACCAATGGATGAATTCAAAGATCTATCAGGCTGCGGGTCAGCTAGGTAGAGATGAACTGGCGATGGACCGTGGAGCTTTTTTTGGTTCGATTTTGGGTACGCTGAACCACATCCTGGTTGCCGATATCATTTGGCTGAAGCGCTTTGCTACACCGCCGCACGGCCTGCCCGCTCTGCGCGAAATCGTCGAGCTTCCATATCCGAGTCGCCTGGATCAGATACTTTTTGAAGACGTTGCCGCCTTGTCCGAGCGAAGGTTCTGGTTGGATCGCCAGATCTGCAGTTGGGTCAGTGAGCTCTCCAATGACGACTTGGAGCTCGGCCTCAGCTACCGCAACACCAAAGGAGTTCCGGGTAATAAACGGTTTTCGAGCCTGATTCTTCACTTCTTCAACCATCAGACTCACCACCGCGGTCAGGTAACGACGCTGCTATCTCAGGCGGGTAGGAATGTCGATGTTACCGACCTTCTGGCTTTGATTCCGGATGAGGGCAATCTATAGCCCTTTGCATCTGGCCTATGAGAAGGAGCTAGCAATTCATTCCGACCGACGCCGTTCCGTGGCGCGGCTTAATTGAGGCGTTAGAGAGGCTTTAACGACATGGACCTAGCCACCTTTACTACGCGAGAACTGCTCAATCTCCAGGCCGTCGTAATAGGCGAGCTTAGAAACAGGGGCATTCTTCGAACGAAAAATAATCCTGTCGGTGATTATGCCGAATGGCTGGTTTCTTCAGCCTTGAATTTAAAGCTCGCAAAGAACTCAGCGGCAGGCCATGACGCTGAGTCTGATTCCGGTCGAAAATTTCAAATAAAGGCCCGCCGCGTAACTGCCGACAATCGATCTAGACAGTTAGGGGTAATACGGAATCTGGAGAAAATGGACTTCGATGAGCTCGTCGCTGTTATTTTTGACGAGTCGTATGAAGTTGTTGTGGCTGTATCCATCCCTCACGTCGTAATCGCGGACTACAGCATCTATCGGGCGCATGTTAACGGCCATATTCTGCATATTCGGGGAGCGTTATTGTCCGACAGCCGTGTTCGAGACATTGGCGCAGAATTAAAGAACTCCAACCATGTGCTCAAAACCCTCGCTTCGTTTGCTGGGTAGCTAAGCCCGCTCGTATGACCGTTCCTTCCGCTCGCCAACCCCGGCCCTTAACCAAACGCCAGCCCTACATCGAGCGCTCGGGGTCGTTGCTGAGGTTGCGCTGTGTGGCGTTTTGCGCCGGGGTTGGTTTCCGAGTAGAAGACGGCGGCCAGGTCGGTTCTCCCCGCTCTTCAATCACCGACGCCTTGGTATAGAAGCGTGGTGTGAGGAGAACGCATTCCTGGATTTCACACCGCTCCGTTTGCACGCAATGGAACGAGCCAACACCCGCCTCATGTTCTATCGTTAGCCGTCACCAAGGCCGCAAAGCGTAGCGCACGGAGCAAACATGGTCAGTGTCGAGTTCCTTCTCACTTCCCTCATCGTTGTGCTCATCCCCGGCACGGGCGTCATCTATACCGTCTCCACAGGGCTTACTCAGGGACGCCGAGCCAGTGTCTACGCCGCGTTGGGGTGCACTGCCGGAATAGTGCCGCACCTTCTTGCCACCGTGCTCGGCCTGGCAGCCGTCATGCACACCAGTGCCTTGGCGTTCCAGGTGCTGAAGTACGCAGGCGTCGCGTACCTCTTTTACGTCGCCTACGTCACTTGGCGCGACCGTTCCGCCTTCGCCGTCGATGGCACCTTGTCGAAGGTCTCTGCCGTGGAGCTGGTCATCAAGGCCTTCCTACTGAACATCCTCAACCCCAAGCTCACCATCTTCTTTCTCGCGTTCCTGCCTCAGTTCATCGAGCCCAATACGGCCCGGCCGCTGTTGCAGCTGCTGTTCCTCAGCGGGGTGTTCATGGCCATGACTTTCACTGTCTTCGTCATCTATGGGCTCGTTGCCCATGCGTTCCGCCGGATGGTTATCGAGTCCACCACCGTGCAGCGGTGGCTCCGCTACAGTTTCTCCGCCGCTTTTGCCTGTCTCGGAGCCAAGCTCGCCCTCAGCGAGAAATAACCCGCCCATCTCAAACGTCAGGATATACGACACGTTCTCGTTCGAACGTTAGCTGTTTAAGGAATACCGCACATGTCCATCGAACTCTGGTTTGCCTTCGCCGCCGCGTCTGCGCTCCTGCTGATCATCCCGGGCCCAACCATTCTCACGGTCATCAGCTACTCCATGGCTCATGGGCGGCGAGCCAATGTGCCGCTCGTTGCTGCTGTGGCGCTGGGTGACTCAACCGCCTTGCTTGTCTCGCTTCTCGGGCTGGGCGCGTTGCTCGCCACTTCGGCCTTCTGGTTCACCGTCGTCAAGTGGGCCGGCGGTCTGTATCTGCTCTATCTTGGCGTCAAGCTCCTGCGCGCAGGTATTTCGGCAACTGAACGGGTCGTACCAGCCGCGCCGGGCTCACGTTGGAAGCTGTTCGCGAACACCTACCTCGTAACCGCGCTGAACCCGAAGGGCATTGTGTTCTTCGTAGCCTTCTTGCCTCAGTTCATAGATCCGAGCGCGGGTGTCACGCAGCAGCTTTGGGTGCTTGCCATCACGTTCGTGGTCATGGCTACGCTCAATGCGACCTTGTACGCGGTCTTTGCTGGCTCGGCTCGAAAGGTGCTGTCTTCGCCACGTGCACAGCGGCGGTTCAATCTGGCTGGCGGGTCCCTTCTGTCCATCGCGGGTGTATGGGCGCTGCTGGCCAAGCGCGCATAAAAAGGCGTGGGTGGACGTGCTTGCCCATCAGGACCGTCTCTTGACGGCTCGGCTTAAGAAGTGCCATGCGCTTGCCACATCGGGAGCAAGACGATGAAATCACTGCGATTTCTCACGATCATGCTGACGGCCCTCAGCCTGAGCGCGGCGTTCGCCCACCTTCTGGAACTGCCGGCCAAGCTCACCTATAACGGTGCTCAATGGCTTGGCCTGCTACAAACGCTCTATCCGACCTATGGCAAGGTCTCAGGTGTTTGCGAGATCGGCGCGGTTGTCGCTGTGCTGGTGCTCGTTGTTGCCCTTCGCAGCCACCGAACGGCGTTTCTCTGGACGTTGCTTGCCGCCACTTGCCTGATCGCGACGCATGCGACTTTCTGGATATGGGTCGCTCCAGTGAACGCAGCGCTGGTGCCTCTGTCGCCTGAGACGTTGCCTGCTGACTGGACGCGGCTGCGCAATCAGTGGGAGTTTGCGCATGCCGCGCGCGCGATCCTGCAGATAGTCGCACTGGCGGCGTTGGTGATCTCCATTCTCGCCGAACTTCCACCGAACGCTGGCGACGCAGAGGAGCGATCCACTTGATCGACATGGACATGTGCCGCGACCAGCAAATAATCGACTCGTGGAGAAAAAATGCTCATCAATGGGTGGTGGCGGTGCGTGGCGGGCAGGTCGCGAGCCGCAAGCTGGCTACGGATGAAGCGATAGTCAACGCAGTCATGAGCCGCGCGCCCCGTTCCGTTCTGGATGTCGGTTGCGGAGAGGGGTGGCTGGTCCGCGAGCTGGCGGCCAAAGGCGTCCATGTGCTTGGCGTGGATGCCATCCCGGACTTGCTTCAGCACGCCCAAGCGGCCGGAGCTGGACGCTTCCGCGCGGCGACCTACGAAGCGATTGCGGCGGGCATTCTGGAAGAAGCCTTCGATCTCGTCGTCTGCAATTTTTCCTTGCTGGGAAAGGAGTCGGTCGAGGTTCTGTGCAAGGCGATGCCATCGCTGTTGCGTCGGCAGGGCGCGTTCGTCGTACAAACGCTTCACCCGATAGCCGCCTGCGGGCATTTGCCGTATCTGGAGGGCTGGCGAGAAGGGTCATGGGATGGTTTCGACTCGGCTTTCACGGATCCTCCGCCCTGGTATTTCAGAACTTTGGCAAGCTGGGCGACGCTGCTATCGGAAAGTGGCTTGCGGCTTGTCGAATTGCGCGAGCCGGTCCACCCGACGAGCAGAGAACCGCTCTCGATCATATTCATTGCAGAGTTGGCGACTAACGATTCGCCGTAGCAGGCACGCTAACGCGAGCGCTTTACCCACACGTCAGATGGAAAAACGAGGTATGTGCTGATGGGCATCAAATGTCATTCACTCGGCGAAGTTCGCGACAACATCGACCGGGTGGATAGAGAAATAGTGACGTTACTCGCCGAGCGAGGAGCGTTCGTCGCGCAAGCAGCATCCTTCAAAGCGACGGTGGCCGAAGTAAAAGCCCCTGATCGGGTAGAACAGGTCATCGCGAAGGTCGGCTTGCTTGCGCAAGAGCAGGGGGCAAACCCTCGCGTGGTGGAAAACGTTTATCGCGCCATGATTGCAGCGTTCATCGAAGCCGAGCTCACAGCTCATTCGTTGCTCGCTGAAAATGATGCACAACGCTGACCTGGGATTTAAATCGGTTACTGGCAATCGCCTATGGCGCGTCGCCTCCTATGGGAGTTCGCATGAAGGTCAAACGCATCGTGGCCAACGTTTCCGTCGCCGATCCGGCTGTTGCGCATGCATTCTACAAAGACGTTCTGGGGCTTGACCTGGCAATGGATCATGGCTGGATTCGTACCTATACGAGTCCGGCGAACATGACCGCGCAGGTAAGCTTCGCAAGCCAGGGCGGCTCCGGCACGGCTGTCCCGGATCTTTCCATTGAGGTGGATGACTTATCTGACGCCCTGCGTCGTGTTCAGGATGCGGGTATCGCCTTGGAATACGGCCCGGTCATCGAGCCCTGGGGTGTTCGGCGCTTCTATGTCAGGGACCCGATGGGCAAGCTGGTCAATATCCTGCAGCATGAGCAAAACCCGACTCAGATGTGAGTGCGAGGAAGGTATGGCCAGTAGCCGCGACTTCGTGGAATACATCGCTGAACAGGTTGGCCTGGGTGGTCGCCTGACCTATCGAAAGATGTTCGGAGAGTACGCACTCTATCTTGACGGCAAGGTCGTGGCGTTCGCTTGTGACAACAGCCTCTTCGTCAAGCCATCCCAGGCCGCCTCCGATCTTGCGCCCGAGCTGCCACAACGGCCGCCGTATCCCGGCGCGAAGCACTATCCTGTCGCTGACGAGCTGCTGGACGATACCGATGTGCTTCGCCGTCTCATCATTGAAACCGCAGCGCTCATGCCTGCCCCGAAAGCCGCCAAGCCGCGCAAGACTCGTTCGGCCAGGGTAGCCAAGTCGCTCGAGCCCTGACGCAGCATTTCCGGCAGAACAGCAAGGCGCTTCAAGTCTGGCGTCGCTCTGCAAAGTGTTTTCTACAGGCTCTTACTTACGAGGAGATCGTCATGCAGTTTCACCGAGGCAGGCTCTTTGACCATATCCACCTACGGGTCGCCGATCTTGACGCCAGCAAAACTTCTATCGCGCGGTGTTCGCGGCGTTGGGGCACGAGGATGCACTGCAAGAGGGGCCAGGCTTCTTTCACGCCGATGAGTTGTTCGTGGACAAAGCCGATGGCTATATCACCCGGGTTCATCTCGCTTTTCAGGCGCCCGATCGCGAAACGGTGCAACGCTTTCATCTGGCAGCGCTTGCGGCGGGCGGTCGGGATAATGGCGCGCCGGGCGAACGGCCTTATCATCCCGGCTACTTTGGCGCGTTCGTCCTGGATCCTGATGGAAACAATATCGAGGCCGTCTTTCATGGACCGGCCGAGCGCAGTGCGCCCTCGGTGGTGATAACCGCCTGATGATCAGGCGCACCGTTGCGCACTGGGCTGATGACTGAATCGAGTCGGCCCGCGGCTTGATTCGGGGAAACCGGACTCAACCTTGGATCCTGCATGAGTGGAGAAACCGCCAGCCAGAGTCCCGAGTTGCTGCGTCGACTGCTGCGCGCGAAGGATAGGATGGATGCCGCACCGGCCGAGGATTGGCCTGTCTGGCGGTTGGCGCGCGTCAGCTGCATTTCTGCGGCCCATTTCGCACGATCGTTCAAGCAGGCGTTCGGCGTTCCACCACATCGCTACCTGCTCACGCGACGCATCGAGCGAGCCACGACATTGCTGCGAGAAACTGACCTGCCCATCACCGAGATCGCCTATCGCACAGGTTGGCGAAGCCTGGGCACGTTCGGGCGCACCTTCCGCGACATAACCGGCAGGAATCCGGGCGAGATCCGAGCGTACGAGCGGTCCAGGATGCAAGACCCCGGTCGCGTACCCGCCTGTGTCCTCGGCGCAGCGCTGCGACCCGCCCTGACAATGGCAGTTTCGGAGAAGCGACGTCGGAAAGCGGGCGATATAACGGGAGCCCAAGAAAAGGAGGCTCTATGACTCAAGGTATCGAAGTGGCTGGTTTGTACGTTCGGGACCAGGATGAAGCGCTGGCGTTCTATGTCACGAAACTCGGCTTTCGCGTTCACACGGACGTGCGCAACGGCGATTACCGCTGGCTCACGGTACAGCATCCCGAGCAGCCGACATTCCAGCTCGGGCTGCTCTTGCCGGGACCGCCGACTCACGATGCGGCGACCGCACAGACACTGCTCGCAATGGTAGCCAAAGGCGCGATGCCGCCCCTCGTGCTGGTTGTCGACGATTGCCGTGAGGCCTACACGCGGATGCGCGACCAGGGTGTGGAATTTACGCAGGAGCCCGAAGATCGGTACGGCAACGTGGATGCCGGTTTCCGTGATCCATCCGGAAACGGATGGAAAATGCTGCAGATGCGCCGCTGAAACAGCGAGCCCCGCACGCTCGGGTGCGGGGCCCGGGGCGTCACACGGTGTGCAGATACCAGTTGTATTCCAGGTCGGAGATCGAGTGTTCGAATTCGGCCAGTTCACTCTCTTTGCAAGCGACGAAGATGTCGATGTACGTGGAGTCGATATAGCGCGCCATGATCTCGCTGTCGTCCAGCTCGCGCAGGGCATCGCGCAGGTTGGTCGGCAGGCTCTGCTCGACCTGCTCGTAAGAGTTGCCCTCGATCGGCTCGTCCGGGGCGATCTTGTTGGTCAATCCGTGGTGAACCCCGGCCAGTACGCCCGCCAGCAGCAGGTAGGGGTTGGCGTCGGCGCCGGCTACACGATGCTCGATGCGCACGGCGTCCGGGCTGTCGGTCGGCACTCGTAGTGCCACGGTGCGGTTGTCCAGACCCCAGCAGGGCGCATTCGGTACGTAGAACTGAGCACCGAACCGGCGGTAAGAGTTGACGTTAGGGCAGAGGAAGGCCATCGACGCGGCCATGGTCTGCTGAATGCCGCCAATGGCGTGGCGCAGCGTCTCGCTTTCCAGCGGATTATCGGTGGCGAAGATATTGTTGCCGTTCTTGTCCAGTAGCGAAATGTGCACGTGCAACCCGTTACCGGCCTGGCCCGGGTAGGGCTTGGCCATAAAGGTGGTGTCCATCTCATGGTCGTAGGCAATGTTCTTGATCAGCCGCTTGAGTAGCACCGCATAGTCACACGCCTTGATCGGGTCGGCGACGTGGTGGAGGTTGACCTCGAATTGCGCCGGGGCGCTTTCCTTGACGATGGCATCGGCGGGAATGCCCTGTTCCTTGGCGCCCTCGAGAATGTCCTGCAGGCAATCGACGTATTCGTCGAGGTCATCGATCAGATAGACCTGCGTGGAGTGCGGGCGCTTGCCGGAGATCGGTGAGCGTGGCGGTTGCGGACGGCCGTTCACGTTCTCTTGATCGATCAGGTAGAACTCCAGTTCGAAGGCCGCGCAAATGGTCAGGCCCAACTCGTCGAACTTGCTCACCACCTGGCGCAGCACCTCACGCGGATCGGCGAAGAACGGCGAGCCGTCGCGCTCGTGCATGGTCATCAGTAGCTGCGCGGTGGGGCGCTTCTGCCAGGGTTCGTTGCTCAGCGTGTTGGGGATGGGGAAGCAGGTTCGGTCGGAATCACCGATGTCCATCCCCAGCCCGGTGCTTTCCACGGTGATGCCATTGATGTCGAGGGCAAACAGCGAGGCGGGGAGGTTAATACCTTTTTCATACACCCGATGCAGGCTGGCGCGCTCGATGCGCTTGCCTCGAACGACACCATTCATGTCTGCGATCAGCAGGTCGACGTATTGGACCTCCGGGTGTTCCTTGAGAAATGCGTTCGCTTCGTTGAGCTGAACGGCACGCGGCGGCGGGAGCATGATGAAGCACCTTAATTGTTAAAAATTTCAATCATCAAATAGCTTGTCTCGGAGTCAATCGAAAAGCCAGGTCGCTGTCAATAGCGCCTCGAAATGCCCCGTCGAGGCCCACAATGGGCGTTTTTGGGGCGGTTCGAGAAAAAATCGCAAAGCGCTTACTCAGCTTTCCGAAGCGGCAACGGTCGGCTATTGTCTATAAAAATGAACAAGACTACTCTCCGACGAGCCCCATCCGGAAAGACGAGTATCCCATGCCTCGCGTGCCATTGATCGGCGTTTCCGCCTGTACCAGGCAGATTGGCCACCACAACTTTCACATTGCCGGCGACAAGTACCTGCGTGCAGTCGCTATCGCGGGTTTGCCGCTGGTCATCCCGGCGCTGGATGATCTCATCGATCCAGCCGCCCTTCTTGATAGCGTAGACGGGCTGTTCCTCACCGGCTCGCCTTCCAACGTCGAACCTCACCGCTATGGCGGACCCGCCAGCGCCGAAGGCACGCCGCACGACCCTTCTCGCGACCAACTGACCCTGCCGCTGATTCGCGCGGCGGTCGAGGCCGGCCTTCCGGTATTTGGAGTCTGCCGCGGGTTTCAGGAGATGAACGTGGCGTTCGGTGGCAGCCTGCATCAGAAGGTGCATGAAGCCGGCCCCTACGCCGATCATCGCGAGCGCGCCGAAGATCCGGTCGAGGTTCAATACGGGCTCAGCCACGACCTGCATGTACAGCCTGGCGGGCTGCTGGAGCGGCTCGGCCTGCCGCCGCGCATCGAGGTCAATTCGGTGCACGGTCAGGGCGTCGAGCGCCTCGGGGGGGGGCTGCGCATCGAAGCGCTGGCGCCCGATGGGCTGATCGAAGCCTTCTCCGTGGAGCATGCGCAAAGCTTCGCACTCGGCGTGCAATGGCATCCGGAATGGAAAGTGCACGACCACCCTTATTATCTGGCGTTGTTCCAAGGCTTTGCCCGAGCATGCCGGGAGCATGCAGAGCGCCGTTAAGCGCAGTTGCACGGTGCCTGTTTCATACATCGAGGTCGTTATGTCCAGCAAGCTCGACCAGCTCACCGGCTGGCTGAAAGAACGCAAGATCACCGAGGTGGAATGCCTGATCAGCGATTTGACCGGCATCGCCCGCGGCAAGATTTCCCCCACCAACAAGTTCCTCGACGAGAAAGGCATGCGCCTGCCGGAGAGCGTGCTGCTGCAGACCGTGACCGGCGATTATGTCGAGGACGACATCTATTACGAGCTCCTCGACCCGGCCGATATCGACATGTTCTGCCGACCCGATCCGGATGCGGTGTTCCTGGTGCCCTGGGCCATCGAACCGACGGCTCAGGTGATTCACGATACCTACGACAAGATGGGCAACCCCATCGAACTCTCGCCACGCAATATCCTGAAGCGCGTCTTGAAGATGTACGCCGACAAAGGCTGGCAGCCTATCGTCGCGCCGGAGATGGAGTTCTACCTGACCAAGCGCTGCGAGGATCCGGATTTGCCGTTCCAGCCGCCAGTCGGCCGCTCGGGCCGCCAGGAGACCGGCCGGCAGTCGTTCTCCATCGATGCGGCCAACGAATTCGACCCGCTGTTCGAAGACATGTACGACTGGTGCGAAGCCCAGGGCCTGGATCTGGACACCCTGATTCATGAGGAAGGCACCGCGCAGATGGAAATCAATTTCCGTCATGGCGAAGCGCTGCATCTGGCCGATCAGATCCTGGTGTTCAAGCGCACCATGCGTGAGGCGGCGCTCAAGCACAACGTCGCGGCTACCTTCATGGCCAAGCCCATGACCGGCGAGCCGGGTAGCGCCATGCATCTGCACCAGAGCGTGATCGACGAGACCGGGCGCAATATCTTTTCCAACAGCGACGGCACCATGAGCCAGCTGTTCCTGCATCACGTCGGCGGCCTGCAGAAGTACATTCCCGAGCTCCTTCCGCTGTTCGCACCCAACGTCAATTCGTTTCGTCGGTTCCTGCCTGACACCTCGGCGCCGGTCAATGTCGAATGGGGTGAGGAGAACCGTACCGTCGGCCTGCGCGTGCCGGATTCAGACCCGCAGAACCGTCGCGTCGAGAACCGTCTGCCGGGGGCTGATGCCAACCCGTACCTGGCCATCGCGGCGAGCTTGCTGTGTGGCTACATCGGCATGGTCGAGGAGTTGCCACCGAGCCAGCCGGTGAAGGGGCGGGGCTATGAACGGCGCAACCTGCGCCTGCCATTGACTCTGGAAGCCGCGCTGGAACGGATGGAGAGCTGTCGACAACTGGAGAAGTACCTGAGCCCGAAATTCATCACCGGCTACGTCGCAGTCAAACGGGCCGAGCAGGAAAACTACCACCGGGTCATCAGTTCCTGGGAGCGCGAATTCCTGATGCTCTCGGTGTGAAAAGCAGCTGGAAGCCGGAAGCCGGACTTCGGCGTTGCGCTTTGACTTCCAGCTTCCAGCTTCAAGCTAAATTCTGATCAAGAGGTGATCGATGAGCGATTCGCAAACCCTGCAGTGGCAAGCCCTGAGCCGCGACCATCACCTGCCGCCGTTCACCGACTTCAAGGCACTCAACGCCAAGGGCACGCGCATCATCACCCGTGGCGAAGGCGTTTATCTGTGGGACAGCGAGGGTCACAAGATCCTCGATGCGATGGCCGGGCTCTGGTGCGTCAATCTGGGTTATGGCCGCGAGGAGCTGGTCGAGGCGGCGACTCGGCAGATGCGCGAGCTGCCCTACTACAACCTGTTTTTCCAGACTGCCCACCCGCCGGCCCTCGCGCTCGCCAAGGCGATTGCCGAAATCGCGCCGGACGGCATGAACCATGTGTTCTTCACCGGCTCGGGTTCGGAAGCCAACGACACCGTGCTGCGCATGGTGCGCCATTACTGGGCGATCAAGGGTCAGCCGCAGAAGAAGGTGGTCATTGGCCGCTGGAATGGCTATCACGGGTCGACCATCGCTGGCGCCAGCCTCGGCGGGATGAAAGCCATGCACGAACAAGGCGATGGTCCGATTCCGGGGATCGAGCACATCGACCAGCCCTACTGGTTCGGTGAGGGCGGCGACATGGAGCCGGAGGAGTTCGGCGCTCGTGTGGCCGAGCAGCTGGAGCAGAAGATTCTCGAGGTGGGTGAGGACAAGGTCGCGGCCTTCATCGCCGAACCGATCCAGGGCGCCGGCGGCGTGATCATTCCGCCGGACAGCTACTGGCCGAAGATTCGCGAGATTCTTGCCCGCTACGACATCCTGTTCATTGCCGACGAAGTGATCTGTGGCTTCGGGCGCACCGGAGAATGGTTCGGCAGCGACTACTACGGCAATGCGCCTGACCTGATGCCGATTGCCAAGGGCCTGACCTCCGGCTACCTGCCGATGGGCGGCGTGGTGGTGCGCGACGAAGTGGTGCACACCCTCAACGAGGGCGGCGAGTTCTATCACGGCTTTACCTACTCGGGGCACCCGGTAGCCGCGGCGGTGGCGCTGGAGAACATCCGCATCATGCGTGAAGAGAAAATCGTCGAGCAGGTGAAGAGCAAGACGGCACCTTATTTGCTGTCTCGCTGGCGTGAGTTGGTCGAGCATCCGTTGGTGGGCGAGGCGCGTGGCGTCGGCATGCTCGGCGCGCTGGAGTTGGTAAAGAACAAGAAAACCCGTGAGCGTTTCGCTGATCCGGGAGTGGGCATGCTCTGCCGCGAACATTGCTTCCGTAACGGCCTGGTAATGCGGGCGGTGGGCGACACCATGATCATTTCGCCGCCGCTGGTGATAAACGAAGAGCAGATCGACGAGCTGATCGGCAAGGTTCGCCTATGTCTGGATGCGACTGCCAAGGACGCGCTCGGCTGAGCGGGGCGAGGTGCACCGGGCAATGCACACCGGTGCCGGGATGAATGCAACCAATGAGCGTGCCAGCACGCTCAGGTTGTTGAAAAACGGCCCCCGACCTTGCCAGACTGCGCGCGTGCTTTGGCCTGACTTACCGAGGGGTGTGTCGATGCCGGCACTGCCTCAGTTTGCTGCCGGGAAGTGGTGGAAGATGGCACTCATCTTTCCAACCTGTCCCTAGCCCCGATACTAACGACGACAACAGGAGCTGCACGGATGAAACCCTTTGCCAAGACCCTACTCGCCATGACGCTGGCCGGCGCAGTCGCCGGTGCCGCGCAGGCTGAAGACAAGGTGCTGCACGTCTATAACTGGTCCGACTATATCGCCGAAGACACCTTGGAGAACTTCACCAAGGAAACCGGTATCAAGGTCGTCTACGACGTCTTTGACAGTAACGAAGTGCTGGAAGCCAAGCTGCTCGCCGGCAGCTCAGGCTATGACGTGGTCGTACCGTCCAACCCCTTCCTGGCCAAGCAGATCAAGGCCGGCGTATTCCAGAAGCTCGACAAGAGCCAGCTGCCGAACTGGCAAAACCTCGATGAGGACCTGCTCAAGGCACTGCAACCGAGCGATCCGGGCAACCAGTATTCGGTTCCCTACATGTGGGGCACCATCGGCATTGGCTACAACCCCGAGAAGGTCAAGGCCGCGCTCGGTGCGGACGCTCCGGTGGATTCTTGGGACCTGGTATTCAAGCCGGAGAACATGGAAAAGCTGAAGTCGTGCGGGGTGTCCTTCCTTGACTCGCCAACGGAGATCCTGCCGGCCGCATTGCATTATCTGGGCTACAAGCCGGACACCACGAAGTCCGATGAGCTGAAAAAGGCCGAGGAGCTGTTCATGCAGATCCGTCCGAACGTGGCCTACTTCCATTCTTCCAAGTACATCTCGGACCTGGCCAACGGCAACGTCTGCGTCGCCATCGGCTATTCCGGCGATATCTACCAGGCCAAGGCGCGTGCAGAGGAAGCGGGCAACACGGTCACGGTGAAATATAACATTCCGCAGGAAGGCGCGGGCACTTTCTTCGACATGCTGGCCATCCCGGCCGACGCGAAGAATGTCGAGAGTGCGCATGTGTTCCTCAATTACCTGATGAAGCCTGAGGTGATGGCCTCTATTACCGACTACGTGCAGTTCCCCAACGGCAACGCAGCGGCCACCCCGCTGGTGGACGAGGCGATCCGCACGGACCCCGGTATCTATCCGAGCAAGGCTGTCCTGCAGAAGCTCTATACCTTCCCGGACCTGGATCCGAAAACCCAGCGGGCGATGACTCGCAGCTGGACCAAGATCAAGTCCGGTCGTTGATGCACAGCCAACTCGCCAGATCCCCTTGCAGGTCTGGCGGGTTGGCAACAAAACCCTGAAGGAGGCCATGTACGGACCCGCATCTCTGGCTTGCGATCCGCATGCAGTGTCTCCTTTCGAGCGTAGCCGTATCGCTCTTTACGCAGTGCCAGTTGATTTTTAGAGGTTTTTCCAATAAACAGCCCGCCTTTCGCCCGCTGATCGCGCGGCTTGCAACAAGAGGACACTCTCATGCGCTCGACATTGAAGTCGCTTCTTCTAACCGCTGCGGTCAGCGGTGCTGCATCCGCTCAGGCTGCCACGGTGCATATCTACAACTGGTCCGATTACATCGGTGAAACCACTCTGGAAGAATTCGAGAAAGAGACTGGTATCAAGCCCGTCTATGACGTCTTCGATTCCAACGAAACCCTCGAGGGCAAACTCCTCGCCGGCCGCACCGGCTACGACGTGGTGGTGCCCTCCAACCATTTCCTCGGCAAGCAGATCCAGGCCGGGGCTTTCCAGAAGCTGGACAAGAGCAAGCTGCCAAACTGGGAGAACCTGGATCCGGCGTTGCTCAAGCAGTTGCAGAAGAACGACCCGGGCAACGCGTACGCGGCTCCTTATCTCTGGGGTACCAACGGCATCGGCTACAACGTCGAGAAAGTGACCGCGGCGCTGGGCATCGAGAAGGTCGACTCCTGGGCCGTGTTGTTCGAACCGGAAAACGCCAAGAAGCTCGCCGGTTGCGGCATTGCCTTTTTCGACTCGGCCGACGAGATGATTCCGGCGATGCTCAATTATCTGGGGCTGGACCCCAATAGCGAAAACCCGGACGACTACGCCAAGGCCGAAGCCAAACTGCTGGAAGTGCGTCCTTACGTGCGGTATTTCCACTCTTCCAAATACATTTCCGATCTGGCCAATGGAAACATCTGCATCGCTGCCGGTTACTCCGGGGATGTCTTCCAGGCCGCCGCTCGTGCCGATGAGGCCGGCAAAGGCATCGACATCGCCTATGCCATTCCCAAGGAGGGCGGCAATCTCTGGTTCGACATGCTTGCCATTCCGGCCGACGCGCAGAATGTCGACGAAGCCCATGCGTTCATCAACTACCTGCTGAAGCCGGAGGTGATTGCATCCGTCAGCGATTACGTCGGCTATGCCAACCCCAACCCGAAAGCGGACGGGCTCATGGACCAGGAGGTGCGCAATGACCCCGCGGTTTATCCGCCGCAAGAAGTATTGGACCGGTTGTATGTCTCCGCCGAGCTGCCGCAAAAGATCTTGCGTCTTAAAACGCGTAGTTGGAACAAGGTGAAGTCCGGTCAGTAAAAGCCGCGAACAACACGAGCGCGGCGGAGCTGCCGCCGCGTATCGAATCGATATTCCCGGTGCTGTCCGGGCCCATTCTTTTTTCCAATCGGGAGTTCGCGCATGGCCGTTGCCTCCAGCGCCTACAAAAAAGCCCTCACCGGCGAGAGTCAGAACAAACAGGTGCTGCTGAAGATCGACCGCGTCACCAAGAAGTTCGACGAAACGGTGGCCGTCGATGATGTCTCGCTGAGCATCCATCAGGGCGAAATCTTCGCTCTGCTGGGCGGTTCCGGCTCGGGCAAGTCGACCTTGCTGCGCATGCTGGCGGGTTTCGAGCGACCGACCGAAGGGCGGATTTTTCTCGACGGTCAGGACATCACCGACATGCCGCCTTACGAGCGGCCGATCAACATGATGTTCCAGTCCTATGCACTGTTCCCGCACATGACGGTTGCGCAGAATATTGCCTTCGGCCTCAAGCAGGACGGACTGCCCAAGGATGAGGTGCAGGCGCGAGTCGATGAGATGCTGACCTTGGTGCAGATGAGTCAGTACGCCAAGCGCAAGCCGCATCAGCTGTCCGGCGGCCAGCGTCAGCGCGTCGCCCTGGCCCGCTCGCTGGCCAAGCGGCCCAAGCTGTTGCTGCTCGACGAGCCCATGGGCGCGCTGGACAAGAAGCTGCGCTCGCAGATGCAGCTGGAACTGGTGCAGATCATCGAGCGGGTCGGCGTGACCTGCGTGATGGTCACCCACGATCAGGAAGAGGCCATGACCATGGCCGAACGTATCGCCATCATGCATCTGGGCTGGATCGCCCAGGTCGGCAGTCCGATGGATATCTACGAGACTCCGGCAAGCCGGCTGGTCTGTGAGTTCATAGGCAACGTCAACCTGTTCGAGGGCGAGCTGATCGAAGACGTGGAAGATCACGCCGTCATCGCCTCTCCCGGTCTGGAGAATCCGATCTACGTCGGGCATGGCATCAGCACCCGTGCGCAGGACAAACAGATTACCTATGCCATTCGTCCAGAGAAGCTGCTGATCGGCACCGAACTCCCTGAGCTGCAGCGACCGGGCTACAACTGGGCCAAGGGCGTGGTGCACGACATCGCCTATCTGGGCGGGCATTCGGTTTACTACATCAAGCTCTCGTCGGGGATGATCGTGCAGGCTTTTCTCGCCAACGCCGAACGCCACGTGAAATGGCCGACATGGGAGGAAGAAGTGTTCGTCTATTGGTGGGACGACAGCGGCGTGGTACTGCAGGCATGAACCGCTCACGCTTGAATACCGGGCGCCGGCTGGTCATCGGCGTACCCTTCATCTGGCTGATGCTGTTTTTCCTGCTGCCGTTCGCCATCGTGCTGAAGATCAGCTTTGCCGAGGCGGACGTGGCGATACCTCCCTATACGGAGATATTCACCTACGCCGAGCAGCAGCTGCAGCTGGTGATCAACCTCGGCAACTACATTTTCCTCAGCGAGGATGACCTGTACTGGGCGGCCTACGCCGGCTCGCTGCGCATCGCCTTCTTCAGCACCCTGATCTGTCTGGCGGTCGGCTATCCCATGGCCTACGCCATCGCCCGGGCGCGCAAGGATCTGCAGACGGTCCTGTTGCTGCTGATCATGATGCCCACCTGGACGGCGATTCTGATCCGGGTCTACGCCTGGATGGGCATTCTCAGCAGCAACGGCATCCTCAATGGCCTGCTGATGGGCATGGGGCTGATCGACGAGCCGCTGCGCATCCTCAACACCGATTTGGCTGTCTATATCGGCGTGGTTTATTCGTACCTGCCGTTCATGATTCTGCCGCTCTATGCCAACCTGGTGAAGCATGACACGAGCCTGCTCGAGGCGGCCTCGGATCTCGGCGCCAGCAATCTGAAAGCGTTCTGGAAGATCACCGTGCCGCTGTCCAAGAACGGCATCATCGCCGGCTGCATGCTGGTGTTCATTCCGGTGGTGGGTGAGTTCGTCATCCCCGAACTGCTCGGTGGACCGGAGACGCTGATGATCGGCAAAGTGCTCTGGCAGGAGTTCTTCAACAACCGTGACTGGCCGGTGGCGTCCGCTCTGGCGGTGGTGATGCTGGCGATCCTGCTGGTGCCGATCATTCTGTTCAACCGCAACCAAGCCAAAGAGCTTGAGGGCAAGCTATGACTCACCTAACTAGCTGGCTGCCCTGTTCAACCGGCACTCTACCCACAAGCATGGCGAAAGAGTTGGAGGGCAAGCTATGAAGCGCTACAGCTTTTCCAACCTGATCCTGGTCCTCGGGCTGCTGTTCATCTATTTGCCGATGGTGTTGCTGGTTATTTACTCGTTCAACGCCTCGCGGCTGGTGACGGTGTGGGGTGGCTGGTCGCTGAAGTGGTATGCGGGGCTGCTGGACAATAGCCAGCTGATGGGGGCTGTGATGCGCTCGCTGGAGATTGCACTCTACACGGCAGTCACAGCAGTGGCACTGGGCACCATGGCGGCGTTCGTACTGACTCGGATTCCCAACTTCCGCGGCCGCACGTTATTCGGTGGCCTGGTGACGGCACCGCTGGTAATGCCCGAAGTGATCACCGGTCTGTCGCTGCTGCTGTTGTTCGTGGCGATGGCCCAATTGATCGGTTGGCCGGCGCAGCGGGGTATCACGACCATCTGGATCGCGCACACCACCTTCTGCTCGGCTTATGTCGCGGTGGTCGTGATGGCGCGGCTGCGCGAGCTCGACCAGTCCATCGAGGAGGCGGCGATGGACCTTGGCGCACGGCCCTGGAAGGTGTTCTTCCTGATCACCATACCGATGATTGCACCATCGCTGGCAGCTGGCGGGATGCTCTCGTTCGCGCTGTCACTGGATGATCTGGTCCTGGCCAGCTTCGTCTCCGGGCCGGGTTCGACCACGCTGCCGATGGAAATCTTCTCTGCGGTCCGGCTCGGCGTGAAGCCCGAGATCAATGCCGTGGCGAGCCTGATTTTGTTGGTGGTGTCGCTGGCAACCTTCATTGCCTGGTACGTCAGCCGCCGCGCCGAGAAGCGTCGCGTGCGCGCGATGCGGCAGGCCATGGACGAGGGCGCCAAGCAGAACTGGCAACCAGCCACCAGCAACGTGGCGACGCCGCCCTCGGCGCATAGCTGATCGGTAGGCCGGTCGGCCGGAATGCCTGGCCGCGGCAGGTTGGCTACTGTAGCGGTATCTCAGCCCTCCGGCAGGTAACCGTTCCAGTCACAGAAGCAGCCCACCGCGAGCGAGTGCGTGGCGTTGACCTGCCGGCCGGCCAGCACCGCTTCGAGGATCGGCTCGATGAAGCTGTTGCTGGAATTGCACACCGCCCCTTCGCTATAGGGGCCGATGTACACCAGCCGGCCACTGGCATCCCAGATGCCCACGGCCGGGCTGGCCGGCAGGTCTTCCGCGCCCGGCAAGGCGTTGAGGGTCTGCAGGCCGGCCAGCTGTTCCGGCAGACGACCGTGGCTTCCCGGTTTTTGCAGTGCGTAAAAACTGACGCCTCGGGCACCGAAGCGCTGTACCAGCTCGGCCAGATGTTGCTGGTTGCCGGCGTTGCAGGGGCAGGCGGGATCCCAGAAATGCACCAAGCGGATCGGCCCGGCTCCTTTCAAGGCCTCGGGCAATGCCAGCTTTTCGCCTGAGAACAGCGCCGCACGTTCGCTTTCGAAGGGCCTCAGATAACGCGCTTCGAACCACCGGAAGGCGGCCAGCATGGCGCCGCCCCAGAGCAGCGCGACGAGTGCGGCGATCAGATATTTGTTGCGGACGGACATGGCGGCACTCTTCAGCGGATACGCATCAGGGAATACGCCAGCTTGCCACGTCGCGTTGCAGAGCTGAATATTCCGTTCAATTCGAGCTAGAAATCCTGTCATGCCCTCGCGAATCGATCCCGACACCCTCCGCGCACAGCTGAAACCGCTCAGTCATGATGGCGAGCTTTCCTCGCAAGCCCGCTTTTATCAGGCGTATTACGGTCTGGATCTACCCCAGCATGCCAACGTGCAACGCCGGCTGGGGTGCTTTGCGGTACACGGCTACAAGGTGGTCGCGCAGGCGTGGTATCCCGAACAGCCGGTGGCGACGCTGCTGATCCTGCACGGTTACTACGACCACATGGGCCTCTACCGGCATGTGGTGGACTGGGGCCTGCGCATGGGGTTCGCGGTACTCGCCTGCGACCTCCCGGGGCATGGACTGTCCAGCGGGCCGCGCGCCAGTATCAATGAGTTCGATGAGTATCAGACGGTTCTGCAGGGGCTGCTGCATGAGGCCGCCGCGTTGCGATTACCTCAGCCGTGGCATCTGCTGGGACAAAGCACTGGCGCCGCAATCGTGCTGGATTATCTGCTCAGCCATCCACGGCAACCGCAGCTGGGGCGCGGTATTCTCCTGGCGCCGCTGGTGCGACCGCGCGCCTGGGGTTGGTCCAGAATGAGCTACGAAGTCATGCGCCGTTTCGTCAAACAGATCCCCCGGCGCTTCAGTGAGAACTCGGGCGATCCGGCGTTTCTCGACTTCATTCAATCGAACGACCCGCTGCAGCCGGATATTCTGCCCACTGCCTGGGTCGGCGCGCTGTCGCGTTGGATCCCGCGAATCGAAGGCGCACCGCGTAGCCCGCACAGTCCGATCATCATTCAGGGGGACGCTGACATGACCGTCGACTGGCAGCACAACCTACCAGTGCTCAAGCGTAAGTTCAGCGAGCCGGAGATCCTGCGCCTCCCAGAGGCGCGTCATCATCTGGTCAACGAACGCGAAGCCATACGCGACGCGTACTTCGATTTTCTCAGCGAACGGCTGCGATAACCTCAGCCCTAGCGCGCGGCGCCCGCTTGTGCCTGGACCGCGCTGCCGCTCATGCCGACCGCGAGACCTGCTCGCAGGGCTTGTAGCGCGGCCTGGTAGTAGCGCTGGCCGGCTTCTGACTGGGCGAACTCGACGAATTTCTCCAGCTCCACGTCGGACAGGTCGCGATAGATATACAGCAGGGTATTGTCCAGATCGCTCTCGACCTGTTGCTGCAAGCGTTCGCGCTGGCTATCCAGCAGTCCCTGTGCCTGATCGCCGCCTAACAGCCCGGGAATCATCTGGCTGAGACTGTCGGCTGCGACCCCCGCCAGCGCCAGGCTCACCTCGGCCCCGGCTTCGGCGGCCGGTAACGCCTGGGCCAGGTGGCGAATCAACAGCTGCCGATTGCTGCCGGCCTCCATTCGCGGCAAACCATTTTCATAGCGGGCCAGCTGCTCGCGTCGGCCGGCCAATGTTTCGGCTGCGACTACCTTGTGGCCCAGCGTCGACTGGAAGAAATCCAGCGCTGGTTGAGGATCCGGCAGGTTCTGGCGCAGTGCGCGCTGGGCACGCTGGTCGATGGCGTTAGCGGCGAAGCGTCGGTTGCTGTTGGTCACCAGGGCCTGATAGACCGCCGGCGGGAGGCTGTTCTTGTAGCGCTGCTGGGCGGCGGTCAGGGCATCGGAAAAATTGGCGCGTTGTTCGGTCCAGCCCGCAGCCTCGTAAAGTTCATCGTAGCTATCGGCCAGCGTGTTCAGGCTGAAGGCGAGTAATACACAAGCGATAAGGGCGCGCATGGAAGCTCCTCTGTGGCGGGCGGTTTATTTTCAGCGCCGCGACCCGGGCTTGTCGAGGAGCGAAAGCACTGCTGCTAGACTCAGCCGCTGTTTCCCTGCGGGCCCACCGAGGCCGCAGGGAAGCGTCATCCTGACCCGTTGGAGTCACTTTCCTTGCCGTTCTCTACGATCATCGACGACCTGGCCGCACGCGGCTGGTCGCTGCAGAGTTCTTTCCTGTCCAGTGATGTGACCCGAAAGCTGGCCGACGAGTGCCGCAGACGCTATGCCGAAGGGGCGCTGGCGCCCGCCGGCGTCGGCCGAGGCGAGGAGCAGGCGGTGCGCGAAGGCATTCGCGGCGACCACATTCACTGGCTGGAAGAGGGGCAGGCGGAGGTCTGCGATGCCTACCTAGCGTTGATGGACGAACTGCGGCAAACGCTCAATCGCGAGCTGTTCCTCGGTCTGGAAGAATTCGAATGCCACTTCGCGCTCTATCCGCCCGGTGCTTTTTATCAGACCCATCTGGATCGTTTCCGTGATGACGACAGCCGCTGCGTAAGCGCGGTGCTCTATCTGAATCCGGACTGGCAACCGACTGATGGCGGCGAGCTGCGCATGCATTTCGCCGACGGTTCCAGCCTCGACATTGCACCGCTGGCTGGCAATCTGCTGATGTTTCTATCCGGCGACTTCCCTCACGAGGTGTTGGTTACCCAGACCGACCGACTGTCACTGACCGGCTGGTTTCGCCGACGTCCGGTGGATGTGCTGGCGCTTTGAAACCTGAATAGCTGCGACGACAGATAAAAAAGCCCGGCACAGGGGCCGGGCTTAAGGCAAAGCTTGCGTTGGGGTGTCACATCCCCAGCAGGTTCGGCAGGCCGAGGGATATCACCGGCACGTAGGTGATAATCATCAGGAAGCTCAGCAGCAGCGCCAACCACGGCAGCACCGCCCGGATCACCTGAGTCACCGGCATGCCGGTCACGGCTGAGGCGACGAACAGGTTCAGACCCACCGGCGGGGTGATCAGGCCGATCTCCATGTTCACCACCATGATGATGCCCAGGTGGATCGGGTCGATACCCAGTTGTACGGCGATCGGGAACAGGATCGGTGCCAGGATCAGGATGATCGCCGAGGGCTCCATGAAGGCGCCGGCGATCAGCAGCACGATGTTCACCACCAGCAGAAACATCCACGGTTGCAGGCCGGCCTCGAGCACCATGGCGGTGATCTGCTGCGGAATCTGTTCGGTGGTCAACACATGCGCGAAGAGCATGGCGTTGGCGATGATGAACATCAGCATGATGGTGAGCTTGCCCGACTCCAGCAGCACCTTCGGGCAGTCGCGAAAGCTGATGTCCTTATAGACGAACAGCGCGATGAAGGCCGAATACACCGCCGCCACGGCAGCTGCTTCAGTCGGGGTGAACATGCCCGAGTAGATGCCGCCGAGGATGATCACCATCAGCAGCAGGCCCCACAGCGCCTTGCGGGCCGACGACAGCCATTGGCGCAGAGTCGCGCGCGGCATGGCGGGCAGGTTCTTTTTCACCGCGACGATGTAGATCGCTACCATCAGCCCGACGCCCAGCAGAATGCCAGGAACCACACCGGCCATGAACAGCTTGCCTACCGAGGTTTCGGTGGCCGCGGCGTACACCACCATGACGATCGATGGCGGGATCAGAATGCCCAGGGTACCGGCATTACATACGATGCCGGCGCCGAAGGCCTGGGGGTAGCCGGAGCGGACCATGCCGGCGATGGCGATGGAGCCGACCGCCGCCACGGTAGCCGGCGACGAACCGGACAGGGCCGCGAACAGCATGCACGCCAGTACCGCGCCGATGGCCAGACCGCCACGGATGTGGCCGACGGTCGCGTTGGCGAAGTCGATGAGACGCTTGGCCACGCCGCCGGTGGTCATGAAGGCGCCAGCGAGCAGGAAGAACGGAATCGCCAGCAGGGTGTAATGCTCGGAGGTCTCGAACAGCTTGATCGCCAGTGAGCGCACCGAATCGGGGCTGAAGAAGAAGATGGTCAGCGAACCGGCCAGGCCAAGGGAAATGGCCACCGGCACACCGATGAACATCAGCACGAAGAGCGCCAGGAAGAGGAACAGGATAGTCATTACTTCGGCTCCTCTTCACCGAGCTTGGCCGCTTCGGCCGCTTCGTCTGCAAGGCCTAGGCCGGTTTGTTCGTTGCGCAGGATGCGCACGAAAATTTCGGCAAAACGGATGAAGACCAGGGCGAATCCGATCGGCACGATCATGCCGATGTGCCACTGTTTGACGCCGAAATGGCCCAGATCTTCGGCACCGATGTTGGCGGTGAACAGGGCCTGGATCCACTCGAAGCTGGCCACAGTCAGTAGACCGGCGTAGCCCAGGCAGACCAGGCAGGCGATCACGCCGATGTAGCGCTGTACGTGGCGCGGGGCCAGCTTAACCAGCGCATCGACCCCGATGTGCCCGGCAGTGCGTACACCGTAGGCGAGGCCAGAGAAGATCAGCCAGGCGAAGAGGGCCTTGGTCAGCGCGGTGCTCCAGGTCATCGCCTGGGCCAAACCGATGATGAAGTCGCCCAGTGCGAAGAAGAAATCACTGGCCGCCTCAAAGGTGTCACCAAGGCTGTAGAAAACGGTATAGAGGTTGTTCAGGACCACATAAACGAAGGTCACCAGAGTCATGGCGGCCAACAGGAAGGCAATGAATCCTTCCTCGAAATGGTCCCAGACCCGCCAGAGGGCGTTCATGGATGACATCTCCCGATGGAATGCGTTGTTTCGACAGGCGTACGGAACGTGCGCCATGAACCGGTCTGGTAACCGGATGACAGAGCAATGAAAAATGTTGTTCTAGGCGAGGCGCAGAGCCTGGATCGGCTTGCCGTGACGTTTGCCTGGCCGCTGTGTTTTTCACTGCGCTGTCGGTATTGCCAATCTCGTAACGGAGGGAGCGAATGCCCCCGCTCCCTCCGGTCAGGGCTTACTGCGCCTGGTTGGACGCTTCGGCGGCCTTGATCAGGTCAGCACCAATTTCGTTCTCGAACTTCTTCCAGACCGGCTTCATGGCTTCGCGCCACTTGGCACGCTCTTCCGGCGTCAGAACCAGGATTTCGGTGGTGCCAGCGGCCAGGATGTCAGCCTTGGCTTTCTGGTTCAGCGCGTCAGCCTGCTTGTTCACTTCGACAGTGACTTCGTCCAGGATGGTTTCCAGTTCGCCACGGACGTCATCCGGCAGACCGTTCCAGAACTTGGTATTGGTGATCAGCATGTAGTCGAGCAAACCATGGTCGGACTCGGTGATGTGCTTCTGCACTTCATGCATCTTCTGCGAGTAGATGTTCGAATACGGGTTCTCGGCACCGTTGACCACGCCGGTCTGCAGACCTTGGTAGACCTCGGCGAAGCTCATCTTGCGCGGGTTGGCGCGCAGGGCCTTGAACTGCTCGTCCAGCACCGCCGACGCCTGTACGCGGAACTTCAGGCCACGGGCGTCTTTTGGCTCGCGCAGTTCCTTGTTGGCGGACAGCTGCTTCATGCCGTTGTGCCAGTAGCCCAGGCCGGTGATGTTTTTGTCTTCCATGGAACTCAGCAGGCTCTGGCCGGCTTCGCTCTGCTGGAAGCGGTCGACCGCCTGGATGTTGTCGAACAGGAACGGCAGGTCGAATACCTGAACGCCCTTGGAGTAGTGCTCGAACTTGGCCAGCGAAGGTGCGATCAGCTGCACGTCGCCCAGCAGCAGCGCTTCCATTTCCTTGCCATCACCGAACAGCGACGAGTTCGGGTAGACCTGAACCTCGACCTTGCCGGGCAGGCGCTCTTCCACCAGCTTCTTGAACAGGTTGGCGCCCTGGCCTTTTGGCGTGTTGTCGGCAACCACGTGGGAGAACTTGATCAGAATTGGATCGGCAGCCTGGGCCAGGCCTGCGATTCCCAGGGACAGGGCGCAGGCAAGCGCGGTGGCGGTCAGTTTGAACATTGTTGTTTTCCTCTTGTTGTGAATTGAGCTACCGCTTGGGAGCGAAAAGCTCGGCTGTAACCAGCAAGACAAGTCTAGAAGCCATCGGGAACATGCGCCCCTAATCGGCTCGGCTTGCCGGTTCATCGTGTTAGCGAGAGCAAGCCCTATGCCAAATGCGCAGGGCGATGCGACTCGTAACGCGGGAGTTTACTCGCATGATGGCAAAATACTGACGAATAATTCTCAGCCGGCCCGTCTGGCTCGCAGGTTTGGCGTATTGTCAGCGGCTCATGGCCATAAGCCGCAAGCGGCGAAATGCTGTGCTGGCGATCGGCTCCGTTCATCTTTCGAGTGATGCACGTTTCGGATGACTCTACTCGGCGCCCTTGGCCGCTGGAAATTCATCATTGAACAAGCCGGGCTTCGCCTTTCGCGAATGCGGGGGCCTGGGAGTGCCGGTTCTCGGGAGGAGGATTCGCGATTGATGAGCGGGTTGGCACTGCGGCTCAGCTGTCAGAGGCGCGATGGCGGCGCTTCGTCTTCTGAGATCCTTGCTCAATGCGTGGCGGAAATCCGCCAGCTAGTCGCCATCATCCGGCGAGGTTCCGCCAGCATCGTTGAAGACCAGGCCATGCTTGCGCAACTTGTCATGAAGGGTCTTGCGTGGCAGGCCAAGAGCTTCGGCCACACTGCGCAACGAGCTGTGGGGACGGGCCAGCTCGGCGGCGATCAGCGCGCGTTCGAAGCCATCGACTTGCTCGTTGAGCGTGCTGGCGGTCGCTGCGGCGATACCGTCTGGGACATGTGCGGGCTCTTCAAGGCCCAGCTCGAGGCCGAGGGCAAAGCGCTCCGCGGTGTTTTGCAGCTCGCGGACGTTACCTGGCCAGGTATGCCTGAGCAGTTGCGCGCGCTGCTCAGGCCGTAGCTCACGGATCGGCAAGTCGTGGCGGCTGGAAGCGGTCTCGGCAAAATGCTGGAACAGGAACAACAGGTCCTCGCTACGCTCGCGCAGCGGTGGGATGCGCAGCGGCGCGACGTTTAGCCGATAGTAAAGGTCGGCCCGGAAACGGCCTTGATCGGCGGCTTGGCGCAGGTCTTCCTTGGTGGCGGCAATGACCCGGATGTCCAGCGCGATCGACTGATTGCCACCAAGGCGCTCGACCACCCGCTCCTGCAGCATGCGAAGCAGCTTGACCTGCACGTCCAGGCTCATGCTCTCGATCTCGTCGAGAAACAGGGTGCCGCCATTAGCGAATTCGAACTTGCCGATGCGGCGCTTCTGCGCACCGGTGAAGGCGCCGGCCTCGTGGCCGAAGAGTTCGCTCTCGACCACCGATTCGGCCAGCGCTCCGGCGTTGATGGCGACGAATGGGCCACTGCGGCGGCTGGACAGATCATGCAGCGCGCGCGCCACCACTTCCTTGCCGGCGCCGGTTTCGCCGAGGATCAGCACATCGGCCTGGGTTCCGGCGAGCGCGCCAATCTGTTCGCGCAGGCGCTGCATGGCCGGCGACTGTCCGAGCAGGCGGGCCGAGAGTTGCTGACGATCGGCCAACGCCAGGCGCAGGCTGCGGTTGTCTAGAACCAGCTGGCGCAAGGCCAACGCACGGCGTACGCCGTCGAGCAGCGCTTCGCTGGGAAAGGGTTTTTCGAGAAAATCGTAGGCACCGGCGCGCATCGCCTGCACCGCCAGCTGAATATCCCCGTGGCCGGTAATCAGCAGCACCGGAAGTTCGCTGTCCAGTGCGTGCAACTGCTGCTGCAGTTCGAGGCCGTCCAGGCCGGGCATGCGGATGTCGCTGACCACCACGCCGGGCCAGTCCACCGGCAACATCGCCGGCAGACCGCGCGCGTCGCCCAGGCTGAGCACCTTGAGCCCGGCGAGATCGAGTGTCTGGCTCAACGCCTTACGCAGGTGCGGATCGTCATCGACCAGGACTACCTGAAACTGCGGGTCGATCTGGCTGGTCATGCTAGTCCTCGCTGGGGAAGGTGACGCCGGGATCGGCGGATCGCAGATAGAGGCTGAGCTGGGCGCCGCCCTCGGGATGATTGGTCATCGTCAGCTCGCCGTCCAGGGCACGCGTCAGGGTATCGCAGATGGCCAAACCGAGCCCCAACCCCTGAGCGCTGGTCTTGGTGGTGAAGAAGGGCTCGCGGGCGCGCTGCAACGCTGCGTCGGAAAACCCGGGGCCATTGTCGCGCAGCGTGAGTAACACCCCATCGTCCTTGCGTTCGGCGCGCAGCCAGATGCGCCGTACCGGCGGCCGCTCATTGAGCGCATCGAGCGCATTGGCCAGCAGGTTGGAGATAATCTGACGCAGACGGGTTTCGCCCGCCTGGACCCACAGCGTCGCGTCCGGAAGATCTCGAATCAGCTCGACGCCCATGGCCTGGCGGCGCTTGGCCAACAGCGCCAGCGCATCATCGAGTGCCGGTTGCAGCGCCACCCGCTCCGGCGCATGCCGATCACGCCGCGCGAACGCGCGCAGATGGGCGATGATCGACGCCATGCGCGCGGTCAGCTCGCTGATCAGCCGGAGGTTGTCGCGGGCTTCCTCATTGCGCTGTTGGTCGAGCAGCACGCCAGCGTTATCGGCATAGCTGCGAATCGCTCCCAGCGGTTGATTGAGTTCGTGGCTGATGCTGGCCGACATGGTGCCCAACGCCGACAGCTTGCCGGCCTGCAGCAGTTCGTCCTGGGCGCGGACCAGTTCCTGCTGGGCCTGCTCGCGTTCCAGCACCTCTTCCTTGAGACGGCTGTTCAACGCTTCGAGGTCCTGCGTGCGTTCCTGTACGCGGCGCTCGAGTTGCTGTCGCGCCTTCGCATCCAGCGCAATGCGCTCCAGATAATGGCGGCGCCGCTGCATCAGCAAACCGAGCAGCAGCAACAGAGCGGCGAGGGTGGCGGCGCCGATGGCCACCACCGTCTGCACCGGCCGCTCGACCAGGCTGATCGGCGCCAGAATACGCACCGTCCAACCGGTTTCCTTGAGCTCGCGGCTTTGGATCAGCCAGGCATCGATGTCGAGCGTCAGCGCCTGAGGGTCGAGCGTCGGATAGGGCCGCTCGGAAGCGATCTGCTCACGCTCGTCGGCATCCAATGCGCGACTGGCGCGAAAACGCCATTCGGGTTTGGAGGTCAGGATCACCACGCCGAAGTAGTCGGTGACCATCAGCTGTTCAGGCGTGCTGCCCCACAGGGTCTCGGTGTGGTCCAGATCCACCTTGACTACCAGTACGCCGAGTGTCTTGTCACCATCGCGTACGGCCGCGCCAAAGTAGTAGCCGCGCTTGCCCGAGGTGGTGCCGAGGCCGAAGAAGCGGCCCAGCTTGCCGGCCATGGCTTCGCGGAAATAGGGCCGAAAGGCGAAGTTGCGGCCGACGAAGCTGTCTTCCTCGTTCCAGTTGGAGGCGGCGAGCGTTTCGCCGTCCGGTGCCATCAGATAAATGACGTCGGCTCCGGTTTCCTTGCGCAGCTGGTCGAGCAGGCGATTGGCCTGATCCTTGACGGCCGGACTGCTTGGCTGGCGCAGCGCAGTGCGCAGCGCCGGTAGGTCGCCGAGAATGCGTGGCAGCACTTCGTAGCGGCGTAGCGAACCGAGCAGGTTGGCCACGTAGAGATCGAGCGTCTGGCGATTCTGCTCGATCAGTTCGTTGCTGTAGTAGCGCTCGGCCAGTTGTTGCAGCGGCCACAGCAGCGGCGCCAGCAGCAAAGCGACCAGGGCCAGATTGCGCCAGCGTGGGCGACGAGGAGATTCGGATGGTGTCATGCGGATGCGCCTGTGAGTCGGGCGACATTATGCACGTTCAGCCCATCGCCGGTGCTCCGGTGCTGGAACCTTGCCGGCTGAGCCGGTCGGGCAAATTCAAACGCTCTGTATGGTCTGGACGCTATGCTCTGCCAGCACCTCGGTGGTACTGCCGAGACACTGATGCAGTGCAGCTTCCCAATCCGGCAGCTCGATATTCCAGTCACGCTGCAGCCGTGCGCAGCTAAGGCGTGAGTTGAGGGGGCGCTGAGCGGCGGTGGGGTAATCCGTGGACAGAATGGGGGCGATGTTGGCGCGCAGCAGGCCCCGCTGCTCCAGGTGTCGGGCGATGCTGCAGGCGAAGCCGTACCAAGACGTCTCGCCAGTGGCGGTCAGATGGTACAAACCGCTGGGCCCGCCGGTTCCGTTTCGCCACTTGCGAATCATCTCCGTCGTGACAGAGGCGATGGTGCCGGCCCAGGTCGGTGCTCCGATCTCATCGTCAACCACTGACAGCGATTCGCGTTCCTGCAGCAGCCGCTGCATGGTCAGCAGGAAGTTGCGCCCTTGCAACGAGTAGACCCAGCTGGTGCGCAGGATCAGATGCTCGCCGCCGACTGCCTGAATCGCCTGTTCGCCGGCCAGCTTGCTGGCCCCGTATACGCTCAAAGGGGCCGGTTGATCCTCCTCGCAATAAGGCTCGGTCTTGTGCCCGTCGAAGACGTAATCGGTGGAGTAGTGAATCAGCGGTACACCCAGCGCTGCGGCTTCTTCGGCCAACACGCCAGGGCCGGTGGCATTCACCGCGAAGGCCTGATCGCGATCGCCCTGCGCCGGGTCGACGGCGGTATAAGCGGCGGCGTTGATGATCAGGTCGGGGCGTAGCAGGCGAACCTGGTGACGAATCTGTGTCGGTTCGGCCAAATCCAGCACCTTGTGACCCAGTGCGAGGACCTTTCCTTCACCGGCGAGTGCCAGCTGCAGCGCCTGAGACAATTGCCCCTTGCTACCGGTGATGAGGATCTTCATGCAAACAGCTCCGCCTCGCTGAGGATCTTGCCCGCGGCGTCCTTCTGTGACAGCTGCGGCAACTCCTGGAACGGCCATTCGATGCCGATCTGTGGGTCGTTCCAGAGCAATGAGCGCTCATGGTCCGGCGCATAGTAATCGGTGGTCTTGTAAAGGAATTCGGCGCTTTCGCTGAGCACCACGAAGCCGTGAGCAAAGCCTTCGGGAATCCACAGCTGGCGCTGGTTCTGCGCGCTCAGACTGACGCCGACCCAACGCCCGAAGGTCGCCGAGCTGCGGCGAAGGTCAACGGCCACGTCGAACACTTCACCGGCCACCACCCGTACCAGCTTTCCCTGCGGCTGCTGGATCTGGTAGTGGAGCCCGCGCAGCACGCCGCGCTGGGACTTCGAATGGTTGTCCTGCACGAAGCTGCGCTTGACCCCTGTCGCGGCCTCGAAAGCCGCGGCGTTGAAGCTCTCGTAGAAGAACCCGCGCTCATCGCCAAATACCTTGGGCTCGATGATCAACACATCGGGGATATCGGTGGCGATGACCTTCATGCGTCTTCACCGGCCAGCTTGAACAGGTACTGGCCATAGCCGGTCTTGCCCAGGGCATCGGCGCGACGCAGCAACTGCTCGCGGTCGATCCATTTGTGCTGATAGGCGATCTCTTCCAGGCAGGCGACTTTCAGGCCTTGGCGATGCTCGATGGTCTGCACGTACTGCGAGGCTTCCAGCAGGCTGTCGTGGGTGCCGGTGTCGAGCCAGGCGAAACCGCGGCCGAAGCGCTCGACGTTGAGGTCGCCGCGCTTGAGATAGGCATTGTTGACGTCGGTGATCTCCAGCTCGCCGCGTGGCGATGGCTTGATCGACTTGGCGATCTCGACCACGTCGTTGTCGTAGAAATACAGACCGGTGACGGCATAGCTGGATTTCGGCTTCGCCGGCTTTTCTTCGATCGACAGCGCCTTGCCGGTCTCGTCGAAATCGATCACGCCGAAGCGTTCCGGGTCCTTGACCCAATAGCCGAACACCGTGGCGCCTTTCTGCTGCGCCGAGGCACGCTGCAGCTTCTCGGTGAAATGCTGACCGTGGAAGATGTTGTCGCCGAGGATCAGGCACACCGAGTCATCACCGATGAATTCCTCACCGATCAGAAAGGCCTGGGCCAGGCCGTCCGGTGACGGCTGTTCGGCGTAGCTGAAGCTCACCCCGAACTGGCTGCCGTCGCCCAGCAAATTTTTGTACTGCGGCAGGTCCTGTGGCGTGGAGATCAGCAGGATGTCGCGGATTCCGGCGAGCATCAGCACCGAGATCGGGTAGTAGGCCATCGGCTTGTCGTAGATCGGCAGCAGCTGCTTGGATACGCCCAGGGTGATGGGGTGCAGCCGGGTACCGGAGCCTCCGGCGAGGATGATTCCTTTCATGCGTTCTCCAGCGCGCCGAGGCGCTCACGTTGATAGCTGCCGTCCTGGACGCGACGACACCATTCGAGATTGTTCAGGTACCACTGCACGGTCTTGCGCAGGCCGGTCTGGAAGGTTTCCTGCGGCACCCAGCCCAGCTCGCGCTCGATCTTGCTGGCGTCGATGGCATAGCGCAGGTCGTGACCGGGGCGATCCTTGACGAAGGTGATCAAGTCTTCAAATCGCTCAATGCCGGCCGGCTTCTGCGGTGCCAGTTCTTCCAGCAGGGCGCAGATGCCGCGTACCACGTCGATGTTCTTCTGCTCGTTGTGGCCGCCGATGTTGTAGGTCTCGCCAACCTTACCTTCGCTGACGACCTTGAACAGGGCGCGCGCGTGGTCCTCGACGAACAGCCAGTCACGAACCTGGGTGCCGTTGCCATACACCGGCAGCGGCTTGCCATCGAGCGCGTTGAGAATCACAAGCGGAATCAGCTTCTCGGGGAAGTGATAAGGCCCATAGTTATTCGAGCAGTTGGTGATCAGCACCGGCAGGCCGTAGGTGCGTTGCCAGGCGCGAACCAGATGGTCCGACGAGGCCTTGCTGGCCGAATAGGGCGAGCTGGGTGCGTAGGGCGTGGTCTCGGTGAACAGATCGTCGACACCGTGCAGGTCGCCATATACCTCATCGGTGGAAATATGGTGGAAGCGGAAGGCTTCACGGCGCTCGGTCGGCAGGGTCTGCCAGTAGGCGCGTGCCGCTTCGAGCAGCTGGTAGGTGCCGACGATGTTGGTCTGGATGAATTCGGCCGGGCCATCGATGGAGCGATCGACATGGGATTCGGCGGCCAGATGCATGATGGCGTCCGGCTGGAATTCCAACAGGGCTTCGCTCACCCGCTCGCGGTCGGCGATATCGGCCTGGAGAAACTGATAGCGGTCACTGTTTTCCACGTCCGCCAGCGACTCGAGATTGCCAGCATAGGTCAGCTTGTCCAGGTTGAGGACGCTGTGCTCGGTGTCTTGGATGAGATGACGGATCAGTGCTGAACCGATGAACCCGGCTCCGCCGGTTACGAGAATGCGCATGATTGATAGGCTTCCTTGGCGCGCTACAGAGCAGCAAGCTCTTCGCATGTCGGCAGGATAGACATGCTGAAAATGTAAAAATTCCCAGCCGTAGCGTAGGAGATGGTAAGGCGGTTGAAAGTTTGAGGCAGCTTCGCTCGGCAGACAATGAAATTGACCGCATGGCGCGGATGGCACTTGTGACATGCGGCGCGGCAAGCGCCTGGAAGTACCTGGTCCCAGTACACAAAAATGGCGTTACGGCGAAAGCGTACGTGGCGCGGCGGGCGCAATTGAGTACTATCGCGTCGACATTCATGACCGGTGCAAAGGAATGCATATCCGTAACGAACAGCTCGCCGAGCTGCTGAGTCTCACCGCACACAATCTGTCGCAGCTGTCCGAGGCGCTGACAACGTTCTCCTTGGAGTTGATGGCCAGCGAGGACCCGGCCGTGCGCATCGCCAGTCGCCGAATGGTGTCTCGTGTCTCGGCGATTCAGGCGGTCTTCGATCAGAAGTCGAGCGTGCTTCTCGCGACGCCATCCGGTCCGTTGGCGTCGCATGCGATCGCCGATTCGGCGCCAAATGACGGTGCTGAAAGCACCGCTGAGCAGCCCCCGCCCCCGGAGCGCTAACGCAACGACTGCCGCAGCCGCGACAACGCACCGAGGAAAAACACCGCGCCAATCCCCAGCAGCGCCAGCAGTTGTGGCCAGATCACCGAGACGCCGGCGCCACGAAACAAAATCGCCTGCGCCAGTTCGACGAAATGGGTGGTCGGCGCCGCCAGCATGATGTGCTGGATCAGTGCGGGCATGCTTTCGCGCGGGGTCACACCGCCGGAGAGGATCTGCAACGGGATCAACGTGAGAATCACCAGCAGACCCAGTTGCGGCATGGAGCGCGCCACCGTGCCGAAGAAAATGCCCATGGACGTGGCGGCGAACAGATGCAGCGCGGCGCCGCCAACGAACAGCAGCAGCGAGCCTTGAATCGGGATATCGAGCCACCCCTCGACCACGAAGCGCAGCGCGAACGCCGCGGCCGCCAACACCACCAATCCCATCGCCCAGACCTTGCCGACCATGATTTCGAACGGCGTCACCGGCATCACCAGCAGGTGCTCGATGGTGCCGTGCTCACGTTCGCGGATCAGGGCGGCGCCGGTGAGGATGATCGCCAGCATGGTGATCTGGTTGATCACCTCGTTCACGGCGCCGAACCAGGCCCGATTCAGGTTGGGGTTGAAGGCCGTGCGCACGACGGCTTCGACCGGCAGCGCATCAACACTGCGGTAGCGCCGGACGAAGTCGGCGGTCTCGCTGGCGATGATCTGCTGGATCTGTCCGGCCCCGGTGAACGCCTGGCTGACCTGGGTGGCGTCGACATTGAGCTGGATCGTCGGCTGGCGACCGGCCAGTAAATCTGCCTGGAAGTTCGGCGGAATGTTCAGGGTGAAGGTATAGAGGCCAGCATCCATGCCGCTGTCCATCTGCTGCAGGGTGATGGCCTTGGGCTCGATGAAGTAGGGCAGCTGGAAGGTGTTGACGATACGCAGCGAGGCCTGCGAGCGATCCTCGTCGACGACGGCGATGCTGGCGCGGTGCGGCGCCTCGGGCACGGCAGTGGCGCCTTCGTAGATGGCCAGGGTGAATGAATAGATGATCAGCACCAACATTGCCGGGTCGCGGTAGAGGCTGCGCAGCTCTTTGAGGCCGAGCTGGATGATATTGCTGAGCTTGCGCCGGACATTGGCCATGTTATTTCTCCTGCTTGCGCAGGCCTGCGACGCTGAGCAGAGTCAGTAGCGGAATCGCCAGGAGCATCGGGATGAAATAGGGGTACAGGTCGGCCAGGCCCAGCGCCTTGGAAAACACCCCGCGGCTGATGATCAGAAAATGGCTGGTGGGATAGAGTTTGCCGATAAAGGCGCCAAACCCTTCCATCGCCGAGGTCGGGTGGATCAGCCCGGAAAACTGGATCGCCGGCAGCAAGGTGACGATGGTGGTGCCGAAAATGGCGGCGATCTGGCTGTTGAGGATCGACGACATCAACAGGCCCAGCCCGGTGGCGCAGGCGACATAGAGCAGGGCGCCGAGGCAGAGGGTCAGAATGCTGCCCTTGATCGGGATGCCGAAGACGAACACCGCCAGCAGTGCCAGGGTGGCGAAGTTGAACATGCCCAGGGCGATGTAGGGCAGCTGCTTGCCGAGTAGGAACTCCAGGCGGGTGGTCGGGGTGACGTAGAAGTTGGTGATCGAGCCCAACTCCTTCTCTCGCACGACACCGAGGGCGGTGAGCATCGCCGGAATCATCATCAAGAGCAGCGGAATCATCGCTGGCGCCATGGCCGGCAGGCTCTGCACGTCGGGGTTGTAGCGATAGCGGATGGTGACGTCCGCCGGTGCCAGTTGCCCGTCAACGCCGGCTTCGCGGGCCAGTTGCTGCAGGTAGGTCAGATGGATGCCCTGTACGTAGCCTTTGATGGTGTCGGCCCGCATCGGCATGGCGCCATCGATCCAGAACGCGACCTGAGGCACGGCCCCGCGTTTGAGGTCGCGGCCGAAACCGGGCGGGATTTCCACCGCCAGGCTGATGTCGCCGCTGCGCAGGCGTGCGTCCAGTTCGGCATGGCTGGCCAGCGCCGGCTTTTCCAAGAAGTAGCGCGAGCCGGCGATGTTCTGCAGGTAATGCTGGCTGGTGGTGGTCCGGTCACCGTCGAGCACGGCATAGGCCAGGTTTTCCACGTCGAAACTGACGCCGTAGCCCATGATGAACATCAGCAGCACGCTGCCGAGCATCGCCAGCGTTGCGCGGATGGGGTCGCGGCGCAGTTCCATCGCCTCGCGGCGGGTATAGCTGAGCAGCCGACGCAGGCTGAAGCGGGGCTGGCGGCCACTGTTGCTTGTCGCTTCGATCGAATCGTGCGTAGCGGTTGAGGCGGCTGCTGGCTGTTCGACGGCGTGCGCCGCGGCGGCTTCCTTCAGATAGGCGATGAAAGTCGCTTCAAGGGTCGGCAGCCCGCGCTTGGCCATCAAGGCTTGCGGCGTGTCGCTGTCCAACACCCGACCGGCGTGCATCAAGGAGATTCGGTCGCAGCGTAGCGCCTCGTTCATAAAGTGGGTCGAGATGAAAATCGTGACGCCGTCTTCTCGTGACAGTTGCACCAGCAGTTCCCAGAAGCCGTCGCGGGCCACCGGATCGACGCCGGATGTGGGCTCGTCGAGAATCAGAATTTCCGGGTTGTGGATCACGGCCACCGCCAACGACAGGCGCTGGCGCACGCCCAACGGCAAGCGACTGGGCAGGCTGCCGGCGTCGTCGCTGAGATCGAAGCGCGTGAGCATCTCCTGCACGCGTGAACCACGCCGTTCGGCCGGTAGGTGGAAGAGCCGGGCGTGCAGGTCGAGGTTCTGCCTTACGGTCAGCTCGCTGTATAGCGAGAAAGCCTGGGACATATAGCCGACCCGCTGGCGGGTCTGCATGTCGTGCGGATCCACCGGCTTGCCGAACAGCAGCGCTTCCCCCTCGCTGGCCGGCAGCAGGCCGGTGAGCATTTTCATGGTGGTGGTCTTGCCGCAGCCGTTGGAGCCGAGAAAGCCGAAGATCTCGCCGCGGGCGATGCGGAAATTGACCTGATCCACCGCGACGAAATCGCCGAAGCGCATGGTCAGCCCATGAGCCTCGATCGCAACACTGTCGCTGGGCGGCTGCGGCGGGATGACCAGCTCGCGGTGCTGGCTGCGTTTGGCTTCCGGTAGCAGGCGGATGAAGGCCTGCTCCAACGAGTCGCTGCCGGTGCGCTCAAGCAGCTCGGCGGGCGTGCCGGTGGCGAGCACCTGGCCGGCATCCATCGCCACCAGATGGTCGAAGCGCTGTGCCTCATCCATGTATGCAGTGGCCACCAGCACGCTCATCTGCGGCCGCTCTCTGCGGATGCGCTCGATCAGCTCCCAGAACTGCGCACGTGACAGCGGATCGACGCCGGTAGTGGGCTCGTCGAGAATCAGCAGGTCGGGGTCATGGATCAGCGCGCAACAGAGGCCGAGTTTCTGTTTCATGCCGCCGGACAGTTTGCCCGCCGGCCGCTCGAGAAAGGACGCGAGACCCGTGCTGCGGGTCAGTTCGGCAATGCGCCAGCGGCGCTCCTCGGCCGCCTGGCCGAACAGGCGGCCGAAGAATTCGAGGTTTTCGAAAACAGTGAGCGTTGGATAGAGGTTCTTGCCCAGCCCTTGGGGCATGTAGGCGATGCGCGGGCAGACCCTGCGCCGGTGGCCGGCTTCCGCGATGTCGCCGCCGAGTACGCGTAGCGTGCCCTGCTGCAGCTTGCGCGCCCCGGAGATCAACGCCAGCAGGCTGGACTTGCCCACTCCATCGGGGCCGATCAGGCCGACCATGCATCGCACGGGCAAGGTTAGCGTCAGCTCGTCCAGCGCACGCGTCTTGCCGTATTGCAGGCTGACCCCGGCAACCTGCACCACCGGATCGAGCGGCTCGCTCATGGCGTCACATTGATCTGCAGATGGGTGGGCCACTCGCCGTCAGCGTCGAGCTTCAGATAGGCCATGCCCGGCAGGCCGGTCTTGACCTGCTCCATGTGGCGCTTGAGCAGTTCGGGATCGATGCGCGCCTTGACCCGAAACATTAGCTTTTCGCGCTCGCTTTCGGTTTCCACGGTCTTCGGTGTGAATTGCGCCACGCTGGCCACATAGCTGACTTTGGCCGGAATTACGTACTGCGGGGCGGCGTCGATCACCAACCGCACCTCGGCGCCGATCGCCACGCGTCCGGCCTGACGTTCGGGCAGAAAGAAGGTCATGTAGACGTCGGCCAGATCGACCAGATTGAGCAGCTTGCCGCCCGCGCCGAGGACTTCGCCGGGCTGCGCCACTCGGTATTGCACACGAGCCACCCGGTGGCTCTTCAGTTCGCTGTCACGAATGTCCGCTTGCAAGCGCTCAACGCCGGCTTGTGCCGCCTCGACAGCCGAACGCGCCTCGATCACCTGGGATTTCGCTGCGGCAATGCCGGCGTCGGCGGAGATCACTTGAGCGCGCGCGGCCGCGAGCGCCGCCTGGGCGCTTTGCATGGCGGCGAGGTCATCGTCGAGTTGCTGGCGCGCCATGGCGTTGCGCGCCACCAGGGTTTCGGTCCGTTGGTGGCGCTTCTGGGCCGCGGTCAGTTCAGCTCGGCGCTGGGTCACCACGGCTTCGGCGGTGGCACGCTCGCTTTCCCGCTGGGCGACCATGGCCTCTGCGGTAAGGATGGCATTCTCGCCTTGACGGACCTGCGCACGCGCTTGGTTCAGTTGTGCCTGAAGCACATCGGTATCCATACGTGCCAGTACCTGGCCCGGCTGGACGAAATCACCCTCGTCCACGAGGATTTCAAGCACTCGGCCCGGGTTCTTGGTGGCGATATCAATCTCGGTCGCTTCGATGCGACCGTTACCGCTGGCGAACCCTTCGCCAAGACCGCTGGGGCGCAATTCGCTCCACAGCAGCGCCCCGATGACGGCAATCACGGCGGCGGCTGCGAGAACCTTGAGTGCGGCTCGGGTGCGTGGCTGACTCATGACTCTGCTCCGGCAATTAAACGTCCGGGGTCATCTTAGGCGCTCTAATACGCTACTTGTGTGTATCTGGATCAATTCCGAGGCGATTAGCGCCTACCGTCCGGCAGTTGCTCAGGGCAGTTGTCGGGCATGGCTCAGCGTCCATTCGAGAATGTCGGCACTGAGCCGGTCACTGGCCTGGCCGAAGGCCTCGACCACGCTTTCCACGCGGGGATCGGCGCTCGGCTGGCGAACTTCAAAGCGACGGTTGGCCAGGGTGCGTTGGTCGTTGCGATTGACCAGCCGCGCGTCGAGGGTGATCACCACGTCCGGCTTGCCGTCAATGTAGACGGTCTGAAAGGCGCGCAGATCGCTGTGCAGGCTGAGGTCGGCGTAGAGATTGACGTCTTCGTTGCTTACCGAAGGCATGCGTCCGTCGCGCTGGAAGGCTTCGATCAGGCGGTCACGCAGCAACACTGGCGCAGCGTCGGCCCAGCGTGCGCCGCCGTAAGCGCTGATCTGGTTGCCCTGCGGCACGACGGCGATGCGCTGCCCGGAGAGAATCCTGCTGGCCTGCGGCGTGTTGATACGCAGCGCCTGCTGGACGGTCGGCTCGCTGGCTTGCTGCGGCGTCGGTGAGCTCGGCAGCAGGAAGATCCGCAGGGTCTCGGATTCCGGCAGAACCGAACAGGCCGTGAGCGCCGTGATCAGTCCGAACAGGATGACGAGGACCACGGAACGGTAGCGAAGGCTCATGGATTGAACTCCTGTAATTTATCTCGGCCGAGCAGGAACCCCCTGGGGTTGTCTTCCAGACGCTGGGTCACCCGGCGCAAGGCGGCGAGGGTAGTGCGCAACTCATTGATCGCCGGTCCCAGTTCGTTGAAGCCCTGCATGCCGTTGTTCAGCGCGCCCTGGTTGTCCTCGAGCAGCGTATCCAGGCGCGCAGTGGCGCGATCCAGGGCTTTCATCGAGTGTGCCGCGCTGGCGAGCACGCTGCGACCCTGATCGTCGAGCAGGCCGTTGGCGTTGCGCGCCAGGCTCGACAGCTCGCTCATCACAGTGTTGGCCTGCTGGCTCAGCTGATTGAACTGCTCGAGCGTCTGCGCCAGGTCGCCGCGCTGTTCGGACAGCACGCTAGTGGCCTGCTCCAGGTGTTCCAGGGTGCGGCTCAAGCGCGTGGTGTTCTCCTCGGAGAAGATCTGATTGGCACTGAGCAAGAGGTTATTGATGTTGCTCAGCAGGTCCTCGCCGTTTTCCAACAGCGCGCTGAGCGGCGAGGGATCGGCGACGATCAACGGCGGGTCGTCGGGATCGCCTGCCAGGCGTGGACTCTGCGGGGTGCCGCCATGCAGCTGGATAACCATGCTGCCGGTGATGTTGGCCAAAGCCAGGCGCGCCTGGGTGTCGGTCTTGATCGGCGTGCCGCCATAGACGCGGATGCGCGCGCGGACCTTGCGCGGGTCATCCGGCTCCAGCCACAGCTGGACGACATCGCCGACCTTGATGCCGCTGTATTCCACCGAGCTGCCGCTCGACAGTCCGCTGACCGTCTGGCTGAAGCCGATGTCGTAGTAGCTGTATTCACGATCGATGCTCGATTTGCCCAGCCACAGCGCGAACAGCAGCGCGCCGCCGACCGCGATCACGGTGAACAGTCCGATCAGGACGTGATGGGCTCGGGTTTCCATTCAGGGCATCTCCAGCTTTGGCGCAGCGTCGTGCGCGGCGCGGCCACGCGGGCCGTGAAAATATTCGCGAATCCAGGCGTCCTCGGTGGCGGCCACGGTTTCGAGGGTATCGACCACCAGCACGCGCTTCTGTGCCAGCACGGCGACGCGGTCGCAGATGGTGTAGAGCGTATCCAGGTCGTGTGTGACCAGGAACACGCTGAAGCCCAGCGCATCACGCAGGGTCAGGATCAACTGATCGAAGGCGGCCGCGCCGATCGGGTCGAGGCCGGCGGTCGGCTCGTCGAGAAACAGCACCTCCGGATCCAGCGCCAGCGCCCGGGCCAGCGCCGCGCGCTTGACCATGCCGCCGGACAACTCGTCGGGGTACTTGCAGGCGGCATCCGGCGGCAGGCCGGCCAGCGCCAGCTTCTGCCGCGCCAGGTGTTCGGCATCGGCCCTTTTAAGGCCGATGTGCTCGATCAGCGGCAGGGCGACGTTTTCCTGCAGGTTGAGCGAGGTGAACAAGGCGCCACGCTGGAACAGTACGCCAAAGCGTCGTTCGATCTCCGAGCGGTGTTGGCCGGACAGCTTCAGCAGGTTCTCGCCGAACACCTTGATGCTGCCGGCGTTGGGCTGACGCAAGCCGACGATGCTGCGCAGCAATACCGACTTGCCGGTGCCGGAGCCGCCGACCACGCCGAGAATCTCGCCGCGGCGGATATCCAGGTCGAGATTGACGTGCACCGCCTGGCTGCCGAAGCGGTTGACCAGGCCTCGCACCTGGATCACAGGCTCGCCAGCCATCACCAGCCCATCTCCATGAAAAACAGCGCGGCGATCGCATCGATCAGGATCACCATGAAGATCGACTGCACCACGCTGGAGGTGGTGTGCTCGCCTACCGACTGCGCGCTGCCGCTGGCTTTGAAACCTTCCAGGCATCCAATCACGGCGATCAGAAAAGCGAATACCGGCGCCTTGCCGAGGCCGACCAGAAAGTGGTTGAGCGGGATGTCGCGCTGCAAGATGGTGAAGAACATCGCCGGCGAGATATCCAGCGCCAGGGCACAGACGGTCAGCCCGCCGACGATGCCGCTGAGCATGCCGATAAAGGTCAGGATCGGCAGGGTGATCAGCATCGCCAGCATGCGCGGCAGTACCAGAAGCTCGATCGGGCTGAGGCCCAGGGTGCGAATGGCGTCGATTTCCTCGTTGGATTTCATTGCTCCGATCTGCGCGGCGAAGGCGCTGGCGGTGCGCCCGGCGAGCAGGATCGCGGCCAGCAGTACGCCGAATTCGCGCAGGAAGGAAAACGCCACCAGGTTGACCGTGTAGATGGTCGCGCCGAAATCGGCCAGCACCGTGGCGCCGAGAAAGGCCACCACGGCGCCGACCAGAAAGGTCAGCAGTGCAACGATGGGTATCGCATCCAGCCCGGTCTGCTCGATATGCGCCACCAGCGAGGTGATCCGCCATCGGCGCGGGCTGAGGCTGACGCTGAACAATGTCTGCAGGGTCAGGCCGATAAAGCCGAGCAGGGTGCGTTGCTGGTTCCAGACACTGGAAACGCTGCGGCCCACGTGAGCCAGAACATCGGCAAACCCGTTGGTTTCAGGCTTCTGTTGTGCTTGCGGCTTATCCAGCGCGGCGGCGACGGTTTTCAGCAGCGCGTGACGTTCCGCGGGCAGTTCCGGCGCCCAATCGCTCAGGCGGGCCACCCGCGCCGGGCCGAGCAGCTCCGCCAGCAGCCCGGCGCCGGCGGTATCCAGTTCGCCGAGCCCATGCAGATCGACCTGATCGGCATCGGTCACCTGACGGCGAGCCCGTTCCACCTGACGCCGGAGGATGGCGTAGTGCGGCAGCGTCCAGTCGCCCTCGACCGCCAGAATGATGGCCTGGGTATCGCTGTTCGGGCGCCGCTGTAGGTTGCCGGGCGGCGAAGTGGGGTGCGTCAAAATGCTATCCCGTCATGCAAGTGGCGATGAAAGGCACGCGCCTGGTCGCCGAGGTATTTTCGCCAGACGCTTATGGTTCGGACCCTACTCGCGCGGTTCCGTTTAGCCGGTTGCCCGTATGGCGGCACTTGGTCGAAAGGGCGCAATTTGTTACAGGAGAGCGCGAACTATCGATGGGTTTAGGCCTCCATAGCGTGCACGCCGACGGCCATGCTCGGTACGCATCGCGTCGAAGGGCTGCTATCTTACGCCGCCTTTGCTGGCGTCAGCATTACGCCCGGTATTCGGGGCCTGCCAATCTTTTCGTCTATTTCCACGATTCCAGCGAGGCTACCGGTTGCCTATGAATTGCTTGCGTTTCCTGCCGTTTCTCGCGGTTCTGGCGGTCATCGTCTTCAGCGGACTCCGCCCGGAACCCATTCCGCAAGTGTTCGATCAGCAGGACAAGCTGCATCACATGCTCGGTTTCGCCGCCCTGATGTTTTCGCTGCGTCTGGCGTTTTCGCAATGGAGCGCCATTTGGTCGGTCGCCGCCAGCGTGGGCGTTTCCGCTCTGATCGAGGTCGCTCAGGGCCTCTTGCCCAATCGCGAGGCGTCGCTCGGCGACATGCTGGCCAATACGCTCGGGGTCCTGCTTGGCTGGGGCTGCTCGTACCTGGCGTATCAGTGGTACCTGCGGCGGATCGGCGTGACCACCGAACCCGAGGTGCCTGATCCGGCAGAGCGTCTCGGCCATCCCGAACGCCCCTGAGCCGGCTTCATGATCGCGCGGCCGATTGGTCGGCCGAGCCGCCGCGCAATGTCTGTCGGGCTGTGCCAGCCAGCACTGCGGTCAGAACCATGGCGACGATCGCACCGGCCGTGGCCAGGGCCATGTCTTTCTGCGGGTCCCAGCGATCCTGCTGGGTGGCGAGAAAGGTTCGGCCCTCCGCTGCGCTGAGTGTCTCTGCACCGAACCATTCGATCAATTCGTAGATCGCCGAGGTCGAGAGCACGATATCCACCGGCAGCAGCAGGCTCCAGAGACCGGGGCGCAGGCCCAGACGGATCAGCACTTCGCGGATCGGGTAGGCCAACAGCAAGCCGTAGCTGAGGTGGGCCAGCCGGTCGAACTGGTTGCGCTCCCAGCCAAATGCCTGGTTCAGGCTGTCTCCCGTCAGCGCTTGCCACCAGTCGTCGTAGGGCACCTTGGCATAGGTGTAGTGTGCGCCCAGCTGATGGATGCACAGATAAATGACGATCAGTGTCGCTGCCAAAGGCGAGGGCAGGTAATGCCGATGACCCAGTAGCAGGGCGACGGCCAGCACGAGCACTAGCTGGTTTTCCAGCAGCCAGTCATGACGATCCACGGGCGCGATGGCCAGCGCGCCCCATATCGCCAGGAACGACAGCAACAGCGTCAGCAGATAGCGTCGGTGACTGCGGTCGGCATCCATGTTCTCTCCTCGAACGTCATGTACCCATCCGTTTGGACCAGCGCAACGACGAGAGAATCCGTTAGCCCTTCTGACGACTCGATGCCAGCGGGAGCGCGCCGCTATCCAACTTTTTGGCGCGCTTGTGGGTCACACGAACGGGACCTTGGACGAGCAGGACCATGTGGCTTCAGCTGTGCGAAAACCTTCTGCGAGCGCGACAGTGGCGGCGCTGCTTCTGCTTGGTGCAGATGGCATTGCTGGCCGCCTGCGACGGTCGGCAATCGGCGCTCGACCCCGCCGGAACCGGTGCCGAAAGCATCGTCGTGCTGTTCTGGTGGATGTGCGGCGGTGCAGCGCTGATCTGGGTCGCGGTGATGGGCATCGCCGTCTATTCCACCCAGGCGCACCCCGAGGCGCACGGCATTCGCAGCGCGCGCTGGCTGATCTTCGGCGGCGGCATCCTCTTTCCCATCGTCGTGCTCACCGCGCTTCTGGTTTACGGACTGATGCTGATGCAGCCACTACGCTCGACCGCCAACATCGCTCTGCGGGTGGATGTATCCGGGGAGCAATGGTGGTGGCGGGTGCGCTACCACACGGATACGGGAGAAGCAGTGGAGTTGGCCAACGAGATCCGCTTGCCGGTCGGCCAGCGGGTGGCCTTCAACCTGACCAGCCCGGACGTCATCCACTCGTTCTGGATTCCCTCGCTGGGCGGTAAGGTGGACATGATCCCCGGCCGCAGCAATCAACTGGCGCTGGAGCCAACCCGTACCGGCACCTTTCGCGGCGTCTGCGCCGAGTTCTGCGGCACGTCCCACGCGCTGATGGCCTTTCCAGTGGTAGTGATGGAGCCGGCGGCTTTCGATGCCTGGCTCGCCGGGCAGGCGAAGCCGGCGCCGGAGCCGCAATCGGCGCTGCAGCGCCAGGGCCAGCGGGCCTTTCTCAGCAATGGCTGCGGCGCCTGCCATCGGGTGCGCGGCACCGAGGCGGACGGCACGGTCGGCCCCGACCTGACCCATGTCGGCAGTCGCCTGAGCCTCGCCGCCGGTACGTTGCCCGCCGATATCGAAGCTTTCCAGCGCTGGATCGGCCATACCGGGCAGATCAAGCCCGACGTCAGGATGCCCACGTTCGGCATGTTGCCCAATGACCAGCTGACGGCCATGGCGCACTACCTGAAGGGGCTGGAATGAGCGAGCCGATCGAATACCGCGACCCGCAGGAGCAAGCCCGCGCCGAAGCGCAGGCCGAGCGCCTCGCCGCGGCCTGGAAGACGCCCACTGGTTGGCGCTACTGGTCGGCGGTGAACAACACCGAGGTCGGGCTCTGGTACACCGGCGTGTCGTTCCTGTTCTTTCTCTTCGCCGGCGTGCTGGCGATGCTGATCCGTGCGCAGCTGGCGGTGCCGGACAACGATCTGCTGTCGGCCGAAACCTATAACCAGGTGTTCACCCTGCACGGCTCGGTGATGATGTTTTTGTTTGGCGTGCCGATCTTCGAGGCTTTCTCGATTCTCATCCTGCCGCAGATGCTCGGGGCGCGGGATCTGCCGTTTCCGCGGCTGTCAGCCTACGGCTTCTGGTGCTTCATCATCGGCGGCGTATTCGTCTGCGGCTCGATCTTCTTCGGTGTTGCGCCCCAGGGCGGCTGGTTCATGTACCCGCCGCTGACCACCACCTACCAGGAAGGCCTCGGTGCGGACATCTGGCTGCTCGGGCTGTCGTTCATCGAAGTGTCGTCGATCGCGGCGGCGGTGGAGCTGATCGTCGGCGTGCTGAAAACGCGGCCGCCGGGCATGCGCATCAACCTGATCCCGCTGTACTCCTGGTACATCCTGGTGGTCGCCGGGATGATCCTGTTTGCATTTCCACCGCTGATCGCGGGCGACCTGCTGTTCGAGCTGGAGCGCGCTTTCGACTGGCCGTTCTTCGATGCCAGCCGCGGCGGTGATCCGCTCTTGTGGCAGCACTTGTTCTGGATCTTCGGCCATCCCGAGGTCTACATCATCTTCCTGCCCGCCGTGGCGCTGGTGGCGACCATCGTGCCCACCGCCTCGGGGCGGCCGATCGTCGGCTATACCTTCATCGTGCTGGCCGCGGTGGGTACCGGCTTCATCAGCTTTGGGCTGTGGGTGCATCACATGTTCACCACCGGCATGCCGGGCATCTCACTGGCGTTCTTCTCGGCGGCGTCCGAGGCGGTGGCGATTCCCACCGGGGTGCAAATCTTCTGCTTTCTGGCGACAGCGCTTGCCGGGCGCTTCGTCAAATCGGTGCCGATGCTGTTCGTCGCCGGCGCGCTGGCGATTTTCGTGCTGGGCGGGCTGACCGGGGTGATGGTGGCGCTGGCGCCGTTCGACTTCCAGGCCCACGACACCTACTTCATCGTCGCCCACCTGCATTACGTGCTGATCGGCGGCATGCTGTTCCCAGTGATCGCCGGGCTCTACTACTTCTTCCCGTTGGCGATGAGCAAGACGCTATCGGATCGCCTCGGGCGGATCGCCTTCTGGCTGATGTTCGTCGGCTTCAACATCGCCTTTCTGCCGATGCACTTCACTGGCCTGCTGGGCATGCCGCGGCGCGTCTATACCTATGCGCCGGACATGGGCTTCGATGTGCTCAACATGGTGTCCACTGTGGGCGCCTTCATCCTCGCCGCCGGCGTCGCGGTGTTGGTCTGGGACGTCATGCGGCCCAAGGGCAAGCAACCCTACAGTGCACGCAATCCGTGGAATGCCGGTACCCTCGAATGGCTGGCGGAGATGCCCGGCAGGCCCTGGGGCTCGCGCTCGATCCCGATCATCAAGAGCCGCTACCCGCTGTGGGACCAACCCAACCTGATGCGCGACGTCGACGCCGGGCGCTTCTATCTGCCGGATGCCGAAGAAGGCAAGCGCGAGACGCTGATCAGCAGCATCATCGATGCCGAGCCAATCCAGTGCCTGCGCGTGCCGGGCCCGACCTTCCTCAGCATGTGGGCGGCGATCTTCACCGGGGGGCTGTTCATCTTCGCCACTTACAGCTGGTACGTCGCGGCGTTGGTCAGCGGTGGCCTGGCGCTGGTCACCATCCTGATATGGCTGTGGACCGGCACCGCGATGATCCCGGAGAAGCCGCGCAAGGACATCGGTCTGGAGGTGTCGCTGCCGCTGTATGCCTCAGGCGCCAAATCGGTGGGCTGGTGGGCCACCTTCATCACCATGATCGGCGACATGAGTGCCTTCGCCAGCCTGGTGTTCGGGTACTTCTTCTTCTGGACCGTGCATGAGGACTTTCCACCGGCCAACGCTGCCGGTCCCGGTGTGTTCTGGCCGATGATCGCGTTGGGGCTGATTCTCTGCGCCTGGGCGCTGACGCTGCTGGCCCGGCGCTGCAACGCTCGGGACCAGGCCGCGGGTTTCTATCTCGCACTGGGGCTGGCGGCGCTGCTCACCCTGGTGGGCGCCTGGTCACTCTGGGCCGGGCCTCATTTCAGCGGGCTCGACCCAACCCGCGATGTCTACCCCGCGACGGTCTGGGTGTTGGTGCTCTGGTGCCTGCTGCACCTGGCGGTCGGGCTGGTCATGCAGCTGTATTGTCTGGCGCGTCGCGCCGCAGGCCGCATGACTGCCGCTTACGACATCGATATCCACAACGTCGCGCTCTATTGGCATTTCATGGCCATTACCCTGGGTGTGACCGTCGCGGTCATCGCCGGATTCCCGGAGCTCGCATGAACGAACAACCTGAACGCACATTCGAGGCCCAGCCCGAACCCGCGCCGCAGCTGCGAGACTCCCTGTGGCTGCTGACCCTCGGGCCGGCGATCTGGGCGGTGCACTTTCTGCTGTGCTACGTGGCGGCGGCGGTCTGGTGCGCCAAGCTGGCGGGGCGCGCCGGCCCGTTGGGTGATCTGCGCACCGCCATTGGCGTGCTGACGCTGGTCGCCCTGGTGGGCATCGCATTGGTCGGCTGGCGTGGCTGGCGCGGACATACCTTCGGCACGGCGACGGCGCCGCATGATTTCGATACCCCGGCCGATCGACATCGCTTCCTGGGCTTCTCGACGCTTCTGCTGAGCGGCCTGAGCTTCGTCGCCACGGTGTTCGTCGCGCTAAGCGTGGTCTTCATCGGGAGCTGCGAATGATCTGGCGTCACCTGTCGCTGATGTTGGGGCTGGTCACGCTGGCGGTGGTCTGGCTCGGTCCGCTGCCGGCCATGGCCGATCAGTTGTTCGTCGGGCATATGTTGATGCACGTGATGGTGGTGGCCGTGGCAGCACCATTGCTGGCGATCGGGCTGGCTGGCGGCCGGCTGGATCTGTCCAGCCGGATCCCGTTCGTTTTCTCACCGATTCTGGCCTCGGTGATCGAGCTGTTCGTGGTGTGGGCCTGGCACATGCCGGTGTTGCACCATGCGGCGCGAACCGCCACGGCCGCGCAACTGCTGGAGCAGGGCAGCTACCTGTTCGTCGGGTTGCTGGTGTGGCTCGCGGCGTTCGGTGGGGTCAGGCATCGCCGTGCCCTGGCCGGCATCGCCGGTCTGCTGCTGACCTCTATGCACATGACGTTGCTCGGCGTGCTGCTGGCGATGTCCAGCCGACCGCTGTTCGACCACACCGGCTCGGCACTGTCGGGTCTGAATCCGCTGGAGGACCAACAGCTGGGCGGCGTGATCATGCTGGTGTTCGGCGGCACCAGTTACCTGATCGGCGGGCTGTGTCTGCTCGGTGGGCTGTTACAGGACAAGCGCGATGTCGTTTCGCTCAGTTAGGTCGTTGTTCCGCCGGGCGGCGATGCCGTTGCGTCGCGGGTTGTGCTGGCTGACGGGTGGCTCCTGGCGGCGCGCGGCGGCGGGCGTCGCGCTGCTGACGGGGCTCGCCGGTGCGACTGCCGTGCTGCTGGCGTCGCTGGGACTGGTGCCGATCAGCGCCAGCTCCGGGCATTGGAAGGCGACCGGCTGGATGCTGCACTACGTGATGCGCCGCGCGGTCAGCACCCAATCGATGGGCATCGAGGTGCCGCCGCTCGACGATCCGGCCTTGGTGCTCAAGGGCGCCGGGCATTATCAAACCGGTTGCCTCGCCTGTCATGGCGCACCGGGACGCAAGCGCTCGCTGATCGTTCGGCAGATGACCCCCGAACCACCATTCCTGCCGTCGCGCATAGCGCATTGGGAGCCCCAGGAGCTGTTCCTTATCGTCAAGCATGGAGTCAAGTTCACCGCCATGCCCGCCTGGCCGGCGCCGCAGCGCGACGATGAAGTCTGGGCAATGGTGGCCTTCCTGCAAGCGCTGCCGGGCATGTCCGAGCAGCGCTATCGCGAGCTTGCGCTGGGGGATCGCACCGAGGACAGCCGCGGATCGAGGGCTGCCGAAAGTGCCAGACCGCGGGATGATGCGCTGGCGCCGGTGCTGGCCGACTGCAGTCGTTGCCACGGCGTCGACGGTAACGGGCGGGGCGGGCTGGTGCCACGCCTGACCGGGCAGAGCCAGGCCTATTTGCATGGCGCGTTGCGGGCCTATGCTCGAGGCCAACGCCACAGCGGCATCATGCAATCGGTGGCTGCGGGGCTCGAACCCTCCGTTCTGAAGGCGCTGGCCAGGCATTACGCCAGGTTGCCGGTGCCTGCCCGAGCGGATGAACCCCAAGCCTCCGCTGAAGCGCTGGAGCGCGGTCGTACCCTGGCCGAACGCGGCGTGCCGGAACGGGGTGTTCCGTCCTGCGTGCATTGTCACGGCCCGAAGCGCTCGCCGCGTAATCCGATGTACCCCGGCATTGCAGGCCAGTACAGCGGTTACCTGAAGCAGCAACTGGAATTGTTCACCGCCGGCCAGCGTGGCGGCAGTGAATACGCCAACGTCATGCATAGCGCCGCGCAGCGCCTCACGCCGGAGCAGATGCAAGCGGTGGCGGATTATTACGCTTCGTTGCCGTCAGACGCGTCAGCTTCCCTGACGGAAGAGGCGCCCAACCCATCCCAGCCACAACAGAGGTAACGATGTTCGACAAAATCGTCGAGGTGGTATCGGCGTTTGGCTATCTCGGCGTGTTCGCGCTGATGTTGCTGGAAAACATATTTCCACCGATCCCCTCGGAGCTGATCATGCCGCTGGCCGGCTTTGTCGCGGCACGTGGCGAGCTCAACTTCATCGGTGTGATCGCTGTCGGCACGACCGGTTCGGTGGTGGGTGCGCTGCCCTGGTACTACGCCGGCGCCAGGCTTGGCCAGGTGAGCATGAGGCGCCTGGCCAAACGCTGGGGGCATTGGTTGACGCTGTCGCCGGAAGATGTCGACAAGGCGAGTGCCTGGTTCGATCGGCATGGCAAAGCGGCGGTGTTTTTTGGCCGCCTGATGCCTGCGGTGCGCACGCTGATCTCGGTGCCGGCCGGTATCGTCGGTATGCCGATGCCCCTGTTTCTGCTCTATTCGAGCCTGGGTTCGCTGATCTGGACGGCCCTGCTGGCGCTGGCGGGTTTTGCGCTCGAATCGCAATACGAGAAGGTCGCGCAATACCTCGACCCGATCTCCACCGGCGTGGTGGTTCTGTTCGTCGTTTACTATCTGTACCGGCTGGTCCGCCAGCGATTTGCCCGGCATGGCTGACAGGTGGGCCGAAGCCCACGCTGCCCTTTCAGTGCCTCACCAGGCCAGTGCCATCAAGCTTCAGGCCGCGCCCACCGCCGCGTGGCGATCGTGGCGGATGCGCTCGCATTGATCGATCACAGCGAAGACCTGCTGCCACATCTGCTCGGACTGCTGCTTGAGCTGATCGGTACGGCTCTGGATCAAGCCCTTGATCCGCTCGGCATCGTCCGTCACCAGATCGATCTTGCGTTTGATTTCAGCCTCGTCGGTGGTGACCTGCACCAGCCCTTCGGGAAATCCGTAGTCCTCGAACAGCATCTGGTACTTGTGGCTCCAACCCGTGGCCAGCGCCGGCACGCCCTGGGACAGCGCACTGACCAGCCCATGGAAACGACTGCCCAGGGTGCCGCTGCAGGCGCCGAGGATGCCCTTGATCTCTAGCGCGCCGCTTTCCTTGACGATCGGGATGCCGCCGACGGCCGCCGACAACTCGTCGGCGAGCCGCTGATCATCCTTGCCTTCATGCACCAGGACGAAGGGCTTGGCGCCCTTCTCCAGCAGGTAGCGTGTGCAACTGATCAGAAACGGCAGGTAGGCATCGCGGGTCTGTTGGTCGGTTTTGTCGAGCATCCGGCAGTTGGGCACGATGCAGAAACGGTTCTGCTCGGTATCGAAATTCGCCGGCAACACGCCTTTGATCAGGTTGGTGAAGTCCGGCGACTGCTTGATCTTGCTCTGCTCGCCGACCAGGCCGGTCAGGTGCTCGTACGACACGCGCTCGCGCGGGAAGATCAGGTCTACATTCTCGACCACCGTCTTCATCGCAGCCTGGTTCTTCTCGGACTCGAACGGGCCCAGCGCCTGGGGCATGAGGATCACGCGGGTGCCGTTTTTCTTCCAGCGCTTGGCCGACTGGGCGAGTTCGGCGCAGGGGCTCTCGCCCCATTGATCGCTGTAGGCGAAGCCGGCCGCGTCGATGACCACATCGACCTCTTTATCCAGCACTACGCCATACATCTCACGAAGCTGGCGCGGCGCGAAATTGGCCAGCGTTCCCCATTGGATGCCATAGCGCCACAGCCAGGCCTTGGGGTAAAAACCCAGCTGGACCAGTTTGCGGAACGGCTGCTCGGCTTTCTTCGGAGTGGGTGCCATGACGAAGGTAGCGTCTGGATACCGGGCCTTCAGCTTCTGCAGCGCTGCATGCAACATCAGCTCAGCGCCTTTATTGACGAAGCCTGCCTTTCTGATCTCGATAATCATCGCTTACCTCAGTTGTATACGATCAAGTCTGTCTCGGTCTTCTTGTCCGAATAAGGAATCCCTCCCGTTGGATCGGCATAGCCCACGGCGAGCAGCATCACGGTGCGCTCGTGGTAGGCCAGGCCCAATATCTTCGCCAGTTGGCGCTCGCGTTCTTCGACGTCCGGCCAGTTGATCGAGCAGCTGGACAGGCCCAGGCTCTCCAGGGCCAGCATCAGCTGCATCGCTGCCAGCGAACCGTCGATATAGACCACGTGGCGGTCGCGCGCCTCGGGATAGCAGCCCAGATCGCCGACCACGGCGATCACGCACGGCAGGTTGTCGTGGAAGCCCGCCGTACCGCCGGCGCACTTGGCGACCTCGGCGGCCTTTTCCTTGCCGTTGCTGATATAGAAGCGGAACGGCTGACGGTTGCAGGCCGAAGGCGCCAGTGCGGCGGCGCGGACCGCCTGCTCCAGCAGTTCGCTGCTGACGGGCTTGTCCTGATACCAGCGCACCGAGCGGCGACGGCGGAACAGCACCATCAGCTCGTCGTAGCTGACCGGGCATTCCGGCAGCTGGCTGTGCGGGTAGGGCACGCAGCGGTTGTCGTCGTCGCGCTGCGTACCGGCGAACGCCTGCCTGGCCGAGTCGATGCGCGGCGTATTGCCGACCGCTGAGAAGTAGTCGGTGAGCACATCGTTGGCCCAGCGTTGCTGGCCGTTGACGATGCCTGCCTGGGCCGCGTCGGCAAAGCAGCGCACGGTGGGGCCGATGTAATCCTCCGCGAAGGTGGGGCGGCGCGGGCGCATGATCAAGCCTTTTTCCAGGCGGTGAACATTGCGCCGCAGAAAGGCGTCGTTCTCGCCCTTGCTCTGCATTCGCCGGGCGAAATTCAGACGTCCGAGCAGCACTGCACGGTGCTCGCGGTCGAACTCACGGCTGACGAAGCAGTAATACAGCGAGGCGAGAAAGCCGGTGCTGGAAAACAGCCGGACCAGAGCCAGGCCGGTGGTGCTCCGGGTCGCCTTGATCGCGTTCTTGACGGGATCAGGCAAGGCTCTGGCGATGGACATGAGGCTCATCGGGCGGCTCCTACGGCTTTGAATGCATAGCGAATGGGACTGACCATCGACTTGGTCATCATGAGAAAGACCGGGCGCGTTTTGCTGTGCACCAGCAGCGCAGCGTACGAAGCGACGGCATAAGAAATGAGGGTTGCCATAGCGGCGCCTTCACCGCCGTAGTGCGGGATCAGCAGCGCGTTCAGGCCAACATTGGCCAGCGCGCCGAGGCCTTGGGTGATCAGGGAAAACATCAGCGCCCCCTCGATCAGGATCCAGCGGCTGAACGCCGCGCGCATGAAGATGAATACGCCTGCCCAGATATGGATGGTGAGGATCGAGGCAGAGTTCTGGTACTCGGCGCCGAACAGCAGGGAAATCAGTGGCCCGGCGACGAGTGACACCAGCAGCGCAACGGCGATGGCCAGGATGAACAGCAGATCGAACAGCTGCTGGAAGCGCTGGTTGAAGCGGGCCGGGTCGGCCTCGTGCAGTTTGATCAGCTTGGGGAAGAAGGACGCGACGATGGCCGTTGGCAAGAAGTACCAGGCCTCCGACAGCTGTGCGGCCACGGCATAGACGCCCACTTCCTCGGCGCCGACCATCCACTTGAGCATCACCTGGTCGATCTTCATATAGACCACCGCGAAGATCGAGCCGAGATAGATGATCCAGCCCTGGCTGAGTAGCTCGCGCGCCCGTGCGAAGCTGGCTTTCCAGCTCATCAGTGAGACGCGCGTGGTGCCCTTGTAGAGCAGCGCGAGGATCAGCGCCGCCATGACGAACTGCGCCGTATGGGCAAAGGCGAAGGCCACCACGCCGGCACCGCTGACCACCATCAGCAGCTTCAGCCCGGCCGAGAGCAGGATCGCGCTGGACTTCGCAATGGCCGGGTATTTGGCCTGGACCTGCGACTGGAACCAGTATTCGACCACATCGAAGGTCTGGAAGAAGATTGCCGAGGCGACGATCAGCAGCATCCAGAACTCGGTGCCGCCTACCTTCTCGAAAAGCGAGGCATAGATCAGGATCAGCAGAAAGCCGAGGGTCATGCCGCTCAGCTTAAGCATGAAGGTGGTGCCCAGGGTTTCCGGAACCGCCGCCGGCTGCTTCACCACCTCACGCACCACCAGGCCCGCCAGGCCCATATGGCCGGCCGAGGCGAAGATGGCCGTCATCGAAATCGCGTAGGCGAGGATGCCGAACTGCTCAGGCCCCAGATAGCGGGCCAGCACGATCGCCATGACAAAGCCCACGCCGATGTTCAGCAGCCGCTCCGCCATCATCCACGAGGCGTTGAAAAAATAGAGTTTGAGTTTGTCGAAGATGCTTCTGATCGCTGTCATCAAGTGGCCTGGCTCCTCAAGGCGGGCTCCGTGGTGGCAGGCATTGCCTTTCAGTTGCGCTGGAGTGGCGACGCACAGCAGACCGCGTTTTGCCCCTCATGTTCCGGCACCAAGCAAACGCGCAGACGTAACGGTTGATTGCGCGCAGGCCCTGGCGAAAGGCCAGCGGTGGCTCGATACCCGACTGCACGCTGGGGGGCGGTACGAGCGATACGCGATCGTTCAACCCTGCGAATACCGCGCCCGCAATTTCCGCTCCGACCAGCTGCATCGGATGGCACGGGCGCCACGGCTACGGCGTTCGGCAGCGATCCGCTTAATCTGATGGCCTTTTCATTTCAAAAGTGGAACTTTTGCCATCACTGCATCTCTTAACCCTGCTGCCGTTGCTGGCCGCTCCGTGACCCGTTTCGACGCGTCATGAAGCGCCTAGCGCGGTGCCCAGCCTGCAACGTTTGGGTTGGGGTGAGCTGCCGCGAAGGATCTCGCAAGCGCCAGGTTCGGCGTAAGGAATTGCCGCAAGGAGCGGCCGAAAGGACAGGACACAGCCCTAAAAAAGCCCCACCTCTCTGGAGGTGGGGCTTTTTGTTTGTAGCGTCAGAAGTCGTAACTGGCGTGGCTAGAGGGTACGCAGTGCAAGCGCATCGCGACCGAAGCATCTCGTTGATGTGCCATGAACCAGCGGTGAGTTCTGCGAGATCGAAAGCTTCGGCCAAGGCATGCTCCTGTCACCTCGCACGGCGCCTTCTCACCGGCATACCTCTACTCCTCAGCACGGCCCGTCCCTTCACGATCATGCTCGTATCGCCTCGTGAGCGGGAACGGCGGCAACCAGGACTCGCGACGGACGACCCAGCTTTCATAACTTGGCATCAGTTGATCCGGGGCATCCAACGAGCCCAAGTTCACTTCGATTTCGTCTGCGGTGCGGGCGAAGACCGACGAGCCGCAGCGCGGACAGAAAAACCGCCCAGCGTAATCACGTGTTTCGCCTTCGATTACCACCGCGTCCTCAGGGAACACCGCAGCGGCGTAAAAAAGAGCCCCGTGATGCTTGCGGCAATCGAGGCAATGACAAAGGCCGACCCGGTACGGCGCGCCCGATGCCACAATTCGGACACCGCCGCAAAGGCAGCCACCTTTGTATTGGACCATGCTGCGCCTCCTCTTCAATCAGTCGCTCGGATTGTTTACCGCGACTTTTGCCGGACGTCCACGAACGGCGCCCGGCTTACGCGGTTATCGGCTTTACAGCATCGCCAGGCTGCAAGGAAAAGACCCCCGTCGTTTTTGATTGGCGACATCCGTGATTGTTCATCGGCATGCGGCGAGAGAACAGGCAGCGATGCTGCGAGAAGGCGGGGCGCTGGTTCCGAGCCGGTCGGTTCGTTTCGACCAAAGGGAATCGAAGTGACAAATCCCTTCCGGGAAACGTTCAGCCAACAAAAAAGGGCTACGCTTCCGCGTAACCCTTTGATTTGTATGGTGCCGGCACCAAGAGTCGAACTCGGGACCTACTGATTACAAGTCAGTTGCTCTACCAGCTGAGCTATACCGGCTAAAAGATGGGCGCCATTATAGCCATTGCTCGCGGCGAGTAAACTGTTTGTTGCCAGTTGTTTGCATGACGTCCTTCATGTGTTTGCGCGGTGGTCGTCGAGTTCGGCGATCAGCATTAAATTGCGTGGGGTCAGTTCGGCTGGACAGAAGGTGCCCAGCCTTACCGCGTAGCCATTTTCGGCCAGCAGCAAGGCGCGGTCGAGCAGCAGCCAGATCTCCAGCGGACGACGGAATAGGCCGCGCAACAGCTCTAGATTGCGCACTTCGGCAAGGCGCTGCCAGCCGCCTCGTTCGAGGGCGGCCCAGTCCCGCGGGGGCGGTTCGGGCAGCTTCTTCATCGTGGCCAGGTCGCGGCAGTAGGTTTCGAAGCTCTTTTTCAGCCAGCTGCACGGTAGAGAAGGTGTCGGCAGGTAGACGTCCTCGCCGCGTAGCTCACGTTGGAGCAGGTCGAAGCCCAAGCGCCAGGCCATGGACTGATCGCGTTGTCGCCTTTCGCGCGCGCCAGCGGTGACCGTTTCGCTGAGTGGCAGGCCGAGATCGTCGCGGGACAGCAGAAGCTTCGAGCGTGCGGCCTGCTTCGACAGGGGTTGATAGTGAGCGGCCTGGATGCGGTTGTAGCAGCAGGGCGCGATCGCCAGGCGGCGGCAGCGCTGCGCGATGCTCAGATCGATCAGGCGGACATGCAGATCGCCGCAGGCGTGCAACGCCACCGGCGTCACTGTCGGGCTGAGTTGCGTGGTAGCGCTTTCATCCATCACGTCCTGCTGGTGATGTGTCGCGGCGATGCCAAGCCGCTCGCTGAGACGGCTGCCCTCCGCGACCAGCGCCGAATCCCATTCCAGGCAGGTCAATGTGCCGCCACGAGCGGCCAGTTGACGTCCGAGATGGCCCTTGCCTGCACACCAGTCGAGCCAGTGCCGCGGGGCTTCGTCGAACGCCAGCGCCGAGTCGAATGCCCGGATTTGCAGCCATTTGCGCCCAGGCACGTCGACAGCCTGCCGGGCATCAGCACGGGTGGGTGGTGACCGGGGCAACTCATCGATGACGCTCAAGGCCGTGGCTTGTTCAGCCAGTAGGGGAAATGGCGTGGGCGCCATGAGGTCGACGGGATGGTTGTGTGCCGCCTCGGCTTCTGCCAGCGAGCGGCTGCGCAGCCATCGGGCAAGCTCGGGGTGGTCCGCTTCCCAGAGCAGGTTTCGCTGAGTGAACGGGCGCGGTCGCCATAACGCCTGATGCCGCAGCAGAAAGGTGTCGAGCTGCTGAAAGCGCTCAGCCAGTTGTGCGTGGCGGATTGATTCTGGGGGCATGAGGGCTCGGCGATGGTGGCTCGGCCCCTATGATCGCGCCGAAACCGGTTGCCGAAAAGCCAGACGCCCGTCGAACCGGGCGTCTGCATGGGACTATTTGCCGTAAACCTGCTCGGGCAGCCAAGTGACCAGGCCAGGGAACTGATAGGCGATCACCAGCAGCAGAATCTGGATCAGGATGAACGGCAGCACGCCTTTGTAGATTGTGCTGGTGGGCACGGATTTCGGCGTCACGCCGCGCAGGTAGAAGAGGGCGAAACCGAAGGGCGGCGTGAGGAACGAGGTCTGCAGGTTAAGTGCGATCATCACCCCGAGCCACACCGGGTCCAAACCCATGGCCAGCAGCACCGGGCCGACGATCGGCACCACCACGAAGGTGATTTCGATGAAGTCCAGGATGAAGCCCAGCAGGAAGATCACCACCATCACCAGGAAGAACGCACCGAGCACGCCGCCTGGCAACTGCGCGAAGACGTCCTCAATCAGCGCTTCGCCGCCGAAACCGCGGAAAACCAGGGAGAACAGCGAGGCGCCGATCAGGATCAGGAACACCATGGCACTGATCTCGGTGGTGCCGTAGGCCACGTCGCGCAGCTGGCCAAAATTCAGCTTGCCCTTGTAGAAGGCCAGGATCATCGCGCCCAGTGCGCCCAGCGCAGCGGCCTCGGTGGGCGTCGCGTAGCCGGCCAGGATCGAGCCGAGCACGGCGCTGATCAGCAGCAGCGGTGGTACCAGCGCATTGATCAGCTTGCCCCACTCGATCGGGCCGAGCTCTTCTTGTGGCAGCGCCGGTAGCTTCTTCGGCTGAAAGACCGCCACGGCGATGATGTAGAGAATGTACAGGCCGACCAATAGCAGGCCGGGAAGAAGCGCGCCGACAAACAGGTCACCGACCGAAACGGTCTTTGGCGAGAAGATGCCCATCTTCAGCTGGGCTTGCTGATAGGCGCTGGACATCACGTCGCCCAACAGCACCAACACGATCGAAGGGGGGATGATCTGGCCCAGAGTGCCGGTAGCGGCCAGGGTGCCGGTGGAGATGGCCGGGTCATAGCCACGGCGCAACATGGTCGGCAATGCCAGCAGGCCCATGGTCACCACCGTGGCGCCGACGATGCCGGTGCTGGCCGCAAGCAGCGCGCCCACTACGCATACGGAAATCGCCAGGCCGCCGCGCAGGGTGCCGAACAATCGCGACATGGATTCGAGGAGGTCCTCAGCCACGCGGCTCTTTTCCAGCATCACGCCCATGAACACGAATAATGGCACTGCCAGCATCGTCTGGTTGTTCATGATGCCGAACAGGCGATTCGGCAGCGCGCTCAGGTAGCCGCCATCGAAGGTGCCGGTGAGCATGCCGATGCCGGCAAACAGCAGCGAGACGCCGCCCAGGGTGAAGGCCACGGGGTAGCCGGCCATCAAGGCCGCGCAGATGCTGATGAACAGCAGTATCGCCATCATCTCAGCCATGCTTCACCTCCGATGCGGGCATGCGACCGGCGACGATGTACGCGGCCTTGATGATTTCGGAAAGGCCTTGCAGGCTCAGAGAGACAACCAGGACGAGAATGATGCTTTTCTGCAGAAAGACGAACTTCAGGCCGCCTGACTCGCTGGAGCCCTCGAGGGTCGCCCAGGAGTTGCTGACGTAATCCCAGCTGGCCCAGCCGAGAAACAGGCAGACCGGCAGAAGAAACAGCAGGGTGCCGAGCACTTCGACCAAGGCCTGGTAGCGAGGGTTGAAGCGCTGATAGAAGATGTCGACGCGGACATGGCCGTTGCGCTGTAGAACCCAGGCGGCGGCACCCATGAAAACCAATGCATGTGCGTAAAGGACGGCTTCCTGCAAGGCGGTTGCGCCGATGCCGAAACCGTAGCGCAACACCACGACCACGGCGGTGCCGAGGACGAGGAATAGGGTGAGCCAGGCGCAGGCCTGTCCGAAGCGGGCGTTCACGGCGTCGATCATCCTGGAGAGACCGAGCAGTGGAGGGGCGTGTTTCGACATGGCAGATCCTTTATTGTTATGGCCCAGAAGGCCGGCGATTCTAGGCGGCTGCGCGCTGGAGCCGCAACCGGCAGTACTACGTACGTAGTCCTTGTACGTAGTCGCGGTGCTTGAGCGAGAGATAGCCATATGATAGCTAGAACCACCTGAGTTCGGGGGTTCCGATCTTCAGCATTACAACAACAAGGAGTGACTCATGAAACGTCGTCAAATTCTGGCCGCCGCTGGTGTCGGCCTGGCTGCAACCGCGCTGGCGGGTTGCAACAAGGAAACCGAGAAAACCGCAGCCAAAACCGAAGGCAGTGCAAGCACCGAGAAATTCAATTGGAAGATGGTTACTTCCTGGCCGAAGAATTTCCCTGGCGTGGGCGTCGGTGCGGAGAACTTCGCCAAGCTGGTCAATGAAATGAGCGACGGGCGCCTGACGGTCAAGGTGTATGCCGCTGGCGAGCTGGTGCCAGCGCTGGAAGTCTTCGACGCCGTCTCGCGCGGCACCGCCGAAATGGGCCATGGCGCTCCTTACTACTGGAAGGGTAAGGTCCCGGCCGCGCAATTTTTCTGCGCTTTGCCGTTCGGGCCCAACGCTCAGGAAATGAACGCCTGGTTGCACCGCGGCGGCGGCATGGAGCTGTGGGAGGAGGTGTACAAGCCTTACGGCGTACTGCCAATGGCTTGCGGCGCCACTGGCGTACAGACCGCGGGCTGGTTCAACAAAGAAATCAATTCGGTCAACGATTTCAACGGGCTCAAGATGCGTACCCCGGGCCTGGGCGGCGAAGTGCTGACCAAGATGGGCGGGACCGTGGTCAACATGCCGGCCGGTGAGATCTTCACCGCGCTGCAGACCGGTGCCATCGACGCCACTGAGTGGATCGGCCCGTACAACGACCTCGCCTTGGGCCTGCACAAGGCATCGAAGTACTACTACACCCCGGGCTGGCAGGAGCCGAACGTGACCTTCGAGCTGGACGTCAACCTGAAGGCCTGGGACACCCTGCCGGACGACCTCAAGGCCATCGTTCGTGCCGCTGCCCGTGCGGTCAACGGCGACATGCTCGACGACTACAACGCCAAGAACATGGAAGCACTGGAGCAACTGCGCGAGCAGGGCGTCGAAGTACGTCGTCTGCCCGACGACGTGCTGGCGCGCCTGAAGGAAGTCGCGGCCGAAGTGGTCGACGCTTCTGCCGCGGCCGACCCGGTTGCGAAGAAAGTCTGGGATCAGCAGAGCGCCTATCTCAAGCGTCTGTACGAATACGCCGAGCTGAACGAAAAGGACATCTACAACATTCGCGGCTGATCGTCGCAAGTCGTCCGAAACGAAAGCGCCGCCCAGTTGGGCGGCGTTTTTTTTTGCCTTCCGAATCAGCTCTCCAGGGTGGCGTTCAGGCTGATCTGCGCGTTGAGGACCTTGGAGACCGGGCAGCCTTCCTTCGCCTGATTGGCGATCTGCTGGAATTGGTTTTCGTCAGCCCCTGGAACCTTAGCCTTGAGGGTCAAGGCGATGGCAGTGATCGAGAAACCCTCGCCGACCTTGTCCAAGGTAACTTCCGCCGAGGTCTCGATGCGCTCGGCCGTAAGTCCGGCCTGCCCGAGCATCATCGATAATGCCATGGAGAAACAGCCCGCATGGGCGGCACCGATCAGCTCCTCGGGATTGGTGCCGGGTGCTTCTTCAAAGCGGGTATTGAAGCCGTAGGGATTGTCTTTCAGCGCGCCGCTCTGGGTGCTGATGGTGCCTTTGCCGCTTTTCAAATCACCTTGCCAGACGGCGGATGCGGTTTTTTTCATGTCTCCTCCTGCGAGTGGAACGGATACCGCCACGTGGCTGCACACGGAGCAATAGGCCGACCTCGTACCGGTCGGCCTGCTTCGTGACCTACTGCTGTTCGGCGGCGAGAATGGCGTTGGCCAGCTGCATGTCACTGGCCTGCAACTGTGGCTGCTCGCTGCGTAGCTTCATCAGCATCGCTTCGAGATAGGGGCCTCGAATGGCGCCATCGCTGGCGACGAAGCTACCGGCGTCCTCCCGGGCGGCAGCGACTCGCTTGTCATCCTTGAAGGTCATATAGGTGGAGGCGGTGGTCGCGCCCGAGGACAGGACCTGCCGGACGAAATCGCCGTCCGCCATCGCCGCGCCAAAGGGAATACAGCTCAGGGTGATTGCCGCCAGTATTGTTCTGCGCATGATTGATGCCTCCGCTTGATCCTTTTCTAGAGAGTACGCAGCGGTCGGCAGAGTTCCTTGCTGCGACTATCCGCTGCGTTCGATCAACTGACGAACCTTGGCCCCGAGCATGTCGATGCTGAAGGGTTTGGCCAGCATGTCCATGCCGGGTGCGAGGAACTCTCCGCGAACCTCGGCGTTCGGTGCGTAGCCGGTGATGAACAACACGCGTAGATCCGGCCGGTGCTGGCGGGCGACTTCAGCCAATTGTCGACCGTTGAGACCCGGCAGGCCGAAATCGCTGACCAGCAGATCGATGCGCTGATCGCTCTGTAGATGGGGCAGCGCGCTGGCGCCGTCCACGGCCTCGAGAACCTTGTAGCCCAGTTCCTGAAGCACCTCGACCACCAGCATGCGCACGGCGGCTTCGTCTTCCACAACCAGCACCGTTTCATTGGTCCGGGCGCCCTGGATCGCCATGGGCGTACTGCGAAGGTCCTCCTGCTGTTGCGTATGGATTCGATTGCGCGGCAGGAACAGGGTGATCAGCGTGCCCTGACCGGGCGTGCTGTCGATGCGTACATGGCCGCCGGTCTGCTTGACGAAGCCATAGACCATCGACAAACCGAGGCCAGTACCCTGGCCGATGGGCTTGGTGGTGAAGAACGGATCGAAGGCCTTGGCAACCACGTCAGCCGGCATGCCGCAACCATTGTCGGCCACACTGAGGGTGACGTAGTCGCCGGGTTCGGGACCGTCGGGTTGCGCACTGCTGATCTGTACGCAGCCGGTTTGAATGACCAGCCTGCCGCCGTCGCCCATGGCGTCGCGGGCATTGATTACCAGGTTGAGCAGGGCGTTTTCCAGTTGGTGCGCATCGGTGTAGGCCTGCCAGGGGTCCGACTGCAGATGGGTGTCGAACTGGATGTGTTCGGCCATGGTTCGGCGCAGCATGTCCTCCATCGACCGCACCAGCTGGTTGACGTCCACCGGTTGCGGATCGAGTGACTGGCGACGGGCGAATGCCAGCAAACGGTGGGTCAGGGCCGCGGCTCGGTTGGCCGAACTGGTCGCCGCATCGACATAGCGGTTGAGGTCGGTCAGCCGTCCGCTGGCGACCCGGCGCTGGATTAGGTCCAGCGCGCCCAGCACACCCGTCAGCATGTTATTGAAGTCGTGAGCGAGGCCGCCGGTGAGCTGGCCGATGGCTTCCATCTTCTGCGCGTGGCGCAGGGTTTCCTCGGCGCGCGCGCGCTCGCCCATTTCCAAGTGCAGCAGGTGGTTGATCTCCGCCAGCTCGCGGGTGCGCTCGGCAACGCGCCGTTCGAGGTTGTCGTTGAGCTCGCGCAGCGCTTCTTCGGCCGCCACCTGTGCGGTGATGTCGGTATTGGTGCCGAACCAGTGCGTGACCTGACCGAAGTCGTCGCGAATGGGCACGGCACGTGCGAGAAACCAGCGGTACTGACCGTCCTTGCCCCGCATCGGGAAGGTTTCCTCCCAAATCGAGCCAATGGCGACGGCGCGCTTCATCGAGGCGCTGACGCGTACGTGGTGATCGGGGTGATGCACCGACCGCCAGCCCAGCGCGCGCATGGCTTCCAGGGTGGTGCCGGTGTAGTCGTACCAGCGCTTGTTGTACCAGTAGATGCGTCCTGCCGGGTCCGCCATCCAGGCGAACTGGCTCATGTTGTCGGCGAGGGTGCGGAACTGCTCCTCACTGGCGCGCAAGGCGCGTTCGGCGCGCATCCGCTCGTCGGCGGTCCAGGCGCGGTCGGCGACTTCGCGGATAAAGGAAATGTCGTCTTCGGCCCACTGGCGCGGACGGTCCTGCAACAAGATCAACGCGGCGCTCAGGCGCCCCTGTTCGTGCAGCGGCACGCAGACCAGACTTTGTATGCGTCGCAGCCTCAGGCTTGCGGCCTGCGCGGCGGTGCGGGTGTCGTGCAGGACGTCATCCACAACCACCAGCTCGTCATTCTGCAGGTCATAGATGAAGTCACCGTAGTCAGCGAAGCACATATGCTCGCTATAGTCGCCCAACGCACCGTCGCTCCAGTAACGTTCGACGGTGGCGTACTGACCGCCGGGATCGACACTCAGGAAGGCGGCGCGGGTTACGTTGAGGGTCATACCCAAGGCGCGTACAGCCGCCGCGACGATAGTGGCGCTGTCTGGCTGTCCGCGTAGCAGGTCGCCCAGCTCCATCAGCACCGATTGCCGCTGCCCGGTTATCTGACGCTCCTGTATCTGTTCCTCGAGCAAGGCGTTCATGCGCAGCAACTTCAATTCTGCGTTGCGTTCGTCGGTGATTTCCCGGGCGGTACCGAGCAGGCGAATCCTGCCGTCGGCATCGAACAGCCGACGGCCGCGGTTGGTCAGCCAGCGGAATCGATCGCTGGCCTCGTCATAGACGCGGTAGTCGAGGTTCAACTCGCCGTCCCCGACGCCTTCCAGGGCGCTGCGGAAGGCATCGAGCAGGACGCGCCGATCGTCGGCATGGACCCGTGCGAGGAACTCGTCGACCGACAGTGCCGGCTCATGCGGGGCGATCCCGGCGAGCGCCTTGAGCTGCGCATCCCAATGCAACGTGTTGCGCTCGAAGTCGTACTCCCAGACACCGATCGAGGCGATCTCGTTGGCCAGGCTGACCCGCTGCTCGGCCTCGAGCAAGGCTTTGCGCGCCCTCGTACGATCGGCCGCCGCACGGACGCGCTCGGCCACTTCGCGCACCAGCGAAATGTCGGCCTGGCTCCAGGGTCTGGGTTGGCGACTGGCGAACAGCAGGAAGGCGCAATTGGCGGGCAATCCCAACAATGGTGCCAGCAACAGGCTGCGGTAGCCGAGATGTTCATGCAGGGCGTCGCACTTGTCGCGGCAGCCGGCTTCGTCCAGCAGGTCTTCGAACGGCACGATAAGGCCCTGCGATAATCTCAGCCGCAGAATGTTTGCGCAGTCGCCAAGCGGATACGGCTCGGCGCGATTGCTGGTGTCCGGCGGCCAGTAGTGGTCGATGACCAGGCCGCCGTGCTCGTCGAGATGACCACTGGCGATGCACTCCACCGACATCAGTGGAGCCAGTTGCTCGGCCATGATGTCGGTCAGCTCGATACGGCCATCGGTGTCCTGAAGGTGGTCGCTGAGGTCCAGCAGATAAGCCTGCTGCGCCTCGCCGCGTGCACGCTCGCTGATGTCGGTGAAGGTGCAGATGGCGCCTTGCAGGATCCCGTCGCGGTAGAGCGGTGCGACCCGGTACTCCACCGGCAGGCTGCTGCCGTCCTGTCGGAAGAACAGTTCATATTCGACATGCGCAGGCTCGCCGGTACTGGCGGTACGCTGGATGGGGCAATCTTCGACGGCGTAGGGCAAACCGTCCGGGTGGCTGTGGTGGATCACCTGATGCAGCTGCTGGCCAAGCACCTGATCCTTGCTGGCGAAGCCGAGCAACCTGACGAAGGCCTCGTTGCACAGGGTGACGAAGCCGCGGGTATCGACGGAATAGAAGCCCTCGCTGGCCGAGTCCAGCAGGCTGCGAGTAAACGCCTCGCTTTCCAGCCGCTCGGTCTCGGCGCGGCGCCGTTCGTGTATGTCTTGGGCCACCAGCACCCAATGCAACAGGCGACCGTCCTGGTCGTAGACTGGCGCGCCGGAGCCCTGGAACCAGCGCGGGCAACCGTCAGCAGCGAGCAGGGGCACTTCGAAGCTGCCCGACTTGCCGCTTTTCAACGCTGAGCTCCACTGCTGCAGCACTGCTTCCCGGTGGTCCGACGCGACGGCGCTGAGCCAGCCCCAGCCAGCCGACTCTTCGGTCGATAGCCCGGTGAAGTCGCACCAATAGCGGTTGCAGAAAATCAGCGAGCCGCTGGCATCGCACTGCCAGATCACCTGGGGACTGAGATCGACCAGTGCGCGGTAGCGTTTCTCAGCCTCGCGTACCGAGGCCGCGTAACCCGGCGAGCCCTCGTCTCGCGGGTCGTTCTCGCTTGTTGAGAGGGCATGGCGCGGCTCCAGCAGCGCCATCACCTGACGGGCCAAGGTTTGCAGGTACGCCAGTTGCCGCTCCGACAGCTGCTGCGGTTGGCTGTGCATCACGCACAGCGCGCCGAGCGACAGGCCTTGCGGGCTTTCCAGTGGCACGGCGGCGAAGAAGCCGGAGAGGCCTTCGGCGAGCGGCTCATCGGCGAGACTGGGGATCACCAATGGCTGTGAACGGCCGACTGCGCGGGCACATAGCGTCCGGCTCGGCTCGTGGGGGTTGTCCTCGTTGCTGATGAAGCTTTTCAGCCACTGACGTTCACCGTCGATGAGTACGATGGCCGCGCTGGAGCAGCCGCACAGCTCCACCGCGAGCAGCGCCAGATCGTCGAACGCTGCTTCTGACGGACTGCCGATAATACGGTAACGGCCCAGCGTGGCCAGTCGGTCGGCCCCGCTCCCCGTGTTGTCTAGGTTCTCCAGGTTCACAATTTCTGCTCGGCTATCCATGGCGTCGAGAATGACATGCTCAGCCGTACGGCCCGAGCAATTGCGTGTAGCGGTGCTGCTTGTTCATCTGTTGGTGATTGCGGCTGCGAAAGATACTCTGGGTGGAATTTGTGGCAAGTAGACCTTGGCCTGCGGACAGTCTGCCAGTGCCGCCGGTCCGGTCGCAGGCCTGCGAACGCTCGGTCAGCCATCGCGTCGCGGCTATTGTTTGCCTGCGTCGGGCTGCGGTCCCTCGAGCAACCGTAGTCGGTCGGCAGCGAGCAGTGCGGCCAGCAAGTCGGGGTCGCGGTGATAGATATCCGGCCGGTAGCTTGCTTGTCCCGCGCTGTCCGCTTCGGCTGTCCAGTAGGCCAGAAGGATCGGAGTGGGTTTGGCCAGACCGAACTCGTGCGTCTGGCCCGTCGCGAGCAGCCGAGAGAAGCGCTCGTGTTCGCCATCGGCCAGCAGTAGATCGACCAATTGCATCACCGACTCGACGCGGACGCAGCCGGAACTGAACGCGCGTTGTGAACGGGCGAACAAGCCTTGGCTCGGCGTGTCGTGCAGATAGATCGAAAAGGGATTGGCAAAGCGAATCACCAGACGTCCGAGCGGGTTGTCGGGGCCCGCCGCCTGACGCAGCAGGATCCTGCCGGGACTGTTCCAGTCAACTTGCTCCGGATCCAGCGTGTTGCCCTGATAATCGAGTACTTGCAGGCCCTGCCGGGCGAGGTAGCCCAGATCCTCGCGGATCTTGGGCAGTTTGTCTTCGCGCAAGATGGTCGGTGGCACGGTCCAGGTCGGATTCAGGGTGAGGCGGGTGACAGTCGACTTGATCGCGGGGGTCTGCCGGGTGTCGCGACCGACCTGGCTACGGGCCTCCCAGCGTGGACGCTTGTCGCGGAAATAGATGACCCGTCCGCCCGCAATGTCGACCAGCAGCGAGCGTGCTTCGATGTCGCGAGACAGCCAACGGAACCGTTCCAGGTTGATCTTCAGCTGATTCAGCCGGTCGCTCGGCGATGTGTTCAATGCGGCCAGCGTATCAGCGCCCAGCACACCGTCGTCCTGCAGTCCGTGGCGGGTTTGGAAGGCCTTGAGTGCCTGCTCGATGGGCGGGCTATAGCGTGTTTCGAGCGCTCCCGTAGCGACCACGTCGACGAGATAGCCATCGCTGGCCAAGCGCTGGCGCAGCAGCGGAACCCGAGGATCCGACATGCCGGGGCGCAAGGTCGGCCCCGGTGGGATCGGCAGCCAACGCTGCGCAGGTTCGGCGCGCAGGCGGGCATGCGCTTTGCGCAGATTGTGGTACTGCTCGAGCGCTGGGCGCGCCTTGTCGAAGGCCTGCTCGAGATGCGTCAGGCCGTCGTCGGCGATTGCCAGTAAGCGGGTGTCCGCTTCTTGTTGGGCCGCGGCGCTGGGGCTGCGCCAGACCGGCTCGAGACGATCCTGCGGCAAACGCCCTTGAGTCAGGTGCCGCAGCGCCAGCAGATAGGCGTGCGTGGCGAGAATGTCGCTGCACTCGCGATGCAACGGTTCGGTCGTGGCCGTCTGCAGGGCATGACGAATGGCTTCGGGATGGTAAGCCGCGGGGTTCAAGCCGTCATCAACCAGTTCATGGAGCTGCCCCAGCAGTTCGTCGAGTTGCGCGTAGGAGGTCCACAGCGCAGCGAACTGGTGCCGGCGATAAAGCTCGGTCAGCGGTGGCAGAGCGCTTTGGTCGATCTGGGCGAGGGGACCCTCGCAGACGCTGGGCAGCACCTGCAGGGCGTTACGGATGGGGTTGTATGGCTCGCTGGTCGGTTGCGCCGACGCCAGAAAGGGTACGAACAACAGAGCGATAACCAGACGAAATGCATGTTTTTTGTACAACGCTTCACTCCCGGTCATCCCACCGACTGCTAGACTCCGCCGCAGATCCGCTGCGGTTTTGGGAAAACCAGACCCTTTCGGGCCACTACAAAATGATCTGTCAGACGAAGTGGGAGCCTGTCCGCTCCTGTCTGACCTGTTTCGCTGTCGCCTCCCGGGCCGCAGTGTGTGAGGCGCCTGTCAAAAGGGACGTTTGGCCTTGGCGTCGGTGAGGTAGTTCAACACATGATGGTTTCGTTCCGACGCCTTTGTCTTATGGCAGGCCTGCTCCTGTCGACGCCGCTGCTGGCGGCCAGCCCTTCCTACCAGCCGATCGTGGACAGCTTGGTCCCACTGGCGCCCTCGCTCAACCCCAAAGTGCTTACGCACGCCGTCGCGGCCATGCAGTGCGCGGTCAACAATGGCGCTAACCCCGCGCAGCGACTGGCGGTGATCGATTTCTCGCTGCCGTCGTCGGAGCGCCGACTGTGGATCTTTGACCTGCAACAGCGCCGATTGTTGCTGGAAGATTATGTCGCTCATGGGAAGAAGTCTGGCGAAAACCTCGCCACGCGCTTCTCCAATGTGCTCGGCAGCCACCAGTCGAGTATCGGTCTGTTCCGCACGGCCGAGAGCTACAGCGGCAAGCACGGCTACTCGCTGCGCATGGACGGTCTTGAGCCTGGCGTGAACGATCTGGCGCGTGAGCGGGCCATCGTGATCCACCCGGCCGACTACGTGAATCCTACCTGGATCGTTACTCAGGGCCGCATCGGCCGCAGCCAGGGCTGCCCGGCGGTGCGCCCGGAAGTGGCGCGCATGGTGGTCGATAGCCTGAAGGGTGGGCAGTTCATGTTTTCCTGGTATCCCGATCAGGACTGGCTGCAGTCCTCGGCTTATCTGAATTGCGAGCCTGCGCGCGTGGCGGGGATACTGGCGGCGCGGCAGGGCTGACTTTACGGTAAGCAGGTGGCGGCGCGGACAAAGCATCGTCTGGCGTAGGGTGGATCACGCTTTATCGATCCACCGGGCGGTGTCTGTTGGATGCAAAAAGCGACATCCACCCTACGAGCGTCCAGCCCGGCCTATTTCTGCTCGCTCTGCGGCGTCACTCGCAGCACTTCCTCCAGCGTGGTCAGTCCCGCGGCGATCTTCTGCGCGCCGGACAGGCGCAAGCTGTGCATGCCGTCCTTGAAGGCCTGGCGGCGCAAGGCGATGAGGTCGGTATCGGCGGTGATCAGTGGCTTGATGGCGTCATTGAGCAGCATGATTTCGTAGACCCCAGCGCGGCCGCGATAGCCGGTGTCGCGGCATTCGATGCAGCCCACCGCCTGTTGTGCATTGCTCGGCAGCGGCGCGTTCCAGGGTTTGGTCAGGGCCTGCCAGTCATCGGCATCCAGCTGAACCGGCGCCTTGCAGTGCGGGCAGAGCGTTCGCACCAGGCGCTGAGCCATGACTCCGAGCAATGTGGCGCGCAGCAGATAGTGCGGCACGCCAAGCTCGAGCAGACGGGTAATTGCTGACGGTGCGTCGTTGGTATGCAGCGTGGACAGCACCAGATGCCCGGTGAGCGCCGCCTGGATCGCCATTTCTGCGGTTTCCAGGTCACGGATCTCGCCGACCATGATGATGTCCGGGTCCTGACGCATCAGTGCGCGCACGCCGCTGGCGAAGGTCAGGTCTATGTTGTGCTGTACCTGCATCTGGTTGAAGGCGCCCTCGATCATCTCGATCGGGTCCTCGATGGTGCAGACGTTCACCTCGGGCGTCGCCAGTTGCTTGAGCGTGGTGTAAAGCGTGGTGGTCTTGCCCGAGCCGGTGGGACCGGTGACCAGGATGATGCCGTTGGGCTGGCCGGTCATGCTCTGCCAGCGGCGCAGGTCCTCGGCAGAGAAGCCCAGCTGATCGAACCCCTTGAGCAAGACCTCCGGGTCGAAGATCCGCATCACCATCTTTTCGCCGAAGGCGGTTGGCAGGGTCGACAGGCGCAGCTCGACCTCGCCGCCGTCCGGGGTCTTGGTCTTGACCCGGCCGTCCTGCGGTTTGCGCTTCTCGGCTACGTTCATCCGACCCAAGGTCTTCAGGCGGCTGACCACCGCCATCGCCACCTGTGGCGGGAACTGGTAGACGTTGTGCAGCACGCCGTCGATGCGAAAGCGCACCGTACCCTGTTCACGCCGTGGCTCGATGTGAATATCGCTGGCACGTTGATCGAAGGCGTACTGGAACAACCAGTCGACGATATTGATGATGTGCGAGTCGTTGGCATCCGGCTCCTGATCGCTGGCGCCGAGATTGAGCAGCTGCTCGAAGTTGCCGGCACCGCTGACCTTCTGATCGGTCGCGGTGGCGCCGCTGACCGACTTGGCCAGGCGGTAAAACTCCACGGTGAAGCGCTGCAGGTCGACCGGATTGGCAACGACCCGCTTGATTGGCCGTTTGAGCACGTGGATGAGGTTGGCTTCCCAGCTCTTCACGAACGGCTGGCTGCTGGCGATGGTCACCGCCGAACTGTCCACCGCCACGGCAAGAATCTTGTGGCGCTGCGCAAAGGCGTAGGACATCAACGGTGTGACCGCGGCGACGTTGATCTTCAGGGGGTCGATGCGCAAATAGGGCTGTCCGGCCTGCTCGGCGAGCCAGACGGTGAGAGTCTCGAGGTCGAGTTTCTTGCCGGGCCGCGTCAGGTCGTCGAGTTGCTGGGCGCCCAGAAATTCCAGCGGATGCTGCTGAGCGTTCGCCGCGCTGCGCCGCAACGTCATGCATTGCTCGGCGGTTTCCTGTTGCAGCCGGCCCTGAGCGACGAGATCACGTAACAGGTCGTTGAGGTCGAGAAAGCGGTCCTGGGCGGGGGAATTCAACACGGACATGGGGCCCTTCGAGCAGGATGGAGACGAGGGCCAAGCTTGCCGTTAAACGCGCGTCCTGTCTGCCACGACGGTTCAACTTTGCGCAGTGTCGGCGCTTGACGAAAGATCGTTACGCAGCGTCCTATCACCCGATCGGCCCACGGTGGATCGGTAACTCGATCCACCGTGGGCTTGGCTCTGGCTTACTTCTGCAGCATCTTCCAGGCTTTTAGCGTCCAGACCGTATGCGTCTGGGCTACGCGGGCGTCGAGCAATTCGTCGTCCAGCGGTTGCTGCGCCAACGCATAGAGCTTGGCCAGCTCACCGTAGAGGCGATCGACTTCCGGCAGGTCCAGGGTGGTACGGGCCAGATGCAACCAGACGAGCAGCCGCTCCATGCGTGGGCGCTGTTCGGCGAGGTCTTCGGGTTGCTGCTGATAGCGTTGCAGCTGCAGCGCTGCGGCTTCTTCGGCCAGCTGGCGTGGCAGCCAATTGCCCAGCTCGGCTGCGCCCTGGCGGTTGCCACGGTTATTGCGGCCAACTGTCCAGCCCCGTTGCAGCAACCACAGCGAGGCCTTCAGCGAGAACAGGCCCCAGCGCGGCTGCGCCAGTTCTGCGGCGAAGGCCTCGGGTGCGCTTTTGCGTGCGCTTTCGTCATCCTGCCCGGCTTCGACCCTCGGGCGCCATTCCTGGACGAGCGCGTCGAGCTGCTCGCGCAGCTCACGGCTGGTGGCACGCGGTGCGGCCTGGCCGAGGCTGCCGAGCAGGGCGCGTAGCTCGACCAATTGTTGCAGCCACTCGCCGAGCAGCTTCCAGTGGCCGTTGAAGCGGTATTGCTCGGCCAGCCGCTGGCTGTTGCCCAGCAGATGCCAGGCCAGCGCGGCGAAGGCGTCATCCAGCGGCATTGTCGCCTCGAGAGGCGGCACCGGAAGGCTCAGTGAGTAGCTGTCGGTGTCGTACAAGCGGTAGCCCCGCTCGGCCTTGCTGATATCGCAGGGCATCAGCGCCAGATCGGCCGCGAGCTCGGCGGCCAACTCCAGCAAGGCTTCAGGCTCGCCTTGGCGCAGCTCAAGCTCCAGCTCGCAGATCTCTTCGCTCTGCTTGCCAACGATGACCTTGCCCAAGTCCAGCGCCGCTTCGATGACCACCTTGGTCTTGCCGCGCCCCCAGGCGATTTCGGCTTTCTCGCGCACGAAATCGGTGGTGAAGATCGGCTTCAAGCTCTTCTTGTCCAGCTCGGCGAGGCTGGTGGGCCAGCAATCGTCGGTGAGCTTTTTGGTATCCAGCTTGGCCTTGTCCAGGTACCAGTCCCACTCGTTGCGTTCGGACAGCCCGGCCACGCTCTGGCCGCGGCTTTTCAACGTCTGGATGAACTGCTCGCCGTCGCGACGCAGGCGCAGCGCGACTTTGGCCTGAGCAAGCTCGCGCGTGGGGGTGTCGAAGTATTGGTTGAACAGCTCATGCCGCTGCCAGCCGCTCTTGTTGCGCTTTTTCAGCAGCGGGTGATCGCGTAGCGCCAACAGGGTTTCGCGACTGGCGCGCAGTTTGATTTCGGTTTCTTTCTGCATGGTGCCGAGATGATGCCTATGTTTGAGTGTGACCTACGTCACTTGGTAGCGGCCCTTTGAGGTCATCCGTATACTTGCCGCCTTCTGAAGCCGGGGTGCTCCCTATGCCAATCAATCCTTTCGTCAGCCTGTTCGGACGCTCGCCCATCGGTCCGATGCAACAGCATATGGCCAAGTCCCACGAATGTGCCGCCAACTTGGTACCGCTGTTCCAGGCGATCACGGCCGAAGACTGGGAACGAGTCGAACAGATCCAGAAAGAGATGGCCCGACTGGAAAACGAGGCCGACAAGCTCAAGAAAAGCGTTCGTCAGCACCTACCCAAAAGCCTGTTTCTGCCGGTTCCGCGTTCGGATCTGCTGGAGCTGCTGAGTGTACAGGACAAAATTGCCAACCGTGCCAAGGACATCGCCGGGCTGATGCTGGGCCGTTGCATGACCATTCCGCCGGCCTTGCAGCCGGAGATGATGGCCTTCGTGCAGCGCAGCGTCGACGCCAGCTGCCAGGCACTAAAGGCACTCAAGGAGCTGGATTCGTTGCTGGAAACCGGCTTTGCCGGCCGTGAAGCCACACTGGTAGAAAAAATGGTCGAGGAGCTCGAGGAAATCGAGCGCGAAACCGACCGCATGCAGATCACGGTGCGCCGTGCCCTGTTCAAGCTGGAAAAGGAATTGCCTCCAGTCGACGTGATGTTCCTCTACAAGATCATCGAATGGATCGGTGACGTAGCTGACCGTGCCGAGCGAGTCGGCAACCGTCTGGAACAATTGCTGGCGCGCTGAGGCGCCAGCGTCTTTTCTGGTTCAACAGGTAATTCCTTATGTCCTTTATCGCGGAATACGGCTTCGTACTGCTGGTGCTCGCCTGCGCTTTCGGTTTCTTCATGGCCTGGGGCGTGGGCGCCAACGACGTGGCCAACGCCATGGGAACCTCGGTGGGTTCCAGGGCGCTGACCATCAGGCAGGCCATCATCGTCGCGATGATCTTTGAGTTCTGCGGTGCCTACCTGGCGGGCGGCGAAGTCACCGAAACCATCAAGAACGGCATCGTCGATGCGGAAGTCATTTCGCCGGATCTGATGGTGCTGGGCATGATGTCAGCGCTGTTGGCGGCCGGCACCTGGTTGATGATTGCCACTATGAAAGGTTGGCCGGTTTCCACAACGCACTCGATCATCGGTGCGGTGATCGGCTTTGCCGCGGTCGGCGTGTCCACCGATGCGGTGCACTGGGACGCCATCGGCCCCATCGTGGCGAGCTGGGTGGTGACGCCGATGCTGTCCGGCATCGTCGCTTTTGGCCTGTTCATGAGCGTACAGAAGCTGATCATCAACACCGATGATCCCTTCATCAACGCCAAGCGCTTCGTGCCGCTGTACATGTTCCTGACCGGTTTCATGGTTGCGTTGATGACGGTCACCAAGGGCCTCAAGCACGTCGGCCTGACGCTGAACGGTGGTCAGGGCATCCTCTTGGCGTTCGCCATCGGCGTGCTGGTGATGCTGGTCGGGATCGCACTGCTGTCGCGCATCAAGGTCGACGTCGAGGCTGATCGCACCTTTCACTACGCCAGCGTGGAAAAGGTCTTTGCCGTTCTGATGATCTTTACCGCATGTTCCATGGCCTTCGCCCACGGCGCCAATGACGTGGCTAACGCGGTGGGTCCGCTGGCCGCCGTGGTGGGTGTTATTCAGTCGGGCGGCGCGGCGGAGATTGCCGCCAAGTCGGCGGTGCCGGGCTGGGTGCTGCTGCTGGGCGCGGTCGGTATCGTCATCGGTCTGGCTACCTACGGTTACAAGGTGATCGCCACCATCGGCAAGGAAATCACAGAGCTGACCCCTAGTCGCGGGTTCGCCGCGGAACTGGCGACCGCCACTACGGTAGTTGGTGCCTCCGCCATCGGCCTGCCGGTTTCCACCACCCATACCCTGGTCGGCGCCGTCCTCGGTATCGGCATCGCGCGTGGTATCGGCGCACTGAACCTCGGCGTGGTCGGTTCGATCTTCATGTCCTGGCTGATCACCCTGCCTGCCGGCGCGATCCTCTCGATCATCTTCTTCACCATCCTGCAGGCGATCTTCGTCTGATCCGGCCCGTCGCCGCAGTTTTTGCTTCTTAGGTAAGGCTGCGGCGGCACGTTTCATGTTTCACTGGGTGCCTTCTCAACTGTCTTTCAGGAGGTCGCCCGTGCCCATCCCCTCGCTCAAAGACCAGTTCGCCGCTCTGATTGCCGCGCCTTCGGTGAGCTGCACCCAGGCGCATTGGGACCAGACCAATCGTCCGGTCATCGACCTGCTCGCCGGTTGGCTGGGCGACCTCGGTTTCACCTGTGAAACGCAGGAAATCTCGCCCGGAAAATTCAATCTGCTCGCCAGCTACGGCACCGGGCCGGGCGGACTGGTGCTGGCCGGGCACAGCGATACCGTGCCCTTCGACGATGAACTGTGGACGACCGATCCGCTGCGGCTACGCGAAGCCGACGACCGCTGGTACGGCCTCGGCAGTTGCGACATGAAAGGTTTCTTCGCGCTGATCATCGAAGCCGTGCTGCCATTGCTCGATCAACCATTCAGGCGACCGTTGCTGATCCTGGCGACCTGCGACGAGGAGAGCTCCATGGCTGGTGCCCGCGCGCTGGTAGCGGCCGGCCGGCCGCTGGGGCGGGCCGCAGTGATCGGCGAGCCGACAGGACTGCGCCCTGTGCGCCTGCACAAGGGAATCATGATGGAGAGCATCGAGATTCACGGGCAGAGCGGTCATTCCTCCAACCCGGCCTACGGCCATAGCGCGTTGGAGGCCATGCACGATGCCATGGGCGAATTGCTGACGCTGCGCCGCGAGTGGCAGGGCGAATATGACAACCCATTGTTCGACGTGCCGCAGCCGACGCTCAATCTGGGATGCATCCACGGCGGTGACAACCCCAACCGGATCTGTGGCCAGTGCTCGCTGGAATATGACCTGCGCCCGCTGCCGGGCATGCAGCCGGAGCAGCTGCGCGAGGCGATTGCGCAGCGCTTGCGCCCGGTGGCCGAACGACACCAGGTCAAGATAGACCTGATGCCGCTGTTCCCCAGTGTGCCGGCCTTCGACCAGCCCGCCGAGGGGGAGCTGGTCAGGCTGGCCGAGCGGCTGACTGGCCATGCCGCCGAGGCAGTGGCCTTCTCCACCGAAGCGCCTTATCTTCAGCAGCTTGGCTGCGAAACGCTGGTGCTCGGCCCAGGCGATATCGCCTGTGCACACCAGCCAGACGAATACCTGGATCTCGACAGAGTCGAACCCACCGTGAGGTTGTTGCGCGCAATGATCGAGCACTACTGCCTGCAACCGGCGAGCCGAGGATAGGAGCAGGTTCGGCGATCCTAGAATCGCAGCATGGATCTGCTCCCTTCTTCCCATCACTCGACCCGGCATTCCGGACTGAACAAGCGGTTACCTAAGGCTTCTGCAATGCACAATTACGTCACCTGGCTTCGCGACTCATCGCCCTATATCAACGCGCACCGCGACCGTACTTTCGTGGTCATGCTGCCGGGCGATGCCCTGGAACATCCTAATTTCGCCAACATCGTCCACGACCTGGTACTGCTGCACAGTCTCGGCGTGCGCCTGGTGCTGGTGTTCGGTTCGCGCCCTCAGATCGAGGCGCGACTGGCCGCGCGGGGCATTGAGCCGCGTTTCCACCGCGACCTGCGCATCACCGATTCGGCGACGCTGGAATGCGTGATCGACGCGGTCGGCCATATGCGCATCGCGCTGGAGGCACGGTTGTCGATGGACATGGCCTCCTCGCCAATGCAGGGTGCTCGGTTGCGCGTCGCCAGCGGCAATTTCGTCACCGCGCGCCCGATAGGCGTGCTCGACGGCGTCGATTTCCACCACACCGGCGAGGTGCGTCGGGTCGATCGCAAGGGCATCGGCCGGCTACTGGACGAACGCACCATCGTGCTGCTCTCGCCGCTGGGCTATTCGCCGACAGGGGAAATCTTCAACATCGCCTGCGAAGACATCGCGACCCGCGCGGCTATTGACCTGCAGGCCGACAAGCTGGTGCTCTACGGTGCCGAGCGCGGACTGCGCGACGAGCTGGGCAAGCTGGTGCGCGAGCTGCGCCCGCAGCAGATCCCGGCCTATGTGGAGCGGCTAGGCAGCAGCTACCAGGGCGAGCTGCTCGACGCGGCGGCGCAAGCCTGCAAGGGCGGCGTGCGGCGCAGCCATGTGATCAGCTATGCCGAGGACGGCTCGCTGCTCAACGAACTGTTCACCCGCGATGGCGGTGACGGCACGCTGGTGACGCAGGAGCAGTTCGAGCAGTTGCGTGAGGCGACCATCGAGGACGTTGGCGGGCTGATCGATCTGATCACACCGCTCGAGGAGCAGGGCATTCTGGTGCGGCGTTCACGCGAAGTACTGGAACGCGAGGTGGAGCAATTCACCATTGTCGAGCGCGATGGACTGATCATCGCCTGCGCCGCGCTGTATCCGATCGCCGACTCCGATTCCGGCGAGCTGGCCTGCCTGGCGGTGAACCCCGAGTACCGCCACGGGGGGCGCGGCGACGAGTTGCTCGAGCGCATCGAGGCGCGGGCGCGCAAGCTGGGGCTGAAGACTCTGTTCGTGCTCACCACCCGCACGGCGCATTGGTTCCGCGAACGGGGCTTCGAACCCAGCGGGGTGGAGCGATTGCCAGCGGCGCGGGCTTCGCTCTACAACTTCCAGCGCAACTCGAAAATCTTCGAAAAGACGCTGTAGACCCTTGGTGGCATCCATCACCCAGATGGGTGCCGCTCTGGCTGGCGCTGGTTCTGACCTACGGCCGCTCGCGAACGGCCGTGGGGGCTCTGCGCACTTGCGCTATGCCGGCGTCAAGCAGGTCAGGCTGCACTGGTAGTCCTCGACGAAACTGTCGAAGTCCTGGGTGTCACTGGCTTCCATCTCGGCCTGTTGAGCCAGTGAATCCTGTGCCGTTGTGTCGAACCACGTCATGTCGGCTTCGGGCAAGGCGTTACTGCGGAAGTAATCGGCGTGCTGGCGCGTCTGGCGCAGGGCGAACTGGCTGAAGCTTTCTCCATTACGCTGCAGCGCTTCGAGGACTCGCGCCGAGGGCGTCAGGCTGCTGTCGACGACCTTCGCCTGTTGCTCGGCCACCGCGTGGGCATGCTCGACGCCTCCATGGCTGCGATCCAATAGCGCGGCGACTTGACCGATCTCGGCGATCAGCTCGCTGGCCCAGCTATGCAGGGTGACGTTCTCGCCGCGCCGCTGCAGTTCCAGCCCGGGCTTGCGGCCTTCCTTGACCACCTTCAGGAAATTGTCATTGCTGGCACTGCACTCGCCGTCGACCAGGCAGGGGCTCTGCTGCAATGCGCAGAACAGCAGGAAGGCATCGAGGAAGCGCGCTTCAACGACGTCGATGCCCAGCGGCAGGAAGGGGTTGATGTCCAGACAGCGCACTTCGATGTACTGAATGCCCCGTGCTCGTAACGCATGCAGCGGGCGTTCGCCGGTGGCGGTGACCCGCTTGGGGCGGATGTTGGAGTAGTACTCGTTTTCGATTTGCAGCACGTTGGTGTTGAGCTGCTGCCAGTTGCCCTGGGCGTCCTTGGTGCCCAGTGCCGCATAGGCCGGGTAGGGCGTGGAAACCGCCTTGTGCAGACTGCTGGTGTAGCTGGGCAGGTCATCGTAGCAGGGCGTCAGACCGGCCTGGGCGTTGCTCTGGTAGCCCAGGTCGCTCATGCGCAGGCTGGTTGCCCAAGGCAGGTACAGGGTGTCTTCGTCGAGCTGATCGAGCTGGTGTGACCGACCGCGCATGAAGCTCGCGTCCAGTGTCGGCGAGGCGCCGAACAGGTACATCAACAGCCAGCTGTAGCGGCGGAAATTGCGGATCAGCGCGATATAGCGCCAGGATTGATAGTCCTGCTGCGGGCGGTCGTCGCCCTCGTCGGCCTGGAGTACCGACCACAACGACTCGGGCAGCGAGAAGTTGTAGTGAATGCCGGCGATGCACTGCATGGTCTTGCCATAACGCAGCGCGAGGCCTTGCCGGTAGACATACTTGAGCCGGCCGATGTTGGAGCTGCCGTATTCGGCGATGGGAATCAGCGGCTCTTCCGGCAGGCGGCCGGGCATCGACGGGCTCCAGAGAAACTCGTCATCGAGCTTGCTGTAGGTGTAGCGATGGATCGCGTCCAACTCGGCCAGTGTCCGCTCCGGATCGGTCTCGGTGGCCGTGATGAACTCCAGCAGCGCCTCGGAGTAATCGGTGGTGATCTTCGGATGCGTCAGCGCCGAGCCCAGCGCGCGGGGATGCGGCGTCATCGCCAGCTCGCCATGAGCGTCAACGCGCAGGCACTCGCGCTCGATCCCATGCAGGCATTGCGAAAGCAGCGGAAGGTTAGTGTGCTCGGCCAACAATGCCAGGCGGTGGGAGAGGAGGTCGCTCAAGTTTGGATTCCTTCACGCATCAGTCGGCACAATATGGGGCGGTGAGCGACAAGCTTCAAGCCACAAGAGAGGGCTCGGTGTGCTTACTTGGCGCTCGTAGCGTGTTGCTTGCCGCTTTTAGAGGCAGGCGAAGGTTGATTGCGCCTTGGCCACCAGCTTCTCGCCCTGATGTACTTCGGCTTCCAGCACCTGGGTGCGTCGCCCGCCATGCACCACCCAGGCGCGACAAAGCAGCTCGCCGTCCGTCACCGGGCGGATGTAGTTGACCTTGCATTCCAGGGTCACGCTGTTCGGCGAGCCATCGCCCAGGCTGTGGCTGGCCTGGCCCATAGCGGTGTCGATCAGCGAGAACAGCGCACCGCCGTGCAGCTTGCCGTGCAGGTTGCGCAGGCCGTCATGCATCTTCAGGCTGAGAAGGGCTTCGCCGCCTTCCGCCTTGAGAATCTCCAGGCCTAGCAAGCGCCCGAAGGCGCTGCTGCTGCCGATCGCCTCGGCTTTTGCGGTCATCGCTTATTTCCTAAGGTTCTTGGCGTTGGCGAACAGCGCGGCCATGGCGTTGTTGGCCGGTGCCGGCTTGGTCTCCGGCTTGCGCTCGCCACGTGCGTGGCCGCCACGGTTGTTGCCACCGCCGCGCATGCTGTCCGCTTTCTCGCCGGGCGTGTCGCTCATTCGCATGGACAGGCCGACGCGCTGGCGCGGGATGTCCACCTCCATGACCTTCACCTTGACGATGTCGCCGGCCTTGACCACTTCGTAGGGATCCTTGACGAACTTCTCCGATAGCGCGGAGATGTGCACCAATCCGTCCTGATGCACGCCGATGTCGACGAAGGCACCGAAGTTGGTCACGTTGGTCACCACGCCCTCGAGCATCATGCCCGGTTGCAGGTCGCTGAGCTTTTCCACGCCTTCCTGGAACTCAGCGGTCTTGAACTCGGGTCGCGGGTCGCGGCCGGGCTTTTCCAGCTCCTGCAGGATGTCGCTGACGGTGACCAGGCCGAAGCTTTCATCGGTGAACTGCTTGGGGTCGAGACGCTTGAGGAAGGCCGAGTCGCCGATCAGCGAGCGGATGTCGCGACCGGTGTCCTGGGCGATGCGCTTGACCAGCGGATAGGTCTCCGGGTGCACAGCCGAGGCGTCCAGCGGGTTCTCGCCGTTCATTACGCGCAGGAAGCCGGCCGCCTGCTCGAAGGTCTTGTCGCCCAGGCGCGGGACTTTCTTCAGCTCGCTGCGGGATCTGAACGCGCCATTGGCGTCGCGGTAGGCGACGATGTTCTGCGCCAGGGTGGCGTTCAGGCCGGAAATCCGCGCCAGCAGCGCCACCGAGGCGGTGTTGACGTCGACGCCGACAGCGTTCACGCAGTCCTCGACCACCGCATCCAGCGAGCGCGCCAGCTTGAGCTGGGACACGTCGTGCTGGTACTGACCGACACCGATGGCCTTGGGCTCGATCTTCACCAGCTCGGCCAGCGGGTCTTGCAGGCGGCGCGCGATGGATACGGCGCCGCGGATCGAGACGTCCAGGTCGGGGAATTCCTTGGCGGCCAGTTCCGAGGCCGAATACACCGAAGCGCCGGCTTCGGAGACCATTACCTTGGTCAGCTTGAGCCCCGGCACCTGCTTGATCAGGTCGGCGGCAAGCTTGTCGGTTTCGCGGCTGGCAGTGCCGTTGCCGATGGCGATCAGGTCGACGGCATGCTTGGCGCAGAGCTTGGCCAGCACCGCCAGGGTGCCGTCCCAATCGTTGCGCGGGGCGTGCGGATAGACCGTGGCGGTGTCCAGCAGCTTGCCGGTGGCATCGACGACGGCCACCTTGCAGCCGGTACGCAGGCCCGGATCGAGGCCCAGGGTTGCGCGCGGGCCGGCCGGTGCGGCCAGCAGCAGGTCATGCATGTTGCGCGCGAAGACACCGATGGCGTCGTCCTCGGCCTTGTCGCGCAGTTCGCCGAGCAGGTCGGTCTCCAGATGCGTATAGAGCTTGACCTTCCAGGTCCAGCGCACCACTTCGGCCAACCACTTGTCCGCCGCGCGGCCACGGTTGGCGATGCCGAAACGCTCGCCGATCATCACTTCGCCCGGGTGCATGGTGCCCGGCGCCTCGTCACCCACTTTCAGGCTGACGCTGAGCACGCCTTCGTTGCGACCACGGAAGATCGCCAGCGCACGATGCGACGGCGCGCTCTTGAGTGGTTCGTCATGTTCGAAGTAATCGCTGAACTTAGCGCCTTCGTTCTCTTTTCCCGGCACCACGCGCGCGCTGAGGGTGGCGTTGTGGGTGAGAAAGTCACGCAGCTTGGCCAGGAGGTTGGCGTCTTCGGCGAAGCGCTCCATGAGGATGTACTTGGCGCCTTCGAGCACCGCCTTGACGTCGGCAAAGCCTTTCTCTGCGTCGACGAAACGGCCGGCCTCGCTTTCCGGGTCGAGCTCCGGATCGGCAAAGATCGCATCGGCTAGCTCGCCGAGGCCGGCTTCCAGGGCGATCTGGCCCTTGGTGCGGCGCTTCTGCTTGTAGGGCAGGTAGAGGTCTTCGAGGCGGGTCTTGGTGTCGGCGAGGTCGATCTCGCGCTTCAGTTCGGGTGTCAGCTTGCCCTGCTCTTCGATGCTGGCGAGGATCGAAGCGCGGCGGTCATCCAGCTCGCGCATGTAGCGCAGACGCTCTTCGAGCAGGCGCAGCTGGGTGTCGTCCAGGCTGCCGGTGACTTCCTTGCGGTAACGGGCGATGAAGGGCACGGTGGAACCTTCGTCGAGCAGCGCCACGGTGGCGGCAACCTGTTGCGGGCGCACGCCCAGTTCTGCGGCGAGGCGGGAATTGATGCTGTCCATTGAATGTCCTGCGGGCGGAAATGACGGCCGACCGGCCAGAAAAGCCGGCAAGTATAACTGCCGGCGCTCTGGCTGGGTCGGTTACCGCGTCGTCATCTGAAGTCAGCGTAGGGCAGCAATGGCTCGACGGGCAGGGCAAGATCGCCTCGCCATGGCGCGAAGCTGTAGCGCAGATAGAGCATGGCGCGGCTGGGTGCGTATTCGTCGCTCTGCAACAGGCTGAGCCCACCGCCCAGCACGAAATGATCGCTGAGCCGCCGTTCGAACAGCCCCTGCAGGCGATAGCTGAGTCCACGGCTGGTCGACCCTTCGCTGGTCTGGGTGGCCACCTCTGAATCGATCGCGGCCACCTTGTCCCGCAGCGCCGCCAGCGGATAGTCACGGCTGCCGCTCGATTGCGATACGGACCAACCGACGCTGCTTTCCAGCAGCACGGACCAGTCCTGGTTGCGCCAGGCGTAGCTGATCGGCACGCTGATGGAATTGTAGTTCTGCGGACTCCAGTAGCCGCCCTGGCCGAGAGTATGGCCGCTCAGGTCCTTGTCGTAGCCGAAGTGGATGAAGGTCAGGCCCGTGCGGACGCGCTCGTCGGGGCGGTCGACCAGTTTGTAGTAGTAGCCGGCCATGGCCGTGAGACGGTTGTTGCTGGCGACGTTGTCGCCGAGCAGCCAGTGGTAACCCAGCGACGACCACAGACCATGCGCGCCGCCCTCGTCCCAGCTCGTGCCCAGGCTCATGCCGTTGGCGGTGACCGAGCCCCAGCGGGTTCCGATTACCGGATCGCGAGCGCCGCCGTAGGACAGCAGCGAGTTGCTCATTGGCCGCCGTGACGCACTGAGTGACATGCCGATGGGGCCGATATCTCTTCTACCGGTTACGCCGCCGTAGAAATTGTCGATTTCGAACCCTTCGGTCAGGCCCAGATCCGCCTCCAGTCGCTCATCGCGCCAGCCCCCGGCCAGCAGCGTTGCCGTGCCGCGCTGGCTCTGGCCCGCGCAATCGTCGCGTGCCCTACAAGCGCCAAAGAAAGCATCTTCTTCCAGCTTGCCGGCATCCAGCGCCAGGCGTTCGGCGCGCAGGAAGCTGCGGCCGTTGGCTACTGGGGTTTCCAGGTGCAACAGGGTGGTGTCGGTGAGCAGCTCGGAAATGCCCGGGGTGCCATCATCGTTACGCCAGCCGTGGTCGTGCTGCAGCGTTAGGGTGGTGTCTTGCTGCTGGTGGAGGGCGGCGGTGTCACTGCGAAGGCTGCGGATCAGCCAGTCATCTGCGGCGTTCTGCCGGGTGGCCTGGGTCAGTTCGGCGGTGCTGGCGGATTCTGCCAGCAGGTCGGCATCAATCAGTGCCTGCCGGTAGTAAGCCATCGCCGCGCTCGGATCGATCCCGGCAACAAGCCGCGCGGTGTCGCGCCGGATCAGCGGATCGGGGCGCTGCAGGCCTGCCTCCAGCTGTTGAAGCATCTGCCGCGCCTTGTCCAGCTCACCGACCTCGGCCCAGCTGTTGGCCAGGCGTCGATTGGCGTTCCAGTCATTCTCGGTTAATGCGGGCGGGGTTGTTCGTAGCGCCTGTCTGGCGGCATCCGTTTGGCCCTCGGCGAGCAGAAGTTCGATGCGCATCAGGCGCGCTTCCGGGTGAGTCGGGTCGATGTGCAGTGCGCGTTCGACATAGGGAGAGGCGACCGCGGACTCGCCGCGTATCACCGCCCAATCGGCCAGCACCAACAGATCGTCCACGGAATCGCCGTGCGTGCGCAGCCGCTTCTGCATCAGCTCGACGGCCGCCGCCTCACGGCCGGTGGCGCGTAGCTTGTCGATGCGGGACATCAACTCCCGCCGCTCGAGGCGCGTCGCCAGGGCGTGCATGTCTTCGTCCCAGTCGGACTCTTTGATGCGATGCAGGCTGGCGAGCGCCTGGGCATCGCGCTGTGCACCGGACAGATAGAGCGCGTGGGCGTAGCGCGCGCTGGGATCGTCGGCCTGCCGCTTGAGCAGGTCGTCGAATACCCCATCGGCTTCGATAAAGGCTTGTTGCTGCCGTAAAGAGCTGGCTAGTCGATAGGTCAGCCAGGGGTCGGCTGGCGCCAAGCTGCGGGCCTGCTTCAGTGCAGTGATCGCCGCAGGCTGGTCGCCGCGTTCCAGCGCCTGTTCGGCGAGCAGGCGATAGCGGGCCAACAGTAAACCATTGCGCATCTCGGCGAAGGAATTTCGTTGGCTGGCTCCGAGCGTTTCGATGAACGCCAGCGCGCGTTCTGGCGATTGCGCCTGATACAGGCGAAGCAGTCCGCGGATCGCGCTGGCGTTGCCCGGCTCCCGGCTGAGCAGCTGCTGGTAGCCGGCTTCAGCGTCGGCAAGTCGATTTTGCGCTTCGGCGACTTGTGCCAGCCCGAGCTGGGCGAAGGGGTTGCTCGGTTGTTGCTTGAGGGCGCTGGCGTACAGCGACGCCGCTTCCTCAGTCCGCTTTTGCTCGAGCGCCTGGTCGGCTTTTTCGAGCGTGAGCCAGTAGCGGGTCGAGACGATCAGGTCGTTCCACTTGCTCAGATTGTCGATGTCTTCTTCGTGTTCCTTGGCGCGGCCGAAATACACCAGCGCCTCTTGGCGATGGCCCGGCCGCATCAGCGCCAGGCCGAGGCCGCCCAACAGCTCGGGGTCGTTCGGATAGCCGCGCAAGGCCTGCCTTAACTTGGTTTCGGCGGCCGCGTCCTGCGAGCGATCGAGCAGGCGCAGTCCCTCTTGCCCGGCTCGCCAGTATGGATCGGCCAGCAGCCGCTGGCTTCGTTCCAGATTCGATCGCGCATCGGTGGCAAAACGGCCGGTGGGATAACGCTGAAGGAAGCCGGTCCAGGCTTTTATGCTGGTGTCGTCGATTCGCCGGGTCGCGAGGTATTCGAACTCGCGTTGGGCTGCCGCATCGGTCGCGGCCGGGTTGCGTCCCAGCTCGGCCAACAGAGCGAGGGCCGCCGTGTCCTGTCCATCTTCGAACAGCAGGTTGGCCAATAGCTGACGAGCGGGTGGATTGCCCGGGTATTGCTCGTCAAGGCGGCGTAGCGCGTCGATCGCCAGCGAACGCTGACCCGGCTGAGCGCTGCGCACACGCCAGTACTCGACTGCTAGTTCCAGCGTCGGCGGTTTGTCACCATAGAGCGCTCTAAATCCTTGCAGTGCGTCTTCTGGCCTGCCCGCCATGGCTGCCAGCCGGGCCTGCTGCAGTTGCTGCTGCCCGGCCTCACGGCTCAATGAGTAGAGAACGCGTCCAGCTCGCTCGGCCTCGGTGCCGGCCGCCGACCGCTGCAAGCGCTGTTGCAGCGCTTCCACCTGTTGCGGGTTCCTCTGACGCAGGGCGAGTCGCATTTCGGCCAGCAGCGCACGCGCATCGCCAGGGGCAACGCGCTGTAGACGCGTCAAGGCGTCATGAACCAGTTCGTCGCGGCTCACCGCCTCGGCGGCGCGGATCTGGGCCAGCAGCCATTCGGCCTGCTCTGCCCGGTCCGCCGGTACCTGTGCGTGGCACCACACCGGGAGCAGTGCCGCGAGCAGCAACAATCGATAGCTGCGCATCGGGCTCACTCAGCGTCGGCCAGGCGCCGACGAGCAGCCCAGCTCAGTGCCCGCCAGAGCACGATAGCGAACAGCACGATGCTAGCGGCTGCCAGGAAAGCCAAAAGAACTGGATGCGAAGAAAGGTGGAACCACAGCAGCAGCCACCAAGGCAGATCGCCCACATAGTACTGGTCGCCAACGAAATGGCTGCTGACTCCGCTGTTGCGAATCAACGCGATAGCACCGGCAAAAGCCTCCTGCTTGCCGGAATCAGTCAAGGCATCGCGTAACAGCGCGTAGTCCTGCGGAGCCGAGGCGAGCAGTGCAACCAGGCTGCGTTGCGTGTGAAAAGGCGACTGCAGGCCAACCACTGCTGCCAGTGGACCGTTGGCGGTCATGCCGAGGTTGCCGTTGGCCGGCTCGATGGTCGGCCCGCCCCCGCCGTTCTGTAACCAGCTACGTGGCGATTCCAGCAAAATCGGTAATGTCGCGCCGTCTGCCAGCTGTTGCGGCAGCGGGCCGATTAACAACAGATCGGCATCGACCTGCTCGGCCATCTTCCAGTCATCCGTGATACGAACGCCATAGGCCGGATAACCGGTTTGCGAGCCAATCAGGGCAAGCGTATCCAACAGGGTTCCGACTTGCTCCTGGTTGGGCTGCGAGGGGACCAGTACCAGCGTCTCGGACAGGTCAGCCATCCGGCTGAAAGGGAAGCCGCTACGAGAGAAGGCCTTCAGGTCGGGCATGGCCATGTAGTGGTAGTAGCCCGAGAGGTCGATGGAAGACTGCTCGTCGATGGCGGCCTGGATATTGGTCGGCAGGTAGGTCTGGCAGCGGTCTCGCTGGGCATTGCCCAGCTTGCTGGCGAAATTGAACTCGAATCGCACCTTGTTGCGGATACCCATCTTGAGCGCGGGCACCAGCAACTTCTCGCTTTCGGTTGTCGAGTCGGATGAAAGGACGGACAGTCGAACGTTTTCCACACCGCTGCGGCTATCGCTGCCTTGCAAGGCGATGCTGGTGATGTACTGATCGTTGACGCTGATATTGAGGCGTGATTCGTCCGTGGTCGTTGGCGGGGTGTAGCGATAACGGGTCTGTAACGGAATGCCCTGGTTGCGCCAGACAAACAGATCCGGCGGCAGATTGACGTCCAGTGTGATCGGGTATGGTTGTAGCCCGCTTACTTGTAACTGCTGGGGATAGTCGATCAGCTCTGAAAGCTGTACTGCACGATCGGTACGTATCCAGTTGGGCGCGTCGTACGGCACGCGAGCAGGCGGCTCCATTCGCTCCATCCGGACCCGGTTGCCACGCAACTGACCGTTGTCCATTGCCAGCGCCGATGCCACTACGATGAGGTCGTTATCGTCGCGACCGAAGATGAGCAGCAACTTGCTGTAGCGATCTTCTGGATGCTCGATCAGTTCTACCGTGGGGCCGTCTACCTCGGGGTGTTCGGCGAGGAACGACGGGCGGCGGGAGTTGGTGGCGAAGACCACGGTTGGCTGCGGGCGGGCTGTTGTGGACGGCAGTGCATCGAACAGCACGGGGAAGCTGGCGCCTCGCCAGGCCGCCAAACCGCCAAAGTAGGAAGCCAGAATGCCAGCTGCACGCTGCTCGTTGGGTGTCGGGGCGCCACTGAATACGACCGGGAGGTTGAGAGGCTGACTGTCGCGTTCATCGAAGAATGGTTGCGGAAACCAAGCCAGATCGCCGGCGATGTCCAGCGCCTGCTCATGAAGACTGACCCGGCTCTGCCTGCCGAGATTGAGCCACAAGCCACTGTGCGCCGGGTCCTCGCAGATATCGCTGTAATGGCCAACGAATTCGACGCGTACCCGGTTGAAGTCTCCGAGCAGATGCGGGTCGAGCGCCAGGTCTTTGCTGACCCGCTGGCCTATTTGCTCCTTAGTGATGGGCAGCGTTCCCATCAGTTCGTCGTTCAGGTAGATCCGCAGGTGCGAGAGCACTGGAAGCAGGGCCGGTGAAGGTGTGTAGTCCAGGTGCAAAGTGGCGTCGGTGGCGATCCGGTCGTGGCGCAGGCGAAATTCGATCTGCTCGGCGTTGCGGATACCCAATAGCAACTGATCCCGAGGACGGCCCAAGTCACTGAAGCTACGACTGGAATCCCAGCTGGGTGGCGCGATATCAACGTCAACGCTCGGCTCCGTGGAAGCAACAGCAGTGAGTGCCCACAGTAAGGTGGTAAGCAGCGTCCAGGAGTGCGTTTGGGTGTTCATGGCAGATTTACCAGAGGTTTAGAGGCTGGGGTACGGGGGCAGAAGCTGAGTAGCCAGGCGGCTAGTCGAAAAATGGGGCGAAGCGGTTTGCTCAAGCCTTGCGGGAGCTGTTCGAGCAAGCGGTAATAGCCGCGACCTCCCATACGCAGAACCTCGATGAGGCTGTGTAGTGGGCGGTCCGTCTCGAAGCCATCATGGCGATCCAGCCAGACGTCGGCACGAGCGAACGTGCACTGAACCAGATCGATTTGCTGGGCCAGATCGAGGGTGTCGAGCCGGATTCCCAGACGTTCTCCAACTTGGCGAGAGGCGCGCCCGGGGAAAATGAATTCACGGTCGCCGCGCCGCAGGATCAGGGAAATCGGCTGATCCATGCCGATTTGCAGGCCAGACGGGATCTGCAGACCGGCACCGCCTTCGGCGAAGTCCAACAATGTGCAGGGGAACAGGTGTCCGTTGCTGAGCTTCAGCGATGCGGGCTGGCGAGCCATAACGCGATGCGCCCGGCGTATCTGCCTCACCTCCGACGCAACCGCCACGGCAGCGCCGATGATGAGCAGGTTGTAAATGACCCAGGCGGAGCTGACCAGGACGGTACCGATCTCGGTGACTGGGCCTGTGAACAGTCGCCAGACGGCAAATCCCAACCCCGCGACGTTGAGTATGGCCAGGACCAGGTAAGGCCGGGCGATACGCCAGTCGAACTGATCGTGATCCATCAGCCCGCCCTTTGCCGTGACGTTGAACTTTCCTTTCCCGGGATTGAACAGCGCCACCGTCGTGGGACGGGCGATGTACCAGGCCAGTACCGTCTCGTAGACCTCGCCCCAGAACGAATGCCGGTGCTCGCCCTGCATGCGTGCGTTGGTCAGGCTGGCGTGAATCATGTGCGGCAACACATACAAGACGATCATCAACGCCGGCGCATAGATGATGTACGCGTGCAGGAGCAGGAATGCGAGCGGTGCGGTCAGGTAGATCAGGCGAGGCAGGCCGGCAAGGAAATGCAGCATGGCGTTGGCGTAGCACAAGCGCTGAAAGATGCTGAGGCCGCGACCCAGAAGAGGATTGTCGGTACGGAATATCTGAGCCATGCCGCGTGCCCAGCGTATCCGCTGGCCGATATGCGCCGACAGGCTTTCTGTCGCCAAGCCGGCCGCCTGAGGCGTAGGCAGATACGCTGAATTCCAGCCCGAGCGATGCAGGCGCAGCGCGGTATGCGCGTCCTCGGTGACGGTTTCAACGGCGAAGCCGCCAATGCTCTCTACGGCTGTGCGGCGCAAAATCGCACAGGAGCCACAGAAGAATGCAGCGTTCCACATGTCGTTGCCGTTCTGGACCAAGCCGTAAAACAGCTCGCCCTCATTGGGCTTGCGACGGAACGAGCCGAGGTTGCGCTCGAAGGGATCTGGCGAGAAAAAGTGATGTGGGGTTTGCACCAGCGCCAACTTCCAATCGCGAAGAAACCAGCCCGTGGTGACCTGAAGAAAGGAGCGCACCGGGATGTGGTCGCAGTCGAAAATGGCGATCAGCTCGCTGTGGGTCACGGTCATGGCGTGGTTGAGGTTGCCGGCTTTTGCGTGGTTGTTGTCCGGGCGAGTGATGTAGCCCACCCCAACCTCTTCGGCAAAGCGTCGGAAACTGTCCCGCCGTCCATCATCGCAGATGTATATGTTCAGCTTTTCATGCGGCCAGTCCAGCCCCAACGCGGCTAGCACAGTGGTGCGCACTACCGAGAGGTCTTCGTTGTAGGTCGGTATGAAAAGATCGACCGACGGCCACTCAGCAGTGTTTTTCGGTAAGGGTGCAGGCTGACGATCGAGCGGCCAGCAGGTTTGGACGTAGCCGAGGATCAGCACGATCCATGAGTAGGTCTCGGCGGCAAGCAGGACAATGCCGCAGGCCAGATCGAAGTGCGAATCCCACCGGAGCGTCGCCGTGTAACGCCACCACAAGTAGCGGCAGGAAATGATCGCCGAGAGAACGATGAGCATCAGTACCGCGAAGCGGCCCGGCACCCGCCTGACCAGCAGGGCGACCCCCCAGAGCAGCAGAACGAAGGTGATCTGTGCGGCATAGCCGAAGGGCTCGGTGATGCAAAGAATGCTGAGCAGCGTGGCGAGCACCGCGATGGCCGCGTTAAATGCGTATCTGGCTGGTTTCGATAGTTTGGAGTGCCAGCGTTCGGCACGGTTGGCGCGCGCCTCGACGTTGCGCAGACCCTTCAGCCCCGGCAGAAGGTCGCTGCTCGCGCGCATCGGCACGGCCAGCTTGGCCGCGACGCTACGCAGCCGGTGGCCTGCTGATCGGGCCGGATTCCATAGGCGACGCGTGCCTGGTTCCTGCAAGGGGCGCGCGAGGATCAACCAGACGCTCTGAATCAGAACCCGTAATGGGTCGCCCGCGCTAGGGCGTTTGTCGGCCACGTGCGGATAGAGTCTGCGACGCTCAGCCAATACCCACTGCCAGCCGGGGGCTTCGAGGCGCAATAGCAGCCAGGCCAGTGTATAGGCGACCAACCAGCTGAGCGCGCCGTACAGACTCGCGCCACGCCGGTATCGGATGGCTTGGTAGTAACGCAGTGGGCTGAGCATGTTCAGCACTCTGCGCGCTGAGCAAGGCACCAGATCGCCAGGCTTCGCAGGTCGCTGGCCGCCTGGCTTTGAGGTGCGTAGTGGCCAATTGTCATCTTGTGTGCGAGAGCCTCTGGTGCTGCCTCGTCTTCATGCACCAGCTGCGGCGGTCGTGACATTCCAGGACGCCTGCGCCAGATCATTAACAGATCCCGCTGTAGCTGGCTCGCCGGATTGACGCGGTTGACCAGCAGCAGATCGGCGATCGGCTGCGTTCTTTGCTGAAGCAGCACATGGCAAGCCGGATCCGTTGTCGCGAGATCGATCAGCAGGTCGGCCCGGTCATCTTCGGATACACCCACCCGGTGGCCGGGCAACCTCTGCGGCAGGTCGAACAGAATCCAGTCGTAGTCGCGCGAAACCAGGCCGCAGCGTTGTGACCAGCAACTCGAGTCGGCGCAGAGCTGCAACTCAATCTGTGCGACCTCCGAATCGTTCAGGCGCCCGTATGGCAGCAGATGCAACCCTGGCAGCATCTCCAGGGCAGCATCGTTCCACTCGCTGCCGTCCAGCTGCGCACGCGCCCAGCCAGCTTCATACGTGGTGTCGACATTGAAATGCAGGCGCAGCATGTTGTCCGGACTGAGATCGACCAACAGCACGCGCTCGCCCTGTTCATGGAGGGCCAGAGCCAGATCGGCCAGCAATGTCGTGGCGCCGAGGCCTCCACGGATTGCCCGCATCACGAGACGCTTCATACGGGCTGTCTACCGACGGTTGGCGCCGTTACCGGCTCGAGTGACACGCTGTCGAAGGCGGTTTCCAGATCGGCAATGATCGAAAGTTCCGTGAGCAGTGGCCATCGCTGAATGGCCCTATCCAATTCCAACGATGCGGAAATGTCCTGGTAGCCGAGATCTGGCAGTCCCAGATGACGCTCTAGGCGGGCAATGTCGTCGTGTTGAACACGCTGAGCTAGGCTGACCATATGCTTGCTACTCGAACCGATTTGGGTAAGGGAGCCAGACGGTCTGGCCGCCCAGCCGTACGTAAGGTTGTCCAGCCTGTTCGATCACTTGGGCACCGGCGGTTTCGGAGACCGGCTCGGTCTGCGGCAGGTTGGCGATCAGCGTGTTGACGTCCACCGCGCTGCTGCTTCCCTGCGCGGCGTAGAGCCTGGAAATCAGCTCGGAAAGCGCTAGGAAGCTCGAGGGTTGCTGGACGTGGAGCGGTAGGCCTGGGGTGGGCGGCGTCATCCCGATCAGTTTCAACCCGACGGGGACCTGAGTAATCGAGGGTCGTGGTATTTCGCGCATGCCAGCAATTTGCATGCGGTCGCCATGCAGCGCAGCGCCGTGTTCCGGCACCAGCAATAAGGCTACAGGTCGGCCGCTACGCTCCAGCTCATCGATGAAGCGACTAAGGTCGTCCAGAAGTCGCTGCGCTCTGGGGCGATATTCTGCTGACTGGGCATTTCCGTCTGATCCGACGATGCGGTTTCCATCGTGCAGGCTGATGCTGTTGTAGAAGAGGCTGACGTGGGCGTCCGGCAGCTCCTGCCGACGCTTCCACCAGCCGCTGAGTACGTCCAGATCCCCTGCGATCGGGGAGCCGTCGAAGCCTGCAAGGGCGCGAGCGAACTTCTGGCTGGGCAGAACCGGTTGTGGCATACCCTGGGCCTGGATCTCCTCGGCAAATCCATCGAAGCGGCCGTTGTGGTTCATCAGAGTTTCGGAGCGAAATCCCAGATTGGCCAGGTTTTGAAACAGCAGACATTGCTCCGGCGCAGGTTCGTACAGCGCTTGATGACGAGGTTGACCGCAGCTGGCACGCAACAGCCGGATTGCCGCGGGCCCGCTATAAGACGTCGCGGAATTGAATCGATCGAAAATTACATCCATGCGTTGAAGCAATGCGTTCTCGCGCAGGCCGACCGCATCGAGATCGTCCCATGCCAATGAGCAGACGTTAATGATCAGTACGTCGAACGCCGCCGTTTGCTCGCTGGGTTGGGGGAACTGCGTCTGGCGGGTCGCTTCGGTCTTGAAAAAGGTTTCAAGCCAATTGTCCAGTGCAACGTTGTCGTTGCTTGCCGCTGCCGTCGACGCTGCCGGCTGTCCCTGGGCGGGCGTCGTGGCTGGCGAGGCAGCCATGCTTGTTGCGGGAGCCAGAAAGGGAATGCTGCCCAGATTCAGCCAGAGGAGTCCGCCCAGGCAGAACGTCGACAGGCGAATCCAGTTGGAAAGGTAGCTATAGCCGATGACCAACAACGCGCAGAGACCCACGAGTGTCCAGTCAATGAAGCGCCCGACGAGTTCGAGCAGGTATGCCGGCGTGAAGTCCAGTACGCCAGGTTGCGCCAGCAACCGCTCGAACGGAGGGAGCCAAGTGTCATGGTAGAGCAGCGCTACACCGATCGGGATCGCGATGAGCTGGCGTGCGATGCGCCAAGCGCGGCCAGGGAGCGGCACGACAAGGAATGCAGCGAATATCAGATTCGGCAACGGCTGGAAATTCAGCATGCCAAGACCCAGCAACAGAAACTTGAGCAGGAAATAAAGGTTCCAGGTGCCCAGGCCAGGCCAGGTCACAGCGGCTGGCACGGGTACGCTCAAGCGCTCGTGTGCGGTCATTGTTTTTCTTCCTCGCCGATCGATCCGGCAGGGCGGCGTCGCAGTGCAGCCGTCTTCAAATAGCGAGGCGGAAGCAGCCGATCGAATGAGCGAACGATTTTGTAGTGGCTTGTTGCTATCAGCCAGCCGATGCAGGCGCCAATTACGGTGAACAGGCCTGCCACCTCAAGGAGTTGTTCGAGGGTCATGGCCGTGCTTCTAGAGAAAGACGCATAGGGCGTGGATGAAAAGGCTGTTTCGGTTCACCCGCGCTGGCAGCGACTGGCGTACTGCTGGGCATCGGCGAGGCGTCACTCTGGAAACTGGGTCTTGATAGGGGGTCGAGATCGGTCAGCTGCTCCAGTCCCACGAAAAGCTCCTGCCACCTGACCCCGAAAATATTACTCAGGGCGGCTTCGAGCGATTCCGGACGGCAAGCGAAAAGAAACAAATGGAGGGCTTTGTCGGCAATACAGGCGATATCGCCGCTGCGCCGCAGACGCGTCTGGCTCAGGACCTGCTGCAGGCTTAAACCCGACACGGGCTGCAGGCGAATCAGCTGATGGATGATCTCGCCCGTTGCGCTGCTCGGCCACATTTCCCGAACGGCTTCGGCGAATCCCAGCGGACTTTGCTGGCCACATAGGGGAAGTGGTTTCAATTCGTCAAGGTTGACGCCTATGTCTTTCAGCTGCCTTTGCCAGAGATGACCCTGGACACTTTCGACCAATGTCAGAAAACGGGGAAGGGAAGTACCAAAAGGCACGACCAGCGAGGCACCGCTGGTCAGTAGCAACTGTTCGTCGCGGTAGCGAAGACAGGGCGCTATTTCCCGAACGATCAGCTTGAGCTGGTTGCCACACGAGCGGCGCAGCTGATTAAGCTGATGCGCCAGATCTTCGACTTGCTCGTTTTTCGTAATGGCGAACAAGACACTGGCCGCTCTGGCTGCAAGCGCATGCTGAAACAGCTCGTTTCTGTTTTCGAACAAGCGCCATTGCACTGAGAGATTTTGCGCGCCGTCCAGCACACTGCGCTCGGCGTGAATCCGCCCTTGGTCCGGGTACTCGATGGTGGGCTCGATATCGCTTGAAGCCGCCACTCGGAAGCCGTCGGGTCGGTACTGAAGATGAAGTTCGCGAGCGCTCGTAATGCCCTGACCGCCGTTCCAGAAGTGCAGAAACAGGCGAGGGCCAAGGGGCGTGCGATTCAGCGATGCATAGCCGGCAAGCGAATAGGTGAGCTGACTAAGGCGCTCGCTCAAGCCATCACACACACCGTCGCTGATGACGAGCAACGTCGCCTGGCGTTCGATAAGCCAGCGACTCACTTTTTCGAGCCAGGTGGCAATTGTTCGCTCGCCGAACCGGTCCCACACGGTGGTTGGAGGCGTCAACAATATGCAGCGACCCCGCATGTCGCCCGCGCGGTCCAGTTCCGAGCCTAGACGCTTGAGAAAGGCGGTGAAATGGCTTGATGCGAGTGTCAGACACAATAACTCGCTCGGCCCTGAATCTGCGGGTAGTTTGGCGAGAAGGCTCTTCTGTCTGGCGTCGTCCGACACTAGGACAGCCTGGTGGTGTGGACCGAACGCCTCGATGACTTGCTGTGACAAGAGCGCTGCATCGCTTGCTTGCTCTACGATGACCCACTGCACACGGCCAACGCTTAGCGTCAGGGCTCCGCGGTCGATATCCAGCCCCAGCGAGGCTGGGCCGTGTTCGGGATAGCTAGCAGTAGTGGACAAGGTGTCACCTGTGGTGAGTGCTTTCGACGATCTGAAGTCGCCGTAGCCAGATTTCGGCTGAGTTGAGATGGGCTTTAATCCGCTAACTGCAGCTCGTCGGAATCTGGCGTGATAGCTATTGCGATATCATTATGATATCAGCAGGCAGGGCGCCCAGATACCCGCTCTGATAAGTGGTAACCACGCTCAGCGAACCGGCAGGTTGCCCGTCCGGATGACTCAGAAGAGAACATGATGAAAACCGAAACAGCCAGCGATGCTTCTGCGCTGAAAACCAAGCCCGGCCTGGGTCGCTTGGCCAAGGCCGCTAGCTACTCTCTCGCCGGTCTCAACGCCGCTTGGCAGCATGAGGCCGCTTTTCGCCAACTGACGTGCATGGCCTTTTTGCTGATTCCCCTTGCTTTTTTACTGACAGGTTCGCCCGTTGAACGGGCGCTCCTGATTCTCCCCATCCTTATGTCGCTTGCGCTCGAATTGGTGAACTCCGCCATTGAGGCGGTGGTGGATCGCGTATCGCTGGAGATTCACCCGTTATCCAAGCGAGCAAAGGATCTGGGCAGTGCTGCCCAGCTTGTCGGGCTTTGCTCCATCGTCATCATCTGGCTCGCCATCCTCCTCTGAGAGGTGCAAGCCGCATGGCTAACGCATATCTGCTCGGCCACGAAAAATCTGCTAACAATGGCTTCGGTTGCGCTGTCATCTGTGTGCGCATAATGCGTTGACGATTTTTCCGGGAGCTCCCATGAGTAGCACTGCATCCGCCAGCGAAGGCGAAAAGATCCTCATAGTCGATGACGACGCGCGCTTGCGGCGCTTGCTCGAGCGCTTTCTCGACGAGCAGGGCTATCGCGTGCGTACTGTGGAAAGCGCCGAGCAGATGGACCGCGTACTCAGTCGCGAGTTGTTCCATCTGGTCGTGCTGGATTTGATGATGCCTGGCGAGGATGGCTTGTCCGCCTGCGCGCGTCTGCGCGGCGGCGGCAATCAGATCCCGATCATCATGCTCACCGCCAAGGGCGACGAGACCAGCCGGATCCAGGGACTGGAGCAGGGCGCCGACGACTACCTGGCCAAGCCCTTCAACCCACGCGAGCTGCTGGCGCGGATCCGCGCGGTGCTGCGCCGGCAGGCGCCGCAGGTGCCAGGTGCCCCGGGCAGCGAAGATGAGACGGTGACCTTTGGTGATTACGAGCTGTTCCTCGGTACTCGTGAGTTGAAGAAAGGTGATCAGATACACATGCTCACCACGGGTGAGTTCGCTGTTCTCAAGGCCCTGGTTCAACACGCCCGCGAGCCGCTGACCCGCGACAAATTGATGAATCTGGCCCGCGGCCGCGAGTGGGACGCACTGGAACGCTCCATCGACGTGCAGATTTCCCGCCTGCGCCGGCTGATCGAGCCGGATCCGTCCAAGCCGCGTTATATCCAGACGGTCTGGGGTGTGGGTTATGTGTTCGTGCCCGATGGCAACAAATGAGCACAAGCTGCACGGCTCGAGCTGCAATTACAGAGCGCTACGGTACGGCACTATCTCTTCTTTTCTTGCCGTCTGTAGCTTGAGACGTTCAGCTCAATGAAGACCCCACTCTGGTTTCCGCAAAGCTTCTTCGCCCGCACCCTGTGGATGGTGCTGATCGTCGTGCTGTTCTCCAAGGTACTGATGCTGGTGTACCTGATGATGAACGAGGACGTTATGGTCGATCGGCAGTACAGCCACGGCGCGGCGCTGACCCTGCGCGCGTACTGGGCTGCCGACGACGAGAACCGTGAGCGTATCGCCGAGGCCGCTGGCTTGCACCGGGTCAGCGACGACGAGGTGCCACCCAGCGAATATCACTGGCCCTACACGGAAATCTTTCAGCGACAGATGCAGACCGAACTCGGTGAGGAAACCGAGGTTCGGGTGCGTATTCAGCCGCAGACGGCCATCTGGGTGCGTGCGCCCAGCCTGGGGCCGGACTGGCTACAAGTGCCGCTCTATGCATACCCGTTGCGCGGTCAGCGGATCTGGAGCGTGCTTGGCTGGTTCCTCGGGATCGGGCTGTTGTCCACCGCAGCCGCGTGGATCTTCGTCAGCCAGCTCAACCTACCGCTCAAGCGGTTGGTCTACGCGGCTCGGCAGATCGGCAAGGGTCGCAGCGTGCGGCTACCCATCGGCGACACGCCGAGCGAGATGACCGAGGTGTATCGCGCATTCAACCAGATGGCCGAAGATGTCGAGCAAGCGGGCCGCGAGCGCGAGCTGATGCTCGCCGGCGTCTCCCATGATCTGCGTACGCCGCTGACCCGTCTGCGCTTGTCGCTGGAGCTGATGACCAGCGATTCCGAGCTCACCGAAGACATGGTGCGTGACATCGAAGACATGAATGCGATCCTCGATCAGTTTCTCGCCTTCGTCCGTGACGGCAGCGACGAGTCGGTGGAAAGCGTCGACCTGGGTGAGTTGGTCCGCGAAGTCGTGGCGCCTTATAACCAGTACGGCGAAAGCGTGCGTTTGTGCGTCGAGCCGATGCCACCGCTGGCGCTGCGCCGGGTATCGATCAAACGCCTACTGGTCAACCTCATCGAGAACGCCTTGCGCTACGGTGGGCATGGCGTCGAAGTCGCCGCCCACGTCTCCGGAGACAGCAGCGCCCCCTATGTGGTGCTCAGTGTGCTCGACCGGGGAGCTGGTATCGATCAGGACGAGCTGGGGGAAATCTTCAACCCGTTCATCCGTGGTGATCGCGCGCGCGGTGGTCAGGGTGCCGGACTGGGATTGGCCATCGTCAAACGCATCGCCTCGCAGCACGGCGGTGTGATCGAGCTGCGCAATCGTGAAGGTGGCGGGCTTGAGGCCCGGGTTAGCTTGCCGCTGGGCCTGCTGCTGCCGCGCGATGCGATAAAGGCTTGAAACCGCTGGGAGATTGACGCTGACTAGCCCTTACCTTTGGTTCGGGTCAGATGCGGGCCGGCGTTTTTCTCCAGGTACTGGATGATCAGACCGGCCACGTCCTTGCCGGTGGTCTCCTCGATGCCGGCGAGGCCGGGTGATGAGTTGACCTCCATCACCAGCGGGCCGTGATTGGAGCGCAGGATATCGACGCCGGCCACGCTCAGGCCCATGACTTTGGCAGCGCGGATGGCAGTCATGCGTTCTTCCGGGGTGATCTTGATCAGGCTAGCGGTGCCGCCGCGATGCAGGTTGGAGCGAAACTCGCCGGGCTTGGCCTGACGCTTCATCGCCGCGATCACCTTGTCGCCGACGACGAAACAGCGGATATCCGCGCCGCCGGCTTCCTTGATGTACTCCTGGACCATGATGTCCTGCTTCAGGCCCATGAAGGCCTCGATTACCGATTCGGCGGCCGTGGCGGTTTCGCACATCACCACGCCGATGCCCTGGGTACCTTCGAGCACCTTGATGACCAAGGGCGCGCCGTTGACCATCCGGATCAGGTCGGCGATGTCGTCGGGCGAGTGCGCGAAGCCGGTCACCGGCAGGCCGATGCCCCGGCGCGCCAGCAATTGCAGCGAGCGCAGCTTGTCACGCGAGCGAGCGATGGCCACCGATTCGTTGAGCGGGAATACGCCCTGCATCTCGAACTGGCGTAGCACGGCGCAGCCATAGAAGGTGACCGAGGCGCCGATCCGTGGGATCACTGCGTCGAAGCCTTCCAGCGGACGGCCGCGGTAGTGGATCTGTGGCTTGTGGCTGGCGATATTCATGTAGGCGCGCAGGGTGTCGATCACGACGACCTCGTGGCCACGTTGCTGGCCGGCCTCTACCAGGCGGCGGGTCGAATACAAACGTGGATTGCGCGACAGCACGGCGATTTTCATTGGGCACCGGGAGAGGTAAGGGTCTGGGGTTTTTCCTGCACGTAGGTGCGCGCAGGGTCGACCAGCCATTTGCCGTCCATCAGGGCTTTTGATCCCAACAGCAGGCGATAGCGCATGGTCTTGCGACAGGTAAGGGTGAATTCCACGGGCCACAGGTGAGAGCCCAGCGCCAATAGCGTGCGCACCACATAGCGGGTCTGCGCATGGCCATTGGAGCTCTTGATCGTCTTGCGCGCGACGACAGGCGCTTCACAGCGATGGCGTCGCTGCACCAGCGTGCCCAGATGCGCGGTAAAGCGAACCCAGCGCTTGCCGCCGCGTTCGAATTCGGTGATATCGGTTGCATGCAGCGCGGAGGTGCTGGCACCTGTATCGATTTTTGCGCGCAACCCGACCACGCCAAGCTCGGGCAGGGCGATCCATTCGCGCAAACCGATGATTGTCTGGGGGTCGGGATTGTTCAAAAGGCGTATCCAGTAGATTTCCGCGCATTCTAGACGGGGTGCATGACAACCGCATCTACCTGTACGACTCTATGACAACACGACGGCTGACTGAGTTGAGCAATGAGCGAAAAAGACGACGGCAAGGTCCGGTTGGACAAGTGGCTATGGGCCGCGCGCTTCTTCAAGACACGCGCACTGGCCAAGGCTGCCATCGAGGGCGGCAAGGTCCATTGCCGCGGCGAGCGCTGCAAACCGAGCAAAGAACCCAAGGTCGGTGAGGAGCTGATGATTCGCGCTGGTTTCGATGAACGTACCGTGGTTGTACGGGCCCTGTCAGCGGTGCGCCGAGGCGCGCCGGAAGCGCAGTTGCTTTATGAAGAAACCGCCGAAAGCCAAGCGCGTCGCGAAAACGCTGCGGCGATGCGCAAGGCCGGCAGCCTGGGCGTAGAAACCGATGGCAAACCGAGCAAGAAACAACGACGCGCCTTGCAGCGCTTTCGCTCTGATGCGGGATGAACGCTGACGGTTGGACCGTTGCCACTTTCCCCCTAGAATGCGGTCCCCTTTTCAGGTGCCGTGCACGCGGGCCGGGTCGATGCGACCCGGCTCTCCAATGGCTCCGGCCTTCAACCTGCCCTGGTCTGTCCAATGCTTGATTTCGACTTCACTCAGCGTTTCCTCTTCGATGACACCGACGTCCGTGGCGAGTGGGTCGGGCTCGAGCGCAGCTATGCCGAGGTGCTGGCCAAGCACGCCTATCCGGAGCCTGTGGCGCAGCTGCTCGGTGAGCTGCTCGCCGCCGCGGCGTTGCTGGTGGGTACGCTGAAATTCGACGGGTTGATGGTGCTGCAGGCGCGTTCGGCCGGTGCGGTGCCGCTGTTGATGGTCGAGTGCTCGAGCGATCGCGAAGTGCGTGGCATTGCGCGGTACCACGAAGAGCAACTGACACCTGGCGCCACGCTATCCGAGCTGATGCCGGAAGGCGTGCTGGCGATGACCATCGACCCGGCCAATGGGCAGCGTTATCAGGGCATCGTCGCGTTGGACGGGGTCGATCTGGCGGACAGCCTGTCGAACTATTTCGCCTCGTCCGAGCAGTTGCCGACGCGCTTCTGGCTGGCCGCCGACGGCCGTCGCGCCTGTGGCATGTTGCTGCAGCAGCTACCGGCCGATCGCATCCGTGACGGCGAAGCGCGTGAAGCCAGTTGGCAGCATTTGCGCACGCTGGCCGACACCCTGTCGGCCGAGGAACTGCTCGGCCTGGACACCCAGACCGTGCTGCATCGTCTTTATCATGAGGAGCAGGTGCGGCTGTTCGAACCGCGTTCGATCGTCTTCCGCTGCAGCTGCTCGCGCGAGCGTTCGGCCAACGCGGTGGTGAGCCTCGGCCAGCACGACGCCGAGCAGTTACTCAACGAGCAGGGTGGCGCGATTACCATCGACTGTCAGTTCTGCAATCACAGCTATCGCTTCGATGCAGCCGATGTCGCTCAGCTGTTTGCCGGTGCCGGCATCGAGGGGCCTTCCGGCACTCGGCATTAAAAATGGCGGGGGGCGTAGAACCTTTTCGCCATTACGCCCTCATACCCAGCGCCGCGCCTTTTCTGTCATAATCGCGCGCACTTTTTTCGATGTAGTCCATCGTCAGTTGGGCTACAACAGCATGGAGGAATCGGCCCAGGGCCGACGGGGAACTCATGACGCAAGCCAATAACGCCGTGTACATCGATATCAGCATCGCTCAACTGGTCGAAGAGGCCATCAAACGCGGTGAAGGTGAATTGGCCGCCAACGGCGCGCTCGTCGTGAGAACCGGCCATCGGACCGGTCGTTCGCCAGCTGATCGCTATATCGTCGAGGAGCCCAGCACGCAGGCTTCGATCGCCTGGGGGCCGATCAACCGTCCGTTCCCGGCCGACAAGTTCGATGCCCTGTGGGATCGCGTCGAGACCTTCAACAAGGCCCAGGACCATTTTGTATCTCACGTTCATGTAGGCTCTTCCGAGGGGCACTACCTGCCGGTCAAGATGTCCACGGCGACGGCCTGGCAGAACCTCTTCGGTCGCCAGCTGTTCATCAATCCCACGCAGTACAACCCGGCCGGCAAGGACGAGTGGCAAGTGCTCAACGTCGCCAACTTCGAGTGCGTGCCCGAACGCGACGGCACCAACTCCGACGGTTGCGTGATCATCAACTTTGCCGCCAAGAAGGTCCTCATCGCCGGTATGCGTTACGCCGGTGAAATGAAGAAAGCGATGTTCTCGGTGCAGAACTACCTGCTACCGGAGGCCGACGTGCTGCCGATGCACTGCGCCGCCAACATCGGCGACGACGGCGACGTCACCCTGTTCTTCGGCCTGTCCGGTACCGGCAAAACCACCCTGTCGGCCGACGAGTCGCGTTACCTGATCGGCGACGATGAGCACGGCTGGGGTACGGGCGTCGTGTTCAACATCGAAGGCGGCTGCTACGCCAAATGCATCGATCTGTCCGAGAAGAACGAGCCGGTGATCTGGAAAGCCATCCAGTTCGGCGCGGTTCTCGAGAACGTTGTATTGAACGACGAACGCATCGCCGACTATGCCGATGACAGCCTGACGCAGAACAGCCGTGCCGCCTATCCGCTGGAGCACGTCGAGAAGCGCTCCGAGAAGAACCTGGGCGGTGAGCCGAACGCGGTGATCTTCCTGACTTGCGACCTGACCGGTGTGCTGCCTCCGGTGTCCGTACTCAATGAAGAGCAGGCGGCTTACCACTTCCTCTCCGGCTACACCGCGCTGGTCGGTTCCACCGAGATGGGTTCGGGCAGCGGCATCAAGTCGACCTTTTCCACCTGCTTCGGCGCGCCGTTCTTCCCGCGCCCAGCCGGTGTCTACGCCGAGCTGCTGATCAAACGCATTCAGGCGTTCGGCTCCAAGGTCTATCTGGTCAATACCGGCTGGACCGGCGGCGGCTATGGTGTCGGCAAGCGCTTCAACATCCCGACGACCCGTGCGGTAATCTCGGCGATTCAGAGCGGCGCGCTGGTGGGTGCAGAGACCGAGCATCTGCCGATCATCAACCTGGACGTACCGAAGGCCGTCGAGGGCGTGGATACCCAGCTGCTCAACCCACGCAATACCTGGGCAGACCAGAACGCGTACGACGAAGCGGCGAAGGAACTGGCGAACAAATTCATCGAGAATTTCAAGAAGTTCGATGTGTCCGAGGCCATCAAGGTTGCCGGCCCACAGCTTTAAGCCAGCACTGCATCAGACAAGCCGCCTTCGGGCGGCTTTTTCTTGCCTCAACGGCACCTGCGCAACGGATCGAAGCAGGTGATGAGTACCATCAGTAAAGACGCATGGATTCGATCAATCCGTTGGGCATAGCATGGCGGCCACATTTCTCAGCCAGTGGAGCCGTTCATGCACATCGAAGAAGCCATCCGCACCCGTCGCGCCGTCAAAGCCTACGACACCAACTTTCAGCTCAGCCGCGAAGAAAAGGACGAGCTGCTGCAACTGGCGCTGCTGGCGCCGTCGGCGTTCAATCTGCAGCACGTACGCTTCGTCGAGGTCAGTGATCCGGCGTTGCGTGCGCAGATCCGCGAGGTGGGCTGGAATCAGGCGCAGATGACCGATGCGTCGATGCTGGTGGTGGTCTGCGCGCAGCTCGACAGCTGGGAAAAGAATGTCCGCCGCGTCTGGGAGGGTGCGCCGCCCGAGGTGCAGGACTACATGGCTGGCGCCATCGACACCTACTACCGTGGCAAGCCGCAGGTTCAGCGCGACGAAACCATGCGCAGTTGCGGCCTGATGGCTCAGACCCTGATGCTTGCCGCCCGTGGCAAGGGCCTGGACTCCTGCCCCATGGACGGCTTCGATTTCGACGCCGTGGCTAAGCTGATCAACCTGCCGGACAACCATGTCATCGCGATGATGGTCGCGGTCGGCAAGCGCGCCGCCGAGCCCAAGCCGCGTGTCGGCAAGCTGCCGTTCGATGAGGTGATCATCCGCGATCGGTTCTGATCGCTCGGCAAGGTAGGTGTCTGCCTGGTGGATCGATGAAGCGTGATCCACCCTACGCCCCCCGCGCCTTGCTACCCTCCGCCCTCAATTAAGGGCGTGACTCACTGTGTAGGGTGGATGTCGCCTCTTACATCCACCGCAATGCCACTGTGATCTGTCTGGTGGAACGGTGAAGCGTGATCCACCCTACGCATCCCGACCCTTGCTACCCTCCGTCCTCCAGTCAAGGGAGTGACCCAGCATGATCGAGCAGACGCTCAAACAGACATTCGGCTACGACGGCTTTCGTCCTGGCCAGGAACAGGCCATTCGTGCCGTGGTGGCGGGCCGCTCGGCGGCAGCCATCTTTCCGACCGGCTCAGGCAAGTCGCTGTGCTATCAACTGCCGGCACTGCTGTTGCCGCATCTCACCCTGGTGGTCTCGCCGTTGCTGGCGCTGATGCAGGACCAACTCGCCTTTCTGCACCGCCACGGCATTGCCGCCGGCAGCATCGATTCGGCCCAAAGCCGTGAGCAGACCAGTGCGACCATGGCACGGGCCAAATCGGGCGAACTGAAGATCCTGATGATTTCGGTGGAGCGGTTGAAGAACGAGCGCTTCCGCAACTTCATCAGCCAGGTGCCGATCTCGCTGCTGGTGGTGGACGAGGCGCACTGCATCTCCGAATGGGGTCATAACTTTCGCCCTGACTACCTCAAGCTTCCCGAGTATCAGCGCCAGTTCAACATTCCACAGACGCTGCTGCTGACTGCCACGGCGACGCCGCCGGTCATCGCCGACATGCAGGCCAAGTTCTCGATTGGCGCGGATGACGTGGTGACCACCGGCTTCTATCGACCCAACCTCAATCTGCTGGTGGAGCCGGTCAGCGGCTTCAACAAGCAACGTCGGCTGGTGGAATGGCTGGCAGACAAGGGCGGCCAACCGACCATCGTCTACGTCACTCAGCAGAAGACCGCCGAGCAGGTCGCCGAGCATCTGGCGCAGCGGGGTTTCCCCGCCAGCGCCTATCACGCCGGCATGAACCACGAAGTGCGCGAGGCGATCCAGCGGCGCTTCATGGCGGGCGAGCTGAACTGCATCGTCGCCACCATCGCTTTCGGCATGGGCATCGACAAGGCGGACATCCGCAACGTGGTGCACTACGACCTGCCGAAATCGATCGAGAACTACAGCCAGGAAATCGGCCGTGCCGGGCGTGATGGTCAGGCATCGGATTGCCTGGTGCTGGCCAATCGCGACAGCCTCAGCGTGCTGCAGAACTTCGTCTACGGCGATACGCCGGAACGCGAGGGCATCCGCTGCGTACTCGACGAGCTGCTGCAGGCGGGCGCAGACGGGCAATGGGAGCTGATGCTCAGCCAGCTGTCGGACCAGAGCAACATCCGCCAGCTGCCGCTGAAAACTCTGCTGGTGCAGTTGGAGCTGCGCGGCATCATCGCGCCACGCTTCGCCTATTTCGCCGAGTACCGCTACAAGTACCTGCTCGAACCTGAGGCGCTGGTGGCGAAGTTCGAAGGGGAGCGGCGTCAGTTCGTCGAGGCGATCGTGCATAGCTCGGCGCGGGCGCGGACCTGGTGCACGCTGGATTTCGATGCGCTCTATCAGCAGCATGGCGCCGACCGCGCGCGGGTGGTCAAGGCACTGGAATATTTCCAGGAAAAAGGCTGGATCGAGCTTGAGAGCAAGCAGATGACCGAGGTCTATGCGTTGCTCGACGGGGGCTTCGATGCCGAGGCATTGAGCGCCGAGCTGCACGCCTATTTCAGGCAGCACGAGGCGAGCGAGATCACCCGCATCGACAACATGCTGGCGCTGTTCGAATCTGCCGAATGTCTCAGTCAGCGGCTAGCCGCCTACTTCGGCGACCACCAGGCGCCGCAGCGTTGCGGGCATTGCTCGGTCTGCGGGGGGCAGGTGGCGCAACTGCCCGATCCGCCGGCGCTGGCGCCGCTCGCTGAGATCGATGTCGAGGGTCGCTGCGCAGATTTCAGTCAGCGTTACCAACAGCTCAAGGGCGGCGCGCCCAGCGTCGAATGCCTGACGCGCTTTCTCTGCGGGATCAGCGTGCCGGTGTTCACCAAACTCAAGGCCCGTCAGATACCTGGGTTCGCCTCGCTGGAGGCTTATCCCTACGGCGAGGTTCGCGCGCGGTTGGCGCCGTGAATCCCTCGCTGCACCGCCTCAGCGGGCCGTCAGACCAATCAATCGGTCCGCCACGCCCTTGGTCTGGCGTGAGGTTCCGGCGGTGAGGTTGCTCGAGTTTTCCAGCGCATCGAGCAAGCCGGTGAGCGAGCCGACACCAGCCGACTGCGTTTCGATGTGCTGCGCCACTGCGTGGATCTCACTGGCCAGCCGGTCGATGTCGGTGCCGATCTCTTCGGCATTCCTGCGGGTAATCTCGGCCAGCTTGCGCACCTCGTCGGCCACTACCGCGAATCCGCGTCCCTGCTCGCCGGCACGTGCGGCCTCGATCGCCGCATTGAGCGCGAGCAGGTTGGTCTGTCCGGCGATCTGCTGAATGGTCTGCACCACCGACTGGATGCGCTGGCTCGATTGCGCCAGGTCGTGGGCGCTGCTGACCACCTCATCGGCCTGCTGGACCATCTGCTTGACCGAGCTGCCGGCCTGTTCGATGACAGCGCCCTGTTGGTTGATGTTCAGCGTCAGATCATCCATCGAGCCGTGCAGCTCGGTGGCGCACTGGCTCAGCTGCTCGGACATGGAGCGGCGCTCCTGATCCGCCTGCGACAGCACCTGCCCGAGGTCGGCCAGGCCGCGGAATACCGGGCGGATGTGTTCATCGAGGCCGCTGATGTCCACCGCGCTGCTGTAGTCCTGGCGCTTGAACTGCTCGATCTGCTTGACCACCACCTGGCTCAAGCCGGTGAGCTTCTTGATCTGACGGCGCAGGAAGAAGGCTTTGAACTCGCCGTGGTAGGCGATGAAGTTGTCCGTGTAGTCGTCGTGGAACGCTTCGTTGTCCCGGACGCGAAAGAAGAACACCGCGGTCAGCGTCTGGTTGAGGTTGAGGCCGAGGATCTCGCCGAAGGTCGAGTAGCCGGCGACCGGCACGTCGTCGAACACCGGGTCCATGCGGCCGAGCGCCTGCTCGTTGTTCAGGCGCCGCAGGATGCAGTCGTTGAGGATCCCGGCCAGTGGCTTGCCGGGCTTGTTGCGCATGAATTTCTCGTAGTCGCGGCGGGTCGCCTCGGCCAGCGGGGTGCGCTTGACCATGATCAGCTCCTCGCCGGGCGCCACGTCGCAGAACAGGTGCACGCGTTCGTTGGCGAAGTCGATCTGCGAGATCGACCGGACGAAGACCTCCTCGCCGACGCGGATGGCGAAGGAATAGTCGGCGAGCCGCTGTTCCAGTTCCTGCGGTGCGCACACGAGCGCCTCGCAGAGCGCCTGAACCATCGTGCAGATGTTGCCGCGGGCGTCGACCACCTGGCTGATGTAGCGGTCCTCCAGCGAGGCACTGAGCACGCTCAGGCTGAGCGCGGTGGGCTCGAAGTTCTGGCTCTTGAACACGCCGAAACGCACGTCTCGGGCGCACTTGAGGAAGACGATCAGCGCGTGGTTCTGATAGCTGCGCTTGCCGTCGTGCAGCTGGGTCGTCTTGAAGTCCAGCTTGCCACCGGCCGAGCCGCCGACGAACAGGCACGGGAAGCGACCGGACTCGTACAGCGCCTCCATGAAAAAGGACTCGGATGCCGAAAGGCCGTCGAAGAAGATGTTCGCCAGGGTGTCGCGGTAGTCGATCTTCATCGACACCTGCAGGCGCTTGATCGAGGCGGTGAGTTTGGCGATCCGTTGCGCCATGCTCATCCGCTCGGTGCCCTTGCGGATGTCTTCGCACTCCAGCGGCACCTGCACGATCTCGGCGGCGGCGATCACACTGGCGTCGAACAACTGCAGGACCACGCCATCCCATTGCGCGCCGGTGGCGCAATAGAGCCGCTGATTCTCGCTGGATAGCTCTCCCGAGGTGGTGCACAGGCTGATGGCCGCGTGCGGAAAGCGCTGTGAGATCTGCCGCGCCACCTGGTCCAGATCGACATGTGGCGAGACGAATCCGGCGATATAAGTCGGTTCGAAGCGCAGGGCGGCTAGCTGCTGCGCGAGCTTTTGCGCGGTACCGAGCAGACTCAGGGTTCCGTTGGTGGGCGTATGACCTGGCTTGAATCGAGAGAACGAAAACATGGGCGTTACTCGCGCATTGTGGGTGGGTGAGCGGTCCCGAACCCGCCCGTTCCCGATGACCGGATGATTCGCTATCAGCCTCGTGCAGGCATGCCCTGCAGACCGTTCGGCAGCGGCTCGGTGGTTTCAGGTTATCGGCCGCTTCGGCAATGCTGGCTATGCAACCTTGGTGTTCGTTCTGAAGTAGTAGGTGCGCTGGGACGAGGGGCGGGCGCGCTGTTCAGGCCGCAGGCGACCGGCGCGATAGCGGCTGCTGTGATTGTGCAAATTTCGACCAGAGGCCTCTTGTTGTGGAAGAAATTGCCGATAGCCACGGTATTCACCCCAGGAGCGGCGCCATGTCTCGCTTTCTTTCAGATCTCGGATTCCGTTGGAAAATCACCCTGCCCATTGCTGTGCTGGCCCTGTTGCTGGTGTTGATGGGGGGCGTTGGCATGCGTGGCATCGACCGGGTGGCCGACTCAAGTCAGCAGCTGGCCAAGCGACATCTGCCCGCTATCAGCCTGCTGCTCAATGCCGATCGCGACCTTTACCAGGCCTTCGTGGCTGAGCGCAGCCTGCTCGATAGCGACGCCGGCGAACATCGTCAGGCGCTGCGTGACAGTCATACGGAAAACCTCAAGCAGGCCTATGACCGGGTGCAAAAATACGCCGCCACCCAGCCGGGTTCCGAGGCCCTGGCATTGATCGAGCAGTTCAATCGTGGCTTTCGACAATGGTCGGAGGTTTCGCAGCGGGTGATCGGTCGAATCGATCTCGACCGGCAGGCGGCCAGTGCGCTGAGCTTCGGTGACAGCGAAGCGCGCTTCGATGCCATGCGCGATGCCATCGACAAGCTGGGCGAACTCGCAGATGAGGCCGCAGCGGCCGAGGGCGAGGAGGCAATGGCCGAGGGGGCGGCGACCGCCAGGCAACAAGGCGCAGTGCTGGTGGTCGGTTTGCTCGGCTGCACGCTGCTGGTGCTCGGCCTGCCGCTGGTGGTGTTGCGCCCGCTCCGCCGTCTGCTCGACCGTGTGCAGCAGATTGCAGAGGGTGATGGTGACCTGCGCACCCGGCTGGAAGTGCGTTCGGCCGATGAGCTGGGTCAGCTCGGTAACGCATTCAACCGTTTTCTCGACAAGCTGCAGCCGCTGATCGCTGAAGTAAGGCGGATGACCGGTGAGGTCGATGCCGCCGCGCGGGGCATGGCGGGGATGGCCGCGACCAACGATCAGCTGATTAGCCGCGAACACGTGGCGGTCGACCAGGTCAGCACGGCGGCCACAGAGATGAGCGCCGCGGTTCATGAAGTCGCGCAGAATGCACAGAACGCCTCGGATGCGGCGCGGGATGCCGAGCGCCAGTCACGTGAGGGCGCAGCGGCGGTTAGCAACACCATCCAATCGATCCGCCAGCTCGCGCAGGAAGTGGAAAGCACCTCGCAGACCATCGAGGCGCTGGCTGAAGAAACCGCCAGCATTGGCGCCGTGCTCGAAGTCATTCGCGGCATTGCCGAGCAGACCAACCTGCTGGCGCTCAATGCTGCCATCGAAGCCGCACGGGCCGGTGAGCAGGGCCGAGGCTTCGCCGTGGTCGCCGATGAGGTGCGAGCCTTGGCGGCCCGTACCCAGGATTCGACCAAAGACATCCAACTGCGTATCGAGCGCTTGCAGACTGGCGTCGCCAAGGCCGTGCAGGCGATGCATGTCGGCAGCAACAAGGCGCGCGACAGTGTCGAGCGCGCCGCCGGCGTCGATCAGGTGTTGGCCGACACGACGCACTCGGTCCAGCGCATCAACGACATGGCGGCGCAGATTGCCACCGCCTGTGAGGAGCAGAGCAGCGTCACCGAAGAGATCGCGCGCAATATCAGCGATATCCGCGACCTGTCCAATGATGCGGCGGGCAATTCGGCCGAGAGCATGCAGGCTAGCCAGCAGCTCTCATCGTTGTCCCAGAGCCTGGCAGAGTTGGTTGGGCGCTTTCGGGTCTGATCTCAGCGCTCATGCGCCGGCTTTTGCAGCGGCGTTGAGCGTTCCCCACAGCAACTTGCCGAGGCCGGTGTCGTCGGGCAATAGCAGTACGTTGAGCAGAAGTACCAGTATCAGGCCCGCTGCGTAGGCCAGGCTGATCATTCGCTGCCTTCGCCGCCGGCGCGTGTCTGGCGCGTAGGTTGACGAATGCCCGGAGGGTCGGGAGGAGGTTGGGTGCATCGTTGTCTCTACAGGTGGCGAACCGCGGATCGCTGATGGCATTCGGGACAGGCGCGGAGGCGCGGCGAAGTAAAACCGAAATAGAAGCATAATGCCACTATTGCGATAGCGGTCCGACGGACTGCGCGGGGGCTCCCGGCTTCGCGTCTTGCGATTCGCTCATACCCCTGAAACAAACGGAAAAGCTCTCGTTCGTCAGTCTGCCAGTGAGGCGTGCGGTGTCGACCATACTCAAGCGTCGATATTGCCGACCGCAACACCGAACCGGAGGCTTTCATGCAGACGCGCCGCCAGCTGCTTCATCGTTCCGTCCTGTTCGCTACCCTTGCCGTGCTCGGGCCGTCATGGCCGTTGCTGGCGAAAGCCGCCGAGCCGTTACGGATGCGCAAGATTCCGGCCTCAGGCGAATTGCTGCCGGTGATCGGCCTGGGTACCTCGCGTACGCATGACATCCGCCTCGATGACGACGAGATGCAAGCCCTGCTCGAGGTTCTGCGAGTCTTCATCGAGGGGGACGCCCAACTGATCGACACGGCGCCGAGCTACGGCAACGCCGACCGCGTGGTGGGTGAGCTGGTTCGGCGGCAGAACGTGCGTGAGCGGGTGTTTCTCGCCACCAAGGTTTCCGCCACCGGCCGGGACCGCGGCATGGCACAGCTCGAGAAGAGCTTCGAGGCGTTGCAGGCCGACACGCTCGACTTGGTCCAGGTGCACAACCTGCAGGACACCCGCACCCAGCTCGGCCTGCTGCGCGACCTCAAGGAGCAAGGGCGGATCCGCTATATCGGCGTGACACACTATGTCGAGTCGGCCCACGATCGCCTGCTAGAGGTTCTCAAGCAGGAGCCCGTCGACTTCGTCCAGTTCAACTATTCGGTCAGCGAGCGCAATGCCGAGAAGCGCCTGTTGCCCTATTGCGCAGACAAGGGCATCGCCACGCTGATCAACCGGCCGTTTACCCGTGGCAACCTGCTTTCACGGGTCAAGGGCAAGCCGCTGCCGGCCTGGGCCGCCGAGATCGACGCCAGGTCCTGGGCGCAGATGCTGCTCAAGTTCATCCTCGCCGAACCGGCGGTCACTACGGTGATCCCGGCAACTTCCAACCCCCGTTACATGGCTGACAATATTATGGCGGGGCAGGGAAGGCTGCCGGACGCGCGCCAGCGGCAACTGATCATCGACGCTTTCAGCTGATCACCACATGGCACAGCCTGAGTGTCGCCGCCGTCGGGAGGCCGCATGCCTGCCCATCTAGCCACGCGGTTTTCCGCATCGATCAATGCGCGCCCCGGCGAGCTGCACGCGGCGCTCGCGGGGTTCGGGCTGTTTTTCTGTCTGTTCACCGGCTATTTCATGCTGCGCCCGATTCGCGAGTCGATGGGCATCCAGGGCGGGGTCGACAATCTGCAATGGCTGTTCACCGCGACCTTTTTCGCCATGCTGGCGGCGGTGCCGCTGTTCGCCTGGCTCAACTCGCGGGTCGCGCGCATTCACTACATCGATTGGGTGTACGGGTTCTTCTGCCTGAACCTTTTGCTCTTCGCCGGATTGTTCTTCGTGCTACGCGACAGCATCTGGCTGGCGCGCGTGTTCTACGTATGGATCTCGGTCTACAACCTGTTCGTGGTCTCGGTGGCCTGGAGCCTGATGGCCGATGTGTTCGACGCGCCCCAGGCGCGTCGCCTGTTCGCCTTCATCGCCGCCGGTGCCAGTGTTGGCGGCCTGGTCGGGCCGGCGCTGAGCGCCTTGCTGGTGGGTCTGCTCGGACAGTTCGGCCTGATGCTGTTGGCCGCACTGTTGCTGGCTGCGGCCGTGGCGCTCAAGCATTACCTGATGGCGTGGCGCGAAATCCATGGCGCCGGCCGGCCCGGTGCCGAGCATGCCGAAAGTTCGCGGCGGCCGGTCGCCGGTAATCCCTTCAGCGGCCTTACGCGGGTGCTCGGCTCGGGCTATCTGCTGGGAATCGCTGCATTCGTCCTGCTGCTGACCACGGCCAGTACCTTTCTCTATTTCGAGCAGGCGCGGCTGGTAGCCGAGCTGTTTGAAGACCGCGCCGAGCAGGTGCGGGTGTTCGGCGCGATCGACTTCGTGGTGCAGGCCGGTGCGTTGCTGTCCCAGCTGTTCATCACTGGCCGCATCGCCCAGCGCCTCGGTGTGCGGGTGCTGCTGACGGCGGTGCCGGGGTTGGTCTGCCTGGGCTTCATTGGCCTGGCGCTCGCGCCGACCTTCGCCGTGCTGGCGACAGTGATGATCGTGCGAAGGATTGGTGAGTACGCCTTCGTCCGACCGGGACGGGAAATGCTCTTCGCGCCGCTGGACGCCGAGAGTAAATACAAGGCGAAGAACTTCATCGACACCGTGGTCTATCGCGGCGGTGACGCCTTGAGCGGCTGGGCCAAGAGCCTGCTCGACAGTCTAGGTCAGGGCGCCTGGCTGATCGGCGTGGTGGGAGCGATCTGCGCCGCGGTCTGGGGTGCGGTGGGGTGGTTTCTCGGTGGGCGTGCCGATCGTGCCGATGTGACCAAGGCCACAGGGCACGACTAAAGCGGTGCAGCTGAGATTGTTCGCAGCCATGGCTTGATCTTGCCTTCGGGCAGCTTGTTGTGGCGTGCGCTGTCTCGCCTGTGCCGATTCACTGACCTGGGTCAGGAGCGGCAATCGCGCCGCTGATGACAATTCCTTCAAACGAAGCCGCTGAACCTCGGCGATGCGGGCGCCTCGAACCCTTGTAGGTACGTTATCAATTAGGAGTAGTCGTATGCATGTTCAAGTCAACAGCCATCACATCCCCGGCAGTGTCGAGCTGCATGAATGGGTGGGGTCGACCGTGGAGGAGCGGCTGGAGCGCTTCGACGAATTCCTCACTCGGATTGAGGTGCACGTCAGCGACGAGAACGCGCAAAAGGCCGGAGCCGACGATAAGCGCTGCCAGATCGAGGCACGGCCCAAGGGCCATCAGGCGGTTTCGGTAACTCACAAGGCCGATTCGCTGCAGCTGGCGGTCGAGGGCGCGGCGGAAAAGATGCGCCATGCACTCGATCATTTGATGGGCAAGCTGGACAACAACGTCCTGTCTACTGGCGAACTCAACGATCCGTTTCTCGACGAGCAACCGCAGGCCGTCAAGGACGCCATGATCGAGGAAGACTTCCTGGAAAAGCAGGACGAACTCGATAAGTAATTCCAGCCCCGGCGCACAGCCGGGGTCTGTTCCCATCAAAGTTGCGCAGAGCCCGGAACCCATCGCTACCGGTGCGTTTCAAACCCAGCATCTCCTCTCGGTGGGCTTTTCATGCAGATCATTCTGGTGCGTCATGGACGGCCCGATCACCGTGCCAGCCCATGGAGCACGCCGGCCGGCATGCAGCGCTGGGTCGAGCGCTACAACGCCGCCAACGTCGTGGTCGCCGAACGACCGGAAGCGTTGCGCCGCCTCGCTGGTTCCGCCGGCACAGTGCTCTGCAGTTCGCTTATGCGCTGTGTGGAGTCGCGTGACGGGCTTGGTTGCGACTGCCGTTCCGAGCCTGATCCGCTATTTGCAGAGGCGCATCTGCCTTACCCCGATTGGTCGTTCCCACCGATGCCCTCACGCTTCTGGCGCATCACCTTTCGCACGGCTTGGTTCTTCGGTTTTGCCCGGCACACCGAGCCGGTGAGTGACTCGAGGCAACGCGCCCGCGCAGCCGCCGACAAGCTCATCGAATTGGCGCATACCCACGACTGTGTGTTGCTCATGGGGCACAAGATCATGAATGCGTTGATCGCTCGTGAACTGCGCCGGCGCGGCTGGCATGGGCCGGCGTTGCCGCTGCTGTCCGGCTACTGGCACCCGAGTCGTTACCACAAACCGTCCTGATTGGCCTTCCATCGCTGACCTCGCCTGAAGCCTCGCAGTCCGCCCTTCCTGGATGACCTTATGCGTTTGCCTCTCGCTTTGGTTTGCAAGCTGAAACGTTTCAGCTAACGTAATCAGGCATGCATAACAACAAAGGAAAACCTCATGACGCGTTTGCAGCTTCTTTGCGGTCTGGGCCTGTGCCTGTCCAACCCTGCCATGGCCTGGGAACAGGTGCTGATCGACCCTGACAAGCCTGTGCAGAATTGGCGCATCACCAGCCAAGCGCTCGGAATCAAGGCCGAGCAGCCGTTCAGTGTCAGCCTGCGCACCCTGCATGGTGGGCGCCAGGAGGGTGTCAGCCTGATCGAGATCGACAACGGCGCGATGCGGATCACGGTCGTCCCGACGCGCGGCATGAACGTGCTCGAGGCCGTGGCTGGTGATGTGCGCCTGGGGTGGGATTCGCCGGTGGACGAGGTGGTCAACCCGGCCTTTATCGAACTCAACGGTCGCGGTGGTCTGGGCTGGCTGGAAGGCTTCAACGAGCTGGTTACCCGTTGCGGTTTCGAATGGGTCGGCCACCCCGGCGAAGACAATGGCGAGTTGCTCACGCTGCATGGCCGCGCGGCGAATATCCCTGCCTCTCGCGTGGTGCTGGAGATCGACGAGAAGCCACCTTACGCCATTCGCCTGCGTGGTGAGCTGAAGGAAAAGGCGTTCAAGAAGGTCGACTTTTCGATCATGACTGAACTGAGCACCGAGCCCGGCCGCAGCGGTTTCTCGCTGCACGATACCCTGACCAACCAGGGCGACTACGCAAAGGAATATCAGGCGCTGTATCACACCAATTTCGGGACGCCCTTGCTGGAGCAGGGTGCTCGCTTCGTCGCGCCGGTGAAGCAGGTCTCGCCGTTCAACGCTAAGGCCGCCAAGGAGCTCGGTGACTGGCAGACCTATCGTGGCCCGACCCCGGACTACGATGAAACCGTCTACAACGTTGTGCCCTATGCCGATGCCCAAGGCGAAACGCTGGCGATGTTACATAACCGCGACGCCGAGTTAGGTGTCACCGTCGGCTTCAATACGCGCGAGCTGCCGGTATTCTCGCTGTGGAAGAACACCGACACCCACAAGCAGGGCTACGTCACCGGGCTGGAACCGGGCACCAGTTTTTCCTACAACCGTTCCTACCAGCGCCCGCTCGGATTGGTGCCGAAGATCGAACCGGGTGAGCAGAAGCATTTCCACGTGCGCTACGAGTTGCTGGCGAACAAGGCGGCCGTTGCGGACGCCCGTAAACGCATCGAGGCGATCCAGGCTGGCCGCCAGAGCGAGGTCCGCCAGGAGCCGTTGGTCGACCTTGACAAGAACTAATACGCACTCAATGCAAGGTTATTGACGGAAAGCCGGCCTGCGCCTTGCCTGCTACGCTGTGAACCGTTTCCACGGTTCGCCAACGGCCTGTTGATTGAACCGTTGCAGCTGCTCTGCCTTGGGCATCCAAGGCGGGCGCAACCAGCGTCTTGTGAGCATTTGGGGAAGTGCTCATAGTGCGTCGTTCGATGGACGCCACTCACGCAGCTATGGCAAAAGGCTTACAAAAACCTGCGCCATTGGCTGCTTCAGCTCAGGGCGGGGAATGCTTAATCTACTCCCACTCTGAAGCGCAGGACGCGCTCAGGATCAGGATGATCGACCACCGCCAGGATGGCACTCGAACGGATTCGATACGGTCAGAAAAAAACCCGCTTCGGCGGGTTTTTTGCTTTCTGGTCAAAGCTGCATTCGCGACGGCGGTCATTGCGATCATGCAAAGCTACAACTGCATGGCGTTTTGATCGATTTAGACGATCTGCAGCATTTGTTGGACTTTGTGAGTGCGTAAAGATCCTTTCGGTAGGCACCATAGCTTCATCGGTTGGGCACATCCCGCTCACCGTTCAGCCTTCCACCTATCGAGGATAAGACCATGCATACACTCAATCGCGCACTCACCCTGGCCGCCCTGGTCCTGGCTACTACTGCAGCCAACGCCGCCGGGCCCGCCGGCACCGGCACCGGCACCGCCGCGGTACTCGGCAGCGAACGAACTGAAAGCTATGTCACGACGAAAGACGGTGTCAGTCTCTACTACAAAGACTGGGGCCCGCGAGACGGTCAGGTGGTCACCTTCAGCCATGGCTGGCCTCTGAATTCGGATAGCTGGGAATCGCAGATGATGTTTCTGGCCTCGAAGGGCTATCGGGTAGTCGCCCATGATCGGCGTGGACATGGTCGTTCCAGCCAGCCGTGGGACGGCAACGACATGGATCACTATGCCGACGACCTGGCCGCGGTGCTCGACGCGCTTGATCTGAAAGACGCCACCCTGGTTGGCTTCTCCACCGGTGGCGGTGAGGTGGCCCGCTACATCGGTCGTCACGGCACCGCTCGTGTGAAAAAGGCAGTATTGGTCGCCTCGGTTCCGCCACTGATGCTCAAGACAGATAGCAATCCCGATGGTGTTCCGCTGGAAGTCTTCGATGGTCTGCGTCAGGCGTCTCTGGACAACCGCTCGCAGCTTTATCTGGACATCGCGTCCGGGCCCTTCTTCGGCTACAACCGACCCGGCGCGACGCCTTCTCAAGGGTTGATCCAATCGTTCTGGGTGCAGGGCATGCAGGCCGGGCACAAGAATACCTACGACTCGATAGCCGCGTTCTCCGCTACCGATTTCCGCGAGGACCTGAAGAAGTTTGATGTTCCGACCTTGGTGATTCATGGCGACGATGACCAGATCGTGCCGATCGACACCTCGGCCCGTGCGGCCGCTGCCATCATCAAGGATGCCGAACTCATCGTGTATCCCGGCGCTCCGCATGGCCTGGCCGATACTCACAAGGACCGCCTGAATCAGGACCTGCTGGATTTCCTAGAGCAATAAGCTGTCATCGATCGGTCCGGATACCGGGCCGGTCGGTACCTGCTGGCGACCGGCGCCAGCCTCCGTTGCGATTGCGTGCTGGCTCTGGGGCGGGCTCATTAAACATCAGGGCGCATCAGATCAGTGTGCGGGCTCCCTGACAGCGAAACGCCTAATTGGTTGCCGATATAGCGAAAGGCTTACACGGATCGCAGCGATCGGCTATTTAGCTGAGGCCGTCCGAAGCCTAATCTATGCCCATCTCTGAAGCGCAGGACGCGCTCAGGATCAAGGAAGATCGGCCATCGCCAGGACGGCAACCGGAAGGATTCGGAATGGTCAGGAAAAACCCGCTTCGGCGGGTTTTTTGTTGTCTGCAAGAAAGCGGCGGTGAGCCTTAAGCGCTGTGTTCACTGGCCCGCACTGCTGCCCGGTACCGCCGTGATCTGCTCGATCAACCACTGCAGCGCTGCATCCCGCTCGCGCTGGGCCACGCTGACAATGTCCAGCTGAAAGGCGCCGAGGTCGAACGGCAGATTGAAGAGTTGCAGTGGCAGCAACCGGGCGAAATGCCGGGCGAGCTGGGTTGGGAGTACGGCGGCCAGATCGCTGCTGGCCACGATGTGCGCGGCCTGGAGATAGTTGGGCGTGGTATAGACGACGTCGCGGCTGAGCCCTTGGTCTTCCAACCACTGATCGACCATGCCACGCGTCTGGCCGCCATGGACCCAGAGGTGACGCAGGCGCAGAAATGCGTCGAGATTCAGCGTTTTGCCAATCAGCGGATGCCCTTTGCGCACCGCGACCTGCAGTGTCTCGCTGGCCCAGCGGCGGGTGTGGAAACGCGTCGGCACATCGACGAAACGGCCCAGTACCAGATCCAGCTCGCCGTCATCCAGCGCCGCCGCGGGCAGGCTCGGGGTCAGGTGTTGAATCGCCAGTTGGATGCCCGGCGCTACACTCGCCAGACGGGCCATTAGCGAAGGCATGCAGATCAGCTCGACGTAATCAGTTACGGCAATGACGAAGCGCTGGCGGCTGGTGGCGGGGTCGAAGTAATCGCCGGCGTTCAGCGTGTGTTCGATCTGCTGCAGCGCATCGCGAATCGGCACTTCCAGGCTCAGCGCGCGCGGCGTCGGCTGCATGGCGCGCCCGACCCGTACCAGCAGCGGATCATCGAGCAGTTCGCGCAGACGGTTGAGTGCGTTACTGACCGCCGGTTGACTGAGCGAGAGCCGTTCGGCAGCGCGGGACACGTTGCGTTCGCGAAGCAAAGCGTCAAGCACGCGGAGGAGGTTGAGGTCAAAATTGTAGATATTCATTTGGTGAATCTGAAACATCACAAGACTAAATTTCAAAAATAGTATCGTCATCGTCTATGGTTGGTCTCCAGTTTTTTCCGCCTTGCGACGAGGACAGCTGCAATGAGCCAAACCCGCTTCGATATCCAGACCGCCGCCGTGATCGGCGCGGGCACTATGGGCCGCGGCATCGTCATGAGCCTGGCCAACGCCGGTGTGCAGGTGCTGTGGCTGGACAACAATCCCGAGATGCTCGAACAGGCGTTGAGCGTTGTCGCCGATACCTACGCGCATAACGTCCGGCAGGGGCGCATCGACGAAACCCAGGCCGAAGCGCGCCGCGCATGCACCAGCAAGGCCGCCAACTATCAGGCGCTGGCGGACGTGGATCTGGTGATCGAGGCGGTGTACGAGAACCTCGAACTCAAGCAGAACATCTTTCGCGAGCTGGACGGCATCGTGAAGCCGGCCGGCATTCTTGCCAGCAACACCTCGGCGCTGGACATCGATGCCATTGCTGCCGTTACCGGGCGCCCAGAGCAGGTCGTGGGCCTGCACTTCTTCAGCCCGGCGCACATCATGAAATTGCTGGAAATCGTCCGCGGGGCGAAGACCTCGACAGCGGTGCTCGAGGCCTCCACCGAGCTCGGCAAGCGCATGGGCAAGGTCAGCGTGATCGCCGGCAACTGCCAGGGCTTCATTGGCAACCGCATGCTGGCGACCTATGTGCGTGAGGCGCGGATGATGCTGCTCGAAGGCGCCTACCCGCATCAGGTGGACGCCGCGCTGCAGGGCTTCGGCTTCGCCATGGGACCGTTCCGCATGTACGACGTGGTCGGCATCGATCTGGAATGGCGCGCCCGGGAGCTGGCGGGCAAAGGGCAGGATGAGCCCGAGGTGCAGGTCGACAATCGTCTCTGCGAGCTCGGCCGCTTCGGCCAGAAGTCGCGCATGGGCTACTACCGCTACGCCGAGGGCAGCCGTCAGGCCGAGCACGATCCGGAAGTGGATGCGCTGGTGCAGCGCGAATCTGAGCGGCTTGGCTTCCAGCGTCGCGAGATTGGCAGCGAGGAGATCCTTGAGCGCTGCCTGCTGGCACTGGTCAACGAAGGCGCGAAGATCCTCGAGGAAGGTATGGCCGAGTCCAGCGCCGATATCGACACCGTCTATCTCTACGGCTACGGCTTCCCCGCCGAAGTTGGTGGGCCGATGACTTGGGCTGATCGCCAGGGGCTGCCGGCCATTCGTGATCGCCTCAACGCCTTGGCTGAGCGTCACGGCCCACACTGGCAGCCGGCTGAGTTGATCGACAGCCTGGCCACCTTGGGTGGTCGCTTCGTCGACTACAAGCGGGAGGCTTGAGCATGGAATACAAGGCTCCCCTGCGTGACATGCGCTTCGTACTGCACGAGCTGTTCGACGCCACTGCCCATTGCGAGCTGCTCGGTAATGGCCTTGATCGCGAGCTGATCGACGGCGTGCTGGAAGAAGCGGCGCGCTACACCGGCGGCGAGATCGCACCGCTCAATCGCAACAGCGACGAAGAAGGCGTGACCCTGGAAAACGGCGAGGTCCGCACGCCGCAGGGCTTCGTCGAGGCATACCGGCAGTACGTCGATAACGGCTGGGCGAGCATGACTGGGCCGACCGAGTATGGCGGCCAGGGCTTCCCGCAGCTGGTGGCGTGCAACTTCCATGAGATGCTGATGGCCGCCTCGCTGTCGTTTCGCATCTATTCCGGCCTCACCGAAGGCGCGGTGCTGGCGCTTTACAAGCACGGCAGCGACGCGCTGAAGAATGCCTATCTGGAGAAGCTGGTCAGCGGCAACTGGAGCGGCACCATGTGCCTCACCGAGCCCCAGGCCGGCACAGACCTCGCGCTGCTGCGCACCAAAGCCGAACCTCAGGCGGACGGTAGCTACCGCGTCACCGGCAGCAAGATCTTCATCTCCGGCGGCGAGCACGACATGAGCGAGAACATCGTGCATCTGGTGCTGGCGCGCCTGCCGGATGCGCCGTCCGGCGTGAAGGGCATCAGCCTGCTGCTGGTGCCCAAGTTCATCGCCAATGCCGATGGCACGCCAGGCGAGCGTAACTCGCTGTCCTGCGGTGCCGTCGAGCACAAGATGGGCATCAAGGGTGCGGCCACCTGCGTGATGAACTTCGATGGAGCGACCGGCTGGATCGTCGGCGAGCCGAATCAGGGCCTGGCGTGCATGTTCACCATGATGAATGACGCGCGTTTCCAGGTCGGCCTGCAGGGCCTAGGCATCGCCGAGCAGGCTTATCAGGGCTCGCTGGCCTATGCCCGTGAACGCCTGCAATCCCGCGGGCTGGCAGGCGTCCAGCATCCGGACAAGGTCGCCGACCCGATCATCGTTCACCCGGACGTGCGGCGCATGCTGCTCACCCAGAAGACGCTGGTGGAAGGCAGCCGCATGCTGGCGACGTACTGCGCGCGGCAGCTGGATCTGGAACACGGCCATCCCGAACCAGGCTATCGCAAGGCGGCGAGCAAGCGCGCGGCGTTGCTGATCCCGATCGTCAAAGCCTTCTTCACCGATATGGGCCAGGAGGTCGCCAGCTTGGGCGTGCAGGTCTATGGCGGGCACGGCTATATCCGTGAGTGGGGCATGGAGCAGCTGATGCGTGACAGCCGCATCACGCAGCTTTACGAGGGCACCAATGGCATCCAGGCGCTGGATTACATCCGTCGCAAATTGCTGGGCGACGGCGGGGCAGAACTGTCGGCGCTGCAGGCGGAGTTCAGCGAGATTTGCGACCAGCAGATCGATCGGCCAGCACTGCATGAAATGGTCAGCAAGGTGCAGGCGCGTATCGGCGAGTGGCGCGAGCTGAGCGCCGAGATAATCGCCGCGACTGGGCGTGATCCGCAGGAGATCGGTGCAGTGTCGGTGGACTTTCTGCAGTACTCGGCCTATGTCTTGTTGGCCGGGCTGTGGCTGCAGGCGGCGGCGCGGGCGCAGGATGCGCTGGAGCAGGGCGCCGGCGAAGAGGCGTTCTATCAGGCCAAGCTGGCCAGTGCGGACTTCTATTTGCGTCGCGTCCTGCCGCGGGCGAGTGCGCATCGGGAAGCGATTCAGGGCGGAGCAGGATGTCTGATGGCGTTGCCGGAGACGGATTTCGCTTTTTGATCGGAATCGTGAAACCCATCAGCCCCAGATAGAGCAGCACCGGGGTGCCTTAGGCAACCAAGCGCCTCCGCCAGGAGGGCCCAATATTCGACACAGGAGGCACCGATGCATCCGTTCAGCTTTGCCACAACCGCTCAACTGATCTGCGAACCCGGCTCATCGCGCCGGCTGGCCAGCCTCTGCAAGGAGCGCGGCGCGCGTTCGGTGCTGGTGGTGACCGACCCCGGCATCACCCGCTTCGGCCTGCTCAACGAGGTGCTACCCGGCTTTGAGACGGAAGGGCTGCAGGTCGCCGTTTACGATCAGGTCGCCGCCGATCCGCCAGAAAATATCGTGATGGCTGCGGTCGAGCAGGCGAAAGCATGCGGTGCCGATCTGGTGATCGGCTTCGGTGGCGGCAGCTCGATGGATGTCGCCAAGCTGGTGGCGTTGTTAGCGCATCCAGCGTGTGCGCAATCGCTGCAGGACATCTATGGCGTGGGAAACGCCAAGGGCCAGCGTCTGCCGCTAATCCAGGTGCCGACCACTGCGGGTACCGGCTCCGAGGTCACCCAGATCGCCATCATCACCACTGGCGAGACGACCAAGATGGGCGTGGTCTCGCCGCTGTTGTTGCCGGATCTGGCGCTGCTGGATGCCGACCTCACCCTCGGCCTGCCGCCAGCGGTGACCGCCGCCACCGGTATCGACGCCATGGTGCATGCCATCGAGGCCTATACCAGCGCACTGAAGAAGAACCCGATGTCCGACCTGCTGGCCCGCGAAGCGCTGCGTCTGCTGTCCGCCAATCTCGACGAGGCGGTGCACAACGGCGGTAACCGCGAGGCGCGCCAGGCGATGCTGCTCGGCGCCTGCTTGGCCGGGCAGGCGTTCGCCAACGCGCCAGTGGCGGCTGTGCATGCGCTGGCCTATCCGCTGGGCGGCAACTTCCATATCCCTCACGGGCTATCCAATGCGCTGGTGCTGCCGCAGGTGCTGCGCTTCAACGTCAGCGCGGCTACCACTCACTACGGCGAACTGGCACCGATCGTCCTCGGTGACCGGCTGCGTACGGGCGACCCCACTACCTACGCCGAACAGCTGATTGAGGAGTTCGAGCAGATGAGCGCTCGCGTCGGCTTGCCGACTCGCCTGCGCGATGCCGGTGTGCCGGAAGACATGCTGCCGCAACTGGCCAAGGAGGCGATGCTTCAGCAGCGCCTGCTCGTCAACAATCCGCGCGAAGTGACCGAGGCCGATGCCCTGGCGATCTACCAAGCAGCATACTGAGCCGCGCGCTGCGTCGCGTTAGCGTGGCGCAGCGCTTTGCCTACTCAAGGATTTCCAATGGCTGAACAACCGCAGCACCTGCGCGCCGATTATCGCCACTTCCAGCCTATCACCACGCGCTGGCATGACAACGACATCTACGGCCACGTGAACAACGTCGTTTACTACAGCTATTTCGACAGCGCGGTGAATGCCTACCTGATCGAACGCGGTGGGCTGGATATCCATGAAGGCGAAGTGGTCGGCTTCGTGGTCAGCTCATCGTGCGACTACTTTGCATCCATCGCTTTTCCCGATGCGCTGGAAGTAGGCATGCGGGTTGGCAAGCTCGGGAACAGCTCGGTGCAGTACGAATTGGCGATCTTCAAAGTAGGCGAAGAGCAGGCCTGCGCGGCGGGGCGCTTCGTGCATGTGTTCGTGGACCGCGCCAGCAATCGGCCGACGCCGATTCCGGATGGGTTGCGCACGGCCTTGGAGGCTTTGGCAAAATAGCGGGACGAGGGCGAGGCGGGCCTGAAGGAGTGGCCCGCCCGGAACGTATGTATCAGTCGTGATGCTTGTGTTTGTGCTTCCAGTGACCCTTGGCTTTGCCTGGGTGCCCGTAATAGCGGCGATCATCACGATAACGGCGGTCACGATGATCATCGTCATCGCCATATTCGTTGCCGAGCGCTCCACCAGCGCCACCGCCCACCGCTGCACCGATCAAGCCGCCGGTGCTGCCGCCGACTCGTTGGCCGATGACGTTACCACCGGCGGCGCCCAGGCCGCCGCCGATGGCTGCTTCGGTGCGGCTGCGCTTGTCGGCACCGACCATACCGCCGGCTGCCCCGCCAACCCCGGCGCCGATGGTCGCGCCGGTCGATCCGCCCAACTGTTCGCCGACCACCGTGCCCAAGGCACCTCCCAGCGCGCCACCCACGGCGGCTTCGGTATTGCCCGCCAGGGCGTAGCCGCCACAGGTCAAGCCAAGCGAGAGGAGGAGCAACTGCAGAGACTTCATAGACACCTCGAGGACAGAGCCGCCTTGCGGCGAGAATTGCGCCATAGACTGGTGAGTCCGCGTCGAGTTCCCGCTTCGGTTGTTCGCTTGCCAGCTTTGTGAGCTGGTTCACGATTCATCCGCCAGAGGATAGGAAGGCTCTCAGAGCAGGCTCTCGCGACTCCATTGTTCCAGCGCCTGGGTTAACGGCAGCACCTCGCCAGGACGGCTCAAGGCGTACCCGGGTAGTTGACTGATGCGCGCCTGGAATTCCGGGTTCTGCAGCACCCGTAGCAGCGCGGCCATGGCCGGTAGCTCAAGACTATCCTCGCGGCACAGCAGGCAGTAGTGCTCGCGGGCCATGGGCAGGAAGGTCAGACCGAACTGGCGTGCTGCCGCCTCGACCCCGAAGCCGACGTCGGCCATGCCGCTGGCCACGTAGGCGGCCACTGCGGCATGGGTAAATTCCTCGTTGTGGAAACCCTTGATCGCGGTGCTGTCCAGCTCGTCGCGGCGCAATAGATCTTCGAGCAGCAAACGCGTGCCCGAACCTGGCTCGCGGTTGACGAAGCGCAGCTCGCCACGCGCCAGGTCCGCCAACCCCTCGACGCCGTGCGGATTGCCGGGGGCCAGCATCAATCCCTGGGTGCGCACGACGAAGGTGATTACCCGCTGGTCGGGCCGCAGCCACGGCTGTATGCGGTTCATGCTGAGCGCGCCGAGCGGCCCGGCCGGCACATGCAGGCCGGCGACTTCGCAGTCGTGGCGATGCAGGGCGATCATCGCCTCGCTACCGCTGCGAAACTGCACCTCCCACTGCCAGCTCGGGTCGCGCTCCAGCCACTCGCGCAGCGCCGCCACGGCGAAACCGTGGCTGGCGTGAATGCGCAGGCCCGGGTTGCTGGCTTGCAGCACCCGGTTCAGTTCCAGCTCCAGCTCGCCGGCCAGGTTGTCCAGCTGAGGCGATAGCCGCGCGCGAATCCGTTGGTCGGCCCACAGCAGTTTTTCCCCCAGCGGCGCCAGACGTGCGCCCTTGCCGCGTTCCAGATCGATAAGTGGGCTGCCGAAGAAGGCCTGCCATTTGCCCAGCAGGTTCCAGGCATGGCGATAGGAATAGCCGACGCGGGCAGCGGCTTCGGTCAGCTTGCCGGTGTCGTGCACGGCCTGCAGAAGTTCCAGACCTTGGGGATCGAGGCTGCTGCCGTCGCGTTGATGAAAACGCCAACGTGGCTGGATTTCGATGCGTATCATATGCTCAAGACTTCATATTTGTTCGGCTGATTGCCCATGATAGTGTGCCGCACATGGGCGCTCTGCGGCCAAGTATAAGAACTTTTATTCATATGTGGCGATCCTTCGAACGCCACCTGGGATAAGCGTCAATCAACCGTGGGAGGTTGTGAAGAAATCGTCGCGAGTGAAGGCAGATTGCGTTTCGCCGGAGCGCAGCAAGCGGAATGTATTGAAATACATGAGCATTGCGAGCACCGCCCGAAATGCGAGATGCCGAACGCAGTAGATTTCCTCACAAGCTCTGATGCGCTTGTCTCCCGACAGTACCGGTATAGCCGCCGGCTGGAGCATAGAACATGGCCATTCTTCCCCAGCGCTTCGCCCCCGAGCAGTGCCAGGCCGTCGCCCGTGAGGTACTGGCCGCCCACCGCGGTCGGCCAGGCGCCCTGTTACCCATCCTGCACGACATCCAGGATCGCCTCGGTGCGGTGCCGCCGGAGCTGCTGCCGATGATTGCCGAGGACCTCAGCCTGTCGCGTGCCGAAGTGCACGGCGTGGTCAGCTTCTACCACGACTTTCGCGCCACGCCGCCGGGCCGTCAGGTGCTCAAGCTGTGCCAGGCCGAAGCCTGCCGCTCGATGGGGGCCAAGGCCTTGACTGCCGAACTCGAGGAAAAGCTCGGCCTGCCGCTCGGCGAGACCCGCGAAGACGGCAGCCTCACCTTCGAGCCGGTGTATTGCCTGGGCAATTGCGCCTGCGCGCCGAACGCCATGCTCAACGGCGAGCTGCATGGCCGCGTCGATGCCGAGGGTCTGTTGGAACTGTTGGCTGAACAGGAGGTTCGCGCATGAGCGAGTCCATTACCGTTTACGTACCGCGTGACGTCACCGCGCTGAGCCTGGGTGCCGACAAGGTCGCCCAGACCATTGCCGCCGAGGCTGCGGCTCGTGGCCTCGACGTGAAGCTGGTGCGCAATGGCTCGCGTGGGCTGTTCTGGCTCGAGCCGCTGGTCGAAGTCGCCACCGCCGCCGGCCGTGTCGCCTATGGTCCGGTCAAGGCCAAGGATGTCGCCGGACTGTTCGATGCCGGGTTCCTGTCGGGCGGCGAGCATCCGCTGGGCCAAGGCCTGACCGAGGAGATTGAATACCTCAAGCGTCAGGAGCGCCTGACGTTTGCTCGCGCTGGCATCACCGACCCGTTGTCGCTGGATGACTATATCGCTCACGACGGCTATCGCGGGCTCAAGCGTGCTCTGGGCATGACGCCTGAGGCCATCGTCGCCGAGGTCACCGAGTCCGGCCTGCGCGGCCGTGGCGGCGCGGCCTTCCCCACCGGTATCAAATGGCGCACCGTGCTCGGCTGCGAGGCGGCGCAGAAATACATCGTCTGCAACGCTGACGAAGGCGACTCGGGGACCTTCTCCGACCGCATGGTGATGGAAGACGACCCCTATGTGCTGATCGAGGGCATGACCATTGCCGGTCTGGCCGTCGGCGCCACCAAGGGTTACATCTACCTGCGTTCGGAATACCCACACGCCGAGGCGGTGCTGCTCGAGACCATCGCCCGCGCCAACGCCGCCGGCTACCTGGGCGACGACCTGCTGGGTAGCGGCAAGGCGTTCCATCTGGAGCTGCGCCGCGGCGCCGGCGCCTATATCTGCGGCGAGGAAACCGCACTGCTCGAAAGCATCGAAGGCAAACGCGGCACCGTGCGGCCGAAGCCGCCGCTGCCGGCCATCGAAGGCCTGTTCGGCCAGCCGACGGTGATCAACAACGTGATCTCCTTGGCCTCGGTGCCGATCATCCTCGACAAGGGCGGCGCCTATTACAAGGATTACGGCATGGGCCGCTCGCTTGGCACTCTGCCGATCCAGCTGACCGGCAACATTGCCCGCGGCGGCCTGATCGAGAAGGCCTTCGGCATCACCCTGCGCGAGCTGCTATATGAATATGGTGGAGGTTCGGCCAGTGGCCGGCCGATCCGTGCGGTGCAGGTGGGCGGCCCGCTGGGTGCCTATCTGCCGGAGTCGCAGTTCGATACCCCGCTGGACTACGAGGCCTTCGCCGCCCTCGGCGCGGTGCTCGGTCACGGCGGCATCGTGGTGTTCGACGATACGGTCGACCTGGCCGAGATGGCGCGCTACGCCATGGAATTCTGCGCGGTGGAATCCTGCGGTAAGTGCACGCCCTGCCGGATCGGTTCGACCCGTGGCGAGGAGCTGCTCGACCAAATCATCGTCGCCCGTTCCGAAGGGCCGCAGCCGGGCCGTATCGAGCTGCTCAAGAGCCTCTGCGACACCATGCTCGGCGCCTCGCTCTGTGCCCTCGGCGGGATGACGCCCTACCCGGTGATGAGCGCTATCAACCACTTTCCCGAGGACTTCGGGGTGTCGCCAGACACCGCCGAAGCCCGCTGATTCGGAGGCACAGACATGGCCCTGTATCGTGAACTCGACTATGGCACCCCCGCCCGCACCGGCGCACCGGTAACGGTGGAAATCGACGGCACCGCCATCACCGTGCCAGCTGGCACCTCGGTCATGCGCGCTGCACAAGAGGCTGGCATCGCCGTGCCCAAGTTGTGCGCCAGTGACAGCCTGGAGCCGTTCGGCTCATGTCGCCTGTGTACCGTGGAAATCGAGGGCCGCCGCGGTTATCCGGCGTCCTGTACCACTCCGGTTGAGCCGGGTATGAAGGTGCGCACACAGAGCCCCAAGCTCGCCGAACTGCGCCGCGGCACCATGGAGCTGTACATCTCCGATCACCCGCTGGACTGCCTGACCTGCTCGGCCAACGGTAACTGCGAACTGCAGGACATGGCTGGCGTGGTTGGCCTGCGCGAGGTGCGCTACGACCCGGTGAAGACTCACCTGGCCGAGCCCAAAGACGAATCCAACCCCTATTTCACCTACGACCCATCCAAGTGCATCGTCTGCAACCGTTGCGTGCGGGCCTGTGAAGAAGTGCAGGGCACTTTCGCCCTGACGATCGACGGCCGTGGCTTCGACTCGCGAGTGGCCGCCAGCCAGGACGAAAGCTTCATCGATTCCGAGTGCGTTTCCTGTGGCGCCTGCGTGAATGCCTGCCCGACCGCCACCCTGACCGAGAAGTCGCTGATCGAGATGGGCCAGGCCGAACGCAGCGTGACCACCACCTGCGCCTATTGCGGCGTTGGCTGCTCGTTCAAGGCCGAGGTCAAGGGCAACGAAGTGGTGCGCATGGTGCCGAACAAGGACGGCCACGCCAACCACGGCCATGCCTGCGTCAAAGGCCGCTTCGCCTGGGGCTATGCCACCCACCCGGACCGCATCAAGACGCCGATGATTCGCGACAGCATCAACGAGCCCTGGCGTTCGGTGAGCTGGGACGAGGCGATCGGCTATGCCGCCCGGCGCTTCAAGGAGATCCAGGCCCAGTACGGCCGCGATTCGGTCGGCGGTCTGACCTCCTCGCGCTGCACCAACGAGGAAACCTACCTGGTACAGAAGCTGGTGCGCGCCGCCTTCGGCAACAACAACGTCGACACCTGCGCGCGCGTCTGCCATTCGCCGACCGGCTATGGCCTCAAGGTCACTCTCGGCGAATCCGCCGGTACCCAGGACTTCGATTCGGTACTGGCCGCCGACGTGGTGATGGTGATCGGTGCCAACCCCACCGACGGCCACCCTGTGTTCGGCTCGCAGCTCAAGCGCCGCCTGCGTGAAGGTGCGCGGTTGATCGTCGCCGACCCGCGCGGCATCGACCTGGTGCGCAGCCCGCACATCAAGGCCGAGCATCACCTGCAACTGCGTCCGGGCAGCAACGTCGCCCTGCTCAACAGCCTGGGGCATGTCATCGCCACCGAAGGCCTGATCAACGAAGCCTTCGTCGCCGAGCGCTGCGAGGCCGAGGCCTTCGAGCAATGGCGCGCCTTCGTCAGCGAAGCGCGCAACAGCCCCGAGGCCATGCAGGAGCTGACCGGCGTGCCGGCCGCCGAGGTACGCGCAGCCGCCCGGCTGTACGCCACCGGCGGCAACGCCGCGATCTACTACGGCCTGGGCGTCACCGAGCACAGCCAGGGCTCGTCCACCGTCATGGCGATCGCCAACCTGGCCATGGCCACTGGCAACATCGGTCGCCCGGGCGTTGGGGTGAACCCGCTGCGCGGACAGAACAACGTGCAAGGCTCCTGCGACATGGGCTCCTTCCCGCATGAATTGCCGGGCTACCGCCATGTCTCGGATCCGGTGGTGCGGCCGCAATTCGAGGCCGCCTGGGGCGTCCAGTTGCTCGACGAGCCGGGTCTGCGCATTCCCAACATGCTCGCCGCGGCCCACGCCGGCACCTTCAAGGGCCTCTACGTGCAGGGCGAGGATCCGGCGCAATCCGATCCGGATACGCAGCACGTCACCGATGCGCTCAAGGCCATGGAGTGCGTGGTGGTGCAGGACCTCTTCCTCAACGAAACCGCCAAATACGCCCATGTGTTCCTGCCGGGCGCCTCTTTCCTGGAGAAGAACGGCACCTTTACCAACGCCGAGCGGCGCATTTCACCGGTGCGCAAGGTGATGCCCGCGCTGGCCGGCAAGGAAGACTGGGAAGTGACAGTGGCGCTGTCCAACGCCCTCGGCTACCCGATGAACTACACCCATCCGTCGCAGATCATGGACGAGATCGCCCGCCTGACCCCGACCTTCACGGGCGTCAGCTACGCCAAGCTCGACCGGATGGGCAGTATCCAGTGGCCGTGCAACGACGAGGCGCCGGAAGGTACGCCGATCATGCACGAGGACGCGTTCGTGCGTGGCATGGGTCGCTTCATGGTCACCGAGTACATCCCGACCGAAGAGCGCACCTCGCGCAAGCGTCCGCTGGTGCTCACCACCGGCCGCATCCTGTCGCAGTACAACGTTGGCGCACAGACCCGGCGCACCGCCAACGGCGCCTGGCACGCCGAGGACATTCTCGAACTGCATCCAGTGGATGCCGAGGACCGTGGGATCAACGATGGCGACTGGGTCGGCATCAACAGCCGTGCCGGCGAGACGGTGATGCGCGCCAAGGTCACCGAGCGCATGCAGCCGGGTGTGGTCTACACCACCTTCCACCACCCGGAATCCGGCGCCAACGTGATCACCACCGACAACTCGGACTGGGCCACCAACTGTCCCGAGTACAAGGTGACTGCGGTACAGGTGCACAAGGTCGAGGTGCCGTCGAAGTGGCAGCAGGAGTTCGAGGCCTTCACCCGCGAGCAGGTCGAGTTCCTGCCGCGCATCCAGGTCACCCAGCTGTAAACCCCAGCGGCGGGCCTTCGCGGCCCGCCGTTGGCTCCTGTTTTCTCTTCAGCGCATCGAGGTGTGCAGATGGGCATGAATGCCACGCAACTGATCAAGATGGCCAACCAGATCGGCGCCTTCTTCGCCTCCCAACCCGACCCCGCCCAGGCGCGCAGCGAATTCGCCCAGCACCTCAGGCGCCAGTGGGACCCGCAGATGCGCACCGCACTCTATGCGCATCTGGACGCCCACGGCGGCGAAGGGCTCAGCGAGTTCGCCCTGCAGGCGCTGCAAGGGCTGCGTGAGCAGATCGAACCGCAGGTGGCGTGAGCAGCATAAGGTCCTGGTTCGGCATAGGGTGGATGACGGTCTTTTCATCCGCCGTCGCGGCGCCTATGGTGGATCGATAAAAGCGCGATCCACCCTACGATCATTGCGAGGAACCCAACGCCATGTCACGCCGTGCCTCCCGTCCGCTCGCCACTGATCGCATCACCAACCCGGCGCCGGAGGCCTACAGCTACGTCGAGCTGGACGCTGCCGCGCAGCGGGGCAATGCGGTGCTGGCCGAGGAGTGCGCCCTGGCCATCGCCTACAACGGCATCAGCCATGCGGTGATGATGGTCTCGCCCAGTGCCCTGGAGGACTTCGTCGTCGGCTTCAGCCTGAGCGGCGCGCTTGTCGAAAGCGTGGATGAAATCTACGACATCCAGCTCAGCCGTCGCGGCGAGGCGTTCAGCGCCGAGGTGCAGATCGGTAATCGTGCGTTCTGGGCGCTCAAGCAACAGCGCCGTAGTCTCGCTGGCACCAGCGGTTGCGGTCTGTGCGGCGTGGAGGCGATCGAGCAGGCGTTGCCGCAACTGACCACGCTGACGCCCAGCCCCTTGCCGCCGGCCGCGCATCTGCATGAGCTGCGCGCGCGGATCAACGATGCGCAGCGCCTGGCGCGGCAAAGCGGTGCGCTGCACGCCGCGCTGTACGTCGACGAGCACGGCGAAATCGTGCTGTGTCGCGAAGACATCGGCCGGCACAATGCGCTGGACAAGCTGATCGGCGCGCTGCGTCGAGAAGGCCGCGACAGCCGGCGGGGCTTCGCCGTGGTCACCAGCCGTTGCAGCCTGGAGCTGATCCACAAGGCCGTGCGTGCCGGGTTGTCGACGCTGGTCAGCCTGTCGGCACCGACCGACCTCTGCGTGCGCTGGGCGCGCCAGCACCACCTCAATCTGATCCATCTGCCGCACCACAGCGCGCCGCGGGCCTACAGCCCCAGTAATAACGCCGAATAGCCCTTCCGCTTCACGAATGCCGCGGTGTTCTTGTGCCGATCGCGCTTGTGTGAGCGGCCCCAGACGATGCTTCAATGCGCGTTGCGCACAGGTGGGTATCCGGTGCGCTAGGAATCGCTTGCCAGCATGTCGCGCACCCGCGTCGCCAGATGATCGACGGAGAATGGCTTGCTGATCATGTCCATGCCGGTATCGAGAAAGCCGCTGCTGGCCGCCTGCTCGGCGTAACCGGTCATGAACAGCACACGCAACCCGGGGCGGTGCTGACGCGCGATGTCGGCCAGCTGGCGACCGTTCATGCCCGGCAAACCGACGTCTGAGATCAGCAGGTCGATGTGCTCGCCGCTTTGCAGAATCTTCGCTGCGGCATCGCCTTCGGCTGCTTCCAATGCGCGGTAACCGAGCATACCCAATACGTCCAACACCAGCAGACGCACGGCGGGATCATCCTCCACCACCAGCACGGTTTCACCCTGCAGTGCCTGTGGGGCCTGTTTCGAGGGCTCGGACAGCGCTGCTGGCGAAGCCATCCCTTTGTACGCTGGCAAATAGAGCGTGACCTCGGTGCCGTTGCCCGGTTCGCTGCGGATCTGCACGTGACCGCCGGCCTGGCGCGCGAAGCCATAAATCATCGACAGGCCGAGACCGGTGCCCTGGCCGATCGGTTTGGTGGTGAAAAATGGCTCGAAGGCCGCAGCCAACACCTTGCGTGTCATGCCGAAACCGCTGTCGATCACACTGAGGCTGACGTAGCGCCCGGGTGCCAGCTCGCCCACCTCCGATGGGCGCTGCAGATGCACGTTGGCGGTGGCGATGTACAGGCTGCCGCCGTCGGGCATGGCGTCGCGGGCGTTGATCACCAGATTGAGCAGAGCGCTTTCGAGCTGGTTCTCGTCACTGTTGGCCGGCCACAGATCCGGCGCCAACATGGCGTCGATCAGAATATGACTGCCGAGGGTGCGCACCATCAGGTCGCGCATCGATTCGACCAGGGCATTCAGATCGACTCGCTTGAGATTCAGCGGCTGGCGCCGGGCGAAGGCCAGCAGTCGATGGGTCAGTGCGGCGGCGCGATTGGCCGAGTTCACCGCGGCATCGATGAAACGCTGGGTTTCGCCGTGGCGGCCCGACTGGTTGTACCGCTGGATCAGATCCAACCCGCCGATGATACCGGTGAGCATGTTGTTGAAATCGTGGGCGATGCCGCCGGTGAGCTGGCCCACTGCTTCCATCTTCTGTGCCTGGCGCAGGGCTTCCTGTGCCTGTTCGCGGCTGGCCATTTCAGTGACCAGCCGCTCATAGACTTCGGCCAGGGCCTCGGTACGTTCCTGCACCCGGCTTTCCAGCGTCTCGTTGAGTTCGCGCAGTGCCTGCTCGGCCTGCCAGCGCTCGGTGACGTCCTGCGCCAGGACGAAGAATCCCTGTACCTGCCCGTTGGCATCCCGACGTGGCAGGTATTGCACCTGGCTGTGGCGTTCCTGGCCGTCACGGTGTGGACTCGAGGTCTCGAAGCTGATGGTCTGTCCGGCGAGGACCGCTTCGATATGGTTCTGGCGCAGCGCGTAGCCTTCCTCGCCAAGCACCTCGCGCACGGTTTTGCCCCGCAGCCATTCGGGTGAATGCCCGAACCATTCTTTGTAATAGTGGTTGTTGAAACGAAAACGCTGGTCTCGATCGATGTAGCCGATAAGGATCGGCAGCGCATCGGTGATCATACGGATCTCCGCTTCGCTGCGGCGCAGCGCTTGTTCCTCGCTATGGCGCAGGCACACCAACTGCCCGCCGACTACCTGGCCATCCCTGATCGGGCTGAGGGCCAGATCGAACCAGGCGGCGGCCCCGTCGGCGGTACCGTCCTCTGAAAGACGGTGGTTGCGTAGCAGACACGCCTGGCTCCGGTCGCTGGTTTCGCGGGCTTCGATCAGCTCGGGCCAGATGGCACCCCAGGTGATGGCGACGGGCGCACCCAAAGCGTCAGGATGGTAACGGCCGATCAGCGCGGCATGGGCATCGTTGTACAGCTGCAAGCCGGTCTCGCCCCATAGCACGCACATGGGCAGCGGCGCGTCGAGCAGCGTGTCGAGAAGGATTCGCAGCGGGACGGGCCAGTTTTCGATCGGGCCCAGTGGCGTTGCGCTCCAGTCGTGGCCGCGGATGCGTCCGCTCATTTGACTAGTACCGGCCGGCCAGGGCTCTGGGTTTACTGCCATAGGTTGTCCATCGATGCGCGACGAGCAATTTCGCCGGTCGTCGCGTTTATGCGGCATCGGATGCCTGGTGCGGCGCAGCCGGAGGCTGGGCCTCGTTGTCTTGTCTGTTTGGACGCATCGCCATCCTAATCATTCCTGTCGAATGGCCACTGGCTTATGGGCGACCTCGGGCCGCTGTAATTAAGTCATCACAGCGGCGGTTCAGGCCGATATCCCTGCAGGCTGCGGATCAGCTCCAGGTAATCGTTGACGGCTGTGAATTCTTCGGTATTTTTTTGCCCGCGCCGGCTGTCCGGTTCGCTGACGGCCAACAGGTACGCGATGCCGAAATCACGAGCGCTGCGCAAAACAGGCAGACTGTCGTCGATGAACAGCGATGTGGCCGGGTCGAAGTCCAGATCCGCCTTCAGGGCGTCCCAGAACTGTGCCTGCTCCTTTGGAAATCCGTAGTCGTGAGAGCTGATCAGGCGGTCGAACCAGGGCGCCAGTTCGATTCGCTCGAGCTTCAATGACAGCGAGTCGCGATGGGCATTGGTGATCAGCACCACCCGCTTGCCTGCATCACGCAGGGCGGCGAGGAACTCGTCGGCGGCTGGCCGCAGGGCGATCAGGTCGGCGATTTCGCGCTTCATTTCGCGAATCGGCAGGTTCAGCTCGCGGGTCCAGAAATCCAGGCAATACCAGGTGAGCTTGCCTTCGTGCTCGTTGAATAACGGAGCCAGCTCCAGTTCGGCCATGGCGTAGCTGATGCCGTGCAGTTCGGCGTAACGTTGCGGCAGGAATTCGAGCCAGAAATGATTATCGAAATGCAGGTCCAGCAAGGTGCCGTCCATATCCAGCAGGACGGTATCGATGTCGGACCAGGGCAGTGAAGCGATCATGGCAGGCTCTTTTTTTCGGCGATTGATGCAATGGTGCGGCAGTGGTCGGTTCGATGCAAAGCGTTCACGGCGATGGCAAAAAGGCGGGTTATGATTGCGGTTCGCGTTTCAAGGATATCCCCATGCGCCAGAAACCTACCGTGCTTGCCCGTGAGATCGTTGCCACCAGCCGTCTGTTCCGTGTCGAGGAGCTGCAGCTGAGGTTTTCCAATGGTGTCGAGCGCACCTACGAACGGCTGGTTGGCCAGGGCACCGGCTATGGCGCGGTGATGATCGTCGCGCTGGATGCCGACGGACGGGCATTGCTGGTCGAGGAATATTGCGGCGGCACCGATACCTATGAGCTGTCGCTGCCCAAGGGCCTGATCGAGCCGGGCGAAGACGTGCTCGATGCTGCCAACCGCGAGTTGAAGGAAGAAGCTGGTTTCGGTGCGCGCCGCCTCGAATTGCTCACCGAGCTATCCCTCTCGCCCGGCTACATGAGCCAGAAAATTCAGGTGGTCCTGGCCCGCGACCTTTATCCCGAACAGCTGCCAGGCGACGAGCCGGAGCCGATGCGCGTCGACCGGATCGATCTGCGCGAGTTGTCGAGCCTGATCCAGAACCCGCAATTCAGCGAAGGACGCGCTCTGGCGGCGCTGTATCTGGCGCGGGACCTGCTGACCGAGCGAGGGGAGTACGTCCGATGAGTCATCCGTATCTGGCCAGGGTCATCGACCTGGTGCGCGACGCCGGGCAGGCGATCCTGCCACATTGGCGCAATGAGGTACGGGTGCACGAGAAGGCGGACGCCTCGCCGGTGACCGCGGCCGACATGGCGGCGCATCACCTGTTGGCCGACGGCCTGCGTGCGCTGGATCCGAACATTCCGGTGCTGTCCGAAGAAGATTGCAATCTGAGCCTGGCCGAGCGCGCCGGCTGGACCCGCTGGTGGCTGGTCGATCCGCTGGATGGAACCAAGGAATTCATTGCCGGCAGCGAGGAGTTCACCGTCAACGTGGCGCTGATCGAGCAGGGGCGGGTGCTGTTCGGCGTGGTAGGCATTCCGGCCAACGGCCGCTGTTACTACGGCGGCGCCGAATTCGGTGCCTGGCGTGCCGAAGCCGATGGCGCGGCCCAGCCGTTGCAGGTGCGCCATGAACCGGCCGAGGGGTTCACCGTGGTCGCCAGCCGTCGTCATTCGAGCCCGGCGCAGGAGCAGTTACTGGACGGGCTGCGCCAGCGCTTCGGCGAGCTGGTGCTGGCCAGCGTCGGCAGTTCGTTGAAGTTCTGCCTGCTGGCCGAGGGCGCTGCCGACTGCTATCCGCGACTGGCGCCAACTTCGCAGTGGGACACCGCCGCCGCCCAGGGCGTGCTCGAGGGTGCAGGGGGCGAGGTGTTGGACATTGGCGGCGCCACGCTGACGTACGAGGCACGTGAAAGCTATCTCAACCCATCCTTCCTGGCGTTGCCACGCGGTGTGGCGTGGCGTGCCGGGCTGATCGAGCTGGCGAACCGCTGAGTCGCTGGGCTATCGGTCATTACACTGAACGCGGTCCGGTTCCGCCAATGCAGTGCGCACCGTGGCCAGCCGGGGGCCTGAGTCGGATCGCTGGAGCAGCGCAGTGTCATTGAAAACCCCTGTCGGGATACGTCAATGGATCTGGCGCGCCTTCGTTCAAAGCGCGCTGATTCCGCTGGTGCTGGTCGAGGTGGTGCTTATCGCGGCCTACCTGCTGACCAACACGGCCATCCGCGATGCGCAGATCGAGTATCTACGCGAGACAGCGCTTGCCGAGCTGCAAGCGGCGGTGGACCGCGAAGCGCGGATCATCAGTCAGCAGTTGCAGCAAGTGGCGAGTACCACCGCCCTGTTTCGCAATTTCACCCTCCGTGCGCTGGAGGACGACAGCCCGGTGCCGCCTGCATCGCTGACCCTGAGTGAGGGTGGGGTGCGCTATAGCCCGATCGATAACGGCGGCGCGGCCAGTTTCTACTCCGCCGCCACCGCGCCCGAGCAGCAGGATCTGGAAAAGGTGGCGCGCTTGCACCGTCTCGATCCGCTGATGAAGGAGTTGCACGCCGGCAACCCGCTGATCGCCAGCCTCTATTTCAACAGCTGGGACAGCTATAACCACATCTACCCCTGGTTCAACACCGCGGAACAGTATCCGCCGGACATGGACATCCCCCGCTACAACTTCTATTACCTGGCCAACTCCTGGCAAAACCCGGCGCGGCGGGTGGTCTGGACCGACGTCTACCTGGATCCGGCTGGGCACGGGTGGATGATGTCAGCCATCGCGCCGGTGTATCGAGGCGATTTCCTGGAAGGGGTCAGCGGTATCGACGTCACGGTCAGCGGCATTCTGCAGCAGATCGGACGTCTGCGAGTGCCTTGGAACGGTTATGCCATGCTGGTCAGCCGCGACCTCGACATCATGGCCCTGCCCGAGGCGGGCGAGCGCCAGTTCGGCCTCGCTGAGCTGACCGAGCACTCCTACGACGAAGCGATTCGGCGAGAGATCTTCAAGCCCGAGGATTTCCGTCTCGGGCGTCGTCCGGGTACTGACAAGCTGGCCAGCGCCGTCGCCGCGCAGGCTGACGGGGTGCAGCGCCTGAGCCTCGATGATGGTCGGCAGCTGGTAGCCTGGGCCACGGTGGAGCCGACGGGCTGGCATCTGCTGGCGGTGGTGGACGAGGCTGCGGTGTTCAGCCAGACCACGACCCTGGCCAGCCATTATCGGCAGATCGGCTATTTGCTGATTGCCGGCCTGCTGCTGTTCTATCTGCTGTTCTTCGCCTATATGTGGCTGCGTGCACGGCGGCTCAGCCAGGCGCTGCTTGCGCCCATCGCCAGCATCTCACGGATGATGGGACAGATCGGCCAGGGTCAATGGCGGCCTCAGTCGGTCTCGTCCAATATCCGTGAACTGGACGATCTGGCCCAGCACACCCAGGCCATCGGTGGCCAGCTGGAGCTCAGCGAGGCGCAGCGGACGCAGATGCAGAAGCGTCTCGAACTGGTGCTCGAGAGCTCGACCGAAAGCCTCTGGGAAAACGACATGCGCAACGCCACCCTGCAGCTGCGCGGGCGCCTCCCGTACCGCTTCGGCTTGCCCTCGTCGAAACTCGCCTCGGCGCAATTTTTCCAACGCATCCATCCGCGCGATTTGCCTCGCGTGCGTGCCGAGCTGGCGCGTATGCAGTCGGGAAATGCTACGCGCTATGAATGCGAGTTCCGCTTTGCCGACGCGCTCGGCGAATATCACTGGCTGCTGAGTCGCGGCCGCGTGCTCGAGCGCGATCCGCAGACAGGCGAAGCCACGCTGTTGGCGGGTACTCATGTCGACATCGATGCGATCAAGCGGGTCGAAGAGGATCTGCGCCATGCCACGCAACAGGCCCAGGCGGCCAACGAGGCCAAGACCCATCTGATTTCCAGCATCAGCCATGAATTGCGAACACCGCTCAATGCCATCCTCGGCTTCGCCCAACTGATGCGCATGGACTGTTCCCCTGAAACCGACCCGGAGGCGGCCGACTATCTCGACGAAATCCTGCTGGCCAGCCGCCACCTCAATCAGCTCCTCGCTGACATCCTCGACTGGTCGAGCCTGCAGGCCGAGCGGCCGCGGCTGGAGCTCAAGCGGGTGGAGGTCTGTGCGCTGATGCGAGAGTGCGCCGAGCTGGTCGCGCTTGATGTCCAGCGTCATGATCTGCAGCTGGAATTCGACCTGCCGGCGTCACCCATCGAGGTGCTGGCCGAGCCGAGACGGCTGCGCCAGGTGTTGCTCAACCTGTTGTCCAACGCGATCAAGTACAACAACCCGTCCGGCCGGATACGGATGTCCATCGAAACGGCTGCCGGGCAGGTAAGGCTGATGGTCGAGGACACGGGACTGGGCATCGACGAGGCGTTGCAGGCGCAATTGTTCGCGCCGTTCCAGCGTCTAGGACGTGAGAATTCGAATATCCAGGGCGCCGGTATCGGGCTGTCGCTGAGCCTGGAATACGCCAAGCTGATGGGAGGCAGCATCGGTGTGAAGAGCAAGCTGGGTGCCGGGAGCCTGTTCTGGGTCGCGCTGCCGGTGCTCGAGCCGGAGCCTGTACTGCCGCCCCACGAGCGGCCGCGGATCGTCTACGTGGAAGACGATCCGGCCAGCCAGCTGCTGGTACGCAAGGCGTTGGCCGACATCGGTGAAATCAGCGTGATCGATAACGGCCGGACCGCCCTCAAACATGTGCTCGCCGATCCGCCGGAGTTGTTGCTGCTGGACCTCAATCTGCCGGAACTCAAGGGCAAGGAATTGCTGGCGCTGCTACGCCAGACGCCGGCTACCCGGGAGGTTCCGGTCATCGTGCTGAGTGCGTCCAGCGAGCTCTCTGAGGAGATCAACTGTCAGGCTCGCCTGGCCAAACCGCTGGACCTGGACGAGCTGCGCAGGCAGGTCCGCGCCTGTCTGCAGCGCTGAACCTCAGCCCGGACTGAGTCGCCGATACCGCTAGTCGGCACGCTCGCCGCAAAGATCGAGGGCGAACCAGTGTTCGGTTTCTGCCTGTGACAAACCCGCGCCGAGCAGCGCGAACAGCTTGCCCAGCGCGGCTTCACGGGTCATGCCACCGCCGGAGATCAACCCTGTGGCCGCCAGCGTGCTGCCGGCGGCGTAGATGCCGAACTCGACGTGACCTTGCGGGCACTGACTGATTGCTGCCAGCACCACACCACGCTCATGTGCATCCTTCAATACCGCCAGCAGCTCGGCATCGTCCGCCGGGCCCGTACCGCTGCCGTAGCATTCGAGTAGCACACCTTGCACGCCGCAGGCCAGCAGGGCGCGTAGATGTGACGCCTCGATGCCCGGGTAGAACGGCAGCACCGCAAGGCTGACCGACCGGCGCGGCTGGCGATAGTCGAGCGTGGCCGGGATGCCTGGCGCACGTTTACCCTGACGCAAACGAGGCGCGACACCGAAGGCATCCAGCGTCGCGGTACCGCGTTTGCTGGCCCGCACGCCGGACATCAGCTTGCCACTGAAGTACAGATATACCCCCGGCTCGATCCCGGCCTGCAGTGCCTGCATGGCGCCGAAGAGGTTGCTCCAGGCATCGCTGTCAGGCGCACCGGCCGGCAGCATGGCGCCGGTCAGCAGCACCGGCACCTCGAGCCCGAGCAGCAAGAAGCTCAGGGCGGCAGCGCTGTAGGCCAGGGTATCGGTGCCATGCAGCACCAGCACGCCATCGCAGCCGTCCTGCTCGACGCCGGCACGAATGGCCTCGACCATGGACAGCCAGTTGGTTTGGTTCATGTTGGCGCTGTCGATTGCTGGCAGCAGCTCGCGGAATAGCCAGTTGGGTAACGTCAGCTGAGGTTGCTGGTCCTGCTGCTCGCGTAGCCTGCCGGCGAAACCAGAGGCGGGCATCAGGCCTACGGCGCTTTGTTGCATGCCGATGGTGCCGCCGGTGTACAGCACCAGAATGTTTCTGGAAGCCACCATGTTGGTCTCCTAAGAACACAGGAGGCCGTACAAACCGTATGAAAAGCTACTGCGCTCGGTCATGCTGCGTTAAAAACAACCTCAAAAATGCTCATTTACAGCACGTAAACTGCGCTTTTTCGGCTGTTTTTGCCTTGCCTGACCTTCGCTCGCTACGTTTTCACACGGCCTGTGTGGCCTCCTGTTCGTACCCGCTGCGGGCGCTTAGCGCTGCTGCACCGGGGAGGCGGTTGCCGATCCCGTGGCAGGCGATTCACTGGTGCCGCGGGCTGGCCAGACGGTCGGGTCCAGATCCAGATCGGCGAAGTTCTTCGGATCGAACACCGGAGACTCCACGCCCGCATCACGCTGGCTGTCGTAGTCGCGCATCAGGCGCAGCCCAACCTTGAACAGCAGCGCCAAGGCGATCAGGTTGCAGATCGCCAGCAGACCCATGGTGACGTCGGCAAAGCCGAACACCGTGCCCAGGTCCTGGATCGAGCCCCACATCACCAGGCCGATCACCATGACGCGGTAGACCTGCACCGGCCAGCGCTTCTCAGTGAAGAAGCCCAGCGCATTCTCGCCGAGGTAGTAGTTGTAGATCAGGGTGGTGAACACGAACAGCAACAGCGCCACGCTGATGAACACCCGGCCCCACTCACCGACAACGGCCGCGACGGCAGTTTGCGTCAGGACCACACCGGCCATCTCGCTGCCCGGCTCGAATACGCCGGAGAGGATGATGATCAGCGCGGTGCAGCTGCACAGCACGATGGTGTCGATGAACACGCTCAGCGACTGCACGATGCCCTGTGCCACCGGGTGCTTGACCTCGGCGACTGCGGCCACGTTGGGCGCGCTGCCCAGGCCGGCTTCGTTGGAGAACAGACCGCGCTTGACGCCCATGATGATCGCCGCGCCGATGCCACCGGCGAATGCCGGTTCGAGGCCGAAGGCGCTACGGAAGATGGTGCCGAAGGCGGCAGGGATATCGCCGGCATTGCTGCCGATGACGAAGATCGCCATGGCGATGTAAGAGAACGCCATCACCGGAACCAGCACGTCAGCGAACTTGGCGATGCGCTTGATGCCACCGAAGATGATCAGGCCGATCACCACCATCAGCACGATGCCGCTGACGAAGGTCGGCACGCCGAAGGTATCGTTCATCGAACTGGCGACGGTGTACGACTGCACGGCGTTGAAGCCGAAGCCGAAGGTCACCAGCAACAGCAGCGATACCACGATACCCAGCCAGCGTTGGCCGAGGCCGTGCTGGATGTAGAACGCCGGGCCGCCGCGATAGCCGCCGTCGGGTTCACGGCGCTTGTACAGCTGCGCCAGGGAGCACTCGAAGTAGCTGGTGGCCATGCCGACCAGGGCCACAATCCACATCCAGAAGATCGCGCCTGGGCCGCCGAGCATGATGGCGACCGAGACACCGGCGATGTTGCCGGCACCGACGCGGCCGGCGACGCTGAGCATCAACGCCTGGAATGAACTGAGCTGGCCCGGCTGGCGTTTGAAGGCTTCGCCGAAAATCTTAAACATGCTGCCGAAGTAGCGGAACTGGACGAAGCGCGAGGCGATGGTGAAGAGCAGGCCGAGGCCTATCAGCATCACGATGAGCAGCTTGCTCCAGATGAGATCGTTGAGAAGATCGAGCATGCGGAAGGGTCTCTCTTGTTGTTTTGGACGAATGTAAGGACGCAGCCGGGGAATGGTTGGCCAGATGCCTCAGTGATGCAATTGCGCGGATCGCGGCGAACTGACGCGAGTTGATGCTAGAATCGCGCCGCTCGCATCACTGGGATCGACCATGAAAGACCACCTCGGCGCCAATCTCAAGCTGCTCTGCAGCCATTACCGGTCGATTGCCGAGGTGTGCCGCAAGCTTTCGATCAACCGGGCGCAATTCAACAAGTACCTGAATGGCCAAAGCCGCCCCACTGCGCACAACCTCAAACGCATCTGTGATTTCTTCGGGGTCGAGGGCTACGAGCTGAGCCTGCCCGGTGAACAGTTCGCGCAGTTGATCGGTCTGCGACGAAACGATCAGGAGCGCATCGCCGCCAGTGACCCGCTGCTGGAGTTGTTCCAGCCGATGCGCGACAACGCCAACAGCCTGTCCCGTTACTGTGGCTACTACTTCGAATATGCCAATTGCATGTCGGTGCCGGGGCAGATCCTGCTGTCGCTGGTGCATCTACGCGAGGATCGCGGCAGCTTCGTCTTCGAACGCCAGGAACGTCAGGAACAGTCGCGTCCCGACAATCCCAAACAGGAAGACGGCGTGGTGCGCTGCCGCTACCTGGGCGCCGCCTTCTATTTGCAGGATCGACTGTTTCTCATCGACTACGAGTCGCTGACCGACAACGAGATGAGCCAGACCATCCTGATTCCCAGCTTCAAGAGCCGTATCAGCCGCCTCAATGGCTTGAAAACCGGTGTCTCCAGCGGAGACCGACGTACGCCGGCCTGTACTCGCGTGGTCTGGGAGTACCTGGGTACCGAGATCAACCGGGTCAATGCCTACCGGCAGGTAATGCTCTACGGGCGGGATGATCCGCGGATCGATCCGGAGATCCGCGATCGGTTGGCCTCAGCGCAAATGCGTGACGGCTTGTTCGAGATCGAGTAGCTGGTGGCGCTTGCGGGTCCGGCACGAAGGTGCCTTCCGCGAGGTCGCTGCTGATTCAGCAGAGTTCGGGGTGCTTGACGCAGCTGCCGTAACCCTCGGTCTTCATCTGATCCAAGGCGCTTTGCAGGCGAGTGATCACTTCATCGGGCGTGTCCTTGTTGAGGGCCAGGTACAGCGGCGACGAGTTGAACACCAGCACCGTGTTCAGGCCGCTCACGCCCTCCTGCTTGGCGTAGTAGCGCCACACCGGGTCGGACGTCGCCCAGAGGTCGATCTTGCCGATGAGCAACTTCTGCAGGTTTTCCTGATCGCGCAGCGCATTGACCGGTGCAAGACCCTGAGCCTCCACGCGCTGACTCACCGCGCTGCTCTTGTAGGCACCTATCTTGTACCCCTGGGCCTGGGCGAGGCTGGTCAGCTTGAGGTTCGAGCCGGGTGCCGAGAGCAGGACGCTTTCGTACTGCGCGATGGGGCCGACCCACTTGAACAGCGACCGGCGCTCATCGGTCATCGACGTCGAGAACAGGCCGTGGTTAGGCAGATCCAGGGTCGATTGGTAAATGCGATCCCAAGGAAAGCGTAGCGTCATCGAATAAGCGATGCCGGCGCGCTTGAACATCTCGCGCACGGTGTCGGCGCTGATGCCATGGATATGCTCTTCCTTCGCGAAGTTCTTGCCGCCCTCCGCCATGTTGAAGGGCGGAAAGTTCTCGGTCTGCAGGACCATCTCATAGCCTTTCGGGAGCTCCGCCTGGGCGAACGGTGCGGCGATGAAAGAGCTGAGCAACAGGGTAAGCGTGAGTAGTTTGCGCATGAGGCCTCCAGGAAATCGGCGGAGTCTACGCAAGGGCTGAAAACGGCGGCTTGTGCCGTATCACGCTTTAGCCAGCGGGGTCGACGCCGCTTCGCCCGGATCGCGGCGTTTGTCTGCGGGTTTGCTGGACCGCCGAGTCAGAGCGGCCCAGCGAGGCTCATTCCTTGTTGCTGCTGTTGTATACGTCTTGATCCAGCTCGTTCTCGCTGCGCCCGACCAAGGTAGTGGTCATCAGGTCACCGGCGACGTTCACCGTGGTGCGCGCCATGTCGAGGATCCGGTCGATGCCGGCGATCAACGCCACACCTTCGAGTGGCAGGCCGGCCGAAGTCAGTACCAGTCCGAGCATGATCAACCCCGCACCAGGGATGCCCGCGGTGCCCACTGATGCCAGGGTCGCGGTGAGGATGATCATTAGATACTGCCCGGCATTGAGGTCGATGCCGAACGCCTGAGCGATGAAAAGCGCCAGCACGCCCTGATAGATGGCGGTGCCGTCCATGTTGATGGTGGCGCCAACGGGGAGTACGAAGCCCGCCACGCCTTCGGACACGCCGAGATTCTTGCGTGCGCATTCGATGGAAACCGGCAGGGTGCCGGAACTGCTCGAAGTGCTGAACGCAACCGCCAGTGCCGGTGCAATGCCCTGCAGGAACCGCAGCGGGCTCAACCGCCCCACTAGTCCGAGCAGGCCGCCATAGACGAGCAATACATGGGCAATGCTAGCCAGGTAGATCACGCCGATGACGCCGGCCAGGGGCAGCAGCACTTCGGCGCCGTGGCTGCCGACCACGCCGGCGGTCAGGGCAAAGACCCCGATCGGCGCAACGCGCATCACTAAATCGGTGAGCTTGTAGAAGGTCTCGGCTAGGCCATCGAACAGCCGCACCGCCGGCGCCGCGCGTTCACCGACCAGATTCATGCTCACGCCCAGCGCAATGGCGAAAACGATGATCTGCAGGATATTGCCTTCGGCGAATGCAGTGACCGGGTTGCTCGGGATCAGGCCGACCAGGATGCTGACCAGAGACGGCGCCTGCTTGGCCTCGCCGGTGGTGCTGGCCACCATGCTCATGCCCTCGCCGGGGCTGAACAGCGCACCAAACAGCAGCCCGATGCTGACCGCGAACGCGGTGGTGATCAGGTAGATGGCGATGGTCTTTACGCTGATCCGTCCCAGTTTGGCGCTGTCCTGCATGGAGGTGATGCCGGCCACCAGCGAAACGAATACCAGCGGCACGATGAGCATCTTGATGGCATTGAGAAACAGCGTGCCGATCGGTGCCAGAACCAGCGCGTCCTGCTTGAAAACGAGGCCGGTGACGATGCCCAGGCCCAGGCCGATGAGGATCTGCTGCCACAGGGCCAGGCGGCCGAGCAGGCGCAGGGGATTAGCGAGAGTGGTGCTCTGATTCATGCGGATACCTGTTTGTTGTTCTTATTGAAACGAGCCGTTTGTGGCGGCTCGGTATGTAAGGGCGCCCGGCACAGCGGGCGCCTTTACAGCGGGAAACACCAGCGCGTCAGGCCTTCAGCGGCACCAGCCGCGGTGCGATCATGTTTTCCGGACGCAGGATGTCGTCGAGGGTGGCGTCGTCCAACAGCTGCTCCTCGCGCACCAGCTCCAGCACGCCGCGGCCGCTGAGCAGCGCCTGGCCGGCGATGCGGGTGGCGTTTTCGTAGCCGATGTAGGGGTTCAGCGCGGTGATCAGGCCGATGGAGTTTTCCATCAGACGACGGCAGTGGTCCTCGTTGGCGGTGATGCCGACGATGCAATGCTCGCGCAGCATGTCCATGGCGCGCTGCAGCAGGCGGATCGAGTCGAACAGCTTGAAGGCGATCAGCGGCTCCATGACGTTGAGCTGCAACTGCCCGGCCTCGGCAGCCATGGTCAGCGCCAGGTCGTTGCCGATCACTTCGAACGCCACCTGGTTGACCGCCTCTGGAATCACCGGATTGACCTTGCCCGGCATGATCGAACTGCCCGGCTGGCGCGGCGGCAGGTTGATCTCGTTGATGCCGGTGCGCGGGCCGCTGGAGAGCAGCCGCAAGTCGTTGCAGATCTTCGACAGCTTGACCGCCAGACGCTTGAGCATGCTCGAGAAGGTGACGAAGGCGCCCATGTCCGAAGTGGCTTCGATGAGGTCGGCGGCGGGTTTCAGCGGATGCCCGCTGATGGTCGCCAGGCGTTGCACGGCCAGGGCTTGATAGTTCGGGTCGGCGTTGATGCCGGTACCGATGGCCGTTCCGCCGAGGTTGACCTCGACCAGCAGTTGCGGGGCGATCAGGCGAAGGTGCTCAAGGTCTTCACCGAGCGTGGTGGCGAAGGCGCGGAATTCCTGGCCGAGGGTCATGGGCACGGCGTCCTGCAGCTGGGTGCGACCCATCTTGAGAATGTGCGCGAACTCGGCGGACTTGCCAGCGAAGGCCTGCACCAGGCTGTCGAGGCTGGCCAGCAGGGTGTCGTGGCCCAGCAGCAACCCCAGGCGGATAGCCGTGGGATAGGCGTCGTTGGTCGACTGCGCCATGTTCACGTCGTTGTTCGGGTGCAAGTGGCGATACTCGCCCTTGGCGTGGCCCATGTATTCCAGCGCCAGGTTGGCGATCACCTCGTTGGCGTTCATGTTGGTCGAGGTGCCGGCACCACCCTGGATCATATCGACGACGAACTGATCGTGATGCTCGCCGCGGATCAAGTGCGCACAGGCCTGGCTGATCGCCAGGTGCTTGGCGTCGCTGAGGTGCCCCAGCTCGCGGTTGGCGTCTGCCGCCGCCTGCTTGACCATCGCCAGCGCGACCACCAGCTTCGGGTAGTGTGACAACGGCACGCCGGAAAGATGGAAATTGTGCACGGCGCGTAGGGTCTGGATGCCGTAATAGGCATCGGCAGGTACTTCGAGCGAGCCAAGCAGATCTTTTTCGAGGCGGAAGGATGCAGCGGAGGACATGAGGTTCTCATCCGAGAGAAAAGCGGCATTTGCCGCGAAGGCCGCTACCATAGGGCTGAGGCCCTTTCTCGGCCAATGCCGTTAAACACTGGCCTATGCACAATCGGCATAATTGCGGTGTGACGCCGTTAGGCTGGCGAGCGATATTGCGCTTCATCCCGATCCCATTCCCAGCCTGCCAGGAGCCGGCATGAACATCGAAACCAAGTGGCTGGAAGACCTGGTCGCACTGGCGGCTACTCGCAGCTTCTCCCAGGCCGCCGAGCGACGCTTCGTCACCCAGCCGGCCTTCAGCCGGCGCATCCGCAGCCTGGAGAACACCCTGGGCCTGACCCTGGTGAACCGCGCCCGTACGCCGATCGAGCTGACCGAGGCGGGACAGCTGTTCCTGGTCACGGCACGCAACATGGTCGAACAGCTGGGCGAGGTGGTGCACTACCTGCACAACCTTGAGGGGCAACGCGGCGAGGTGTTGCAGATCGCCGCTGCGCATTCGCTGGCGCTCGGTTTTTTTCCAGGTTGGTTGGCCCGGCTACGTCTCGATGGTGTGCCGGTCAACAGCCGGCTGGTGGCGACCAACGTCGGCGAGGCGGTGCATTCCCTGCGCGAAGGCGCCTGCGACCTGATCCTTGCCTATTACGATCCGGATGCCGCGCTGCAGATGGATCCGGAGCTGTTTCCGTCGTTGTCGCTGGGACGTACCGAGATCGTGCCGGTCTGCGCTGTCGATGACGCCGGCAGGCCGCTGTTCGATCCCGACAGCGGCCAGACCGTGCCGCTGCTGGCCTACAGCGCCGGCGCCTCGCTGGGTCGGTCGGTTAATTTGCTGCTGCGTCAACGCGGCCTGCGCTCGTCCACGGTGTACGAAACGGCGATGGCCGACAGCTTGAAAAGCATGGCGATGCAGCGGCTGGGCCTGGCCTGGGTGCCACGGCTCTCCGTAACCGCCGAGTTGGAGCGTGGTGAGCTGGTGATCTGCGGAGCCGAGCATTGGCGGGTGCCGCTGGAGATTCGCCTGTATCGCTGTGCGCTGGTGCGCAAGGCGCCGGTGCGACTGCTCTGGCGCAAGCTGGAAAGCGGCGCGGGTCAGGTTGCTGAGATGGCGGTCGAGGATTGAGTTGGGCCCGGACACGAGCTTGGCGCATCCGGGCCTGCGCTTAAAGGCTCAGAACAATGCGTCCCTCGATGGTCCCCGCGCGCATCTGGTCGAAGATCTGGTTGATGTCGTCCAGTTTGCCAGCATGGATAGTCGCCTTGACCAAGCCTTCGGCGGCGAAATCCAGCGCTTCCTGCAGGTCGGCGCGGGTGCCGACGATCGAGCCGGTAATGCTGATGGCCTTGAGCACCACATCGAAGATCGGCGTGGGGAAATCGCCTGGCGGAAGGCCAACCAGCGCGACCGTTCCGTGACGGCGAGCCATGCCGATGGCCTGGCCGAAAGCGCCGTTGGACACCGCAGTGACCAGCACCCCATGCGCCCCGCCGATGTCGCGCTGGACGATCGCCACCGGGTCTTCGCTGCGGGCATTGATGGTCAGGCTGGCGCCGAGCTTCTTCGCCAGTTCCAGCTTGGCGTCGTCGACGTCGACCGCCACCACGTGCAAGCCCATCGCCTTGGCGTATTGCACCGCGACATGGCCCAGCCCGCCGACACCGGAAATCACCACCCACTGGCCGGGACGGGCGCCGGTCATCTTCAGGCCTTTGTAAACCGTGACGCCGGCGCAGAGGATCGGTGCAATCTCATCGAACGCGACCTTGTCCGGCAAGATGCCGACATAATTGGGATCAGCCAGGACATATTCGGCGTAGCCACCGTTGACTGAATAACCGGTGTTCTGTTGCGCGGTACACAGGGTTTCCCAGCCGGTCAGGCAATGCTCGCAGCAGCCACAGGCGGTATAGAGCCAGGGCACGCCGACGCGATCGCCTTCCTTGACCCGTGTTACGCCGCTGCCGACAGCGGCGACGTAGCCGACACCTTCATGGCCTGGAATGAAGGGCAGGGTAGGGCGCACCGGCCAGTCCCCTTCGGCCGCGTGCAAGTCGGTATGGCAGACGCCACAGGCTTCGATCTTTACCAGTATCTGCCCGGCGCTCGGCAGCGGGACCTTCACTTCCTCGATACGCAATGGTTCGCCGAAGGCATGCACCACGGCGGCTTTCATGGTCTGGGTCATTGGGGAGTCTCCTTTGCATCGGAGCCGCCAGTCTGCTCCCGACCCCGGGGGCGCACCATTGACTTCGAGCAATACCCGCCGCGATCGACGGCGTGGCCGGACGTACGGTCGCGGGTGCCGGCGGGCGGGGGCTTGCGCTATACTGCGCGGCCTTCGGTCGGACCGGTTCCGGCCATGTACCTGCACGGCCGCGCTGTTTTCAGCGCGGCCGTTGTTCCTGATGCGCCCGCAGGCGCCGAAGAGAGGCACGACGATGACCGCACTGGTAGGCGTGATCATGGGCTCCAAGTCCGACTGGTCCACCTTGAGCCACACCGCAGACATGCTGGAAAAGCTCGGCATTCCGCACGAAGTCACCGTGGTGTCAGCGCACCGCACCCCCGATCTGCTCTTTCAGTACGCCGAACAGGCCGAAGGGCGTGGCCTGCGCGTGATCATTGCGGGCGCCGGCGGCGCCGCCCATTTGCCCGGCATGTGCGCGGCCAAAACCCATCTGCCCGTGCTCGGCGTGCCCGTGCAGTCCTCGATGCTCTCGGGCGTGGATTCGCTACTGTCCATCGTGCAGATGCCCGCAGGTGTGCCGGTCGCTACCCTGGCCATCGGCAAGGCAGGCGCGATCAACGCCGCACTGCTCTCGGCCAGCATCCTTGGCCATGAGTTCCCCGAGTATCACGCCGCGCTGAAGAAATTCCGCGACGAACAGACTCAAACCGTGCTCGACAACCCGGACCCGAGGGACGCGTAAATGAAGATTGGCGTGATCGGTGGCGGCCAACTGGGCCGTATGCTGGCCCTGGCGGGGACGCCGCTGGGCATGAACTTCGCCTTCCTCGATCCGGCACCGGATGCCTGTGCTGCCGCCCTGGGCGAGCACCTGCGTGCCGACTACAGCGACCAGGACCACCTGCGCCAGCTGGCCGACGAGGTCGATCTGGTGACCTTCGAGTTCGAGAGTGTGCCAGCGGAGACCGTTGCGTTTCTCTCGCAGTTCGTCCCGGTCTACCCGAGCGCCGAAGCGCTGCGTATCGCCCGTGATCGCTGGTTCGAGAAGTCCATGTTCAAGGATCTCGGCATCCCGACGCCCGAGTTTGCCGATATCCAATCCCAGGCCGATCTCGACGCCGCGGCGGCCAGCGTCGGCCTGCCGGCGGTGCTCAAGACGCGCACCTTGGGCTATGACGGCAAGGGCCAGAAGGTCCTGCGCAAGCCGAGCGATGTCGCCAATGCCTTCGCCGAGTTGGGCAGCGTACCCTGCATTCTCGAAGGCTTCGTGCCGTTCACCGGGGAAGTCTCGTTGATCGCCGTGCGTAGCCGCGATGGCGAGGTCTGTTTCTATCCGCTGGTTCACAACACCCACGAAGAAGGCATCCTGCGGTTGTCGGTCGCCAGCAGCAATCACCCACTGCAATCGCTGGCCGAGGACTACGCCGGGCGCGTGCTGACCAAGCTGGATTATGTCGGTGTGCTGGCTTTCGAGTTCTTCGAGGTCGACGGCGGGCTCAAGGCGAACGAGATCGCGCCACGCGTGCACAATTCCGGGCACTGGACCATCGAGGGCGCCGAATGCAGCCAGTTCGAGAATCACCTGCGCGCCGTGGCCGGTCTGCCGCTGGGCTCGACCGCCAAGGTCGGCGAGAGCGCCATGCTCAACTTCATCGGTGAAGTGCCGGCCGTGGAGAGTGTCATCGCTGTCGAGGACTGCCATCTGCATCATTACGGCAAAGCGTTCAAGGTCGGTCGCAAGGTCGGCCATGCCACGCTGCGCTGTCCCGACCGTGCCACGCTGGACCGACAGATTACCGCGGTCGAATCGCTGATCAGCCGCGACTGAACTCCGGCCGTCCGGCTTGATGTGATCGCCGGCGAACTGGCTGGCTCGCCTCAGGTCCGAGAATACGTAACACATTTTTTCGGACCTGAGGAGATCGCCAAATGGGCATCATTGGAACCATCATCATCGGCCTGATCGTCGGCCTCATCGCACGTTTCCTGAAGCCAGGCAACGACAGCATGGGTTGGATCATGACCATCCTGCTGGGTATCGGCGGTTCGCTGCTGGCTACCTATGGCGGCCAGGCGCTCGGTCTCTATGAGGCGGGTGAGGGAGCAGGCTTTATCGGCGCCGTGGTCGGTGCGATCATTCTGCTGGTGATTTACGGCATGGTTACCAGCCGTAAGCACTGATCCGCTCGGGGCCGTGCCTGGCGGCCCCGTTTTCCTACCGTTCGGTTGCCATGCGCCAGATATTTCTCTTCCTGCTGCTGTGCTGTGTCTCCTTCGTCCAAGCCGCTCCGGCGGAACTCGACTGGCTCGAGCTGATGCCTGCCGAGGACCGCAAGGCGCTGGAAGAAATGCCGGAGATCGAGCACAACTCCCCTGAAGCCGGTGGTTTCAGCGATCAAGGCGGACTCAAGCAAGGGAGCGGCCTGCCAGCGGTGATGTATTCGGCCAAGACCGTGCCGTCATTGAATGGCAAGCAGGTGCGTCTCGGCGGCTATCCCGTACCGCTTGAAACCGACAGCAAGGGCCGCAGCACTGAGTTCTTTTTGGTGCCTTATCCCGGCGCCTGCATCCACGTTCCGCCGCCACCGCCGAACCAGATCGTCATGGTTCGCTATCCGAACGGGATTACCCTGGAAGATATCTATGCACCGCTCTGGGTTGACGGCACGCTCGCGATCGAACCGGTGAGCAATGATCTGGCCGATGCGGCGTATGTGATATCGGCGGCCGAGGTGACACTGGTGGACGAAAGTGACCTCTAAGTCGAAACGCAGTCCGATTCCCCTCGATCAGACCGAGCGTGAGGCTTTCCGCGCGCTCGCAGCCCGGACCGAAGGCATTGACGTGTCGGTCTATCAGAAATTCGATAAGGACCCGTTGGAGCCGATCATCGGCCTCGGTCGGGCGGACGCGCCCATCGCCTTCTTCGGCCGGGATCCGGGACGCGAGGAGGTTCGCTATGGCGAGCCCTTCATCGGTGGCGGTGGTCAACTGGTACGGCGTTCGCTCTACCGGCATCTGCACGGCGAAGACATGCCGGATTTCGAGGCGAGCCGGGCGGTCGGTGCGGGCTTTTTCTGGATCAATACGGTGCCCTACAAACCACTGGGCAATCGCGCCTGGTCGATGGCGGTCAAGCGTCGTTTTCATCCGCTGATGCGCCGGGTGCTGATCGACAACTGGCGCGGTCGCGACATCGTCACGCTCGGGCGCGAAGCCTTTCTCTGGTTCGGCTTGGAACAGCCGCGCGAGGTGCGCCGGCAGCTCGAAGAGTTCTGGCAGCGTGAAGACCGTTTCACGGCCTGTTTCGATATTGAGCTGGCAACGGAACAGGGCACTACGCGAGCGTTTCGTCTGCATCCGCTTCCACATCCCTCGCCGCGCAACCGTGCCTGGTTCGAACGCTTTCCGGCGCTGCTGGAGACACGTCTGCAGCAACTGCTCGATTGAGCGCGTCAGCCTTCGCTGCCATGACGGCGCATGAAGCGGCGATCGATATAATCCTTCCAGCGGCCCAGTAACCGACCTTCGGCCGCCAGGCTGCCCCAGCTCAGCAGCGCCCCTCCGTGACCGTCGGCCAACAGGGCGAGGCTGTGCGTTGGTGGATGGTAATGACGCAGCGGCTGGCCGATGGCTGCTCGACCAAGGTTGGTGGCGAGTACAGCCGCCTGGCGCACCGCGTGAACACCGTTGTGGAGGGCGCCGGGAAGACTGGCGCAATCTCCGCTGGCGAAAACGTGCGGATGAGAGCGGCTTTGCAATGCTGGCGAGACATCAATGAAGCCGCGTGCATCCAGCCGCAAGCCGGATTCGCGCACCCACTCCAGCGGGCTGGGTCCGGTTGCGACGACCAGACGTCGGCCCCGCCAGCGGATCTGGCCGTCGCCGATCAGGGTGTTGCCATGCACCGCCTGGATCGGAGTGTTTTCATGGACTTGCACCTTGGCGTGCTGCAGATGCCTCAGCGCGAGACGGCGCAGGCGTGGCGGATGCGCGGTAAGCAGCTGGCCATCGGAGAACAGCTCGATGGACGGAGCTCGACCGGCCATCGCCAGCGCCAGTTCGACACCTGCCGCGCCGCCGCCGACAATCGCCAGCGGCTCAGGGATTTCCTGCCATTGTTGCCAGCGCCGGATGAAGTCGGCGAACGGCTTCACCGAGAGCAACTCCATACCATCTCCGGATTGCTCCGGTAGCCAGGGCAGGGAGCCCAAGTTCAGTGACAGCCAGGTGCTGCGCAATGTCTCGCCAGTCGCCAGGAGCAGCTCGGGGGTTTCCGGAAGTAGCGCAACCATCGTGCCCTGGATGAACTCGACTTCGGCCGCTGCGCAGAGTTTGGGTAGCGCGATCCGGCATTGGCGTGCCTGGTAATGCTCGGCAATGAGGCCGGGCATCATGCCCGAGTACCAGGCATGGGGATCGGCCGAGATCAGGCCGATCCGGCCCACGGGGCGTTCACGGCTGGCCCATTGGCGCAGCGCGCCGAGGTGGCTATGACCAGCGCCAGCAAGCAGCAGGTCGAAGTCAGTATTCATGGCGCATCAGAGCAAGGCTGATGCGGATGAGGAACAGGGTTGGCTAGGGCTCGTGTGGCGCAGCGCGGCATCCATGACATCGAGATAACCTCCAGAGCATCGCAACTGACCGGCAGGCTGCATCAGTCGCCGCCTGGCGGTTGCCAGGGCGGTGAAGGGATGCTCGTTGCAGTATAGATTCAATGCGCGGCTGGACGCTTGAATCTTGGCTATCGAGGTGGGCGTCGGTTCGGCCTCAGAGCGTTTCGACGTCGATCGAGACACTCAGAGAATGAGTGGCGCCGGGGGCCAGTCGGACCATGTCGTCCAGCACGTTTGCCGTCTCGATGCAAAGCATCCGCTGCCAGGCATCGTCGGCGAACTGTGACAGGCGCTGCGCCTTGGCGACCCATGGGTTCCACAGCACGGCCGAGCGGGAGCCGCGGGTCTTCAGGATAATCCGGCGGTTGAGTCCCGGATCACGCAGGCACAGCGTCGGCGGCAGCTCGAGGTAGATACGGTCGGTCTCGCCATCGAAGGCGAGATCACCCTGCTGCTGGCGTTGCTGCCAGGCGTCCAGGGTTTCGATATAGGGGCAGCCGTCCAGCCCTTCCACCGAGACCTGATGGATGTCGCTGATGGTGAAATAGCTGTGCATTGCCTGGGACAGCGCGATCTCTGCCTGACCACGGTTGTGGCTGGTCAGCGTCAGGTGCAGCCCTTTATGGTCCAGGCGAATCTGCAGCTTCAAGTCCACCGCGTGAGGCCAGCCAGGCAGGCTGCCAGCTTCGTTGCAGGCGAATTCCAGCGTGGCGCCGTCGGCGTCGCTGCACGAATCTTTCAGCAGCCAGTCGATGTTGCGCACCAACCCGTGCGCCGGAGCCGGTTGGCTGCCCCGGTAGGCGTCCTGGATCGGTTGCGGATTGCGGATCAGATCGCCGAACCAAGGCCAGCACACCGGGATCCCGCCGCGCACCGCCTGGCCGCGTTCGAATGACGCCTCTTCGCTGAGCCAGATGACCGGCGACGCATCGCCCTGACGGTAGCAGAGCACCTGCGCGCCCTGTTCGGCGACGATCAGTTCGGCGGCACCGTTGCGGATGCGCCAGCAGGGCAGTTGGTCCATTTCGATGCGCTGAATGTCGGCGGGCATGGCAGTCTCGTTGGCAAATGCTGGGTTGTTCTGACCTTGTTCGCGCCAGAGGATTCCGCACCGGCCGGTTTCGGCTGACCGGGCTGCGGGACGGACTCGATCACTGTCGGAAGTAGGGTCGAGCCGTCGGGTCTCGGTAGCGGGGGCTCAGCGTCCCTGGCAGGCATCCACGCGCAACCATCGCTCCAGCAGTTTGAAACCCTGCATCAGGATGAAAGCGATGATCAGATAGATCAGGCCCGCAGTGAGGAACATTTCTTCGTGCATATAGGTGCGCGCCGCGATTTTGCGTGCCATGCCGGTCAGTTCGAGCAGGGTGATGGTGCTCGCCAAGGCGCTGGCCTTGAGCATCAGAATGACTTCGTTGCTGTAGGCCGGCAGACCGATGCGCGCCGCGCGCGGCAGGATGATGTGCCACATCGCCTGGCTACGCGACATGCCCAGCGCACGCGCCGCTTCGATTTCCCCCGGCGGCACATTCTGGATCGCGCCGCGGATGATTTCGGCGATATAGGCGGCGGTATGCAGCGTCATGGTGATGATCGCGCACCAGTACGGATCGCGCAGGAACGGCCAAAGCGCGCTTTGGCGAACCACCTCGAACTGCGCCATGCCGTAATAGACCAGGAACAGCTGCACCAGCAGCGGTGTACCGCGGAAGAAAAAGATATAGCCGTAGGGCAGGGCGCGCACCGCCAGGATGCGTGAGGAACGGGCGATGCCCAGCGGCAGCGCAAGGATCAGCCCAGCGACGACCGAAGCGCCGACCAGTTGCAGGGTCAGCCAGGCGCCGTCGAGGAAGCTTGGCAGCCACTTGATGAACAGTTCCCAGCTCATGCGGTGCTCCTGGCGAAGCCGCGACCGGCGCGTTTTTCGAGGAAGTACATACCGCTCATGGCGATAACGGTCAGGCCAAGGTAGATGAAGGCGGCGACGACGAAGAAGGTGAAGGGCTCCTTGCTGGCGGTCACGGCGATTTGCGAACTGCGCATGATCTCGTCCAGGCCAATCACCGAAACCAGCGCGGTGTCCTTCATCAGGATCATGAACAGGTTGCCCAGGCCGGGCAGGGCCAAGCGCCACATCTGCGGCAGGATCAGCCGCAGGAATATCCGCGGCTTGCCCAGGCCCAGGGCCAATCCGGCTTCGCGATGGCCCTTGGGAATAGCCAGCAACGCGCCGCGAAAGACTTCGGTGGCATAAGCGCCGAAGCACAGGCCGAGGGCGATGGTGCCGGCGGTAAACGGGCTCAGGGCAAGATTCTCGATACCGAATATCTCACCGATGCCACGCACCAGGCCGATGGTGCCGAAATAGATCAACAGCACCCAGAGCAGTTCGGGTACGCCGCGCACGATGGTCGAATAGGTGCCGCCTATCCAGCGCAGGGCGGCGAACGGAGAAGTCTTGGCAAGTGCGCCAAGCAGGCCGAGCACGAGGCCCAGGGCCAGCGCCGCGAGGGCCAGTTGAATGGTCATCCAGGTCCCGGCGAGCAGCGCGGGACCGAATCCATGAAGGTCGGGGATCATATGGGCTCAAACACCAAAGCCCGGCCGACCAGATTGGCGACCGGGCCTTGATTCAGACGGATCAGTAGATATCGAAAGGGAAGTACTTCGCGTTGATCTTCTCGTAGGTGCCGTCGGCTCTGATTTCAGCCAGTGCCTTGTTCAGCTTCTCGCGCAGCTCATCGTTGCCCTTGCGCACGGCGATAGCGATCTTGTCGTTATCGAACACCGGCTCACCCTTGAATTCGAAGTCCTTGCCGGCGTCGCTCTTGAGCCATTCCCACTGCACGAAGGAGTCGGCGAGGATGCCATCGACGCGGCCGGAAGCCAGATCGAGGTAGGCATTCTCTTGGGTGTCGTAGAGCTTGATGTCGACCACGCCATCCATGTTGTCTTCCAGCCAGGTGCCAGCGATGGTGGCACGCTGCGCTCCGATGGTTTTGCCCTTCAGATATCCCTCGTCAGTCTTGAAGTCGACCGATTTGGGCGCCACGAACTGCAGCTTGTTGGTGTAGTAGTGGTCGGTGAAGTCGACGGCATTCTTACGCTCCTCTGTGACCGACATGGACGCGGCGAGGAAGTCGAATTTGCCGGCGTTCAGCGCCGGAATGATGCCGTCCCAGTCGGAGGTGACCACTTCGCACTCGACTTCCATCTTGGCGCAGAGTGCGTGGGCGATATCCAGGTCGAAGCCGACCACCTGGCCGCTGGCGTCGATCAGGTTGAAGGGAGGATAGGCGCCCTCAGTACCGATGCGCAGCTTGTCGGCGGCAAAGGCGTTGGCGCCGAGCATCAGGGTGGCGGCGGCAGTCAGCAGAATTTTCTTATAGCTTTTCATGCGATGTGTTGCTCCATTAGCGATGGCTGGACATGAACTGTTTACAGCGTGCCGATTGGGGGTTGTCGAACACCTGCTCCGGCGTTCCTTGCTCTTCGACCAGGCCCTGATGAAGAAAAACCACCTCACTGGAGACCTGTTTGGCGAAATTCATTTCATGGGTAACGAGCAGCATGGTACGACCCTCATCGGCCAGTGACCGGATTACTGCAAGCACTTCTTGTACCATTTCCGGATCGAGCGCCGAGGTCGGCTCGTCGAACAGGATGACCTTGGGTTGCATCGCCAAGGTGCGTGCGATGGCCGCGCGCTGCTGCTGACCGCCGGATAGCTGATTGGGGTAGACATGGCGCTTATCGGCGATGCCCACCTTGGCCAGCAAGGCCTCGGCGCTTTCGGTGGCTTCAGCCTTGCTCAGGCCGAGCACGCGTCGTGGCGCCTCTATGATGTTGTCCAGCACGCTCATGTGCGGCCAGAGATTGAAATTCTGGAACACGAAGCCGAGCTTGCTGCGCATCAGGTTGATCTGCTTGGCGTCGGCTGCCACCAGGTCGCCGTCTTTGGCGCGTTTGAGGCGCAGCTGCTCGCCAGCGACGAGAATCTCGCCCTCGTTGGGGTTCTCCAGCAGATTGATGCAGCGCAGAAATGTGGATTTTCCGGAGCCGGACGAGCCGAGGATGGAAATCACATCGCCGTCGCGCGCGGTCAGCGAGATGCCTTTGAGTACTTCCAGATCGCCGTAGCGCTTGTGCAGGTTGCGGATTTCCAGTGCTGGGATGGCCTCAGCCATTGAGCTTCCTCTTCTCGGACCAGGGCGTTGCGTGGTCCTTTTCTGTGTAAATTGCGCTCCGGCCGACTGCTCGCCCTCCTGGCGAGGCGCAAACCTAGCATGGGCGGGGGCATGCGCCAAGCGCGGCACCATACCAAGCTTCGTGACCGGTTGGTCACCGATGGTTGGCCTCGTTAATCGGTCTTCTATATATAGATGAATTTAGCGCCATTGCCCGAAACCCGGAGCGAAACGCGGACAAACGACGCGACCGCTTGCGCAGAGTCGCGGTCGCTCCTCATGGCTGATCGGGTTTGGGCAGATCGGTTTCGCCGCTCAGCATCTCGTCGTGTTCGTTCATTTTCCACGGCAGGCTTCCCGGCGATATATGCAGGAAGTGCAGGTACTTTTCGAACTGGTCGAGGATGTCGCTGATGATGTCCTGCTGGTCATAGCCGTAAATGTCATAGTGCTGCCCGCCGCGGCGCAGGAAAACCTCGGCGCGATAGTACTGCTCATCAGTATCCGGCCCTTCGGAAAGGGCGAAGGCGGGCATGGCGTAGCCCACCATGCGGATTTCGTAGATGAAATCTACCTGGGCTTCCTTGAGCACTTCCAGATAGACGCGAGAGTTGGCTTCGTCCGTATGCACCTCGGCGTTCCACTCTTGGCCGCTGAGTTCGCGCTGCACACGGCGCATGGCCTTGAGCACGGTGCTGCTCATGAAGTCTTCGACCTGCTCGCGGTCTGGGAAGCTGACCATGCCGGCAAGGCGCTTCTTCCACAGACCCGGCCCGGCGTTGCTGGCCAGGCGGCTGCTTTGCATGTGGTTCTGCAGGCTGGTTTCGTGATGCCCTTCGATCACCAGCGCGCGCCACATGCCCAGCGCGGAGATCAGCATGATGATGGCGAACGGCAACGCACTGGCGATGGTCATGGTCTGCAGCGCGCTAAGGCCACCGGCGAGCAAAAGCGCGGCCGCCACCAGCCCCTCCGTACTGGCCCAGAACACGCGTTGCCAGACCGGCGTATGGCTCGCGCCGCCGGCTGCCAGCGAGTCGATCACCAACGAGCCGGAGTCCGACGAGGTGACGAAGAAGGTGACGATCAGCAGCACCGCCAGGAACGAGGTGATAGCGCTCATCGGGAGCAGTTCGAACAATTTGAACAGCGCAATGGCGTTATCGGCCTGCACATCGGCGATCAGCGAGGTGTAGCCCTCGACCATGATCAGATGCAGCGCGGTGTCGCCGAACACCGAAAACCACAGAAAGGTAAAGATCGTCGGCACGAACATCACGCCGAAGACGAACTGCCGAATCGTCCGGCCGCGGCTGATCTTGGCGATGAACAGACCCACGAACGGCGACCAGGCGATTGTCCAGCCGAAGATGAACAGGGTCCAGTTGCCGATCCAGTCGCTGCGCGAATAGGCCTGCAGATTGAAGGTACGCTCGATGATGTTGTTCAGGTAGCTGCCTGTGTTCTGCAAAAAGGTTTCGAGAATGAAGATGGTCGGGCCGGCCAGAAACACGAACAGCATCAGCGCGATCGCGAGAATCATGTTCAGCAGCGAGAGATTCTTCACGCCCTTGTCGAGGCCGGCGACCACCGAGCAGATCGCCATGGCGGTGATGACGGCGATGGCGGTGATCTGGACCCCGATACTCACCGGAATGTCCGGCCACAGATAGTTGATCCCGGCGTTGATCTGGGTAACCGACAACCCGAGCGTCGTGGCGATGCCGAACAGCGTACCGAGAATGGCGAAGACATCCACCACGTGACCGATTGGCCCGTAGATGCGTTCGCCAATGATCGGATAGAGCGCCGAGCGCATGGACAGCGGCAGTCCGTGGCGAAAGGAAAAATACGCCAGCACCAGGCCAGTCAAGCCGTAGATCGCCCAGATATGAAAGCCCCAGTGGAAGAAGGCGATCTGCATCGCCTGCTTGGCTGAGTCGACCGTTTCCGCTGCACCGGCCGGCGGCGAGGCGTAATGCAGCACCGGCTCGGCCACGCCGAAGAACAACAGGGCGATGCCGTAGCCGGCAGAAAACAGCATGGCGAACCAGGCGGGGAAGCTGTATTGCGGTTCCGCGTGGTCAGGTCCGAGCTTGATGCTGCCCCAGGGTGTCATCGCGATACCGACGATAAACACCAGAAAGAACGCCACCGACAGCATGTAGAACCAGCCGAAGTTAGTGGTGATGAACGCCAGCGTAGAGCTGAATACCTTGCCGGCCAGGTCCGGATTGCTGATGGTGCCGAGCACCAGCAGCAGCGTTACGGCGACGGCAGGAATGAACACCGGGAAAAGGATGATGGCTTTGGGTAGCTTCTTCTTCTCTGCATCCATGTGTGTTCGGGCCTCTGGTTGGCGAGTGGAACGGAAAACGCTTTGGCTCTCCAAGCGCGATGGCAATCAGGAAGGTAGACGGCCATTTGCGACGAAATACTCACCAGCATTGCCGTGTGGACGTCCGTTGCTCAAGAGACTGGTCGGACTTCAAACGGGCATGGGGCTCCACGGCGGGGGCAGCGCGACTTGGCGTGGGTTGGTTGAGCGGTCGCTCAGAAGGCCGGCTCCAGTTGGTAACGGCGCAAGATGCTCGGCACCGTACCGTCGGCGATCGCCTCGTCCAATGCATGCTCGAACGCCATGAACTGGGTCTCGCTCACCGTCTTGCGCGACAGCCCGATACCGTAGGTGATCGGGCCCATTTCGCCCGCCTCTCGCAGTCCATCGAGGTGTTCGTCTTCGATCAGGTGCCAGGCCACATCCTGATTGAGCACCGCCAGCCCTTCCTTGCCGAAGCGTCCGGACTGCAGCATGCGCAACAGGCGCCGGTTGTCGGCAGTCAGGTGGAAGTCCACGTCAGGTACGGCCTTGAGGCGTTCGGAGAGCACATAGGAGGTTCCCGAAGGGCCATAAACACCAACCCGTCGGCCGGCCATATCGCTTGGTTGATGAAACACGAAGGTACTGTCATCACGGGCGAAGACGCTGTAGTGAGAAGTCACCAGCATCCGGGTGATGTGGAATATCTGTTGCCGTTGGGGCGAGCGTACTAGTGTGAAGATGCCATCCGCCTGGCCCTGCTCGGCGAGCCGCAGCGCTCGCCGCCAGGGATACAAGGTGATCGTGCAGTCCTGCTGCAAACGTACGCAGACCGTTTGCACCACCTCCACCAGAGGGCCACCCGCACCGACGCCGGCGTCAGTGTTGGCTGGGGTGTCGGCAGGGTAGGTGAAGGGGGGAAAGTCTTCGGTCACGAAGCGCCAAGGCGCTGCGCTGGCCTGCGCAGTAGCCAGTAGCAGCCAGATCATCGGAATCGAGAGAACCTTACGCATGGCTTGCTCCTTGCGTTGCGTTAAGCCTTCCTTAGCGGATCAATGCAGCCAGGGCGATATGACGGTCGGCCCGTCACACTGGTATCAGCCTAGCCCAGAATTAAGTCAGGGCGGCTAAACGGCTTAAGACTTAACGCGTCGGTTTCCCGATCGATTGAAGTAGCGGGCGCAACCAGGTGGGCTTCCAGCTCAGCGTCAGCGAGAGGCTGAATGCCCCCGCGCTGACCAGCAGCATCCAGAGGACCGCACCAAATCCGCTGCTTTGTAGGGCCAGCAGCAGCGCCAGCGCTGTTGCCAGAGAAAAAGCCGCGAGCAGCTTCCGGCCCTGTTGGCTGGCCGGGCTGGGTGTACAGGCCAGCGGATCGACCGCCTTGCGATGCACTGGCTGACAGAGCGCTAGCAGGGCGAAGGCGAGATAGCGCAGCGCGAACGCCAGCGCCGAAGCGAGCAGCTCAGGCACGCTGATGCCTCTCGCGCAGGGCTCGTGCAGCCGGTTGAGGGGCGAGCTCGGCCTGGCGGATTCGCCGCGCCGCCAGCAGACAAACGCTGGCGAGGGCCATCAGCATCAGGTCCATGCCGGCGACGGCAGCCTGTCCTGCGGACAAGCTGTGCAGCAAATGGTCGCCAGTGGTGAGCCAGTTCAGCAACACCGCACTTACGGCCAGCCCGGCGGCCGATTGCAGCTGCCTGCGCCACGCCTGCGCCGGGCATAGCACGGCGTGAGCCAGCGCGAGCAACCAGTACAAATAGAACGCCCAACCTTCCAGAGCCGCAGCGCACAACTTGGAGCGCGCCGCATGACTGGATGCGTCGTCATGGATCGTGAAGAGCGCTGTAAAAACGCAGCAGAAAACAAAAAGGCCCACCGCATGGGTGAGCCTTTTCGTTCGGATTAGTGGTGCCCAGGGACGGAATCGAACCGCCGACACGGGGATTTTCAATCCCCTGCTCTACCGACTGAGCTACCTGGGCAACGGGGCGCTATTAGACGGATTTGGCTTTTGCCTGTCAAGCGCGGCCAGGAAAATATTTAGCCAGAACGGGCGTTTAGCGTTGTGCTGGACCTTTTGCAGCGATCTTGGCGTCGCGGGCGGCTTGCGCGGGGCGAGCAGGGCGCGGTGCCTTGCTCGCTCTGGACGCGGCGGATCATTCGCTCGGCGGTACGTAACCCTCGGCCTGGGCGTAATCCTCTCCGGAGAAGAACTTGTCCATCTCGGCTTGCAGGAACTTGCGGTCCTCGGCGTTCATCATGTTCAACCGGCGCTCGTTGATCAGCATGGTCTGGTGCTTCTGCCAGTCGTCCCAGGCCTTCTTCGACACGTTGTTGTAGATGTCTTCGCCCTTCGGGCCCGGATACGGCGGGCGATCGAGGCCGGGCAGTTGTTCTTTATACTTGCGGCAGTTCACGGTGCGGGTCATGACATCTCTCCTGCGTTCAATTCGGCGGCGGCGCGCTTGAGCAGCGTCTTCACCGGGGCGGCGAGCCCCAGTCGCGGCGGGGTGGCGAGGTTATACCAGAGCCAGTCAGGCTCGGCCACGGCATCGCCCTTGGGCTTGACTCTGATCAGCCACGGCTCGATCGCCAGCTGGAAATGGCTGAACGTATGAGTCAGGCCCGGCAGCTCGCGGCGCTGCTGCAGTTGCAGTGCATGCCGTGCGGCGAGCGGGTCAAGCGCGGCCAGATCATCCAGTTCCGGCAGGCTCCAGAGTCCGCCCCATAGTCCGGTGGGTGGACGGCGATAAAGCAGGATGGCGCCTTCATGGTTGGCCAGCAGCGGCATCAGGGTGCGCTTCTGCGGCAATGCCTTGCGTGGTTTGGGCACTGGGAAATCGGTTTCGCGACCGAGCAGATGGGCTCGGCAGCCGCTCTTTAACGGGCAGAGCAGACAGCTGGGCTTGCTGCGGGTGCAGAGCGTCGCGCCGAGATCCATCATCGCCTGGGTGTAGTGATTGACACGCGCTTGCGGGGTCATGCGTTCGGCCAAGTCCCACAGCTGTCTGGCGACTTTCGGCTCTCCGGGATAACCGTCCTGCGCGACGTAGCGAGCCAATACGCGCTTGACGTTGCCGTCGAGTATCGGGGCGCGCAAACCCATGCTCAGGCTGGCGATAGCGCCGGCGGTGGAGCGGCCGATGCCGGGTAGCTCGGCGAGCTGATCGACGCATTGCGGAAATTCGCCGCCGTGCTCGGTGACGATCAGCTTGGCGGTCTTGTGTAGGTTGCGCGCGCGGCTGTAATAGCCCAGGCCGGTCCACAGGTGCAGCACTTCGTCTTCGGTGGCGTCGGCCAGGGCTTCGACCGTTGGCAGGGTGGCCATGAAACGGTCGAAGTAGCCGAGCACGGTGCTGACTTGGGTCTGTTGCAGCATGATCTCCGAGACCCAGACCCGGTAGGGCGTGATGCCCTGCTGCCAGGGCAGATTTTTACGCCCGTGGCGGTCGTACCAGTCGAGCACGGCGGTGCCGAACTGCTCCGGGCTCATGGGGTGGTCAATCATCGGTTGAACAGGCCTTTAAGTGCGTCTTTCAATTCAGGACTGACCTTGTCGCCAAGCTTCTCTTCGATTTTTTCGTTGAGCTTTTCTCCGGCGAGCCTGGCGGCGATCTTGCCGAGGCCGTCCTTATCGAAGCGGCACGCCTTGGCGCCTAGTTCCAGCGGGCCGCGGCAGCGCAGTGGCCATTCGAGGCCGACATAGCGCTCATTGACTGCGCAGGCCGGGTCGGGCATCGCGCCTTTGTCGCCTTCGACGACGATACCGACGCGGTAGTCCATGCCCAGCACACGGAGGTCGATGTCGCCGTTGCCGTTGACCGTCAAACCGGGAATGCTGGCCTTCAGGTCCGGGTTGCTGGCGATGCCGTTGTGCAGGTTCAGACTGCCCTTCAATTGGCGGAACGGGGTGTCCTTGCTACGCGGGTCGCTGGAGAGGGGTTTGCGGTTGAGGGTGGCGATGGCGTGGCAGAGTTGCTGCTCGAGGTTGGCATCGACGAGGATGCCATTGTCGACGATGAAGCCGATGTTGCCGTTGAGATTGTCGATCCAGGCCTTCTGGCTGTTGCCCTGGCTGCGAAGGTCGCTGTCCAGGTTGAGCAGGCCCTTGATGATGACCTTTTCATCCTGGCTTTGCAGCAGGCGCTCGACCGGAACGCGGGCGAGGCGGGTCTGGGCGGTTATCAGTGGTACCTCTGGTCGCACGTCGAGGCTGGCCGAGGCTTCCATGCGGCCGTTGTAGATGCCGCCGCGCAGCTCCTGCAGCGTCAGCAGACCGCCAGCGCTGCGTGCCTTGAGCGCGAAACCGTCGAATGGCAGTTTCATTGCGGTGAGGCTGCCGATATCCAGGTTGATCCGGGTGTCCAGGCTGCGCAGTGTGCCGATCGGCAGTACCTGCGCTTCGCTCCAGGCTTGCTGGGTCGGTTTGTCAGGCAGAGGCGTGGTGCCGCTGCCGATTGCCGCGGCTTCGGTGGCTTCCACTTCGCTCTGGCGAGTCGCGCCAGCTGCATCGTCCTTGCCTGGCGGCGGCAGGTAATGATCGAGGTTCAGCTGGTCGCCCTTGAGGTCGACGCGCAGTGCCTGCTTGGCGAAATCGCTGATGCCAACCTGGCCGGTAAAGGTGCTGCCGTCCAGCTTCAGGTCGAGTTCTTCAAAGGTCAGGCTGTTCGAAGTCCCGGCCAGGCGAGTGACCAGTTCGGCTTTGCTCAATGCCTTGTTGTCGGCCATGGTCGGAAGCTGCTGGCCGATGCTGTCGAGAAATTCGCGCAGGTTGAATTGGGCGATGGACAGGGTGCCGGCGATCTTCGGCTGCTCCCGCAGATCGCGCGCTTTCAGCTCACCAAGACCACGCAGCTGGTTGGCGGTGAACTTGAGGCTGGTCCACTCGGCAACGTTGGCCGCCAGGTCGGCCAGCAGCTGGCCTTGAGCGCTGAAGGAGAGAGTCTTGCCTTGCAGCGGCTCGCCGGAAGCCTCCCCGCTCAGGCGCAGGTCTTCGAGCTGATAGCGTTGGAGTTTGGTATCGAAGCGCAGCGCGCCTTGCAGTTCGGTACGCGCACGCATCACCGGCTTGTTGCTGCCGAAGAAGGCGTTGAGTTTGACCGGAATCGAGGTGGCTTCGCGAATGGCGCCCGTGCTCAGCTCGATGCCCTCGGCACTGAATTGCTGGCCACTTTTCGCGTCGTGGTAGGACACTCGGGCATCGCTGATGGTCAGGCTATCGATATCGAGTCGCAGGGGTCGCCTGCGATTGTCGGTTTTCTGCTCGTCAGTCGAGGTTTCGGCCGGTTCCGCTGGTGGCGTGTCGCCAGGCTGTGTTTCGCTGGCAACCGGTTGGCCCACGCCTTCCCAGTTGCCCTTGCCGTTTTCGTCGCGGCTCAGGGTCAGGTTGAGGCCGTTGAGCGTGATATCGCTCATCTGCACTTCACGGCTGAACAGCGGGAGCACTCGGACCGAGAGGCCAAGCATGCGCAGGTCGGCGAAAGGCTGTTGTGGAGCTCGGACGCTGGCCAGGGTGGTGTCGTGTAGCTCCAGGCCGAGCCAGGGGAACAGGCTCCAGCCGATGTCGCCGGCGATATTCAGCTCGAGTCCGGCCTTGTCGCGGGCAAGTTCGCGAATTTCGTCCTTGTAATCATTGGGATCGAACAGGTGGGTCAGGGCAAAGCCCAATGCGACGATGAGCAGCAGCAACCCGAGGATTACCAGGCCCAGGATCTTGCCGAGCGCTTTCATGGACAGGTCCTTTGTGTTTGGCATTCAAAAGCAGCGAGTATAGCGCTGCGAACCATGGCTTTCGTCGCAGCTGGCGTTGGAGTAGTTACAGGCGCCTGGGTTCCTGGCCGGCTGCGCAGGCGCAGGCAGCGGTCCAGCCATAACTAGCTGGGGTCTAGTGGCAGATGTGTCCGTGCGGCCAGCGCCTGGGCTTCGAGGTGCGCCGGCGGCGCTACGAGATGCAGCTCGTTCGAGGCTTCGGCAGCCAGGCGCCGGCACTCGTCCAGGATCCGTTTGCCAACGCCACGACGGCGGGTGACCTTGCGGACGCATAGATGCGAGAGGCGCCAGTGCGGAGCGCCCCGCTGCAACAGGGCCGCGCCGAGCAGGCGATCATTGAAGCGGCCGGCGATCAGGCTACGGTTGGCCAGTCCCGCCTCGATCAGAGCTGTGGCATCCGCATAAGGCGCCAGCAGCCAATCCGGGGCGTCGGCATATATTTTCGCGAGATCGATGCGATCCTGCTGGCTGGGCTCGGTTACGGTTTCGACGAATACGGGCATGTTGACCTGGTGCGCTGTGTGGTTGCGGCAAGCATAACTGCGCCGGCTTGCCAGCGCACGGTGGCGGTGCGCCGTGTTCCGATGTGCTGGATCTCGGGCGATCTGCTTTTGGGGACCCTGAGGCTTAGCACCACCAGACGAGATGTTTCGACGATCGCCCGTCCGGCTTCCCGCTAGCCGTATTGTGAGCCGCCGGGGCGCGTATCCCCGCAGGCGGGTTTGCGCCTATAATGCCGATCTTTTTAGCCCCACGATCAGCGGAGCTGTCGATGTCCGAACGTACGGCATGCGTAGAGCGCAACACCCTGGAAACCCAGGTCAAGGCCACCATTAACCTCGATGGCACCGGCAAGGCCCGTTTCGCCATTGGTGTGCCCTTTCTGGAACACATGCTCGACCAGATCGCCCGCCATGGGCTCATCGATCTGGATATCGAGTGCAAGGGCGATCTGCACATCGATGACCACCATACTGTCGAGGACGTCGGCATCACCCTCGGCCAGGCCTTTGCCAAGGCGGTCGGCGACAAGAAGGGCATGACCCGCTACGGACATGCCTACGTGCCGCTGGATGAGGCGCTGTCGCGCGTGGTGATCGACTTCTCCGGGCGTCCGGGCCTGCAGATGCACGTCCCTTACACCCGCGCCACCGTCGGCGGTTTCGATGTCGATCTGTTTCAGGAATTCTTTCAGGGCTTCGTCAACCACGCCTTGGTCACCCTGCACATCGACAACCTGCGCGGGCACAACACCCATCACCAGATCGAAACCGTGTTCAAGGCTTTCGGCCGCGCGCTGCGCATGGCGGTGACGCTGGATGAGCGGATGGCCGGGCAGATGCCGTCAACCAAGGGTTGCCTGTAATGCAGACCGTCGCCGTCATCGATTACGGCATGGGTAACCTGCACTCGGTTGCCAAGGCGCTCGAGCACGTCGGTGCTGGCCGAGTGTTGATCACCAGCGATGCGCAAGTCATCCGCGAAGCCGATCGGGTGGTGTTCCCCGGCGTCGGCGCGATCCGCGACTGCATGGCCGAGATTCGCCGCCTGGGTTTCGACGAGCTGGTGCGCGAAGTCAGCGTCGATCGCCCGTTCCTGGGCATCTGCGTCGGCATGCAGGCGCTGATGGAGCGTAGCGAGGAGAACGGTGGTGTCGATTGCATCGGCCTGTTTCCTGGCCAGGTGCGCTTCTTCGGCAAGGATATGCAAGAGGGCGGCGAGCGCCTGAAAGTGCCGCACATGGGCTGGAACGAGGTGGAGCAGGCGATTGCCCATCCGCTCTGGCACAACATTCCCGCCGATGGCCGCTTCTATTTCGTGCACAGCTATTACATCGAAGCGGGAAATCCAAGACAGGTGGTCGGTCGCGGCCACTACGGCAAGGATTTCGCCGCCGCGTTGGCCGACGGCTCGCGCTTCGCCGTGCAGTTCCACCCTGAGAAGAGCCACACCCACGGCCTGCAGCTGCTGCAGAACTTCGCCGCCTGGGACGGCCGCTGGTAATGAGTCGGGCAAAGCTCAAAGCGCCGATCCTGACGCTGGATTCTGCGCAGGAGCAGGCCGCACAGCAGATCATAAAGCGCTTTCTGGAAGATCGTTTCGAGCTGGAGCTCGGCTCCTTCGAAGCGCAGGAAGTGCTCGATCTGTTTGCTCGCGAGATTGCTCCGCTCTATTACAACAAGGCGATTTTCGATGTGCAAACACACCTTAAAGAAAGGTTTGAAAGCATCGAAAGCGACTTGTGGGCGCTCGAGAAGAGCTGACCTTAACCGATATCCGATTTGAACAGGTTCGAGCCATGCTGATTATTCCCGCCATCGATCTCAAGGACGGCGCCTGCGTGCGTCTGCGTCAGGGGCTTATGGACGACGCTACGGTGTTCTCCGACGACCCGGTGGCCATGGCCGCCAAGTGGGTCGAGGCCGGTTGCCGTCGTCTGCATCTGGTCGATCTCAACGGTGCCTTCGAGGGGCAGCCGGTCAACGGTGAAGTGGTCACGGCGATCGCCAAGCGTTATCCGGACCTACCGATCCAGATCGGGGGCGGCATTCGTACCCTGGAAACCATAGAACACTACGTACGCGCCGGCGTCAGCTACGTGATCATCGGCACCAAGGCGGTCAAGCAGCCGGAGTTCGTCACTGAGGCCTGCCGCGCCTTCCCGGGCAAGGTGATCGTCGGCTTGGACGCCAAGGACGGGTTTGTCGCCACCGATGGCTGGGCAGAGGTCAGCAGCGTGCAGGCCGTAGATCTGGCGCGTCGTTTCGAGGCCGATGGCGTTTCGGCAATCGTCTACACCGATATCGCCAAAGACGGCATGATGCAGGGCTGCAACGTCGAGGCGACGGTGGCCCTGGCCAACGCCAGCCGTATTCCGGTGATCGCCTCCGGCGGTATCCACAACATCGGCGATATCCAGAAGCTGCTCGATACCAATACCCCCGGCGTCATCGGTGCCATCACCGGTCGTGCGATTTACGAGGGCACGCTGGACGTGGCCGAGGCGCAGGCGCTCTGCGATCTCAAATTTAAAGACGAATAAAAAGTCGTGAGCTGAAGCCGGAAGCAGCTCGACCGGCTTCCAGCTTCTGGCTCAAGGCTTCAAGCTCTTTTCGGAGAAAAGCATGGCCCTCGCCAAACGCATCATTCCCTGCCTCGACGTGGACAATGGCCGCGTGGTCAAAGGCGTCCAGTTCGAGAACATCCGCGATGCCGGTGATCCGGTGGAAATCGCCCGTCGCTACGACGAGCAGGGCGCCGACGAAATCACTTTCCTCGATATCACGGCCAGCGTCGACAACCGCGACACCACGCTGCACACGGTGGAGCGCATGGCCAGCCAGGTGTTCATCCCGCTGACCGTCGGCGGCGGCGTGCGCAGCGTGCAAGACATCCGCAACCTGCTCAATGCCGGTGCCGACAAGGTCTCGATCAACACCGCCGCCGTCTTTACCCCCGAATTCGTTGGCGAAGCCGCCGAGCGCTTCGGCTCGCAGTGCATCGTGGTCGCCATCGACGCGAAAAAGGTATCCAAACCTGGCGAAACGCCGCGCTGGGAAATCTTCACCCATGGTGGCCGCAAACCCACCGGGCTCGACGCCGTAGTCTGGGCGCAGAAAATGGAAGCGCTGGGCGCCGGGGAGATTCTCTTGACCAGCATGGACCAGGACGGCGTCAAGAGCGGCTATGACCTCGGCGTGACCCGCGCCATCAGTGAGGCCGTGCACATCCCGGTGATCGCATCCGGTGGCGTCGGCAACCTGCAGCACCTGGCCGACGGCATCATCGAGGGCAAGGCTGACGCGGTGCTGGCGGCCAGCATCTTCCACTTCGGTGAATACACGGTGCCAGAAGCCAAAGCTTACATGGCCAGTTGTGGCATCGTGATGCGTTGACCGGCGCCGCGCCAGTCAACCAGGAGCACAGCCGCGAACATGCCGCGGCTGCCGCTTCGTCAGGGAGTCACATCATGTTCAAAACCCTGCTTTTTGCGATGGACGTCGACTCTCGCTGATCGCTGGCGCCGTGCAGTCGGCACCAGAGCCGCTAAAGCTGCTCACCGAGAACTTTCCGCCGCTACAACATGGCAGTCGATGGCAAGAACTTCGCGCGTGACGAAAACATCACCGCGATTGCCACCGATATCACTCTCGGAACGTTTAGGCGCACCGGCGTCATTACGCTAGACACCATCAGCGGCCGCAATCTGTAGCGGTTTGCCTTGCTGCAGCTCCGGTCGACGTGCCGAATCGCAGCGTTTATAGCGCTGCGATGCTCTATTTCGGAACGCCACGCTCGCGTTTCTCTGCTTGCCGGCCGGTATTTCCCTCCCGTTGATCCGTCAGGCAATTGCCTGGTTGCGAATGATGGCAATATGATTCCCTGGATCTGTGCGGTTTTTCACATTGCGGGGGTCGCTGCGCTGCGTCTGGTTCACAAGTTGCTAAACATAATCGAACGAGGTCCGCATGGAGTCTGCTCGGCAGGGCCAGCGCGGTGTCGTATGGGATGTTCGCTGACGTGGGGGAAGGATCGATGAGACGAATTCTAATGGCCGGGCTGTTGCTGTTGATGGCGACTTCGGCCAGGGCCGCACTGCCTGATGACTACAAGCTGGTGTTGCTGACAGAAAACTTTCCGCCATTCAACATGGCGGCGGACGGCAAGAACTACGCTGCAGATCGCAACATCAGTGGAATCAACGCCGAGATCGTGCGCGAAATGTTCAAGCGTGCCGGGATCGCTTACAGCCTGACGCTGCGTTTCCCCTGGGAGCGTATCTACAATCAAGCGTTGGAGCATCCGGACCAGGGCCTGTTTTCCACCACCTACACGCCCGAGCGTGAGCCGTTGTTCAAATGGGTCGGTCCGCTAGCCAGTACCGGCTGGGTATTGCTGGCTCCGGCCGGCAGCCCGATGCGGCTGAGTTCGCTTGACCAGGCGCAGCAGTACCGGATCGGCGCATACAAGAACGATGCGGTCAGCCAGCATTTGGAAAGCCAGGGTTTCGAGCCGATCAATTCACTGCGCGACCAGGAAAACATCGGCAAGCTGCTCAAGGGGCAGATAGACCTATGGGCGACAACCGACCCCGTCGGGCCCTACCTGGCCAAGCAGGAAGGGGTAAGCGGATTGACCACGGTGCTGCGCTTCAACGACGCGCAGCTGTTCCTTGCGCTGAACAAGCAGACGCCAGATGAAGTCGTAACGCGATTGCAGAAAGCGCTGAACGAAATGAAGAGTGACGGCGCTATAGACGCCATCATGCGTCGTTACCTGTGATTCAACCTCAACGATAAAGGCCGTTTGCGCCATGGGCGATCATGGCGCGGTTGCCCCGGGTGGCGATCATCTGGTCGATGTTCACCCAATCGATGCCCTGTGCTCCGAGCTTCGGCAACTCCCGCTCCAACAGGGCAAGTGTGGCCGGGTGTGGATGGCCGATCACCACGACTGAACCTTGTTTGCGAGCCAGCTGTATGGCCGCGCGAAACTGCTCGGCAACGGCTTTGGGGCTGGGGTCGTCATCGAGAAAAATGTCGCGCGACAGGCTGGCCAACCCGATCTTTTGCGCGGCAGCTGCGGCGACGGTTCCGGCGTTGGTGCGGCTGTCCAGAAAGAATAGATGACGTTCCTGCAGCTCGCTCATCAGGGCGGTCATGGGGCGCTGTCGATCGGTCATCTGACTGCCCATGTGATTGTTCACACCGCTGGAATGGGGAACCTTAGCCAGTGCGCTGTCCAGGCGGCGATCCAGCTCCGCCTGCGGTAGTTGTGGCTGCCAGGCGTAGGGGCCGCCGGCGGGGGCCATGGGCAAATGCAGCATGACTGTCTTACCTGCCGTCCTGGCCTGCTCAGCCAGCTTCGTGGCGTGGCGGGTATCTGGCAGAATCGCCATGGCCACCGGGCCGGGCAAGGCCAGTACACGCCTGTCCCGAGCGGCATTCTGGCCCAGATCATCGATCACCAGAGCGAGCTTGGGCATCCGCGCGACGACTGCCAGATCATCTGCGCCTTCTATATCGCCGGCTTCAACGCTGGCCATGACGACCATTAGCAGCGGTGCGAGGATTCCCAGCAGAAGACGTACGACCTTGGGCATCCGCTACTGACCGCGAGTGAGGTTCAATCCCTTGAGCAGGTTCAGCGCCTGGCCGAGTTGGAAGTCATCGTCCTGTGGGCGTGGCGAATCGCTGACGATCGGAGCGCCGCTGGGGCGTTCCGGCCCTCCGTTGCCGTTGCCCAGATGGCCGGCCAGATCGGCCTCTCGTATGCCTTCGGCGGCCTGTTCGCGTGTCAGCTTGGCGCGGGTTACCTCGATATCGGGCTCGATGCCCTGAGCCTGGATGGAACGGCCGTTGGGTGTGTAATAGAGCGCAGTGGTGAGTTTCAGGGCGCGGTCATTGTTCAGTGGCAGCACGGTCTGCACCGAGCCCTTGCCGAAGCTGTCTGTACCCATCACGACGCCGCGCTTCTGGTCCTGCAGCGCACCCGCGACGATCTCCGACGCAGAGGCGCTACCGCCGTTGATCAGTACGACCAAGGGAACGCCTTCGCTGGCGTCGCCTGGATCGGCGCTGAAGCGCAGCTCGGAGTTGGCGATGCGCCCTTTGGTGTAAACGATCAGACCATCCGTGAGGAAGTGATCGGACACCTCCACTGCCGCCTGCAGCACGCCACCCGGGTTGTTACGCAGGTCGAGCACCAGGCCGTTGAGTTTCTTGCTGTTTTCCTTGCGCAGACGCGCCAACGCCTTGCCGACTTCTTCGCCGGTATTGATCTGGAACTGGGTGACGCGTAAATAGCCGTAGCCGGGTTCGAGCATCTGGCTCTTGACGCTGTTGACCTTGATCACCGCACGGGTGAGCTTGACGGTGAAGGGCTTGCCACCCTCGCGCACCAGCGACAACGATATATCGCTGCCCGGCTTGCCGCGCATCATGCTGACCGCATCCATCATCGACATGCCCTTGGTCGGCTTGCCATCGATCTTGACGATCAGATCGCCCGCCTCGATACCAGCCTTGGAGGCTGGTGTGTCGTCGATCGGCGACACCACCTTGATGAAGCCATCTTCAATGCCGACCTCGATGCCGAGCCCGCCGAACTCGCCGCTGGTGCTTTCCTGCAACTCGGCAAAGGCCTCGGGCTCGAGATAGGCAGAATGCGGATCGAGGTTGCTGAGCATGCCCTTGATAGCATTCTCCAGCAGGGTTTTGTCATCGACTGGTTCGACATAGGCGGCCTTGATCCGGTCCAGCACTTCGGCGAAGGTGCGCAATTCGTCCAGCGGCAGCGGGGCCTTGCGGGTCGCGGTGTCCAGCGCAATTGGCTCTGGCGCCAGCTCTGCGGGCGATTGCTGGGCCCAGGCGCTCCCGTACAGCCCCAGCATGATGGTCAGGGCCAGGGTGGTGGGTTGGGCTATACGTCGCAGGTGCAGCATGTCTGACTCCAGTTGTGAGGGGCGCTAGCAGCCGGACCGGCCTATCCTTGCGCGCGACACCATTGTGCTGGATCGCTTGGGCGACCCTGTTGGCGAATGGCGAAATACAGTGCGGCGGACTCTTGTCCGCCACTGGTTCCTACGGTGGCGATCGGGTCGCCTGCCTTGACGATTTCTCCGGCGTCGCGCAGCAAGCTCTGATTGTGACCGTACAGGCTCAGGTAACCATTGCCATGGTCGAGGATCACCAGCAGGCCGGCACCCCGCAGCCAATCGGCGAACACCACCCGGCCGCCGTGCACGGCACGCACCTGGGTGCCGACTTCGGCCCCGATCAGCACGCCATCCCACTTGGTTCGAGCATCACCGCCGCGCGGAGTGCCGTAGCGGGCGACCAATCGTCCGTCCACCGGCCAGGGCAGCTTGCCCTTGGCGCTGGCGAATGGGCCGCCGAAATTTCCTCCGGCGCTGGATACGATCGGCCCTGACGGTGCCGGTGCGGTGCGACCTGCCTGTTGCTGGCGGACTTGTTCTTCGCGTGCCGCTGCGAGCGCGCGTTGGCGCTCCTGTTCGGCTTCACGTGCTTGCCGCGCAAGGGTTTGCTCGATGGTCTTGAGGACTCGCTCCAGTTGCGCCTGCTCCTGCTGACGCGCCTTGAGCTTCTGGTCGCGGGTGGAAAAGTCGCGATCGAGCTTGGCCAGCGTCTGACGGCGCTCCTGACGTACCTCGGCCAGCTGGGCGCGGCGCTCCTGCAATCCGTCCTGCTGCTCGGCGAGCGTCGTCTGCTGCGCCTCGATGTTTGCTTCGACCTTGGCCAGCTGGCTGAGCGTTTCGTTGAAGTTTGCGACCTGCTCGAAACGGGCCTTGCTGAGGTAGTCGTAGTAGGTCAGGGTGCGGCTGAATTTTTCCGGGTTCTGCTGATTGAGCAGAAGCTTGAGATATTCCTGACGCCCGCTCTGGTAGGCAGCCCGCGCCTGGATTCCGATCAGGCGCTGCTGTTCGAGGCGAGCGCCTTCCAGTGTGGTCTTTTCATCATTGAGGCGCTCGAGCTCCGCTTCGCTGCGATCGATTTCCTGCTGCAGCGAGTCCACCTGCTTTTCCAGCTGACCCATCTCGCTTTCGGTGGTTTGCAGCTGTTTCTGGACCGCCGATTTCTCCTGCTCGATCTGCTTGAGCAGCTTTTGTAACTCGGCGACGTCCTTGCGTGCCGCTTCGATTTGTTTACGGGCGTCGGCGCGCTCGTCTGCCATGGCCGAACCGAGCAGACAGAAAAGTGCGAATGCGAGAAGAATACGAGGCATGTAAGGGACAAGCCGGAAGGTTTGGGATCGCCGTAGTATGCCTAAAAAAGCGGCTGGAAGCTCGAGCCCTCAGCTGAAGCGAAGGCTCGGTTTCCAGCTGCCATCGTCAGCTTTGCAGTTCGATGATCGAGCGGCCGGTCATCTCTGCAGGCACCGGCAGGCCCAGCAGCGTCAGCATCGTCGGAGCCACATCGGCGAGCACACCGCCTTCGCGGATCGTCAGGTTGCGCTTGCCGTAATAAATGAAAGGCACCGGTTCGCAGGTATGGGCGGTGTGCGCCTGTCCAGTCATGGCGTCCTCCATCTGTTCGACATTGCCATGGTCGGCAGTGATCAATGCCTCGCCGTCAACCTTGTCCAACGCTTCGGTGATGCGACCGATGCAGGTGTCCAGGCATTCCACTGCTTTCACGGCAGCCTCGAACACGCCGGTGTGGCCCACCATGTCGCCGTTGGCGTAGTTGACGATGATCACGTCGTAGCGCTGCTGCTCGATGGCTTCGACGATGCGATCGGTGACTTCCGGGGCGCTCATCTCCGGCTGCAGATCGTAGGTGGCGACCTGTGGCGATGGAATGAGAATGCGTTCTTCGCCGGGAAACGGCTCCTCACGACCGCCGGAAAAGAAGAAGGTGACGTGGGCGTACTTCTCGGTCTCGGCGATGCGCAGCTGGGTCTTGCCATTGTTCGCCAGGTATTCGCCCAGCACATTGGTGAGGGCTTCGGGTGCGAAAGCCGACGGTGCGGGGATGCTTGCGGCGTACTGGGTCAGCATGACGAAGCCAGCCAGTTTCGGTACGCGCGCGCGCGGGAACTCGTTGAAATCGGGCTCCACGAAGCAGCGGGTCAGTTCGCGCGCGCGGTCGGCACGGAAGTTCATGAACACCACGGCATCGCCATCTTCCACGCGTACCGGCTCGCCGATAGTGGTGGCTTTGACGAACTCGTCGCTCTCGCCGCGCTCGTAAGCGGCGATCAGGCCGTCCACCGCATAGTCGGAACGATAGGCCGCCTTGCCGTCGACGATCAGGTGATAGGCCTGCTCGACACGGTCCCAGCGGTTATCGCGATCCATCGCGAAGTAGCGACCGATCAGGCTGGCGACGCGGCCTTTGCCCAGGCGGGTGAAGGTGGCCTGCATCAGTTCGATGGAATGTTGGGCGCTTTTCGGCGGAGTATCGCGGCCATCGAGAAAGGCATGCAGATAGATCTTTTCTGCGCCGCGCTTGGCGGCCAGTTCGGCCATCGCCACCAGATGGTCTTGATGGCTGTGTACGCCGCCATCTGACAGCAGGCCGAGGATATGCACGGCCTTGCCCGCGGCGGCGGCCTTGTCGACCGCGGCGCAGATGTTCGGGTTCTCGAAGAACTCGCCGTCCCGGATGGACTTGGTCACTCGGGTGAAGTCCTGATACACCACGCGACCAGCACCCAGGTTCATGTGCCCTACCTCGGAGTTGCCCATCTGGCCGTCCGGCAGGCCCACATCCATGCCGCTGCCGGAAATCAGACCGTGCGGCTGGCTGGCGAGCAGACGGTCATAAACCGGTTTGTTGGCGGCGTGGATGGCATTGAATTCAGGACTGTCGCTGTGTCCGAAGCCGTCGAGAATCATCAGTACCAGGGGTTTGGGCGCGGCAGGCATGTATCTGGCTCCTTGCACGAGGGCGCGAAAAATGGCGGCCAGTCTACTGGCTGGCCCGTTTGGCGTCACGATTCGCAGGGTTCAGCCCGGTGGAGGGGCTGTGTATACTGGCCCGCATTTTATCCCCCGGGTACCCTATTGATGGTCGCTAACCTGATTGAATTTGTCTCCAACCACTATGTACTGGTCAGCATCTTTCTGGTGCTGCTGGTCCTGCTTGCCTTCACCGAGGCGCGCAAGGGCGGCAAGAGCCTGAGCAATCGTGAGCTGACCAATCTGGTCAATCGCGACGAAGGCGTGGTGTTGGACGTGCGTGCGAAGAAGGAGTTCGACGCGGGCCGCATCGTCGACTCATTGAACATTCCCTACGAGAAGCTGGTCAGCCGAATGGGCGAGCTGGAAAAACACAAGGGCAAGACGATCATCGTCGTCGACGCCATGGGCCAGCACGCTGGAGCGGCCTGCCGTGAGTTACAGAAGGCGGGCTTTACTGCTGCCAAGCTTGCTGGGGGAATTTCCAGCTGGCGCGGCGAGAATTTGCCAGTGGTCAAGTAAATATGCCAAAAGTCGTCATCTATACCACCGCCTGGTGCCCGTACTGTGTCCGGGCCAAGAGTCTGCTCGATCGCAAGGGTGTCAGTTACGAGGAAATTGCCGTGGACGGCAAGCCGGCCTTGCGTTCCGAAATGGCGAACAAGGCCGGACGTACCTCGGTTCCGCAGATATGGATAGGCGACGAGCATGTCGGTGGCTGCGACGAGCTGCACGCGCTGGAACGGGCAGGTCGGCTGGATCCGCTGCTACAGGCATGATTCGATTACAGCTCTGTCGGGCGGGCGACTCGCATCGGCGCTGGCAGGGCGATCTCCAACACGACATGCACAACAAGAAGGCTTCACATGACTGAACAAGCAAACAACGGCGCAGCGGCTGGTCAGGACGAGCAGGGCGCACAGTTTTCCCTGCAGCGGATCTATGTTCGAGACCTTTCTTTCGAGGCGCCGAAAAGTCCAGAAATCTTCCGTCAGGAATGGAATCCGAGCGTTGCGCTGGACCTGAACACCAAGCAGAAGTCGCTCGAAAACGATTTCCATGAGGTGGTGTTGACTCTGTCGGTTACCGTCAAGACGGGCGAGGAGGTGGCGTTCATCGCCGAAGTCCAGCAGGCCGGTATTTTCCTGATCAAGGGGCTTGAAGCCCAAGCCATGAGTCACACGCTTGGCGCCTTCTGCCCGAACATCCTGTTCCCCTATGCCCGCGAAACCTTGGACAGCCTGGTCACTCGCGGTTCTTTCCCGGCGCTAATGCTGGCACCGGTGAACTTCGATGCGCTGTATGCCCAGGAAATGGCTCGCATGCAGCAGGGCGGCGAAGCGCCGGCTACCGCTCACTGATTAGCGTCCTTTCGTAAGATCCTCTCGTTACACGCTAGCGCGGGACGCCTGGTGTCCCGCGCTAGCGGTTTACGGTTCTCAGCGTACCTTCACGACCAGTTTGCCCACAGCCTTGCGCTGGGCCAGCGTGTTTATCGCGTTGGCGGTCTGCTCAAGCGCGAAGGTCTGCGATACCAAGGGTTTCAGTTTGCCTTCGGCGTGCCAGGCAAACAGCTGCTTGAAGTTGGCGGCGTTGTCATGCGGCTGGCGGCGGGCGAAGGTGCCCCAGAACACCCCGACCAGCGAGGCACCCTTGAGCAAGGGCAGATTGGCCGGTAGCGAAGGGATATCGCCTGCAGCGAAGCCGACCACCAGCATTCGGCCGTTCCAGGCAATGCTGCGGAACGCTTCTTCGAACAGTTTGCCGCCTACCGGATCGTAGATCACGTCCACGCCCTGGCCATCGGTCAGCTCCTTCAGGCGCTCTTTGAGGCTGGTGTCTGTGTAATTGATCAGCTCATCGGCGCCCGCAGCCTTTGCGACCTCGAGCTTCTCGGCGGAGGACGCGGCGGCGATGACTCTGGCCCCCATTGCCTTGCCGATCTCGACGGCGGCCAAGCCGACGCCGCCCGATGCGCCCAGGACCAGCAGGGTTTCGCCGGGCTGCAGGTTGGCGCGTTGTTTGAGTGCATGCATCGAGGTGCCATAGGTCATGCTGAAGGCCGCAGCCGTCTCGAAACTCATGCTAGGTGGAACTGGCAGCACATTGTCTCCCGGGACGGCGACTTGCTCGGCAAAGCTGCCCCAGCCCGTCAGCCCCATGACGCGGTCGCCGACTTTCAAGTGGGTAATGTTCTCGCCCACCGCGGCGACCACGCCTGCAGCCTCACCGCCCGGCGAAAACGGAAAGGGCGGCTTGAACTGATACTTGCCTTCGATAATCAGCGTGTCCGGAAAGTTGACGCCGGCGGCATGTACATCGAGCAGCACCTCGCCCTTCTTGACCTGCGGGCTATCGATTTCTTCGATGACGAGTTTCTCGGCCGGGCCGAATTCTTTGCACAGGACAGCTTTCATCGGGTTTTCCTTATTGTCGTCAGAGAGGGACCATTGCCATTTTCGAGTTCAACCAGTCTAGGAGCCTGCTCGCGGCGTGCAATGAGCATGGTCTGTCCTGATGGCGATACATAAGGCCGGGCTTGGGTCCGCGCGTGGCACTGGTTATGCTGGTGACCGTATCCCTTGGAGTTTTCACGTGAAGCGACTTCTTGCTGTGTTCTTCGCGCTTTGTATGGCGCAGCCGGTTCTGGCCGAAACGTCCGAAGCCGATGCGGCCGCCACCAAAACCATCTATTACGCGTTGGTCCCTGCGTTGGTAGGAAACTACGGTTCGGGCGGCAGGCTGAAGTACTACAAGGCCGACATTGCGTTGCGTGTCAGCGGGAGTGAGGCGGAAGCGAAGGTCAAGCATCACGAGCCGTTAATCCGCAATCAGCTGGTGACGCTATTTTCGCAACAGACCGACGCCAGCCTCGGAGCGGTCGAGGCCAAAGAAACCCTTCGGCAGGAAGCGCTCAAGCAGGTACAGGCGGTGCTCACTCAGGAAGAAGGTGAGCCCTTGGTGGAAGACCTGCTATTCAATAATCTGATTGTTCAATAGTGGCCCGAGGGCATGGCAGCCCAATGGCTCAGCGCATACCGAGAATGGCGAGCCACTCGCTTTCACTGACCGGCATCACTGAGAGCCTGCTACCCTTCTGTACTAATGGCATCTGCGCGAGAGCCGGCTCCGCTTTGAGTCGAGGCAATGTCAGCGTCGAATCGAAGCGTTCGATAAAGCCGACGTCTACGGCGCTCCAGGGGTTTTTTGTTTTGTGGGCCTTGACGTCAAAATAGCTGCTGTCGGGGTCAAGGGCGGTCGGGTCGGGATAGGCGGTGCGCTGAATTTCTCCTATTCCGGCGATACCAGGCGTGGCGCAGCTTGAGTGGTAGAAGAAGAACCGGTCACCTTCAGCCATCTGGCGAAGGAAATTGCGAGCCTGGTAGTTGCGTACGCCATCCCAGCGACTCGTGCCGAGTTGCTCCAGGTTTCGAATAGAAAATTCGTCCGGTTCGGACTTCATCAACCAGTACGGCATGGTCTTTGCTCACTGCTGATTGCATTGATGGGTTCTCAAACGCAACATCCCCGACAATCGGTCGCAACGCAAGTTTGCGCTGTACCGAGGCATGACGGAGAATGCCGCGCTTGAGGTTGGCATTGTCGAGTCTGGAAAACTAAAACGATACTGACTCGACGTAACACTGTCGCCTAGCAGGGGGAGGCGAAAACTATGAAACGCAAGCCAGACATTCTTTGGATCCTGGTGCTGATTTTTGGCCTCGGGGTCGTGACAACGGGCTACACCCAGGGGTTGTGGGATCGGCCAGGCGACACGTCTTCAATGGTTCCGATCAGTCATTCGCAACAGCTTCAGCGCTGAGCGCGCCCGCCGCATGGACGCGGCCCCAGATATTCCTCAGCTATTCCCGCCTCGCTTCGCATACCAGCCCCGGCCCGTCACCGTAGCCTCCAAGCTCACATCCCAGCTGGCCAATGGCAAGCGATCAACCTTCTGACATTCGTGGGCAAGGCCTAGAAGCGTCGGTTTGTGACCTTTTTTGCGCCTACTGCGGTATGCCAGGCTGCGATCATAAAAGCCCCCTCCCATGCCCAGCCGGCCACCGTGTTCGTCGAACCCCACCAGCGGCATAAGAATTAGATCGAGGGCCCAGATGGAGCGCTGACGGGCATGACAAAAAACCGGCTCGGAGATACCGAATCGGTTCGGCTTCAGCTGCTCGTTCGGAAGTATTCGCTGGAACACCATGCGCGTGCGTGGCCAGGCATTGAGCACCGGCAAGTAGGTCGCCTTGCCGCGTCGTTGCGCTTCCAGTAACAGCGGGCGGGGATCTATTTCACCGTCGTTGGGCAAATACAGAGCGACGTGGCGCGCACGGCGAAACAGCGGATGCTGAGCCAGTTGCCGATACAGGTTTCTTGCGGCCTGACGTTGCTGGACGGGCGAGAGCTGGCGGCGAGCTTGTCGCAATTGACGTCGCAGCGCCGGGCGCGAGAGGCCTTCGGCTGCGATCATGAAATGAGGCTCCCCAGCATGCCGCTGCCAGCGTAGGCCCTTGAACCCGAGAGTTCAAGGTGGCGACTACAGAGTACCTTAAGGCTTTCCGTCAGGCGGACATGCACACCGGCACTACGTGTAGCCTCCATGGTGTTGCTTATCGGGAGAGGGTCATCGCCGACTGGCGAACATGCCAGGGAGTGGGCGGGATTATAACGCAATCTGTCTGCCGTTCATCAGTTGCTGGAGGGGTTTGGATCAGTGGCCAGCGCGCTGTCGACCCGCTCAAGCAAAACGCGGACGTGCTCGCGGGCGCTGTTGGCTTCGGCGTCCAGCCGGTCATGCTTGTGTAGCAATTCATGGGTGATGTTGAGCGCGGCCATTACCGCGACACGGTCGGCGCCAATGACCTTTCCGCTGCTGCGGATTTCCCGCATCTTGCGGTCCAGGTACTGCGCGGCGCCTTCGAGGTTGCTGCGTTCTTCGGGTGGGCAGGAAATGCAGTATTCCTTGTCCATGATGTGCACGGTTACGGTGTTCGGCTGGGTCATGAGTCCTGCTCCAGGGCTTTCAGGCGCGAAATCATTGATTCGACCTTCACTCGTGCCATTTCGTTCTTTTCAATCAGATGAGCGCGTTCCTCGCGCCAGGCCTGCTCGCTGTGAAGCAGCAAGCGATTCTGCACCTTGAGTTGCTCGATGCGCTGAATCAGCTGTTCCAGCTTGGCGGTCAGCAATTGCAGATCGGCGTCTTCCATGGGATTCCCGGTAAGTGGCGCGAGCATCTGGCGGTCCGGCTTCGATGGTCTTGGCTCGTGTGCCGATGCTAGGATACAAGGCCTCATTCTAGTCATTAGCGCCACTGCGCGCCTAGCCGCCAATGCCCATTCAGAACTCGCCGTATGCCGCTTTCGCCACATTGCTGGCCAGCAGTGCCCAACCCGTCACACCCGCCGAGCTGCACGGGCTTTTGCTCGGGCGCAGCTGTGCCGGCGCCGGTTTCGATGTCGACATCTGGTTGACCGATGCAGCCGAGCTGCTCGGCACCGAGCCCGAGGAGTCGGTGCGCCAGGCGCTTATCGGCTTGCAGGAGATGGTCAAAGGCGAGCTTGCCGGTGACGACATCGCCATCGTGCTGTTGCTGCCCTCCGATGATGCACCGCTCGCCGAGCGCGCGCTTGCCCTGGGGCAATGGTGCCAGAGCTTCCTGACCGGCTTCGGCTTGATCGCCGGTGACCGCGCGCTGAGCGGCGAGGCCATGGAAGTCCTGCAGGATCTGGCAGCCATCGCGCAGATCCAAGACTCCCTGGAGGAGTCGGAGGACGGTGAAAGTGACTACATGGAAGTCATGGAATACCTGCGCGTGGCGCCACTGCTGCTGTTCACCGAGTGTGCAAAGCCGGTACCGCCGGCACCCAAGCCCTCCTTGCATTGAGGACCCAGCCGTTCATGATCCGCATCCCGAAGTCGGAATACAGCCGTCGGCGCAAGGCGCTGATGGCCGAGATGGAACCCAACAGCATCGCCATCCTGCCGGCGGCGCCGATGTACATCCGCAATCGCGACGTCGAGCACATCTACCGTCAGGACAGTGATTTTCAATATCTGTCCGGGTTCCCTGAGCCGGAATCGGTGATTGCGCTGATCCCGGGCCGCGAGCATGGCGAATACGTGCTGTTCTGTCGTGAACGCGATCCGGCGCGAGAACTGTGGGACGGGTTGCGGGCGGGCCAGGACGGGGCCATCTCCGAGTATGGCGCTGATGACGCCTTTCCCATCGGCGATATCGACGACATTCTGCCTGGCCTGATAGAAGGGCGTTCACGGGTTTACTACGCCATCGGCAGCAATCAGGAATTCGACCACCGGTTGATGGAGTGGATCAACACTATCCGCTCCAAGGCGCGTCAAGGAGCGCAGCCGCCGAACGAGTTCGTCGCCCTCGATCATCTGTTGCATGACCTGCGTTTGTACAAATCGACCAACGAGGTGAGGGTGATGCGCGCCGCGGCGGAGATCTCCGCCCGCGCCCATGTTCGCGCCATGCAAGCCAGTCGCCCAGGCCTCTACGAATATCACCTGGAAGCGGAGCTGGACTACGAGTTTCGCAAGGGCGGGGCGAAGATGCCGGCTTACGGCTCCATCGTCGCGGCTGGCAAGAACGCCTGCATTCTGCATTACCGCGAGAACGATGCGGTGCTTAAGGATGGCGACCTGGTGCTGATCGATGCTGGCTGTGAGATCGACTGCTACGCCAGCGATATTACCCGCACTTTCCCGGTCAGCGGTCGCTTTTCAGCCGAACAGAAAGCGATCTACGAGCTGGTGCTGGCAGCCAATGAAGAGGCCTTCAAGCATATTGCGCCCGGCAAGCATTGGAACGAGGCCCACGAGGCTACCGTTCAAGTCATCACGGCCGGACTGGTCGAGCTGGGTCTGCTTCAGGGCGATGTCGAGGAGCTGATCGCCGCCGAAGCCTACAAGCCTTTCTATATGCATCGCGCCGGTCACTGGCTGGGCATGGATGTCCATGATGTCGGCGACTACAAGGTCGGCGGCGAGTGGCGCGTGCTCGAGCCGGGCATGGCGATGACTGTCGAGCCGGGCATCTATATCGCCGCTGACAACCAGGACGTGGCGAAGAAATGGCGCGGCATTGGTGTTCGCATCGAGGATGATGTGGTTGTGACCCGCACCGGCTGCGACATCCTCACCACCGGTGTGCCCAAGACCGTCGCGGAAATCGAGGCCTTGATGGCGACCGCCTCCGAGGTCGCCTAGGCATGGGTCGGCTCGCCATCGTGGGCGGCGGACTGGTCGGTGCCAGTCTGGCGCTGGCGCTGCAGCAGGGCGCCAGGCAACGCGGCTGGACCATCGAGCTGATCGAGCCGTTCGAGCCGGGCAATGAATATCAGCCCAGCTACGACGCGCGCTCCACCGCGCTTTCCTACGGTACCCGGCTGATCTACCAGCGGTTGGGCGTCTGGGAGCGGATTGCCGAGCGTGTTGAGCCGATCAGCCGCATCCATGTTTCCGATCGCGGGCGGGCGGGTGCTGCTCGGCTCGATGCCAGCACCGAGCAGGTGCCTGCACTGGGCTATGTCGTGGAAAACGCCTGGATTGGTCATTGCCTGTGGCAGGCGCTGGATGATCGGGTCGTGGTTCGTCATTGCCCCGCCGAAGTCGAGCGCATGCAGCCCTTGGACGGCGGTTATCGGCTGATCCTGACTGACCGGCAACAGCTTGACTGCGATTTGGCCGTGCTCGCCGACGGGGGGCGGTCCGCGTTGCGCGAGCAACTCGGCATCGAGATCAAGTGCACGCCTTATGATCAAACGGCGCTGATCGCCAACGTGACGCCGGGCAAGCCTCATGGCGGACAGGCGTTCGAGCGCTTCACCGATAGCGGGCCGATGGCGCTGTTGCCGTTGCAGGACAATCGCTGCGCCTTGGTCTGGACGCGTTCGGAGCAGGATGCGGCGCGTCTGGCCGCGCTCTCGGAAGCGGAGTTTCTCGGCGAACTGCAACAGGCGTTCGGCTATCGCTTGGGAGGTTTCCAGCAGGTCGGGGCGAGGCATCTCTATCCGCTGATGCTGATAGAGGCAGCAGAACAGGTTCGCTCCGGGTTGGTCGTACTGGGTAACGCCGCGCACAGCTTGCACCCTATCGCAGGGCAGGGATACAACCTGTCTCTGCGAGACACCGAGGCGCTCGCGAATGCGCTATTGAGCAGTCCTAAGGGATTGGGGGATCTGGGTGTGCTGCAGGCTTATCATCGGCAGCAGCGGACGGATCAGCGACTCACCGTGGGTTTTTCCGATCGGCTGACCCAGCTGTTCGGTGATTCGGCCCGTCTTTCCAGCGCGGCGCGCAACGTCGGACTGCTGGGGTTGGATCTCATGCCGCCAGCCAAGAGCTGGTTTGCGCGGCAAGCGATGGGGTTGGGCGTACGCGAACGTTGAGCGTCTTGGGCTGATCGTTCGGAGTGGTCGAGTTGTTTCCTGAACCCGCTCAGCATTGGACCGTTCCGGGCGATTGGAGAGCTACGGCGGGAGCAGTCCTGCCGGGTTGAGTATCGAGCGTGTAATGCGCAGGGCCGTCAGTTCGGCTTGCGGACCCACCAGACATGCCGCAGCCGAAGGCCGGCGCGGTGTAGGAGAGCAGCAATGCAAGCGGACCTCATCATCGTCGGTGCCGGGATGGTCGGCAGTACTCTGGCCTTGGCACTGCAAGACGCCGGCTTCGCCATCAAGCTGATCGATGCCGGCCCGCTGGACGTCCAGACTTTCGCCCCCGACGCCCCATTCGAACCGCGTGTCAGTGCGTTGTCCGTCGCCAGCCAGCGGATTCTCGAGCGTGTCGGCGCCTGGTCTGGAATCGTCCGGCGCCGTGCCAGCCCCTATACCGATATGCATGTGTGGGATGGCTCCGGCACCGGGCAAATTCATTTTTCCGCCGCATCGGTACATGCCGAGGTGCTCGGCCACATCGTCGAGAACGCTGTGGTGCAGAACGCCCTGCTAGAGGTTTTGGAAGCGCATGGCTCGATCGAATTGCTGGCCAACGCACGTCTGGAGCGAATGCAGCAGAACGAACATGGCTGGACCCTGACCCTGGCCGACGGGCAACAACTCAGCGCCGGTCTGGTGGTTGCGGCCGATGGCGCCAACTCCGCGGTCCGCCGTCTGGCAGGTTGCGAAACGCGCGAATGGGATTATCTGCACCATGCCATCGTGACCAGTGTGCGCTGTGCCGAACCGAATCAGCAGACGGCCTGGCAGCGCTTCACCGATGACGGCCCGTTGGCCTTCCTGCCGCTGCAACGCGGAGACGATCCGCATTGGTGCTCCATCGTCTGGTCGGCCACCGAAGACGAGGCTCAGCGTCTGATGGCTCTCGACGATCAAGCGTTCTGTCAGGCGCTTGGGCGGGCCTTCGAATACCGCTTGGGCGAGGTTCTGAAGGCCGATCCGCGCCTTTGTATTCCCTTGCGGCAGCGCCATGCCAAGCGCTATGTGCAACCAGGCCTGGCGCTCATTGGCGATGCTGCGCACACCATCCACCCCCTGGCGGGGCAGGGCGTGAACCTAGGCTTGCTTGATGCCGCAGTGCTTGCAGAGGTACTGCTGGCGGCTACCGCTCGGGGTGCCCAGTTGGGTGATCCCCGTGTATTGGGCCGTTTCGAACGACGCCGGATGCCGCATAACCTGGCCATGATGGCTGCGATGGAAGGCTTCGAGCGCCTGTTCCAGGCGGATCCTCTGCCGCTGCGCTGGCTGCGCAATACCGGCCTGAAAGCGATTCAGGCCATGCCGGAAGCCAAGGCATTGTTCGTGCGTCAGGCTTTGGGTCTGAGCGGTGATCTACCGGATCTGGCACGCGTCTGACCGACGATGGCTCGCGGTCTCCGGGCGGCGCGAATAGTTGCGTTGAGAAAGTAAATGACATTCACTACTATTCAGCCTCGTTCATCAATGAAATGAGGCTGATCCATGCAGGCAAGCAAAGGTTTACTCGCCGCTCTGGCGCTCACTGCGCTGTCGAGCGCTGTACAGGCTGCCGATGAAGTGGTGGTTTACTCCTCGCGGATCGATGAATTGATCAAGCCTGTTTTCGATGCCTACACGGCCAAAACCGGCGTCAACGTCAAGTTCATCACCGACAAGGAAGCGCCGCTGATGGCTCGCATCAAGGCCGAAGGCGAGAACACGCCGGCGGATCTACTGTTGACGGTGGATGGCGGCAACCTTTGGCAGGCCGAGCAGATGGGCATCCTGCAGCCACTGAAGTCCCAGGTGATCCAGGACAATATTCCCGCCCAGTACCGCTCATCCAGCAACGCCTGGACTGGCCTGTCGCTGCGTGCTCGGACCATCGTCTACTCGCCCGAGCGGGTCGAGAAGGGCGAGTTGACCACCTACGAAGCGCTTGCGGACAAGAACTGGGAAGGCCGTCTGTGCCTGCGCACCAGCAAGAAGGTCTATAACCAGTCGCTGACGGCCACGCTGATCGAGACCCACGGCGCTGAGAAGACCGAGGCGATCATCAAGGGTTGGGTGGATAATCTCGCAACCGACGTATTTGCCGATGACACTGCCTTGATTCAAGCAGTCGATGCCGGTCAGTGCGACGTGGGTATCGTCAATACCTATTACTTCGGCCGCCTGCATGCGCAGAATCCTGAGCTGAAAGCCAAGTTGTTCTGGCCAAACCAGGGTGATCGCGGCGTACACGTCAACCTGTCAGGCATCGGCCTGACCAAGTACGCACCGCACCCCGAAGCGGCACAGAAGTTGGTGGAGTGGATGACCTCGCCGGAGGCACAAAACATTTTCGCCGACATCAACATGGAGTTCCCGGCCAACCCGAATGTGAAGCCTTCTGCGGAGGTCGCCGCGTGGGGCGATTTCAAGGCGGACACCATTCCGGTCGAGGTTGCCGGCAAGCGCCAGGCTGAAGCCATCATGCTGATGGACCGTGCCGGCTGGAACTGATCGGCTGCGGCGAGCTGCAAGCAGGTTTCATATCACGGCGCCGGGCAAAGAAAGGCTTCGGCTTCTCGGTCTCGGCGTCACACTGCTTACAGCTATCGCTGTCGTTATACTCGACGCCCCCGGCATGCTCCGGGGGCGTTGTCATTTTTGCTTCCGAGGCCTGAGTGTCCCACCCTGTCGAGCACCGTTGGTACCCTATCTCCCTCGCCGTCGCCGCGCTGGTATTGCTGCCGCTTAGCGTCCTGCTGTTCAGCTGGGGCGACATCGACACGGGCATTTGGTCGCACCTCTGGCAAACCCAGATGCCACGACTGCTTGGCAACACGCTGACGCTGGTCCTGGGTGTCGGCGTAGGGGTGACGGTGCTTGGGGTCAGCCTGGCGTGGCTGACTTCGTTGTGCGAATTTCCGGGGCGGCGCTGGCTTGACTGGGCGCTGATGTTGCCCTTCGCGATTCCCGCCTACGTGCTGGCATTCGTCTTCATCGGCCTGCTGGATTTCGCCGGCCCGGTTCAGACGTTGGCACGCGAGTGGTTCGGCAGCGGGGTACGCTTTCCTCGGGTCCGTTCCACCGGCGGGGTGATCATCGTTTTGGTCCTAGTCTTCTACCCCTACGTGTATCTCTTGGCGCGCTCGGCATTCATCGCCCAGGGCAAGGGATTGATGGAGGCGGCGCGAGTCCTCGGGCAGTCGCCCTGGCGAGCGTTCTGGAGCGTGGCATTGCCGATGGCGCGGCCGGCAATCGGCGCCGGGCTGGCCTTGGCATTGATGGAAACGCTGGCCGATTTCGGAGCTGTCGCGGTATTCAACTTCGATACTTTCACCACCGCCATCTACAAGACCTGGTACGGGTTCTTCAGCCTCACCAGCGCGACTCAGTTGGCCAGCCTGTTGCTGCTGGCGGTGATGCTGGTGCTCTACGGCGAACGCCGTGCGCGCGGTGCGGCCAGACCCGCCAATGACCGGGCTCGCTCGGCTGTGCTCTATCGACTACATGGATTCAAGGCGCTCGCCGCCAGCAGTTGGTGCGGCCTGGTGTTTCTCTGCGCCTTCGTCGTTCCGGTGCTGCAGCTGCTGGTGTGGCTCTGGCAGCGTGGGCGATTCGATCTCGATGAGCGATATACCGGGTTGATTCTGCATACGCTCTACCTGGGAGGCCTGGCGGCCTTTATCACGGTCGCGGTGGCGTTGCTGCTGGCCTTTGCCCGGCGCCAGGCACCGGTACGCACGGTGAAGACAGCTGTTGGGTTGGCAAACCTGGGCTATGCGCTGCCGGGTTCGGTGCTGGCGGTTTCGATCATGCTCGCGTTCAGCTATCTCGATCGTGAACTGGTCATTCCTCTGTCCGCATGGCTAGGCGGCGCCGGCAAGCCGTTCCTGCTCGGTAGCCTTGCGGCCTTGCTGTTGGCTTATCTGATCCGTTTCATGGCCGTCGCGTTCGGCCCACTGGAAAGCGCACTGGCGCGAATCCGCCCCTCACTACCGCAAGCGTCGCGCAGCCTTGGTGTGGGCGGGCCGGCGCTGTTTTTCCGGGTATATCTGCCGTTGCTGTTGCCCGGCACGTTGAGCGCTGCACTGCTGGTATTCGTCGACGTGCTGAAGGAAATGCCGGCGACGCTGTTGATGCGCCCGTTCGGGTGGGACACGCTGTCGGTGAGAATCTTCGAAATGACCAGCGAAGGCGAGTGGGCGCGTGCTGCGCTGCCTGCGCTGACGCTGGTGCTGGTGGGCCTGCTGCCGGTCATCCTGTTGATACGCCGTTCGGCCCGACGAGCGGGTTGAGCATTCGCTCCATCGCCGCACCGTGACCTGTCACATCCTTGGGGCTACAATGCGCGCCATTCAAAAATCGTCGGGCTTGTCTGCTCGACTCTAATGAGCTTCACCCACGCCGCTTCGGCGACCTGCCCGGAAGGAGAAACCCATGGGTCAGCGTACTCCCCTCTACGATCAACACCTCGCACTTGGCGCCAAGATGGTCGACTTCGGCGGCTGGGACATGCCGCTGCATTACGGCTCCCAGGTAGAGGAGCATCACCAGGTGCGACGTGATTGTGGAGTGTTCGACGTCTCTCACATGACGGTGGTCGACGTCGCGGGCCCCGACGCCATGAGCTATCTCCAGCGCCTGCTGGCCAACGATGTGAGCCGCCTCGGGCCGGTAGGTAAAGCGCTGTACACAGCGATGCTCAATGAGCGCGGCGGCGTGATCGATGACCTTATCGTTTATCTCACCGACTGGGGCTACCGCCTGGTCGTCAACGCCAGCACTCGCGATAAGGATCTGGCCTGGATGCAGGCGCAGGCGGAAGGCTTTGCCGTCGAAGTGACCGAGCGACCCGAGCTGGCGATGCTGGCTATCCAGGGACCGCAGGCGCGAGCCAAAACGGCTGAGCTGGTCAGTCAGCCTCGGGCCGCGCTGATTCAGGAATTGAAGCCGTTTCATGGCCGGGCCGCTGGGGACTGGTTCATCGGGCGCACCGGCTATACCGGCGAGGATGGTCTGGAGATCATTCTGCCGGCCGAGCAGGCCCCCGATTTTCTCAGTGAACTGGTCGGGGCCGGTATTTCACCAATCGGATTGGGTGCGCGTGACACGCTGCGCCTCGAGGCGGGCCTGAATCTCTACGGCCAGGACATGACCGAAGACGTCTCGCCGCTGCAAGCCAACATGGGCTGGACCGTGGCCTGGGAGCCGGCCGAACGTGACTTCATCGGTCGCGCGGCGCTGCAAGTGCAGAAAGAACAAAGCGACCTGCCGAAACTCGTGGGTCTGGTGCTCGAAGAGCGCGGCGTGCTGCGTGCCCATCAGACCGTGCGGGTCAATGGTGTTGGCGAAGGCGAAATTACCAGCGGCAGTTTTTCGCCTACGCTTGGCAAAGCCATCGCGCTGGCGCGTGTGCCGGCCGCAGCCGGTGACCGCGCCGAAGTGGAGATCCGTGGTAAGTGGTATCCCGTGCGCGTGGTGCAGCCGACTTTCGTGCGTCACGGCAAAGTACTGGTGTAAATTCGGCCAACTGCTTCCTAGCAGCGGGCGGTCGAGCCTGTTTCGTGCCCGCAAACCGACAGTTTTTTTGAGGACATACGAATGAGCGACATCCCCAGCGATCTGCGTTACGCCGCCAGCCACGAGTGGGCTCGCCTCGAAGCGGACGGCAGTGTAACCGTCGGCATCTCCGATCACGCCCAGGAAGCCCTGGGTGATGTGGTGTATGTGGAACTGCCGGAGATCGGCCAGCAACTCACCGCCGGCCAGCAGGCAGGCGTGGTGGAGTCGGTAAAGGCCGCTTCGGACATTTACGCGCCGATTTCCGGAGAAGTGGTCGCGGTCAACGAGCAGCTCACCGACTCACCGGAGATGGTCAACAGCGAGCCCTATGGCAGCTGGTTCTTCCGGCTCCAGCCGAACGACGCTTCTGAACTGGACAAGCTGCTCGACGCAGCGGGTTACAAGGCCTCCTGCGACGCCGAAGCCTAAGCGGTCCCCTAACAAAAAGCCTCGCGATGCAGGTGTGTGAGAATCGATCACATCGGTTTCACAAAAGCCTGTGTGTCGGGGCTTTCCTTTTTCGAGAGAGCAGTGATGTCCCACGTGCCGCGCCTTTCCCAGCTCCAGCAACCTGACGCCTTTTTGCGTCGCCATCTCGGTCCCGATGCGGCTGAACAGCAAGCCATGCTCGACGCGCTGGGCTTGTCCAGCCGTGAGCAGTTGGTCGAACAGACCGTACCGCCGGCGATCCGCCTTCAGGGGGAGCTGGCATTGCCACCGGCGTTGGACGAGCAGGGCGCACTGGCACGGCTGCGCAGCTATGCCGAGCAGAACCAGCTCTGGACCAGTCTGATCGGCATGGGTTATCACGGCACCATCACGCCGCCGGTAATCCTGCGTAACGTGCTGGAGAATCCGGGTTGGTATACCGCCTATACCCCCTATCAGCCGGAAATCGCTCAGGGCCGTTTGGAGGCACTGCTGAATTTCCAACAGCTGACCATCGATCTTACCGGGCTGGACCTGGCCAACGCCTCGCTGCTCGATGAGGCGACCGCGGCGGCGGAAGGGATGACGCTGGCGCGGCGCATGGCCAAGAGCAAGAGCAACCGCTTCTTCGTCGATGAGAACTGTCACCCGCAGACGCTCTCGGTGGTGCAGACCCGTGCCGAGGCCTTCGGCTTCGAACTGGTGGTCGGCGCCGTCGAGGATATCGCGGCGCAGGAGGTGTTCGGCGCGCTGCTGCAATACCCCGACACCCACGGCGAGATCCGCGACTTGCGCCCGGCGATCGAGGCGCTGCATGCCCAGCAGGCGCTGGCCTGTGTCGCAGCCGATCTGCTCAGCCTGCTGCTGCTGACGCCACCGGGCGAACTCGGCGCGGATGTGGTGCTCGGTTCGACCCAGCGCTTCGGCGTGCCGATGGGCTACGGCGGCCCGCATGCGGCCTATTTCGCCACGCGTGACGCCTTCAAACGTGCCATGCCTGGGCGCATCATCGGTGTGTCCAAGGATGCCCGCGGTAACACGGCGCTGCGCATGGCGCTGCAGACGCGCGAGCAGCACATTCGTCGCGAGAAGGCCAACTCCAACATCTGCACCGCCCAGGTGCTGTTGGCCAACATCGCCAGCTGCTACGCGGTATACCACGGCCCCGAGGGGCTCAAGCGCATCGCCCAGCGCACTCATCGATTGACGTCGATTCTGGCCGGCGCGCTGGAGCGGCACGGCATCAAGCGCCTCAACCAGCATTTCTTCGACACCCTGACCCTCGAGGTGGGCGGCGCTCAGACCGCGGTCCTCGAAAGCGCCCGGGCCGCGCGGATCAATCTGCGTATCCTTGGTCGCGGCAAGCTGGGTGTCAGCCTCGATGAAACCTGTAACGAGCAGACCGTGGAGCAGCTGCTGGCGGTGTTTCTCGGTGCCGATCACGGACTGGACATCGCGACGCTGGACGCGGGTGAAATCGTCAGTGGCATCCCGACCGAACTGCAGCGCAGCAGCGCTTATCTGACTCACCCGGTTTTCAACACCCACCACAGTGAAACCGAGATGCTGCGCTATCTCAAGCAGCTGGAAAACAAGGACCTGGCATTGAACCAGGCAATGATTCCGCTCGGTTCATGCACCATGAAGCTCAACGCCACCAGCGAGATGATCCCCATCACCTGGCCGGAGTTCGCCAACCTGCATCCCTTCGCTCCGCAGGAGCAGGCGCATGGCTACAAGTTGATGATTGACGAGTTGGAGGCCTGGCTCTGTGCGATCACCGGCTTCGATGCGATCTCGATGCAGCCCAACTCCGGCGCGCAGGGTGAATACGCGGGCCTGGTCGCGATCCGCAAGTATCACGAGAGCCGTGGCGAAGGGCAGCGGGATATCTGCCTGATCCCGTCCTCGGCGCATGGCACTAACCCGGCGTCGGCGCAGATGGTCAGCATGCGCGTTGTGATCGTCGAGTGCGACAAGGCGGGCAACGTCGACCTTGAAGATCTCAAGCGCAAGGCCGCCGAAGCAGGCGACAAGCTGTCCTGCCTGATGATTACCTACCCATCGACCCACGGCGTCTACGAGGAAGGCATTCGCGAAATCTGCGAGGCGATCCATGCGCAGGGCGGCCAGGTCTATATGGACGGCGCCAACCTCAATGCGCAGGTCGGCCTGGCGCGACCTGCCGACATCGGTGCGGACGTCTCGCACATGAACCTGCACAAAACCTTCTGCATACCCCACGGGGGCGGCGGTCCTGGCATGGGCCCGATCGGCATCAAGGCGCACCTGCAGCCGTTCGTGTCCAACCATCCGGTGATCGAGTTGCAAGGGCCGAATCCGCAGAACGGTGCGGTCAGTGCGGCGCCCTGGGGCAGCGCCAGCATCCTGCCGATCAGCTGGATGTACATCGCCATGATGGGGCCGCAGCTGCGCGATGCCACCGAAGTTGCGATTCTCAGCGCGAACTACCTGGCGATGCGCCTCGGTGAGGCGTTCCCTGTGCTCTACAGTGGCCGCAACGGCCGGGTCGCGCACGAATGCATCATCGACCTGCGGCCGTTGAAGGCGCAGACCGGTATCACCGAGGAAGACGTCGCCAAACGCCTGATCGACTACGGCTTCCACGCGCCGACCATGTCGTTCCCGGTGCCGGGCACGCTGATGATCGAACCGACCGAGAGCGAGTCGAAGGTGGAGTTGGATCGCTTCGTCGAGGCGATGCTGAGCATCCGCGCTGAGATTGCCAAGGTTCAGGACGGCGGCTGGTCTGCCGAGGACAACCCACTGGTTCGTGCGCCGCACACCCTGGCCGATGTGACCCACCTGTGGGATCGCCCCTACAGCATCGCCGAGGGCGTGACCCCTAGCGCCCACACCCAGGCGCACAAATACTGGCCGGCGGTAAACCGGGTCGACAACGTCTTCGGCGATCGAAATCTATTCTGCGCCTGTGTGCCTGTCGAGGATTACCGGGACTGAACTGCCGCGGTGTAGGCGGATGCCGCTTTCTTGCATCCGCCGCAATTCCGCAGGGTGGATCGTTAAACGTGATCCGCTCTGCGGCGCTGTTGCAGCGTCAGCCTTGTGCTTCTGCGTCTTCTTCCAGCATTCCAAGCAGTTCAGCCAGTTTCAGCTGCGCTTCTTCCACGCCCTGCCGCTTGGGCGCTGAGAATAATTGCACGCTGACCCCATCTCCCCAGCCCTTGCGAATGTCTCGCTGGATCGCCAGCAGGGCGTTTTTCGCCGCACCGAAGGCGAGCTTGTCCGACTTGGTCAGCAGGATATGCAGCGGCATCTCGCTGGCGCTCGACCAGTCGAGCATCATCCGGTCGAACTCGGTCAGGGGGTGGCGGATGTCCATCATCAGGAATACGCCGGCGAGGCTCTCGCGGCTGCTCAGATACGCCTCGAGGTGACGTTGCCAATGCTGCTTCAACGGGATAGGCACCTTGGCGTAACCATAGCCGGGAAGATCGACCAGGCGGTGATCATCATCGAGGCGGAAGAAGTTGAGCAGCTGGGTACGACCCGGCGTCTTCGAAGTACGAGCGAGGCTGGCGTGGGTGAGCGTGTTCAGCGCGCTGGACTTGCCCGCATTCGACCGGCCGGCGAAAGCGACTTCAAGGCCCTCGTCAGCCGGGCATTGATCGACCTTGGCGGCGCTGGTCATGAACGTGGCTTGCTGGCAGAGGCCGAGAATCGGGTTTTTGGGGAGCATGGGCTTTCCGGTGAGTGCGCGGGGTGCGGCAATGGTTCATTTCCGTTTCAAGAGCGCCAGTATATAATGCCGCAGATTTTGTGTGCGCTTTGGTCTTAAAACCGCCCTGTACCACGGTTCCTCCGGCTGTCATGAAGGGCACGTCGGCAGGCCGTTCGGGTGCTGGATCAGGCGCCACTTTTAACGAGCGGGCCATGACCCCAGCGGTCGGCTTGCCGAATAAGATTTCTTTAAACCCCTTTAGCCGTAGTTGGATGAGCTGATGAACAAAGTACTCGTGAGTCTGCTGTTGACCCTTGGCATCACCGGTATCGCCCAAGCGGCTGGAAATGCCGAAGCCGGTAAGGAGAAGGTTGCAGTTTGTGGCGCCTGCCACGGTGCCGATGGCAACAGCGCCGCACCGAACTTCCCTAAACTGGCAGGCCAAGGCGAGCGCTATCTGTTCAAGCAGCTGCAGGACATCAAGGCCGGCAGCAGCCCTACCGCCGAGCCTGGTGTTGGCCGCAAGGTACTGGAAATGACCGGCATGCTAGAGCCGTACAGCGATCAGGATCTTCAGGACATCGCCGCCTACTTCGCCAGCCAGAAGGTGACCGTCGGCATGGCGGATCCGGCGCTGGTTGCCCGCGGCGAGAAGCTTTTCCGTGGTGGCAAGGTTGAAGATGGCATGCCGGCCTGCACCGGCTGCCACTCGCCGGATGGCGTGGGTAACAACCTGGCGGGCTTCCCGCATCTGGGCGGCCAACATGCGGCTTACACCGCCAAGCAGTTGACCGACTTCCGCGAAGGCAACCGCACCAACGATGGCGATGCGGCGATCATGCGGACCATCGCGTCCAAGCTGAGCAACAAGGATATTGAAGCCCTGTCGAGTTACATTCAGGGTCTGCACTGACAGCATCGGCTACGGCCGATAAGGAGGGCGTTCAGGTCGCGAACCTGAACGCCTTTTTTGTTTTTGGCATCGCTACAATGATTGTCAAGATATTGAAAAGCGTCGAAAAGCGCTGGCGAGCAAAGATGATTTGCTGCAGCCTGTGGCGCTGTCGGTCAGCCGCTCAAAGCCAAGGAGTCATCATGCGTAAACTCGTTCTCAGTGCCGTTCTTGTCACCGCCAGCTTGTTCGGCTTGGCCGCTCACGCGGCGGATTTCCAGGCGGGCAAGGAGTATGTCGAACTCAAGACGCCAGTGCCCGTGGCCGAGCCAGGCAAGATCGAGGTGGTCGAGCTGTTCTGGTACGGCTGCCCGCATTGCTATCAATTCGAGCCGACGATCAATCCGTGGGTTGCGCAGCTGCCCGATGATGTGGACTTCAAGCGTATTCCGGCCATGTTCGGCGGCGTTTGGAACGTGCATGGCCAGATGTTCCTGGCCCTCGAGTCGATGGGTGTCGAGCAGAAGGTTCATGACGCAGTTTTCAACGCCTATCACCGCGACGGCAACAAGCTGGAAACGCCTGAGAAAATGGCCGAGTTCCTGGCGGGGCAGGGGGTAGATTCTGAGGCGTTTCTGAAGGCCTACAACTCGTTCGGTGTGAAGAGCCGTGCCGAGCAGGCGAAGAAGCTGGCCATGGCCTACCAAATCACTGGAGTGCCGGTGATGATCGTCAACGGTAAGTACCGTTTTGACATCGGCTCCGCGGGTGGTCCGCAACGTGCGCTGGAAGTGGCCGACTTTCTGATCGATAAAGAACGCGCAGCCCGGTAAGCCCCATGTTGCGCCGTTGGAGTTCACCGCGTCTGGCCGGGTCTCGCCAGGCGAATGTCAATCCGCTCTGTCTGGACTCCAGCGGGCTTCCATGTGACGGTCGGTTGCGCCTGCTCAGCTTCAACATCCAGGTCGGTATCAGTACCGAGCGCTACCACCACTATCTGACCCGAAGCTGGCAGCACCTGTTGCCGCACCCGGGGCGGGCCGGAAACCTCCAGCGCATTGGCGACCTGCTTGGTAATTACGACCTGGTGGCGCTGCAGGAGGCCGACGGTGGCAGCATGCGTTCCGGCTATGTCAATCAGGTCGAACAGCTCGCGCAACTCGGGGCTTTTCCTTACTGGTATCAACAGCTGAATCGCAATCTCGGCCGTTTTGCCCAACACAGCAACGGTGTGCTCAGCCGGCTGGAGCCGCAGGGGCTGGAGGATCATCCACTACCCGGCCCGTCTGGACGCGGCGCCATCCTGCTGCGCTTCGGTGAAGGTGAGGATGCGTTGGTCGTAGTGGTCATGCACCTGGCCCTGGGTGGCGGCGTCAGAACGCGCCAACTGGCTTACATTCGCGAGTTGATCGGTGGCTACCGTCATCAGGTCCTGATGGGCGACATGAATACTCATGCCAGCGACTTGCTCGAGCATTCACCACTACGTGACCTCGGCCTGCAAGCGCCGCAGATCCAGGCAACCTTCCCCAGCTGGCGTCCGCAGCGCTGTCTCGATCACATATTGCTGAGCCCGAGCCTGACGCTCGAGCGTGTCGATGTATTGGCGCAGGCCAGCTCCGATCATTTGCCGGTCGCCGTGGAGATTCGTCTGCCCGATGCGTTGCGTGGCGATATGTTGCCGGTCGCGGCGAGTGCATCGGAATGAGCGATGAAGCACTGCGCTGGAAGGAAAAATACCTGCACTCGCTGGAGCAGCAGGAGCAGCTAGAAAAGCGTTGGAATACGCGACTCGATCTGCTGCGTCGTAGCCTGGTACGCAGCAGTTTTGCCGTAGATGGTGCCGACCCAGCCGTCGAGCAATGCATGCGCGAACTGCGTGAGGTGCTGCGTGACGATGTACAGGATGATCGGTTGGGTGCCCTGGTCCCGCGGCTCGAACGAGCGGTACTGGATACGGAGCGCAGCAAGCAGGAACGACTCAAGCGGCTGACCGAGGCGTTCGATCGGCTGGCCGCGCAGCTGCTTGAATTGCCGCTGCCCAGTGAAATCCGTGGCCCATTGAAAAAGTTCTCGCGCCAGATCGGTGATCGCGCCGCCCAATCGCGCGAACTGCCCGGCCTGTTGAGCGAGTTTGGTGAACTCCAGCGTCAGGTACTGGCTGCGCAGACGACGGGTGCGCCACCTTCGGCGGGCCTGCTGAGTCGCTTGTTTGGCCAGCGAGAACGCACCGCCGAGGCGGCGTCGGATGTTGCCGGTGAATCGTTACCATCCGTGGCGGAAACCAATGGCTCGCGTTCGGAACTGGACGCTAGGGAGCTGCATGTAACGGCTGAGCAGGCGCGGCAGGTGGTGGACGAAGTTTCCGCCATGACGGAGGCTGAAGTGCCTCGCGAGGCCGTTGATATCGCGCCACGGGATTCCGAAGTGGAAGCTATCCCGGCAGGATCAGCAGCACCCCCGGCGGTGCAGGAGAGCGATCCGTATCTTTTGCCTCCCTCGCCGGAGCAGGCCTATAGCGCCATTGCCGAACGTGTCGAGTCGACCCTGGTCGGCCTGCTCGATGATCTGCAGCTACCCGAGCACCAGCAGCCTCAGGCGCAGGGCCTGCGTGAGCGGATAGAACAGGGTCTGAACTGGTATGAGCTGGTGCCGGTGCTGGATGACCTGGCCCAGCTGATGCTCGCCGTGGCCGACCAGGGGCAGCGTGAATTCGAGAGCTACCTGAAACTGCTGAACGAACGCCTGGCTACGATGCAGGAGAGCCTCAGCGCGGCGCGAGAAGGACACGTGCAGAGCAAGGAAACGGCCCTCGCCCTGGATGAAGAGCTGCGCCAGCAGGTGGGCGGGCTGCAGAGCAGCATGCTCGAAGCCAAGGATCTGCCGACTCTGAAGCAGGCGGTTCAGACCCGCCTGGATGGACTGTTGGAGACAGTCGACATTTACCAGCGCCAGCGCAGTGAGCACGAGCAGCAGTTGAGTGAGCGACTCGGCACTCTGATCGGACGTGTCGCGAGTCTGGAGCAATCTGCGGCCGGGATGCGCGAGCATCTCGAAGAGCAACGACAGAAAGCCTTGCGGGACCCGCTGACCGAGCTGCCGAATCGCGCCGGCTGGGACGAGCGTCTGGAACTGGAGGTGGCGCGCCAGCAGCGCTATGGCGGCCAACTGCTGCTGGCGGTGCTCGATGTGGACCATTTCAAGCGTATCAACGACAGTTTTGGCCACCTAGCCGGCGATCGGGTACTGAAGATCATTGCCAACGAGTTGCGCAAACGGCTGCGCAAGACTGACTTCATCGCCCGCTTCGGCGGCGAAGAGTTCGCCTTGTTGCTTCCAGAGACGCCGCTCGAAGCGGGGCAACAGTTGCTCGATAGCCTGCGCTCGGGCATTCAGGATTGTCCGTTCCACTTCAAGGGCGCGCGTATCCAGGTGACGCTATCGGGCGGGATTTCTCGTTTCGCCGCGACCGACAGCGCCGGACAAGTATTCGAGCGCGCCGACCGAGCGCTTTACCGGGCTAAAGATGCCGGCCGCAACCGTATCGAAGCGGACTGACCGGTCGCACTGGAGCATCCAGGTCACCTCGGTATAATCCTCCGTCTTGTTCTGCGTCACTTCTCGGCGCTGTCCTGCGGGCGGCTGACCGCTCGACCCAAGCTGAAATCTGCGTCATATCGTTGTCGACCAGGGGTACCGAATGAAAGCCTTGATCCTCGCCGCGTTAGCCGTGCTGCTCGCGGGCTGCGCCAGTGGGCCACGTATCGATACCCGCTATACGTCTCTGGGCCAAGACAGCCGGGCTCAGTTTATCGTCTTGCACTACACGTCCAGTGACCTGTCGCGCTCGCTCGAGATTCTCAAGGGAAATGATGTCAGCAGCCATTACCTGATCGGTGAGGCGCCTGCGACGATCTATCGGCTGGTGGACGAGAATCGCCGTGCCTGGCATGCCGGGGAGAGCCAGTGGAACGGTCGGACCTGGCTCAATTCCAGCTCTATCGGTATCGAGTTGGTCAATCGAGGCTATATCGAAGACGCACAGGGGCGGCGGCTCTGGTACCCCTATTCCGAGCAGCAGATCGATGCGCTGATCGTGCTACTCAAGGACATCATGCAGCGCCACGGGCTCAAGCCTGGCGCCGTCATCGGTCACAGCGACATCGCGCCGCAGCGCAAGGTCGATCCCGGTCCGCTGTTTCCTTGGAAGCGCCTGGCCGACGCAGGGCTGATAGCTTGGCCGGACGCCGCGACCGTCGAGCGTCAACGCTCCTTGTTCGCGCAGCAGCTACCGGACGTCGCCTGGTTCCAGGTGCAGCTCGCCAGGCAGGGCTACAAGGTGCCGGAACACGGCCATCTGGATCTGGAAACCCGTAATGTGATTGCGGCGTTTCAGATGAAATACCGTCCGACGCGCTTCGATGGCGAGCCGGACGCGGAAACCGCGGCGCTGCTCGCAGCGCTCGCGGTGCAGCCCTGACGTCAGGCGCGAGGGGAGCACGCGATCAATCGCGAGTCGGCCAGTGCCGCGGTGCGATGGAGAGTTGCCGCTTGGTATTGCTCATCGCTCAGCATCGCCAGGAAGGCATCCGGCGAGGGGTATCGCACCAGCAACATTTCATCCCAGTGTTCTTGCTCCGGTGCAATCAGCGCAACCTGAGCTTTGGCCGCCACCTGGACGTCGCCTCCCGCTGCACGGACTTTTTGCAACGCCGTGCGGCTATAGCGGGCATAAGCCTCCTTGCCGCTGCATGGCGCTTGGTCACTGTCGGCCGGATAAGCCGCTTGCTGATTGAAGCGCAGCAGATTGAGCATCAGGATCGGCTCGCCAGCCGGCATCTGTTCGGCGAAGCGTTTCAGTTGTTCGGCGCTGGGATTGAGGCTGGGCATGGGGGCTCCTTTATTGTTCTTCCGACCCCGCTGGCTCAGATCGGCAGGGCGATATAGAAGATGGTGCCGTGCCCGATTCGCGAATGCACGCCGATACGACCACCATGCAGCTGCGCAATCTCCTTGCATAAGGCCAAGCCCAGTCCGGCTCCCCCTCGGCGGCGACCGATCTGCACGAACGGCTCGAAGATTCGCGCCTGTTGACTGTAGGGAATGCCCTCGCCGTTGTCCTCGACGCTGAGTATCACCCGTTCGCCGTGATGTCGGGCCAGCAGCCGGATCTCACCGCTGTCTGGTGTATGACGCAGCGCGTTGCTCATAAGGTTGTCGAGCATCCGCTCCATCTGTTGTCGGTCCAGCAACAGGCTGGGCAGCGGCGACTGCAGTTCCAGTTTGATTTCAATACCGTTCTGCGCCGCCGCAGGCTGAAAGCGCTGCCGCGCTTGCTCGAGAAGTTCGGCCGGTTCGCAAGGCACCCGTTCGAGCTTCTGCTGGCCGCTCTGATAGCGCGAGAAATTCAGCAGGTCGTTGATCAGCGTGACCAGACGCTGCATCTCCTCGTGCACGGTGCTGAACAGGTCGGCCTCGCGGCTATTGTCAGGGTAATGAGTGCGCTCACGCAGCAGGCTGAATGCCATCTGCATGCCGGTCACCGGCGTGCGCAATTCGTGGGAAGCACGCAGGACGAATTCGTTGCGCACGCGCTCGAAGGTGCGCTGGTCGGTGACATCGTGCAGCACCATGACCGCACCGCTGATACGTCCGTCGTGATGGTTCACCGGGCTCATACGCCACGACAGCAGCCTGTGTTCGCCATCGGCTTCGATCACCAGATCTTCCGGTGGGCCTGACAGTGGCTTGTCGTCCAGGACCTGCTGGGCTGCCTCGTCTAGCTCCGGATAGCCGAGCGCCTGGCCGAGGGTCGAACCCAGGTGTTCGCTTTCCCAGGCGAGCTGCCTTTGCGCGACGGGGTTGGCATGCTCCAGCCGGCCCTGGCGATCGATGATCAGTAGGCCGTCGTCGATGCTGTCCAGTAACGCCTGCAAGCGTTGCTGGCCGTCGACCAGCGCCTCGACGTTGGTCTGTTTGAAGTCGTGCAAGGCCTGCGCCATCAAGCCGAAGCGTCGGATCAGCGAAGACAGTTCGGCGATGGGAGAGGTGGGCAGGTTGATGTTGAAATCGCCGCGACCGATCTGGTCGGCCACGCTGGACAACTGTTCGATGGGATCACCGAAGCGCCTTGCGAAGCTATGCGCGGTGATGAAGCCGATCAACAGCACAGCGATGCCGGTCAGGCCGAGCAGTCCGGCGAGCAACTGTGCCCGTTCACGGCTACGAATCTCGGTGTCGCGGATCTGGTCGTAGGCGCTCTGCTGCATATCGACCATCAACTCACGCACGTGATTGAAGGCTTGGCTGAGGGCGTTGTCTTCCAGCAGTGACCAATTTAGGTTCGCCGGGGTTTGCAGCTCATCGATGAAGCGGGCGTATGCATCGCCGATCGCCTGATACGCCTCACGGTCGGCTGGCCGCGCTGCCTGGGACAGTCCCTGTGAAAGCGCCGCCTGGAATACGCTGCGCGATTCCGCGAGGGCAGCGTTGTCGCGTTTTTCGCGCACTAGAAGCAGAAGATGATTACTCAACGCTTGGCGCAATTGCTGGTTGATTTCGATGACCCCGAAATTCTCTCGGATGAGCTTTTCCTGGCTCTGGGCCATCTGCACCACACTGACCAGAGCAAGCAACAGTCCAAGCAGTGCCACCGTCATCAGTGCCGAGAATCCCAGGAACAGGCGGGTCCTCAGCTTCATCTGAAGTTTCATAGGCCGTATTGCTTGCGTTTTCGATAGAGCGTCGAGGCGTCGATGCCGAGAATCCGGGCGGCCTGCTCAAGGGTGTCGCTGGTGCTCAGTACCCCCGAAATATGTGCCTTCTCCAACTCTTCCAGGCTGAGTGGTTCACCGATGCGCGGTGCGTTGCTGACGGTCTGATCGGCCAGTCCGAGGTGACTGACGTCGATCATCGCCTGCGGACAGATGATGCTGGCGCGCTCGACGACGTTGCGCAGCTCCCGCACGTTGCCAGGCCAGCGGTAGGCTTTCAGCGCCGCGATGGCGCTCTCGCTGAAGCCACGCGCCGGACGGCCGTAACTTTTGACGAAGTACGCGAGGAACCGTTCGGCGAGCGCCAATACGTCCTCCGGCCGCTCGCGCATGGGCGGCAGATTTAGCGTGATGACATTCAGGCGGTAGAGCAGATCTTCGCGAAAACGACCTTCACGGACCATTTCCTCGAGGTTCAGGTTGGTCGCAGCGAGAATGCGTACATCTGCGCGCCGTGTGACCGGGTCACCGACGCGCTCGTATTCTTTGTCCTGAATGAAACGGAGCAGTTTTGGCTGTAGGGCCAAGGGAAAGTCGCCGATTTCATCGAGAAACAGGGTGCCGCCGTCCGCCTGATTGACTCGTCCCAGCGTGCTTTCGGTGGCGCCGGTGAAGGCGCCGCGATTGTGCCCGAAAAGCTCGCTTTCCATCAGATCCGCAGACAGCGACGGGCAGTTGATGGTGATGAAGGCCTTCTTCGCACGACGGCTCCAGTTGTGAATCGCCCGCGCCAGCTCGCCTTTGCCTGTGCCGGACTCGCCGAGAATCAGAATATTGGCATCGGTATCGGCCACCTGCCGGGCGGTCTCCAGCACACCCATCATCGCCGGACTGTGCGAGCCGAGCGCGTCGCTGCGCTTTTGCACCTCGCCTTCGAGTGCCTCCAGGCGAGCCGCCATCTGCCGGACCTCCAACTGCTTGGCTGCCGACAGGCGTAGCTGCTCCGGACTGCACGGCTTGACCAGATAGTCCGCCGCGCCTGCCTGCATGGCATCCACGGCGGTATCCACGGCCGAGTGCGCGGTGACGATCACCACGCGCATCCAGGGTGCGAGGACGCGCATCTGCTGCAGGACATCCAGGCCGTTGTCTTCGCCGAGGCGCAGGTCAAGGAAGCAAAGATCGAACACCTGACGCTGCAGGATCGCCTCGGCTTGTGAGGCGCTGGCGGCCGTGACCACCGTATAACCGCGGTCCTCCAGGCAATAGCGGAAGGTGCGCAGAATTGCGGCCTCGTCATCTACCAGGAGAATGCGGCCACCGGTGTCGGTCGTTTGGTCCATGAATGCTCCAGTCGGGCTGTGTTTGCTGGCAAATCGGTGAAAAAAGTTGAGTGCTTTGGCGCTCGGATGAGGCCGAGTATTCAGTGGCGCCTGGTTTAGTCTACGAAAAGTCTTGCAAGTTGCACGGTGGCGAGGCGCATTTCCTGCAGCATGCACGTAAATGCAAAGCGCAACGGTGCGCCAAGCCGCTGATTATAAAGACACAACGTGTCTCTTTGCGCTGGCACGGGGCTTGCGGCTGTCCGTGAGAGCGCCATAGGCGCGCATCGCACCGGAACCCGGAGGACCCTCATGAACGAGAATATGAACCAGCTCAACGAACTGATCGAAATTACCCGAGACGGGCAGCATTTTTACCAGCATGCGCTTGAGGTAGTGAAAGACGTCGAGCTGCAGCATCTGTTTCGGGATATGGCTCAGGCCAAGACTCATATCATTCAGGCGCTATCGGTGAAGGTCGCGGCCAACCAGGAGCAGCCGGCTCAGGGGGGCACCATGGCCGGCAAGCTTCGCGAGATGTACGCCGACACCAAGGCCCGGCTCGGCCATGCCGACGCGGTGTACATCGACCAACTGGATCAGACCGAGGAACGCATCCTCGCGGCGTTTGAAGATGCATTGAAGACGGCTCATCCCGACGTGCGCGCGCTATTGGCCATTGAGCTGCCGAAAATCCGCGCCTGCCACGAACGCATTCATTCACTCAATCATGGCGCCGCCAAGTAGCCAATGTGGTTGGGATTAGGCCGTCGTGCAAATCGCCCGGTATTGGTTGGCGGCATCGTGCAATATAAATTGACGCACCGACATTCATGAATGGTAACTAATTGAAAAATAAGAAAAATATTATTTATATCGACTGGCATGGCGCCTGCAACATAACCCCTAAGAACAGACATGCACCGCATGCTTAGAAGGAGTTGAGGATGAATCGTCAAGCACGCTTCTCACTGGTAGGCAAAGGTTTCCTTACCGCTGCTGTGGTTACGTTGATCGTTGGCGCCGAGCGGCCCATGTCACAACCGCTCAGCCAGACACAGCATGAATCAGCGGAACGAATCCGTATGTATGACGCTCAACCAGTAGGGATCGTGCAAACAGGCCCTGCCCCGAAGACGATTGATTATGTGCAGGTGCGGTCGGAGCAACGCTGGGTTTTCTAGTGGTAGAGCCGCGAGCTGATTGTTTGATATCGGTCCCGCTGAAGATGTCCTGAACCGAAGAGGAGTAACACCATGCTGAGTTGGGCTATTACATTCCTGATCATCGCCATCATCGCTGCGGTTTTGGGCTTCGGTGGTATCGCTGGTACTGCAACGGGCATTGCCAAGATCCTGTTCGTGGTGTTCCTGGTGCTGTTTGTCGCTTCGCTGATTTTCGGTCGAGGTCGCGGCCCACGTGTCTGATGCAATGACGCCGCCCGCAAGGGCGGCTGCAACACTGACGGAGGCAGCACAGGCGGGATGCCAATATTCTGAGGCTTTGCCGCACCGAGGCGAAGCCGGGTAAGAACCGACAGGGTGTTTCATTCGCAAACATCCGTCAGCCCGTGTAGCGGGGGGCCAAGGGGTCGGGACGCTCTGCTTGATGGAGCGACCTAGGGGTACAGGGGGTACCTCCTTAACGGACCAGGCTCAGCGAAAGGCAACCGAAGGTGGGCGACCACCTTCGGCTTGCGATGTCCTTGGGCGCGCTATGCGCTTTCTTTCAAAGATTTCGTAGGCTTCTCTTGCCGCCTGGCCGGATCGGGCTGGCGCGCAACGCTACCCTGTGGGCGTTGCGATCCTGCTTGGCCATCGCCGATGAATCCTTTCCTATTCATGGCCGTTCTCCAACTGCACCGCTATCATCGCGCGCAGTCACTCGTTGGAGAATCACATGCTCAACGGCCTTTGGCTGGGCTTTTTTCTGGTCGCCGCGATTGCTGCGCTTGGGCGATGGTTGCTGGGTGGCGACCCGGCGGTGTTTGCCGCGCTGGTCGAGAGTTTGTTCGCCATGGCCAAGTTGGCTGTGGAAATCATGATCGTACTGTTCGGCACCCTCACGCTCTGGCTTGGCTTCCTGCGCATCGCTGAAAAGGCCGGTCTGATCGAGTTGCTTGCTCGCCTGCTGGGCCCGCTGTTTAGCCGCCTGATGCCCGAAGTGCCGGCCGGCCACCCGGCGCTGGGGTTGATTACGCTGAACTTCGCCGCCAATGGTCTGGGCCTGGACAATGCCGCCACGCCGATCGGCCTGCGAGCCATGCGCGCGTTACAGGAGCTTAATCCCAGCAAGGCCGTCGCGAGCAACGCACAAATTCTGTTTCTGGTGCTCAACACCTCGTCGCTGACGCTGCTGCCGGTTTCCATCTTCATGTATCGCGTGCAGCAGGGCGCCGAAGACCCGACCCTGGTATTTCTGCCGATCCTGTTGGCGACCACCGCGTCCTCCCTGGCGGGGTTGCTGGCGGTGGCGTTGGTGCAGCGGTTGCGTATCTGGGATCCGGTGGTGCTGGCTTATTTCATCCCCGGTGCGCTCCTGCTCGGGGGCTTCATGGCGCTGCTCGCAGGGCTCTCGGCCACTGCGCTGTCATCGCTGTCGTCGCTGCTTGGCAACCTGACCCTGTTCGGTTTGATCACTGTATTCCTGATTGTCGGCGCGCTGCGCAAGGTGCCGGTCTATGAGAGCTTCGTCGAAGGTGCCCAGGAAGGCTTCGATGTGGCCAAGAGCCTGCTGCCCTACCTGATCGCCATGCTCTGCGCGATCGGTGTGCTGCGAGCATCCGGTGCGTTGGACTTCGGGCTGGACGGCATTCGCTGGTTGGTCGAAGCGCTGGGTTGGGATACCCGCTTCGTCGATGCGCTGCCGACGGCGCTGGTCAAGCCGTTTTCCGGCAGCGCCGCGCGGGCGATGCTGATCGAGACCATGCAAAGCCAAGGTGTCGATAGTTTTCCGGCGCTGGTAGCGGCGACGGTGCAAGGCAGCACCGAGACCACTTTTTATGTATTGGCGGTGTACTTCGGGGCGGTGGGCATCCAGCGTGCCCGGCATGCGGTCGGGTGCGCGCTGGCGGCGGATGCGGCCGGGATCCTGGCCGCTATTCTGGTTTGCTATTGGTTCTTCGGCTGAGCGGAGAGCAGTGTCCGCGCGGGATAAGCAGTGTCCGCGCGGGATAAAAAGAACCCGCCAAATGGCGGGTTAAGACGTGGCCCGTTGCCAGAGGCGAAATATCGGCTCGGCCAGGAACATCACCAGGAACAATCGCAGCACCTGCAGCGCGGTAACCAGGGCAACGGATAATTGCAGCGCTTCGGCCGTCAGGCACAGCTCGGTGATGCCGCCCGGCATCATCCCCAGCATCAGAGACGTCTGGTTCAGCGTCGCCGCCCAACCCAGCGCTTCGGCCAGACCCGCCGCGGCGAGCATCGCCAACAGCGTGAACAGCAAAATGCGCAACATGAACCGAGGGGCGGTGCGAAAAAACGGGCGGTCGAAGTGACAACCCAGGGAGCAGCCGATCAGCCATTGACCGAACTGGCCGACGCCTTGAGGCATACCCAGATGCAGGTCGAAAACGGCGCTGGCAGCGGCGCACACCGTCAGCGGACCGAGCATCCAGGGATTGGGCTGATCGAGTTTCTTCCACACCAGCGCCAGCAGTCCTCCGGCCGGTAGCAGCAGCGCCAGCCATGGCCAACTGACCGGTGCCGGCGGCGGGGCATCCACCGGTGGCAGGCTCCAGGTGAAGACCGCGGGAATGATCAGTACCACCAGCAACAACCGCATGCTGTGAGCCGCGGCCACCATTGCCGGCTGCGCGGCGTGCCGTGCAGCCAGATTGACCATTTCACTGGCGCCGCCCGGCATGCTGGAGAAGAACGCCGTGGCGCGGTCCATGCCGCTGCGCCGGAGAATGAAAATGCCGATCAGGCTCAACAACAGGGTGCCCAGCGCGCCGGTGAGGATTACGCCGAAGTGCTCAAGTACCTGCTGCATGACCTCGCTGGTGAAATGCAGGCCGATGGCGCTGGCGATCAGCCATTGTCCGGTCTGCCGACCGCGAGGCACTTCGGCGACCAGCCAGCCACTGCAACGCACTGCAATGACCGCCAGTAGCGAGCCGACCATCCAGGGCAGCGGCCAGTTCGCCAGGCTCGCCAGCCAGCCGCCGAGGGCGCCGACCAATGGCGTCGCCCACCATCCCGGAAGCCAGTGCGGCATATCAGACGTGCGCCTCGCTCAGTTTGGCGCGGCGGCGCTGGCGCCACCAGCGCAGGCCGGGCAGGGCCAGCATCAACGCGGCCAGGGCCCAGAGGATCAGGGTGATCGGGCTGCCCCAGAGGATGCCCAGGTCACCGGCCGAGATCGACAGCGCGCGGCGCAGGTTGTCTTCCATCATCTCGCCGAGCACAAAGCCGAGGATCAGCGACGACAACGGGAATTCCAGCTTGCGCAACAGATAGCCGAACACACCGAGGCCGACCATCAGTACCAAGTCGAAGGTCGTGCTGTGCACCGAATACACACCCACCAGGCTGATCGCCGTGATGGCCGGCACCAGCACCCAATTGGGCACGCTGAGCATTTTGGAGAACAGCCCGACCAGCGGGATATTCATCACCAGCAAAATCACGTTGCCGATGAACAGCGAGGCGATCAGACCCCACACCACGTCGGGTTGCTGCTCGAACAGCAAAGGACCGGGCGTGATGTTGTACAGCGTCAGCGCACCGATCATCACCGCGGTAGTGCCCGAGCCCGGCACGCCCAGGGTCAGCATCGGAATCAGCGAGCCGCAGGCGGAGGCATTGTTGGCGGCCTCTGGCGCGGCCAGACCGCGCAGGTCACCCTCGCCGAACTTGCCCGTGTCGCCGGCCATGCGTTTTTCGCTCATGTAGGTCATTGCGCTGGCAATGGTGGCGCCGGCTCCCGGCAAGGTGCCGATGACGAAACCGGCCAGGGCGCTGCGCACCATGGTCCAGAAGGTCATGCAGAACTCTTTGAAGTTGAACAGCAGGCGCCCGCTGGCCTTGACCGCCTTCTGGCCACTGTGGGTCTTTTCCAGCATCAGTAGCACTTCGCTGACGCTGAAGAAGCCGATCACCACGATGACGAACTGAATACCGTCCGACAGGCTGACGCTTCCGAAAGTGAAGCGATAGACGCCGGTGGTCGCGTCCACGCCGACGGTGGCCAGGCCCAGGCCGATCAAGGCCGCCATCAGGGTTTTCACCGGTTTGTCGCCGACCATCCCGCCTAGGCAGGCAATGGCGAAGATCATCAGCACGAAGTATTCCGCCGGGCCGAAAGCCACCGCCCATTTGGCCAGCAACGGGGCGAACAGCACCACGCCGCAGGTGGCGATGATGCTACCGATGAAGGAGCTGACCGCCGACAGCGACAGAGCGATACCGGCCTTGCCCTGGCGCGCCAGCGGGTAGCCATCGAGGGTGGTCATCACCGCCGCGGCATCGCCGGGAACGTTGAGCAGGATCGCCGAGATGCGACCGCCGTATTCGCAGCCCAGGTATACCGCGGCCAGCAGGATCAGTGCGGTTTCCGGCGGCAGGCCGAGGGCGAAGGCCAGTGGCAGCAGCAGAGCTACGCCGTTGATCGGGCCGAGACCGGGCAGCAGGCCGACGACAGTGCCAACAAAGGCGCCGAACAGCGCCACCAGCAGATTCGTCGGTCGCGTGGCGACATCGAAGCCCTGCATCAAGAAATTCAAGGTTTCCATTTTCAGCTCTCCAGCAAGCGCAGCACGCCGAGTGGCAGCGGCACATCAAGCAACAGGTCGAACAGGCCGTAGAGCAGCACGCCCATCAGCACGCCGCTGATCAAGCAGGGCCACAGGCGGCCGTTGAACAACAGGCCCAGGGCGAATGCGGCCAGTGCCGTGGTAATGACGAAGCCGAGCTTTTCGAACAGCAGTGCGTACGCCAACAGCACCAGCACGCAGAGGGCGGCTCGCCGGGCCATGGTCCAATCGAACGGTGGCGTCGGATCGCCGTGTGGTTTGCACAGCAGCCAGAGCGCGCCGCAACCCATCAGAAACAACAGAAGCAGCGGGTAAGCGCGCGGGCCAACCGGATCGTAGGCGAAGGGCGCCTCGAAACCCCAGGCGAGCAACGCAAGGCCGGCGCAGGCGAGTAGCCACGCCGCGGCAAAGACACGAACGTACATGGTGGTTACCTCGGGAGAAGCGGGCCAGTGGTCCCATCCGGAACCCGAGGCCCGCGGGGTGTTACTTGACCAGACCGAATTCGCCGGCGAGTTCCTTGTATTCGGCGACCTGCTTGTTGACGAAGGCCGTGAGTTCATCACCGGTCATCGACAGTGGGAACAGATCACGTTGCTCGCGCAGCTTGGCGAAGTCCTCGTCGGCGAGCAGGGTGTCGAACTGGGTCTTCCACCAGTTGAAGTCCTCGTCGCTGACTTCTGGGCCCATGTAGAAGCCGCGGATCACCGGCCAACTGATGTCGTAGCCCTGCTCCTTGGCGGTCGGCAGGTTCGACAGCTTGCCTGGCAGGCGATCATCGGACAGCACCGCGAGCACCCGGATCTTGCCGGCTTCGAGCTGAGGCGCGACCTCTCCCAATCCGCTGCTGGTGACCTGGACATGGCCGCCGAGCATGGCGGTGAGCGTCTCGCCGCCGCCTTCGAAGGCGACATAGCGAAGTTTCTTCGGATCGACGCCGGCGGCGCGTGCAATCAGTGCGGTTTGCATCCAGTCCTGCCCGCCGATGGTGGCGCCAGCACCGAAGACCACGCTGCTGGGGTCTTTCTTCACCGCCTCGATGAGATCGTCAAGGTTCTGATAAGGCGCATCGGCGCGTACCGAGATGGCGCCGTAGTCGGTGCCGATGCCGGCCAGCCAGCGCACGTTGGTCTCGTCATAGCGACCGAACTTGCCCTGTGCCAGATTCAGTAGCGAGCCGCTGGAAAAGGCGGTGATGGTCGAGGGATCGCCAGCACGCTGGGCGATCACCGCGTTGTACGCCACCGCGCCGACGCCGCCGGGCATATAGGTGACGCGCATCGGCGCCTCGAGCAAACCTTCATCCTTCAGGCCACTCTGGGCCAGCTTGCAGGTCAGGTCGAAGCCGCCACCGGGCTTGGCCGGGGCGATGCATTCGGGTCGCTTGGGTTCGGCCATCAGCTGACTCGAGATCACCAGGCAGGTCGAGAGCAGTGCGAAACGACGGATTGCATTCTTCATGGTGTTTCCTCTGTTTTCTTATTGTGGACGGCTTTACCAGATCGGCAGGCTGTAGCTGACGATCAGGCGGTTCTCATCGGCGTCACGGGCGAAATCGGAACGGAACATGGCGTTACGCATGCGTACGGCGACGTTCTTCAATGGCCCGGTTTGCACCACGTACTTGAGCTCGATATCGCGCTCCCACTCGCTGCCGTTGCTGCCGCCGCTGTATTCGGCGTTGTCGCCGGAAACGTAGCGTGTAAGGAAGGTTAGGCCGGGAATACCGATCGAGGCGAAGTTATAGTCGTAGCGGGCCTGCCAGGAGCGCTCGTCGGCATTGGCGAAGTCGTTGATCTGAACAAAGTTGGCCAGGTAGGGGTCGCCGCCATCGATGTAGGCGTAGCCGGTATCACCGTTCATCTGCTGGTAGGCGAGGCTGACCTTATGGCCACCGAGGCTGTAGCCGAGCATGCCGTTCCAGGCCTGATTGTCGATCTTGCCGGCGTTTGCTGCGCCGGTGTCATCGCTGATCATCAGACGCAGATCGGCGGTCAGCGCCGAGTCCTTGCCCAGCGGCTGGACGGCCTGCAGGTTGAAGAAGTGCTGGCGATAAATGTCATCGAGCTCAGCGGCATAGTAAGTACCGGTGAAGCGGTCGTTGAAATCGTATTTGGCCCCGGCGTAGGTCAGATGGTCGGCTTCGGCGGCGCTGTCGAAACGACCGTTCTTATTGTTCAGTTGCAGGTCTTGGGAATTGGTCGAGGCACGGTCGATGACCTTGTCCAGACGCCCGCCGGTGAGGGTCAGGCCGGTCACCTCGCGGGATTCCAGCATGGCGCCCTCGAACACCTGGGGCAGGGTACGGCTGTCGCTGGCTTTGACCACCGGCGTTTCCGGGATATGGCTGCCGTAGCGCAGTTCGGTCTCGGACAGCTTCGCCTTGGCCGTCAGCCCCAGGCGGCTGAATTCGTCCGGGGTGCTGCCGTCGTCGTGCACTGGGAGCAGATCGGTGCCGGTGCGACCGCCGCCGGAGTCGAGCTTGATGCCGAGCATGCCCATGGCATCGAGGCCGAAGCCGACGGTGCCTTCGGTGAAGCCCGATTCGATATTGAGCAGAAAGCCCTGCGACCATTCTTCGCGCTTGGACTGGCCGGTACCTTCGCGGAAGTCGCGATTGAGGTAGATGTTCTGAGTTTGCAGGGTCGCATGGCTGTCTTCGATGAAATCGGCCTGGGCCAGCGGCGCCAACGAGGCGGCAGTGATGGCGAGGGCAAGACGAGCACGTGCGGGGTTGTTTCTGACGACAGTCAGCATCCTGTATCTCCACTCTTGTTTTTGTTGTGACGGCAATGCCGTTGCAGGTGGATCGAGCCACCTGATTGCGATCCTAGGCGGCGAAACTTTCGCCAGGCTTTCAAGGGCGAAAGCAGCGTGCGGTGCGCCTTGCCGCTACACTGGCGCTCCGTTCCGTGTGTGGCAGAGGACAGGCAAATGCGGATTCTCCTGGTCGAGGACCATCCCCAACTCGCTGAAAGCGTGGCGCAGGCGCTGCGCGCGGCGGGCTGGACGGTGGATCTGCTGAATGACGGGGTGGCGGCCGATCTGGCGCTGGCGACCGAAGACTATGCACTGGCGATTCTCGACGTCGGGTTGCCCCGGCTCGACGGCTTTCAGGTGCTGGCACGCCTGCGCGAGCGTGGCAAGACGCTGCCGGTGCTCATGCTCACCGCACGCGGTGAGGTGACCGATCGCGTGCACGGGCTCAATCTTGGCGCGGATGACTACCTGGCCAAGCCATTCGAGTTGTCCGAGCTCGAAGCAAGGGTCAAGGCGCTGCTGCGGCGCAGCGTAGCCGGCGGTGAGCGCCAGCAGAGCTGCGGTGCGCTGGTGTATGACCTGGACGCCCGGCGCTTCAGCCTCGACCGGCAGCCGCTGAGCCTGACCTCGCGCGAGCAGGCGGTGCTCGAAGCGCTGATCGCTCGACCCGGGCGGGTCATGAGCAAGGATCAGCTGGCGGCGCAGGTTTTCGGTCTCGACGAGGATGCCAGCGCCGATGCCATCGAAATTTACATCCATCGTTTGCGCAAGAAGCTCGAGGGCAGCGCGGTACGTATCGTCACCTTCCGGGGCCTGGGCTATTTGCTGGAGACGGTGGATGGCTGAAACGTTGCCGCCAGGCGCTGGCAGCCTGCGTGCCGGGCTGTTACGCCGATTGGCCGTGCTGCTCACCTTGATGCTGCTGTTCAGCGGCTGGAGTGCCTACTGGAACGGCCGCGCGGCAGCCGATTCGGCCTACGACCGCACGCTGCTGGCCTCGGCTCGGGCCATCGCCGAGGGGCTGGTGGCCAACGACGGCAAGCTGCGCGCCAATGTGCCCTACGTGGCCCTGGACACCTTTGCCTATGACAGTGCCGGGCGCATCTACTATCAGGTGCTTGATACCGAAGGCCGGCTGGTCAGCGGCTATGAGGACCTACCGGCCCCGGACGCCGATGTCCGGCGTACCGACGATTATCCGGCATTGGCCCGCTTCTATGACGGCGCGTTCAGGGGCGAGGGCGTGCGTCTGGTCAGTCTGCTGCAGCCGGTCAGCGAGCCGGCGCTCACCGGTATCGCCGAGATTCGCGTGGCCGAAACCCTGGGTGCCCGCGAACGTATGGCGCGCGGCCTGCTCACCGACACCCTGTGGCGAGTGGGATTGCTGGCGATCACCGCGTTGCTGCTCGTCTGGCTGGCAGTGAGCGCCGCGCTGCGTCCATTGGGCAAGCTCAGCGAGGCTGTGGAGCTGCGCCAACCGGACGACCTGCGACCGTTGCCGCTGGTGACGGTGCAGCGTGAACTGAAGCCGCTGGTTGCCGCACTCAACCATTTCACCGAACGGCTGCGCGGCCAGTTCGAGCGACAGGCGCAGTTCATCGCCGATGCCGCTCATGAGCTGCGCACCCCCTTGGCTGCTCTCAAGGCGCGAATCGAGCTGGGCCTGCGCGAACAACAGCCGCAGCGCTGGCAGGAAACCCTCGAAGAAGCGGAGGCGCATACCGACCGGGTTATCCACCTGGCCAACCAATTGCTTTCGCTGGCGCGCATCGAAAGTGGCGCGCAAGCGATCGCCGAGGGCGGCGCGCAGCGCCTGGATCTGAGCCGGCTGGCCCGTGAGCTGGGGCTGGCAATGGCTGCGCTGGCGCATAAACGAGGTGTCGCGCTGGCGCTGGAAGCAGATCATCCGGTGTGGATTCACGGAGAGCCGACGCTGCTCAGTGAGCTGTTGAGCAACCTGCTGGACAATGCCCTGGCGCATACGCCGAACGGCGGCAATGTGGTGTTGCGCGTGCGTGACGAAGGTGTGCTGGAGGTTGAGGACGATGGCCCTGGGATTGCGCCCGAAGAGCGTGAGAAGGTTTTCGCACGCTTCTACCGGGTACAGCAGCAGGGGCAGGGCGCCGGGCTGGGGTTGGCCATCGTCGGCGAGATCAGCCGGGCCCATCGCGCCACCATCGAGCTGGGGCAGGGCGCTTTGGGCGGGCTGCTGGTCAGGTTGCGTTTCCCACCGAACATCGATTGACTCAGATCAGCTCGTCCGGCTCGGCGAACGCCACTTGATTGCGGCCGTTGCGCTTGGCTCGGTAAAGCGCGGCATCGGCGGCGGCGAGCAAACGGGTCGGGGAACAGGCCATTGGCGGCTGGAGCGTGGCCACGCCGATGCTGATGGTCAGGTCGAGGCGCGTCTCGTCGCAGATCGGGTGCAATGCGGCCACTGCCATGCGGATCCGCTCGGCCTGCTCGCCAGCCTGGTGGGGGTCGACGCCGGGCAGCGCTATGACGAATTCCTCGCCGCCATAGCGCGCCACCACGTCGCCGGCGCGCTGACCATGCTGCTTGAGCGTGGCGGCCACCAGACGCAGGCATTCGTCGCCGAAGGGATGCCCGTAGGTATCGTTGACCTGCTTGAAATGATCGATATCCAGCATAAGCACCGAAAGCGGCTTCTCGACGCGCTGCGCGCGGCGGATCTCCTCGTCGATCATCAGATCGAAGTGACCCCGGTTGGACAACTGCGTCAGGGCGTCGGTGATACTCATCCGGGTGAGTTGTTCGTTGACCCGCTCCAGGCCGCGCTTGGCCTCTTCCAGCGCTCGGGTTCGCTCGGCCACGCGGGCTTCCAGCGCCTCGTTGGTGCGCCGCTGCACCTCCAGCGTCTGCTGCTGCGCTTGCAGACGCGACTCACGTTCCTGAGCCAGCGCCTCCACGGCCCGTAGGGTGCTGTGCTGGGCTTCGATGCGGCGCTCACGTTCGTGGTTGATGCGCTCGGCCAACGCCATCGACAGCAGCACGAACTCGACGAACATGCCGATCAGCTGACCGTTGAGGGTCCAGAGGTTCAACGGCAGCACGCCCTGCAGGGCCAACAGGTGGGCGACGGTGAAGAACAGCAGCGTCGACCAGGCTATGGTGAACCGGCCCGCTGAAGCATTGCCACGGATCCACAGCGTGATGGTCACCGCGATGGTCAAGCCGCAATGGAGCAGTGCTATCGCTTCTATCGCCAGATAGCGCGTCAGGGCCGGTGCGAACAGGATCGCCAGGAGCACTATGGCCCAGTAGCCCAGCAGCAGCCGCGTGACCAGCCAGACCCAGCCGCCATAGCGGCGGATATTCAGGAAGCGACTGGCGAACACCAACGGGGTGAAAAAGCACAGCGCCGCCGAAAGGCCGTAGAACCGATGCGAGAATCTCGGCGATTCAGGCCAGAGGAACAACTGGCCGAATCCGGTGATGGTCAGCACGTAAAACAGCGCACTGAGCAAGTAGATGACATAAAGCAGATAGCTGAGGTCGCGGGTAAACACGAACAGGCTGCAGTTGTAGAGAAGGATTACCAGCATGCCGCCGAAAAACAGGCTGATCATGGCGACATCGGAGATCTTGCTGGAGATGAACCCCGTTTCGTCGGCGATCGTCAACGGCAGCGCGATCAGCTCACGCGACTGCACACGCAGGTAGACCACCGCTTCTTCTTCGGCATGCAGGGCCAGTGGATATACGAAGTTGTGATCGGCCCGTAGTCGCTCACGCATCGGCAGGGTGTCGCCGGCCCGCATCGGCGGGCCCCATTGCTCGCGCGCCGGGTAATACAGCTGTACCCGAACTAGGTCCAAAACCGGCCACTTCAGGCTGAGATACCAGATGCCCTCTCGGGTGGCAGGGTTACGTAGGGTGAATCGCAGCCACACGCCGTCGGGTTGCCGCTGTAAACTGGGCCGCTCGAGGGGTTGCCAGCGCCAGGCAGCGCTACGGGCGGTGTCGAAATCCGCCTCCGGATTACCGGAGAGGTACTCGATGGCCCCAACCTGTAGGTCACGAAGGTTGTGCGAAGCCATTCTCGGCGTGACGTCCGCCGCCGCCTGCCCAACATAGGCCATCAGCAGGACGAACAGGGCGACGATCGACGATGGTTGGCAACGCATTCGCTAAAGCCTTTTGAAGTTCCCTGACACCCAAGCAGGTCGGCGGCTGGTACGGATGTCGTGCTGCTGGCGTCAAAAACGATACGGCTATTGTCGCTTCGATGCCAGCGCCGTGTCCTGACATCGGACGAGCCGGCAAGGCGCTCTGCGCGTTCGGAACGCGCGCCGGGCGGACGAGTCAGATGACGGGCAGGAATCGCTGCCACTGATCGGGGGTGCTTTTCGCATGTGTTTTGCCCCAGGTGTGGCTCGCGAAATCCGATGGCCTGCTAGACTCCCATCTTCTCGCCGATGCTCACGAGGCCGCGCGAGACAATCCAAAACAACCAATAAGGAGTGAATCCATGAAAGGCAAATCCTTGGCATGGATATTTTCCGCCGCTTTGGCGGGGACTGGGCTGAGCGGTGTGGCTCAGGCGCAAGAGCAATTCGTGACCATCGGCACCGGTGGTCAGACAGGCGTTTACTATGTCGCCGGGCAGTCGATCTGTCGCTTCGTCAACCGCAACGCTGAAGACCTCAAGTGCAACGCACCCGCCAGCGGCGGCGGCGTAGCCAACGTCAATGGTCTGCGCAGCGGCGAATTCAACTTCGGCATCATGCAGTCGGACCATCAGTACAAGGCCATGGAAGGTCTGGAGCCATTCAAGAGCGAAGGCAAGATGGATGACATCCGCGCTGTCTTCTCGCTGCAGAGTGAGGTCTTCACCGTGCTGGCGCGCCGCGACGCCAATATCAAGGGCCTGGACGACCTCAAGGGCAAGCGGGTCAACATCGGCAACCCCGGTTCCGGTCAGCGTGACACCCTCGAAGAAATCATGAAGGAAAAGGGCTGGGACAAGTCGGTCTTCGCCCTCGCCGCGGAGCTCAAGCCGGCCGAGCAGGCCAGCGCCCTGGGCGACAACAACATCGATGCCATGACCTATTTCGTCGGTCATCCGAATGGCGCGATTCAGGAAGCCACCACCACCGTCGACGCCGTTCTGGTGCCAATCACCGGCCCTGAAATCGACAAGCTGTTGTCCGAGAAGAGCTACTACACCAAGGCTGAAATCCCAGGTGGCATGTACAAGGGCAATGACAGCGCCACTCAATCGATCGGCGGCAAGGCGGTGCTTTCCACCACTTCCAAGGTCGACGCGGATGTGGTCTACAAGCTGGTCAAGTCGGTGTTCGAGAACCTCGAGCGCTTCCAGCGCCTGCATCCGGCATTCAAGGATCTGAAAGCCGAAGACATGATCAAGGTCGGCCTGTCCGCACCGCTGCACGAAGGCGCCGAGCGCTACTACAAGGAACGTGGCTGGCTGTAACGGGCTCCGGCCTGCTGCATCGAAGCGGCAGGCCTGCCGTCCGCGGCTTTCGTCTGAAAACCCGTGTGCCCCGTGCCACGGGTTTTCGCGGTTCCGATACCTGAAAAAACAGGCCACATTCCATGCAAGACAAAGAACTCTCCACAGAAGAGCTGATCGCCAAAGACGTCGGTGCGCGGATGCCCGAAGGCGCCATGGCGAAACTGATCGCAGGTCTGGCGCTGCTCTGGTCGCTCTTCCAGCTGTGGATCGCCTCGCCGCTGCCCTTCATGTTGCGCATCGGCGTGTTCAACAATACCGAAGCCCGGGCTATTCATTTGGCGTTTGCCCTGCTCCTGGCTTTTCTGGCATACCCCGCATTCAAACGGTCGCCGCGCGATCGCGTGCCATTGATCGATATCGCGCTGGGGCTGATCGCCGCGGCGAGCGCCGGGTATCTCTTCGTCGCCTATGAGCAACTGGCGCAGCGTCCCGGCAACCTGACCACGCTGGATCTGGTCACTGCCTGTATCGGCATTCCCTTGTTGCTCGAGGCCACGCGCCGCGCGCTGGGCCCAGCGCTGGCGATCATCGCGCTGGTCTTCCTCGGCTATAGCCTGGCGGGGCCGTACATGCCCGGCCTACTGGCGCACCGTGGTGTCAGCTTCACGGCCCTGGCCAACCATCAGTGGATCACCACTGAGGGCGTGTTCGGCATCGCGCTGGGTGTGTCCACCAGTTTTGTCTTCCTCTTCGTCTTGTTCGGTGCGCTGCTCGAGCGGGCCGGCGCGGGTCATTATTTCATCCAGCTGGCGTTCAGCATGCTCGGCCATTTCCGTGGCGGGCCGGCGAAGGCGGCGGTGGTGGCGTCGGGCATGACCGGTCTGATTTCCGGGTCGTCGATCGCCAATGTGGTCACCACCGGTACCTTCACCATCCCGATGATGAAGCGCACCGGGTTTTCAGCCGAGAAGGCCGGCGCGGTGGAAGTGGCGTCCTCGGTGAACGGCCAGATCATGCCGCCGGTCATGGGCGCTGCGGCCTTCCTGATGGTCGAGTACGTCGGCATTCCCTACGTCGAGGTGATCAAGCATGCCTTCCTGCCGGCGCTGATCTCCTACATCGCGCTGGTCTACATCGTTCATCTCGAATCGCTCAAGCTGGGTCTCACCGCGCTGCCACGGGCCAGCGTGGCCAAACCGTGGGTGCAGCGGCTGATCGGGTTCGCGTTTGGCGTTGCCCTGATTTCCGGCATTTCATTGGCCGTCTATTACGGTCTTGGCTGGATGAAGCCGGCCCTCGGCGACGCGGCGATCTGGGTGATCGGGGCGCTGTTGACGGCGGTCTACCTGGCCCTGCTGAAAGTCGCGGCGAGCAATCCGCCGCTGCCACCGGAAGACCCCGACGCACCACTCGAGAAGCTGCCGCAGACGCGCCCGGTATTGTTGGCCGGCCTGCATTTCCTGCTGCCGGTGGTCGTGCTGGTGTGGTGCCTGATGGTCGAACGGCTGTCGCCCGGTCTATCGGCCTTCTGGGGCTCGGTGATACTGGTCATCATCCTGTTGACCCAGCGTCCGCTGCTCAGTTGGATGCGCCGCGATGGCACCCACCAGCACGGCACCTTCGTGGACGGTGTGGTCGATCTGCGTGAAGGCTTGATCGCCGGCGCGCGCAACATGATCGGTATCGGCATCGCGACCGCTGCGGCAGGGATCATCGTCGGCGCGGTTTCACAGACCGGTGTAGGTCTGGTGCTGGCCGATCTGGTCGAGCTGCTGTCGATGGGCAACCTGATGTTGATGTTGCTGCTCACCGCGTTCCTCAGCCTGGTCCTCGGCATGGGACTGCCGACTACCGCCAACTACATCGTGGTGTCGAGCCTGCTGGCGCCCGTTGTCGTGGCGTTGGGGCAGCAGAGCGGGCTGATCGTGCCGCTGATCGCGGTGCATCTGTTCGTCTTCTACTTCGGCATCATGGCCGACGTCACGCCACCCGTTGGCCTGGCTTCGTTCGCCGCAGCGGCGGTGTCCAAGGGCGATCCGATCAAGACCGGCATCGTGGCGTTCTACTACAGCCTGCGCACCGCCGCGCTGCCCTTCCTGTTCATCTTCAACACCGACCTGTTGCTGATTGACGTGGACTTCTGGCACGGCGTGGTGATCTTTATCGTCGCGACGGTGGCGATGCTGATTTTCGCGGCTGGCACACAGGGTTACTTCCTGGTACGTAGCCGCTGGTATGAAAACATCCTGCTATTGCTGGTCGCCTTCACCCTGTTCCGTCCCGGTTTCTGGATGGATATCGTCCACGACCCCTATCGTGACATTCCGCCGTCACAGCTGGTCCAGGCGATGGGCGCGGTGGAAGAGAACAGTCAGCTGCGGTTGCGCATACGCGGTGAAGATGCGGTCGGCGATACGCGTGAGTTCAGCCTGCTGGCCGCCATTCCTGACGGCGAATCCGGCGAAGAGAAGCTGGAAAAGTTCGGCCTGATGACTTACGAGGAGGATGGCAAAGTGCTGATCGACAGCGTGACCTTCGGCAGCCCCGCCGCCGAACTGGGTCTGCAGTTCGATCAGGAAATCGTCGCGGTGCGCGCGCCCACCGATCGTATGGTCAAGGAGTGGATGTGGTTGCCCGGCCTCGCGCTGTTCGGCCTGGTGATCTGGTTGCAGAGACGACGCAGGGTACACTGATCGGCGTAACCGACGGTCCGACCCCGGCGTGCTCAGCATCGCCGGGGTTTTTTTCGACCTGCCGAAAATCCGGTCGTCTATGCCTGGCCTGAGCCGACATTGCCAGCCGGGGCGGGCGCAGTTGTGCTTCAGGCCGGCTTGCCGGGTAGCTGATGCTCCGCGGCATTAACGTCAAGGGTCGGTTCGGTCGGGACGCGGCCCTTGCCACTGGCATGGCCTTCCAGCGCCGCATAACCGGCGCTGCAGAACAGCGAATTCAGGCGTTTCATGTCGGCGATCAGCTCCAGATGCGTAGCGCTGGTTTCGATGCTTTCTTTCACCTGTTGATGCAGTCGATGCACGTGGGCATGTGCCAGCTCGCGTTCGAGCTTGCGAAACTGACGCTTCTGCTGCAACAACTGGCGGGCGCTGTGAGTATCGCCGGAAAGGAAAACCGACAGGCCGAGGCTCAGATTGGCGCTGAGGAGTGCGTGCAGCTGGCTGAGTTCGTCCAGCCCCCGGTCAGAGAAGGATCGACGCTTGGAGGTCTTGAGGTTGTGCACTTTGCCGAGCATGTGCTCGATGATGTCGCCGGCCTGCTCCAGATTGATCGCCAATTCGATGATTTCCGCCCAGCGCTGGCTTTCCTGCTCAGCCAGGTCTTCACGCGGCATACGCGCCAGGTAGAGCTTCACACCGCTGTAGAGCGCATCGACATCGTCATCCAGCCGACGGATTTCCTCGCCCGGCTCTGGCCGATCTTCATGCAGCGCTTCGCGCAGGTGCGCCAGCATGGCTTCCACCAGATCGCCGATGCGCAAGGTTTCGCGTACCGCATTGGCCAAGGCCAGCGTCGGCGTATCCAGCGCGGTGGGATCGAGATGTCGCGGCTGCGCAATGCCGTTATCCACCAGCCGCTCCGGCAATAGGCGTTCGCACAGTCTGGCCATCAGGCCCACCGTGGGCAGTAACAGCACGCAGCGCAGCGAGTTGTACGCCAGATGAAAAGCGATGACCTGGGTCTGGACGCTGAAGCCCAGGGTCGCCATCCATTCGACCAATATCGGCAGCAGCGGCAAGACCAACAGACCGGCCAGCTTGTAGAGCAGGTTGCCAAGCGCCACCCGACGAGCCGGCACGGGTTGCGGGGTTGCGTTGAGCCACGCCAGCACGCCGCTGCCGATATTCGCGCCGATGACGACACCGAGGGCGACCGGCAGGCTGATCAATCCGGCACCGGCCAGGGTCGCGGTCAGTAGAACCGCGGCCAGGCTGGAGTACGAGAGCACGGCGAACAACGCCCCCACGACCGCCGCCAGCAGAGTATCGCCGGCCAGCGAGGAGAACAGCACACGCATGCCGCGTGCCTCGGTGATCGGCTCGGCGGTGACCACGATCAGTTGCAGCGCCAGAATGATCAGACCGAGGCCGATCAGCACGCGCCCGAGCTGGCCGGTGCGGGTTTGCTTGCGAGACAGAAACAGGCACACCCCGACCAGGGTGCACAGCGGCGACAACCACGACAGGTCGAAGGTCAGAATCCGCGACATCAACGCCGTACCGACATCGGCACCGAGCATGATCGCCAGCGCCGTGGGCAGGGTCATCAGGCCCTGGGACACGAAGGAGATAGCCAGGAGTGCGGTGGCGTTGCTGCTTTGCACCAGGGCGGTGACACCGATACCGGCAGCGAACGCCAACGGCGAGTTAGCCATGCTGTGGCCCAGCAGCCGCCGTAAATGCGAGCCATAAACGCGCATGATCCCGGTACGCACGATATGTGTGCCCCAGACCAGCAATGCGATGGAGGACAGCAGGTGCAACAACGTCAACATCAGGCACGGCCTTCGGCTGTTCGGTGATCGGCGGCCACGACACGCCACGCCAGAGGCGGTGGTGAGCAGTGGATGATGATCGGTTGACCGTTTCTGGAAGCCGGATGTTCACGAAAGGTTCATCCACGGCGGCGCCGTGGATGCGTCTGTCGTTCAGCGTGGCGAGTAGTAGCCCACACCGAGCAACACATCATCGACCCGGCGGATCAGCGAATGCTTCTGCTCCACCGCATTGGTGGCAGGGTTGCGCCAGACATAGTCGACCGTCCCGATGCCCTTGTCCTTGGCCAGCGCGATCATCTGCTTGAACAAGGGGGTGCCGGCGGCGTCGGTGATCTCGCGAACATCGACACCCACCAGGTTGGGCGAGGCACCGCTGGCGCGGTACTTACCGTCCTCCAGACCGATGACGAAGACATATTCGTCGTTCATCACGAAGCCGCCCTGCGGATCGTTGAAGGCCTTGAAGGCCGCCTCGCCACCCGAGTGCTTCATCAGCGCCACGGCCTTATCCAGCATCTTCTGCGCCTGCTCGGCGGAGGAGCGCGGTATGTAGTAACCGACCACGAGTATCCGGTCGCCAACCTTGCGATACAGGCTGACCTTGTTTTCCACCTTGTTGTCGGCCGGATTCAGCCAGTGGTACTCGACCTGACCGTTATCGGCCGCCTTGGCCTGCTCGATGATCTCGTGAATGAACGGCTTGCCGGCGGCGTCCTTGAGGTCCATCACGTTGAGCCCGACCAGCGCGCGCGACGCGCCGTTGCTGGCGAGCATGGTGCCGTCCAGGCTGAGGGCGAAAACGTAGTGCTGGCCATCGACGAAGCCGCCTTGGCGGTCGTTGAAGGACGCCAGGGCCTGTTCCGGCCCGTTGCTTTGCAGATGCGCGACGGCGCGGTCGAGCAGGGCGCTGGCCTGGCGCGCATGGCTGCGTTCGACCGAGCCTTTGGCCTGGGCACCCTCGGTGGTGGCATAGGCCAGCGGTGAAGCACAGAGGGCTGCGCCCAACGCGAGGATCAGCAGGTTCCGGTTGTTCAATTTCATCGATTGCTCCTAGCCTGAGGCAGGCGACAGGGTGCAGAGGTGCATGAGGGACTGCCTGCAAGGAAATATCCTATTTGCCGTGAGGGAATTGATATTGATCACAAGGACCGTTGATTACCTGCGAAAGGAGTAGGGAAAAACGTCGCACCGGCCATCTGCGACACCGCCCGCGGCGCGAGCGGAACTTGCTACCCTTGGCCGCTGATTCCGTCGAAGCCGCCGCCATGCTCAGCCTCTACCACGCCCCCGATCTGGAAACCCTCGGCGAACTGGCCACGCGCCTGCTCGCCCAGCCACTCGCCGACCCCTTCGCCCCGGCGCGGGTGGTGGTGCCGAGCCAGGGCATGGGCCGCTGGCTGACGCTGGAGCTGGCGCGCAAGCAGGGCATTGCCATGCAGCTGGAGATGCAACTGCCGGCGAAATTCGTCTGGGACTTGAGCCGCACCGTGTTGGGCAGCCTGCCGGAGCAATCGGCATTCTCCCCCACGACCCTGACCTGGCGCCTCTACGGCTGGCTCTGCGAGCCGGTCAATCTCGAACTCGCGCCGCGCCTGGCGCAGTACCTCGATGGCGGCGACGAACGCCGGCGCCTGTCCCTCGCGGCGAAGATCGCCGACGTCTTCGACCAGTACCTGCTCTATCGCGATGACTGGCTGGCGACCTGGGAACGCGGCGAAACCCTCGACCTCGGCCCCGACGAAGCCTGGCAGGCGCTGCTCTGGCGCGAACTGACCAAGGACGGCCACCCGCACCGCGCGCGCCTGCTCGGCGATCTGCTGCAACGTCTGTACCGCGACGAGCCCTTGCCCGGCCTGCCCGAGCGTCTGCTGGTGTTCGGCATCAGCAGCCTGCCGCCACACCATCTTCGCGTGCTCGACGGCCTGGCGCGGCATATCGACGTGGTGGTCTGCGCGCTCAACCCGAGCCGTGAGGCCTGGGGCGAGATTCGTGACATCCGGGAATTGGCCCGGCAACCGGAGAGCGGAGCAGACGATTGGTATCTGGACGTCGGCCATCCGCTGCTGGCCAGCCTGGGTAAACAGGGCCGCGACTTCTTCGATTCCCTGTTCAGTCTGACTGCCAGCGAAGGCAGCCAGGAGTTCGGCCTGTATTCCGAAGACGAAGACCTGCACGATGACAGCCTGCTGCATGCCTTGCAGAACGACATCCTGCGCCTGCGCACCCGCCTGCCCGATGAGCGGATCACCCTGGCCGAGAACGACCGTTCGCTGGAGGTGCATATCGCCCACTCGCCGCTGCGTGAGGTGGAAATCCTCCACGACCAGCTGCTGGCACGCTTCGCCGCCGACCCGGCGCTGACGCCGGATCAGGTGGTGGTGCTGACCCCCGATATCGAGCGTTACGCGCCCTTCATCGAGGCGGTGTTCGCCTCGCGCGAGGGCAGCCCGCGGATTCCCTACAGCCTGGCCGACCGCAGCCTGCGAGCCGAGATGCCGCTGATCGAGGCCTTCCTCGAATTGCTGATGCTGGCCCAAAGTCGCTTCGCCGCCGAGGAAATCCTCGCTTGGCTGGAGCAGCCGGCGATTGCCCGCCGCGCCGGCATCGAAAGCGAGGACCTGCCGTTGCTACGCGATTGGCTGCGTGAAGCCGGGGTGCGCTGGGGCCGCGACGGTGGCCAGCGCGCTCGCTTGGGCCTGCCGTACGAATCAGCGTTCACCTGGCGCCAAGGGCTGGACCGCCTGCTGCTGGGTTTCGCCGCGCCGCCGCAGCTGGCGGGCGACGACGCGCCGCTGCTCGGTGAACACTGGCCGCTGGATGCCCTGGAAGGCGCTCGTGCGCAGTTGCTGGGACGGGTGGTGGAGTTCGTCGAGCGCCTCGGCATGCTGGCCGATCAGCTGGCCCGGCCGCGTCCGCTGGCCGAATGGGCGGATGATTTACAGGTGCTGATCGACACCCTGTTCGACGAGCGCGAAGCCGGCGATACCTTGCTGCTATTGTCCCAGGCCTGCGCGGCGCTGCGTGACCAGGCCCAGGCCGCCGACCTGACCCGACCCATCGAGCTGGAGCTGGTGCATCAGCAGCTTAGCGCGGCGCTGCAGCAAGGCGGCGGCGCCTCGGGCTTTCTAACCGGTGCGGTGACTTTCTGTACCATGGTGCCGATGCGCAGCCTGCCGTTCCGCGTGGTCTGCCTGCTCGGCCTGGACGATGGCGCCTTTCCACGGCGCACGCCGCCGTCGGGCTTCGACCTGATTGGTCGTCACCCGCGGCGGGGCGATCGCGCCCGACGCCTGGACGACCGCTACCTGCTACTCGAAACGTTGCTCTCGGCGCGTGAGGCGCTGTACCTGTCCTATGTTGGTCGCGACCCGCGTGACAACGCCGTGCTGCCGCCCTCGGTGCTGCTCAGCGAAGTGCTCGAAGCGGTGGACATGACCGCCGTGCTGGCCGACGAATCGCGATCCGCCAGCCAGAAGATCCTGGTCGCCCACCCGTTGCAGCCGTTCTCGCCGCGCAATTTCGGCCACGTGCCCTGCGCCGGTTACTCGCTGCCCTGGTTCCTCGCCGCCCAGCGCCTCGCCGAACCGCCGCAGGCCCAGCCGCAACCGTTCGCCAGCCTGCTCGCCGAACCGGATGAGGCCTGGCTGACTATCGAACCCTCGCAGCTGTTGCAGTGCTTCCGCCACCCGGCGCGCTTCCTGTTGGAGCGGCGCCTGGGTTTGCGTCTGGCCGATGCCCAGGAGTCGCTCGCCAGCGACGAGCCGTTCGACCTGGAAATGCCGGCCTGGAACGGCCTGCGGCGCTTGTCCTTGCAGGCGATGGAACACGGCTGGAGCGATGAGGACGAACGCCGCATGGCTTGCGCGGCAGGCTGGCTGCCGACGGGTGAATTGGGACAGGCGCTGTGGGGCAAGCTGCGCGGGCCGGTGCGTGCCTTTGCGCCCCGGCTGTTCGAGCTGCGTCCGGACGCGGCGCCCGAGCCGCTGGCGGTGGACATCACCCTGGCGGGGGTGCGCGTGCATGGCTGGCTCGACGGCGTTACCCCGGCCGGACTGTTCGGCTGGAAGCTCGGCCGCCTTGGCGAATGGGATCTGCCGCCGTTCTGGCTGCGCCATTTGCTGCTCAATCTATCAGCCACGCCCGGCATCGAGCGCAACAGTCTTATGCTATCGCCCGCTGGTGACTGGCAACTCGGGCCGCTGGCCAATGCGGCCGAGCTGCTGGAGCCCTGGCTGGCGGCCTATCGTTGCGCGATCCGCGAGCCGCTGCCATTGCTGCCGCGCAGCAGCCATGCCTTCGCCAGGGGCTACCGCAAACCGAGCCGCGGCAGCGAGCCGCTGGATTGCGCCCGCAAACGCGCCCGCGAAGCCTGGCTGGGTGCGGAGTTCAGCCCCATCGCCGCCGAAGCTGAAGACCCCTGGAATGCGTTGGCCTTTCGGGACCGCGACCCGCTGGACGAACGCTTCGAGGTGCTGGCCGAACAGCTGATCGGTCCCGCGCTGGATGCTCTGGCTGAAGAAGAGGAGGAAGCATGAAACTCGACCTGCTCGATTCGCCCTTCGACGGTCGCTCGCTGATCGAGGCCAGCGCCGGCACCGGCAAGACCTGGACCCTTACCGCGCTCTATGCCCGCCTGCTGCTGGAGGGGCAGCTGTCGGTGGGGCAGATCCTCGTCGTGACCTACACCACTGCCGCCACCGCCGAGCTGCGTGAACGCATCCGCGCGCGCCTGGCCGATCTCTTGGCGGTATATGACGGCACGCCGAGCGATGACGACTTTCTCAATCGGCTCCATGCACGCTACCCGGACGAAGCCTCGCGGCGGCGCCTGCTGCTGGCGGTGCACGGCTTCGACGAGGCGGCGATTTTCACCATCCACGGCTTCTGCCAGCGCGCCCTTCAGGACGCGGCCTTCGAGGCCGGTGGCGATTTCGACAGCGAGCTGACCGCCGATGACCGCGAGATCATCGATGCGCTGCTCGCCGACGCCTGGCGCAGCGAGTTGGCCGATGCCGATCCGGCCTGGGCGCGTTTCCTGGCCAAGAGCCGCATCACGCCGCTGTGGTTGCGCCAACGGCTGCGCAGTCATCTGGGCAAGCCCTATCTGCGGGTCGAGCCGCAGGGCGCGCCGATTAACGCCGATCTGCGTCCTGTCGAAGCCGCCTGGCAGCGCGCCGCAGCGCTGTGGCAAGAAGCGGGCACCGCCTGGATCGCCGAGCTGCTGGCCCATGGCGGGCTCAGCCAGAGCACGCACAAAAGCATCAAGTTTGCGCCTTGGCAAGCAGAGCTGGACGCCTATTTCGCCGATCCGGCAGTGATGTTCGACCTGCCCGAGGGCGCCGCCAAATTCGGCGTCCGCGCACTGAGCAAGGCCTGCAAGAAGGGCCATGATGCGCCCGTCTGCGAATTGGCCCATGCGCTGGACGAACTGGTTGATCAAGTTGCCGAGGCGCTGCCAGCGGGTAAGCAGCGGTTGATCGCGCTGCAGGTCGCGCTGCTGGAACGACTTAACCGCGAGCTGCCCGAACGCAAGGCGGCGCAGCGGCTGCTGGCCTTCGACGATCTGCTCAATCGTCTGGATCAGGCACTGCAAGGCCCGGTCGGTGAGGACCTGGCGGCCTCGTTGCGCGCCACCTACCCGTTGGCGCTGATCGACGAATTCCAGGACACCGACCCGATCCAGTACGCCATCTTCAATCGCATCTATGCCAAGGCCAGCGAGGCGTCGTTGTGTTTCGTCGGCGACCCCAAGCAGGCGATCTATGCGTTCCGCGGCGCGGACCTGGCGACCTACATGACGGCCAAGCAGCAAGCCGATCGCCAGCCCTTCAACCTGCCCACCAACTACCGCTCGACGCCGGAGCTGATTGCCGCGCTGAATCGGTTGTTCGACCATCCGCAGCCGTTCGCTCAACGCGATCTCCAATACCCACCGGTGGGTGCCGCCGAAAGGCCGCGTGCCAGCTTGCGTCTGGTGGAGGAGGGCGAGGCGGCGCCGCTGTCGCTGGTCTGGCTCGGCGACGATTCGCTGGGCAAGGGCGAAGCCGCGCAGCTGGCCGCGAGCGACACCGCACGGCGTATCGCCCTGCAACTGGCAGGCGCCGCTGAGGGCCGCGCCGGTTTCGACAAAAACGGCGTGTTCACGCCGTTGAAAGGTGGCGATATTGCTGTGCTGGTGGCCAACCACCGCCAGGCCGGGATGATCGCCGATGAGCTGGCCGCGCGCGGCGTGCCCAGTGTGCGCCGTGGGCGTGACAGTGTCTGGCGTAGCGAAGAGGCGGGTGAGCTGGCCGCGGTGCTCGCCGCGTACGCCGAGCCCGGGCGCGAAGGGCTGCTGCGCTATGCCCTGGCCACGCGCCTGTTGGGGCGCAGCGCGGCCGATCTCGCCCGTTGCCAAGATGATCAGCAGCAGTGGGATGCCGAACGCGAAGCCGCCGAGCGCTATCACCAGCTCTGGCAGCAACAGGGCTTCATGCGCGTATTCCGTGCTTGGCTCGACGAGCAAGCGGTGGCCGAACGGCTGCTGAGGCGGGTCGATGGTGAACGCCGGCTGACCAACCTCCTGCACCTCGGCGAACTGTTGCAGGCCGAAAGCCTGCTGCGGCCAGGGCTGGAACCGCTGCTCGCCTGGTTCAATGCCCAGCGCGGTAGCGAAGGCGTCGGTGAGGAAGCCTTGCTGCGCCTGGAAAGCGATGCCGAGCGGGTGCAGATCGTCACCATCCACACCAGCAAGGGCCTGGAATACCCGCTGGTGTTCTGCCCGTTCCTCTGGGACGGCAAGCTGCTCGGCAAGAACCGCGACAGCGCCCGCTGCCACGATGGCAGCGGCCAGCCCTTGTTGGATCTGGGCAGTGACGAACTGGACGAAAACCTCGAACGTGCCCGCCAGGAGGTCTTCGCCGAGCAGTTGCGCCTGGCCTACGTCGCCCTGACCCGCGCCCGCGACAGGCTCTGGTTGCACTGGGGCCCGGTGTGTCTGTGCAAGCCGAAGAAGGACGGCAGCCTGGCCGATGAAGGCCTGCACAGCAGCGCCCTGGCCTGGCTCCTTCACGGCCGCGACCTCCCTGGCGAGCAACCGCTGAGCGAACTGGGCCAGCATCTGGCCGAGCTCGATGGCGGCGGCCTGCGTTTGGCCATCGAGCGGCTGGTCCAGCAGAGCGATGGTCATCTGGCCTGCCTGTCGCTTGAACCGCGTGAAGCCAGTGCCCAAGGGTCCGGTCGTGCGGCGGCGCCTGAGCAGCTGTCGCAGCTCAATCGTAGCCTGCACAGCGCCTGGCGAATCGGCAGCTTCTCCGGCCTGGCCGCCGGAATGCATATGGAAGCGCCGGACCGCGACGCCCTGGCCATCCCCGATGCCGGTGAGCCGGGCAATGGCTTCTTCGCCTTCCCCCGCGGCGCCCGTGCTGGGACCTGCCTGCACGCCATCCTTGAAGATTGGGCGCGCGGAAAAGGCGAGCTGCCGGAGCTGGTCGAACCCGCGTTGCAGGCCTATGGCCTGCCGCTGGATTGGAAGGAGATTGCCACGGCGCATCTGCAAAAGGTGCTCGAGACCGACATGGATGGTGCCGGCCTGACACTCGCCGCGTTGCAATCGGCCAGACGCCTGCCGGAACTGGGCTTCACCTTCCCGGTACTGGACCTGGATGTGGCACGGTTGCGCAGCCTATTGGTCGACCCGTCCAACGGCCTTGCCGAACCGTTGCGCGATGCGGCCGTGCGGCTGGAGTTCGACAGCCTCAAGGGCTTTCTCAAGGGCTTTATCGACCTGACCTTCGAGCACGACGGCCGCTGGTACATCGCCGACTACAAATCCAACTGGCTCGGCCCGGACGCCAGCTACTACGGTGGTGAGCGCCTGCTGCAGGCCCTGGCCGGCGAGCACTACTACCTGCAATACCTGATCTACCTAGTTGCTTTGCGCCGCTTCCTGCGCCAGCGCCTGGCCGATTTTCAAGACGAGCAGCTGGGCGGGGCCTTCTACCTGTTCCTGCGCGGGATGCCCGAGGCGGGCGTTTATTTCGCAAGACCCGATGACGCGTTGCTCGATGCGCTGGATCGCTTGTTCGAGGACGGGCGATGAGTGCCCATTCGCGGTCGAGACCGCTCCCACGGCTGGCGGGGCGGGCAGGCCTTTGTGGGAGCGGTCTTGACCGCGAATCGGCCTGCACGGCCCTTTGGTCATTATTTTTTAGGAGCGTCCGATGACCTTCGCTGATCTGCCGCTTGGCCCGCTGGAGCGTGCGTTCGTTGCGAGCTTGCAGCGCCTCGAGCCGCAGACGCCAGATGAGGTGCTGGTCGCCGCGGCACTGTGCTGTGAGGCGCTGGCCAATGGCGATGTCTGCCTGCTGCTTGAACGGCTGGCGGGTAAACGCCCATGGCCGGATCAGGATTTAATCCTGCCGCCGCTTTCGACCTGGCAAGCGCAGCTGGAGGCCTCCTCGCTGATCGGCGCTCCGGGCGACTACGCGCCGCTCACCCTGGCCGGCAACCGGCTCTATCTGTCCCGCTATCAGGCATACGAACAGCAACTGGCCGAACAGCTGCTGACCCGCGCCGCAGACGCACCGGATGTCGATGAAGCGCGGCTGAGCGACAGTCTGGCGCGCTTGTTCGCCTTCAATCAGCAGAGCCCCGATTGGCAGCGTCTGGCCGCGGCGCAGGCGGTGCGCCGGCGCCTGGCGGTGATCTCCGGCGGCCCCGGAACCGGAAAGACCACCACCGTTGTGCGGCTCCTGGCGGCACTGCTGGAACAGCCCGACGGCGAACGTCTAGCCATCGGCCTCGCCGCACCCACCGGCAAGGCCGCCGCGCGCATGGCCGAAGCGATCCGCAACGCCAAGGCCGATCTGCCGGTCAGTGATGTCGTCAAAGAAGCCCTGCCGGACGAGGCGCGTACGCTGCATCGTCTGCTCGGCAGCCGCGGCGATAGCCCCAAGGTGCGGCATGACGCAGCCAACCCGCTGGCGCTGGACGTGCTGGTGGTGGACGAGGCGTCCATGGTTGATCTGGCGCTGATGGCCAAGCTGGTCGCCGCGCTGCCGCCCAAGGCACGGCTGATTCTGCTCGGCGACAAGGACCAATTGGCCGCCGTGGAAGCCGGTGCGGTGTTCGCCGAACTCTGTGAAGGGCGCGGTTTCGATGCCCAAGCCGCCGACGATCTGCAACGCATTACCGGGCAGAACGTCCCCATCGAGACGCCGTGCTCGCGCCTTGGCGATGCGGTGGTCCTGCTGACCCACAGCCATCGTTTCTCCGGCGACAGCGGGATCGGTGAGCTGGCGCGGCGAATCAATGGCGGTGATGCGAAAGGCACTGTCGCGCTGTTGCAGGAGGGCCGCGTCGATCTGGCCTGGAATGCAACGCCAAGCTCGGGCGCCCTGGTCGAGCGACTCGAACAAGGTTATTCACCTTACCTACAGACCGCACGGCAGGCAGACCCAGCAGCGGCCTTCGAGGCCTTCAACGGCTTTCGTGCCCTGACCGCTCAGCGCGAAGGCGCCTTTGGCGTGACCGGTATCAACGAGGCGTTGGAGACGCGCTTCAAGCGTCGCCTCGGTGTGCCGGCGCGCGAACGCTGGTATCCCGGCCGCGCGGTGATGGTCCGGCAGAACGACTACGCGCTGGGCCTGTTCAACGGCGATATCGGCCTGTGTCTGAAAACCGAGCAGGGGCTGCGGGTGTTCTTCGAAGGCGACGAGGGTTATCGCGCCTTCGCTCCGGCAAGGCTGCCAAGTCACGATAGCGCCTTCGCCATGACCGTGCATAAGAGTCAGGGCTCGGAGTTCACAGAAGTGCTGTTGGCCCTGCCCGAGCAACCCAGCCCACTGCTGACACGCTCGTTGTTTTACACCGGGATCACCCGCGCCAAGCGCAAGGTGGAAATCTGGGCGTTGCCGGCACGTCTGACAGAAGCGGTCAGCACCCGCGCCGAGCGCGCTGCTGGGCTGGCCAGCCGGTTGCTGCAACAGGGGACGGCTGATGCGGCTGCGCCGCGCCAGCCACCGATGCCTGAGCCGCCTGGCGACCAGCTCAGCCTGTTCTGAACGGTATCGCAGCAAGAAGCCGGCATGAGCGCCGTTCATGCCGTTGGTTCGTGAAGTGGTTGCGCGTATCGGCGGCTGAATTCTGTTTCGATGAGCCCCTTGCGAACATCGGACACCGTACGCGCAATGAAAATTTTCTTCTTTCTGCTCTGGGGCCTGCTGAGCATGTCGCTCGGCGGCACCGTGTTGCACCGGCTCTGGCTGGAGCCGACCGTTGGCAGCGCTTTTGCGTTGTTTCTGATCGGCTACTACAGCCTGTGCTTCTTCCAACTGATCCGCGCCGCTTACCGGCCCTGGGGACTGTTCGGGCCGCGACGACGCAGTGGCTACTGGCTGTGTCTGGTTCTGCTGCCTTTAGCGCTATTGCCGCTGAGCGCGGCCTACGAGGTATGGGAAGAAGGCGGTTATCGGGTCGACGTGGATGCTCAGAGCACGCGGCTCGGCCTGTTGGTGTTCCGCCAGTTGCTCATCTGGCTGCAGGACTTGGTTGGCTACCTCGGACCGATGCTGGTTCTGGTCGCTGTCGGGCTTGGTCTGGCTGCGCTGCTGTTGCGCCTGTCTCGTGATCAGGTGGTCCGCTAGACGATTGTTCCGGTGCGCCGCGGTTGCGACAGCGGCATTGGGATAGGGTGCGTTCTGGTCATCCGATGACGTTGGGATTTTGCAATGAAGGAACATTGGAGCAGAGGATTGCTATTGAGCCTGGCGGTCAGCCTGGGCGCCCATGCTGCAGAGGTGCGTCTGGTCACCGGCGATGATTACGGCCCACTCACCGGCAGATCGCTGGCGGGCGCCGGCATGCTATCGGAGGTCGTTCAGGCGGCCTTCGCGCTGGACGGTATAACCTCTTCGCTCGCCTGGCAGCCGTGGAACCGGGGCTATCTGATGGCCCAGCGGGGCGAATACGACGCAACCTTTCCATATATCCGCACCGAGCAGCGGGAACGGGATTTCCTCTACTCGGCTCCTTTGTACGTATCGGAGCAGCACCTGTTCAGCCGAGCGGGCGATTCCGTTGAGCTGGAAAATCTGCATCGTCCCGGTGGGTTGCGGCTATGCCTGCCGCTGGGGTGGCAGTTGCCCGCGGCCATTGAGACGCTGGTCCGTCAGGGCGTACTGGAGCGGCACTCGCCGCCAGGCCTGAGTGAGTGCGCCCAATTGCTGCTGCTCGGTCGTGATGATGTATTTCTCGCCGACCTGCATCTGGGCAACTATGCACTGCAAACGACGGCGGCGCCTCGAACAAGCTTTCATGTCTCCGACACGGTTGTCGGTCACCAGACGATGCACCTCATCGTGCCGCGCAACCAGGCGGGCGCTGACCGGTTGATCCAACGGTTCGACCGGGGCCTGGCGGCCCTGCGCGCCAGCGGCGAGTATCGGCGTCTGCTGGAGCGATTGCCTGAGAGCCGCTCCCTGGTCGCTGGTCCCTAGAACTACGGGCTCGATTCAGCTATTCAGTAGCGTCAACACCAGCGGCAGGCTGGCGGCGGCGAGCAACGTCTGCAGGGTGATGATGCCGGCCATCAGGTGGCTATCGCCACCGAGCTGGCGGGTCAGGACATAGGCGGTTGGAGCTGTAGGCAAGGCGAAGAACAGCACCAGAATGGTGGTTTCCATCGTCGGCAGATGAACGATGTGGGCCACGGCAAAGGCCAGCAGCGGCACTGCCAGCAGGCGCAGGGCGCTGTTCCAGCCGAGCGCGGGAATTTCGCCGCCGAGTTCCCGTGGTTTCAGCGCGGCCCCGACACACAGAAGCCCCAGCGGCAGGCTTGCGGCGGCGAGCAGGTTAAGCAGACGATCAGTACCGCCAGGCAAACCCATTCCGGCGAGATTCACCAGAGCGCCGGCCAGGCAGGCGAGAATCAGCGGATTCTTCAGGATCGGCAGCAACAACGAGCGCACGCTGACGCCACGTTCGGCGGTCAACGCCCATACCGACATCACGTTCACGGTGGGCACCATCAAGGCCAGCATCAACGCCGCCAGTGCCAGCCCTTCCTTGCCGAACAGGCTGCCCACCGCAGCCAACCCCAGATAAGTATTGAAGCGCAGCGCGCCTTGGGCGAAGGCACCAAAGCGCGCGGCCGGCCAGCCGCGCACGCGCTTGAGCAGTAGCAGCCCCGCCCATGCCAGGCCCAGCCCCAGCATGACCGCGCCTGCCAGACGCGGTAGCGCCGGGTTGTCCAGCGGCGCGGTAGCTAGACTGCTGAAGAGTAGCGCCGGGAACAGCACGAAGTAGTTGATCCGTTCGGCACCCGGCCAGAAGGACTCGTTGGGAAAGTCTCGCAGTCGCAGGAAATAGCCGGCGATGATCAGGGCAAACAAGGGCCAGAGGGCGAGCAGAAGGGCAGTCACGCGATACATCCAACAATGCAGGTGGTCCGATAGTGGAGCGTAGCGGCGGCGCCGGCAAGTGATGGGCGTGGCAAAGGCCCACGGCAGACGCCTGCGTGCACGTTCATCGGGAAAACGGGCGGCCTGATGTCTAAGTGATATCATCGCTGCGCCAGTACATGAGCGACGCCAATGCAAAGCCTAGAACATCAGTCTGCCGAAGATTTTCGGGATACGCCCTATGGCAGGCAGCTGCTTCAGGGGTTTCGCTTCCTGTTCTTCGTGCCTGAACTGGAACGTGAATTTCGCCGCTACCTGAATCATCAGGCGCGCCTGGCGCAACGGCTAGGTGCTTGCTTGCTGATGTTGGTGGTTGCGGGCTACCTCTATGTCGAACGGCATCTTTTTGCCCAGTCCGATCCGGCCTGGCTGCTCGAGCTCACGCTGCTGCGCCTGCTGGAGATGCTTCCCGGGCTCGGGATTCTGGCCATGTCGCTCTTCCACAAGCGGGTCAGGATCATCGCCAATCGGCTATTTCCAGTGCTGCTGGTACTGGTCGGCATCATCGCTGCGCGCATCGATATCCAGTACGAGATGCTCCAGCCGGAAATGTCGTTCCGCTATGGCGCCGGGCTGTTGATCGTCTGTTCGTTCTTCTTTCTCGGAATCACCTTCTGGCGGGCCTTGATCAGCGCGGCATTGATCGTGCTGATCGACGTGTTGATGGCTGCGATGATTCTTTCGCCCTTCGAGATGAAGGTGCACTGGATTTCGGTCAGCTATTACCTGTTGCTGCTGGTGATCGGGGCGACCAGTCGCTATGTCCATGAATACTCGCAGCGCGAACAATTCCTGGTGCGCAAGCTGCTCGGCTGGGTTGCGCAGCACGACGCACTGACCGGGCTGGCCAACCGTCGCAGCTTCGACACCGCGCTCAACCAGACACTGTTGCAGGCACGGCGTGATCGTCAGCCGCTAGCGCTGCTGCTGCTCGATCTGGATAACTTCAAGGCCTACAACGACAACCTCGGCCATCCGGCCGGCGATGCGCTGATCCGAGACTTCGGTGCCTTGTTGGATGGCTTCTCGCGACGGCCAATGGATCTGGCGGCGCGGGTTGGGGGCGAGGAATTCGCCGTGCTTCTGCTCAATTGCGATGCTGCGTCGGCGCAAGCCATTGCGGGACAGATACTGTCGACGCTCGCCGAACGTGCTATCCCCCATCCCGCATCGGCACAGGGGAATTGCGTCACAACCACCATCGGCGTCGCGATGTGGCAGCCGGGGCAGACCGCCGAACAGCTCTATCAGGCGGCCGATGCCGCACTGTATCGAGCCAAGCAGGCCGGCAAGAATCGCTACGCGTTGAGCCCTGCTCTGTCAGCGGAGTGAGCGCTGCGCCATTCAGCGCCGCGGCGTGACCGGGCGGGTGCGGCCGCTGCCGTCGATGGCGACGAAGACGAATACCGCCTCGGTCACTTTGCGCCACTCACTGGACAGCGGGTCATCGCTCCAGACTTCCACCAGCATGCGAATCGAGCTGCGCCCGATTTCCAACGTCTGGGTATAGAAGGACAGCTGCGCGCCCACGGCCACGGGCACCATGAACGCCATGCGGTCGATGGACACCGTGGCCACGCGGCCGGCTGCCACGCGGCTGGCCATGGCGGTCCCGGCCAGATCCATCTGGGATACCAGCCAACCCCCGAAGATGTCACCGAAGCCATTGGTTTCGCGCGGCAGGGCGGTCAGCTGCAGGGCCAGATCGCCCTGTGGGATTGGGTCTTCCTGTTCGTATTCTTTCATCGGGTTGGACTCGCGGCGCGTTTGTTGTTCTGGCGCGAAATGCCCACGGTAGTGCGGGCCGGGCCGAGTATAGCGGCTGTGCGTGGCCGCAGCGACTGAAGCGAAACAAGTTCCTGGTCGTCACCAGATTGTCATATTCAGTTCATAGAGTGTTCACACGGCCTGCAGACAATGGCCCCCGTTCCAAACACTGACACACCCCTGCTAGGAGCATGGAATGAAACTGAATCGTTTGATGGCGGCCTTGACCTTTGTTGCCGCTGGTGTAGGCGCTGCCAACGCAGTGGCCGCGGTTGATCCGGCACTGCCGGCTTATGAGAAGACCTCCGGCGTTTCCGGCAACCTGTCCAGCGTCGGTTCCGACTCCCTGGCCAACCTGATGACCCTCTGGGCTGAAGACTTCAAGCGCAGCTACCCGAACGTCAACATCCAGATTCAGGCCGCCGGCTCCTCCACCGCACCGCCCGCGCTGACCGAAGGCACGGCCAACCTCGGCCCGATGAGCCGTCCAATGAAGGACAACGAAATCCAGGCCTTCGAAGAGAAGTACGGCTACAAGCCGACTGCAGTGCCGGTCGCTATCGACGCCCTGGCCGTATTCGTCCACAAGGACAACCCGATCAAGAGCCTGGACATCGAGCAGGTCGACGCGATCTTCTCCAGCACCCGGCTGTGCGGTGGCGAGCAGGACATCAAGACCTGGGGTGACGTGGGTCTGACCGGCGAGTGGGCTGGCAAGCCGATCCAGCTGTTCGGCCGTAACTCGGTGTCCGGCACCTACGGTTACTTCAAGGAAGAAGCCCTGTGTAAAGGTGACTTCAAGTCCAACGTGAACGAGCAGCCAGGCTCCGCTTCGGTGGTGCAGTCGATCTCCAGCACTCTGAACGCCATCGGTTACTCGGGCATCGGCTACAAGACTTCCAGCGTCCGTGCTGTACCGCTGTCCAAGGGTGGCGAGGCTTTCGAAGCCAACGAAGAGAACGCTCTGGCTGGCAAGTTCCCGCTGGCTCGCTTCTTCTACGTCTACGTCAACAAGGCGCCGAACAAGCCGCTGAGCCCGATCGACGCCGAGTTCCTCAAGCTTGTGCTGTCGAAGCAGGGGCAGGAAGTTGTGGTCAAGGACGGCTACATCCCGCTGCCGAAGAAAGTGGTCGACAAGACCATGCAAGAGCTGGGTCTGAACTAAGACGTCACGCCAGCCACGCGGCGCTTGCCGCGAGTTGCAGCGACGCCCGCCACGCCCCGCGCGTTGGCGGGCGTCTTCACGTCACCTGGCTGTAATTTTTCTGTCACACAGCTGCATTAAATTAGGCGCCCGACCGGCCATCAAGCCAGGAAACGACTCGCGCCATAGCGGCGTAGCAGTTCAGTTTTAACGGCCTGAGCGGCCAGGACCTTCGCATGAACGATATCGAGACCATGAGCGCGAATTCCGATGTGCAACGGCTGGACTTCAACACCCCTGCGTTGCAACGCAAGCGGCGCGTACGCGCGCTGAAAGACAACCTGGCGCGTTGGTATGTCTCCATAGGCGGGCTCGCCGTGCTCGGCGCGATCTGCCTGATCTTTTTCTATCTTGCTCAAGTTGTTACGCCCATGTTCCAGGGCGCCGAGTTGGACGCACGCGATGCCCAGCAGCCGGCTTGGTTGGCCGATGCCGGCAAGCCGCTGCTGCTGGCCATGGAAGAGCAGAACCAGGTCGCGTTGCGCCTCGGTGACGACGGCGTGGTGCGCTTTTTCAGTGTGAGAACCGGCGAATCCCTGCGCACGGTCGAACTACCGCTGCCGGCCGACAGCCACATCGTATCGGTGGGGGAGGACACGCCCGGCAACCGTCGGATGGTGCTGGGCCTGAGCAACGGCCAGGTGCTGGTGGCCGAACACAATTACAAAGTCAGCTATCCGGAAGGCAAGAAAACCATCACGCCGCAGCTGGACTACCCCTTCGGTAAAGAGCCGCTGAACCTGGACCCGCAAGGACGTCCCATCGAGCACGCGGCCATCAGTCTCAACGGCTCGACCCTGATGGTCGCCGGCGCAACAGACGGCGCGCTGCATGCGTTGAAAATAGCCTCCAGCGAAAACTTGATGACCGGCGAAATCAGCCTGGAAGAGGAGCGGATGGCGCTTCCTCAGCTGTCGGAGCCGATCAAAGCCCTGCGCATCGACCCACGCCATATGTGGCTGTTCGCGGTGAGTGGCCGTTCCAGCGTCGACGTATTCGACCTGCGTCGCAAGCAGCTCAACGGTCGCTACAAGCTGCTCGCGGGCAAAGGCGAAATTACCACCGTGGCTTCATTGCTCGGTGGCATCTCGCTGATGGTCGGCGATTCGGTCGGTGGCGTTGGCCAGTGGTTCATGGTTCGGGGTAACGATGGTCAAGCCGAGCTGAAGAATGTGCGCAACTTTCAGCTGGACGGCCAGCCGATCACCCAGATTCTTCCCGAAGAGCGTCGCAAGGGCTTTCTTGCGCTCGATAGCGCCGGCACCTTGGGCATCTTCCACAGCACTGCCCATCGTACCCTGCTGACCGAACAGGTCACTGACGGCGCCGCTGTCGCCGCCATGTCCCCCCGTGCGACCCGCCTGTTGGTGGAGTCAGGTGATCAGCTGCAGCGTTTTGTCATCGACAACCCGCATCCGGAGATCTCTTGGAGCGCGCTGTGGGGCAAGGTCTGGTACGAAAGCTACCCCGAGCCTGATTACGTCTGGCAGTCGACTTCTGCGACTGGTGACTTCGAGCCCAAGTTGAGCCTTTCGCCACTGGCGTTCGGTACCCTCAAGGCGGCCTTCTACGCGATGTTGTTGGCAGCCCCGCTGGCTATCTGCGCCGCGTTTTACACCGCCTACTTCATGGCGCCCACGCTGCGCCGCAAGGTCAAGCCGGTTATCGAGCTGATGGAAGCCTTGCCAACGGTGATCCTCGGCTTCTTTGCTGGCCTGTTCCTGGCGCCCTATCTGGAAAACCACCTACCCGGCATTTTCAGTCTCTTGTTGCTGATGCCCGTCGGCATCCTGCTGGCCAGCTGGATTTGGAGCCGGATGCCCGAAGGCTTGCGCCTGAGCGTCCCGGATGGCTGGGAAGCGGTACTGCTGATCCCGGTGATCCTGTTCGTGGGCTGGGGCTCGCTGGCGGTCAGTGGTTACCTGGAGAACTGGTTCTTCGGCGGCGACATGCGCCTGTGGCTGTCCAACGAGATGGGCATTCCCTTCGATCAGCGCAACGCTCTGGTGATCGGGCTGGCCATGGGCTTCGCGGTGATCCCGACGATCTACTCGATCGCCGAGGACGCCGTATTCAGCGTGCCGCGCAGCCTGACGCTGGGCTCACTGGCGCTCGGTGCAACCCCTTGGCAGACATTGATCCGCGTGGTGCTGCTCACCGCCAGTCCAGGCATTTTCTCTGCGCTGATGATCGGCATGGGCCGCGCCGTGGGCGAGACCATGATCGTGCTGATGGCCACCGGCAACACGCCCATCATGGAAGCGAACATCTTCGAAGGCATGCGCACGCTGGCGGCCAACGTGGCGGTGGAAATGCCCGAGTCGGAAGTGGGCAGTACCCACTACCGCGTACTGTTCCTCGCGGCGATGGTGCTGCTGATGTTCACGTTCGTGATGAACACCCTGGCCGAGGTGATCCGCCAGCGCCTGCGTCGTAAATACGCCAGCCTGTAACACGAACCACGCCTTCGGGCACCGACGCAGCCCGCTGCGGCTACGACAAGATTTCGAAAAGGTATCGATCCGTGAAAAAGGATTCGCTGAAAACCTGGATCAAGAGCGGCACCCCTTGGGTCTGGATTAATGCCGGTGCTGTTTCCATCGCCGTGATCATGACCCTTGGCCTGCTGGCGGTAATCGCCGTGCGGGGCCTTGAGCACTTCTGGCCAGCTGACGTCGTCGTCAGCGACTACCAGATCCCCGGTGCCGAGCCACGCGTAATGGCCGGTGAAATCGTGCAGGCCGAAGAGGTGCCACGGGCGCGCCTGGCGGCCAGTGGCCTCCCGGTAGATGTCGAGGGCGGCGAGTTCATGACGCGCGAACTGCTCAAGGTCGGCAACCGCGAGGTTTATGGCGCGGACTTCTCCTGGGTCGTCGGCGAGTGGCTGAGCAATCCGCGTAAGCCGGCCGATCTGGTGGCGCTGGAGCGCCGCGAGTGGGGCAACTTCTATGGCGAGTTGTTGAACGTCAAAGAAAGCGGTCAGCTGGTAGCCGAAGGCGACGCAGCATGGCCAGAACTGCAAAAGCGCATTGATCGCATCGACGAGCTGCATGCTGATATCGCCAGGCTGGAGAAGGTCGACATCGGTCGCATCAACCATGGCCTCGAACGCCTGCGTCTGAAGACCCGCAAGCTGGAGCTGGACGATCAGCTCGATGCGGCCGCCCAGGCCGAGCTCGATGCCGAGCGTGCGCGGTGGGATGCCGAATACAAGGCGCTCGAGACCGAGCTGGTCTCGCTCTACACAGGTTTCAATCGCGACAGCATCACCATGCGCACCATGGACGGTCAGGAAAAGGAGATCAGCCTGGGCAAGATCGTCCGCGCCTATCGTCCCAACGCCATGTCGACGCTGGACAAGCTGGGCTTCTATGCCGCCAAGGTTTGGGAATTCGTCAGCGACGAGCCGCGCGAAGCCAATACCGAAGGCGGCATCTTCCCGGCGATCTTCGGCACCGTGCTGATGACCATCATCATGGCGGTGATCGTGACGCCGTTCGGCGTGATCGCCGCGGTTTACCTGCGCGAATATGCCAAGCAGGGCGTGCTGACCCGCATCATCCGCATCGCGGTGAACAACCTCGCCGGTGTGCCCTCGATCGTCTACGGCGTGTTCGGTCTGGGCTTCTTCGTCTATGTCCTGGGTGGCTCGCTCGACCGCATCTTCTACCCCGAAGCGGCGCCGGCGCCGGTGTTCGGTACGCCGGGTCTGATGTGGGCGTCGTTGACATTGGCGATCCTGACCCTGCCGGTGGTGATCGTCGCGACCGAGGAAGGTCTGGCGCGTATTCCGCGAATTCTTCGCGAAGGCTCGCTGGCGCTCGGCGCGACCAAGTCGGAGACATTGTGGAAAGTGGTGCTGCCGATGGCCAGCCCGGCGATGATGACCGGCCTGATTCTCGCCGTGGCCCGTGCGGCCGGTGAAGTGGCGCCGCTGATGCTGGTCGGTGTGGTCAAGCTCGCACCGAGCCTGCCGCTCAATGGTAACTACCCCTACCTGCATCTCGACCAGAAGATCATGCACCTGGGCTTCCATATCTACGACGTCGGCTTCCAGAGCCCCAACGTCGAGGCGGCGCGGCCGCTGGTCTACGCCACCGCATTGCTGCTGGTGCTGGTGATTGCGGTCCTGAACCTCACTGCAGTCGTCATTCGTAACCATCTGCGCGAAAAATACAAAGCGCTCGACCATTAACAGCAGCTGAAAGCCAGAAGCTGGGAGCTAGAAGCAGCACGCTTCGACTTCCAGCTTTCAGCTTCCAGCTTCCAGCTCTCCCGGAGTGAGCCTTATGCAAACCCGAACTACCCATTCCATCGATATCTCTGCGCTGGGTCGCGACAAGCGCGCACTGGACCTGGCCAACGAAGCGATGGCCATCGAAGTGCCCGACCTGAGCCTGTATTACGGCGAGAAGCAGGCGCTGTACAACGTCAGCATGAGCATTCCGCGCCAGCGGGTGACGGCCTTCATCGGCCCGTCCGGTTGCGGCAAGTCGACGCTGCTGCGCTGCTTCAACCGCATGAACGACCTGGTCGACGGCTGCCGCATCGAAGGGGCGATCAACCTCGACGGCACCAACATCTACCGTAAGGGCGAGGACGTCGCCGACCTGCGCCGCCGCGTCGGCATGGTGTTCCAGAAGCCCAACCCGTTCCCCAAGAGCATCTACGAAAACGTCGTCTACGGCCTGCGCATCCAGGGCATCAAGCAGAAGCGCGTGCTCGACGAAACCGTCGAATGGGCACTCAAGGGCGCGGCATTGTGGGATGAGGTCAAGGATCGCCTGCACGAGTCGGCGCTCGGTCTTTCCGGTGGTCAGCAACAGCGTCTGGTCATTGCCCGCACCATCGCCGTACAACCCGAAGTGCTGCTGCTCGACGAACCGAGTTCGGCTCTTGACCCGATCTCCTCGTTGAAGGTTGAAGAGCTGATCTACGAACTGAAGGCCAAGTACACCATCGTCATCGTCACCCACAACATGCAGCAGGCCGCGCGGGTGTCCGACTACACCGCGTTCATGTACATGGGCAAGCTGATCGAATATGGCGACACCGATACCCTGTTCACCAATCCGGCCAAGAAGCAGACAGAAGATTACATCACCGGCCGCTACGGTTGAGGCCTGGCTATGTCAGAGCGCGCCAAGCGGCGTCGGCGGAACTTGCCGTACAAAAACGTACTGTCTGCGTTCCGCCTCCTTGCCTGACACGCTCTGCCAAAGCCCAGACGGATTCAGGTGAATCAATTTACACCGGTGCGCTGCGCACCAGCGCCGCCTAGCGGCAGCCTCCTCGGAGCGAAAACATGATCAGCAAAGACAGCCACACCCAACACATTTCCCAACAGTTCAACGCCGAGTTGGAGGAGGTGCGCAGTCGCCTTCTGGCCATGGGCGGGTTGGTCGAAAAGCAGGTCAACGATGCGGTTACCGCGCTGATCGAAGCCGATTCCGGGCTGGCGCAGCAGGTGCGCGAGGTCGATGACCAGATCAATCAGATGGAGCGCAACATCGACGAGGAATGCATCCGCATCCTCGCCCGTCGCCAGCCGGCGGCATCCGATCTGCGGCTGATCATCAGCATCTCCAAGTCAGTGATCGATCTGGAGCGCATCGGCGACGAGGCGACCAAGATCGCCCGGCGGGCGATCGAACTCTGCGAAGACGGCGAGTCGCCGCGTGGCTACGTCGAGGTCCGCCATATTGGCGATCAGGTGCGTCGAATGGTGCAGGAAGCGCTCGATGCCTTTGCCCGCTTCGACGCCGAGCTGGCTCTGTCGGTGGCGCAGTACGACAAGACTGTCGATCGCGAATACAAGACCGCACTACGTGAGCTGGTCACCTACATGATGGAAGACCCGCGCTCGATCTCGCGCGTGCTCAGCGTGATCTGGGTGCTGCGCTCGCTGGAGCGGATCGGCGACCATGCGCGCAACATCGCTGAAATGGTGATCTATCTGGTGCGTGGCACTGACGTCCGCCACCTGGGCCTGACGCGCATGGCAGAAGAAGTCGCCAAGCGCGACTGAGTTGCCGAGGGTTGGCTGATCGGCGGGCCAGTGCGATAAGAGGGCGGACGAGCGGTCAGCGCGACGCCAAGGCCTCGCTGAGATAATCGATCAGCGCTCGCTGCTTCGGCGGCAGGCGCTGGTTCGGTCGCCACAGCAACCAGGCGGCGCCTTGATACGATCCGGTGTAACGCCATTGCGGCAGCACTTCGCGCAGGTGGCCCTCGGCCAGGGCTTGCGCGGCGGTGAACTGTGGCAAGACGGTGACACCGAGACCAGCCTGCGCTGCTTCGAGCCGCGCTTCACTGTGGTTGCTGATGTAGCGACCACGCACCGTCACCACTTCCTCCTGCGCACCATCGCTGAAATGCCAGCGGTTATCGCCAGCGTGCTCGCCCAGATACAGGCAACTATGTCTCAGCAGCTCCTGCGGATGCTGGGGCGTGCCGTGCATTGTCAGGTATGTCGGGCTGGCGCAAAGCAGCTGCCGGACCGGACCGAGCGGCTTGCCGGCGAGCCCTTCCGGCGGACGGTCGGTCACCTTTACCAGCAGGTCGAAGCCATCGTCGATCAGGTCCGGGCTCTGGTCGCTGATCTGCAGCTGTACGTCGACGTCGACGTAGCGGCGTAGAAACCCCGGCATCAGCGGGCTGATGACGAACTTGCCGTAGGCCTTGGGCACGCTCAGGCGCACCAGCCCGCGTGGGCTGCTCATCAGCCGCTCACCGATGGCCAGGGCCTGGTCGGCAGCATCCAGCATCGTTCGGCAATGTGCATAGAATTCGCGGCCCGCCTCGTTCAGCCGAAGCTGCCGGGTGGTGCGCTCCAGCAGTCGCAACGACAGCTGTTGCTCCAGCCGTGCTATCTGACGGCTCACCGCCGACGCGGTACTGCCGAGCTGTCGCGCCGCCGCCGAGAAACTTCCCGCTTCGACCACACGCACGAACACCGCCATACCTGGGAGCAGCGCGGTCTTGTCATTTGTTCTCATGCTGAACAAGTCCTTTGCCGAATCGCTGGATTATCGTCCTCGGCGTATCAATGGACAATCGGCCCGTTCAGATAAAACGGTGATCACATGCAGAACGGGCGCGGCGTGGTACAACGCAACCTCTGGCTGGCCGATGCCATGCTGTTGCTGGTGGCGGTCATCTGGGGTAGCAGCTACACGGTGGCCAAGCAGGCACTGTGGTTCTATCCCGTGCTGGGGTTTCTGGCGATTCGCTTTGGCCTGACGTTCTTCCTGCTGTTGCCGCAGCTGCGCGGCAGGGGGCGACGGGCGATTCGTCCGGGATTGCCGCTGGGGCTGGTGATGCTGGGAATCTTTCTCTGCGAAACCTGGGGCGTGATGCTCACCAGCGCCAGCAACGCTGCCTTTCTCATCAGCCTGTGCGTGGTGTTCACGCCGTTCGTGGAGTGGGCGATGCTGCGCCAGCGCCCGAGCAATCTGTTGTTCGTCGCCTGCGCGCTGTCGCTAACCGGCGTCTGGTTGCTGACCGGAGGCATGGCGATATCGCTCAATATGGGTGATGGGCTGATGCTTGCAGCCGCGGTGTTGCGCGCCGTACTCGTGTGCCTGACGCGACGCCTGACCGCCGGTCTTGAGGTTCCGCCCTTGGCGTTGACGGCGGTGCAAAGCGGTGTGGTGGCGTCAGGTTGCTTGGTGCTGGGCTTCTCGCTGCCAGATGGCTTACCGGCCTTGCCGCAAAGCCCGGCATTCTGGGCGGCGGCCTTGTATCTGGTGGGCTTCGCCACGCTGTTCGCACTCTATGTGCAAAACCTGGCGCTGGGTCGGACCAGCGCGACGCGGGTATCGCTGCTGATGGGATCCGAGCCGCTGTTCGGCGCGATTATCGCCGGTCTCTGGCTCGGTGAGCGGCTGGGGCTGCAGGGCTGGATCGGAGGATTGCTGATAATCGCGGCGACGTTTTGTGCCTTGCGGTCATCTCTTAGGCCCAAACCGCGCGTGTCAGACGCGGCCGTTGTGGCGAGTGCCTAGCTTCGTTGAAGACTGGTCACCAGTTCCGCCAGTTGCTGCTGCCGTTCGGCCTGCTCCAGGCGGGCGCCAGGATTGAGCGAGGACCATTGCGGATGCGCGCGGCACCGGTGCAGCGCTTCAGGTAGCTTGCCTTCGCGCCACGCCTTATCGTCCGGCGCATCGACGCGGATCGCGTCCATCGCGGCGTGCCCGCGCGCGGCGAGTGCGATCAGCAGCCGTCGCTGGCGCAGGGCGAGCAGGCGCAGCACGGCGTCATCGACGGTCAGCTCGCGCTGGCCTCTGAGCTTGCCCAGCAGGCGATTGCCATAGTGGCGAGCGGTCTGCGCGCCGCCACCGGCAATGGCACCGAGTAATGCCGCTGCGCCCAGAGTGATGCCGCCGACCATCAGGTCGACACCGGCACCTGCGGCCGCCCCGGCCGCCATACCCCCACCGATTTTTACACCGAGTTCCTTGAGCGTCTCCGGATTGAACAGATCGTCGCCCCAGCGACCATCGAGCAGCGGCAGATCGGCGGCCGCTGCATCCTGCGGACGGAAGCCATACAACCGCAACATGGTTTCGACGCAACGCTGCTCGCGGGCGCGCACGGCATCGTGCAGCTCACGAATGGCGCCGCGTTCGAGTTCCGGTTGAGCGGCGACGCTGCGCCGGCAAGCAGCGACATCCACCAGCAAGTCGGCGATCAATCGGTTGCCCTCGCTCAGTCGTGCGGCGGCCTGGGCTTCATGGTCGTCGATCAGGCGCTGTAACTTCGGGCGCGACTGCTCCAGCAGCAGCGCCAGGCTTTCGTACAAGCGACGCTCGCCGTCGATCGGCGGCGCCACGCTGTCGAAGCGCACCAATGCATGCAGACCCAGCCGTGCCAGGGCTTCGCGCCACTGTTCTTCACGGTGACCGGGCTGGGCGACGAAGTTGAGTACCGGCAGCAGCGGTTTGCCACAGCCGGCCAGCACCGCCAGCTCGTCCTTGTACTTGGCCAATACCGGCTCGCGGGCATCGATGACGTAGAGGCCGGCATCGCTGGCCAATAGCTGGCGTAGCACCTTGGCTTCCTGTTCGAAACGCTGGCGTGCCTCGCTGCCGTCGAGAAAACGGGCCGTGCGCGCCGGACCATCGAGGCGCTCGCCGGGTCGTTCGATGCGTTCGAGATGGTCGAGCAGGGCGATGGCGTCTTCGAGGCCCGGCGTGTCGTAGAGCTCCAGCAGCGGTTCGCCATCCACCGAGAGCCGTGCGCCTTCGACATGGCGGGTGGTGCTGGGCCGATGCGAGACCTCACCAAAGCTGACATCACGTGTGAGGGTGCGCAGCAGCGAAGTCTTGCCGACATTGGTGTGGCCGACCAGCGCGAGCTTCAGGGGCGCGCTCATGACTGCAATTCCGTCTTGGTGTTTACGAAGCTATGGACGCACTGGCTGGCGTCCGCCGGAATCGAGCCGAGCTCATCAATCATGGCCAGTCTCCAACCAGGTCATGGGGGCGCTGCCCGAATGAGGCAACCCAAGGCTCTCCAGCGCCTGGTGCCAATCCTGCAGCCGATAACTGTCCAGCGCTTCGCCAGCGGGCGCCTGCAACAGCCAGATGCGACTTTGTGCGGCACAACGGCTCAGCTCGCCGATCAGTGCCAAGGTGCCGCGATCGGGCGAGCGGCGCGGATCGCAGGCGATGGCTAGACGTTGTGGTGGGAAGCGGGTCAACTGTTCCAGCAGGCGACGGCGCTGCTCGCGGTCGTCCAGCACGCCGGCGTTAGCCACCGACCTTGGCAGCTTCGGTGGCCAGGGGTGGCTCGGCTCCAGCTCGATGGCTACCAGCACGGCACCTTCGCTACCATCCAGGTGCTCGCCGGCGTGTGGCGTATGCAGCTGGGCCGGAGCGGCATCGTTGACACCGAGGCGTTCGCTGGGTGGCTGCAGACGTTCGCGTAACAGGCGGTAGGCTGGCAATTGCAGGTCCAGGCGCAGCTGCGCACGACCCCGCCGCCAGCGCCACAGACAAAGCAGCGTCAGCAGCAGACGCGGCAGCAGGCCGTAGACCAACACCACGCCGACCAGCCAGCCGGCCCAGCTTTGCCGGGCGGTTTCGGCGCTGCCGGCCAAGGCACCGCTGGCTCGGATCTGCTCGACATCCGGCACACTGAAGCCCAGCAGCGCGGGCAGCGCGCCGAGCGCCTGGGTCAGGCTGATGAAGGTACTTTCGCCGAGAATGGTGGTTTCCCAGACGAAGCCATAACGTCGCGTCGCCAGCAGCGCCAATAGGGTCAGCAGCGCGCTGAACATCGCCAGCAGCCACAAACCGTGTACACCAAGCCCCAGCAGCCAACGGCCGAGGCGGTGTTGTTCCAGCACCGCCAGCAGGGCCGGCGCCAGCTGAACCGCTCGGGCATCACGGGCGAGCTTTTCACTGAGCCAGAGCCACAGGCGGCCCAGTGCACCGCCGGCATCGCCGGCGAAGAAGAATCCCAGCAACCAACCCAGCAACGTCAGTAGATTCAGCCCGAGCAGACTGCCCAACGCCCAGAACACATTGACCGGCCGCACGCCATCACCCAGCGCCGCCAGTCCCAACCCGGCCCCGGTGAACAGGGCCAGGAGGACCAGCGCAAAGCCGGCCAGCCGTGCGCCTTGGCGCCAGTGCTGCAAGGCGTCGATCAATCCGTCACGGCGCGCCAGCCACAGCGCGCGGAACTCAACCAGCTTAGCTAGCTCGCCGCCCTGCGCGCGGGCCTGGCGATTGGCTTCGGCATCATCCAACGGGCCGGCGTGCTCTTCACGCAGGCGTACGGCTTCGGTCAGCCAGAGGCGGTCGAGGGGATTCGGCGGCGACAGTGGAGGTTGGGGCACGCGGCTTCTCGTAGAGGGATTCGGTCCTGAGGATAACCGTTGCCGGTCAGAAGGGTGAAATGGCCGACCCGCTGGCACGACGTGCCGATTCTGCTAGCATCCGCCGCCGATCATCCGATCGCTCTGCGGTTCGCCGCGCCATTTGCCAGGGACAGGCCGATTCGCCAAGCCATGCTTGATCGCCGCCTTGTGCACCTTCAAAAGGAATTTGCTATGAAAGACGTCTTCTTCTTCGACTCCATGCTGACGCCGAAGATCATTATCTTCATCTACTGGCTGGGCTTGATCAGTGTGGTTATCGGTGCGATCGGCACCATGTTCAGCGGATACGGCGGGGGTTTCTGGTCCGGCCTCGGGATTCTGCTGTTCGGCCTGATCGGCACGCGGATCTGGTGCGAGCTGCTGATCGTGCTGTTCAAGATCAACGAGAACCTGCAGAAGATCGCCAATCGTCAGTGATTGGCCTCAGGCGGCATCCGTGCCGCCTGTTTTCAGCGCCAGCCGTTCGGCGTGGCGCCTTGCGTTAACAGCAGCTGATCGAAGAACGACAGATTTCAGGCTCTAGCCGAGGGGATTTTCCTGCGCGCCGTCGTTCGCTGGACGCTTGATGCGCTCCTGCCAATAACGGCGAATGGCGAAAAACAGCGAGAACGCGGTGAGCATGATGAAAATCCAAGTGATCGGCCCGCGAACGAAGATCATCGGATCGCCACGGCCGATCAGCAGCGTGCGCCGCAGGTTGTCCTCGAACATCGGCCCGAGGATGAAGCCGAGCAGAAAGGGCGCGGTGGCGAAGCCGGTGCGATTGAACACATAGCCGACCACCCCGAAGAACAGCATCAGGCCGATATCGAACACGCTGTTGTTCACCGCGAAGGAGCCATAGACGCAGAACATCAGCACGATCGGCAGCAGAATCGCCTTGGGAATGTCCGCCACCAGCGAGAAGTACTTGATCACGCCGTGGCCGACGCAGAGCAACACCGCGGAGCTCAGCATGATTCCGCAGAACAGCGCATAGATCAGGGTGAGGTTTTCCTGGAACAGCACCGGCCCGGGCGTTAGACCATGGATCATGAAGGCACCGAGAATGATCGCGGTGATAACGTCGCCGGGAATACCGAGCGACAGCAGCGGGATCAGCGTCGCGCCGGCCACGCCGTTGTTGCCTGACTCGGCTGCCGCCACACCTTCCAGCTCGCCCTTGCCGAAATTGGCGGCGTTCGGCGAGCGCCGTTTGGCTTCGCTGTAGGAGATGAAGGTGGCCGCGGTGGCGCCGGTACCGGGAATCGCCCCGATGATCACGCCAATGACCGAGCCGCGCACGATGGTCTTGAGGCTGGCCTTCAGCTCCTTGAGTGTCAGGCCGGCGCCGCTGGTAGCGGCGCGAATGTGCGGCTCCGCCTTTTTCAGATAAAAGCTGATCACCTCCGGTACGGCGAACAATCCGATCAGCAGCGGCACGAAGGACACCCGATCCATCAGGTTGTAGCTATCGAAGGTCAGTCGTTGGCTGCCGTAGACCACATCCATGCCGATGGAGGAGACGATCACTCCGAGACTGGCCGCGATCAGGCCTTTTATCGCGGATTCGCCAGCGATGGAAATAATCACCGTGAGCGAGAAGCAAATCAGCCAGAAGAACTCCGGCGGGCCGAAGTTCAGCGCGATCTTGGCGAGGTAGGAGGCGAACAGGATCAGCGCCAGGTTCGATAGCACGTCGGCGATGCACGACGAATAAAGCGCCATCTGCAGCGCCTTCTTGGCTTTGCCTTGCTGGGTCAGTGGATAGCCATCGAGCAGCGTGCAGGCTGCTGCGGGCGAGCCGGGTGTGTGGATCAGGATCGCGGTGATCGAGCCGCCGTACATGCCGCCCTTGTAGATGCCGACCAGCAGCAGGATTGCCGTCACCGGTTCGAGGCTGAAGGTGAACGGCAGCGCCAGGGCGACCGCCATGGTCGCGGTGAGGCCGGGAATGGCACCAACCACCACGCCGATCAATACGCCGATACCGATCGCGACGAAGTTGTCGACGCTCAGGAACAGGTTCAGGACTTCGGAAAAACCTTCCATTCGGCCACTCGCGGATAAGGACGGAGTTCAGTCCCAGAGCGTGCCCGAGGGCAGCGGGACGTTCAGGACATGGATGAACAGCAGGCTCACGATCCACGGCAAGACGATTGCCAGCGCGTAGAGCCAGAGTTTGCGCACCGGGTGGGCGGCGAACAGCAGCAGGGTGCCGAGTATCCCGGCGGCGATAGCGCCCAGCGGCTCGAACAGCAGCCAGTACGCGCCCAGCCCGGCGAGCATCAGCAGCCAGCGGCGTGGCGGCGCGCCTTCCTCGAGGGCCACCGTGCGCACCGGCGGGCGCAGGCAGCCTTCGATGATGAGTGCCAGCGACAGCACCGCGACCAGCCAACCGGCCACGTTGGGAAGCCAGCGTGGCGACTGCATCGGGTTTTGAACCATCGGCGCTTCTTCGATGTAGTTCGGCACCAGATGGAAGACGAACACCAGCGCGGCCAGCAGCCAGAGGCCGCCGAGCAGCGTATTGATATTGGCCCAGCGCGGACGACCGATGGCGGTTCTCATGCGGGCCTCCGCTTATTGAAGTTCGGCCTGGCCAGCGACGTGTTGCCAGCGCTGGACATCCTCAGCGACATAGTCGCGGAATGCATCGCCTTCCTGGCTTGCCGCTTCGCCGCCGATCTGTGCGGCGAAGTCCCTGAAGCTCTGATCCCCCATGACCTTGTCCAGCGCGCGCTGCAGCGTCTGCACGGCTTCGTCGGGCATGCTGTCGTCAGCGATCAGGCCGAACCAGGCGGTGGTGACGAAGTCGCCGAGCCCCTGATCGGCACCGAGCTTGGACAGCGGCTCGACACCCGGTAGGTAAGGAGAAGGTTCGGCGGAGGTCACCGCCAAGGCCCTGAGCTTGCCGGACTTGATGTGCGCGAGCACGGTGGGCATGTTTTCGAACGACAGGTCCACGTCGCCACTGAGCAGCGCCGGCAGCGCTTCGCCGCTGCCACGGAAGGGCACGTGGGTCATCTTGGTCCCGGTCATGGTTTTGAACAGCTCGCCGGACATATGGATCGAGCTGCCGACGCCGGATGAGCTGAAGGTCATCTCCTTGTCTTTTGCCGCCTTGATGAACTCGTCGACGGTTTTATAGGGGCTGTCCGCCGGCACCACCATGACGTTGGGAATCTCGATGACGTTGCGGATGAATTTGAAATCCTTCACCGGGTCGTAGGGCAGATTCTTGTAGATCACCGGGCCGATGGTGTGGCCGGGGGATGCCATGAGAATGCTGTGGTCGCTGCCACGGCCGCCTCGTGCCATCTGACCGGTAGCCATGGTCGAGCCGGCGCCGGGACGGTTTTCCACCACGACGGTGCCGATTTCCTTCTGCAGCAGGTCGGCGATCTTGCGCGAGAGGACATCGGTGGTGCCGCCCGGCGCATAGGGCACCACCAGGCGAACGGTGTCGGTTGGCCATTCGGCCGCCTGAGCCGCAATGGAAGCGAGCGGGAGAATGGTGCCCAGCAGAAGCAGGCGCAGGCGCAGGGTGCGCTTGAGAGTCAGAGCCATAGGAGAAATCCCGTCTTGTAATTGTTGTGGGCGTCCGACGATTGCTGGCTGGCATAGGGCCATAGACAGCGGCTCGGACGCATTCACCATAAAGGAACCCGCCCTGCCGAGCCTCCGCTGGACTGAAATGGTGTTCGATTATCGAACACTACTGCGCCTGTCACCGGTTGTGGTTTCGACCCGCTTGGGCCAACTTCGACTCCCCAGATTGTCGGTCCGTTAACGAGGAGGCGCCGGTGAGCGTTCTGCAGGGCATCAAAGTATTGGATCTAACGCGCATCCTCGCCGGCCCCTGGTCGACCATGGCGCTAGCGGATCTCGGTGCCGAGGTCTGGAAAATCGAGAGCCTGGACGGCGGCGACGATACCCGCAGCTGGATGCCACCGGCCAAGGAAGGGATCTCGACCTATTACCTCAGCGCCAATCGCAACAAGCAGAGCCTGGCGGTCGACCTGCGCAAGCCGGAAGGTCGCCAACTGATCCTCGAGCTGGCGGCGCACGCCGACGTGGTGGTGGAAAACTTCCTGCCGGCGAGCCTCAAGCGCCTGGGGTTGGACTACGCGGCGCTGTCGGCGGTCAATCCGCGGCTGATCCATTGCTCGATCACCGGCTATGGGCGCGACAATCCGCTGGAGAATCGTCCCGGTTACGACTTCATCATCCAGGCCGAGAGCGGTTTCATGTCGATCACTGGCGATAAGGACGGCGAGCCCATGCGTCTGGGCGTCGCCTTCATCGACCTGGTTACTGGTATGAATGCGGTCCAAGGCATCCTCGCTGCGCTGTACGAGCGCGAGAAGTCCGGTCTGGGACAGTCGGTGGATATCGCGTTGTCCGACAGCGCACTGCATTTCCTCGCCAACATCGCCTCCGGCTATCTCAATACCGGTAAGGTGCCGCAGCGCTACGGCAACGCCCACGCCAGCATCGTCCCTTATCAGCTGTTCAATACCGCCGACGGTAGCATCGCCCTGGCCGTGGGCAACGACGAGCAGTACCGGCGTCTGTGTCTGGACGTGCTGAAGCAACCGGAGCTGTATAGCGACCCGCGCTTCACCCAGAACAAGAGCCGTACCGAGAACCGCGAGGTGTTGCTCCCGATGCTGCAGGACGCCTTTGCGGGCTGGAACAACGAGGTGTTGATCGGCGCATTGCGCGCGCAGGGGATTCCTGTGGGCGAGGTGAAAAATGTGGCCCAGGCATTCGAGTCGGAGACCGCTCGCCATCGCGACCTGGTGATCAGCGCCGAACACCCGGTCGCCGGTGAAGTGCGCATGGTGCGCAGCCCGTTGCGCCTGTCGCGCACGCCGACCGTTGCACCGAAGGCACCGCCGTTGCATGGGCAGCACACCGACAGCGTGCTCGGCCGGGTGCTGGGCAAGAGCGAGGCCGCGCTGGCCGAGCTGCGTGCCGCTGGCGCTATTCGCTGAGCGCAGGCGGCGCAGTCCGGCTGGCGACCCGCTCGGATTGAAGCGGAGCGTCGCCCGGCCCGCCAAGCAGGCTGCAGCCGCGTACGCGCCGGCGAGTCCTCGTTGCGATCTTATTGGTCGAGCTGTGCCTGCCCGGCGACACGCTGCCAGCGTTTAACGTCCTCTGCGACATAATCGCGGAAATCGTCACCTTCTTCAGTCGCCAGTTCACCGCCGAGCTGGGCAACGAATGCCTTGAAACTCTCGTTATCGAGCTGCTTGTCCAGCGCGCTCTGCAGCGTCTGGATGGCCTCGTCCGGCATGCTGTCATCGGCGACCAGGCCGAACCAGGCGGTGGTGACGAAGTCGCCTAGACCCAGGTTGGCACCGAGCTTGGACAGCGGCTCGACACCCGGCAGGTAAGGAGAAGGTTCGGCGGAGGTCACCGCCAGCGCCCGAAGCTTGCCGGACTGGATGTGCGCGAGCACCGCCGGCATGTTCTCGAACGACACGTCGACATCGCCACTGAGCAGCGCCGGCAGGGCCTCGCCACTCCCGCGGAAAGGCACGTGGGTCATCTTGGTACCGGTCATGGCTTTGAACAGCTCACCGGACATATGGATCGAGCTGCCAACGCCGGCCGAGCTGAAGGTCATCTCCTTGTCTTTCGCTGCCTTGATGAATTGCTCGACGCTTTGGTAGGGGCTGCTCGCCGGCACCACCATGACGTTGGGAATCTCGATGACGTTGCGGATGAATTTGAAATCCTTCACCGGGTCGTAGGGCAGATTCTTGTAGATCACCGGGCCGATGGTATGGCCGGGCGACGCCATGGCGATGGTGTGGTCGGCGCCGCGTCCGCCGCGGGCAAGCTGCCCGGTGGCCATGGTGGAGCCGGCGCCGGGACGGTTTTCGACCACGACGGTGCCGATTTCCTTCTGCAGCAGATCGGCGACCTTGCGCGAGAGGACATCGGTGGTGCCGCCCGGTGCGTAGGGCACTATCAGGCGAACGGTATCAGTTGGCCATTCGGCGGCCTGGACAATGGAAGCGAGCGGGAGCGTGGTGCCCAGCAGCAGGGGCAGCAGGTGTTTGAGGACGGGCTTCATGTTTGTTCCTTCTTGTGGTTGTTCTAGGAATCACCGCCGTTCGCAGGACGATCGGTCGCGGCCAGGCCGTAAAGCTAATACCTCGCCAAGGGGCGGCGGGTTCCCCTCCCGCGAACCCTGAATGCCTGATGATCACTCGACGCGAGGCCCGGTCGCTCAGAGCCGGGCCACATGTGCCTCAATCGGCGCGCAGGCGCACGGCGATGTCTGGTTGATCGATGAACAGACCGTCGATACCGGCGTCCAGGTAGGCGCGGATATCGGCCTCGATGTCGCCTCGATCGGCAGGCGAGTCGCCCTTACGCAGGTTGGTCGGCAGGAAGGCGTTTTCGGCACGGAAGGTGTACGGATGCACCTTCAGGCCAGCGGCGTGGGCGTTCGGCACGAAGTCAGTAGGCTGACCGAGGTTGCCGTTGGCGTCGCGCGGGATGATGTAGCTTTTCTCCGGACCGACACCGGCGGCGTAACGCGAGATCACCTTTAGACCTTCTGCGGTCGCCATTTGCGCGTAGGTCAGGTCAGTTCCGCGAACCTGCTGATCGTACGGCTGACCGCTGCCGAACAACTGCACCAGGCGTAGCTGGGTCATGCGGCTCAGGGCTTTCAGGTTCTCGACTTCGAACGACTGGATATGCACCGGCGCATTACGGCCGGCGTAGCCGTTGCGGTGGAGGATGCGCACCAGCGGCTTTTCCATGGCCAGGCCGAGCTGCTGGAAGTGGGTCGGGTGCTTGGTTTCGGGGTACAGACCGATGCGGCGGTGTTCGCTCAGCTGCAAGGTTTTCACCAGATCGATGATTTCCTGCAGCGTCGGAATTTCCAGGCTGCCGTCGAGCCGCGCATTACCGGGACGAATCGCCGGGATGCGCTCGATGGCGCGCAGCGTTTTCAGCTCGGCCAGGGTGAAGTCTTCGCTAAACCAGCCGGTGAGCTTCACGCCGTCGACCAGTTGCGTGCGCTTGCGGTCGGCGAACTCGGGATGTTGCGACACATCGGTGGTCAGCCCCAGCTCGTTGTCGTGTCGAGCAACCAACTCGCCGTCGCGGGTCATGACGAGGTCCGGCTCGACATAGTCGGCGCCCTGCAGGATGGCTAACGCGTAAGAGGCGAGGGTGTGCTCGGGCACGTAGCCACTGGCGCCGCGGTGGGCAATGACCAACGGGTGGGGCTCGCCGCGGCCGTTCTTGGCTGCGATCGAGGCGTCGGGCGTGGCGGCAAACGCGGCGATCGGCAAAAGCAGGCTGCAGGCGATAAACAGGTGGCGCAGGGTGGGGCGGCTGTGGCGGGCCATTAGGGCGTCTCCATGAAAGGGGAGCGGTAAGCCTGAAACCTGAGAATGACGACAGATTGACGCTTTGGTAAAGCGAAGATGACCGTTCGATGATGCTGACGTGTATCTGGCGGCGCTGACTGCTCTGCGGGCGCTCTGTTATTCTCGCCGTCATGAATCAGACCTCACTTCCCCTCGCCATGATCGCAGCCCTCGCGGACGACCGCGTAATCGGGCTCGACAACAAGATGCCGTGGCATCTGCCTGCCGACCTCAAACACTTCAAGGCGATGACCCTTGGCAAGCCGATCATCATGGGCCGCAAGACCTGGGATTCGCTCGGCCGGCCCCTGCCGGGGCGGCTGAACCTGGTGGTCAGCCGACAGCCGGACCTGCAACTCGAGGGTGCCGAGACCTTCACCTCGCTCGACGCCGCGCTGACTCGCGCCGAGCAATGGGCGCGCAAACAGGGTGTCGATGAGCTGATGTTGATCGGCGGTGCGCAGCTTTATGCCCAGGCGCTGCCCCGGGCGCAGCGCCTCTACCTGACCCGCATTGAGGCCAGTCCCGAGGGTGATGCCTTCTTTCCGGCCTATGACGAAGCCGAATGGGCGCGCATCGACAGCCAGGCACACCCGACCGAGGGCGACGCCCCGGCGTACCGTTTCGAGACCTGGCAGCGCCGCTGAACCGGATTCGCCCACGCCTTCCTTGACCGGTGCCAAGTCTTCACCTGGCGCCAGGCCCTATGCTATCCATCCGCTCGCCACGAGACAGTTTCCATGCAGGACCAGAGACCGGGCGCGGTGCAGGCCGCCGCCGAGCAAGCCGATGCCGAACCGGCTGAACGCATTGCCGCAATCTTCGTGCGACATCCGCTGTGGGAGGACGCGCTGGCGATGCTGCTCGGCACCGCCATGGTGGCGCTGGGGATCGCCTTCTACAGCCACGCCGGGCTGCTCACTGGCGGCACGGTCGGGCTGGCCTTCCTGCTCAAGTATTTCGCCGGCTGGCCCTTTGGGCTGGTGTTCTTCACCCTGAACATTCCGTTCTACCTGCTGGCGATCTGGCGCATGGGCTGGGGCTTCACCCTGCGCACCGTGATCGCCGTGGGTCTGGTTTCGCTGCTCGCGGAGCTGACGCCGAGGTGGATCCGCTTCGCCGAGTTGAACATCTACTACGCCGCACTGTTCGGCGGCTTCGCCATGGGCGTCGGACTGCTGATGTTGTTCCGCCACAAGGCCAGCCTCGGTGGAGTGAACATCCTGGCGTTGTATCTGCAGGCGCGGGTCGGCCTGCGCGCGGGCACCTTTCAGATGGGCATCGATGCGCTGATCGTGCTCGCTGCCGTGTTCATCGTGCCGCCGGAAAAGGTCGCACTGTCGGTGCTCGGCGCCGTGGCGCTGAACCTGGTGCTGGCGGTCAATCACCGTGCCGATCGCTATACGGGCGTCAGTTGAAGCTCAGCCGAGAGTGACCAGCTGCGCCCGTGGCTGGCCGTCCTCGATGTCCAGCAGGGCCAGGCTGATCGGCAGCGTGAAGCGCCGGCGGCCGGCGCTGCCGGGGTTGAGGTAGAGCACGCCGTTGAGTTCCTCGATCTTCGGCTGGTGCGAATGTCCGGCGATCACTACGTCGACCCGCTCGGCGACGGGATCGATGGACAGGCTCTTGACGTCATGGGTGACATGGATGCGCAACCCGCCGATCTGCAGATCCAGTCGCTCGGGGATAGCAGCGGCCCAGTCACCACTGTCGACGTTGCCGCGTATCGCATCGAGCGGCGCCAGTGCACGCAGCCCCTCCAGCACCTCGGGTTTGCCGATGTCGCCGGCGTGAATGATCCGTTCGCAGCCCTGCAGCGCCGTCAACGCTTCGGGTCGCAGCAGGCCGTGGGTATCGGATATGACGCCAATGCGCATGCTGACTCCAGTCATTTCGAGAATGGTTGAAGGTTAGGGCAACCGAGACTTGGCCGCGGTTCGATATTACGGCAGGCTGGCGGCCGCCGAACGAAGAGGAACGAGTGAATGGAGCGGGTCGATTGCGTGGTCATCGGTGCCGGGGTAGTGGGGCTCGCCGTGGCGCGCAGCCTGGCGCAGGCGGGGCGTGAGGTGCTGATTCTGGAGGCTGAGGCCGCCATCGGCACCGGCACCAGCTCGCGCAACAGCGAGGTTATCCATGCCGGCATCTATTATCCGCAGGGTTCGCTGAAGGCGCGTCTGTGCGTGGCCGGGCGCGATGCGCTCTACGCCTTCTGCGAGAGCCACGGGGTGCCGTATCGCCGCTGCGGCAAGCTGATCGTCGCCACGGACGAATCCCAGCTGGCGGGCCTCGAGGCCCTGCAGGCGCACGCGGTAGCCAACGGTGTTGACGACCTGCGGCGGCTCGATGACGGCGAGGTGAAGGCTTTGGAGCCACAGCTCAACGCCGTCGCCGGGCTGCTGTCGCCGAGCACCGGTATCGTCGACAGCCACGCCCTGATGCTGGCGTTGCAGGGCGATGCGGAAGCGGCTGGGGCCCTGCTGGCGCTACGTGCGCCGGTCAAGGCGATGGCGGTGACGGAGGCGGGGTTGCGCGTCGAGGTCGGCGGCGATGAGCCGATGACGCTGCTCGCCAACGGCGTGATCAACTGCGCCGGGCATGCGGCACCGGTGATCGCCGCACACACCGAGGGCCTGGCTGCCGATGCGGTGCCGCCGCGCTATTTCGCCAAGGGCAGCTATTTCAGCCTGGCGACCGCGACGCCCTTTAGACACCTGGTTTATCCGCTACCCGAGCCAGGCGGGCTGGGCGTGCACCTGACCCTGGATCTCGGCGGTCAGGCCCGGTTCGGCCCGGATGTACAATGGGTCGACGGCCTCGATTACGCGATGGATGAAAGCCGCGCCGATGGCTTCTACGCAGCCATTCGCCGCTACTGGCCGGCACTGCCGGACGGGGCCCTGCAGCCCGCCTATACCGGCATCCGGCCGAAGATCAGCGGTCCCGGTGAGCCGGCGGCGGACTTTCGTATCGACGGGCCCGCCGTGCATGGGATTGCTGGGCTGGTGAACCTGTTCGGCATCGAATCGCCTGGGCTGACCGCGGCCCTGGCGATCGCCGACGAGGTGAGCCAGCGCCTCGCTGAGGATGCGCGGATCTGTTGATCAGACGGGTTCTTGCCCGGACCTCTCCGGTGATTCGGGCAGAAACCAATTCATTACCAGGGCGCAGATGCCGCCGGTGGCCACACCGGATTCCAACACATTGCGCAGAGCCACCGGCAGGTTCGCGAGGAACTCCGGAACCTGCGAGACACCCAGGCCCAGCGCCAGCGAAACCGAGATGATCAGCAGCGCCCGGCGATCCAGCTGCACGCCCGCGAGAATGTTGATCCCTGCCGCCGCCACCGCGCCGAACATCACCAGCGCAGCACCACCCAGCACTGGCTCGGGAACCGCCTGCAGCACCCCGGCGACCGCAGGGAATAGCCCCAGCGCCACCAGCATCACGGCGATCCACATACCGACGTAGCGGCTGGCGATTCCGGTCAGCTGAATGATGCCGTTGTTTTGTGCGAACACCGAGCTGGGAAAGGTATTGAACAGGCCGGCCAGCAGCGAGTTGGCGCCGTTGACCAGTACGCCACCCTTGATCCGCTGCATCCATACCGGTCCCTCGACCGGCTGGCCCGAGATCTTGCTCGTGGCGGTGATGTCGCCGATGGCTTCCAGCGAGGTCACCAGATAGATCACCACCATGGGAATGAACAGGCTCCAGGAAAAGCCCAGGCCGAAATGCAGCGGAATCGGTACCTGGAACAGCGCGGCCTCGTGCATGCCGGCGAAGTTCAGGCGGCCCAGGTACGCCGCCAGGGCATAACCGATAGCCAGCGCGATGATGATCGCGCAGCTGCGCATCCACACCACCGGCAAGCGGTTGAGCACGACGATGGCAGCCAGTACCACGCTGGACAGCAGCAGGTTTTCCCGACTGGCGAAGGTGCCGTCGCCCATGGCTGCGTAACCGCCGCCCATGCTGATCAGCCCGACCTTGATCAGCGTCAGCCCGATCATCAGCACCACGATGCCGGTCACCAGCGGCGTGATCAGGCGTTTGATGAACGGCAGCACGCGCGAGACGCCCATTTCAATGAAGGAACCGGCAATGACCACACCGAAGATTGCTGCCATGACGGCCTCCACCGGTGTGCCCTGCTTGACCATCAGCACACCGCCAGCGATCAGCGGGCCAACGAAGTTGAAGCTGGTACCTTGCACGATCAATAGTCCCGCACCGAGCGGGCCGAAGCGTTTGCACTGGACGAAGGTGGCGATGCCGGATATTACCAGCGACATGGACACGATGATGTTGGTGTCGCGTGGCGATACGCCGATGGCTTGGCAGATCAGCAACCCTGGCGTGACGATCGGCACGATGATCGCCAGCAGATGCTGTAGCGCGGCGAGAAAGGCTATCCATGGCCGTGGACGGTCATCGAGTCGGTACAGCAGGTCGTTGGGTGTTTCGGTGCGCTGGGTGAGGGCGTTCATGGCCGTCCTTGCAGAAAAAACGGCGATTCTACGTGCCACGGGTGGCCGGGCACAGCCGAATGCATCGGCCGCTGATCAGAACTTGTTCTGGAAGACCTAGGCGCGGTTTCCGGTGCTACGTGACGCTTGTCCTCCGCAGATACCCGGCAAGGCCATGCCTGGCGTTTGTGCCAGTGGAGTTCAACCTGCGCCATGCGTCACGAACGGTGTGCTCCAAGGCAGTTAGTGTGCCCTCGATACGTCCCGCTTAGCACTCAAGCGCAGCGTCACGCGGCGCGGTATCGGAATCGTTGGAATCCATGACAGCATCATGAACGCGCTGCCAGAACGGCAGCGTCATGAATCAATGAAGGGAAGTGCATGCAACGAGCGAGTGAGCAACGACCGTTGATAGTTTACCTGGCGTTGGGCCTGCTCCAGGGCGCGACACTCTGGGCCGCGAGCGAAAGCTGGCCGCACGGAGCGATCTGGCGGTCCTTGTGTTCGGCGTTGATCGCCATCGTCGTGGTAGGCGGGTGGCAGCTACAGATGCTCTGGGGGCGAATACGCGAGGCGCGACGGTGGGAACTATTGCTGCCGGCGATTCTGCTGCCCGCTGTATTAGCGGCGGCACTGGCGGCTCAGTTCGATCAGCCGCGCTGGTATCGCCTGGAAGAAACCACCGGCACGCTGCTGCTGTGGAGCCAACTCGCCCTGGCCTACATCCTCACGCCCTTCATCCAGGCGCGGGACCCTGCGCATCGTTGGCGTTTCGATTACAACGCCCTCTACCGCCACGCGTGGAACAACGGCCTGCTGCTGTTTATGGCACTGGTGATGCTGGGTGTCTTCTGGTTGTTGATCTGGCTCTGGGCGGGCCTGTTCAGCATGCTCGGGATCGATCAGTTCAAGCGGCTGTTCCGCTCGTCTGGCTTCGTCTGGGTCGCCAGCGCTATGGTCGTCGCCGCTGGGCTGCGCATCGGGTTGGAACGCGGGCAGGTCATCGACGCGCTGCGCAACGTGCTGCAGGCCATGTGTCGCTTCCTGTTGCCGTTGACGGTGGTGATTCTGTTGCTGTTCGTGGTCTTCCTGCCGTTTACCGGGCTGGCTCCGCTCTGGGCGACACGTCACGCCACGCCGATTCTGCTGACGCTGGTGTTCGCGCACGTGGTCCTGCTCAACGGTGTGGTGCAAGACGCTCAGCAGGCCGCCCACTATCCGAGACCGCTGCGGCTGCTGGTCGATGCCAGCTCGCTGTGCCTGCCGTTGCTGGCCGGGTTCGCGATGCATGCGCTGTGGCTGCGTATCGACCAGTACGGGCTGACCCCGGATCGCGTATTGGCTGCGCTCCTGGCGCTGATGGCGATGGTGCATGGCATTGCACTGGTCAGAGCGGTGATCCGGCGTGACCCCACCTGGCTGAGTGGGCTGCGGCAGAGCAACCCGCCGTTGGCGCTGTTCGCCGCATTTCTGCTGGTGTTGATGCATGTACCGATGCTGAGCCCGCTCCAACTGAGTGCCGCGAATCAGTACCAGCGGCTGCTCGATGCCAGGCTGCCCGCCGAGCGAACCGATCTCGGCGCGCTGCGCTTTCAACTGGGCGAGCCGGGGCGGCGGTATCTGCAAGCGCTACGTGAAAAGCTGGGCGAGCCTTGGGAGGACGAAGCTCGGCGCACTGGCCTGCAAGCCGATCTGCAGCGGCTTGATAAGGCGGATCACTATTGGGCCTGGAAACAGGAGCAAGAGGTCGCGAACGCCCCGCCCGTGCGCTGGATTGGCCAACCTGTGACGGATGAAGATGGCTCGTTGGCACGTTCCGTCAGTAACCAGGGATGCGCTAGCGAGTGCCGCTTGTTTGCGGTGGATCTGGATCGCGACGGCCAATTCGAGGTGTTGCTGCTACGCGGCGCGTCCTGGACGGTGCCGGTATTGGGACGTGATGCGGCAGGTGGCTGGCGCTGGCTCGGGCAGATGCGTGTCACCGGAGGCTCGCTGCCGGACGGCGAGGCACTTGGCGAGCTTCTGGAGCGTGGTGGATTCGAACTGGTTGCGCCCCGATTCAATGCGATCGAAATTGATGGTGCTCGCCTGGAACCGGCAATCAGCGAGCCATGAAAAGCCCGACACGATGGTCGGGCTTTCTTTGCCGCAGTAACCCGAACGATCAGTCGTCCAGCATCGCCTTGTTGCGCACTGCACCCTTGTCGGCGCTGGTGGCGAGCAGGGCGTAGGCCTTGAGGGCGGTGGTCACCTTGCGCGCGCGCGGTGCCGCAGGCTTCCAGCCCTTCTTGTCCTGCTCGATGCGGCGGTGAGACAGCTCTTCATCGCTGACCTGCAGCTGGATGCTGCGGTTGGGGATGTCGATCAGCACCTTGTCGCCATCACGTACCAGGCCGATGGCACCGCCCGCGGCGGCTTCCGGCGAGGCATGGCCGATGGACAGGCCCGAGGTGCCGCCGGAGAAGCGGCCGTCGGTGAGCAGGGCGCAGGCCTTGCCCAGACCTTTGGATTTCAGGTACGAGGTCGGGTAGAGCATTTCCTGCATGCCCGGGCCGCCTTTCGGGCCTTCGTAGCGGATGATGACGATATCGCCGGCCTTCACCTCGTCGTTGAGGATGCCTTTGACAGCGCTGTCCTGGCTCTCGAAGATTTTCGCCGTGCCTTCGAACACATGGATGGATTCGTCCACACCCGCGGTTTTCACCACGCAGCCATCCAGGGCGATGTTGCCGTAGAGCACGGCCAGGCCGCCTTCAGCGGAATAGGCATGCTCGACGCTGCGGATGCAGCCTTCGGCGCGGTCCAGGTCGAGGGTGTCCCAGCGGGTGGACTGGCTGAACGCCGTCTGCGTCGGGATGCCGGCCGGGCCGGCCTTGAAAAAGGTGTGCACCGCTTCGTCCTGGGTCTGGGTAATGTCCCACTGGGCGATGGCTTCTTCCATGCTGCGGCTGTGTACGGTGGGCACGTCGGTGTGCAGCAGGCCGCCGCGGGCCAGTTCGCCGAGGATGGAGAAGATGCCACCGGCGCGGTGCACGTCTTCCATGTGGTACTTCTGGATGTTCGGCGCGACCTTGCACAGCTGCGGCACCTTGCGCGACAGGGCGTCGATGGCGCGCAGGTCGAAGTCGACCTCGGCCTCCTGGGCGGCGGCCAGCAGGTGCAGGATAGTGTTGGTCGAGCCGCCCATGGCGATGTCCAGGGTCATGGCGTTCTCGAACGCACGGCGGCTGGCGATGTTGCGCGGCAGAACCGACTCGTCGCCTTCACCGTAGTAACGCTGGCACAGCTCGACCGCGGTACGCCCGGCGCGTAGGAACAGCTGTTCGCGATCGCTGTGAGTGGCCAGGGTCGAGCCGTTGCCCGGCAGCGCCAGGCCCAGGGCTTCGGCCAGGCAGTTCATCGAGTTGGCGGTGAACATGCCGGAGCAGCTGCCGCAGGTCGGGCAGGCGCTGCGCTCGTATTCGGCGACTTTTTCATCACTGGCGCTTTCGTCGGCCGCGATCACCATGGCGTCTACCAGGTCCAGACCGTGGCTGGCCAGCTTGGTCTTGCCGGCTTCCATCGGCCCGCCGGAGACGAACACCACCGGAATGTTCAGGCGCAGCGCGGCCATCAGCATGCCGGGGGTGATCTTGTCGCAGTTGGAGATGCAGACGATGGCGTCGGCGCAGTGCGCGTTGACCATGTATTCGACCGAATCGGCAATGATCTCGCGCGAGGGCAGCGAATAGAGCATGCCATCGTGCCCCATGGCGATCCCGTCATCGACCGCGATGGTGTTGAATTCCTTGGCCACACCGCCGTGCTTTTCGATTTCACGGGCGACCAGCTGGCCGAGGTCCTTAAGATGCACGTGGCCGGGCACGAACTGGGTGAAGGAGTTGGCGATGGCGATGATCGGCTTCTTGAAATCTTCGTCCTTCATGCCGGTGGCACGCCACAGCGCGCGGGCACCGGCCATGTTGCGGCCGTGCGTGGAGGTTTTCGAGCGGTAATCGGGCATGACGGTTCCTGCGGCTAATCAGCTGGTCGAGTAGTGCATATGGTGAGCGTCACCTGTGCCGCGTGCAACGGCAGGTGACCGTGCGTGCGGAGGGGCCGGATCGAGGCGGGGTATCGCTCGGGCGGCCTGGGCTCATGGGCCCGCCGGGGGATGATGGCGAGGAATGGCCCCGATTCTACGCGCGGTTGCGGCACCGGGGAAGGCTGATGGTCGGGCTTCGCTGGTTGTCGGCGTGCCGGCTCCGGTGGAAGACGCTTCGCGGTCTTCCACCGGGGTGGCCATCCACCCTGCGCGCGGACACGGCGCTGCGGGGAAGTGACGTAGGGTGGATGTCGCTTTTCACATCCACCGTCTCCGCCGCGCTCCTCCTCAGCTGTTCGGCAATATTCGGCAGGTGATGCTTTTGATGTAACGCGTTTCAGGAATCGCCGGATGCACCGGATGGTCAGGCCCCTGGGCGCCGCGTTCGAGTAGCTGGATGTTGCGGTCCAGATGACGTGCGCTGCCGAGCAGGATGTTCTGCAGGTTGTCCTCTTCCAGGTGCATCGAGCAGCTGGCACTGACCAGAATGCCGTCCTTGTTCAGCAGGCGCATGGCGGTTTCGTTCAGGCGGCGGTAGGCGGCCTCGCCGTTCTTGATGTCTTTCTTGCGCTTGATGAAGGCAGGTGGATCGGTGATGACCACGTCGAAGCGCTCTTCAGCGTTCTTCAGCTCCCTCATCGCTTCGAAGGCGTCGCCTTCCACACAGGTCATCCTCTCGGCCACGCCATTGAGTGCGGCGTTGCGCTCTACGCCATCGAGGGCGAAGGCCGAGGCGTCGACGCAGAACACTTCGCTGGCGCCGAACGCCGCCGCCTGCACGCCCCAGCCGCCGATGTAGCTGAACAGGTCGAGCACGCGCTTGCCTTTGACGTAGGGAGCCAGTCGCGCGCGATTCATGCGGTGGTCGTAGAACCAGCCAGTCTTCTGGCCCTGAAGAACGGGCGCTTCGAACTTCACGCCGTTCTCTTCAAGGGCGACCCATTCCGGCACCACACCGAAGGCGGTATCGACGTAACGCTCGAGGCCCTCGGCGTCGCGTGCGCTGGAGTCGTTCTTCCACAGCACGCCGCGCGGCTTGATGACCTGGACCAAGGCTTCGAGCACGGCATCCTTGTTGCGCTCCATGGTCGCCGAGGCCAGCTGCACCACCAGGTGGTCGTGGAAACGGTCCACCACCAGGCCCGGCAAGAGGTCGGAGTCACCGTAGATCAGGCGGTAGCAAGGCTGATCGAACAGACGTTCGCGCAGCGACAGGGCGACCTGGATGCGATGCACCAGCAGCGACTTGTCCAGACTGTGCTTGAGGTCGCGCGACAGCAGGCGCGCGCAGATCAGGTTGTTCGGCGAGACGCCGACGATGCCCAGCGGCTTGCCGCCCGCGGCTTCGAGAATCGCCTGATCGCCAGCGGCAAAGCCGCTCAGCGGCGTGGCAGCGGTGTCCACCTCGTTGCTGTAGACCCACAGGTGACCGGCACGCAGACGGCGATCGGCATTGGCTTTGAGGCGCAGGCTGGGCAGGGTCATCGGGAAGGGCTCCGGGCAAGGGGGCGGGCATTGTATAGGAGCGGCGCGCTTCAGGCCCCTACCTCGAGGAAAAGCGGATCGTTGCGGTGCCGCATGCCGAGTTACCGGGTCGTGCCGAGCGGTGAAACCGCCGACACGGGTCCGGCAGTTGCACGCTCAGCAGTCGTCCGCTCGCTTCCAGCGTCCGCTGTCAGGCGGCGAGCGCCTTGATCAGCGCTTCGCTGAATGCCGGGATGTCGTCCGGCTTGCGGCTGCTGATCAGATGGCCATCGACTACCACCTGCTCGTCGACCCACTGCGCCCCGGCGTTTTTCAGGTCATCGGTCAGCGACGGCCAGCTGGTCATGCGCTTGCCCTTCACCAGATCGGCGGAGGCCAGCAGCCAGGCGCCGTGACAGATAACCGCAATCGTCTTGTTTTCACGCGCCGCGTCACGCACCAGTTCCTGGGCCATCTCATCGGTGCGGATGGTGTCTGAATTAACCACGCCGCCCGGCAGCAGCAGGGCGTCGTAGTCTTCCGTGCGGATACTGTCGAAGGTGTCATCGACGTGGAATTTCGTGGCGGGCGTGGTGTGGTTCCAACCGGTCACTTCGCCGTTCTTTGCGGAGATGATATGAACGGTCGCGCCCTTCTTCTCCAGCGCCTCCTTGGGGCCGGTCAGTTCGACCTGCTCGAAGCCGTCGGTTACCAGAATCGCCACGCGTTTGCCGTTGAGTGATGCTGCCATTTCGAATCCTCCTCGTCGGATTGCATGAGTATTCAGATTGGAGCTACTTGAATCCGACCATCTTCTCGGCCAAAGTTCGCACTCTTTCTTTGGTGGCCAAGTGCTATTGGCTGAGCTGAGTCATTCCCATGACAGTCGAGCTTTCCGACGAGCAGATCCGCAGCGTGCTACAGGGCATCAGTGTGCCGCCGCAGCCGCAGATCATGGTCGATCTGCAGATGGAGCAGGTCATGCCGGACCCTGACCTCCGAGCGATTGCCCGCTTGATCAGTCAGGATCCCGGTCTCTCCGGTGCGCTGCTGAAAACCGTCAACTCTCCGCTCTTCGGCCTCGCCAATCGCATTGCCTCGATCCAGCAGGCGGTCAACCTGCTGGGTTGCCGTTCGGTGGTCAACCTGATCAACGCGCAATCGATCAAGGGCGAGCTGACCGACGCGGCCATCGTCACCCTCAACCGCTTCTGGGACACCGCGCAAGATGTCGCCATGACCAGCCTGACCCTGGCCAAGCGCATTGGCCATCCGGCGCCCGACGAGGCCTACACGCTGGGCCTGTTTCACAATTGCGGGATCCCGCTGATGCTGGCGCGCTTTCCCGGTTACATGAGCGTGCTGGAGGAAGCCTATGCCAGTGCCAGCGATGCAGTACGCATCACCGACATCGAGAATCGCGTGCTCAGCACCAACCACGCGGTGGTCGGATATTTCGTCGCCCGCTCCTGGAAACTGCCGGTTCATCTGTGCGAGGCCATCGCCAATCATCACAACGCCCTGGCGCTGTTCGATGATGAGTTGAGCGATCCGCAGATCAAGACGCTGCTGGCGATCCTGAAGATGGCCGAGCACATCTGCGCCTGCCATCGTGTGCTCGGTGATCAGCCGGACGACTACGAGTGGGTGACGGTACAGCAGCAGGTGCTCGAATATGTCGGTCTCTCCGAGTACGATTTCGACTACCTCAAGGGCAGCATTCGCGAGCTGGGCGTGGGCTGACCGCACGGCACCAATAGCTGCTAAGGTCGCCTCCCGGTTCATTTTCGATAGCCCGTATGCCTGAACTTCCTGAAGTCGAAACCACCCGCCGCGGCATCGAGCCGCACCTGATCGGTCAGCGAGTCAGTCGCGTGATCGTGCGCGAGCGTCGGTTGCGCTGGCCGATTCCGGACGACCTCGACGTGCGTCTGTCCGGCCAGCGCATCGAGGCGGTCGAGCGGCGCGCCAAGTACCTGCTGATCAAGGCGGAGGCAGGCACGCTGATCGCCCACCTGGGCATGTCCGGCAGTCTGCGGCTGGTGCCCGCCGATCTGCCGGTGGGCAAGCACGAGCACGTCGATATCCTGCTCGACTCCGGTATGGCGCTGCGCTACACCGATCCGCGTCGTTTCGGAGCGCTGCTCTGGAGCGATGCGCCACTGAGCCATGTGCTGCTCGCCAATCTCGGGCCGGAGCCGCTCAGCGAAGCCTTCGACGGCGACCGGCTGTTCCAACTGTCGCGTGGACGCAGCATGGCGATCAAACCGTTCATCATGGACAACGCGGTGGTGGTGGGCGTCGGCAACATTTATGCGAGCGAGGCGTTGTTCGCTGCCGGTATTGATCCACGACGGCCGGCCGGTACGGTTTCGCGGGCGCGTTATCTGAAGCTTGCCGTCGAGATCAAGCGGATCCTCGCCTACGCTATCGAGCGCGGCGGGACGACGTTGCGCGATTTCGTCGGCGGCGACGGCAAGCCCGGCTATTTTCAGCAGGAGCTGTTCGTCTATGGCCGAGGTGGGGATTTCTGCAAGAGCTGCGGCTCGACGTTGCGCGAGATTCGTCTGGGCCAGCGCGCCAGTGTCTACTGCGGACGCTGCCAGCGATGATGCCGCCCGAGTGTGCAGGCATTGACGGTGTTCACGATCAACAACTGACGGCCACTGCTATAGTGACCGGCACTACAATCATCTGCCTCGTTTCGCCCAGCTGAAGGACCACACCATGAAACTGTTTCGCTCCACTGCTGTTGTCTTGGCCCTTACCACTGGCCTGCTGGCGATGCCGGCCCAGGCGCAATCGGTGCAGCAGAACGCCAGCGGCGATCCGATGTACACCGTCGAGGCACCCAAAGCCTTTTCCATCGTCGGGGATCTGCTGATCGCCCGCCCGCTGCTGATCGCCGCCACGGTCGTCGGTGCCGGCCTGTTCGTCGTCAGCCTGCCGTTCAGTGCCATGGGTGGCGGCATCAAGGAAACCGGGCAGGCACTGGTGGTCGAACCCGGCGCCGCCGCCTTTGCTCGCTGCCTGGGTTGCACCCGCGTCGGTTACAACCGCCAAGACTGACCCAGGCCAGCAGCATCAGGTCGAACCCTTTACTCGATCTGCCTTCCCCCACGGCTTCGCCGCTTGATCGCGCGCGAAGCCGTGTTGTTTTGAGCATTTGATTCGTCGTCGATGAGTCCAGGCGGCTGCGATTTGGCCTCGAGATTTGCGGGCGAGCAGGCGTACCCGGAGCGTAGAACCTGTTGTCGGGGCAGGGTGGTTACATGCCGATTGAGGTTGTCAGCTTGGCTGACGGGACGATGTGCCCGGCCTCACTGCCCGGGAGCAACGAGGGTTTGCCTATCAAGCCTTGCCGGTGATGATCAGGTACTTTTGCATCAGTTCGTCTTTGCTCTCGACATTGCTTTCGTCGAGCGGGATGCAGTCCACCGGGCAGACTTGCTGGCACTGCGGTTCATCGTAGTGGCCGACGCACTCGGTGCAGAGATTGGGATCGATGACGTAGATTTCCTCGCCCTGGGAAATCGCGCTGTTCGGGCACTCGGGCTCGCACACGTCGCAGTTGATGCAGTCATCGGTGATTATCAGGGACATCCAGCTAGCTCCAGCTACGGCAAGTGCCGTAGCACAGTAAAGACGACGCGCCAATTTTGCCGCATCCGCTCGCCGGGTGCACGCGGCAGTACTTCTCCGCTTGTCGGCAGGCGCGCCTGATGCGCGCTGCTGGAAGCTCTAGCGCGAGGCGTAGCGCTCGGTCAGCGCTTTCATCACCGAAGGGTGGACGAACTTGGTGACATCGCCGCCGAGGCGAGCGATTTCACGCACCAGGGTCGAGGAAATGTAGGAGAACTTTTCCGATGGCGTCAGAAACAGGCTTTCGACGTCTGGTGCCAGTTGCCGATTCATATTGGCCAGCTGGAATTCATATTCGAAGTCGGACACCGCGCGCAGGCCGCGCAGCAGGACGTTGGCCTTCTGCTCGATGACGAAATGCGCCAGGAGCGTGGAGAAGCCCAGCACCCTGACATTGGGCAGATGCGCGGTCACTTCCTGGGCCAGCGCCACGCGCTGCTCGAGCGGAAACAATGGGTTCTTGTTAGGGCTGGCAGCGACCGCAATGATCACCTCGTCGAACAGACGTGAGGCGCGCTCGACCAGATCGGCGTGGCCCATGGTGATCGGATCGAAGGTTCCCGGATACAGCACTCGATTCATTGCGGCGTCCTGACGCATGCGTGGGGGTTGGATGGTAGCGGCTCGGTTGCGGCAGCGTAAAGCCTCAAAGAGGAGGCCCGCCTCGAGCAGCAGCGGGGCAGGGAAGGCGGATATCGGACGCAGCCTCAGCGTACGAAGAGCTTGTAGATCAATTTCTGCAGCGCCTTGCCGTAAGGCGGGTAGATCAGTCGGGCGGCGTTGAAGCGTTGCTTGACGAATACTCCCTTGGCCTTGCTGAACGTGAGAAATCCCTCATGCCCGTGGTAATGGCCCATGCCAGAGGGGCCGATGCCGCCGAACGGCAGATCGGCCTGAGCGACATGCAACAGGGTGTCATTGAGGCAGACGCCGCCGGAGTGCGTATGACGCAGTACATGGCGCTGCTCGGCCCGGTCATAGCCGAAGTAATAGAGCGCCAGCGGGCGCGGGCGAGCGTTGATGTAGGTGAGCGCCTGCTCGAGGTTGTCGTAGGCCACGATGGGCAGCAGTGGGCCGAAAATTTCGTCCTGCATGACCTGCATTTCGTCGTTCACGTCGAGCAGCAGGCAATGCGGCATACGTCGGTCCTGAACCTGCTCGAACAGCGGTAGTACGTGCGCGCCCTTGGCCTGAGCATCGTCCAGGTAGCCTTGCAAGCGGGCGTGCTGCCGCGGATTGATGATCGAGGTGTAGTCGGGGTTGTCGGCCAGCTGCGGATAGAAGCGTCGCACTGCCTGCCGATAGGCGTCGACGAAGCCGTCGATGCGTGTCCGCGGCACCAGCACGTAATCCGGGGCGACGCAGGTCTGGCCCGCGTTGAACGTCTTGCCGAAGGCGATGCGTTCGGCGGCATCGGCGAGCGGCACGCCGGTCGAGACGATGGCGGGCGACTTGCCGCCCAACTCGAGGGTGACTGGTGTCAGATTCTCCGCCGCCGCGCGCATGACCTGACGACCGACGCTGGTGCTGCCTGTGAACAACAGGTGATCGAAGGGCAGCTGCGAGAAGGCGATGCCCACATCGGCCTCGCCCAGCACTGCCGCCACTTGATTCTCCGGAAAGATCTGCGCCAGTAGGTCTTTCAGCAATCGGGCCGTGGCGGGGGTGGACTCGCTCATTTTCAACATCACTCGATTACCGGCTGCCAGCGCGCCGATTAACGGGCCGATGGCCAGATACAGCGGATAGTTCCAGGGCACGATGATGCCGACCACCCCGAGTGGCTGATAGACCACTTTCGCGCTGGCCGGCTGAAAAGCCATCCCGACGCTGCGCCGCGATGGCGTCATCCATTGGCGCAGGTGGCGCTTGGCATGCCGGATGCCGTGCAGGCTAGGCATGATCTCGGCCAGCCGTGTTTCGTCCGCCGAGCGGTTGCCGAAGTCCTCGCTTATGGCCTCGATGATCTGCTGCTGATGATTGGCAAGCAGGTCGTGCAGCGCCTCCAGCGCTTGCAGGCGGTTCTCCCCGGTCGGGCTGGGATCGGCATGAAAGGCGCTGCGCTGGCGCTCGAACAGTGATTGCAGGCGGTCGATCTCGAGGCCGAACTGATTCAGATAAGCGACGTCGGCAAGCACGGGTAATGCTCCGGAGCGGAAGGCAGTTGTCGGTATTAGAGCAAATACTCTAGCCTGTCAATTGAGTGCGCGGCCGAGATCGGCGGGTTATCTTTGCCCGCCAGGTTTAGTGCGATGGATGAATCTCCCTTAATGTCCCCCAAGCCGAATACCCGCCATCGCATTCTTCAGGCCAGCCTGGAACTGTTCAATGCCCAGGGCGAGCGCAGCGTGACCACCAATCACATAGCGACACATCTGGAAATCTCGCCGGGCAATCTCTATTACCATTTTCGCAATAAGCAGATGATCATCGCCGAGCTGTTCGGTCGTTACGAGGCGGATTTCGAAGGGTTCCTGCGGTTACCCGAGGGACGCGCGTTGACCCTCGAAGACAAGACACGGTACCTCGAGTCACTGCTCGCGGCGATGTGGGACTACCGCTTCCTGTACCGGGACCTGGAGCATCTGTTGGACAGCGATGATCGGCTCGCCGCACGTTATCGCCTGTTCGCCAAGCGCCATTTGCTGAGCGCGCAGCGTATCTATCAGGGCTTCGTCGATGCCGGCATTCTCGACATGACGCCATCGCAAGTGGAGGCGCTGGCAATCAACGCTTGGATCATCGTGACGTCCTGGGTGCGATTTCTCTGCAGCATGCAAAGCTCGCCTGATGAGGTGCTGGACAAGAACAAGCTGCGCCGGGGCATTTTCCAGCTGCTGATGCTCGAGGAAGGGTTTCTGACGGACCGCGCGCGTCCGGCGGTGTCCGCGCTGCTTTCACAGCTTCATGCTCCATTCGCGATGGAACCGTCCGTCAAGACAGCCAAAGGGCAAGAGCCGACGTGATCGTCAGAACCGCTCGCTTGATGGCTGGCAGTTAGCGGCTGGCCAGCCACGCCGGTATCCGCCGCTCCAGGTAATAGCGCGGCTTGAGCGGCGAGCCCTCGACGAAGCCGACATGACCGCCGCGGGCGTGCAGTTCCAGCGTAGTGGATGCTGACAGCTCAGCGGGTTCGGGCACGCTGTGGCGGAATACGAAAGGATCGTCTTCGGCCTGGATCAGCAGGGTCGGAATTCGGATGTCGGGAAGGAAATAGCGGCTCGAGGCGCGGCGATAGTAGTCGCTGGCATCGATGTAGCCGTGCAGCGGTGCAGTGAAGCGGCCATCGAAGTCCCAGAAGGTGCGCAGGCCATGCACAGAGCCGAGGCGCTGCAGCGCTGACAGATGCTCGGTGTTGCCCTGATTGGCGAACAGGCGCTGCTTGTCCTTCACATAGGCCACTATCTCACGCATGAAATGCGCCTGATAGACCCGCGAAAACCCGAGGCCGATGCGGTCGGCACACTGGTCGAGACGATAGGGTACCGAGACCGCCACGGCCTTTTGCAGCGGCGCAGCCGCGCCCGTTTCGCCGAGGTATTTGAGCAACACGTTGCCACCCAGCGAATAGCCCACCGCATAGAGCGGGGCCAGCGGACGAGCCGCCTGCAGATGGGCGATGATTTCGGCCAGATCGTCGCTGGCGCCGGAGTGGTAGGCGCGTGGCAACAGATTGGGCTCACCGGAGCAACCGCGCCAGTTGATCGCGACGCTGGCCCAGCTGCATTTGGCCAGTTGCCGCTGCAGGCCGAGCACATAGTGAGAGTTGGACGAACCGGTCAATCCGTGCAGTACCAACACCAACGGCGCCGCCGGGTCATGTGGGCCGTGCCAGTCGACGTCAATGAAGTCGCCGTCGGCGAGCCACAGCCGCTCGCGGCGGCGCTGCAGGGGCAGCGAGCGCCGGCAGAAGGGATTCCAGAGCGTCTGCAGGTGCCCACCGCGCAACCACCAGGCGGGAGAGAAGGTCGCGACTGGCTCGGGTGTAACCACGGTTTCCGGAAAGGTCATGGACACTGAACGACCTCGATGCTGGTTGCGGTACATCCCGCGCTTCCGCGTTTTGGCGGAGCGCCGTCACGGCGGGCTTCTACCCTGTTGCTCAGGCCTCGCCACTGCGCTCCCACAGTGCGTAGTGGACGCTGCCGGCCTTCTTCTCGCGATGCAGCCGCCAGTTGCCGGGCAGCCCGAGGCTCGACGGCATGGCTTCGCTCTCGGTATAGATCCAGGCATGCTTGGCCAGCCAGCCCTTGTGCTCCAGCAATTCGCAGGCCGGTTGCAGCAAGTTTTTGTTGAATGGCGGATCGAGGAACACCAGATCGAATGGCGTTGGTGTCTGGGTGTCCAGATATCGCAGCGCATCGCTCTGCAGTAACTGGCCCTGACCGCAGTTCAGCGTATCCAGATGCTTGCGCAGGCTGGCGATGGCGTTGGCATTCAGGTCCAGCGCCAGTGCCATACTGGCGCCACGGGAGAGCGCCTCGAGATAGAGTGCACCGCTGCCGGTAAAGGGGTCGAGTACACGAGCGCCGGACATGTAGGGCGCGAGCCAGTTGAACAAGGTTTCCCGGACCCGATCAGGCGTTGGCCGCAGACCTTCGGCATCGGGAAAGCCGAAGCGCCGGCTGCGCCATTCTCCCCCGATGATGCGCAGCTGCCCTTGGCCCCCGTGGGCGGTTGGACGGATGGGTGGGTTGGCCATCAATGCTCCGGAACGCTACTGGGTTGTTCGAGGGGCTTCTCGCTCGGTGCCGGCAGCGGCTTCTGCTCGACCTGCGGGCCGGCCGTGACGATCACGAAGCCGTCTGGGCTGAGATGCTTGTTCATCGCCGCCTTGACTTGTTCGACCGACAGCGCTTGGACCTGTTGCATGAAGTCTTCGAGGTAGGTCAGCGGCAGGTTATAGAATCCGATGCTGCCCAGCTGGCCGACGATGTCGGCGTTGCTGGCGGTGGATAACGGAAAGCTGCCGGCAATCTCGCGCTTGCTACGTTCCAACTCGGCCCGGGTCGGGCCCTTCTCGAGGAACTCGGCAACCAGGCGTTGCACCAGCTCCAGGGTCGCCTCGGAGAGCTCGGCCCGGGTCTGCAGATTGATCATGAATGGTCCGTTGGTCTGCATGGGGCTGAAGCCGGAATAGATCCCGTAGGTCAGCCCGCGCTTCTCCCGTACCTCCTCCATCAGACGGGTACCGAAGCCTCCGCCGCCAAGGATCTGATTGCCCAGATAGAGCGCGGCGTAATCTGGATCACCGCGTGGGATGCCGAGCTGCGCCAGCATCAGATGGGTCTGGTTGGAAGGAAAATCGATGTGCGTCAGGCCTGCCGAGGGCGCGCTCGGAACAGGTGGTGCAGGCAATGCGTTTCCTTGCGGCAAGGCGCTGGAGATTTGCTCGGCAATCGCTTCGGCGTGTTCACGGTCGAGATCGCCAACCAGCGCGATTACCGCGTTGCCGGCCGCATAGGCTTTGGCATGAAAGGCGCGCAGCTGATCGGTGTCGATGCCGGGAATGGTGTCCGGTGTACCCTCGCTGGGGTGCGCGTAAGGGTGGCTACCGTAGAGCTGCTCGAACAGCTCGAGGCTGGCCAGCTTGCCCGGGTTCTGCTTCTGGAGTTCAAAGCCAGCCAGTATCTGGTTCTTGATCCGCTGCAGCGAGTCCTCGGGAAAGGTTGGCTGCCCGACCACTTGGCTGAACAGCTGCAACGCCGGTTCGCGCTTGTCTTGCGCGCTAAGGCTGCGCAGGCTGGCGACCGCCATGTCCCGGTAGGAGCCGTTGCCGAATTCCGCGCCGAGGCCCTCGAAGCCTTCGGCAATGGCGGTGACGTCCTTGCCCTCGACACCTTCGTTGAGCATCGCATTGGTCAGCATGGCCACGCCCGGTACATCGCCGTCCTGGCTGCTGCCTGCGGCAAACGTCAGGCGCAGGTCGAACATCGGCAGTTGATGGGCTTCGACGAACAGCACCCGAGCACCGCCTTCGGTCTGCCAGCTCTGGATATCCAGCGTGCGGCGAGCGAGCGGCTGGTCGCCCAATTCGTCCAATGACTGGATGCGCTGGCCTCGTTCGGCCGCTTCCCGGGCGATCGCCTGGCCGGATTCGGCTGGAGTGGTCACGGTCCCGGCCGAGGGGAGCGGGATCTTTGCCGCCGCCTCGCCGGTTTCCTCATTGCAGCCGGTCAGGCCCAGGCCGAACGCCAGCGCCAGAACGAACAGGCCGCGACGCAACAGGTTGCGATCACTCATCGCTGGACTCCTCGGGCAGAACATGGGCAACGCTCAGGCGTGAGCGGGTGAAGAAGGTTCGAGCGGCCTGCTGGATGTCGTCCGGCGTTACCGCCTCGAGCGCGCTGAGCTCTTCATCCATCAGGCGCCAGGACAGGCCGACGGTTTCCAGCTGTCCGATGGTGGTGGCCTGCTGGGTGATGGAGTCGCGCTCGTAGACCAGGCCGGCGATGACCTGGGCGCGCACTCGCTCCAGTTCTTCCGGCGAGGGTGCGCTCCGCTTGAGCTGTTCGAGTTGTTGCCAGAGGCCGGCCTCTACCTCTTCCAGGCTCCGGCCCTTCTGCATATTGGGCGCCGCGCTGAGGACGAACAGCGAGTCGCCGCGGGCGTAGGCGTTGTACCAGGCCGAGGCGCTGATCACCAGTTCTTCGCCGCGCTCGAGTTGCTGTGGCAGTCGAGCGCTGTAGCCGCCGTCCAGCAGTGCGCTGATCAGGCGCAGGGCATGAATGTGTCGAGGGTTCTCCTCGGTGGCCAAGCTCGGCGTGTTGAACGCCATGATCAGGCTGGGTACCTGTGTCTTCACATGCAGCGTGAGCCGCCGCTCGCCAGGCTCGGCTAGCTCCAGTGGGCGCTTGGCGATGGGAATCGGGTGACTCTCTATCGGACCGAAATAACGCTCTGCCAGCGCCTGTACCTCGTCGCGCGTCACGTCACCCACCACAACGAGAGTGGCGTTGTTGGGTGCGTACCAGGACTGGTACCAGTTACGCAGCTCCTCGACGGTCATGCGATTGAGGTCGGCCATCCAGCCGATCGTCGGGGTGTGGTAACCGCTGGCGGGGTAGGCCATGGCCTTGAAGCGTTCATATGCCAGGGCGCTCGGCTTGTCGTCGGTGCGCAGTCGACGCTCTTCCTTGATCACCTCGATTTCGCGGGCGAACTCGTCTGCCGGCAGCTTGAGACTGGCGAGGCGGTCGGCCTCCAGTTCGAAGGCGACGGCCAGGCGGTCGCGCGCCAACACTTGGTAATAAGCGGTGTAATCGTCGCTGGTGAAGGCGTTCTCTTCGGCGCCGAGCTCGCGGAGAATGCGTGAGGCTTCTCCGGCGTCGAGCTTGCGACTGCCCTTGAACATCATGTGTTCGAGGGCGTGGGAAAGGCCGGTCTGCCCGGGCGACTCGTAGCTGGACCCAACCTTGTACCAGAGCTGGGAAACCACGACCGGGGCTCGATGGTCCTCACGCACGATCACCTTGAGACCGTTGTTCAGCATGAATTCGTGGGTGGGCTGGCCGTCGGCCGCGAGGGCTAGCGGCACATACAGGGCGCCGAGTAGCAGGACGGCGGCGCGGCGTAGCATCAGGGGCATATTCAGGGCTCGTTCAGGGATGAATCCCGCCGCAACGATGCCGGCAGGCGAGAACACGCAAGGCATGGTACTGGCTGCAGAGGTCAGGGCAAAGCGGTGGAACGTCGGATAGCCTCATGCCGTCGGACGGCTGGGCGGCGGCGCTTAGCGCAGGCGGTTGCGCAGTGCTAGGATAGCCCCCGTCTGGCCGGTGGCGTGGCCGCCGGCGTTTCGCCCTCTTGAGAAAATCTTCTCCATGTTTGGTTCCAACGACGATAAGAAGGCGCCGGCTGCGGCTGGCGAGAAGAAAGGCCTGTTCGGCTGGTTGCGCAAGAAGCCGCAGACACCTGCAGCCGAACCACCGCCTGCCGAGCCGCTGGAAGACAGCCAGCCGTTCGCGGACGAACCCGATACCGCTCTGCTCGAAGAGCAATCGAGCGAAGAGCCCCCGCGCGCCGAATCCGACATCGACCAGCCGGAGCCGCCTGCCGCGCCGGAGATCAAGCCGGAACTGCATGCCGAGCCTGAGCCGGAGCCTGCGGTGGAGCTTGTCCAGCCGCCCAAGGAAGTGCCGGAGGCACCGACCCTGGCCGATATCGCCGTCGAGCCGGCCGCACGTCCCGCCGAGATCAAGCTGGGCTTCTTTGCCCGTCTCAAGCAGGGGCTGTCGAAGACCAGCGCCAGCATCGGCGAAGGCATGGCCAGCCTGTTTCTGGGCAAGAAAGCTATCGACGACGAGCTGCTGGATGAACTCGAAACCCGCTTGCTGACTGCGGATGTGGGTGTCGAAGCTACCACGGCGATCATGCAGAACCTCGCGCGGCGGGTCTCGCGCAAGGAGCTGGCCGACAGCGGCGCGCTGTACAAGGCGCTGCAGGAAGAACTGGCCGGCCTGCTCAAACCGGTCGAGCAGCCGCTGACGATAGATGCCGGCAAGCAGCCGTTCGTGATTCTGGTGGTTGGCGTCAATGGCGTCGGCAAGACCACCACCATCGGCAAACTGGCCAAGAAGCTGCAGCTCGAAGGCAAGAAGGTCATGCTGGCCGCTGGCGATACCTTCCGCGCGGCGGCGGTCGAACAGCTGCAGATATGGGGTGAGCGCAACAATATCGCCGTGATCGCCCAACACACCGGTGCCGATTCCGCCTCGGTGATCTTCGACGCGGTGCAAGCGGCGAAGGCCCGAGGCATCGATGTGCTGATCGCCGATACGGCCGGTCGGCTGCACACCAAGGACAACCTGATGGAGGAGTTGAAGAAGGTCCGTCGGGTGATGGGCAAGCTCGACGAGACTGCGCCGCACGAGGTGCTGCTGGTGCTCGATGCCGGCACCGGCCAGAACGCCATCAACCAGACCAAACAGTTCAATCAGTCGGTGGAGTTGACCGGTCTGGCGCTCACCAAACTCGACGGCACCGCCAAGGGCGGAGTGATCTTCGCACTGGCCAAGCAATTCGGCACACCGATCCGCTACATCGGTGTCGGTGAGGGCATCGACGACCTGCGCACCTTCGAGGCGGACGCCTTCGTCAACGCGTTGTTCGCCGAGAAGGGTACGAGCGGAGGTAGCGCCTCGTCATGATTCGTTTCGAGCAGGTCGGCAAGCGCTATCCCAATGGCCACACCGGATTGCACGAGCTTTCATTCCACGTGCAGCGCGGCGAATTCCTCTTCGTCACTGGTCACTCCGGCGCCGGCAAGAGCACCTTGCTGCGCCTGTTGCTGGCGATGGAGCGCCCCACCAGCGGCAAGTTGCTGCTGGCTGGGCAGGATCTGGCACGCATCAGCAATGCGCAGATTCCATTTCTACGTCGTCAGATCGGTGTGGTGTTCCAGAATCACCAACTGCTGTTCGATCGCACGGTGTTCGACAACGCCGCGTTGCCCCTGCAGATACTGGGATTGAACAAGCGTGAGATCGGACAGCGGGTGATGACCGCGCTGGAGCGCGTCAGCCTCAAGGACAAAGCGCTGCAATATCCTTCCGATCTCTCGACCGGGCAGCAGCAACGCGTCGGTATCGCGCGCGCCGTGGTGCACCGCCCGGCTCTGCTACTCGCCGACGAACCAACCGGCAACCTCGACCCGCGTCTGGCAGCAGAAATCATGGGTGTATTCGAAGACATCAATCGCCTCGGCACCACCGTGCTGATTGCCAGTCACGACCTGGCGCTGATCGCTCGCATGCGCCATCGCATGCTCACCTTGCAGCGTGGCCGCTTGATCGGTGACGGGGAGGCCGCTCGATGAGCGCACCCGAGCAAAATCCGAATCCGGTCGAGCGCGCCGGTGGGGTGCGGAACAAGCCCGAGCAGCCCAGAAGCGACGAGCCGGATTTCAAGACCTTGTTTCACGCCTGGCTGGAAAGTCACCGAGCCAGTGTGGTCGACAGCGTCGGCCGGCTGATCAAACAACCGATCGGCAGCTTCTTCACCTGCCTGGTCATGGCAGTGGCGTTGAGCCTGCCCATGGGCCTGGCGCTATTACTGGACAACGTCGAGCGGCTCGGCGGTTCCTGGCAACGTGCGGCGCAGATTTCGCTGTTCATGCAGCTCGACGTGGACGCGCAGCAAGGCCAGCGGCTTCGCGAGCAGATCCTGGCGATGCCGGATGTTTCGGAGGCCAGCTGGATCAGCCGCGAGCAGGCGCTTGAGGAATTTCAGCAGCTGTCCGGGCTTGGCGAGGCATTACGCGAATTGCCGGACAACCCCTTGCCCGGCGTGATACTGGTGACGCCCAACGAGGTCGATCGGGACAACCTCGAAGCCTTGCGCCAGCGCTTGGCGGAGCTGCCCGGTGTGGAGCAGGCGCAGCTCGACCTGCTCTGGGTCGAACGTTTGACGGCTATTCTGAAACTGGGTGATCGCTTCGTTTTCGGCCTCAGTCTGTTGCTGATCGCGACGCTGCTGCTGGTGATCGGCAACACCATTCGCCTGCACATCGAAAACCGCCGTACCGAGATCGAGGTGGTCAAGCTGGTCGGCGGGACCGACGGTTATGTTCGCCGCCCCTTTCTCTACATGGGCGCCTTGTATGGATTGGGCGCGGGGGTGATTGCCTGGTTGCTGCTGGCTTACGGACTGGGTTGGCTGAACGAGGCGGTGGTCGGTCTGGCCGGCTTGTACGGCAGCGACTTCAGTTTGGCCGGGGTACCGGCTGGAGATGGCATGTCGCTGGTTCTCGGTGCCTTGCTGCTGGGCTATATCGGCGCCTGGTTGGCCGTGGCTCGGCATCTGAGCGAGCTGGCGCCTAGATAGTAACTCGTTGATTTATAAAGCTTTACTGAAGCTGTAAGGGAACTTTTCCACAGGCTTGCAGTCTGACCCGGCAGTGCTAAACTGCTGCAGCTTCATTATCGGAGGATCTGCATGACTACTAATCTGCAACCTGTTCAAGCCCTGGTCCCGGGAGGCAATCTCGAGGCCTATGTGCAGACGGTCAACAGCATTCCGCTGCTTACGGTCGAGCAGGAACGCGACCTGGCTGAGCGCCTGTTCTACCATCAGGATCTCGAGGCCGCACGTCAGATGGTGCTCGCCCACCTGCGATTCGTAGTGCACATCGCCCGCAGTTATTCGGGATATGGCCTGGCCCAGTCGGATCTGATCCAGGAAGGCAACGTCGGCTTGATGAAGGCGGTCAAGCGCTTCAACCCGGAAATGGGCGTGCGCTTGGTGTCCTTCGCCGTGCATTGGATCAAGGCCGAAATTCACGAATTCATTCTACGCAACTGGCGCATCGTCAAGGTCGCCACGACCAAGGCCCAGCGCAAGCTGTTCTTCAATCTACGCAGCCAGAAGAAGCGCCTGGCCTGGCTGAACAATGACGAGGTCGAGCGGGTTGCCGACAGCCTCGGCGTTGAGGCCCGTGAAGTGCGTGAGATGGAGAGCCGGCTGACCGGGCACGACATGGCCTTCGATCCGTCCGCTGATGCCGACGACGACAGCGCCTACCAGTCGCCTGCGCATTACCTGGAAGATCACCGTTACGATCCGGCCAGGCAACTCGAGGATGCGGACTGGAGCGACAGTTCCAATTCCAGCCTGCACGAGGCGCTGGAAACCCTGGACGAGCGTAGCCGGGATATCCTCCAACAGCGCTGGTTGAGCGACAACAAGGCGACGCTGCATGATCTTGCAGCCAAGTATGGTGTATCTGCAGAGCGGATCCGACAACTTGAGAAAAACGCGATGAACAAGCTCAAGGGTTCCATTCAGGCCTGATAGGGGCTGATCGTTGTCCAAGAGGCGCTGCAACTGCAGCGCCTTTTTTATGCCCTTGAGTCGAGGGTCACTGCGGCTCAGTTCGCCTGTTGCGACTCAGGGAAGATGCCTGGAGCTTTCCAGGGTATCGGTGAGTGCGATCAACAATTGCGCCGCACTGATGGGTTTGTGTAGCCATGTGATGCCGGTGTCGTAGTCGTTCTGCTCGAACTGGCTGGCCGCTGAAATAACGATGATCGGCAAATCCTGCGTATCGGGGTTGGCGCGTACCTCGTCGATCATCTCGCGGCCGCTACCGTCGGGCAGATGCAAGTCGAGTGTCATCGCCTCGTAACGGGTGCTGGCGAGCTTGATCCGTGCCGCATGCAGGCTCTGCACGCGATCGACCGCATATCCGGCGTCACGTAGCATCAGGTGCAGCAGTCGGCCGGTATCCGGCTCGTCCTCGATCACCAGCAGGCGAGGCTGACCTTGATCGGTTGCCAACGTGGTCGATTCGACTATCGGCAGCTCGCACCAGAAGGTCGTGCCGCGACCCTCCGCCGTATCGAAGCCGACCCGCCCTCCCATGCGCTCGATGAATTCCTTGGTAATGGCGAGTCCCAGTCCGGTGCCGCCTTTCTGGCGACTGTCGGAAGCGTCCGCCTGCGCGAATTTTTCGAACACCCGAGACTGGAAGCTGGGTGGAATGCCCGGGCCTTGGTCGGTCACGTTGATGCGCACGTGACCGGTATCGGACAGGCTGCAATCGAGGACCACTTCGCCACCTTCGGGTGTGTACTTGATGGCGTTCGACAGGAAGTTGGTCAGCACCTGCTGCAGGCGCAAGCCATCGACCCAGACGTTGACCTGCACCGGATCGCGCAGTACGCAATTCACCCCGAAATGCGCGGCGAAGGCCTGGTTGCTGGCCAGGGCTTCTTCCAGTAATCGGCAGAGCGAGTGCTCGCGCATATCGAAGGACATCTTGCCGGCGGCGATTTTTTCCATATCCAGCAAATCGTTGATCAGGTAGCCCAGGCGCAGGCTGTTGCGATGAGCGATTTCCAGCATCTGCTGCACCGCTGGCGGAACCTCGCCCATCGCGCCGCCGGTGACCAGGCCCAGGGCACCGCTGATGGAGGTCAACGGGGTGCGCAGCTCGTGGCTAACGGTGGAGACGAACTCATCTTTCATTTGTTCGATGCGCTTATGCTCGGTCAGGTCCATGCTGGTGCCGCTGATACGCAGCGGCTGGCCATCCCGATTACGTTGAATGTAGCCACGGATCAGGACCGGAATCAGCTTGCCGCTCTTGTGCTGAAAGCGCAGCTCGGTGGTGAAGTGGTCGACCGCCGAAAGCATGGTTTGCGCCAGTTGCTTCTTGGCCTGCGGTAAGTCCTCCGGCGCCATGATCCGTTCCCAGAGTTTCAGATCCGAATGCAACTCGCCGGGGCGATAGCCGAGCATGTGCCAGGCGCGTGGTGACGCGTAGAAAGTTCCCGCATCCAGGTTCATGTCCCAGAGGCCGTCGTTACTGCCCTTGAGGGCGAGGCTGAGGCGCTCTTCGCTGAGCTGCAGGGCGCGTTTGTTTTCCCTTATGTGTTCGGTCATTTGTTGGGCCAGCGCCTCGGCACGTCTGCGCCTGAGCGTTAGCGAGGAGGTGAGGAAGAACAGCAGGATACTCAGGCCAGCGCCAAGGCCAATCACCAGCTCGTTGCTGACCTTAAAGAACGCGTCGAACTCCGGTAGGCTCTCCAGGCGCAAGGTCCATGTCTGCCCATACAGATCGAGCCGCACGATTTGGCTGTGTTGAGCAGAGTCGCTTCTGGCCTGATTCCTACTGGCGAAGATCAGGTGCTCGGGCAATTCGTCATCCCCGGCATAAATACGCAGGCTCAGGTTCGGATCGGCTGCGCCGAGAATGCCGCGCATCAGGTCATCCATTCGGTAAGGGCTGTAGACGAACCCCTTGAGTGCCTGCAACCGCTGCTGGGGCGAGCGAATTGTTTCGTCAGGCTGGTACAGCGGTACGTACATGAGAATGCCGGCCTGCGTCTTGCCGTGGGTTTCCTGACGTAACCTGACCTTTCCGGTGATATGGGGTTGTCCGGATTTAGCCGCCTGGAGCATGGCGTGTCGACGCACCGGTTCGGTGAACATGTCATAGCCAAAGGCAGCCAGGTTGCGATCGCGGAAGGGGTCTAGATAGACGATCGGCGTGTGCAGCGAGGCGTTTTCGTCGAGTGGATGTACGTCGTATTCGGTGAAGCCTTCGCTGCGAACGCTCTGGATATGCGCCTCGAGACCCTCGGGACGTACCGCCTCGGCAAACCCCACACCCTGGATGCCGGGATAGTGCTCGGCCAGGTGCAGGCGCTGATTGTAGGCGCGCCACTGCGCTCGCGAGACCGTATCGCTGACATCGAACAGCCCGGCGGCGCCGAGCAGGACCTGTTCGTGGTCAATCATGCGTTTGCCAATGGCTTCGGTGGTAGTGCGTACGAGAAAGTCGAATTGCTGGGCCGCAGCGCGACCCTCTTTCAACTTGAGGTGCTGAAGAATGGCCAGCTGGACCAGCAGGGTGAACGCCAGAACGAGCCAGGCGACGCTGTTGCGTCGGTGGAAGAGTTGTCGCACCTTGTTCGGGGGTGCTTTGGTTGCGGTTACGCTCATGCTCTCGCTGCCGTGCGTTCAGTGCGAATGGCGAGAAGACGACTGCACGTCTGCCGACGACCTCCTACATACGGGGCGTGATCCCGCATCTCGCAACATGGTGGTTGCAGCTTACTCGCTGCGATGGCGCACTGCCATAACGCTCCGTCAGACCGCTTCGCCTGAGGTCCTGCGCAAGATGGTGGTTCGTTGGGCACCGATGACCTTGTCAGCGCTGCTTGGCTGTCTGTAGCTGATTCAGATAATGGCTGCCGCCCAGCTGACGCATTTGCTGACGAATCCAACTGGCACGTCGACGGACATGCGGGCCGGGGCGCCCTGCGCTCCACTCGCGAGGATTGGGCAGCACGGCGGCCAGCTGGCTGGCCTGGGCGGTGGACAGATAGGCCGCGCCTTTACCGAAGTGATGCTGCGCCGCCGCCTCGGCACCGAAAATGCCGTTGCCCCATTCGACACTGTTCAGATAGACCTCCAGGATGCGTTGCTTCGGCCATAGCAGCTCGATCCAGGCGGTGAACCAGACTTCGAACCCTTTGCGCACCCAGCTGCGTCCGGACCAGAGGAACAGATTTTTCGCGACCTGCTGGCTCAGGGTGCTGGCGCCACGTAGCGAGCCGCCTTGTTCGTTGTGTGCGAATGCGGCGCGGATGGCGGCGATATCGAAGCCCCAATGATCGGCGAACTTCTGATCTTCGGCAGCGATCACGGCCATTTTCAGATCATCCGGCAGCACCTTCCAGGGCCGCCAGCTGCGTTGCAGGTCGATGCTGTCGTCGCTGATCCAGGATTCGATCTTGCGTTCGACCATGAGTGCTGTGAAAGGCGGTGGAACCCAGCGCAGCACCAGTACCAGCAGCACGGAAAGCGCGGTCAGCCAGAGCAGCAGTTTGGTGAGGCGGCGCAGCAGAGCTCGGAGCATGGGCGTGGTCGGGACCAGGGGGAACGGGCATTATAACGAGCTCATCACAGCCTGACTGGAGGCGCCTGAATGATTCGTCCCTTTCTTCTGCTTGCTGCGTTCTTCGGACTGACCGGTGTGGCGCTCGGCGCCTTCGCCGCGCATGGCTTGAAAAGCCGCCTCGGCGCCGATTACCTCGCGGTATTTCAGACCGGCGTGCACTACCAGTTATTTCACGCCCTGGCGTTGTTCGGGGTGGCCTTGCTCGCCTTGCATGCACCGAGCCGTCTGTTGGTCGCAGCGGGTGGCTTGTTTGCGCTTGGCGTTCTGTTGTTCTCCGGCAGCCTGTATCTCCTGGCCCTGACGGGTATCGGCAAGCTGGGCATCATCACGCCGTTCGGCGGCACGGCATTTCTGGCCGGGTGGATCTGCCTGATGCTGGCCGCCTGGAATCTCCGCGCCTGATCGCCGAGAGAGATGAATGGCAGCGCTCGTCGCCTTGGTGCGCCGAGGCGATCGGGCTAGAATGCGGACCCTTTGGCAATGGTGGCGATCACTATGCACATCCAGTTGAACGGCGAGCGCTACGAGCTACCTGACGGTCAGTCGGTGGCCGATCTGCTGCAGCGTCTGGAACTGACTGGGCGCCGGCTGGCGGTCGAACTCAATCGCGACATTGTGCCGCGCAGCCTGCATGCCACGACAGTATTGGTCGAAGGCGACCGGGTCGAAGTCGTGCATGCCATTGGCGGCGGTTGAGGAGGCCGCTACCTCGATAATTCCGGACGTCGCCCGTGCAGCGGCGTACTTCTTCGCTTCATTACAGATGAACAGGATGGTCGCATGAGCCCAGTTCCGCACGACAAACCCTTCACACTTGCCGGCCGCACTTATCAGTCGCGCCTGCTGGTGGGTACCGGCAAGTACAAGGATCTCGACGAGACCCGCGCCGCCATCGAAGCATCCGGCGCCGAGATCGTCACCGTCGCGGTGCGCCGCACCAACATCGGCCAGAACCCGGGCGAGCCCAATTTGCTCGACGTCATCTCGCCAGACCGTTACACCATTCTGCCGAACACCGCCGGTTGCTACGACGCCGATGAAGCGGTACGTACCTGTCGGCTGGCCCGCGAGCTGCTCGACGGCCACAACCTGGTCAAGCTCGAAGTGCTGGCCGACCAGAAAACACTGTTCCCCAACGTCATCGAAACCCTGAAAGCCGCCGAAGTGCTGGTCAAGGACGGCTTCGACGTAATGGTCTACACCAGCGACGACCCGATCATTGCCCGCCAGCTGGCCGACATGGGCTGCATCGCGGTAATGCCGCTGGCCGGACTGATCGGCACCGGTCTGGGGATCTGCAACCCCTACAACCTGCGGATCATTCTCGAAGAAGCCAAAGTGCCGGTGCTGGTCGATGCTGGCGTAGGTACGGCCTCGGACGCCACCATTGCCATGGAGCTGGGCTGCGAGGCGGTCCTGATGAACAGCGCCATCGCTCATGCGCAGAACCCGGTATTGATGGCCGAAGCCATGAAATACGCGATCGATGCAGGCCGCCTGGCCTATCTTGCCGGGCGTATGCCGAAGAAACTCTATGCCAGCGCCTCTTCGCCTCTGGAAGGCCTGATCCGCTAATTTCCCTTCCCATTACCGGCCACGTGCTCGCGCGGCCGGTGCTTGTTATCTGCAGGTTTTCCATGAGTGACACTACCTCCCCGGCCGAGGGCCAACGGCGCATGCGTACCATCAAGAGTTTCGTGATGCGTGCCGGGCGCATGACCGAAGGTCAGCAGCGAGGCCTCGATCAGGGCTGGCCGCGGTTCGGTCTGGAGCTGGCCGACGGCCCGCGCGACTTCGATCAGGTGTTCGGCCGGCAGGCGCCACGGACCTTCGAAATCGGCTTTGGCATGGGGCATTCCACGCTGGAAATGGCGGCGGCGGCACCTGAGCAGGACTTCATCGGGGTTGAGGTGCATTCGCCAGGCGTTGGCGCGCTGCTAAACGGGCTTATGTCACAAAACCTGACGAACGTGCGGGTTTACAGTTGCGATGCGCTTGAAGTGCTGCGTGAATGCGTTCCCGACGCCAGCCTGGACCGGGTCTTGCTGTTCTTTCCCGATCCTTGGCACAAAAGTCGCCACCACAAGCGGCGCATCGTCCAGCCGGCATTCGCCGAACTGGTGCGGCAAAAACTCAAGATCGGTGGTGTGTTGCACATGGCAACCGACTGGGAAGCTTATGCCGAGCACATGCTCGAGGTCATGAGCATCGCGCCTGGCTATCGCAACCAGGCGGTAAACGGGCAGTACGTCGAGCGTCCACAAGAGCGCCCGACGACCAAGTTCGAACGCCGGGGCGAGCGCCTCGGTCACGGGGTCTGGGACCTCAAGTTCGAACGCGTCGACTGACCGAGAGTGGGCGTTACAGCGCCCATCAGGGCCGTACCACGCGGTCTCAGGAAAATCTGACAAGAGCGGAGCGCCAGGAAGCGCGATCCCCCAACGCACAACTAATAGAGCCCTGTCTTTTGGCAGAGGCCGTCGTCTGCCGCGTCCGTTGCGCGGCAAGGAGCAAAAGCGATGTACAGAAAATTTGGAGTTCTGCTGCTGGCGGCCTGGGTGAGCCAGGCCCACGCCAAGGTGGATGACGCTCAGGCTGCTCGTCTGGGACAGGATCTGACCCCGCTGGGCGCCGAGCAGTCGGCCAATGCCAGCGGCAGCATCCCGGCATGGACCGGTGGTGTACAGGCGCCCGCCAACTACTCGAGTGGAATGCACCACCCGGACCCCTATGCCGCCGACCCGGTGCTGTACCGGGTCGATAGCAGCAATGTCGCGCAATACGCCGCGCTTTTGCCCGAAGGTCTCCGAGCATTGGTTGAGCGCTATCCGGACTTCTATTTGCGTGTGTTCCCGACACGTCGCAGTGCCGCGGCTCCGCAGCGCATCTATGACGAGACGCGCGCCAATGCCGTCGCTGCTGAGCTGATCGCCAACGGCAACGGCATCAAGGGGGCTGTCGCCGGCATCCCGTTCCCGCTGCCCCAGGACGGCATGGAAGTGATCTGGAATCACATCCTTCATTACAAGGGTGAGCAGACCCACATGATCAACAACCAGGCCGTGGTGATCAACGGCAGAGCTAACCTGATCAAACGGGATCGGCACATCTACTACGTCTACAACCGCGAGGGCATGAACAAGACGCAGCTGGACAACACGCTGCTCTACTACAAGTACCGGGTCACCGCTCCAGCAAAGCTCTCCGGGACCTCGCTGGTGGTGCAGGATCCGATCGACCAGGTACTGTCGATCCGCAAGGCTTGGCGCTACAGCCCGAGCGACCGCCGCGTACGGCGCCTGCCCTCGCTGGCCTATGATTCGCTGCAGCCGGATACCAGCGGGCTGGCCACGGCGGATGTGGTGGACACGTTCAACGGCGCGCCTGACCGTTATGAATGGAAGCTGATTGGCAAACGGGAAATGCTGATTCCCTACAACAGCTATGCCGTGCACCAGCAGGGCATACCCTACGACTCGATTGTGGGTGCACGTACCCTGAACCCCGAGCTGCTGCGCTACGAGCAGCACCGCGTGTGGATCGTCGAGGCGACGCTGCGCAAGGGCTTCAATCATCCGTATGCCATGCGTCGCTTCTACATCGATGAGGACAGCTGGCAGATTCTGGCAGTCGATCTGTTCGATCAGGATGCCGAACTGATCGGCCTGCAGGAAAGCCATCCGATCAGCTACTACGAAGTCCCCATGTTTGGCAGCACCCTGGAAACCTTGTACCACCTCAAGGATGGCAACTACTTCGTCGATGGCCTGGATAACAACGAGCCGATGTACGACTTCAGCGCCCAGATGGGGCCGCGAGACTTCTCTCCTGCAGCGCTGCGCCGCGGCGCCAACTGAGCGCTGCGCCCGGCCAGGTGTCTGCGCCGCCTGGCCGAGCCCTGGCTAACCTGGCCAGGGCTGTCTTTTCGAGGGCTGCTGGCACCTTCGCTGCCAGCTCTTCGAGCCTGATCCGTAGCCATCTGCCTGTTGAATACGCTGCCTGGTCCCGGCGAGCGTTCTAATCACCGCGTTGCCGTTGCGGGTCGGCACCTGCGTCGTGCTCGTCCAGCGGCAGAGTGGCATAGCGCAGCGGCACTTGCCGACCCCGAGGGCGCAGTGCCTCGGTAGTTTCTGTGCGCCTGTCATACTCGAACCGCCCGGCCGTTCCGAAGCCACAGGCCGGCAACCTGCGCGAACAACTACAGCGTTTCTCTGTGGCTGCCACCGAACGATTGGCACGTCTGCTGGCTGGGAGCGAGCCACGCTGCCAACATCTTCCCGACGCGCTGTCGATACCGGCTACGCCGGTCGCTTATATGTATATACATTAAGAGGGGGGTTGAGCAGCCGGCCCATCGGATATAAGCGCAAGCATCTGGCAAATAAAAGCACTAAGAGCGCTTGACCGAACAAACTGTCATTTCCTATTGTATATACAATAAGACAGCCAGAGGTCGCCTACGATGCCTTCCACTCCTGACAAACGCCTGCTATGGCGCGCCGTAAGCGTATTCGACGGTATTCAGACCCTGCCCCAGCCGATGGCAGTGATGGTAGAGGCCGGTCGCGTCACGCTTGTGGTGACCATGTCCGAGTTGGATGAGGCGCAGGTCGCCGGCGCATTGGAAGTGGGCTGCGGGGGCGTGATGACGCCCGGTTTGATCGATTGCCACAGTCATCTGGTCTATGCCGGTAACCGCGCCGATGAGTTCGAGCAGCGCCTGGAAGGGGTCGACTACGCTGAAATTGCCAAGGCGGGCGGAGGCATTCTCAGCACCGTGCGTGCCACCCGCGCCGCCAGCGAGGCGCAACTGCTGGCCCAAAGCCTGCCTCGGCTGCAGGCGCTGCTGGCCGATGGCGTGACCACCGTCGAAATTAAATCCGGTTACGGCCTGACGACCGCCGACGAGCTGAAAATGCTGCGTGTGGCGCGCCGACTCGGTGAACAGCTGCCGGTACGAATCACCACGACCTTACTCGCGGCGCATGCGTTGCCACCGGAATTCGCCGATGACAGCGATGGCTACATCGACCTGGTCTGCAACGAGATCATTCCAGCGGCCGCGGCCGAGGGGTTGGCCGATGCGGTGGACGTGTTCTGCGAACACATCGGCTTCAGCCCGGCCCAGTGCGAGCGGGTATTCGTGGCGGCCCAGGCTCAGGGGCTGCCGGTCAAGGCACATGCCGAGCAGCTGTCCAACCAGGGCGCCAGCGCCCTCGCGGCGCGCTATCGAGGGCTCTCGGCCGACCATATCGAGTTTCTCGACGAGGCCGGGGTGCAAGCCATGGCGGCCGCCGGTACGGTTGCGACCCTGCTGCCGGGCGCCTACCACACGCTACGCGAAACCCAGCTGCCGCCCATCGCGCTGCTGCGCCAGTATGGGGTGGCGATGGCGGTGGCCGGCGATGCCAACCCTGGAACCGCGCCAATCTGTTTTCCTACCCTGAACCTGAATCTTGCCTGCACGCTGTTTCGCCTGACGCCGCGCGAGGCGCTGGCCGGCATGACCGCACATGCCGCGCAAGCGCTGGGCACACCTGAGCTCGGGCGTATCGCCGTCGGTGCGCCAGCCGATCTGTGTCTGTGGGATGTCCAGACGCCAGCCGAGCTGGCGTACGCGGTACAGCCGGGACGCCTGCGCCAGCGCATCTTTGGCGGTGTTGTCAGCTACGACAAGGAGGCCGCTCGTGATGCACGCTGATCGCCACTCGATGGAGCCCTGGCAAGGCCGCGTTGACCCGGAAGCGGACAGCGCGCGCTGGCACCAGCGCATTCAACCGCTCGCCGGCGACAGCGTACTGGGCCTGGCCTTGCTCGGCTTTGCCAGCGACGAAGGCGTGCGGCGCAATCATGGCCGAGTCGGTGCGGCAAACGGCCCCTTGGCGATTCGCAAGGCGCTGGCCAATCTGGCCTGGCACCGCAGCGGACCGGCCTACGATGCGGGTGACGTGGTCTGTGCCGATGGCGAACTGGAAGCGGCGCAGGCTCGTCTGGGTAGCAATGTCTGCGCATTGCTCGATGCGGGTCATCTGCCGATCGTTCTTGGCGGTGGCCATGAAGTGGCGTTCGGTAGCTGGCAGGGCCTTGCTGGGCATCTGGGCGGTGATCAATCCGAGCAGCGCTCTCCAGCGATGGCCGTCCCACGGAGGGCCGCCCCACGGAGGGCCGCCCCACGCATAGGCATCATCAATTTCGACGCGCACTTCGACCTGCGTGATCCGACCCATGTGCAATCTTCCGGCACGCCGTTCGCGCAGATCGCCGAGCAATGCGCGTTACGTGGTTGGCCTTTCGCTTATGCCTGTATAGGCGTCAGCCGAGCCAGCAACACTCGGGCGCTGTTTCAGCGCGCCGCCGAACTGCAGGTTTTGGTGCGCGAGGACCGCGACATCAGCGAAGCCAGCCTGGCCTCGCTGGGCGCGGATCTGGATCGTTTCATCGCCGGTTGCGACGCCGTCTACCTGACCATCGATATCGACGTGCTGCCCGCCTGCGAAGCACCTGGGGTCAGCGCACCGGCCGCGCGCGGCGTGTCCCTGGCACTGCTCGAGCCGTTGCTCGAGCGCATCCGTGACAGCGGCAAGCTACGGCTGGCCGATCTCGCCGAGCTCAACCCCGAGCATGACATCGACAACCGCACCGCGCGGCTGGCGGCGCGGCTGATTCACCTGCTGTCCCTGACCGGCTGAGCCCACTCCAGCCATTTCTCTGACAAAAACAATTACAGAGGAACATTCGATGATGCTTTGCAGCGTTCGAGCGCTTTGCCGGGAGCACCGCCATGTCTGACCCGGCTACCACTCTCGCCAATGTTTCGCGGGCTCGTGCACTGGCCCGTTTGCTCGGCTACAGCCTGATCGGATTGCTGGTGTTTTTCGTGCCGTTCGATATCGATGGCCGTTCGACCATCCTGCTCGACCACAGCGCCAGCGCCTTGCTCGCCCATGCTCGTCCGCTGGTTGTCGCCATCGCCCTGGGGTTCCTGTTCTACGGCGCGTTGCAGCCCTGGCTCAGCGGCAGCTGGCGCGGCGACCTGACCCGCACGGTGTTCAGCGTGCTCAAGGTGTTCGGCCTGCTGATCGGTGTGGGCTATCTGCTTGGTATCGGTCCAGAGGCGCTCTACCAACCGGGCATGCTGCCGTTTCTGTTCGACAAGCTGGTGCTCAGCCTGGCGCTGATCGTGCCGCTCGGCGCGCTGGCGCTGGTATTTCTGATCGGCTTCGGCCTGCTGGAATTGGTCGGCGTGCTGATGCAGCCGGTCATGCGACCGATCTGGCGCACCCCAGGCAAGTCGGCGATCGATGCGGTGGCCTCGTTCGTCGGCAGCTACTCGGTGGGCCTGCTGATCACCGACCGCATGTATCGACAAGGCCATTACAGCGTGCGCGAGGCGGCGATCATCGCCACCGGCTTCTCCACGGTATCGGCGCCCTTCATGGTGATCATCGCCAAGACCCTCGGCCTGATGGACATCTGGAACCTGTATTTCTGGAGCGCGATGCTGGTGACCTTCAGCGTCACCGCGGTCAGCGCACGGATCTACCCGCTGTCGCGCCTGCCATCCGAGAGCCGTGTCGAGCCGCCGCTGCCGGCCGGGGAAAGCCGTATCGCCGGTGCCTGGCGCGCCGGCCTCGAACAGGCGGCCCATGCGCCGTCGTTGCCGAGCGCGCTGCGGGAGACCTTCATCGATGGTCTGCGCATGACCGCGGCGATTCTGCCGAGCATTCTCGCGGTGGGCCTGCTCGGCTTGCTCGCTGCCCAGTACACCCCGCTGTTCGATGCCATCGGCGTGCTGCTGTATCCGCTGACCTGGTTGTTCGGCCTCGACCAGCCGATGAAGGTGGCCGGTGCGATTTCCTCGGGCCTGGCGGAAATGTTCCTTCCGGCGATGTTGCTGAAGGATGCCGACGTGCTGGTCAAATTCGTCACCGCGATCGTATCGGTGAGCAGCGTCCTGTTCCTGTCCGCCTCGATCCCCTGCGTGCTCGCGACACGAATCCCCCTGCGTTTGCGCGACCTGTTGCTGGTCTGGCTGCAACGCACCCTGTTGAGCCTGGCATTCAGCATTCCGCTGGCCCACCTGGCGCATTACCTGGGCTGGCTGTAACGCCTGCCGTTTCCGAATTTGTAGAGAGGAGCCTGAAATGACCCGTTTCCGCGACACCGAAATCCGCGCCGCCCGCGGTACCAGCCTGACCGCCAAGAGCTGGCTGACCGAAGCGCCGTTGCGCTTGCTGATGAACAACCTCGACCCGGAAGTGGCCGAGAATCCCAAGGAGCTGGTGGTGTATGGCGGCATTGGCCGCGCCGCGCGCAACTGGGAATGCTTCGACAAGATCGTCGAGGTGCTGACCCGTCTGGAAGACAACCAGACCCTGTTGATCCAGTCGGGCAAGCCGGTCGGCGTATTCGAAACCCACAAGGACGCGCCGCGGGTGCTGCTGGCCAATTCCAATCTGGTGCCGCATTGGGCGAATTGGGAGCATTTCAACGAACTGGATCGCAAGGGCCTGGCCATGTACGGCCAGATGACCGCCGGCAGCTGGATCTACATCGGCAGCCAGGGCATCGTTCAGGGCACCTATGAAACGTTCGTCGAGGCCGGCCGCCAGCACTATGACGGCGACCTCAAGGGCCGCTGGGTACTGACCGCCGGCCTGGGCGGTATGGGCGGCGCGCAGCCATTGGCCGCGACCCTGGCCGGTGCTTGCTCGCTGAACATCGAGTGTCAGCAAAGCCGTATCGATTTCCGCCTGAAGACCCGCTACGTCGACGAGCAGGCCAACGACCTCGACGATGCCCTGGCGCGCATCGACAAATACACTGGTGAAGGCAAGGCGATCTCCATCGCGCTATGTGGCAACGCCGCGGAAATCCTTCCGGAGCTGGTGCGCCGCGGCGTGCGCCCGGACATGGTGACCGACCAGACCAGCGCCCACGATCCGCGCCACGGTTATCTGCCGGCCGGCTGGAGTTGGGACGAGTACGTCGCCCGCGGCAAGACCGAAGAAGAGGTGGTGGTCAAGGCCGCGCGTCAGTCCATGGCCGTCCACGTGCGGGCCATGCTGGACTTCCAGAAGATGGGCGTGCCGACCTTCGACTACGGCAACAACATTCGCCAGATGGCATTGGAGGAGGGCGTCGACAACGCGTTCGACTTCCCCGGTTTCGTCCCGGCCTACATCCGCCCGCTGTTCTGTCAGGGCATCGGCCCGTTCCGCTGGGTAGCGCTGTCCGGCGACCCCGAGGACATCTACAAGACCGACGCCAAGGTCAAGGAGCTGATTCCCGACGACGCGCATCTGCACAACTGGCTGGACATGGCCCGCGAGCGCATCAGCTTCCAAGGTTTGCCGGCACGCATCTGTTGGGTCGGCCTGAAAGACCGCGCACGCCTGGCGCAGGCGTTCAACGACATGGTCGCCAATGGCGAATTGAAAGCACCCATCGTGATCGGCCGCGATCACCTGGATTCCGGCTCGGTAGCCAGCCCCAACCGCGAAACCGAGGCGATGCAGGACGGTTCCGACGCGGTCTCCGATTGGCCGCTGCTCAATGCTCTGCTGAACACCGCGGGCGGCGCCACCTGGGTATCGTTGCACCATGGCGGGGGCGTCGGCATGGGCTATTCGCAGCACGCCGGGGTGGTTATCGTGGCTGACGGTACGCCAGAGGCTCGGGCCCGTCTCGGACGGGTATTGCGCAACGATCCGGGGACCGGGGTGATGCGTCACGCCGACGCCGGTTATGACATCGCCATTCATTGCGCACGCGAGCAAGGACTCGACCTTCCAATGATCGCCGCTACCCAAGGAGCCAACGCATGAGCCTGTTCAATCTGATTCCGGGCCAACTGACCCTGGGCCAGTTGCGCGCCGCCTACCACGACCCGCTCAAGCTCCGCCTGGACGACAGTGCCCACACCGCCATCGAGGCCAGCGTCGCCTGCGTCAACGCGATCATCAGCGAGGGCCGCACCGCCTACGGCATCAATACCGGTTTCGGTCTGCTGGCCTCGACCCGTATCGCCAGCGAAGACCTGGAAAAGCTGCAGCGTTCGCTGGTGCTGTCGCATGCCGCCGGCATCGGCGAGCCGCTGGATGACGCCATGGTGCGGCTGGTCATGCTGCTCAAGGTCAACAGTCTGGCGCGTGGCTTTTCCGGCATCCGCCTCAGGGTCATCGAGGCGCTGATCGCCCTGATCAATGCCGAGGTCTATCCGCATATTCCGCTAAAGGGGTCGGTCGGGGCTTCCGGTGATCTGGCGCCGTTGGCGCACATGTCGCTGGTACTGCTCGGTGAAGGTCGAGCGCGTTACCAGGGCCAGTGGCTACCGGCGCGGGAGGCCCTGGCCATCGCCGGCCTCGAGCCCATGACCCTGGCCGCCAAGGAAGGCCTGGCGCTGCTCAACGGCACCCAGGTTTCCACCGCCTACGCCTTGCGTGGTCTGTTCGAAGCCGAGGACCTGTTCGCCGCAGCCACGGTCTGCGGCAGTCTGACCGTCGAGGCGGCACTGGGCTCGCGGGCACCCTTCGATGCACGCATCCATGCCGCCCGCGGTCAGCGCGGGCAGATCGATGCGGCTAACGCGTATCGCCACCTGCTTGGCGACAGCAGCGAAGTTGGCCATTCCCATCAGGGCTGCGACAAGGTTCAGGATCCGTACTCGCTACGCTGCCAGCCGCAGGTCATGGGTGCCTGCCTGACTCAGCTGCGCCAGGCCGCAGACGTGCTGGCGGTGGAAGCCAATGCGGTCTCCGACAATCCGCTGGTGTTCGCCGCCGAGGGCGATGTGATCTCCGGTGGCAACTTCCATGCGGAACCGGTGGCCATGGCCGCCGATAATATCGCCCTGGCGATCGCCGAAATCGGCGCGCTGAGCGAGCGGCGCATTTCGCTGATGATGGACAAGCACATGTCGCAGCTGCCGCCGTTCCTGGTGGCCAACGGTGGGGTGAACTCAGGATTCATGATCGCCCAAGTCACCGCCGCGGCCCTGGCCAGCGAGAACAAGGCTTTGGCGCACCCGCACAGCGTCGACAGCCTGCCAACCTCGGCCAACCAGGAAGATCATGTCTCCATGGCGCCGGCGGCGGGCAAGCGGCTGTGGGAGATGGCGGCCAATACCCGGGGTGTCCTGGCCATCGAGTGGCTGGGTGCCTGCCAGGGGCTGGACTTTCGCGAGGGGCTGAAAAGCTCGTCGTTGCTCGAACGGGCGCGCCAGGTGCTGCGGGCCAAGGTGCCTTACTACGTGGAAGACCGCTTCTTCGCGCCGGACATCGCGGCGGCCGATGCGCTGCTCGCCGAGCGCGTGCTCAACCCGCTGATGCCGAGCGGAATGCTGCCTTCGTTTAATCCATAACGCTGTGACGCTCTCCTGGCCTGTCTCTAATGGCAGGCCTTGGGGGCGTTTTGTCGCAAAAAAACAATAAGAACCGAAAGGAACTCCAATGAATTCAGTCGTTTTGGCCGTATTGGCCATGGTCACGCTGTCGATGATGCGGGTCTCGGTGGTCTTTGCGCTGGTGGTCTCCGCGGTGATCGGCGGGCTGACGGCCGGGATGCCGATCGAGGCCATCATCGAGGCCTTCAACGAGGGGCTCGGCGGCGGCGCCTCGGTGGCCCTGGCTTACGCCACTCTGGGCGCGTTCGCTGTGGCGCTGTCGCGTACCGGTATCGCCCAGCGACTGTCGGCCCGGGTCGTCGAGCATCTGGGGCACAGCCGCCATAAGACGGGCGAGCTGGCGCTGGTCAAGTGGGTCATGCTGACCAGCCTGGTGCTGGCCGGTTTCGCCGCCGAGACCGTGATTCCGGTGCATATCGCCTTTATCCCGATCCTGGTGCCGCCGCTGTTGCACGTGATGAATCGTCTGCAGCTGGACCGGCGGCTGACCGCCTGCGCGATCACCTTCGCCATCACCGTGACCTACATGGCATTGCCGATCGGTTTTGGCGCCATTTTTCTCAATGACATCCTGATCGGCAACGTCAACCAGGCCGGCGCAGCCCAGGGACTGGCGGTCAGCCGCGAAATGGCTCCCCAGGCGATGGCGATCCCGGCACTGGGAATGGTCCTCGGGCTGGCAGTCGCTGCGTTCAGCTACCGCCGCAAGCGGGTCTACCAGGAACTGCCGGTCGCCGGCGAGCATCTGCGCAGCAATACCACCCCATTGGGTGCGCGCCAGCTCGGGTTGATCGTTCTCGCCCTGCTACTGGCGCTGGGTGTGCAATTGTGGAGCGGTTCGATGATATTCGGCGGCCTGGTCGGCTTCGCGGTGATTTCGATCAGCGGAGTGATCCGCTGGGACGAACAGGACGACGTGTTCACCCAGGGCATGCGCCTGATGGCGCTTGTGGGATTCATCATGATTGCCGCTGCCGGCTTCGCGGCTGTGATGAAGGCCACCGGAGAGATCCCCAGCCTGGTCAGCAGCTCGGCAGAGCTGATCGGCGACAATCGAGGCATGGCGGCCTTGATCATGCTGCTGGTGGGGCTGCTGATCACCATCGGCATTGGCTCGTCGTTTTCCACGGTGCCGATCATCGCCTCCATTTATGTGCCGCTGGGGCTGGGTTTCGGCTTCTCGCCGTTGGCGATCATCGCGTTGGTGGGGACCGCCGCGGCGCTCGGTGATGCCGGTTCGCCCGCTTCGGATTCGACCCTGGGGCCCACTGCAGGGTTGAATGCCGATGGCCAACATGACCACATCTGGGACACCGTGGTACCAACGTTCCTGCACTTCAACCTGCCGCTGATCGCGGCCGGTTGGTTGGCGGCTATGGTGCTCTGATCGTCCGGGCGCGCTCGGGTCCCTGCACCTCGGTCACGGTGAACGTTATCATCCGCGCATCGCGTCGACTTTAAGGGGGCCTGAGTGGCCAGCAACACACCGCGCTACCGGGTCATCGAGCAGTACCTGCTCGAGCGCATCAACGCCGGCGACTTTCCGGTCAATCACCAGATCCCAGCGGAGGAGCAGCTGGCGCGGGATTTCGGCGTCAGCCGGATGACCGCCAACAAGGCCATCCGCGACCTGGTGCAGAAGGGCTACCTGATCCGCCAAGCCGGGCTCGGCACCTTCGTCACCGATCGCAAGGCCGAGTCTTCGCTGCATGAGGTGCTGAACATCGCGGCCGAGGTCCGGGGACGCGGCAACGAGTACAGCAACCTGATACTGCGCTGCGAGGCGATCGAGGCCGACGACGAGGTCGCCCTGCGGCTCGGCGTACGGGTCGGCACGCCGACCTTCCACAGCATTCTGGTGCACCGCGAGAACGGCCTGCCGATCCAGTTGGAGGATCGCTACGTCAACCCGCGCTGGGTGCCCGATTACCTACAGACCGATTTCGCCCGGCACACGCCCAACGAGGTGCTGGTGGCCGCCTGCCCGATCTCCGACGTCGAGCATGTGGTCGAAGCCGTGCTGGTCGATCGCCAGACCGCCGAATGGCTGGCCATGGACTCGGCGACCCCTTGCCTGAGCATGATTCGCCGGACCTGGTCCGAGGATCACTTGGTCAGCTACGCGCGGCTGATCCACCCGGGAGACCGCTACAAGCTGCGCTCGGCGCTGGGGCCGCGCGACTTCGCCTCGGCCTCGCTGCGACGTGGCAGCTGACGCCTTCTCGGCGTGCCAAGGCGAGCCGGCTAGGACGATCCGCTCGGTGTCAGGCTGACACGAGTCCCCGCCCGGCTCTGAACGATCGCCTCGATATCGCCGAGCGAACCGATGGCCGCCGACTTGCCGGTATTGCGGCGAACTCGCAGGTGGCCTGTACCTTCGGCCCCATCGAGTGCAGCTTGCGGTCCTGGTCATAGACCGCCGGGATGTCTCCGCCACTGGCACAAATGACCACGGCGCTTTTTTCCAGCAGCCAGCGGATCGGCCGGATTTCGAAGATTCGCTTTGGCCGGGGTCTGGCGACCACGCGGCGGAAGCGGTCGCCGTCCGCAGCGATGCGCCAGCTTTTCTGGGTGGCCAGGCGTTCGGCTTCTTCGCGGCTGTAAACCGGCCCGATCGGCTTGCTCGATTGTTCGAAGGCAGAGTCGTTCGCGTCCACCTCGACCTGGGTCAGCAAGCGACCTGCGGGCCGTTGTCGTGGCGTTCAATTTCCTGCAGCGCATCAGCTGCACGGTATGTCTGGGGAGCCGATGGATCTCGATCGATTTCTGCGCGAGGAGTGATGCCGCTCAGTTACGGTCGGCTACCACGCCGATAATGAACAGCAGCAGCAACAGCACTGGCGCGAGCGTGTAGTTGTTGAACTGAGCCAACCCCTTGGCCAGCCAGGGGCTCAGGTAGATGATGCCGAGGCCGTAGACCAAGGCGCAGAAGACCACGAAGGCGAGGGTGCGCAGAACGAAATTGAGCCCACCAATGTTCTTCTGCACCCAGGCGTTGAGCGCCGGTCCGAACAGGACGAACAGCGTCGCCACGATCGCCAGCGAAATATCGAACAGGTGGCTTCGGCTCCAGCGCGATAGGGTGGCGATGAGGTCGAGTACAAGATCCATGCGGGGTCCTTAGGGCAGGAAAAGCTGCAGCAGGTCGTTGAGGAATAACTGGCCCTTGGCCGTGGCGGCCAAGCGCTGCGGGTCGCGCTTGAGCAGTCCGCGCGCTTCGGCTTTGCGGCGGCCTTCGACGAGCATCTCCGTCGACAATCCAGTGCGCTCAGTGAACAGTGCTGACGGAACGCCGTCGGTGAGGCGCAGCACATTCATCAGAAATTCGAAGGGTAATTCATCGTCGCGCAGAACCGATTCGCCGGCACGGTAGCGCTTGGCGGGGTCCAGGTAGTCTTTTGGTAATCGGGTCTTCCAACTTCGGCGAATCTGCCCGTCGGGCCTACTGATCTTGCCATGTGCGCCGGCACCGAGGCCGAGGAAGTCACCGAAGGTCCAGTAATTGAGGTTGTGTCGTGCCTGACGTCCGGGCTGAGCATAGGCCGAGGTTTCGTACTGACGGAAGCCATGCTCGGCGAGCAGCACCTGGCCTGCCTCCTGGATATCCCACAGCGTCTCGTCCTCGGGTAGCTGAGGTGGTCGGTTCCAGAATTCGGTGTTGGGCTCGACCGTCAGCTGGTACCAGGACAGGTGAGTCGGCTGCTGGGCGATAGCGGTGCGCAGATCGCCGAGGGCATCGTCCAGGCTCTGCTCGGGCAGTCCGTGCATCAGGTCCAGGTTGAAGTTGTCGAAGCCGGCGGCGCGCGCCATGTCGGCGGCGCGTACGGCTTCGTCGCCGTCGTGGATCCGCCCCAGCGCTTTCAGCTTGGCGGCTTGAAAACTCTGAACGCCGATCGACAGGCGATTGATTCCGAGGTGACGGTAGTCGCGAAATTTCGCTTGCTCGAAGGTGCCCGGGTTGGCCTCCAAGGTGATCTCGACGTCAGCGGCGAAACCGACCCGTTGTTGCAGTCCGTCGAGAATCCGGCCCAGCGCTTGGGCGGAAAACAGACTCGGGGTACCGCCACCGAAGAAGATCGAGGTGAGCCTGCGCCCCTGCACCTGATCCAGATCGCTTTCCAGATCGTCCAGCAGCGCCGCGACATAGGCGTCTTCGGGGAGCGTCGGACCGGCCGCGTGCGAATTGAAGTCGCAATAGGGGCATTTGCGTACACACCAGGGAATGTGGACATAGGCGGCCAGCGGCGGCAGCGCCAGGCGTGGACCCGTGCGCTGAGCCTTGTCCGAGTGGTTCGCGTTGCCAGCTTCCCGGTTGCTGCGACTGCCGGTTTCGCTCATGCGATACCCAGGCGCTGCTTGAGCAGGGCCATGGCACGCGCGCGGTGGCTGAGCTGGTTCTTATCCGCGGGTGTCATCTCGGCGCTGGAACAGTTGCGCTCTGGCACCCAGAACAGCGGGTCATAGCCGAAGCCATGCTCGCCCTGGGCGGCATGCAGAATACGCCCATGCCAGAGCCCCTCGCAGATGATCGGCAGCGGATCCTCGGCATGCCGGACCAGCGCCAGCGCGCAGACGAACTGCGCGCCGCGCTCGGCATCCGGCACGTTCCTGAGCGCATCCAGTAGCTTGGCGTTGTTCGCGGCATCGCCCTGACCATCGGCGTAACGGGCCGAGTAGATCCCCGGCGCGCCACCGAGATGGTCGACCGCCAGTCCCGAATCGTCGGCGAGTGCCGGCAGGCCGGAAACCCTGGCCGCGTTGCGCGCCTTGAGGATAGCGTTCTCGACAAAGGACAGTCCGGTTTCTTCCGGTTCCACGTCGGTGAATTCGCCAATCGGACGTACACGTACCGTGTCGCCCAGCATGGCCTGCAGTTCCTTGAGCTTGCCGGCGTTATGGCTGGCCAGCACTAGTTCGTTGAAAGGCATCATTCGTCTGGAAAGAATTCCTGGGTGAAATCGAAGTTGATCGGATCGGCGCCCGTGGGTCGTACGTTCAGGTTGAAACGCAGCGTCTCATTGGAGTCGAAGGGAAACTGCGCGAGGTAGTAGATGGCCTCGTCGCCTTCCTTGAGCTGCTTGAAGGTCAGGGGGTAATCCTGACCGAGAAGATTCTTGACCACGCCACTGACCTGCGCGGCCACCGGCTTGCCGGCCTTGATCACCGAGACGTTGACCACGCCCTGGGCCTTGCTGCGCACCAGACCGGCGGCTGCGGCGATGTCCGGTTGGAGGAAGCTGGAATTGAAAGCGATGTAGTGAACGTCGTGCTCACCGACGCTGTACTTGCGCTCGGCCAATGCCGGTAAGGTGAACAACAGGGCGAGCAAGCATATCAGGCTGCGTTTCATGGACGGTTCCTCCATTGATGAAGCGGATCAGCGGCCCGGTCCGGTGACTCGGTATATACCGATCTCGCCGATCAGGTTGGGCCATAGGCGACTTGCCATCCCATGCTTGTGATGGCGATCCACCGCCAGGCGTTCGAGTACCCGGGCTCCGCGTTCACGACACAGCCGCTCGAAATCCTCGAAGGTGCAGAAGTGGATGTTCGGCGTGTTGTACCAAGTGTAGGGCAGGAACTCCGAGACCGGCATGCGACCCTTGCTGGCCAGATACCAGCGGCAGCGCCAGTGGCCGAAGTTGGGAAAGGTGATGATGCATTCGCGACCGACACGGAGCATTTCCTTGAGCAACACATCCGGGTAATGCACCGCTTGCAGCGCCTGGGTCATGACCACCATGTCGAAGCTGTCGCTGGCGAAATTGCCCAGGCCCTTGTCGAGGTCCTGCTCGATGACGTTGACGCCCTTGTCGATGCAGGCGGCGATATTATCGGGATCGATTTCCAGGCCGTAACCACTGACCTGCTTGTGATCTCGCAGCCAGGCCAGTAGCTCGCCGTTGCCGCAACCGAGGTCGAGCACGCGGCTACCCGCCGGTATCCAGTCTTGGATGATTTCCAGGTCGGCGCGCATGTGGGTTCCTTATACGACGATGCGGTTCATGTAGCCGCGAAACGCCTGCAGATAGCGGGGAATGGGAATCAGAAAGGCGTCATGGCCCTGGGGAGCGTCGATTTCCAGGTAACAGACGTTCTTGCGTGCCGCCATCAGCGCATCGACGATTTCATGTGAACGCTCCGGGGAGAAACGCCAATCGGTGGTGAAGGAGATCACGCAGAAGTCCGCCTTGGCCGTCGACAGGGCTTTTGCCAGATCGTCGTCAAACGCCGCCGCCGGATCGAAGTAGTCCAGCGCCTTGGTCATCAGCAAGTAGGTGTTGGCGTCGAAACGACTGGAGAACTCTTCGCCTTGATAACGCAGGTAGCTCTCGACTTGGAATTCGACACTGTTGAAATCGTAGTTGAGCTTCTCGCTCTTCAGGCCGCGACCGAACTTGGTGCCCATGGCGTCATCGGACAGGTAGGTGATATGGCCGACCATTCGGGCCAGCATCAGGCCGCGCTTGGGAATCACGTTGCGTTCCTGGAAGTGCCCGCCGTGGAACTCCGGATCGGACAGGATCGCCTGGCGCGCCACCTCGTTGAAGGCGATGTTCTGCGCCGACAACTTGGACGCCGAGGCGATCGCGACGCAGTGGCGAACCCGTTCTGGATAGCTCATGGTCCATTGCATCGCCTGCATGCCGCCGAGGCTGCCGCCCACCACTGCCGCCCACTGTTCGATGCCCAATACATCGGCCAGGCGTGCCTGGCTGTTGACCCAGTCCTCCACCGTGACGACGGGGAAGTCCGCCCCGTAAGGCTTGCCGGTCAGTGGGTTGATGCTGCTGGGGCCGGTCGAGCCGTTGCATCCACCGAGGTTGTTCAGGCTGACCACGAAGAAGCGGTTGGTGTCGATCGCCTTGCCCGGCCCGATGCAGCTGTCCCACCAGCCGGGTTTATTCTCGTCCATGCTGTGGAAACCGGCTGCATGGTGATGGCCGGACAGCGCATGGCAGATCAGCACGGCATTACTGCGCGCGGTGTTCAATTCACCGTAGGTTTCGTAGATCAGCTGGTAGTCATTGAGCGTGCGGCCGCAGGCAAGTGCCAGCGGTTCGGCGAAATGCTCGACCTTCGGACTCACCAGACCAACGGAATCGGCTGGAATAGCTGTGGGCATCGACCCTGGCTCGTACTGGAAGAAGGCGGCAAAGTCTAAAGGTTAGCGCGCCTCAATTCATCCTCAATCGCAACGCCCGAGTCAACTCAGGCTGGCGCTGGTGAGGCTGACCACTTTGCCCTGGCGACGGATCGGAGCCGGCCGCCGCAGCAATCGCAACATTTCCCCAGCCTGTGCCAACTGTTGCTCCAGCTCGAGGCTGTAGCGTGCCAGCAGACGACCGCGCTGGCTGCTTTGCTGGCTCTCCTGTGCCAGGCTTTTTAGCTGCAGCAGGTGCGCTTCGAGCTGTTGCTTGTGCTCCAATGAATGTTGCATCAACGGCATCAGGGCTTCGTCGGCCCATTGCTCGGCGTCCTGACGCAGGCGCTGATGCATTCCGATGACTTCCTGCACCAGGGTGGCGAAGAAGCGTCGGGTCAGCGTGCGCTGCTCGGTAAGCAGCGTTTTAAGCTGCAGGCGAAACTGGTCGGCTTTGTTCTGCAGTCCCTTCAGCTCTTTCTGGTAAGGGCCGAGCCGAAACAGGGGAGCGTCGACCCCGTGCAGCGGGTTCTGTTCGTTGTGGCGGGCGTAGATCGCCGACACCATCTTGTTTGCTAGCGCCGCCTCATGCTCGAGCGCACCCAGGTCCTGCTCGACCGAACGGAAGAAGTGCAGAATGCTCAGGTTGATACCCAGGGTCGTCAGGCTGCCTGTCAGGCTGCGGCGCAGGCGGGTCAAATGCTCTTCCAAGCGCTCGGCGCGCACGGTGCCGCGCAGCAGCTCGCCCTGACGCTGCAGCAGGCGCTGGTTGGTCTTCAATTGCAGCAGGCGCTTGTGGTGCTGATTGTGATCGTGCCGAGTGCGGGCGGTCAGCTCCAGCAACAGCTGCCCGCTATCGTGACGGCGGTTATCGAGCAGTTCGCTCTGTTCGCGAACCTTGGCCAAGCGCTGGGTCAGGATGTGCTGGCTGTTCTGTAGCAGAGCGAGCACCTGGCGCACCACCTGTTGCTCCAGCAGGCGCTCCTTCTGCGCGAGGATGCGTTCGCAAAGAAGCTGCTCCAGCGCCACCAGTCGGCTGCGCTCAAGCAGTGGCTGATCGCCGCGAATCTTCGCAAGCAGTGCCTGCTTGGCCGAAAGCGGAAGCACGTCGTCGACGGCGATACCCAACTGTTGGGCGGTGCTGCTCTGCATCCTCTGGATCGCATCGTTGACGAACGCGTCGCCGGAGACGTCGTCCCAGAGCACATCGATTTTGTTGAGCACGGCGAACAAACGGTGTCGACCGCCGTCGTCGAGCTGATGGATATGCTGCTGCCAGATATCCATATCGCTGGCGGTCACGCCGGCGTCGGCTGACAACAAAAAAATTACCGCCTGGGCACTCGGCAGCATCGACAGGGTGAGTTCTGGCTCGCTGCCCAGCGCGTTGAGGCCCGGCGTATCGAGTATCCGCAACCCCTGGCGCAACAGGGGGTGATCGAAGTTGACCATCGCGTGCCGCCAGGCCGGCACCATGACTTCGCCGGCCGTCTCCGCTTGTTCCAGTGAGTCGGGATGGAAACCGAGCTGAATGGCTTGCTCCACCGGCATGGATTTGGTGGAAGCGACCTGGGTGAAGGCTTCGACCATGGCGTCCGGCTTGTTCGGATCCAGCGCTATGTTCTGCCAGAAACGCGGATTGCGCTTGAGCTGGGCGATGCTCGTGTCGTCCAGGCGCGACTCGATCGGCAACAGGCGGATATAGGAGCGCTCCGCGCGTGGATCAAAAAACAGTTCGGTTGGGCACATGGTGGTGCGCCCTGCACGCGAGGGCAGGATGCGTTGGCCGTACCCGGAGAAAAACAGGCTGTTGATCAGCTCCGTCTTGCCACGGGAAAACTCGCCGACGAACGCCAGGGTGATGTGATCGGTGCGCAGCAGTTTCAAGGCACGATCAAGCCGCGCATCTACCGCCTCCGAATTGAGGCGGTTGTGCCCCAGCCAGCTGCGGTAGCGGGTGATCTCCCGAACCAGATCACGCTTCCAGGTAACGTAGGCATCCACTTGCCGGTCTAGTCGTTCCATGATCGTGGTGCTTCCTGAAAGGCGGATCGGGCGATTATCCCAATCGCCCGATGCGGGTCAATTGAGAGGGTGTGAACTACCGCTCAAAGGCCGCATGTGGTGCGCAGACGGTTGGCCTCAGATCAGCGAGCGGAGGATATTGGGCATATGCGTCATCATCGCCAAGTTGTTGATCACCAGCATGTCCAGCAGCTTGATCGCCAGAAAAGCGAAGATCGGCGAGATATCCAGCCCGCCAAGATTGGGCAGCAGGCGGCGGAAAGGTGCCAGCGCCGGTTCGCAGATCTGGTTGACCAGTTGAGCGCCGGGGTTGTGGCTACCGGGTGCGACCCAGGACAGGATTACGCTGATGATCAGCGCGTAGAAGAATATGTTCAGAAACAGCCCGGTCACGCCAATCAGCGCCCAGACCAGAAGCTGCAGCGGGTTGCCGATGGTGCCGTAGGCCAGCATCAGGATGGCAGCCATCAGCAGCACTTGAATCACGATGGCCAGCACCAGCGAGGATAGATCGATGCCGCCGATGCTCGGTATCACCCGGCGCAACGGTCGCAGCAAGGGGTGCGTGGCGCGCACGATGAACTGGCTCAGCGGATTGTAGAAGTCCGCCCGGACCAACTGCAGGATAAAGCGCAGCAGCACGATCAGCAGATAGAGACTGCCGAGCGTCTGGACGATCAGGATCAGGGCTTGTGAGAGTTGCGACATGAAGGCTCCTTAGGGTCTGTTGATGTTTCGTCGCGAGCCGCGTTGCTGCGTCAAATGACGCCAGGCAAGGCGCGGGACGCAGGTAATGGTTGTTCCCTTGACAAGTCTCGCAACGCCGCATGGCGTCATTTGCCGCGCAACCCGAAGGGCCGGGCCTGTTTTTGCGCGGTGCGGCGTTATTCGTCGTTCATTTGGAATGACCAAACTTCTCTCCTCATGCCTTGCTCCGCGCAAAAACAAGCTCCGGCGCGGCCGCGAACGAAACGTCAACAGACCCTAATTACCCAGTTGTTCGGCGAGTTCGGCCGAGCGTTGTGCGGCGGCATTCATCGCCTGTTGAACCAGGCTCTCGAAGCCGCCTGTCTGGAAGGCTTTGATCGCCGCTTCGGTGGTTCCGTTCGGCGAGGTGACGCGGCGACGCAGTTCGGCTGCCTCGACGTCGCTTTCGCAGGCCATCCGTGCGGCACCCAGCGCGGTGTGCAGTGTCAGCTGCGCCGCGGTGTCGCGTGGCAGGCCCAGGTGCTGGCCGGCGGCGGTCATGGCTTCGATCAACAGGAAGAAATAGGCGGGCCCGCTGCCGGAGACGGCGGTGACGGCGTCGATCAGTTCTTCCTTGTCCAGCCAGAGCGCCAGGCCCACAGCCGATAGCAACTGCTCGGCCTGTTGTTTTTGCTCAACGCTGACCTGAGCACTGGCGAACAACCCGCTGACGCCTTGACGCAATAGCGATGGCGTATTCGGCATGCAGCGCACGATGGCCCGTGGCGTCTGCGGCCCCAGCCATTGCTGCAAGCTGGCGCAGTTGATTCCCGCGGCGATCGACACGATCAGCTGGTTCGATTGCAGATGGACGGCCAGATCGCGGCAGACCGACTGCATCATCTGCGGTTTGACCGCCAGCAGGACGACATCGGCACCGGCAACGGCTTGGCTGTTGTCGGCGAAGGTCTCGATGCCGTGGGTTGACTCCAGCTCGGCGCGCTTGTCAGCGCCTGGATCGCTGGCACAGATGGATGTGGCGGATACGCCTTGGGCACGCAACCCGCCGATCAGGCTGGCAGCCATGTTGCCGCCGCCGATGAATGCGATACGGGGTGTGTTCATGCGTGGGTTCCTTTACTTATGCGCAGGTTTGGCCGGAGCGGTCTGCGGTGGCGACGCGCGGGCGCCGAACAGGGCAGTGCCGATGCGGACCCAGGTGGCGCCTGCTGCGATGGCAGCCTCCAGATCCTGGCTCATGCCCATGGAGAGGGTGTCGAGCTCGAGGTCGAGCTCGTTTTGCAACTGTCGCAGGCGGGCGAAGGCGGCACGCTGCTCGGCGGGATCGTCGGTCGGCTCGGGAATCGTCATCAGCCCCCGCAGACGCAGGCGGGGCAGGGCGGCGATGACCTGAGCCAGTTCTGGCACATCCTGTGGTTCGCAACCGGACTTGCTGGCCTCGCCACTGACATTCACCTGCAGGCAGATATTCAGCGGTGGCAGTGATTCGGGGCGCTGGTCGGAGAGCCGCTGAGCGATCTTCAGGCGGTCGACCGAATGAACCCAGTCGAAGTGCTCGGCGATCGCCTTGGTCTTGTTCGACTGGATCGGGCCGATGAAATGCCAGGTCAATGACAGGTCGGCGAGCTCGGCCTGTTTCTCAAGAGCTTCCTGCAGATAGTTCTCGCCGAAATCGAGTACACCGGCGCTGGATGCCTCGCGAATCGCGGCGGCCGGCTGGGTCTTGCTGACCGCCAACAGGCGTACCTCGTCGGGATCACGCGCCACAGCTTGCGCCGCCTCACGGATGCGCGTTGCGACCTTTGCAATATTGTTCGCTATCGTGGACATTAACTGCGCCTGCCACCTTAGGGTCTGCGCGGCATTCTACCTGCTTGCTTGTAATTGGGGAGTCCCATGGATATCACAGAACTGCTGGCCTTCAGTGCCAAGCAGGGTGCGTCTGACTTGCACCTGTCTTCCGGCTTGCCGCCGATGATCCGCGTTGACGGTGACGTGCGCCGGATCAATCTGCCGGCGATGGACCACAAGCAGGTGCACGCACTGATCTACGACATCATGAACGACAAGCAGCGCAAGGATTTCGAGGAGTTCCTCGAGACTGACTTTTCGTTCGAAGTGCCCGGCGTGGCGCGCTTCCGGGTCAACGCATTCAACCAGAATCGCGGCGCCGGTGCGGTGTTCCGGACCATTCCGTCGAAGGTGCTGACCATGGAAGACCTCGGCATGGGCGAGGTCTTCCGCAAGATCACCGATGTGCCGCGAGGGCTGGTGCTGGTCACCGGGCCGACCGGTTCGGGCAAGTCGACCACCCTGGCGGCGATGCTCGACTATCTGAACAACACCAAATATCACCACATCCTCACCATCGAGGACCCGATCGAGTTCGTCCACGAGTCGAAGAAGTGCCTGGTCAACCAGCGCGAAGTGCACCGCGACACATTGGGCTTCTCCGAAGCCCTGCGCTCGGCGCTGCGTGAAGACCCGGACATCATCCTCGTGGGCGAGATGCGCGATCTGGAAACCATCCGCCTGGCGCTGACCGCCGCGGAAACCGGTCACCTGGTATTCGGCACCCTGCACACCACCTCGGCGGCCAAGACCATTGACCGCGTGGTCGATGTGTTCCCGGCGGAAGAAAAATCCATGGTTCGCTCGATGCTCTCCGAATCGCTGCAGGCGGTGATCTCCCAGACCCTGCTGAAGAAGGTCGGTGGCGGTCGAGTGGCCGCGCACGAAATCATGATCGGTACACCGGCGATCCGAAACCTGATCCGCGAGGACAAGGTGGCGCAGATGTATTCCTCGATCCAGACCGGCGGTTCGCTGGGCATGCAGACGCTCGATTCCTGTCTCAAGGGGCTGCTGGCCAAGGGGTTGATTTCGCGCGACGCAGCCAAAGAAAAGGCCAAACAGCCGGAAAATTTCTAAACCCACGGGTGGTCCGGCGACATCGTCGCCGGCTTCCGCTTCGCTACAACGCGGCTTCGCCAGACTACGAGAACGACGATGGAATTCGAGAAACTGTTGCGCCTGATGGTCGAAAAGGGCGGATCCGATCTGTTCATTACCGCTGGTGTGCCGCCTTCGATGAAGGTCAACGGCAAGATCCTGCCGGTGAACAAGACGCCCATGTCGCCGGAAATGACCCGCGAAACCGTGCATGCCGTGATGAACGAGCAGCAGCGCCGCGAGTTCGCCGAGAACCACGAGTGCAACTTTGCCATCAGCGCGCGCGGCATCGGTCGCTTCCGGGTCAGCGCCTTCTATCAGCGCAACCTCGCCGGGATGGTGCTGCGCCGTATCGAGACCAATATCCCGACGCTCGAAGACCTGAAACTGCCGGACGTGCTGAAAAAGCTGGCGATGACCAAGCGTGGGCTGGTGCTGTTCGTCGGCGCTACCGGCACCGGCAAGTCCACTTCGCTGGCGGCGATGATCGGCTACCGCAACAAGAACTCCAGCGGTCATATCATTTCCATCGAAGACCCCATCGAGTTCATTCACCAGCATCAGAGCTGCATCGTTACTCAGCGCGAGGTCGGTATCGATACCGATTCCTTCGACGTGGCGCTGAAGAACACGCTGCGCCAAGCGCCCGATGTGATCCTCATCGGTGAGGTGCGGACCCGCGAGACCATGGACTATGCGGTCGCGTTCGCCGAAACCGGCCACCTGTGCCTGGCCACGCTACACGCCAACAACGCCAACCAGGCACTGGATCGAATCATCAACTTCTTCCCCGCCGACCGGCAGCAGCAGGTCTGGATGGATCTCTCGCTCAATCTCAAGGCCATCGTCGCCCAGCAACTGATCCCCACGCCCGACGGTAAAGGCCGGCGGGCGGTCATCGAGGTATTGATCAATACGCCGCTGGCGGCTGACCTGATCCGCAAGGGTGAAGTGCACGAACTCAAATCACTGATGAAGCGCTCCACCGACCTCGGCATGCAGACGTTCGATCAGGCGCTCTACAACCTTTACGTGCAGGGCGAGATCACCTACGAAGATGCGCTGCTGCATGCCGACTCGTCCAACGACCTGCGCCTGATGATCAAATTGGGCTCGGAGACCGATGGCGAACATCTGACCTCCGTATCCCAAGGCCTCACTCTGGAAGTCAGCGACGACGACCCGGGTCGCAGCTTCCGCTGATCAGGTCCTTCCTGATTGGCCGATGCGTTTGCCGGGCCGGCTGGCGACCCGTTCGGCCTGACCGTCACGCTGGGCCCCGGCCCTGGCGCGGCTCATCAGCTGTGGAATCAGCGATCCTTCGGGCAGGTTTTTCCAGAAGCGTACCGGCAGATTGCTCTGCATTACTTCCCGGTTGAGCCGCGCCGGGTTGAAGGTACTTTCGTAGTAGGCCTTCCACAGGTGCGCGCCGGGATCCTCGACCGATTGCGCCAGTTGCCGCCAGGCGGGCGGGCAGGGGTTGGCGTAATGCATGGTTTCACCATCCCATAGCACCGCATTGTCCGGGGTTGCGATCAGCCAGGAGTGCAGGCCCATGCGGTCGGCGAAGTGCGGCGCGGCGCTGAGCAAGATGTCGTGGGCCGGTTCGAACCAGGCCACATAGTCCACCACTTCGTCAGCGCCCGCTGGGCTGAAGCGCAGAAAAGCATGCATGTGGTGCGTTTCGCGGCGTACCGCCTTGATCCGTGCGTGCAGTTCACTGCCATCAGCGTCGCCGACCAGCCGGGCCGTCTGATCACCCCTGGCGACCCGCCAGAGAATGCGGTATAGCAGGCTCCATCGGCCGCTAGTTCGAAAGCGCGCCGCGCTCTCCAGTTCGTCGATCAGTTGCCGTGGAATGCGTGTCCGAGACATCGGCTCTGACGGTTCGGGTACATCGGGCTCGTCGAACAAACCACCGCTATCGTCACTGCCGAGCCACTCCACCTGATGAGGGGCGACCTTGCGGCGGAGCAGGTCACGCGCAGCGTCGCGCCAGCCAGCGAAAGTGCCGTCGAAACGTACCTGACGCATCACCACAATCCCATCTGTACGGGACCTTCGCCGAGTTGTTGGCGCAGGACGGCAGATTCCCGCTGGGCCTGGCTCGGTCGATAGTCGAGGGTCACGATGAAGGGTTTGGCCTTTTCCAGCGAGCAGCGAAGGCGCGTCAGGTCCTCGAAGCGAATGCGCTTCTGCCGGCGTAGGGCCACCAGGCGCTGGGCGCTGAGGATGCCGATCCCGGGAATGCGCGCGATCAGCGCCGCTTCGGCGCGATTCAGGTCCACTGGGAAATGCTCACGGTTGGACAGCGCCCAGGCGAGCTTGGGATCGATGTCCAGCGGTAGGTTGCCTGGACCGGCAAGCAGCTCGCCGGCCCGAAAACCGTAACCGCGCATGAGAAAATCGGCTTGGTACAACCGGTGTTCGCGCAGCAGTGGCGGCGCCTCGAAGGGAACGGTCTTGGGGCTGTGCGGAATCGGGCTGAACGCCGAGTAGTACACGCGGCGCAGGCGGAAGTCGCCATACAACGACTGTGCAGTATGCAGAATGGTGCTGTCGTCAGTTGCGTCGGCGCCAACGATCATCTGCGTGCTTTGCCCGGCCGGAGCGAAACGCGGCGAACCTTTCTCCGCCTGGGCTTCGGTCTCTCCTTGATAAATCGAATGCATGGCCTGTTTGATCGTCACCACCTGTTTTTCCGGCGCGAGGCGGAGCAGGCTGGACTCGGTCGGCAGTTCGATATTGACGCTGAGGCGGTCGGCGTAGCGACCGGCCTCGGCGATGAGCAGCGGATCGGCGTCCGGGATGGTCTTCAGATGGATGTAGCCGCGGAACTCATGCTCCTCGCGTAGCAGCTTGGCTACTCGATTGAGCTGTTCCATGGTGTAGTCGGCCGAGCGAATGATGCCGGAGCTGAGAAACAGACCGCTGATGCAGTTGCGACGGTAAAAGTCGAGTGTCAGCGTCACCACTTCTTCCGGGGTGAAACGCGCTCGCGGTACGTCACTGGAACGCCGATTGACGCAGTACTGGCAGTCATACAGGCAGAAGTTAGTCAGCAGCACCTTGAGTAGCGCCACACAGCGGCCGTCCGGCGTGAAGCTGTGGCAGATGCCCATACCGTTCGTGGCACCAAGCCCACTGCGGCCTTTCGAACTGCGCTTTGGCGCGCCGCTGCTGGCACATGACACGTCATATTTGGCAGCGTCGGCAAGGACGCTGAGCTTTTCGATCAGCTGCATGAGGACCATCTGTATACTGTTTGCATATACAGTATCACGGTCGCCTCATCGCGTAACGGCCCGTTCGGCAGACCGTTCACTCGGCCGAGAATCGGATAAGCTCAACGCGCGACTCAATCAGACCAGCGAGGCTCAGATGCGGCAGAACACCCATAGCACCCTGATCGGCTATCTTCTGTGGATATTCGGATTCCTCGGTTCCCACCGCTTCTACTACGGCAAGCCGATTACCGGCACCATCTGGTTTTTCACGCTCGGCTTGTTCTTCGTTGGCTGGATCATCGACCTGTTTCTGATCCCGTCGATGGACCGGGAGGCCGACATGCGCTTTCAGCCTGGCCCGATCGATTACACCGTCGCCTGGATTCTGCTGACCTTCCTCGGCGTGTTCGGCGTGCACCGGATGTATCAGGGCAAATGGATTACCGGCCTGATCTACCTGTGCACCGGCGGGCTGTTCTTCGTGGGCGTGCTTTATGACTTCTGGACGCTGAACAGCCAGGTTTCGATGCGCAACATGGAAAAGCGCTGGTAAAGACGGTTTCGAGGGCGGTCCGACCTTCTGGTCCGGACCGCCTGGGTTTCGAGATCAGGCTTGAAAGGCGACTCTGCCGTCGACGATGGTGTGGCGCACCGCCCCTGGGAGGCAGTGGCCGATGAAAGGGCAATTGCGACCCTTCGAATGCCAGACTTCGCCAGCGAGGGTAGAGCTGCGTGGGTCGAACAGGACCAGATCCGCGGCGTCGCCTACCGCCAGGCGTCCCGCCCGAAGCTGCAGTGCGGCGGCCGGACCGCCGCTGAGGCGCGCGATCAGAGTCGGCAGATCGAGCAGGCCATCTTCGACCAGGGTCAATGCGAGCGGCAGAAGAATTTCCGCACTGCTGATGCCCGGCTCGGTTTCGCCGAACGGTGCCTGCTTGGCATCCGCTTCGTGAGGTTGATGATGACTGGAAATCGCCGAAATGACGCCAGCTTTGACTGCTTCGCGCAGGCCGTCGCGGTCGGCGGCGCTGCGTAGCGGCGGTTGCACATGGTAAAGGCTGGAAAAGCCGTGCAGCGCTTCATCGGTCAGGATCAATTGATACATCGCCACGTCGGCGGTCACCGACAGGCCGCGCGCCTGTGCATCGGCGATCATCTGCGCGCCACGAGCGGTGCTGAGCTGGCTGAAGTGGGCGCGGACACCAGTCTGTTCGACCAGCAGCAGATTGCGCGCCAGGGCGATGGTTTCGGCTGTTTCAGGGATCCCGGCCAGGCCGAGAAAAGCGGCGGAAGGGCCTTCATGGGCAAGACCGCCTTCGGCCAGATCGCTGTCCTGGGAATGCATGATCACGGTGAGGCCGAAGGTCGCTGCATATTCCAGCGCGCGGCTCAGGTTCCGGCTGCTGGCGAAGTTGGTCAGGCCATTGCCGAAAGCGACACAGCCGGCATCGCGTAGCGCCACCAGCTCAGCGAGCTGTTCTCCCGCCAGGTTGCGTGTCAGCGCGCCAATCGGAAAGACCTTGGCATGACCGGACTCGCGGGCGCGGTCGAGGATCAGCTCGGCGACCGCGGCGGTGTCCAGCACCGGTTTGGTGTTCGGTGGACAGCACAGGCTGGTGATGCCGCCGGCCGTGGCAGCCAGTGTCTCGCTGGCGATGTTGCCCTTGCGACTGTAACCCGGCTCGCGCAGGGCAACGGACAGATCGACCAGCCCGGGGGCGGCGACCAGCCCCTGGGCATTGATGCTGTGTGCAGCGTTGAAGCCAGCTGGTGCCTGGCCGATGGCGACGACCAAGCCGTCCTGGCAATAGATATCGGTGATTTCATCGCGCCCGTTGGCGGGGTCGATCAGGCGAGCGCCGAGGATTTCGGTTGGCATCAGTTCTGCTCCTCGGCAGCGTATTCGGTTTCGATCTGGCGCTGGGCGGTCTGGCCGCTCATGGCCATGGAGAGCACCGCCATGCGAACCGCGATGCCGTAGGTCACCTGGTTGAGAATTACTGACTGGTCGCCGTCTGCGACCGCCGATTCGATCTCGACGCCTCGGTTGATCGGGCCTGGATGCATGACGATGGCGTCCCGCTTGGCCAGCGCCATGCGCTGTGTGGTCAGCCCATAGAGACGGTAGAACTCGCCCTCGCTGGGCAGCAGGCCGCCCTGCATGCGCTCGCGCTGCAGGCGCAGCATGATCACTACGTCGACATCGCGCAGGCCTTCGGTCATGTCGTGGAAGACACTGACGCCGTATTGCTCCAGGCCGATCGGCAGTAGCGTTTTCGGGCCTATCACGCGAATGTCCGGACAGCCGAGCGTCTTCAGCGCGAGCATGTTGGAACGGGCTACCCGCGAATGCAGGATGTCGCCGACGATGGCCACCGAGAGCTTCTCGAAGTCACCCTTGTGGCGGCGGATGGTGAGCATGTCGAGCATGCCCTGGGTGGGGTGCGCATGGCGCCCGTCACCGCCATTGATGATTGCGACGTCCGGGCAGACGTGTTCGGCGATGAAATGTGCAGCGCCCGAATCGGCGTGGCGCACGACGAACATGTCGGCCGCCATGGCTTCGAGGTTGCGCAGCGTATCGGTCAGGGTTTCGCCTTTGCTGGTCGACGAGGTGGAAACGTTCAGCGTGATCACGTCCGCCGAGAGGCGCTTGGCCGCCAGTTCGAAAGTGGTGCGGGTGCGCGTGGAGTTCTCGAAGAACACATTGCAGACGGTCTTGCCGCGCAGCAAGGGGACCTTCTTGACTCCTCTGGCACCGACTTCGAGAAAGGAGTCGGCAGTGTCGAGGATTTCGGTAAGCAGCGTGCGAGGCAGGCCATCCAGGGACAGGAAATGGCGCAGCTGACCATTGTCGTTGAGCTGTAGCGGCCGCTTGGCGTCAGTAGGCGTCATCGCGAGGGTCTCAATTGGCGGAGGCGAGGGTCTGGTATTCGAGAGCGAGCGGTGCCGGGCCGAGCAGCTTTACCCTTTGGTCGGAAGGCAACGACAGCGTTGCGCCGACTACGTCCGGCCGGATCGGCAGTTCGCGGGCGTTGAGGTCCAGCAGGCAGACCAGACTGACACTGGCGGGGCGGCCATAGTCGAACAGCTCGTTGAGCGCGGCGCGAACGGTGCGCCCGCTCATCAGTACGTCGTCGATCAATACGAGATGCTGGCCTTCTATTTCGAACGGAAGCGCCGAAGGGCGAACCTGTGGGTGCAGGCCATTCTGGGTGAAATCGTCGCGATAGAACGACACGTCCAGCACGCCGAGGGCTTCCTGCTTGCCGCGCAGGTCCAGCAGCGCTTGGCCTATCCAGACGCCACCGGTGTGGATGCCGATAAAAAGAGGCTCCGATATACCGTGACTGCTCAGGTGTTGATCCAGCGCCGCGGCCATTTCGGGCAGTAGCTGATCGGGGTTCGGCAGGGTCATCGTTTCTCCTTGATAACGCATCAGAGGGTTTGCGCCGTCAGCCAGCCTTCGAGTAAAAGGGCGGCAGCGAGGGCGTCGACCGGGCATTCGCGGTAACCGCCTTGCTGCCCGCCGCGCAGGCGTTCGCCTTTGGCTTCGTAGGTCGTCAGACGCTCGTCGTGGGTGTGCACCGGCAGGTTGAAGCGGCCGTTGAGGCGCCGGGCGAACTTCTCCGCGCGCGCACTCATTTCGCTGGGGCTGCCATCCATGTTCAATGGCAAGCCGACCACCAGAGCGTCCGGTTGCCATTCGCGTAATAACGCTTCGATCTGCGACCAGTCGGGCACGCCGTTCTGCGCCTTGAGCACGCAAAGCTCCCGGGCCTGGCCGGTAATCGCCTGACCGACAGCAACGCCGATCTGCTTGGTGCCGTAATCGAAGCCCAGCAGTAAACGCAGGGCACTCATGCGTGACCGACCTGGCTGCTAAGAAGCCGCAGGTCGACACCCAGCGAGGCGGCTGCAGCCGCAAGGCGCTGGTCGTAGGGAAGGTCAAAAAGAATGTGCGGCTGCGCCGGGCAGCTCAGCCAGGCGTTGTCGACCAGTTCGGCCTCGAGCTGACCCGGTTCCCAGCCGGCATAGCCGAGAGCGATAAAGTGCTGCCTGGGACCGTAGCCGTCGGCGATGGCGAAGAGCACGTCCTGGGATGTGGTCACGCCTAGGTCGCCGAGGCCGAGGGTGGCCTGAAACTGCGCGTCGGCCGGGTGCAGCACGAAGCCTCTGTCGGTCTGCACCGGACCACCGGCGAAAATCGGCAGCTGCTGACTGGCGGGACTGACCGGCTCGTCGGGGCGCAGCTGGTCGAGTATGTCGGCCAGGATCAGTCCGCTCGGACGATTGACGATGAGCCCCATTGCGCCTTCCCGATTGTGTTCCACGAGATAAATCAAGGCGTGGGCGAAATTGGGGTCGGCCATATGGGGCATGGCGATCAGGAAATGATGCTTGAGGTAATTGGGTGAGGTCGCGTTCATGGTTGCTAGCTTAAGCGTTGCGGGCGAGGCCGTGAAGCTGCATGCGCTGGCTTGCCGCGCTGTTGACGCCGGGTGCTGATTCAGCTGATCAACGGCTCGACAATCGGTCGCCGCGCTCGAAGCGCCATGTCCTGATGATCTCGACCTGGTCGAACTTATTCGCCAGCTCTCCCGAGAAAGGTGCAAACGGCGCTGCAAGCCTGACGATGCGCATGGCCGCCTCGTCGAGGACCGCCTGTCCTGAGGATTCGAGCACCCGTAGCTCCTGCACCGCGCCGTTGCGGTCGATGACCACCAGCATGCGAAGGCTGCCATAGATCCGCTGACGACGAGCTTCGTCAGGGTAGTTGAGGTTGCCGATGCGCTCGACCTTCTTGCGCCACTCGTCGCGGTACCAGGCGCTGATATCTCGCATGGTGGCGGCGCTGTTCTGGCGACTGACGCGAGGCCGCTTGGCGTACTGCTCGACTTGCTGCGCAAGCTCCGCCTCGAGGCTGGCGATTTCCGAGCTGAGCTGTGAGCTGTCATAGACAGGCGCCGGCTGCGCCTGGGGCTGTGGCTTGTTTTTCTGCGGTTTTGCCGGCGTCTTGTCTAGCTGCGGCGCACGGGTCGCGACTGCGGTTTTCGGGGCCTCGCTGCGAGTGCTAGGCGGCGGCGAAGAGGCCGGCGTCACCTTGCGCACCTGGGTGTCTTGAAATGGCGCTTGCTCGGTCGTTTTCGGGGACGCCTTGTGCTCCAGCGTGCCGCTACCCTGTTGGTTGTCCTGCGCGAGAAAGTCGGCGTCCTTCGGTTTGTCTTCGCTTTTGAACGTGGACAAGGTGATTTCCAGCGACTTGCTGATCTGCTTCGGTTCCGATAGCGAGAAGCCGAGGCCGAGGATCAAGGCTGCGTGCAGCGCGGCGGCGAGAAATATCGTGAAGCCGAGACGATCCGCCGGGCGGACGCCGGTATGGGCAGGAATAGGTTGGCGTGTAGCGGCGTTCATCGCATCACAGTCGGCTCGAAGTGCGCGCAGTCTGCCCAGCACGGCTGCAAAAGTCTATGAACCAGGCGACAGCTTTGCTGCGTAAGGTGACTCCGATTTTTGTTGCGGCGCAGCCAGATGCCTATAGGTTACGCGTGGAAGGTGGCGGTTGGTTGGTAGGCCAACCGCGCACTGGTCTCAGGCGTTGGAGTGGCGCTGCAGTTTGGCCTCGATGGCATCCATCAGACGTTCGCCGATCCGGGTATCGAACGCGTTGTCGATCTCGCGAATGCAGGTCGGGCTGGTGATGTTGATTTCTGTGAGGAAATCTCCGATCACATCCAGTCCGACGAACAGCAGCCCGCGTTTGCGCAGCTCGGGACCGACAATGGCGGCAATCTCTCTGTCTCGATCAGAAAGCGGCTGTGCAACGCCACGCCCGCCGGCGGCGAGGTTGCCGCGGGTTTCTCCTGCCGCCGGGATGCGTGCCAGGCAGTACGGCACCGGTTCACCGTCGATCATCAGTATTCGCTTGTCGCCATCCTTGATCGCCGGAATGTAACGCTGCGCCATGATTTGCCGGCTGCCGTGCTCGGTCAGCACTTCGAGAATCACCGAAAGGTTCGGGTCGCCTTCGCGGTGACGGAAAATCGAGGCGCCACCCATTTCATCCAGTGGTTTGAGAATGATGTCACGCTGCTCGCGGGCAAACTCCCGCAGAATGTCGGACCGTCGACTGACAAGCGTCGGTGGCGTGCATTGCGGAAACTGGGTAGCAAAGAACTTCTCATTGCAATCGCGCAGGCTTTGCGGTCGGTTCACCACCAGCGTGCCGGCTTGCTCGGCAAGCTCCAGCAGGTAGGTGGCGTATACGTACTCGCTGTTGAACGGCGGGTCCTTGCGCATCAGGATGACGTCGAGTTCGCTAAGTGCGCTGTCGATCTCTTCCTCTGCTTCGTACCAGCGCTGGGGGTCGTTGAAGACCTTGAGCGGCCGCATGCGAGCGCGCGCCTCGCCACCTAGCTGATAAAGGTCGCGCTGCTCCATGTAGCAGATGGTCCAGTCGCGAGCTTGGGCTGCCAGCAGCATGGCCAGCGAGCTGTCCTTTTTGAAGGCGATCTGCGCGATTGGATCCATGATGATCCCGACGCGAACAGTCATGCGATGATCTCCGGCGAGGGGCAGAGCGGAGCTGCCAGGGGCTTGAAATGTCGATGCAGATTGGCGGCGGTTGTGCGTTGGGTCAAGGAAAATCCCGCTGCCTTGGCAGCGGATAGCTTGCATTTGAGGAGTGTGCTAAAAAGGTCCGGCGATTGGGTGCAGCCCATCGATGGCAGGGCCTCTGGCGCACTGACATAACGATAAACTACGACTCACCGAGGCGATGGTAGGGCGAAATGGAACAGCACTCCGAGGGCTTGAAGGTCATGGTGATCGACGATTCGAAAACGATTCGTCGCACCGCCGAAACGCTGCTGAAGAAAGTAGGTTGTGATGTGATCACGGCGGTGGATGGCTTTGATGCGCTCGCCAAGATCGCGGATAGCCACCCGCGCATCATTTTCGTCGATATCATGATGCCGAGGCTTGATGGCTATCAGACCTGTGCGTTGATCAAGAACAACAGTTCTTTCAAATCCACCCCGGTGATCATGCTGTCCTCCAAGGATGGCCTGTTCGACAAGGCCAAGGGGCGGATCGTGGGGTCGGACCAGTACCTCACCAAGCCTTTCAGTAAAGAAGAGTTGCTCGGTGCGATCAAGGCGCATGTGCCTGATTTCGCACCGGTAGAGCAAGTATCCTGAAGTTCGGCCCTGTGTGCCGCTGAAGCCTTTCCCACGGAGAAACCATGGCTCGCGTTCTGATTGTTGATGACTCGCCGACCGAGATGTACAAGCTGACGGCCATGCTGGAGAAGCATGGTCATGTCGTTCTGAAAGCTGAGAACGGAGCCGATGGCGTAGCGCTTGCTCGTCAGGAAAAGCCGGACGCGGTACTGATGGATATCGTCATGCCCGGTCTGAACGGTTTTCAAGCTACTCGCCAACTGACCAAAGATGCTGAAACCAGTCACATTCCAGTGATCATTGTGACCACTAAAGACCAGGAAACCGATAAGGTCTGGGGCAAGCGTCAAGGCGCCAAGGATTACCTGACCAAGCCAGTGGATGAAGCGACACTGCTGAAGACCCTGAGCGCCGTACTAGCCGGATAAACGGCGGTTTCGTAATCAAGGGATGTTGCCAGCATGTCGGATACGCCTACGCCGTTTCAGCGACTTCTGGAAATCGATACCCGTTGCCGAGCGCTGGCGGCAGGACTGCCCTCGCAGCAGGAAGCCATCCAAACCTGGGCAGGTATCGGTTTTCGAATGGGGGGGCGACTGTTTGTTGCTCCGATGGGGGAGGTTGGCGAAATACTCCACGAGCCGCGCTATACGTTGTTACCAGGAGTGAAGACCTGGGTGAAGGGCGTGGCAAACGTCCGCGGCCGGCTGTTGCCCGTCATGGATCTGTGCGGTTATTTCGGCCTGGAGCTGTCTCCGTTACGTAAGCAGCGGCGGGTATTGGTGGTCGATCATCAGGAGGTGTTCGCCGGATTGACGGTCGACGAAGTGTTCGGCATGCAGCACTTCCCGGTGGATGCCTTCTCCGAGCAGTTGCCGCCGGTCGAGGCATCGATCCAGCCCTTTATTCACGGTGTCTTTCAGCGCGAGCAGCCTTGGCTGGTCTTTAGCCCGCACGCGCTTGCCGCGCACCAGACCTTTCTGGACGTGGCGTATTGATTTAGGTGGGGTCGGCTGATGCCGGCCTTTTGGTTCTTGGAAGGAAACGTACGGGTGGTCCAGGCGGGGGCCGGAAAAATGAAAAAAATGAACGCAAATGCTTTGCTGGCAGGGATACGTAGCAATACGCTGATCGCCGGGCTGTTTATCCTTCTCATCGTGTCGATGGTGCTGTTGTTCGTGAACTTTGCGTACATCAATACCCAGGCGGACTATGACAATGAGTACATTGGACACGCAGGTGAGCTGCGAGTTCTATCTCAGCGCATCGCGAAGAACGCGGTAGAAGCGGCTGCGGGTACGCCGGACGCATTCGGCTCGTTGAAAGACGCACGCAACGACTTTAGCGAGCGCTGGACCTACCTCTCCGAAGGAGACGATCGCATAGGGCTGCCAGCGGTTCCGCAATCGCTGCAGGCCGAAGTCGCTGCGGTGCAGCAGGACTGGGACACGCTACGGCAGAACACGGATGCGATCCTCGCCAGCGAGCAGACGGTTCTTTCCCTGCATCAGGTCGCCACGACCCTCGCCGAAACCATTCCGCAACTGCAGGTCGAGTACGAAGAAGTCGTCGATATTCTTTTGGAAAGTGGCGCCCCGGCTGCCCAGGTGTCCGTTGCTCAGCGCCAGTCGCTGCTCGCGGAACGTATTCTGGGCTCGGTGAACAAGGTGCTTTCCGGTGACCAGGACTCGGTGCAGGCCGCTGACATGTTCGGTCGTGATGCGAGCCTGTTTGGGCGCGTGCTCAGCGCGATGCTCGAAGGCAACGAAGCCATGGGCATTTCCCGCGTTGACGATGCCGAGGCGCTGGATCGTCTGGCTGCAATCTCCGAGTTGTTTCAGTTCGTTTCCGGTTCTGTGGATGAGATTCTCGAAACCTCGCCGGAGCTGTTCCAGGTGCGTGAATCGTCGAACAGCATCTTCGAAGTTTCGCAGACTCTGCTCGACAAGACCTCTGCGCTGACCCAAGGTCTTCAAGGTCGTGCCGATGCCCGATACATCAATGCCCTGGCTGGCTATGTTCTGGGTGCGCTGGCCCTGGCCTCGATCCTGCTGATCGGTCTGGTGATGGTTCAAGAAACACGTCGTCGTCTGAGTGAAACGGCCGAAAAGAACGAACGTAACCAAACGGCGATTCTCCGCTTGCTCGACGAAATCGGTGACCTGGCCGATGGTGACTTGACCGTAGCCGCCACGGTTACCGAAGACTTCACCGGTGCCATCGCAGACTCCATCAACTACTCCATCGACCAGTTGCGCGATCTGGTCGAAACGATCAACCAGACTGCCGTTCAAGTGTCAGGCGCGGCCCAGGAGACTCAGGCGACCGCGATGCACCTGGCCGAAGCTTCCGAGCATCAAGCCCAGGAAATTGCTGGGGCTTCCGCGGCGATCAATGAAATGGCGGTTTCGATTGACCAGGTATCGGCCAACGCCGCTGAATCGTCTGCGGTGGCGGAACGCTCCGTAGCCATTGCCAACAAAGGCAACGAGGTCGTTCATAACACCATTACCGGCATGGATAACATCCGTGAGCAGATTCAGGACACGTCCAAGCGGATCAAGCGCCTGGGCGAATCGTCCCAGGAGATCGGTGACATCGTTAGCCTGATTAACGACATTGCCGACCAAACCAACATCCTTGCCTTGAACGCAGCGATTCAGGCATCCATGGCCGGCGATGCGGGTCGAGGCTTCGCTGTGGTTGCGGACGAAGTACAGCGCCTTGCCGAGCGTTCGTCTGCGGCGACCAAGCAGATCGAAGCGCTGGTCAAGACCATTCAGACCGACACCAACGAAGCGGTTATCTCAATGGAACAGACCACTTCCGAAGTGGTACGAGGTGCGCGTCTGGCCCAAGACGCGGGTGTAGCCCTGGAGGAAATCGAGAAGGTATCCAAGAGCCTTGCGGCTCTGATTCAGAACATCTCCAACGCGGCGCGTCAGCAGGCTTCGTCAGCTGGTCACATTTCCAACACCATGAATGTCATTCAGGAAATTACCTCGCAGACCTCTTCGGGTACCACTGCGACCGCGAAGAGCATCGGTAACCTTGCGAAGATGGCCAACGAAATGCGTCATTCGGTATCCGGCTTCACCTTGCCGGAAACGCAGGATCAGGCCTGACTGATAGCACGGCGGCCGGTCACGGCTGCTGTGAAAGTTCATGAGTAAGGGGCAGGATATGCAGCCAAGCGTTGACTGGTCACTGAGACCCTTGGCTGATATGTCATCAGCCGAGTTTCGTGATTGGCAGGCCTTGCTCGAAGAGCGCTCCGGCCTCGTAGTGACCGAACAGCGGAGGACGTTTCTGCAGGCCAACCTGAGCAGCCGCATGCGCGAAGTTGGTGTGGCTGATTATGCCAGCTATTACCAGCAGGTTACCGATGGCCCACGAGGCGCGGTCGAATGGTCCACCTTGATGGACCGCCTGACGGTGCAGGAAACCCGCTTCTTCCGTCATCCGCCTTCGTTTTCGATGCTTGCTGCTTACATACAGCAGCGTCAGGAATCGCGCGATGCTGCGCTGCCCTGGTCGCTGTGGAGCGTGGGGTGTGCAAGCGGTGAAGAAACCTATTCGCTGGCGATCTGTGCTGCCGAGGCGTTAAAGGGCACGGCGGGCGAGGCGCAATACGGGGTGATCGGTACGGATATCAGCCTGAGCGCTCTGGGCCGATCTCGAGATGGCCTTTACAGTCGCCGTCGGCTCGATCAGTTGGATCCCGACCTGCGCGAACGATATTTCCAGGCAATGCCTGATGAGCGATTCCAAGTAATACCCAGCCTGGCTGCGCGCGTGTGCTTTGCCAGACTCAACGTGCTGGAGCTGGCTGATGCGCCAATGTCCGATATGGACGTCATTTTTTGTCAGAACCTGTTGATTTACTTCCGTCGCTGGCGCCGCCGCGAAATCCTCAATCGCCTGGTCGAGCGCCTAGCGCCGGGGGGGTTGTTGGTTATCGGCGCGGGCGAGGTGATTGGCTGGCAGCATCCGGAACTGGTGCCGGTAGCCGATAGTCAGGTTCTGGCCTTTACCCGGAAAAGTTTATGAGCGGAGTCGCTATGGGTGATCGGCACGATTATGTCGCCCTGGAGTGGGTGAAAGGCGAAATTGCCGAAACGCTGAAGCAGGCGCGGCAGGCCTTGGAAGCGTTCGTCGAAAACCCGCAGGACTCGACGCGGATGCGCTTCTGTCTGACCTACGTGCATCAGGTGCATGGCACCCTGCAGATGGTCGAGTTTTATGGTGCTGCACTGCTTGCCGAAGAAATGGAGCAGCTCGCCCGTGCGCTGCTTGACGAGCGCGTCGCCAGTCAAACCGAAGCGCTTGAAGTGCTCATGCAGGCGATTCTGCAAATGCCGGTCTATCTGGATCGCATTCAGAGCGCTCGTCGCGATCTGCCAATGGTCGTACTGCCGCTGCTCAATGATCTGCGTGCCGCGCGCGGTGAGAAACTGCTGTCGGAAACCAGCCTGTTTTCACCCAACATGTCCGCTCGGGCGCCGGCTTTGTCTGAGGAGTTTCTGGCCCAGCGGCAAACCGAAGACCTTCCGGGGCTGCTTCGCAAGCTACGGCAGATGCTGCAGGTCGCGCTGGTCGGTGTCATCCGCAACCAGGATCTGCCCACCAATCTGGGTTATATGGCACGGGTCTTCGCGCGCCTGGAAATGCTCTGCCGAGATGCACCGCTGGGTGCGTTGTGGCAGATCGCATCGGGCGTCGTCGAGGGGCTCGCCAGTGGGGCCGTCGCCAACGGCACCACGGTCCGGAACCTGCTGCGACAGGTTGACAAGGAGCTCAAGCGGCTTGTTGCGCAGGGCGCCGACGGAATCAACCAGCCGGCACCTGACGAACTGACCAAGAATCTGCTCTTTTACATCGCCAAGGCGCCCACAGAGTCGCCACGCATCAAGGCGTTGAAGGCTGAGTACAGCCTGGACGATGCGCTGCCCGACAGTACGCTGGTTGATGAAGAGCGTGCTCAGCTGGCGGGTCCGGATCGCGGCGCGATGCGTTCGGTGGTGGCAGCGTTGTGCGAGGAATTGGTTCGGGTCAAGGACAGCCTGGATCTATTCGTACGCAGTGACCGTGTGGCCCTGGCCGAGCTGGGGGCACTGCAGCCTCCGCTCAAGCAGATCGCCGATACGCTTGCAGTATTGGGGTTCGGTCAGCCACGCCGGATCATTCTCGATCAGATCGGTGTGGTCGAAGCGTTGGCGCAAGGGCAACAGCAGCCCGACGATGCGGCGCTGATGGACGTGGCGGGTGCGTTGCTATATGTCGAGGCGACATTGGCTGGCATGGTTGGCGGAACGTCTGACGAACGAGGAGAAGAGAGCCACCTCCCGACTACCGATGTTGCGCAGATTCACCGCCTGGTTATCCGCGAAGCGCGTACGGGGCTCGAACAGGCCAAGGACGCGATCATCGAATTCATCGCCTCCCAGTGGAATCATCAACATCTGGCGCGCGTACCGGAGCTTCTGACCCAGTCGCGTGGTGGGTTGGCAATGATTCCGCTTGCTCGCGCGGCGGCGTTGCTGGATGCCTGCAATCGCTACATTCAGGAGCAGCTCCTAGCCAGGCAGGCCATCCCCGACTGGCAGAGCCTGGATACTCTGGCCGATGCTATCACCAGCGTTGAGTACTACCTCGAGCGGCTCAGCGAAGACTGCGGCTCGCAGGGCGATCTGATTCTTGATGTTGCCGAAGAAAGTCTGCAGGCCCTGGGCTACCCGCTGCGTGACCAGCCGTCGACGGATGAGCATGATCCGATCGCTCCTGAAGCGGGCCTCGAGCTGTCCGATCCGCTGGACGAAATCGAGGTGTTGCTGCCCGAACCGGCTCCCGAGTTCCTGAATGACGCGCAGCCAGAGCAGCCCGTCGCCGTCCAGTCCGATGACGCTTCGGCTGCTGAGCTGACAACGGTCGATACCGATTTGACTATCGATTGGAGTCCTGAGGGCGGAGACGTCCATGCCGACGAGGTTGCCGAATCTGAAAAGCCAGACTGGCCGAGCGAGACCCTCGATCTAGCGGAATCCGTATTTTCGCAGACCGGCGTCACCGAACCAGACGATCAACTGGTGGAGCCTGACACGCAGCCCATCGATGATTCGCTCGGTGACACTGTGGCATGGAGCGAAGCCGACATGGCCGAACTCGATATGCCAGAGGTGGTGCTGCCGGAGCTGATGGAGCAACCGGTTGTTGCCGAGCCGGCGATGAGCATGGAAGACGTCATGGCGGCACCTGTCGTCTCGATCAACCCCCCAGCACAACATGTTCCTCCTACGCTGCTGCCACCACCTGAAAGCGAGGAGCCGGTCGACGAGGACCTGCTCGAGGTTTTCATTGAGGAAGCGGCCGAGGTCCTCGAAACCATCGGCGAGTATCTGCCACGGTGGTGCGCCGACGCCGGGAACAAGGACGCGCTCGGCGAAGTGCGGCGAGCTTTCCATACGCTCAAGGGCAGCGGCCGCATGGTTCGCGCGCTGATCATCGGCGAACTTGCCTGGTCCGTTGAAAATCTGCTCAACCGTGTTCTCGACCGTAGCATCGATGCGAGCGAACCGGTCAAAAAGCTGGTGACCGATGTGGTCGCGCTGATGCCAGAGCTGGTCGAGGAATTTGCGGCCAAGGCGCAACGTCAGCGTGACGACGTCGATCGTTTGGCTGCCAACGCCCATGCCTTGGCCAAAGGGCAGCCAACCGATCCGGATCCACAAGGTGGCGTTGCACTGGATGAGCCGGTGCAGGAGTCAGTTGTTGAAGATGTCCTTGACCCCCAATTGCTGGAGATCTTCCGCAACGAGGCAGAATCGCATCTCACTACGCTGGTCGATTTTCTTGCCGATTGCGCGCAACGCCTTCCGCAACCGGTGACCGATGCCTTGCAGCGGGCGCTGCACACGCTCAAGGGCAGTGCGCACATGGCCGGAATTCTGCCGGTTGCGGAGATAGCCACTCCGCTAGAGAAAATGGTCAAGGAGTTCAAAGCCAATCTGATACCGCTGGATCTGGCCGAGGCAGAGCTTCTACATGCCGCAGAGCAACTGCTGCGCTGTGGATTAGTCAATCTCGAGCACGACCCGCTGGCACCCATCGAAGGGGCCGATGAGTTCATCGCGCAAGTCCATGCGCTGCATCAGGCTCGGCTAGCGGACGCCAGCGAACGTGGCGATAACGAAGCGGGCGAGCCGCGCGATCCCGGCATGATTGCGCTATTTCTCTCGGAAGGCATGAACATCCTGCTGGACGCTGAAGATCTTCTGCGAAGCTGGCGCGAGCACCCGGCCGAGCGCCAGGAGCTGACCGCGTTGCTGGAAGAACTGACGACGCTCGGGCTCGGCGCGCAAATGGCCGATCTGCCGCAGATCGATGCCCTGTGCCAGGTGCTGCTCAACCTCTATGCGGTTGTGCAGGACGGCCGTCTCGCGGTCAGTGCACGTTTCTTCGATGATGCCGAGCAAGGTCACGAGGCGTTGGTCGGGATGATGGATCAGGTTGCGGCTGGTCTACAGGTGACCGGCCAACCCGAACTGGTGGCCCGTCTCGAAGAGCTCTTGGCCGAGGCGATCGATCCGCACGCATACGAGCTGCCGTCCGACGATACACAACCGGAACCCTCTATTCCGACTGTTGCGATTGATGGGCTCGTCGAGGACCCTATCGCCGAAGCCGAAGCCGAAGCCGAAGCCGAAGCCGAAGCCGAAGCCGAAGCCGAAGCCGAAGCCGAAGCCGAAGCCGAAGCCGAAGCCGAAGCCGAAGCCGAAGCCGAAGCCGAAGCCGAAGCCGAAGCCGAAGCCGAAGCCGAAGCCGAAGCCGAAGCCGAAGCCTGGCCAACCGAATCCCGCTCGGAGCAGGATGAGCTGGATGAGGAAATGGTCGAGATTTTTCTCGACGAAGCCGTCGACCTGCTTGAAAGCGCCGGTGGAGCCCTGGAGCGTTGGCTGGGAGATCCCGCCAACCAACTAGCACTCTCGGCCCTGCTGCGCGACCTGCATACGCTCAAGGGCGGTGCGCGGATGGCCGAAATTCGGCCGATCGGCGATTTGGCGCACGAACTCGAAACCCTTTATGAAGGGCTTTCGGATGGCCGCTATGTGCATACCGACGATCTCGCAAAGCTGCTGTTACGCAGCCACGACCAGCTTGCAGTGCAGTTGGAACAGCTCCAGGCGCACAAGCCAATGGATGCTGCCACGAAGCTCATCGAGCACATCAAGGCCTACCGGCAAGGCGTCACGCCAACATTTGAAAGTGGTGTTTCCAGATCCGATGAAACGCTAGCTATTGACGATGCACAGGAGGTGGAGCCCTTAGCCGATGCGCCTGACTCGTCAGCGCTGGAGGGCCGGCTTGATCAGCCGGTGCTCGCCACGGATATCGACGCGGACCAGGCCGAGGCTGACGCGGCAGCGCCCACCGATGAGGATATCGGCCAAGTCGAAGACGTGCCGGTATCGAACGGCGCTTTGCCCGTCGAGCCGGAAACGCCTGGCGAGGATGATCTGCCGTTCGCGGCAGATGCCGAGGTTGAGGAGCCCGAACCATTCGAGGTGCCGGCACCGGCGCCGATGACGGAACCCGCCAGGGCTGAAACCGACAGTTTCGAGCATCGCGATCCCGAATTGGTCGAAATCTTTCTGGAGGAAGGTTTCGACATCATCGAGCGCGCCAGCGCATCGCTACAGCGCTGGATGGAGGATGTCGGCAATAGTTTTGAAATCGAAGCGCTACAGCGGGATCTGCACACCCTCAAAGGCGGCGCGCGGATGGCGGATATTCGCGAGATCGGCGATCTGGCACATGAGCTTGAGTATCTATATGAGGGGCTGTGCGCTGGTAACTACCGATCGAGTCCGACGCTCTTCACGCTGCTGCAGACTTGTCATGACCGGCTTGCGGCAATGCTCGACGCGGTACGCGCCAACCGCGAGCTGCCGAGTGGGCAGGATCTGATTGCGACCATTCGACGGTTTCGATCGAATCCCGAAGAGCAACTGAGTATGCCCAGTAGCGTTGCCTTGAAGGCGGCCCAAGACGCTGCCCAGGACGCCGCCGAAGCGGAGATTCTGGACATTTTCGTCGAAGAGGCGGATGACTTGCTGGAAGAGATGGACGCCGCACTGGGGCGCTGGGAAGCCACGCGCGACAGCACAGCTCCTCTGGTCGACATGATGCGTGTGCTGCACACGTTGAAAGGGGGCGCGCGGCTGGCGGGGCAAAATCGCCTGGGCGATATGGCGCATGACCTCGAACAGCGCTTAAGCGAAAAGCAGCTGCAGGGCGGTCCTTGGGAGGACAGCCTGTTCCTGGATGTTCAGGGCGGCTATGACGCCTTGCTCAAGGAAGTCGAAGCGATGCGCTCGCGTTTGGTGAGCGAGACTGAAGCCTTTTCCGCCGAGCAGGCGCAGGACATTCGACAGGGCGATCCTCCCGAGTCTTCTGTCATCGTGCTTGAAACACCTATCGTGGCCGCCAGTGTTCAGGCGCCGAGCAGCAATACGCCTGCTAAGGTCCTGCCGTTCATCCGTCGTGCTGAGCAGGCTGCACTGGATGCTGCCTCTCGTCGTGCACCGCAGGAACTGGTGAAAGTGCCAGCCGAGCTCCTGGAAGGGTTGGTCAACCTAGCGGGCGAAACCTCGATTTTCCGGGGGCGGGTCGAGCAGCAGGTCAGCGACGTCGGCTTCACGTTGGGAGAGATGGAAGCCACCATCGAGCGGGTACGTGACCAGTTGCGGCGGTTGGATACCGAAACCCAGGCGCAGATTCTCAGCCGCTATCAGGCTGAAGCAGAACGTGCCGGATACGACGATTTCGATCCGCTGGAAATGGACCGCCATTCGCAGCTCCAACAGCTTTCCCGTGCACTGTTCGAGTCGGCCTCCGACCTGTTGGATCTGAAGGAAACCCTGGCTGCACGTAATCGTGACGCCGAAACCCTGCTGCTACAGCAGGCACGGGTCAACACAGAGCTTCAGGAAGGCCTCATGCGCACGCGCATGGTTCCCTTCGACCGGCTCGTGCCGCGCTTGCGCCGGATCGTTCGCCAGGTGGCGGGAGAGCTGGGCAAGCAGGTCGAGTTCCACGTAGGCAATGCAACGGGGGAGATGGACCGCAGTGTGCTCGAGCGTATCGTCGCCCCGTTGGAACACATGCTTCGCAACGCTGTGGATCACGGTATCGAAGTCGCCGCCAAGCGGGTGGCGGCGGGCAAGCCCGAACACGGGAACATTCGCCTGGATCTGAGCCGCGAAGGCGGGGATATCGTTCTGGCATTGAGCGATGACGGAGCGGGCATCAATCTCGAAGCCGTTCGTCGCAAGGCGATCGAGCGCGGACTGATGCTGGCTGGCAGCGATCTGTCGGATCATGAGGTCCTGCAGTTTATCCTCGAGGCGGGTTTCTCCACTGCCGAGAAGGTGACCCAGATATCCGGTCGCGGTGTCGGCATGGATGTGGTGCATTCTGAGGTCAAGCAGCTCGGCGGCTCCATGAGCATCGAATCGACGCTTGGCAGCGGTACGCGCTTCCTGATCCGCCTGCCGTTTACCGTGTCTGTCAACCGGGCGTTGATGGTTTACTCAGGCGAGGATCTCTACGCGATCCCGCTGAATACCATCGAAGGTATCGTGCGGGTATCGCCTTACGAACTGGAGGCCTATTACCAGCCAGGTGCTTCGCGTTTCGAGTATGCGGGACAGACATACGAACTGCGCTATCTCGGCGAACTGCTCAACAACGGCCAACGGCCCAAGCTGGTAGGTCAGAGCTTGCCGTTACCGGTGATCCTGGTGCGCTCGAACGAGCACAGTGTGGCGGTACAGGTCGATAGTCTCGCCGGTTCCCGCGAGATCGTGGTGAAGAGCTTGGGTCCGCAGTTTGCCACGGTGCCGGGGATTTCTGGTGCGACCATCCTGGGTGACGGTCGCGTGGTGGTGATTCTCGACCTCCTCGCGACCATTCGTGTATTGCATGCGCATCTACTCACGCAGCAGCAGCCGTTGCGTTTGCTCGGCGAAGACGAGCCGGTTGAGATAGAGGTCGATCGGCCGACCCTGGTCATGGTGGTGGACGACTCGGTCACCGTGCGCAAGGTCACCAGCCGCCTACTCGAGCGTAACGGCATGAATGTATTGACGGCCAAGGACGGTGTCGACGCGATCACCCAACTGCAGGAACGCAAGCCGGACATCATGCTGCTGGACATCGAAATGCCGCGCATGGATGGTTTCGAAGTGGCGACCCTGGTGCGTCATGATGACCATCTGAAGGATCTGCCGATCATCATGATCACCTCGCGAACTGGCGAGAAGCACAGGGATCGAGCAATGGCCATCGGTGTGAATCAGTACCTCGGCAAACCGTATCAGGAATCGCTGCTGCTCGAGACCATTCAGCAGTTGGTCAAGCGCCATGACTGAGGTCGCTGCGGCCCGCATCGGCGTGATCGCCGATACCTCATTGCAACGTCATGTGCTGCAGCAGGCGTTGAGCGCCAATGGCTACAAAGTGGTGCTCAACAGCGATCCAGCGCGGTTACAGGAAGCGGACCTGATGGCGGTCGACGCCGATCTATGGCTTGTTGATCTGGCCCAGACGGAAGATTCGCCATTGGTCAATGCGCTGCTCGAACGAGACAGTTGCCCGGTATTGTTCGGCGAGGGACACGCGCCGGAACGTCATTCCGAACACTATCCGCGCTGGGAGCGGCGCTTGTTTGGCAAGCTGAAGCGATTGGTCGGCGATCCATCCCGGGTCGTGGGTCCATGTCTGGAAGTGCTGCGCGGGCAGGCGGAACGCCCCGCGCGCCTGGAGCTGCCCGGTGCGCTGGCAAATGCCGATTCATGCGCCGGTGAACCGGCGCGCGAGGTCTGGTTGCTGGCGGCTTCGCTGGGCGGCCCGGAGGCGGTGAAGGCCTTTCTCGACGCATTGCCGAGTGGGTTGCCGCTTGGTTTTGTCTACGCTCAGCACATCGAAGCCAGCTTCGAGTCAGCATTGTCCCAGGTAGTGGGGCGACACAGCCAATGGAACGTCAATCAGAGCCGGGAAAATGACTCCATTCGCTGCGGTGAAGTCGTGGTGGCACCTATCAGCCAGGAAATGAGCTTCGGCAAGGACGGCGCCATGTTGTTCCACGAACGTGGCTGGCCCGAGCCCTACAGTCCTTCCATCGATCAGATGATGCTTAATCTGGCGCAGCAGTTCGGCAGCCGCTGTGGGGTCATTGCCTTCAGCGGTATGGGCAGCGATGGCAACGCTGCGGCCGCCTATGTGTTGCGTCAGGGCGGCAGAGTCTGGACCCAGCGTGCCGACTCTTGCGTTTGTTCGAGCATGCCGGACAGCCTACGCGAAGGCGGCTATAGCTCCTTCAGCGGCGATCCACGCGAACTGGCCCAAGCCCTGGTCAATCATTTTGCGCAACAGGCCAACCAGCCCGTTGCGGTTTTGCAACTGGATAAACCATGAGTCAATCCGTTAGTACCCAGGACACTTCCGCCAGCATCACTGGGCTGCTGGTGCCATTGGCCGACCGTACGCTGCTGCTGCCCAACGTAGCCGTCGCCGAGCTGATTCCTTACCGCGCCCCCCAATCCGCGCAGGGCACTCCGTCCTGGTTTCTCGGTCAGGTTTCCTGGCGGGACCTGAACTTGCCGCTGCTGTCATTCGAGGCGGCCTCCGATGGCCAGCCCGAAGTGGGTGCCCAGGCACGAGTTGCGGTGCTCAATGCCGTCGGAGGGCGCGATCATGTGAAATTCATCGCCTTGCTGGTGCAGGGCATTCCTCGCTCGGTGAAGGTTGATTCGAGCCTGGCGCGTTCAGACGTGGCGCTGGCGCCCCTGGAGCTGGACGCGGTCAACCTGGGCGACGTGCAGGCGCGAATTCCGGACTTGGTCGCGCTGGAGCAAAAGCTGGCGGATGCCGGCCTGATCTGACGGGCCCGCACGGGGACCGTTGATCAAGCGATCGTTGGTAAATGGCTATCGATGCGAGCACTCTCAGACGTCAGTCTGGAAGTCGCCCCATAGCTGCTGCGCAACGCTCAATGCCACCACCGGCGCGGTCTCAGTGCGTAACACTCGCGGCCCAAAGCGGGCCGGTTGAAACCCGGCACTACGGGCCTGTTCGATCTCGGCATCATTCAGCCCTCCTTCGGGGCCGATCAGAAATGCCAGCGTAGCGGGACGCTGATGGGTCGTCAGCGGTTCGGCCAGCGGATGCAAAACCAGCTTCAGATCCGCCTCCACGGCAAGCCACTCCTGCAGTGACATCGGCGGGTGGATGGCCGGGATAACCGAGCGGCCGCACTGTTCGCAGGCGCTAATGGCGATCTGACGCCAATGGGCCAGGCGTTTGTCGGCCCTTTCGTCTTTCAGGCGAACTTCGCAGCGCTCGCTGACGATCGGCGTGATCTCCGTGGCACCGAGCTCCGTCGCCTTCTGAATGGCCCAGTCCATTCGTTCGCCGCGCGACAGACCTTGGCCGAGATGAATCTTTAACGCCGATTCGGACAGGCCAGCCAATTGCTCGCGCAGTTCGACCTTCACATGCTTCTTGCCTACCTCGACCAGTTCGCCCCGGTATTCCTGACCGCTGCCATCGAACAGCTGCACCACCGCGCCGGTTGATAGCCGCAAGACCCGGCTGATGTAATGCGCTGAGGCTTCTGGCAGATCCTGCGTGCCAAGCGAGAGTGGTGCGTCGATGAAAAAGCGGGATATGCGCATCGGGAAAGCTACGGTCGGAAGTCGAGGCGGCAGTTTATAGCGTTCGCCGCGGGCTCAGAAGCCCGCGCCGTACCCTAGCTAACCCGGATCGCGAAACTCCTTGGGTGCACCCGGTGACATGGGAACGCTGACGGTCGTGCGTGTTGCGATATCGATACCCTCGGTGGCCACTTCGGCGAGGAAGTCGATCTGCTCCTCGGTGATGGTATAGGGCGGCAGGAAATACACCACGCTGCCCAGCGGACGTAGCAGTGCGCCGCGTTGCAGGGCGTGTTGATAGACCTTGAGCCCGCGCCGCTCCTGCCAGGGATAGGGAGCCTTGGTGGCCTTGTCCTGCACCATCTCGACGGCGACTGCCATGCCGGTCTGGCGTACTTCAGAGACGTTCGGATGGTCTTGGAGGTGGGCCGTAGCGGACGCCATTCTCGCGGCCAGCGCCTTGTTGGCCTCGATGACGCCGTCCTGCTCGAAAATATCCAAGGTTGCCAGCGCTGCGGCACAGGCCAATGGATTGCCGGTATAGGTGTGCGAATGGAGAAAAGCGCGCAAGGTCGAGTAGTCGTCGTAGAACGCCTGATACAGCTTGTCGGTCGTCAGTACCGCGGCCATGGGCAGGTAGCCACCGGTGAGCGCCTTGGACAGGCAGAGGAAATCAGGCGTGATGCCCGCCTGCTCGCAAGCGAACATCGTTCCGGTTCGGCCGAAGCCGACGGCGATTTCGTCGTGGATCAGGTGTACATCGTAGCGATCGCAAGCGTCGCGCAGCAGCTTGAGGTAGATCGGGTGATACATGCGCATGCCGCCAGCGCCTTGAATGAGCGGCTCGACGATGACCGCAGCGATCTGCGCATGGTGCTCAGCCAGGGTCCGCTCCATATGGGCGAACATGTCGCGCGAGTGCTCTTCCCAGCCCATGCCGTCGGGACGCAGATAGCAGTCCGGGCTGGGGACCTTGAAGGTATCTAGCAGCAGCGGCTTATAGGTGTCGGTAAAAAGTGCCACATCGCCCACCGACATGGCCGCCACGGTTTCGCCGTGATAGCTGTTGGTCAGGGTGACGAAACGCTGCTTGTTCGGCTGCTCGCTGTTGCGCCAGTAGTGGAAGCTCATCTTTAGCGCGACCTCGATGCCGGTCGAGCCGTTGTCGGTATAGAACACCCGGTCGAGCCCGGCCGGTGTGATCTGCACCAGACGCTCAGATAGCTCGACCACCGGCTGATGACTGAAGCCGGCGAGCATCACGTGTTCGAGCTGGTCGAGCTGGTCCTTGATGCGTTGATTGATGCGCGGATTGGCATGGCCAAACACATTGACCCACCAGGAACTGACCGCATCCAGGTAGCGTTTGCCATCGAAATCCTCGAGCCAGACGCCTTCGCCACGCCGTATAGGGATAAGCGGAAGCTGTTCGTGATCTTTCATCTGAGTGCATGGATGCCAAAGTACGGAAAGGTCACGCTGCATCCAGCTGTCGTTCAGGTTCATCTTGGCTCCTTGGCATTGGCGTCGACGCAGCCTAGCAGAAACCGGACGATGGCTCTGACTCGGAGCATCTATCTGCTTGCCCGATAATTTGAAACGAAAAAATGCGATTCATTTCGATCTATAAGCCGTTAGGCTAATCCTCCTGTTCTTCTATCGAGACGCAACCATGCAATGGCGCAATTCGCCCAATAACTACGGACTGGTGAGCATCGTCATGCATTGGCTTATGGCGGCGGCGGTGTTCGGCTTGTTTGCGCTGGGTTACTGGATGGTCGGTCTGAACTACTACAGCAACTGGTATCGCACCGCCCCTGATATCCATAAAAGCGTTGGCCTCGTGCTGCTGGCGCTGATGATCTTCAGAGTCATCTGGCGGTTCAGCAGTCGGGGGCCGGGCCCGGTGCCTGGCCATTCCTCGCTGGTGCACCGAGCGACCAAGGTGGGGCATGGCCTCCTGTATCTCGGCCTGTTCGCAGTAATGATTTCCGGTTACCTGATCTCCACCGCAGACGGCCGCGGGATCGAGGTGTTCGGCTGGTTCGAGGTCCCGGCGCTGGTCACCTCGATTCCTAACCAGGAGGACGTGGCCGGCCTGGTGCACCAGTACCTCGCCTGGGCTTTGGTGATCCTGTCCGGGCTGCACGCGTTGGCGGCACTGAAACATCACTTTATCGACCGCGATTCGACGCTTGATCGCATGCTCGGCCGCGCCGATGCCTGAGGTCTCGTTAGACCACCTTTAAACCATTTTTAGAAAGGAGCGACCCAATGTTGAAAAAAACCCTCACCGCACTTGCCCTGAGCTCGATGATTCTCGCTGGCCAGGCGACCGCCGCTGATTATGTGATCGATACCAAAGGACAGCACGCTTTCGTCAATTTCAAGATCAGCCATCTCGGCTACAGCTGGCTTTGGGGCAGCTTCAAGGAATTCGATGGTGGCTTCAGTTTCGACGCCGACAAGCCTGAGGCCAGCAAGGTCAAGGTCAGTCTGGATACGGCGAGTGTCGATACCAACCATGCCGAGCGCGACAAGCATTTGCGCAGCGAAGATTTCCTCAACGTGTCTGAACATCCAAGCGCGACCTTCGAGTCGACATCGGTCAAGCCCACCGGCGAGGGCACCGCAGACATCACTGGCAACCTGACGCTCAATGGCGTGACCAAGCCAGTGGTAATTGCCGCCAAGTTCATCGGCGAGGGTAAGGATCCGTGGGGTGGCTATCGCGCCGGCTTCGAAGGCACTACCACGCTCAAGCTCAAGGATTTCGATATTAAGATGGACCTGGGCCCAGCCTCCCAGACAGTGGACCTTATCATCTCGGTAGAGGGTGTCCGGCAGTAATCGGAAAAACGCTCCATCAGACGCCGGCGCAAAGCCGGCGTTCTGCTTTTTTGCAACGTGACTACGGGCGGGTTCAGGCATTTGCATGATGTGCCGAATCGATAGCGTCAATTGGCGCGATAGCGCATTGGAGACGCGATTGTCTGTTTACAGACATTGGTGAATGTAAGTATATTCCTCGCATTCTGCCATTCGAGTCTGTCCGAGCTGTCCTGCTCGGGTTAGCTGTTCAACGAGGTCGCTTCCGATGTCAATCAAGTCAGCCGGCGCTGCTCTGATCACGCTTTTTGCCACCGCGACGCTACTCAGCGGTTGCCAGGAAGAAGAGGCGGCGCCAGCCGCTGGGCAGCAGATTCCGCAGGTGGGTATCGTGACGCTCGAAGCCGAGCCGTTCACTCTGACTACTGAACTGCCGGGCCGCACCACTGCGTACCGGGTGGCGGAGGTTCGGCCGCAGGTCAACGGAATCATTCAGAAGCGCCTGTTCACCGAAGGTAGTGAGGTGAAGCAGGGGCAGCAGCTCTATCAGATCGATCCGTCCGTTTATGAGGCCACGCTGAAAAGCGCCGAGGCACGGCTAGCCTCGGCCAAGTCGCTGTCTGATCGCTATGGACTGCTGGTCAAAGAGCAGGCGGTGAGCCAGCAAGCCTACGACGAGGCCCGTGCGGCATCGCTGCAGGCGCAAGCCGAACTCGAACGGGCAAAAATCGACCTACGTTACACCAAGGTACTTGCTCCCATCTCCGGCCGCATCGGCCGCTCTGCGGTGACCGAGGGTGCGCTGGTCAGCAACGGCCAGACGCAGGAACTGGCGACCATCCAGCAGTTCGATCCGATCTATGTCGATGTGACCCAGCCGGTGCAGGACCTGATCGCGTTGCGTGCTGACCTGGAAAGTGGCCGGCTGCAGCAGGCCGGAGATAACGTCGCCAAGGCCCGACTGATCCTGCCGGGCGGCGCCGAGTACGGACATGAAGGTACGCTCGAAGTGTCCGAGGTGGCTGTGGACGAGGGCACCGGTTCGGTCACGCTGCGCGCCGTGTTTCCGAATCCGGACAAGAACTTGCTGCCGGGCATGTTCGTCCACGCACGGCTGCTGGCTGGGGTACGGCAGCAGGCCTTGTTGGTGCCGCAGCAGGGCGTTACCCGTAACGCTCGCGGCGAGCCGACCGCGCTGGTGGTAGGCCCCGACAATAAGGTTGAGCTGCGCCAGATCAAGACGGAGCGCGCGGTGGGCAATCGTTGGCTGGTCAGCGACGGCTTGAAACCTGGCGACCGGGTCATCACCGAAGGCCTACAGTTCATCCGCCCCGGTGCCGAGGTCAATCCGCGCCCGGCCGGCAACGTGCAGCAGGCCGGCCAGGCTGATGGGCCGGCAGGTGTACCTGCTGCCGGCCAGGGGGAATAACCAACCATGTCCAGATTCTTTATCGATCGGCCTATCTTCGCCTGGGTTATCGCCCTGGTGCTGATGCTTGCCGGTACGCTGGCGATTCTCAATCTGCCGGTCAATCAATATCCCAGCATCGCGCCGCCAAATGTGGCGATCTCTGTCAACTACCCGGGCGCTTCGGCGCGGACCGTCCAGGACACCGTCGTCCAGGTCATCGAGCAGCAGCTCAATGGCCTCGATGGGTTGCGCTACATCTCATCGGAGAGCAACTCCGATGGCAGCATGACCATCAACGTGACGTTCGAGCAAGGGACCAACCCCGATATCGCTCAGGTCCAAGTGCAGAACAAGCTGCAGCTGGCGACTCCCCTCCTGCCGCAGCAGGTGCAGCAGCAGGGCATCCGTGTGTCCAAGTCGGCGCGCAACTTCCTGATGGTGGTCGCGCTGGTATCCAAGGACGGCCAGCAGAGCAACTTCGATCTGGCCAACTACATCGTCGCCAACATCCAGGATCCGATTTCCCGGACGCAGGGCGTTGGTGACTTTCAGGTATTCGGCGCTCAATACGCGATGCGTATCTGGCTCGACCCGGCCAAGTTGCAGCAGTACCAGCTGACTGCTGTCGACGTCCGCTCGGCGATACAGGAGCAGAACGTCCAGGTGTCATCCGGTCAGCTTGGCGGTTTGCCGGCGCTGAAAACCCAGCAGCTCAACGCCACCATCATTGGCAAGACCCGTCTGGAAACCCCAGAGCAATTCCAGAAGATCTTGTTGAAGGTCAACCCGGACGGCTCCCAGGTACGCCTGCGCGACGTCGCTAAAGTCGAGCTCGGCGCCGAAAGCTATTCAATCCGCGCCGAATACAACGGCCAGCCAGCTGCGGGCCTGGGCATTCGCCTTGCCGCAGGTGGCAATGCATTGGACACCGCCAATGCGGTGCGCGAGACCATATCCGAGCTGGAACCCTTCTTTCCGCCAGGCGTCGAGGTGGTGTACCCCTACGACACCACACCGGTGATCTCAGCTTCGATCGAAGGCGTGGTGCACACGTTGCTCGAAGCCTTCGTGCTGGTCTTTCTGGTGATGTTCCTGTTCCTGCAGAATCTGCGGGCGACGCTGATCCCGACATTGGCCGTGCCGGTGGTAATTCTCGGTACCTTCGCGATCCTGCTGACCTTCGGCTACAGCATCAACACGCTCACCATGTTCGCCATGATCCTGGCCATCGGTCTGCTGGTGGACGATGCCATCGTGGTAGTAGAGAACGTCGAACGGGTGATGCGCGAGGAAGGGCTCTCGGCCCGGGAGGCGACGCGCAAATCCATGGGCCAGATCCAGGGCGCCCTGGTGGGGATCGGCGTGGTGCTTTCAGCCGTGCTCCTGCCGATGGCCTTCTTCGGCGGCTCCACCGGTGTGATCTACCGCCAGTTCTCCATCACCATCGTCTCGGCCATGGTGCTGTCGGTGTTGGTCGCGCTGATTTTCACTCCGGCGCTGTGCGCTACCATCCTCAAGCCGCATGACGGCGATCACGAAGGCAAGCGCGGTTTCTTCGGCTGGTTCAACCGCACGTTCGATCGCGGCACCCAAGGTTACGAGCGCGGTGTGGCAGGTGTGCTCCGGCGCAAGGCGCCCTACCTGCTGATGTATCTGTTGATCGTGGGTGTGATGATCTGGATGTTTACCCGCATTCCCACCGCTTTCCTGCCCGAGGAGGATCAGGGCGTGCTGTTCGCGCAGGTGCAGACGCCAGCCGGTTCGACCGCCAACCGTACCCAAGAGGTGGTCGAGCAGATGCGCGACTACTTGCTGAACGAGGAAAGCGAAACGGTCCGTTCGGTGTTCACCATTACCGGCTTCAACTTCGCCGGTCGCGGCCAGAGTTCTGGCATGGCTTTCATCATGCTCAAGCCCTGGGAAGAGCGCACCGAATCCGGGCAGGGGGTATTCGACCTGGCCCAACGCGCCCAGGGCTATTTCTTCAGCCTGCGCGACGCCATGGTGTTCGCCTTCGCGCCGCCTGCGGTGATGGAGTTAGGCAATGCCACTGGTTTCGACGTCTATCTGCAGGATCAGGCCGGGCTCGGCCACGAGGCCCTGAGCCAAGCGCGTGATAAGTTCATGGAACTGGCGGGGCAGGATCCGACGCTCACCGGGGTTCGCTTCAACGGCCTGCGAGACGAGCCGCAGTACCACCTGATCATCGACGATGAAAAGGCGCGGGCCCATGGGGTTTCGCTCGCAGCGATCAACGACTCGCTGTCGATCGCCTGGGGCTCGAGCTACGTCAACGACTTCATCGACCGCGGGCGCGTCAAGCGCGTTTATATGCAGGGTGAGCCCACCTCGCGGATGAACCCCGAGGATCTAGGCAAATGGTATGTGCGCAACGATGCCGGCGAGATGGTTCCGTTCACCGCCTTTGCCAGTGGCAAATGGACCTATGGGCCGCCCAAGCTGACGCGTTTCAATGGCGTGCCGGCGATGGAGATTCTCGGCTCGGCCGCTCCGGGCTACAGCTCCGGCGAGGCGATGGCGGCGGTCGAGCGGATCGCCGAGCAATTACCTACCGGCATCGGCTATTCCTGGACGGGCCAGTCTTATGAGGAGCGTCTGTCCGGTTCGCAGGCACCGGCGTTGTATGCCCTGTCGCTGCTGGTGGTATTCCTGGCGCTCGCGGCGCTCTATGAGAGTTGGGCAATTCCATTCTCGGTCATGTTGGTCGTGCCGCTGGGTATCGTTGGCGCGCTGGCCTTTACCATGGGGCGTGGGTTGTCCAATGACGTTTTCTTCCAGGTGGGGCTGCTGACCACCATTGGCTTGTCGGCGCGTAACGCGATCCTGATCGTCGAGTTCGCCAAGACCTTGCACGAGCAGGGCATGACATTGGTCGAGGCGGCGATCGAAGCCTGCCGCATTCGTCTGCGGCCTATCGTGATGACCTCGCTGGCGTTCATGCTCGGCGTGCTTCCGCTTGCGATTTCCAGCGGCGCGGGCGCGGGCAGCAAACATGCGATCGGCACTGGTGTGATCGGCGGCATGCTCAGCGCTCTGTTGCTGGCAATATTCTGGGTACCGCTGTTTTATGTCCTGGTGTCTTCGCTGAGTGGGCGCAGAAAAAAGGTCGCTGAAGAACCTAAGGGAGATACCCCATGAACAAGTCGGTAATGGCCCTGGCACTGATGGCGGCGCTGAGCGGTTGCTCCCTGATTCCCGAGTATCAGCGCCCTGATGCTCCTATGGCGGCTAGCTGGCCGGAAGGCGAGGCCTACGAGGGTGCTTTCAGCGCGTCTCAGGGGCAACAGACTCTGGACTGGGAAACCTTCTTCCGCGACCCGGCACTGCGGCAACTGATTGGCGTGGCATTGGAAAATAACCGCGATCTGCGTGTCGCGGCGCTTAACGTCGATGCCTATCGGGCGCTTTATCGCATCCAGCGAGCCGACCTGCTACCAGCCGTGAGCGCTGACGGTTCCGGGAGCCGCACCCGGACGCCAGGAGACCTCAACCAGACCGGGCAGAGCGCGATCAGCAGTCAATACAGCGCGACGCTCGGGGTGTCCTGGGAGCTGGATCTGTTCGGTCGCCTCGGCAGTCTGCGTGAGCAGGCGCTTCAGGAGTATTTCGCCACCGAAGCAGCGCAGCGCAGCACGCAGATCAGTCTGATCGCCAGTGTTGCCAACGCCTGGTTGACGTTACAGGCCGATCAGGCTCTGTTGCAGGTCAGCCGCGACACTTTGAAGACTTACGAGCAGAGCTTGGGTCTTACCCAGCATAGCTTCGATGTGGGTGTCGCTTCGGCGCTCGACTTGAGCCAGGCACGCAGCGCGGTGGATACCGCGCGGGTCCGTATCGAACAGTACACGCGTCAGGTGGCGCAGGATCGCAACGCGCTGACGTTGCTGCTCGGACAGAACATCCCCAGCGACCTGCCGGTCCCTGGCGAATTACAACGAGAACAGTTAGCAGCGTTGCCCATCGGTCTGCCGTCCGATCTGCTGCACAAGCGCCCGGACATCATTCAGGCCGAGCGCCAACTCAGGGCGGCCAATGCGAATATCGGCGCGGCCCGAGCGGCGTTTTTCCCGAGTATCAGCCTGACCGGCGCGGCGGGCACGGCAAGCAGCGAACTGTCTGACTTGTTCGGCGGTGGCTCGCGTCACTGGAATTTCTCGCCGAGTATCAGCGTGCCGATCTTCAATGCTGGCCAATTGCGCGCCAACCTCGATTACGCCGAGATCAGCCGCAACATCCAGGTGGCGCAGTACGAGACGGCTATTCAGACCGCCTTTCGCGAGGTGGCTGATGGTCTTGCTGCCCAGGCCACCTATACGCGTCAGGTACAGGCGCAGCGCGACCTGCTGGATACCAGCGAAGACTACTTCCGTTTGGCGGAACGCCGCTACCGAACCGGCGTGGACAGCTATCTGACGCTGCTGGATGCCCAGCGCCAACTGTTCGATGTGCAGCAGCAATACATCACCGATCGCCTGGCGCAGATGATCAGCGAGGTCAATCTGTTCAAGGCATTGGGTGGTGGCTGGGACATGCAAGCAGAGCCGATCCCCAGCGAAGGCTGATTGTCTTCGAGAGGCGCCAGCCGCGACAACGACTCCTGCGATGCAGACGCACCAACAAAAACGCCGCCCCGAAGGGCGGCGCTTTTATTGGCGCATTTCAGCTCAGCGATTGCGGGTCAGCAAGGCTGGCTTCTCGCCGCGGGGTTTCGTCGGCAGCTGGTCCAGTTGCTCAGCGCTGGGTAGCCGATCGAGCTTCGACTCCTTGTGGATGATGACGGGCTGCTTTTCCTTCGGCTTGGCCGCGACGTCCTGGCGGGCGCCACCGTCATTGTCGATCCGACGGCCTTCGTTCTTGCGGCGTGGCTGACCACCGCGCGATTGCCCCTGCCGTTTGCCTTTACCCTGGCCGGCACCACCTGTCGAGGCTCCAGCGCCGCGCGGGCCTGCCGCCGCACGCGGCTGGCCCGTACCTGGCTGTGCGGGTGCGCCCGGGCGACGGCCACGGCCTTGCTTGTTCTGATAAGGACTGACGTAATCGACGCGATTACCGAAATTGTCCAGCTCGTCATCGAGAAACACTTCCGGATCGCGATCGCTGGGCAGGCGTGGTGGGCGGCTGACCGGAGCGGTGACCGTGTCGGCTGTCGTCGAGCCAGGCGTGGCGGCCTTGGCGTTGCGCGGCTTGTTCCGCCCGCGGCGGTTGCGCTCGCGCTCTTTCGGCTCACCGCTGGATTCCGCTGCCTTGGCAGCGCGCGGCTTGCGCTCGCTGTTGCGGGCAGGTCGCGGTTGACGTGGCTCGCGTACTTCGGGTTTTTCCGCCTCGATGGTACTGGCGTCGAAGCCCATCAGGTCACCGTCTGGAATCTTCTGCTTGGTCATCCGCTCGATGCCCTTGAGCAGTTTTTCCTCGTCGGGCGCCACCAGGGAGATCGCCTCGCCGCTGCGACCGGCGCGACCGGTCCGGCCGATGCGGTGCACATAGTCTTCCTCAACGTTGGGCAGCTCGAAGTTGACCACATGGGGTAGCTGATCGATATCCAGACCGCGCGCAGCGATATCGGTGGCGACCAGAATCCGCACTTGGTTGGCCTTGAAGTCGGCCAGTGCCTTGGTGCGCGCGTTCTGGCTCTTGTTGCCGTGAATCGCGACCGCTGGCAGGCCGTGCTTGTCGAGGTATTCGGCGAGGCGGTTGGCGCCGTGCTTGGTGCGGGTGAACACCAGCACCTGCTCCCAGGCGCCCTGAGTGATCAGGTGGGCCAGCAGAGCACGCTTGTGCGAGGCCGCCAGGCGGAATACGCGCTGTTCGATGCGCTCGACCGTGGTGTTTGGCGGGGTGACCTGAATCTTTTCCGGCTCGTGCAGCAGCTTGCTGGCGAGGTCGGTGATGTCCTTGGAAAAGGTCGCCGAGAACAGCAGGTTCTGGCGCTTGGTCGGCAGCTTGGCCAGGACCTTCTTGACGTCATGGATGAAGCCCATGTCGAGCATGCGGTCGGCTTCGTCGAGGACCAGAATTTCCACGTGAGAAAGATCGATGGCTTTCTGGTTGGTCAGATCGAGCAGGCGGCCGGGGCAGGCGACCAGTATGTCGACGCCCTTGGCCAGGGCCTGCACCTGTGGGTTCATGCCTACACCACCGAAGATCACCGCGCTTTTGAGCGGCAGATCGCGGGCATAGACCTTGAAGCTGTCGTGAACCTGGGCAGCGAGCTCGCGGGTCGGCGTCAGCACCAGCACGCGCGGTTGGCGTGGGCCGTGCCGGTGTTCGCGATCGGGATGCCCGCCCGGGAAAAGAATTTCGAGTACGGGGAGGGCAAAGCCACCGGTCTTGCCGGTTCCCGTCTGTGCCGCGACCATCAGGTCGCGTCCTTGCAACACGGCGGGAATAGCCCGCTGTTGCACCGGTGTAGGCTGGGTGTAACCGGCAGCCTCGACGGCACCGGCTAAAGCCTCGGAGAGACCGAGGGAAGCAAAGGACATGAGTAATCCTGTCTTGTATAGGGCGTTGCCCTGGGATGATCATGCCTGGCTCGAATCGCGACTGGCGTGCGATCCCGTCCGGTCCTGCCGCATTGGAAGATGCTGGCATCCGGGCGTAAGCCTGGCGGAAGCGCGGAGTATAACAGAGCTTGTTAACACCGCATTGCTAGGACAGTGTGGCAGTTCGCAGGTTCATTGACCAGCTCCCTGTTTCGCAGGGAGCTGGATCGATGGGTCAGCGGGTCAGCGGGTCAGCTTCAGGTTGTCCCAAATGGCCAAGCTGGGCTCGGCCTGGTTCAGAGTGTAGAAGTGCAGGCCCGGTGCGCCACCGGCCAGCAGCTTCTCGCACATCTCGCTGATCACCTGCTCGCCGAAGGCATGGATGCTGTCGGCGTCATCGCCGTACGATTCCAGCTGCTTGCGCACCCAACGGGGGATTTCGGCACCGCAGGCATCGGAGAACCGCGCCAGCTTGCTGTAATTGGTGATCGGCATGATGCCTGGAACGATCGGCGTCTCCACACCCAGCTTGCGCACGCGCTCGACGAAATAGAAGTAGCAGTCGGCATTGAAGAAATACTGGGTGATGGCGCTGTCGGCGCCGGCTTTGGCCTTGCGCACGAAGTTGGCCAGGTCGGTCTCGAAGTTTCGCGCCTGCGGATGCATTTCCGGATAGGCGGCGATCTCGATATGGAAATGGTCTCCGGTTTCGCTGCGAATGAACTCCACCAGTTCATTGGCGTAGCGCAGCTCGCCGCTGGCCATGCCCATGCCTGACGGCAGATCGCCGCGCAGGGCGACGATGCGCTTGATGCCGGCATTCTTGTACAGGTTGAGCAGCTCGCGCAGTTCCTGCTTGCTGTCGCCGACGCAGGAAAGGTGCGGCGCGGTGGGCACCTTCACTTCACCGTCGAGCTGCAACACGGTGTTCAGGGTGCGATCGCGAGTCGAGCCGCCTGCACCATAAGTGCAAGAGAAAAAATCTGGCTGGTATTCGGCCAGACGCCTGGCGGTGGCTATGAGCTTTTCGTGCCCGGCGTCGGTCTTGGTCGGGAAGAACTCGAAGCTGAAGTTGTGGCTACGTGGTTGTGACATGACAGTTCCTTTGAGCGATCGGCCGCACCCTCTCCCGTACGAGCAGGCTCGTCGGGAAGTAGGCGCAGCCGCGGCCTCGATTAGTAGCGGTAGCTATCCGGCTTGAACGGGCCTTCGACTTCCACGCCGATGTACTCGGCCTGGCTTGGGGTCAGGCGGGTGATGACGCCGCCGAAGCCCTTGACCATTTCCGCCGCGACTTCCTCGTCGAGCTTTTTCGGCAGCACCATCACGGTGACGTTCTTGGTCTTTTCGATAACCGGCAGATCGGCGAACTTCTCGTTGAACAAGTGGATCTGCGCCAGCACCTGGTTGGCAAAGGAGCCGTCCATGATCCGGCTCGGGTGACCGGTGGCATTGCCCAGGTTCACCAAACGGCCTTCGGCCAGCAGGATGAGGTAGTCGTCGTTCTGTGCGTCGAAGCTGTCCGGGCCGGTGCGGTGGATCTTGTGCACCTGTGGCTTGACCTCTTCCCACGCCCAGTTCTTGCGCATGAAGGCGGTGTCGATCTCGTTGTCGAAGTGGCCGATGTTGCACACCACGGCGCGCTTCTTCAGCGCCTTGAGCATGCCGGCGTCACAGACGTTGGCGTTGCCGGTAGTGGTGACGATCAGGTCGATCTTGCCCAGCAGAGCCGCGTCGACGCTGGCATCGGTGCCATCGTTGAGGCCGCCCTTGTACGGGGAAACCAGCTCGAAGCCGTCCATGCAGGCCTGCATGGCGCAGATCGGATCGACTTCCGAAACCTTGACGATCATGCCTTCCTGACGCAGCGATTGGGCCGAGCCCTTACCCACATCGCCGTAGCCGATCACCAGCGCCTGCTTGCCCGACAGCAGGTGGTCGGTGGCGCGTTTGATGGCGTCGTTGAGGCTGTGACGGCAACCGTACTTGTTGTCGTTCTTGCTCTTGGTGACCGAGTCGTTGACGTTGATCGCCGGGATCTTCAGGGTGCCTTTCTTCAGCATGTCCTGCAGGCGATGCACGCCTGTGGTGGTTTCCTCGGTCACGCCGTGGACGCCCTCGAGAACCTGCGGGTACTTATCGTGCAGGATCTGGGTCAGGTCGCCGCCATCGTCCAGGATCATGTTGGCGTCCCACGGCTGGCCGTCCTTGAGGATGGTCTGCTCGATGCACCACTCGTACTCTTCTTCGGTTTCGCCTTTCCAGGCGAACACCGGAATGCCGGCAGCGGCTATGGCGGCGGCGGCCTGATCTTGAGTCGAGAAAATATTGCAGCTTGACCAGCGGACTTCGGCGCCGAGGGCGGTCAGCGTCTCGATCAGCACGGCGGTCTGGATGGTCATGTGGATGCAGCCGAGGATTTTCGCGCCTTTGAGCGGTTGCTCGCCGGCATATTTGTGGCGAAGGCCCATCAGGGCGGGCATTTCCGATTCGGCGATGATGATCTCGCGACGGCCCCAGGCGGCCAGGGAAATGTCGGCGACCTTGAAGTCGTTGAAACCGGCAGGCGTCATGACAGCGCTCATTGAAGAGTTCTCCATTCGTTTTGTGCGAATGGGCGCCGTTGATGCGTATGGTTAACGCCCCATCCGAGCCTGACAGGTGAAACCTGATGTGGATCTGCCGCGGCGCGACAAACAGGCCGCGTGGCTTGCGAGATCCAAAACAGGCTTTCGCCCTGCTGCAGCGCCCCTCGGACAGGTGGCGGGCACGGCCGAGCGGTGTCGGCGGTGTGAAGCTCGGCGATTATAGCCGTGACCGCGCGCAATCCCAAGCCCGACGCAGTGCTACCTGTCAGCGACTGTCGCTGCTGTCCCGATGCAGATATTGCGAACCAATCGGCCGATGCTAAGCCCCTGTACCAGAATCGAGAACAGCACTACCAGATAAGTGATGTTGAGTAGCAGGTTGCGCTCTTCGCTGGCGGGCAGCGCCAGGACCAGCGCCACCGAAATGCCGCCGCGCAGCCCACCCCAGGTGAGGATGCGAACGGTGCCGTTGGGTAGCGCACGACCCATCCTGCGCAGCAGCAGAGCAGGCGGGCCTACCGCGGCCAAGCGTGTACCGAGGATCAGCAGCGTGACGCACAAGGCGATCAGCAGGTATTGCGCGCTGAAGGGCAACAAGACCAACTCCATGCCGATCAGGACAAACAGCACCGCATTGAGAATCTCGTCGAGCAGCTCCCAGAAATTGTCCAGATTCTCCCGGGTGTGGTCGGACATCGCGTGGCGGCGGCCCTGGTTACCGATGATCAGTCCGGCCACCACCATGGCGATCGGGCCGGAGACGTGCAGATGGGTCGCCAGGGTGTATCCGCCAAGCACCAGCGCGAGGGTCAGCAACACCTCCACCTGGTATTGATCGATGCTCTTGAGTAAGGCGAAGGTCAGCGCGCCGAGCAGGGCACCGAGCAAGATGCCGCCCCCGGCCTCTTCGAAGAACAGCCAGACGGCCTCGCCGGCCCCCGGCGCCTCCCCTCGTGCCAGCACACCCAGGAGCACGGTGAACACCACAACCGCGACCCCGTCGTTGAACAGTGATTCGCCGACAATGGTGGTCTCCAAGGCTTTTGGTGCGCCCGCTGAGCGCATGATGCCGAGCACCGCGATAGGATCGGTCGGCGAGATCAGCGCACCGAACAGCAGACAGTAGATCAATGGCGGTTGCAGTTCGAATAGGTCGAGAATGTACCAGGTGCCGAATCCGATCACGGCGGTCGAGAACAGCACGCCGACGGTTGCCAGCAAGCCGATTGCCCAGCGGCGGGCACGCAGGTCGGCCAGGTTGATGTGCAGTGCGCCAGCGAATAGCAGAAAGGAAAGCATGCCATCCATCAGCAAGTGATTGAAATCGATACGCCCGACCAGTGTTTCGATCTGCTGTTCGATCGAAGGCAGGCCTAGCAGCGCCAGGCCGTGCAGCAGCACCGAAAACAACAGCGCGGTCGCCATTACGCCGATGGTCGGTGGGAGACCGATGAAACGGTAATTGACATAGGCGAGCAGCGCCGTGAGGCTGATGAAGATGGCTGACAGTTCGAGCATGAACTCCGGATACCTTTCGCAGGTGGGTTAGGCAATGGACTGGCATCGGTGCAGTTGGTGCCGAGCAGCGCGCTGCGACCGGCCGCAAGTACGGCGAGGCAAGGCAGGCATGGCGGAGCGGCACCTGCCGCCGGCAGATTATCCCCGCGCTTATGTGTGGCAGCGCCCTTTGGGTGCGAGCATCCTGAACCGTGGGCGCGTGAGAGTCGCCGCTATCCTCCGCCCGTCTTTGGCGATCCATCCGAACGTGCTGGTGGACGTACGGTCAAACGGGAAGCTCTGGTGAATCTCGCCGGGCGAAACCACAGGAGCTGCCAGCATGAACCTCTTGTTCCGTTCCGTTCCGCTTGTCCTGATCGCCGCGTTCAGCCTACCGGCTGCCGCCAACTCCTGCTATGTCAGTGCCGACACCTCCGGTGCCGTTCCGCCGCCGGTTGTGACAGAAAAATGCTTCGAGTACAAAGGCCTGGACGACAACTCCATCGATTGGGTGTGTCAGGACAACGAGGCCATCAAGAATTCCCAGCGGGAAATCCGTGACAGCTGCCCCGCCGGACATTTCGGCGTATGTACCGCGGCGCTGACACCTGAAACCCTTGCCAATGAGCGCGCCACCGGCACCCAGGCGGATAACGGCACCCTGCCGACCACCGTGCCCAAGGAGGCGCGGATCGTCACCTACCACTATCAGGCCACTGATCGCGCTCAGGCCAAGATCGACTGCGAGAGCGCAGGCGGTGAATGGTCGCAGTAGTCCCGAGGCGTTTGGTGAATCGGTCACCTGGGTAGATAATCGCCGGCCATCGTAGTCCCGAGTGGTTTGTGCCATGAAACTGATGCCGTTGTGCGTTTCGCTGATCGCCGTCCTTGCACTGGTCGGCTGCGACCGCATCGATCCCAATTCGCCGCTGGGCAAGCGCAAGGCGATCTATCAGCAGATGCTCGACACCAAGGAAGACCTCGGCGGCATGCTGCGCGGTCGGTTGCCGTTCGACGCCCAGGGGTTCGTCAGCGGCGCGGCAAAGCTGGACGAGTTATCGCGTCAGCCCTGGCAGTACTACCCGGAGGTCAAGGAAGAGCAGAGCGAGGCGCGGGATGATGTCTGGCAACAGCAGGAACGTTTCAACCAGTTGGCTCGCGAGCTGGAGGCGAACACCGCCGCGCTGGTCGAGGCGACGGCTCAGGGGCCGGTGACCGCTGGCAGCGTCGGGCCCGCCTTCCAGCGAGTCGAAGACACCTGTGAGGCCTGCCACAAGAAGTTCCGCAACTTCTGACTTTGGTAGCGCGCTCCGCCGTCAGCGCTTGGCCGCCTCCAATGCGCGGCGCGCCTGATCCAGGCGGCGCTTGCTGTTCTCGATGACCTGCGCATCGCCGGTGCTTATTGCCTCGCGTAGTTGTGCCTCGCGCATCGTCGCCAGGCGCGCTGCGCGCTCTATTTCGTCGTGATTGGGTTGCAGTGCAACGACCCCGCGACAGCGCTCGGCAAGGCCATGCAGGCGCGCTTCCAATGCAGCGCGCTGGCCGGTGTCGTCCTTCAGGCGCGCCTCCTTGATCTGCTGGCTGATGCGCTCGCGGGCCTGGCTGCACTCGATGCTGGTCTCGGGTGCTGCCAAGGTTGCCTGGACGCCGCAAAGGCTTGATAGCAACAGTATGAAGAGAATTCGCCGGTCGGCCATGCCTTCATCCTTTTTCTTATTCTCGACGTCATATGACTGGACTCAATCAGCGAAGTGCCCTCAAAAGCCGACTATCCCAGCGTCGTGTAGCTGTTGCCGGAGATGAACAACCTCCGGCGCCGAGAGGAACGCGCGCAGCTGCCGGGCACGTGTCGCGCCGATTCCGGGCCTGGATTGCCATTGCTCCAGGCTGGTCGTGGCGAGGGTATTCCAGTCGTCGGCAAGCTGAGTGTCTCCGGTGGGAGGGATACCCAGCGCCTTTAGCCATGCCTTGAAGGGACGCTCACGCGCCAACTGAAAACTCGCCGCCAGGCGGCTGGCACTGGCTTCGCCAATGCCTGGGATTGGTAGGAGGTGATGCTGATCGAGCTGCAGCCAGTCGAGCGCACTCACTACCAGACCGGATTCCACCAACGTCTGCCAAGTGCCTGGACCGAGCTGCGGCAGGTCCAGCCCTTGCTTGCCGCTGAGCCAGACCAGACGCGCTAGGAATTGCTGCTCGCAGCCAGGGCTTGCCTGCCAGCAACTGAGCGCGTGGTACGCGTCAGAAGCAGGGGCGTCGACCGGCTGGCGCCGTTGCGCACGCCAGACGACCCCGTCGTACCGGGGGATGGTAAGGCCGGCCAGAGCGATCGCGACCTGATCGTCGGGGCGAATATCCGCCGCCTGCCAGCGGGCCAGGGAGCCCAGGCTGACGCGGCTGATACGTCGGTCGTCGAGCTGTAGCGGCTCCAGTTCCAGCACCGGCGTGATCTTGCCCGTGCGACCGATGCTGAACTGCACTTGGCGTACACGGGCGACCGCCGTGCGAACTGGATATTTCCAGGCAGCAGCCCAGTCTGGAGGCCTGGCTTGCCAATCGTCGCTGTCCGGACGCCTGCCTTGGCGCAACACGATGCCATCGCTAGCGAACGGTAGCGGATGATGGAACCAGTGGTCACGCCAGTGCTCGGCGTGGGTAATCGTTTCGATTGGTACGGACAGCGCGGCGCTTTGCGCGAAGCCCATCGCTGTCAGGCCGTCCAGGCGAGCCTGCATATTGGACGGGCCGTTAGGCCAATCCCAGACGAACAGGCCGATCTGTCTGGCGGTCCCCTGATCGAGCATCTGGCGCGCCATCGCTCCGGCGGCCTGTGCGCGTGCGCCGGCGCTGCCGACCGTGGCCTGAACGTGGTGGTCGAGCCGCCAGTAGAGTTCACCCTGTAGGACGACGTCTTCAGTGATTGCCAGCCGGGGCGGTATGGCCGGTAGCTGACGGGCGCGTGCTGTCCAGTCCTGACCGCGGCTGCCGTTGCCGCGGCTGATGGCCTGAATCAACGAGCCGTTTCGGTAGTGCAGCGTCACGGCAACACCGTCGACCTTCGGCTGGACCCATAGGTCGGCGCGTTGGGCCATCCAGGCGGCTACGGCTGCGCGGTCGGCGAGCTTCGTCAGCCCGGTCTGGACAACCGGGTGCGGCACGTCGCCCGTCGCGGTCGCCAGCGGATCGGTGGTGATGGCGGAGGCCGGCGCAAAGCAGGCATTCCACTGTTGAAGGCGTGCGACGGCCTGGTCATAAACTTCGTCGTCGACCAGGGTGATGCCTCGACGGTGGTAGGCATCGTCCCACTCGGCGAGTTGCCGCTGCAGCGCGCGGCTTTCCGATTTGGCGCGTTCGGCCGACCAGTCAGGGCATTGCGCCGAGGACAGGACAGGGGCGAGACACAGCAATAGCGTGATGACGGGTCGCATCGGAGCATCCTTGCTCGTTGGGGCTCTGCATTTTGCCAAGCGTGCCCCCACGTGACCGTGCGCTAACGCATGTTGAACAGTTCCTGATGAAAGTCATCGGCAGGCAGGCCGTAGCCAGCGAGACCGTATCCCAACTGGTGGTCGACGTTCGCCGATTGGCTGTGGGCCGAAATCCTGGCCAATCGTGCAGCTGATAGGCCTTGTCCAGTCTGCCGAACAGGCGCTCCAGTGCGCGAGGGCGAATAGCGAGGTAGAGACTGCGCTCATCGCGGCGATGGAGAGCAGGCCGCTGAAGTGAACCATGTCCGCGCGCAGCGGCCAGAATCGGGAGCAATGGCCGGTGGTGACGTCCGTCGTATTGAGCCAATATCGATAAATTGCGTGACGAAGGCCGGTCTGATCCGTTGTATATGCGGTGCCCCTCCTTTTAACGACAGCATAAGTTCGAGCATGCGCCTACGATGCGGCAGTGGGCATGATCGTTATCAACGGCATCGATTAGTGAGCTAACCACCTGCGTCGTACAATCGTCAGCCAATCTTTGCGGAGTGATTCATTAGTGCAGCCCGTGATCTCCATCGAACAGCTGAGCAAGACCTATGCGTCCGGCCATCCGGCGCTGAAAACGATTGATCTGCAGATACGCAAAGGTGAAATCTTCGCCTTGCTCGGCCCCAACGGCGCGGGCAAGACCACGCTGATCAGCATCGTCTGCGGCATCGTCAATCCGGGCGGCGGCCGGGTGCTGGTGGACGGTTATGACATCATCGGCGATTACCGCGAGGCCCGTTCGAAGATCGGTCTGGTGCCTCAGGAGCTGGTCAACGAGGGCTTCGAGAGCGTCTGGGCCACGGTGCGCTTTTCCCGCGGGCTGTTCGGCAAGGCGCCCGACGATGCCTATCTAGAAAAACTGCTGCGCGATCTGTCGCTGTGGGACAAGAAGAGCGCGCGGATCATCGAGCTCTCCGGTGGGATGAAGCGCCGGGTGATGATCGCCAAGGCGCTGTCCCACGAACCGAGCATTCTGTTCCTCGACGAACCGACGGCCGGCGTCGACGTCGAGTTGCGCCGGGACATGTGGGAGATGGTCCGCGGCCTGCGTGAGCGCGGCGTGACCATCATCCTCACCACTCACTACATCGAAGAAGCCGAGGAGATGGCCGACCGCATCGGGGTGATCAGCAAGGGCGAGATCATTCTGGTCGAGGACAAGCAGGTGCTGATGCACAAGCTCGGCAAGAAGCAGCTGACGTTGCACCTGCAGCGCCCGCTGGCAGAGATACCGGCCGAGCTGGCCGATTACCCGCTGGAGCTGGTCGATTCGGGCAACCAACTGGTGTTCACCTTCGACACCCAGCACGAGGATACCGGCATCGCCGACTTGCTCAGGCGCCTCGCCGCGCACGGCATCGATTTCAAGGATCTGCAATCGAGTGAGAGTTCGCTGGAGGAAATCTTCGTCAGTCTGGTAAAAGGCAGCCGCACATGAATTTCTACGCAATCCGCGCCATCTACCTGTTCGAACTGGCGCGCACCTGGCGCACGCTTTTGCAGAGCATCGCCACGCCTGTGATATCCACTTCGCTGTACTTCGTGGTGTTCGGTTCGGCCATCGGCTCGCGCATGGAGGCGATGCATGGCATCCCGTACGGCGCGTTCATCATCCCGGGTCTGATCATGATGGCGCTGCTGACCGAGAGCATCTCCAACGCCTCGTTCGGCATCTACATGCCGCGCTACTCCGGCACTATCTACGAGGTGCTGTCGGCGCCGGTGTCTTACCTGGAGATCGTCATCGGCTATGTCGGCGCGGCGGCGACCAAGTCGATCATACTCGGCCTGGTGATCCTGCTCACCGCGAGGTTGTTCGTCGATTACGAAATAGCCCATCCATTGGTGATGGTGCTGTTCCTGGTGCTGACCGCGGTGACCTTCTGCCTGTTCGGTTTCATCATCGGCATCTGGGCCGACGGCTGGGAGAAGCTACAGATCGTGCCGTCGCTGATCGTCATGCCGCTGGCCTTTCTCGGGGGCAGCTTCTATTCCATCGAAATGCTGCCGCCGCTGTGGCAGAAGGTCACGTTGTTCAACCCCGTGGTGTACCTGATCAGCGGGTTCCGCTGGAGCTTCTATGGCGTCTCGGATGTCAATGTCGCGGTCAGCCTGGGTATGACCATGGGCTTTCTGGCGCTGTGTCTGGTGCTGATCTGGTGGATATTCCGCACGGGTTACCGGCTCAAGAACTGACGACACGCACCCCGCCATCGGCGGGGTGTCGTTTACAGACAGATGTCGACGCTGACAGGTTGCGGGCCGTGCTGGGCTTCGACGAAGGCCACCACGCGCCGGTCCAGACGCTGAAAGGTCAGGTCGATCAGCTGCTCTCCCACCGCCAGTCGCCGCAACTGCAAGCGGTCGATACCTGCCGGCAGGCGCGGTTGGCGAATTTGGATGCGCTGCCGACGACCGTCCACTTCCAGGCCGAGGCAGGCCTGCAACAGCATGAACACCGAGCCGGCCGCCCAGGCTTGCGGCAGACAGGCCACCGGATAAGCTGTAGGCGCTTCGCCGGGGCTGCGGCTGAAACCGCAGAACAGTTCCGGTAGGCGCATGCCGAAGTGGGTGGCGGCCTCGAACAACCCGCTCAACAGGCGCACCACGCCGTCCCGCTCGCCATACTGCGCGAGCCCAGCGGCGCACAGCGCGACATCGTGCGGCCAGATCGACCCATTGTGGTAGGACATCGGATTGAAGCGTGCGGCTTCCGGCGCCAGGGTACGAATGCCCCAGCCGGAGTTGAAGGCGCTTGCCAGCAGCTGCTGCGCCAGAGCTCGACCGCGTACCGCTTCCGGCAGGCCGCAATACAGCAGATGGCCGGCGTTGGAGGTGCGAATCCGACACGGCTCTCCGGCGCCGTCGATAGCCAGAGCGTAGAACTGCTGATCGTCCAGCCAGAACTGCCGCTCCACCGCCGTGCGTAGCCGTTCGGCCTGCTGGCGCCAATGAGCGGCGCTGTCTGCATCGCCGTGCCAGCCGGCCAGTTCCGCCATGGTCAGATAAGCGCGGAAGGCATAGCCCTGAACTTCGACCAGGGCAATGGGGCCGTCTGGTGTCCGACCATCGGCGTGGAATACCGAATCGTGACTGTCTTTCCAGCCCTGATTGAGCAGGCCGCTCGCCTCGCCGCGGGCATAGGCGAGAAAGCCCTCGGGGTGATTGGCGGCGTTCTGTTCCACCCAGCCGATCGCCGAGCGAAGCGCCGGCCAGATCGAGTCGATGAACTGACGATCTCCGCTGCGCCGGGCGTAGGCGCCCGCCAGCACCACGAACAATGGCGTCGTATCGACGCCCCCGTAATAACGACCGAACGGCAGCTCATTGACCGCTGACATCTCGCCCTTGCGCGTCTCGTGCATGATCTTGCCGGGCTCTGCGTCGCGGAAGCGGGAGGTTTCGCTGGCCTGGTGCGCGGCCAGGTAGGCGAGCACGCCGCGTGCCAGTGCCGGATCGAGCCACAGCGTCTGCAAAGCGGTGAAGATCGCGTCGCGCCCGAATGGCGTGGAAAACCAGGGGATACCGGCGTAGGGATAGGGGCCGGTGGGCAAATCGGTAGTGAGCAAGGCGACGTCAGCCCGCGACTTGTCCAGCCAGGACTGGAACAGGCGGCCTGATGCATACAGGCGCGCGCCTCGTTGTTGCTGTCGGCGCATGCTGCGGCGTGCGTTAGCCGCTGCCTGGCGAAAGCGCGCCGGCCCCGGCGCGGCGGGCTCGATACCGATTTCCAGGTAAAGAGCCCAGCGCTCGCCTGCGTCCAGGTCGACCTGAAAATCAGCCTGGGCATCGCTGAGGTGAGTCGGCGTCAGCGAAAAGCTGATTGCGCTGCAACGCAGTTGATTGTCGAGACCGGCATAACGCATTGCCACATGACGCTCACCGAGTTCAGAAGCGTGATGCTCACCGCGTTGAGCGCGGGTTTGTCCGCGTACTTCGAACATGTCACGAAAGTCCGCCGCGAACCCTAGCGAGAGCGGAATCAGGGTCGGTTGGTCGCTATAGTTGGCTAGGCTGAGTCGTTCGTACAGGCGTCCCTGCCAGAGGAAGCGCTTGCGCTCGACATGAATCACTCCTTGCGGTGTGCTGGTATCTCCGAGCGGCCGTAGTGGGCGGTTGCTCAGGTGCGCAGTGAAGTAAACGTTGTCCTGGCTGACCGCGGCCGACAGCAGCGACGCGGGTTGGCCAGCCAGCCGCAGCTGCAGGCGCGACAGTACTCGAGTGTCGTTGCGAAACAGACCGTCGTCGGTCCCTTGAACGTCACCGAAGGCGTCGGCCACCATAAAACTGTCGCCATCCTTGAGCACGTAAAGCGTACGGGGCATGTACGCCTGATGAGTGTCGTGAGTGGTGTTCATAGGTCATGCCAACTTCTGCAGAGGTTGGTGAGGGTCGGTGTCGCCCAGAAGCTTCCAATACAGCTCCAAGTAGCGGCGCGCCATGGCGTGAGACGAGAAGCGCTGCTCAAACACCTCGCGCACATGTGCCCTGTTCAGTTGCGGCAATCGATCGATCGCTACCGCGGCCGCTTCCTCGCTATCGACGATGAATCCGTTGACACCGTGCTCGACGATTTCTGGAACCGAACCACAACGCCAGGCGATTACCGGCGTTCCGCAGGCCATCGCCTCGATCATCACCAGCCCGAACGGTTCGGGCCAGTCGATGGGAAAGAGCAGTGCCCGGGCGTTGCCGAGGAAATCGGACTTTTCTGCATCGCCGATTTCACCGACGAACTCGACCAGTGGATGGTCCAGCAACGGGCGGATTTCCTGTTCGAAATACTTGCGATCGGCGCTGTCCACCTTGGCCGCAATCTTCAGTGGCAGGCCGACCCGACGGGCGATCGCGATGGCGCGGTCGGGGCGCTTTTCCGGCGAGATGCGGCCGAGAAAGGCCAGATATCCGCCGTCCGCCTCGGCGTGGAAGCGGTAAGCCGAACCGTTGAGCCCGTGGTGAATGGTTCCGCACCAGTTGGCGAATGCCAGCGGCGCGCGTTGATCGTGGGAAATCGACACCAGTGGATAGCGGTGCCAACGGCGGTACACCTCGCCCAGATCGTCGAGGTCAAGGCGGCCATGCAGTGTGGTCAGGGTGCGCTCGGCAATGTCCTCGAAGAACGGAAAATGCAGCAGGTCCACATGGAAATGCAGAACGTCGAATTCATCGGCGCGTGCGCGAACCTCGTCCATCAGCCGTAGGTGGCTGGCGAGGTCCGATTTGAGCGGTGCAGGGTCTAGCCGCAGGGCGCGCCGGCGTGCAGGAACCAGGTCGGCGGTCGTTTTGGCATCGGCAGCGGCGAACAGCGTGACCTGGTGGCCGAGGTCCACCAGCGCGTCGGTCAGGTGTGCCACCACCCGCTCGGTACCACCATACAGGCGGGGCGGAACGGCTTCGTAGAGAGGGGCGATCTGCGCAATCTTCATCAGTGGTCTCCTTGATCAGGGATGAACAGAGCGAGAGGTACTGCGGAAACATCTCCTGTTATGCGATCGCTTATGGGATAGGGGCTGCCGGATGATTTTCAAGCGCGGCGCTCGCTGCCGCTTGTCGGCAAACCGTCGGGCTCGGACCGGCGAGGAGTTCGCAGACCAGGCGCACTCGCTCGATATTTTTGGATGGTGGCAGAATGAAAAAGCCCCGCTCAGCTCGCGCTGGCGGGGCTTTTCTCGCACCGGCGGTCTGGTTTTACAGCCCGGCAGCGGCGCGCAGGGCGTCGGCCTTGTCGGTCTTTTCCCAGGTGAAGGCGGTGAAGGTGTCGCCACCGACCGTCATTTCATAGGGATCGCGACCGAAGTGGCCGTAGGCCGCGGTGGCCTTGTACATCGGGTGCAGCAGATCGAGCATGGTGGTGATCGCGTAGGGGCGCAGATCGAAATGCTCGCGGACCAGGGCGACGATCTTCTCGTCGCTGAGCTTGCCGGTGCCAAAGGTATTGATCGAGATCGACGTCGGCTGCGCCACGCCGATGGCGTACGACACCTGGATCTCGCAACGCTCGGCGAGGCCCGCGGCGACGATGTTCTTCGCCACGTAGCGGCCCGCATAGGCGGCCGAGCGGTCGACCTTGGACGGGTCCTTACCGGAGAACGCGCCACCGCCGTGACGGGCCATGCCGCCGTAAGTGTCGACGATGATCTTGCGCCCGGTCAGGCCGCAGTCGCCCACCGGTCCGCCAATGATGAACTGGCCGGTCGGGTTGATGTGGAACTGGGTGTCCTTGTGCAGCAGCTCGGCTGGGATCACATGCTTGACGATCAGCTCCATCACCGCTTCCTGCAAGTCGGAATGCTTGACCTCGGGATTGTGCTGAGTGGACAGGACGATGGCGTCGATGCCGACCACCTTGCCGCCTTCGTAGCGGCAGGTGACCTGGCTCTTGGCGTCCGGACGCAGCCACGGCAGCAAGCCGTTCTTGCGCGCCTCGGCCTGGCGCTCGACCAGGGCGTGGGAGAAGCGGATCGGAGCCGGCATCAGCACGTCGGTTTCGTTGCTGGCGTAGCCGAACATCAAGCCCTGGTCGCCGGCACCCTGGTCTTCAGGCTTGCTGCGGTCGACGCCCTGGGCGATGTCCACCGACTGCTTGCCGATGATGTTGATGATGCCGCAGGTGGCGCCATCGAAACCGACGTCCGAGCTGTTGTAGCCGATGTCGATGATGACGTCGCGCACCAGCTGCTCGAGATCGACCCAGGCGCTGGTAGTGACTTCGCCGGCGACGATCGCGACGCCGGTCTTGACCAGGGTTTCACAGGCCACACGGGCATGCTTGTCCTCGGCGATGATGGCGTCCAGCACCGCATCGGAGATCTGGTCGGCGATCTTGTCCGGGTGCCCTTCGGACACGGACTCGGAGGTGAAAATCGAATATTCGCTCATCTATCGGTTCCTAATTACCGGTGGGTGAGTCGGCTGACAGGGGTGGGCCGGGAAAAATACCGGGCCTGGATCTGAAAACCGTTCTTCAAGCCAATGTAGAGGCTCTCGCCGGGCGTGAGCCCCGCGGCATCGGCCCAACGGGCCAGATCGTCCTGTTCGAAGCCCAACCATAGATCGCCGCAGGCCTCCCTGGCCCAACTCTGGTTGTGGCTGCACAGCTCGGTGAGCAGCAGGCTGCCGCCCACGTTCACCAGCCGTGCCAGTTGCTTGAGTGCTTCGCCCGGCGCTGCCAGGTGATGCAAAACCATGTTCAAAACGACGCAATCAGCAGAAGGGCATTCGTCCTGCAGTGCGTCGGCAAGTTTCAGCTCGACGTTGTCCAGCGCATCCTGCTCGCAGCGAGCGCGTGCGAGTTCCAGCATTGCCGGACTGTTGTCCACTGCCACGACGTGGGCGAATCGATGGGCCAGCTCGGGCAGAAAGCTACCGTCGCCCGGGCCGACCTCGAGCGCTGTCGCAGAAGGTGCGAAATTCAGCGCATTGAGCAGCGCCACTACGCTATCGCGATACTGTGGCAATCCGGCGATCAGGTCCTGGCGCGCCTGAAAACTGCCTGCCATACGTATGAAGAAATCTTCGCTGGCGGCGCTGCGTTGGGCATGCACCGCGGCGATTCGTGCCTGGACGTCGAATGGCAACACCAGTTGATCGACTTCCTCCAGCAAGGCGGCGTGCAGTCGGCCGCCCAGGGTTTCGCCCTGCGGCAGGGTGCGGCGATAGAAGATCGCATTGCCCTCGCGCCGTGTTGCCAGCAGTCCGGCCTGGGTCAACACCTTCAAATGGTGGCTGACGCCGGATTGGCCGATGGCGAAGATCTGTGCCAGTTCGAGCACGCCGAACGAATCGCTGGCCAGCGCACGCAGTACGTTCAGGCGCAGCGCGTCGCCGCCGGCCTTGCACAGGGCGGCGAGCTGGTCGCTGTCATCGAAGGACATCTGGGGAATGCGCAGGCTCATAGGCCGCGCAGTCTAGTCGGTCGTTTTTCGTCCAGCAATGGCTGTATCAAAAAGTTTTGATATTGGGCAAGCTGGAGGTTCAGTTCACCAGGCTGTTTACACCCATGCCGCACGACACCAACCCGAGTCCCAGAAGAAAGAAGCTCGGCAGTAGATTCAGCACATGCTGCAGCCGCGCGTGGCTGGCCAGACGGCGTGCCGCCAGACTGTAAGTGATCAGAATGGAGACATCGACCAGGGCCCAGATCGTGATCAACGCTGCCGCCTGGGGTGCGAAGGGTTGCGCGGGAAGGATGAAGCCCGGCAGGAAGGCCAGGAAGAACAGGATGTCCTTGGGGTTCGACAACCCGACCGCCATGGCGCGCCAGAAATAATGTACATGCGACCGTGGCAGTTGCGGCTCTTCGTCATTGCCGCCGCACAGCCCGTCGGCGCCGAGCCAGATCAGATAAAGGCCACCGAGCACTTGGCCCCATTCGAGAATGACCGGTTCCAGATCCAACGCCAGGTAGATCAACACCAGCGCTGCGACCAGCAGGATCTGGGCGGACAGCACGCCGCCAAGGATGGTCCAGGCCGGCCAGCTGCGTCGCGCGTCGGCAATAACCAGTGCGACGACCGGGCCAGGGGAGGCGATCAGCAAGACGACCGCGGCGGCGAAGGCAAGGTAGGTGGCGTTCATAGTTCGGTCACCAATTCGAATATGCGCGATTGTTTGCCCAGCTTTTCGGTGTAGAAACGCAGGTTGCAGCTGGCGAAGGTGCGCTGCATCCAGCGATCGTTGCCATCGAAGCGGGCCGTGAAGGGGCTGCGGGCATGCGCGGTGTGGCGGTTATCGATGATCAGCAGGTCGCCACAGCCCATACGCACGGGCTCGACGACTTCCCAGGCGAGGTTGCGCAGGGTGTCGAGCGAGCGTTGGGCGCGATCGCTATAGGCGACCATGAACTGCGGGTCGAAACGGAAGAAGGGGGCGTCGGGATCCCCGTAGAGCACGGTCTGATGCTTGTTTATATCGATGCGCTGGTTCTTTTCCGTGGTGCCGTAATCGGAAAAAAAGTTGTACGGCTCATTGAGGAAGAATGCCTGCTGCTCGTAGGTCAGCCGTTCGAGAATGCGATTGACCGAAGCGATGTAGGTGATGGCTTCTGCTGCAGGATCCTGGCGCAGGCACAGCAGCAGCAGATAGTCCGGCTGGACCGCATGGAAGGCATTTTCGGTATGCAGGTCGAGCTCGGTATCGAAACTGTCCGAGGTGGCAGCCCGCGATTGTGTCTGCTGCGGGAAGAAGTTGTTGACGATAGCGCCATCGGACTCCTGGACGTAGCCGATTGGCTCGCCCAGCAGGGCAGTGGCTTGCAGCAGCAGCCGTTCGCTGGTGTCGTCCGGCTTGCAGAGCTCGGCGCGCGAGGCGGGAGTCGGAGGGATGTCGCCGACGTCCGTACTCTCCAACAGCAGAAACCCCTTCGAGTTGCCGAACAGCCGGAAGTCGAGGATTTGCGCGATCTGCTCCTGGCTCAGACCTCCGTTGCTGATGCTGGCGGACAAAAGTAGGTCAAAGTTGCGATCGGACATGTCATTCTTCCCTGCATTTATACGAGGCAGATGCCTCTTCTTATCTGTTGATGCCATCGCATTGCGGGCTCGGTTGCTGGCGCAGTATTGGTGGCGTTCGAGAGGGTGCAAAATGGAAAATACGTCCGTCTGCGATGAGTTTTACTCATGCCGGAGAGAGGCGGCATGACGCTGCGGATGCCTCCTTTGTATGCGCTGCGTGCCTTCGAGGTGGCGGCGCGCTTCGGTTCGTTCACCCAGGCGGCCGAGAGCCTCTGCATCACTCAGAGCGCAGTCAGTCGGCATGTGAAAGCGCTGGAGGAAAACCTCGGCTGTCAGCTTTTCGAACGGCGCGGTTCTCGGTTGGCGCTGACCGATACCGGGCGGTTGCTGGCGCAAGAGCTGAAGGTCGGCTTTCGCACCCTCGAAAACGCCTGCATCGCGGTCAACCGGCGGCAGGACGCGCTGAGACTCAAGGCCCCCTCGACGCTGACCATGCGCTGGTTGCTCGGCGCGTTGGACGACTTCCGGCTGACACATCCGCAGAACCGGGTGCAGCTCACCAGCGCCTGGATGGATCTGGACACGGTCGATTTCCATAACGAGCCGTTCGACTGTGCGATCTTGCTGGGACATGGTGGTTTTCCGGCGGACTGGAATCGAGTCAAGCTGTTCGATGAGTGGCTGGTGCCGGTGTGTTCGCCCGAGGTGCTTGGCAGTACGCGCTGGACGGCCGCCCAGCTGGCGGCGGCCGAATTGATCCATCCCTCTCGCGACTGCCGCGATTGGCGGCGTTGGCTGCAGCGGGTCGGTTTGATCGACGCCGTCGCCTGGCAGCAGGGCAAACTGTTCGACACCTTGGAGCTGGGCATCTCCGCCGCGGCGCAGGGGCACGGCGTTTCAATCGGCGATCTGGCGCTGGTCGCTGCCGAGCTGCACAAAGGTGCGCTGACGCTACCCTTCGACCAGGCGGTGCGCTCCGGCGACAGTTATTACCTGGTGTGGCCGGCGACCGGGGAAACGCCGGTGACGCTGACCCGAATGAAGGACTATTTGTTGAAGCATTTGCCGGATGTCGGCAACCACGGGGTACGCCTGCTCGACTGAGTGGATCGGTGGCGACGGAGCATGCGTGTATTCAGTCATTGCCCCGCCACCCTCGGTAGGGGAAAATGGCCGCCTTTTTCCGCCCCCTTCGTTTTAGAAGCTACCCCGCAGGAGATTCAGCGATGCCCAGCCGTCGTGAGCGAGCCAATGCCATCCGCGCCCTCAGCATGGATGCCGTGCAGAAAGCCAACAGCGGCCACCCGGGTGCCCCCATGGGCATGGCGGACATCGCCGAAGTACTCTGGCGCGACCATCTCAAGCACAGCCCGACCAATCCGCAATGGGCCGACCGCGACCGCTTCGTGCTGTCCAATGGCCACGGGTCGATGCTGATTTATTCGCTGTTGCACCTGACCGGCTACGACCTGTCCATCGATGACCTCAAGAACTTCCGCCAGCTGCACAGCAAGACCCCGGGGCACCCAGAGTTCGGCTACACCGCCGGCGTAGAAACCACCACCGGGCCGCTCGGCCAGGGGCTGGCCAATGCCGTGGGCTTCGCCTTGGCGGAAAAGGTCATGGCCGCGCAGTTCAACCGCCCCGGCCATGAAATCGTCGACCACAACACCTACGTGTTCATGGGCGACGGCTGCCTGATGGAAGGTATCTCGCACGAGGTCTGCTCGCTGGCTGGCACCCTCGGCTTGAACAAGCTGATCGCTTTTTACGACGACAACGGCATCTCCATCGACGGCGAAGTCCATGGCTGGTTTACCGACGACACGCCGCGTCGCTTCGAAGCCTACGGCTGGCAGGTGATCCGCAACGTCGACGGTCATGACGCCGACGAAATTCAGATGGCGCTCGAAACGGCCCGCAAGAGCGACCGTCCGACACTGATCTGCTGCAAGACCATCATCGGTTTTGGCGCGCCGAACAAGCAGGGCAAGGAAGAGTCCCACGGCGCTGCTCTCGGTGAGGCTGAAATCACCCTGACCCGCGAAGCGCTGGGCTGGAAGCATGGTCCGTTCGAAATCCCCGCCGAGATCTATGCCGAATGGGACGCCAAGCAGAAGGGCGCCGAAGCGGAGAACCAGTGGAATCAGCGTTTCGCCGCCTATCAGGCTGAGTTCCCGGCGCTGGCCAGCGAGTTCACACGGCGCATGGCCGGTGAACTGCCGGAAGATTTCGCCGAGAAGGCCTCGGCATTCATTCGCGAAGTGGCTGAGAAGGGCGAAACCATCGCCAGCCGCAAGGCCAGCCAGAATTGCCTGAATGCCTTCGGCCCACTGCTGCCGGAACTGCTTGGCGGCTCGGCGGACCTGGCCGGCTCCAACCTGACGCTGTGGAAGGGTTGCAAGCCTGTAGTAGCTGAAGACGCCTCGGGCAACTACATGTACTACGGCGTGCGTGAGTTCGGCATGGCGGCGATCATGAACGGCGTTGCCCTGCACGGCGGCCTGATCCCCTACGGCGCGACCTTCCTGATGTTCATGGAATACGCGCGCAACGCCGTGCGCATGTCGGCGCTGATGAAGCAGCGTGTGCTCTACGTGTTCACCCACGACTCCATCGGTCTTGGCGAAGACGGCCCGACTCACCAGCCGATCGAACAGCTGACCAGCTTGCGCACCACGCCGAACCTGGACACGTGGCGCCCGGCCGACACGGTCGAATCCGCCGTGGCCTGGAAGCATGCGGTCGAGCGCAAGGACGGTCCGAGCGCGCTGATCTTCTCGCGTCAGAACCTGCCGTACCACATCCGGGACAACGAGACCGAAGCGGCCATTGTCAAGGGCGGCTACATCCTGAAGAGCTGCCAGGGCGAGCCGGAACTGATCCTGATCGCCACCGGTTCGGAAGTCGGGCTGGCCGTTCAGGCCTACGACAAGCTGACCGCGCAGGGACGCAAGGTGCGGGTGGTGTCGATGCCCTGCACCAGCGTGTTCGACGCCCAGGATGCGGCCTACAAGCAGCAGGTGCTGCCAGTGGAAGTCGGTGCGCGCATTGCTATCGAGGCGGCCCATGCGGACTACTGGTACAAGTACGTCGGCTTGGACGGCCGCATCATCGGCATGACCACCTACGGTGAATCGGCGCCGGCCGGCCAGCTGTTCGAGGAATTCGGCTTCACCGTCGACAACATCCTCAGCGTTGCAGAAGAACTGCTGGAAGACTGACAAGCAAGCTGAAGGCCTGACGCTGGACGCTCGAAGTAGAAGCGGCCTGGCTCAGGCTTGAGGGATCACAGCAGCTGAGAAGTGGCGGCTCGAGGCTGGAGTGGCGGCGGCACGAACCACTTCCAGCATCCGGCTTCCGGCTTCCAGCTCGCCCAAGACGAGCCGCGAATGTCCCGAACTCTCCCCTATCGCGTTGCCCTGAACGGTTACGGTCGCATTGGTCGCTGCGTGCTTCGTGCGTTCTACGAGCGCAATGCGGCCTTCGATTTCGAAATCGTCGCCCTCAACGACCTCGCCGATATGGCAAGCCTCGAATACCTCACCCGTTTCGACTCTACCCATGGCCGCTTCCCCGGCGACGTGGCGGTGGCGGGCGATTGCCTGCATCTGAACGGTCACTGTGTGCAGGTGCTGCGCGAGTCGACACCCGAGGCGGTGGACTGGCGCAGCCTGGGCGTGGACCTCGTGCTGGAATGCTCCGGCGCGTATAACACGCGCGCCGGCGGCCAGCGCTTCCTCGATGCCGGTGTGCCGCGGGTGCTGTTCTCGCAGCCCATGAGCGGCGCCGCGGATGTCGACGCCACCGTGGTGATGGGCATCAATCATGAGCAGCTGAGCGGCGCCGAGCGGCTGGTCTCCAACGCGTCCTGCACCACCAATTGCGGCGTGCCTCTGCTCAAGCTGCTCAACGATGCGATCGGACTCGACTACGTGTCGATCACCACTATCCATTCGGCAATGAATGACCAGCCGGTGATCGACGCCTATCACCACGACGACCTGCGTCGCACACGCTCGGCTTTCCAGTCGGTGATCCCTGTCTCGACCGGCCTCGCTCGTGGCATCGAGCGGCTGTTGCCGGAACTCTCGGGGCGGATTCAGGCCAAAGCCGTGCGAGTACCGACGGTGAACGTGTCCTGCCTGGATATCACCCTGCAGATGACCCGCGATACCGACGCCTCGACGATCAACCGGATCCTGCGGGAAGCGGCTGAAACCGGGCCGTTGAAAGGCTTGCTCGCGTACACCGAGCTGCCCCATGCCAGTTGCGATTTCAACCACGACCCGCATTCGGCGATCGTCGATGGCAGCCTGACGCGCGCTTCCGGCCCGCGACTGGTGAACCTGCTGGCCTGGTTCGACAATGAATGGGGTTTCGCCAACCGTATGCTGGATGTGGCCGATCACTATTTGCGGGTCGCCGATCACACCTGAAGCCGCACCGCTTGAAGACATCGCCGTTTTGAACTTAAGGAAGATCACATGACCGTTTTGAAGATGACCGACCTCGACCTCAAGGGTAAGCGCGTGCTGATCCGCGAGGACCTCAACGTGCCGGTGAAGGATGGCGCGGTGAAAAGTGACGCAAGGATCCTGGCGTCCCTGCCGACCATCAAACTGGCGCTGGAAAAGGGCGCGGCGGTACTGGTCTGCTCGCACCTGGGCCGTCCGGAAGAGGGCGTCTACAGCGAGGAGGATAGCCTCAAGCCGGTCGCCGACTACCTGAGCAAGGCACTGAATCGCGAGGTACCGCTGGTCAAGGACTATCTGGACGGCGTTCAGGTGAAAGCCGGTGAGGTGGTGCTGTTGGAGAACGTGCGCTTCAACAAAGGTGAGAAAAAGAACACCGACGAGCTGGCGCAGCAATACGCCGCGCTATGCGATGTCTTCGTCATGGATGCCTTCGGCACTGCCCACCGTGCCCAGGGTTCGACCCACGGCGTGGCCAAGTTTGCCCAGATTGCCTGTGCCGGCCCGCTGCTGGCCGCCGAACTGGATGCATTGGGCAAGGCGCTGAAAAGCCCGGCCAAGCCGATGGCGGCCATCGTCGCGGGCTCCAAGGTGTCGACCAAGCTGGATGTGCTGAACAGCCTGAGTACGGTTTGCGATCAGTTGATCGTCGGTGGTGGCATCGCCAATACCTTCCTCGCCGCCGCCGGTCTGCCGGTAGGCAAGTCGCTGTACGAAGCCGATCTGGTCGACACTGCCAAGGCGATCGCGGCCAAGGTCAGTGTGCCGCTGCCGGTCGATGTGGTGGTCGCTAAGGCGTTTGCCGACGATGCCGAAGCCACCGTCAAGGCCGTTGCTGATGTGTCGGACGACGATATGATCCTTGATATCGGCCCGCAGACCGCGGCCAATTTTGCCGAGCTGTTGAAGTCTTCGAAGACCATCCTCTGGAACGGCCCGGTTGGCGTGTTCGAGTTCGACCAGTTCGGCGAGGGCACCAAGGTGCTGGCCAAGGCCATCGCTGAAAGCCCTGCATTTTCCATCGCCGGTGGTGGCGACACCCTGGCGGCGATCGACAAATACGGTGTAGGCGAACAGATCTCCTATATCTCCACTGGTGGTGGCGCCTTCCTCGAGTTCGTCGAGGGCAAGGTCCTCCCGGCCGTCGAAGTGCTCGAGCAGCGCGCTGCGAAATAAGTGTTTGCGCCGTTATCGCTTCGGCGCTCCGCACAACAAGCGCAACGATCAAGGCAACCCCTGAAGCTCGGTGCTGTCTCTGTTCTGTCCGAACGAGGAATGGAGACTCACCATGCGTTATGCCGCTATCGCTGTTTGCTGTCTTGGGTTGGCCGGGTGCGCCGGCGGTGCACCGGATTCGGCTTGTGAAATATTCGATCCACCGCCAGTTGAAAGCCCAACCGCACAGAACGATCAGCGGGTGCAGATGCAGAGCACTGGCGACCCGACCGCGGGTACTGCCGCCGATGCCCAGGACTGCCCTTGAGTGGTCCAACCAGCCAAGGAGGAATCGATGAAAGGCCTGTTCATTGCGTTTGCCGCGCTGCTGCTCGCCGGCTGCGGCCACTGGCAGTCCGGCCCCGATGCGCCTTTCGTGCGCTGGAAATGCCAGAGCCAGCAGGACATCGCCTGGCGCTATGCCGATGAGAATCGGCAGACGGTGGAACTGAAAATCGGCAACAGCGACAAGGTTCATACGCTGCGCAAGGAACCTGCCACCCGTGGTGCTTTCTATAGCGATGGCGTTGTGGCTTTCCACGACAAAGGCAACGAAGCGCTGGTCTATCGGCTCGCCGACGACAAGCTGCTGGCTCATGGCTGCAGCGCTTCGCTGATTACGATTTAACGCCCATGCGCTGCTACCGGTGTGAGGCAAATTTGCGGCGTTTTCGCCAGAGCTGATGGCTTTTGGCCCGTCCGCCACTACAATGCCGCGCCTATAGCGCGGTGCTTGAACACCGCCAGCCCCTGGGGCAGGCTTTACACGATTAATCGACCCTAACCGGGAGAAAGGAAAACATGGCACTCATCAGCATGCGCCAGATGCTCGACCACGCCGCCGAATTCGGCTACGGCGTGCCGGCCTTCAACGTGAACAACCTCGAGCAGATGCGAGCCATCATGGAAGCGGCCGACAAAACCGACTCCCCGGTGATCGTCCAGGCTTCGGCCGGTGCCCGCAAATACGCCGGTGCGCCATTTCTGCGCCACCTGATCCTCGCGGCCATCGAAGAATTCCCGCACATCCCGGTGGTCATGCACCAGGACCACGGCACCAGCCCGGACATCTGCCAGCGCTCCATCCAGCTGGGTTTCAGCTCGGTGATGATGGACGGCTCGCTGCGTGAAGACGGCAAGACGCCGTCCGATTACGAATACAACGTTCGCGTGACCCAGCAGACCGTCGCCTTTGCCCACGCCTGTGGCGTGTCGGTAGAAGGCGAACTGGGTTGCCTGGGCAGTCTGGAAACCGGCATGGCCGGTGAAGAGGACGGCGTTGGCGCCGAAGGCACGCTGGATCACAGCCAACTGCTGACCGATCCGGAAGAAGCCGCCGACTTCGTCGCCAAGACCAAGGTCGATGCCCTGGCCATCGCCATCGGCACCAGCCACGGTGCCTACAAGTTCACCAAGCCGCCAACCGGTGACACCCTGTCGATCCAGCGCATCAAGGAAATCCACCAGCGCATTCCTGACACCCACCTGGTGATGCACGGTTCCTCCTCGGTGCCGCAGGAGTGGCTGAAGATCATCAATGAGTACGGTGGCGACATCAAGGAAACCTACGGCGTGCCGGTCGAGGAAATCGTCGAGGGCATCAAGTACGGTGTGCGCAAGGTCAACATCGATACCGATTTGCGTCTGGCATCGACCGGTGCGATTCGCGAGTTCATGGCGAAGAACCCCAGCGAGTTCGATCCGCGCAAATACCTGGCCAAGACCGTGACCGCCATGCGCGATATCTGCATCGCCCGTTACGAAGCCTTCGGCACTGCCGGCAATGCGTCGAAGATCAAACCTATTTCCTTGGAAGGCATGTTCGAGCGTTATGCGCGCGGCGAGCTGGATCCCAAGGTCAACTGAGTCGCTGTTGCGAAACACGAGCCCGCCCTGTGCGGGCTCGTTGCGTTATGGGGGCGTCGACTCCGCAGCCATTGGTGCCACTAGGCGAGCAGTTGCTGAATCTGGGTCCGTAGCCTATCCAGCGAGAACGGCTTGGCGATGATCGGGGCGCTGCGCGCGATCGGGCTGCCGGACTCGTGAATCTCGATCGGATAGCCGCTGATGAAGATGACTTTCATCTCCGGCCGCAGTTTGAGCGCCGGTTCGGCAATCATCACGCCGGAAACGCCACCGGGTAATCTGAAATCGGTCACCAGCAAATCCAGCTGCGGCTTGGTCGCCAGAATCTCGAAAGCCTGGGTGGAATCCGACGCTTCCAGGACCCGGTAGCCTTCGTCGGCCAGATAGTCAGACAACAGGCGAAGAATATGCGGTTCGTCCTCAACGAGCAGGACAACTTTGCTGAATGTTGGGCTCATCGGAGCAATTCTCGACGTATTCGGTGAACATATTGCGTCAGCCCGGTGATTAATCCGGCTTGGGGTAAGCACGTTGGGCATTGCAGCATTGCGCAAGTTCAGGGCCGGAACGCCATTCGTCAAGCCTTTGTTGGCGCGCGTACAGTAGAGCGGTTGCGCGTTGGCAATCAAACCATGCCTCATCAGAGCTCAAGCCCCAACCATTTCCGGAAGCCCATCATGACCGACGAAAACACCCAGACCATCGCCGACCGGACCCTGGACGACTATCGTGCCAATGCCGAGGCGTTTCGCGAAGGTACCCGTGATCACGATGTCAGCCAGAATGTCGACGCGCTGCTGCGGCACATCCATGGCGAGCCGCCCTTTCGCATTCTAGATCTGGGATGCGGCCCGGGGCGCGACCTCAAGACCTTCACCGCGCGAGGGCATGTCGCGGTCGGGCTGGAAGGGGCGGAGCCCTTTGTGCAGATGGCTCGGGCCGAAACCGGTTGCGAGGTGCTGCACCAGAACTTCCTGCAACTGGATCTTCCCACCGAAGCCTTCGATGGCATCTTCGCCAATGCGGTGCTGTTTCATGTGCCCAGCCGAGAAATCGTCGCGGTTCTGCTGAAGCTGCACGCGGCGCTGCGCCGCGGAGGCGTGCTGTTCAGCTCCAATCCGCGTGGCAACAATCAGGAGGGCTGGAGTGGCGCTCGCTATGGCGCCTGGTATGACTGGCCAACCTGGCGCGGCTTGCTGCAGTCGGTGGGTTTCGTTGAACTCGAGCACTATTACCGACCGACGGGCTTGCCTCGTGAGCAGCAGCCTTGGCTCGCCAGCGTCTGGCGCAAGGGTTGAGCGCCGACATCAGAAGACAGCGGTTGTTCACCAAGCAGAGCAGAATGCATGCCGCAAACGCCGACTTCATGCGTTTTGCATGCATACAAAACGCTATTATGTGACGCAAGTCACTGAATTATTGGATTTTATTTATCTTCTCCGGTTGGCACGGACGCTGCTCCAGTAATGGAAGCTGGACCATAACCGGAGTACACAATAATGATCGCCGCTGAAAAAATTCTCTCTGCCGCGTTTCCAGAGTTTGAAGTCATTACCCACCCTCGTCCGGACGGCGGGCTTTTGCTGACGCTGCGTAACGATGATCGGGATATCATCAAGCGCGCTCTTTCCAAGGGACAGACCCAGACCAACATTCAGCTGGAGTGGGTCATCAGCTCGATACGCCGCGACCTGGCGCTTGAGGCTGGTATGTCGCCTGCCATCGCCCGTCTGCAGAGCCAGAGCCGCACCGGGCTGCCCACCTACGAGTACGCGTGAGACGAGCGGTCGGCTGGCAATGCTGCGAGCCGGCCGACTGCATATGCTGCGCACTCCAGCGTAGGCGATCCGACCGGGCCGAAGAGCCTTGGATGGTCGCAAAGCCTGATAAGCGATGAGGAATCCGCATGAACGCCATTGACCTGTTGATCGATGATCACGAAAAAGTGAAAGACATCCTGACGCGTCTGACCGAGAGCACTGAGCGTGCGGTCAAGACTCGCGCCGAGCTGCTGCAGAAACTGGAGATGGAAATCACCATTCACACCCAGCTCGAGGAACAGATTCTCTATCCCGCCTACAAGGAAGCCGGCGGCAAGGAAGAACTGAAGATGTATCACGAGGCGAAGGAAGAACACCGGGCGGTTGATTCGCTGGTGCTGCCCGACATCAAGGCGACCGATCCATCGACCGTCGAGTTCTCCGGGCGCATCAAGGTCTGCAAGGAGCTGCTTGAGCACCATATCGAGGAAGAGGAATCGGAAATGTTTCCCAAGGCCCGCGAACTGTTCGACCAAGCCCGGTTGGAAAAAATGGGCGGGCAGATGGCTGAACTGAAAGAGCGCCTGAAGAAGGAATTCAGCGCCAGTCAGGCAGCGTGAACGCAGTCGCCGGGGTGTCTACCCCGGCTGCTGGACGGGCGAAGCCGCCTGAATCGGCTTAGATCACCGAGACGCTGCTGATGCAGGACAGCGAGCTGACGCTGAGTAGTCTGCGCGAAATCGCGGCGCTCGGTATGCGGCTGGCGCTGGACGACTTCGGCCCCGGCTACTCCTCGCTCGGCTACCTGAAGCGCTTTCCGCTGCACATCCTCTCTCAAGGTCGATCGCAGTTTCATCGCTGCCGCGCCGAAGGATGCCAATTCGGTCGCTATCAACCGGGAGATCTTCGGGCTGGGCCATAGCCTCGGCCTGGCGGTGATCGCCGAAGGGATAGAACGCCCCGCGCAATTGCGGTTCCTGATCGCCGAAGGCTGCCAGACCGCCCAGGGGTACTGGTTCAATCGGCCTATGCCCGCCGCCGAACTGCAACCGCTGTTCAGCGACGTAGCGTGTTTCGAAGGGCTCTGGCGCTTGCTGCCGCAGTCCAGACGGTCCGCGGAGCACAGTCGCCGACGTTCGCTTTGGCAAGCCAAGGCACTCTTGGCGATAGCAAGGGTCAACTTCTGTGGAATCGATGATTCAAGAAGTCGCCGGCTGCCTGCCGGCTCACTCTGTAGGAGGTGACCCCATGCGTCTTGCTTATTTATCTGCCCCTGTCCTAGGTCTGCTGCTGGTTGGTTGTGGCCCGGATGAGGAGCCCAAACGCGACGAGATGCCGCCGCAGCCGACCACCGAGCAGCCCGCCGTGCCGCCAACCAGCACGCCGCCGGCTGATACTGGCACTGACACTGGTACTGGCGCCGGTACGGGTGCGGGTCCAGGTACAACCGGCACCGGAACGGGCGCAGGTGCGGAAACAGGTACCGGAACCGGTATGGGCACCGCGCCGGCTGACAACGGCAGCGGCATGGGCACTGAGTCGGGTGCCGGTACCGCGCCCAACACCACCGGCAGCGGTACGGGTACCTCGCAGTAACGTCTCAAATCCGTGGGTGTCTCGCGAGCCTGGCGAGGCACCCATTTTTGCAGGAGATCCGTATGAAATCGAAATGTATCGTTGTCGCCGCAGTGTTGCCGCTTTCGCTGATGCTCGCCGCCTGCTCGCCAGACGATGAGCCCTCGGCTATGGATAACAACAGCGACAACCAGCAGGAATATCAGAACACCGCGACTGACCCAGCTGGGCCACGCGAGGTCTCGCCGCCATCGAACCTGTCCAACGAGTAACGGCACGCCCCGGTGGGGGGTGTTTCTTGCGTAAGAGCTCTACGGGGGTGCGTCAGACGTACTGCGCGGCGGCATAGGCGGACGCCCAGGCCCACTGAAAATTGAACCCGCCCAGGTGACCGGTAACGTCGAGCACTTCACCGATGAAATAAAGCCCCGCGGCCTTTTGCGATTCCATGGTTTTCGACGACACCTCACGGGTATCCACGCCGCCCAGCGTTACTTCCGCGGTGCGATAGCCCTCTGTCCCAGCGGGCACCAGTTGCCAATTCGCAAGCTTCTCCGCCACCTCTTCAAGCTCGCCCGGGTTGTACTGCTTCAGCGGCTTGGAAACGAACCAGTGCTCGGCCAGAAGCCCTGCCATCTTGCGGGTGAACAGCTCGCCCAGGAGCGTCTTCAGCTCGGTGTTGGGCCGCTCGCGTCGCTGTTCGTCGAGCCAGTCTATGAGATTCAGGTGTGGTAGCAGGTTGATCTCGATGGTGTCGCCTGGTTGCCAATACGACGACACCTGCAGAATCGCCGGCCCGGAAAGACCGCGATGGGTGAACAGAATATTTTCACGAAAGCTCTGGCCGTTGCAGCTGACCAGGCAGCCTTCCACCGAAGTGCCGGAAAGCGCGTCGCACATACCCTTCAGCTGCGGCTCGGTGATGGTGAACGGCACCAGGCCGGCACGGGTCGGCAGCACGTTGTGGCCGAACTGTCGCGCAATCTGATAGCCGAAGCCACTGGCACCGAGCGTCGGAATCGACAGCCCGCCGGTGGCGATGACCAGTGATTGGCAGGCGAGCTCGCCGGCGTCGCTCTGCAGCTGATAGCCACTTTCAATTCGCTCCACGGACTGCACGGCGATACTCAGCCGCATGTCGACCCCGGCCTGCTGACACTCCTCGAGCAGCATGCCGAGGATGTCGCTGGCCTTGTGATCACAGAACAGCTGGCCGAGCTTCTTCTCGTGATAGGGCACGCCGTGGCGGCTGACCATCTCGATGAAATCCCACTGGGTATAACGAGCCAGGGCGGATTTGCAGAAGTGCGGATTGGCGGAGAGGAAGTTGGCCGGCTCGGTGTACATATTGGTGAAATTGCAGCGCCCGCCACCAGACATGAGAATCTTTTTGCCCGCCTTGTTGGCATGGTCGAGTAGCAGCACCCGGCGACCCCGCGCCGCCGCGGTGAAGGCACACATCAACCCTGCCGCGCCGGCGCCGATTACCACCACATCCGTCTGCAACACCGCTCACCTCGGTCAGGCCTGAAAACGCGGCATGGTACCCCGCCGCAGCGGCGGATGCAGCGCTCTTCGGCGGTCGGCATGGATCGCTCCGGACTGTTTTTCGACGCACGCCGAGTAGGGCATACGGGTTTGCATGGCTGACTGCCTGGGACCGTATAGTTGCCTCAGGGCAAGGGGGAGGAGGGCTGGCGAACCAGGTGACTGGCCATACTGCGCAGCGGCGCCAGTTGACGGCAGATCAGGCCCAACTGCGTCTGCAGCAGGCGATGCGTATCGTCCATCTCTTCGGATGTCTGTTCGAGTTGCTGCGCCAGGGTTTCTTCGTCCTCGCTGTAAACCGCCACCGGCTGGTTGTTTTGCAAGGCCGCCGCCAGTTCATCAAGGCCGCCCGCCAGGCGTTGCGCGGCGCTTTCCAGCAGATCGTCACGGGCGTCGTCGGGCAGGCTCTCGCGATGTGCGCCCAGCCCCGACAGGTAATTGAGTAGCGTGTGCGAGAGGATCAGAAAGCGGAAGCCGGTCTCGGCGTCCTTTCGGAAGTGGCCCGGTTCCAACAGCATGTTCGACAGCGTGGTCGACAGCGCGGCATCGGCGTTGTGGGCGTTGCGTCGGGCCAAACGGTAGGCCAGATCGTCGCGCTTGCCGCTCTCGTACTGGCGCATGATCTGACGCAGATAATCCGCGTTGCGGCTAAGGGTGTTGGCGACCACCTGGTTGAGGCGGCGGCCCTGCCAGTCCGGAAGGATTAGAAAGACCGCGGCTGCGGCGATCAGGCTACCCAACAGGGTGTCGACCAGGCGCGGCCAGATCAGCCCGTAGCCGTCGCCGACCTGGTTGAAGCAGAACAGCACCAGCAGGGTGATCGCCGCCGTCGCCAGGGTGTAGCGGCTGCTTCGTGTGGCAAAGAACACCACCCCGGCGACCACGGCGAACAGCGCCTGGATCTGCTGACTCGGAAACAGATCGAACAGCGCCCAGCCCACCACCAGCCCTAGCACGGTGCCGGTCACCCGCTGCACCAGCTTGATCCGGGTCGCGCCGTAGTTCGGCTGGCAGACGAATACCGTGGTCAGCAGTACCCAGTAACCCTGTTCCGGATGAATCGCATGCAGCACGGCGTAGCCGCACACCAGCGCCAGGCTCATGCGCAGGGCGTGGCGAAACAGCAACGAGGTGGGTGTCAGTTGCAGGCGGATACGTGCGAAGGCGTCGCGTATCGATTGCGGATCGCGGTCCAGCAGGCTGCTGTCTTGCTCGCCCTCAAGTGCGTCCGGGTTGCTGGCGCTGGCGAGCTGGCGCTGCATGGTCGACAGGTTGCCCGACAGAGCGCGCAATGAACGCAGCAATCCGCGCCAGGCCGGGTTGCTTTGCATCCGCAGGTGCTCCAGCGACGACTCGAGATCGGCTAGCGCCTGCCCATTGGCTTCGCTGTAGCGAAAGGGTTGGCGCAGCTGTATCGCGTTGGCTAGCTCGGCGCAGGCCACACCCTGCAGCCGCAACAGTCGGCCGCAGCGAAACAGTACGTCGCTGTGGAAGAACGCCTCGGCCAACGCCTGATAGGGGTAATGCGAGGAGCTGACGCGTTCGTGCAGGTCTTGAGCGAGGAAATAGAGCTTGAGGTAATGACTGATTTTCACGCCCGGCCGCCCATTGCCGAGTCGGTGCAGCAGGGTTTCCTTGGTGGCATTGAGCGCGCTGACCACGCGGCCGTTCTGTTGCGCCAGCTGCAGGCGGCGCTCTTCCACATCGAGCTGACGCACCGGCTCGAACAGCGAGGCCTTGAGTTTGAAGTACCGGCCCAGCTCCCGATACAGCCTGGCCAGGCTCTGCTGCACGGGTTGGTGCGAAAACAGCGCATTCCAGAGCACAGACAACAGTCCGTACCAGGTTGCCCCGGCCAGCAGCAAGAACGGGTCGCGCCAGGGATGGAGCGCCTCGCCGCCGCGCTGATCGGCGGCGATCATGCTGTAAATGGATAGGATCAGCGTGGCTTGGGCAATGGTCGCGTATCGCTCGCCCAGCGCGCCAAGCATGACCAGGCCGAACGCGGCGGCAGCCATGCCGAGGGCGAACAGCCACGGGTAGGGGAACAGCAATTGCACCGAAGCCGTCGCGATGCTGAAACACAGCAGGGTGACCAGCAGTGCCGAGAGCCGTCCGAGCCAGCTGTCGTCTGTTTCCGCCAAGGCGCTGGCGATTACCCCGAGAAACAGCGGGATGGCCAGGGTCGGCTGCTCGAGAGACCAGCTAAGCCCCATGCTGCCAGCCAGCGCGATCAATACGCGAAGGCTGTAGCCGAACTTCTCCAGGGCCCAGAGGCGGCGCAAGGAATGGCTGAGCGATGGTGAACGCATGGGGCAGTCGGGCCTGGCTATGGAAAGGGGGTTGGGCGCTTGTGGCGTGCAGACGTCACGGCTTGCGTTGCAAAGCTTATACCGTCCGTCCGTCCCGTATCACCGGAACGCCATCGCTTGGTCATCGTTCCGCCGTAATCGTCTGGCTTCATTCCATGCGCCCCTCCCCATTCCGATAAAAGAGGACACCGCATGAACCGTGAACATGATGCCAGCCGCCGCAACCTGCTCAAAGGCAGTGCCATCGCCGCCGTGGTCGCCACGACACCTTTCCTCGGCACGCTGCAAGCCTTTGCCGCACGCAACGCTCAGGGTCGCGGTGCGGGCTTGGTTCGTAGCAGCTACGGTCCGCTGCGCCCAACCAAAGACCTGAGTACGGGTCTGGAGCTGTTGCAGTTGCCAGACGGCTTCCAATACAGGAGTTTCTCCTGGACCGGCGACCTGATGGTAAATGGCCAACCGGTCCCCGCGTCCCACGATGGCATGGGCGTCATTGATGTGCGTCGCGGTCCGAATGGCCCGGAAATCGTGCTGGTGCGCAACCATGAAGCCGGTACCGGTAGCCTGATCGAAGCCAACGGCATCTATGACGACGTCACCCTCGCCAACGGCCAGCGTCCGGCCGGGGGCACCACCAACCTATACGTGTCGCGGGACATCGAACAGCCGGTACGGACCCTGCCCAGCCTGGGTGGTACGCGTACCAACTGCGCGGGCGGCGTCACGCCGTGGGGCACCTGGTTGTCCTGCGAAGAAACCACCGCCGACTACCGCAGCGTCGGCGGCCGCGCCCACGGCTATGTCTTCGAAGTGACGGCAGACCCGGCGCTGACCACCGGCCAGCCGATCATTCAGATGGGGCGCTTCGCCCATGAAGCGGTAGCCGTCGACCCGCGCAACAGTTACGTCTACCTGACCGAGGATGCGCGCAACCAGGCCGGTTACTACCGCTACATACCGACCGATGCCAGCCAGCAACCGGGCTCGCTCGCCGTGGGTGGAATCCTGCAGGCGGCACGGGTACGCAACCGCGCGCTGATCGACCTGCATGCGCCGAGCCAGGGCGACAGCTATCAGCTGGAATGGGTCGAGGTGTCGAATCCTGATCTCGATCCGCAGCCCGAGGGCAGTGGACCCTTTGCCCAGGCCCGTCAGGCGGGAGGTCTGAGCATGAGCCGTGGCGAAGGTATTTGGTACAGCGAAGGCAAGCTGTTCATCGTCGACACCAGCGCCGGTACCGACAGCCAGGGACGTGCCGGTTACGGTCGCGGCGCGGTATGGATGCACGATTTGGCAACCGACCGGCTGACTTGCATCTTCGCCTCCACCGACGCCGAGATCGCCAACAACCCGGACAACATCACCGTCAGCCCGCGCGGGGGCCTGTTGCTTTGCGAGGACGGCGGCGGTGTACAGGATATGTACGGTTTCGGCGAACGTCTGTTGGGGCTGACCACGGCGGGCGAAGCCTATATTTTCGCCAAGAACAACGTGGTGTTCGACGACATACAGGCTGCGGCAGTCGGAAAGAAAGTGTCCGGCGGCGACTACCGCAACCGTGAGTTCTGTGGCGCCTGTTTCGACCCGAGCGGGCATTTTCTCTTCGTCAATATCCAGACCCCGGGCATCACCTTCGCCATCTGGGGTCCCTGGGCGCGTGGGTCGTTGTAGAAGCAGCTGGAAGCCTGAAGCTGGAATCCGGAAGTAAAGCCTTGGGCTTGTGGGGTGGGTGTCGCGCCTTAAGTACACCGTGGCCGCGATTGGTGGATCGGTGAAGCGTGATCCACCCTACGTCAGCTTCGTAGGATGGGTGCAACCCATCAAAGCCGGGCGGTGGAGCCGAACGAAACCCCGCGCACCCGCGCGAAATTCCGCTTTGGCTTCCATCCGGTCTTACAGCTGCCTAACCTTCAACGACCGCCCTTTGATCTTCCCGGCATTCAAGCGGTTGAGCGCCTGTCTGGCGACATCGCGCTCGACCGCGACGAATGCCTGGAAATCGAAGATCGCGATCTTGCCAACCTGCGTGCCCGGAATTCCCGCATCGCCGGTGAGCGCACCAAGAATATCGCCGGGGCGCAATTTGTCCTTGCGGCCTGCGCCGATGCAGAGTGTCACCATTGGCGGCTGCAGTGGTCCGCCCGACTGCGCTTTCAGATCGCTCAACGGTTGCCAATTAAGCGGCGCTTTCTGACGTTCCTCGATGGCCCGGGCGCGGTGGGCTTCGGCGGGAGCGACCAGGCTGATGGCAATCCCCTTCTTGCCGGCGCGCCCGGTACGCCCGACTCGGTGGACGTGAATCTCCGAATCACGCGCCAGCTCGACGTTGATCACCATGTCCAGCGCATCGATATCCAGGCCACGGGCGGCAACATCGGTCGCCACCAGTACCGACAGGCTGCGGTTGGCGAACATCGCCAGGACCTGATCGCGATCGCGTTGCTCCAGATCGCCATTGAGCGCCATGGCGGAAATACCCTTGGCGCTGAGCTGGTCGACCAGCTCCTGGCACTGTTGTTTGGTGAAGCAGAACGCGACGCAGGTTTCGGGGCGGAAGCTGGCGAGGATGCGAACCACGGCATTCATTCGATCTTCCGGATCGATCTCGTAGAAGCGCTGTTCGATCTGCGTGTCGTCATGCAGCGCTTCGACTTTCACTTGTTGCGGGTCGCGCATGAACGTCGCCGAAAGCTGCTTGATGCCAGCCGGGTAGGTGGCGGAGAACAACAGCGTCTGACGCTTGCTCGGGGTCTGCCCGATGATCTCGGCGATGGCATCGTAGAAGCCCATGTCGAGCATGCGATCGGCTTCATCGAGCACCAGCGTGTTGAGACCGTCGAGTTTAAGCGTGCCCTTTTTCAGGTGTTCCTGAATACGTCCGGGCGTGCCGACGATGACGTGCGCGCCGTGTTCCAGCGAGCCGATCTGCGGGCCGATGGAGACGCCGCCGCAGAGGGTGAGGATCTTGATGTTGTCCGCCGAGCGTGCCAGTCGGCGCAGCTCCTTGGCGACCTGATCGGCCAACTCACGGGTCGGACATAGCACCAGTGCCTGGCAGCCGAAATAGCGGGGATTGAGCGGCTCGAGCAACGCGATGCCGAAGGCGGCGGTCTTGCCGCTGCCGGTCTTGGCCTGTGCGATCAGGTCCATCCCCTTGAGCATCACTGGCAGACTCTGCGCCTGGATCGGCGTCATGTCGGTGTAGCCGAGGGCGTCGAGGTTGGCCAGCGTCGCGGGGCTGAGGGGCAGGGTGGCGAAGGCTGAACTGGGCACGGTAATGATCTGCAAGGGAAGGTGGCGCGCAGTCTAACAGGCCTGTGCGGTCGTCGCGTGGCCGGAACGGATACAGCCGAAGCGAGTCCCAAAGGAAGTCAATGGATACTCCCAGGAGGCTGTTTTGTCCCGTTTGTTGTTGCTGCTCAGTGCGCTATCCCTTCCCGCCATTGCCGCAGAGCCGACGCTCTTCGGCCGCTATGAACAGATCAAGGTCGAGGATCTCGGCAAGACGCTCAAGGCCAAGATGGACACCGGCGCGATGACCGCCTCGTTGTCGGCTCGGGACATCGAGCGTTTCGAACGTGAAGGCGAAGACTGGGTGCGCTTCCGCCTAGCCATCGAAGGCGCCGGCGATACCCTCTATGAGCGGCCACTGGCACGCATTGCCGAGATCAAGACTCGGGCAGAGGAGGCGGCGAACACCGACGACGATACCGATCTTGAGCGTGGGCCGGATGTCGCCGAGCGACCGGTGGTCGAGATGCAGCTATGCATCGGTGATCAACTGCATGACGCCGAGGTGAACCTTACCGACCGCAGCCATTTTCGTTACCCCCTGCTGATCGGCGCCACGGCGATCCGCGATCTCGAAGCCGCCATCGATCCTGCGCAGAAATACACCGCGGGTCGCCCTGCTTGCTGAGGCAAGGCTGCCGGGACATAGCAAAGCTACGGTATCGGTAGGCTTTGTGCCGGCAGCTCCGCTCTGGCCTGCCTGGTGGGTGTTATATCCGCCTCTGTTCGAATCCTGCGCAGACATCACCTGCAGCCCGACCACCGAGTCGGGCTGTTTTGCTTCTGATCCCGTGTGGCGGTCTTTGCCAAATGATTGAGAGCGGTAGTACAACGTGGCGGCTTACGCAAAAGAAAGTGTAGGCGCGAGGGAAATGTGCGACGCACTTCATCTAACAGGGAGTTTATCCGGGAAGCAGTAAATATTTTCCGCGTAGCTTCTATATCTATATTGCAATTAGCTGTTGGTTTTATGTCCGTCTCGTTAATGGGTATATCAGTAACAAATGATCACTGGGTTTTGTTTGTGCTCGGAATTGATTCAACGGCAGAGATACGGGCAATGATTTGCCCTGTTTGTAAGTGCGATGAGTTGGTTGCATCCGTGGACTAGCGACTCGCATGGTTTCGAAAATGGCCGTTCATTTTGAAGGGCTATTGTCGATGTCCTCTCTGCCACGTTCGCCGACAGTGCGACGCGCCCCGGCATCAGGGCTCATCAGATGCACGCTGCCAACCTGATTTTTCATTCTGAAGGGCGTCCGGGAGACAGCATATACCGGCCATTTAGGCGTTCGTCAGACTAAAGTCGGGGCTTTCTTTCCGTAACGCTTCCTTGCTAGATTCACGCTGTGGTTTCCTTTACCCGTAATAACAATAAGACGGAGAACGTCATGGCCGACGCCGATAAAGAAAATGCTGCTGCGTACTGGAAGGCGAACGTTCGCCTCATAACATGGAGCCTTGTGGTCTGGGCTCTCGTCTCATATGGCTTTGCTATCCTCTTGCGCCCATTGTTGTCCGGTATCCCGGTCGGCGGAACAGATCTGGGGTTCTGGTTCGCCCAACAAGGTTCCATCATTACGTTCATTTTGATCATCTTCCACTACGCGTGGCGGCTGAACAAACTGGACAAGGAATTCGGGGTCGAGGAGTAAGCCACAATGAGCCAATATTGGATAAATATGTTGTTTGTGGGCGCATCCTTCCTGCTGTACATAGGGATTGCGGTGTGGGCCCGAGCTGGATCGACCAAAGAGTTCTACGTAGCTGGCGGTGGCGTCCATCCCGTAACTAACGGTATGGCAACTGCAGCTGACTGGATGTCTGCGGCGTCTTTCATTTCGATGGCGGGTATCATTGCATCCGGTGGTTACGCGACTTCGGTTTACCTGATGGGCTGGACCGGCGGTTACGTGTTGCTCGCGATGCTGCTGGCGCCCTATCTGCGTAAATTTGGCAAATTCACCGTACCTGACTTCATCGGTGATCGTTTCTACAGCCGAGGCGCGCGCCTGGTTGCGGTTATCTGCCTGATTCTGATTTCGGTCACCTACGTGATCGGCCAGATGTCCGGTGCTGGTGTTGCTTTCTCCCGATTCCTCGAAGTGAGCAACGACGTTGGTATCTGGCTCGCTGCCGCGATCGTGTTCGCCTATGCGGTATTTGGCGGCATGAAGGGCATCACCTATACCCAGGTGGCGCAATACGTGGTGCTGATCATCGCCTACACCATCCCGGCCGTGTTCATCGCCTTCCAGTTGACCGGTAACCCCATTCCGATGCTCGGTATGTTCGGTACCCACGTCGAATCCGGTATGCCGCTGCTGGACAAGCTGGATACTGTCGTTCAGGACCTGGGCTTCGCTGCTTACACTGCTGATGTCGACAACAAGCTGAACATGTTCCTGTTCACCCTGTCGCTGATGATCGGTACTGCTGGTCTGCCGCACGTCATCATTCGCTTCTTCACCGTACCGAAAGTAGCTGACGCTCGCTGGTCGGCTGGCTGGACCCTGGTTTTCATCGCGCTGCTGTACCTGACCGCTCCGGCCGTTGCGTCCATGGCTCGTCTGAACCTGGTCAACACCATCTATCCGGAAGGTCCGCAGGCGGAAGCGATTCTCCATGCAGAGCGTCCGGCCTGGATGCAGACCTGGGAAGAAACCGGTCTGATCCAATTTGAAGACAAGAACAATGATGGCCGCATCCAGATGTACAACGACACCAACGCTGCCTTTGCTCCTACTGCGCAAGAGCGTGGTTGGAACGGCAACGAGCTGGTCGTCAACAATGACATCATCGTTCTGGCCAACCCGGAAATCGCCAACCTGCCTGGCTGGGTTGTAGGTCTGATCGCGGCGGGCGGTATTGCGGCAGCGCTGTCGACAGCTGCAGGTCTGCTGCTGGCTATCTCCTCGGCGATTAGTCATGACCTGATCAAAACGATCATCAATCCGAAGATCAGCGAGAAGAGCGAGATGCTGGCTGCTCGTCTTTCCATGACGGGTGCGATTCTCGTGGCTACCTGGCTGGGGCTGAATCCACCAGGCTTTGCGGCACAGGTGGTGGCACTGGCGTTCGGTCTGGCAGCATCGAGTTTGTTCCCGGCGCTGATGATGGGGATCTTCTCCAAGCGTGTGAACAGCAAGGGTGCGGTCGCGGGCATGCTGGTTGGTCTGGTGAGCACCAGCGTCTACATCTTCCTGTATCTGGGCTGGTTCTTCATTCCAGGCACTGCGTCGTTCGCCAATACGCCTGCAGAGTGGATGTTCGGCATTTCCCCGCAAGCCTTCGGTGCTATCGGTGCGATGCTCAACTTTGCAGTGGCCTACGCGGTATCGATGGCTACCGAGGCACCGCCGCAGGCGATTCAGGATCTGGTCGAAAGTGTTCGTACTCCGAAAGGTGCGGGCGCTGCGCTTGATCACTAATTCGTCCAGAAGTTGGGTTTAGAATCTGACCCATGGGTGAAACAAGTCGGGCTTCCATTTGGAAGCCCGACTTTTTTAAGGAAGATTCATATGATCTGGCATCTAATCGCTGCAATCGTCGCCGCAGTGGCGGGTGCGGGGGTCGCGCTGTTGTTGCGCAGCCTGACCCGTAAGCGGCTACCGAAGTGGATCATCCCGGCATTTGCCGGTCTGGGCATGCTCGGCTACACCATCCATTACGAATACACCTGGTTCGACACCAAGCAAGCGCGTCTACCGCAGGGCTCCGTTGTGGTATCGAGCGAAGAGGGTGAGATGTTCTGGCGCCCCTGGACCATCAAGTTTCCGATGCCACTGGTCTATACGGTACTCGATGGCGCGAGCGCGCAGATCGAAGAGACCAGCAAGGGTCCCGTCGCTCGTTTCACCCTGTATCGCTTTGAAAAGCATCATCTGATGTCCACGGTGAAAAGCGCAAATTACCAGGCGCTTTGCACCGAGAAGGTGATGTTCCGGCTGAACGAGGAAGGTCAGGCGAAGTTTGAAACCATGACCGAACTGGACGTGGCTGCGCCGCTTTATCAGGCCGTTTGCACAGCCGATCACTCCTGATCACTCCATGCCAGCGATGCCGCCTGCGATGGCGGTCAGGGCTGCTGGCGCTGGTTGATCCTTTCGCTACCGGCTCGGCTTCCGCGGCCGGGGTAGCAGGGGCCACAGCCCCAGCCCCGCCTGCGCGCCCAACCCGAGCCAGGCCAAGGTATCCCACCAGCCATCACCCAACAGCGCGGCGAACAATCCGGCCATGCCGAGCAGGGCGATCAGGCTGGGCAGCAGAAACGTCGATTGGCGCCAGCTCATGCCATCACCTCGCGCGTCGATGTGGCGCCGCGACGTCGTACCCACCATAGATAGAGCCCGCTGCTGAGCACGATGATCGTCAGCACGTCCAGCACCGCCCAGAGAATCTGCATCGGCCGCCCGCCGTAATCGCCGAAGTGCAGCGGCGAGGACAGCGACAGCGCATCCATGTACCAGGGGCGGCTGCCGGCAGCTGTGATGTCGAGCGTTTGCGCATCGATCAGCACCGGTGTGAGCAGATGTGAGGTCAGATGGCTGCTGCCGTTCATGAACACCGTGTAATGATGCTCGCTTGAAAAACGCGTACCGGGAAATGCAATGAAATCCGGCTGCATGCCTGGTGCTGCCTGAGCGGCGATTTTCAGCAACTGACTGGCCGGTGCGCGTTCCGTCAACGGCGGGGCATCCCGGTAGGGCTCGAGCATCGCGCTCAGGGATTCGGCACGCCAAGCCTCGATCAGCAGGTCCGCACAGGCGCTGACCACACCGGTGATGCCCACCACCAAGGCCCAACTGAGCGTGACGACGCCGATCAGGTTGTGCAAATCCAGCCAGCGGGTACGGCTGGCTCGTTCATGCCGCACTTGAGCAAATTCCAGTCGCCGCATGAACGGCGCGTAGAGCACCACTCCGGAAATGATGGCGACGACGAACAGCAATCCCATGAAAGCCAAAAGCAGCTTGCCGGGAAGCCCAGCGAACATGTCCACGTGCATGCGCAAGAAGAACATCATCAGCCCGCCATTGGCCGCCGGCATTTCCAGCGCTTCGCCGGTGCGCGCATCGAGCATGAAGGTATAGGACGAATTCGGCTCGGTGCCGGCGGTCGCCGCCATGATGGCGACCACACCGGACGGCTCGTCTGCTTCCCAGCCCAGGTACTGGACCACCTCTTGCGGTCGATGCCGTTCGGCTGCTGCGACCAACTGCTGCAGATCCAGGTGCGGGGTGTCGGCAGGCATCTCACGCAGCTCGGGCGCCTCGCCAAGCAGGTGCTCCAGCTCGTGGTGAAAGATCAGCGGTAGCCCGGTAATGGCAAGCATCAGCAGGAACAGCGTGCAGATCAGGCTGGTCCAGGTGTGGACGAAGGACCAGCGACGGATGGTGGTGGTCCGCATTAGAACTCCAGCTGCGCCGACAGCTTGAGGGTGCGTGGTGCTCCAATGTAATGGCTACTCAGCCAGTATTCCTCGTCGGTCAGGTTGCTCAGGTTGGCACGCAGAGTGAGGGCACGTTCATCCGCCAAGGCCATGCGATAGCGACCGCCCAGGTCGAATGTGGTGAACGAGGGGATGGTATTGTCGTTGGCCTCGTCGGTGTATTGCTTGCCGGTGTAGAAGGCGCCACCGGTGAGCGTCAGCCCGGGTACGCCGAAGATCGCGTATTCGCCGTACAGCTTGGCCAGGTGCCTCGCCACGTCGACCGGGCGATTGCCGTCGTTGGCAGCGTTCGCCGCGCCTTCTACCACCGGATCGAGCAAAGTGACGCCGCCTACCAGCGTCAGTGCTGGGGTAACGTTGCCCGTTACGCTGAACTCCAGGCCCTTATTGTTCTGCATGCCATCCTGAACGAAAAAATTGGCTGCATTGGTGTAGGTGTTGGGCTTCTCGATGTCGAACAGCGCAACGGTGTACAGGGCGCCGCCGAGCTCGGCTTTCGCACCGATTTCGTACTGCTCGCTTACGATCGGCGCCAGTGCCTGGCCGGCGTTGTTCGAGCCGCTCGGCGCCACGCCGCCCGTCTGCAGACCTTCGATGTAGGTCACGTACGTAGTCAGCCACTCGACTGGCTTGTAGACGAGCGAGACGTTGGGCGAGGTTTTAGTTTCGCTGTAGTCCTCAATTTCCGGCTCGCTGCCGAACGCTTCGACCCAGACGAAGTTGTCGCTGAAGGTCTTGATGCGCGAGTGCGTCACGCCGAGGATCGTCGACCATTGTTCGTTGAATGTGATGACGTCGCCGATCAGTACGCTGTCGGACTGGGTGCGGCTGGCCAGATGGTAGTCGCCGTCGCCCAGGTCGTAGGCGGGCTTGGCGACTTGCGGAGATTTGTCGAAGGAAGCCGCGCCGCACAGTACATCTACATATTGCGGCCCATTACCAGTACTGCCGCAGAACGTGCCTGCGGCATAAGGGATGTAATCGGTGTTATAGCGAACTCGGGCGGTGTTCCCTTGGTAACCGAAGGTCATCTCATGGCCGATGCCCACGGTATCGAAAACCGCATCGAGGAAAAGGTTACCGGAGGTCTCTTCGGTTTCCACCGGGGCGAAGGCGTAGAGCGGCTGGACGTACACGCCGGCCGAGTTCACGGTCGGCCCCGTATAGGCGTATTCGGTCGTGTACTGGCTGTAGCCCAGCGCGCCGCGCAGGCTGAACACGTCGCTCAGGCGCCACTGGAAGCGGCTGCCGACACGGTCGTGGCGGCTGTCGTTGTAGGCCCAGCGTTGGCTATAGAGCTCGTCGTTCTCCAAGTCGTCGGCATCAGGCCGGAATGCTTGATCGGCGAAGTACCAGTAGCTGGTGAGGCCCCGCGTCTCGCTCTGCTTGTGCGAGGCGTCGAACTGGATGAGCAAGTCGTCGCTGACGTTCCAGTCCAGTGCGACGCTGGCCATGTGACGGCGTTCGACCTGTCCGTCAATGGCGGTTTCACCGTCCTGGGCGAGCAGGTTGACGCGGTAGGCGAAGCGACCTTCGCTGTCGATCGGTCCGCCGAAGTCGCCGTGCAGGTACTGGTTCTCGCCGCCAGGGGTGCCGTAGGTCACGCTGTTGTAGCGCTCGGCAGTGGGGCGCTTGAGCACGTAGTTGACCAGTCCGCCGGGGCTGGCCGGACCATATAGGAAGCCGGACAGACCGCTGAGGATTTCCAGCCGCTCCATTTCCTCGATGAAGTTGCCGCCATCGTAGCCGTTACTGAAGCGCAGGCCATCATTGGCAATGCTCAGGTTGCCGACGCCGCTGAAGCCGCGAATGGCTACCGCGCTGGCGTAACCGGCGCTGGTCGGGGAGGTGAACTGCGTGGTCGGGCTGAGCTTGAAGATGTCGTCGCTGGAGGTGGCCTGGATGTTATCCATCAGCTCCGAGGAAATCACTGTCACCGAATAGGGAGCATCCTGGAGTGCCATTGCGCCCAGCGCGCCGACGTTTCGCACGGCGCTGGCACGATAGCCGCTTTCTTCGCCGCCCTCAGCCAACGCCTCGGTTGCCGTCACGGTGACATCCGGCAGTGCCATCGCCTCGGTTGCTGCCTGCTGCAAACTGAAGCTGCCCGAAGGGTCCTGACGAAGTTCGAGTCCGCTGCCGCGCAAGGCTCGCTGTAGCGCACCCTGGCCATCGAAGCGGCCTTGTACCGGCTCGGCCATGCGGTCGCGGGTCAACGCCGGATCGATGCTGAGCACCAGTCCCGCTTCGGCGGCGATACGATTGAGGGTCGAGGCCAGAGGTGCGGCGGGCAGAGAGTACTCGCGAACATCGCCAACAACCGCTTCGCCGTTGGCCGCCTGGGCCAGTAGTGGCAGTGGTGCGACGGCAATAGCAACGGCCAGGAGGCTGGGACGGAACAGTGAAAGCGATGGCATTTGTGAATAACTCCCGAATAGGAATATGTCTCAGTTATTCATCAGGCCGGATCAGAAATGAAAAGTGATAGGGGCAGCTGAAAATATTTTCATAGGGGCCTGCAGCGCCGTTGTGGTGGGCGCCGTCGCTACTTGCCCGGGGGGCTGGCGGGTTGCGCCGGAACCACCTTGACCCACCAATCGGTGTGCCGCTCGATCCGCACAGGTAGGCTGGGCGGCAGGGCCGCCAGCGCGCGGTCGGTGTCATTCAGCGGAAAGCTGCCGCTGATGCGCAGGGATTCGAGGCTCGGGTCAAGGCCGAGGTACCCACGGCGGTACTCACCGAGTGTCGCCAGCAGATCGCCCAATGGCAGGTCTTCCACCACGAGCATGCCCCGGCTCCAGGCGTCTGCGGCGATCGGTGCTTCCTGATTGTCGTCAAGATGGTCACGATGCATCACTACCTGCTCGCCAGCCCGCACGGTACGACCCGCCTGGAGGCTGTCCGGAAGCGCGGCCACGGCGGATCGGAGTACGATCAGGCGGGTTGCATCACCCTCTTGCCGAACGATGAATCGCGTGCCGAGCGCGCGCAGATCACCTTGTTCAGTTTCGACGATAAAGGGTCTCGGGTCGCTGCCCGGTGCGGTTTCGACAAGCACTTCACCGCGGTGCAGAAACAGTCTGCGTTCTTGCTCATCGAAGCGAATATCCAGCGCGCTGCGGCTGTTCAGCTGGATATGGCTACGGTCGGCCAGCATGAGGCTCCGTTGCTCGCCGCTGCCGGTGCGCTCGTCGGCCAGCCACACCGGCAAGGGCTGCGACTGCAGCGCCAGTCCTATACCCAGCGTGCTGAACAAGGCCAGCCCGAGAAAGGCGCGGCCGGTGGCTCGCCGTCGCTGGGACGTCGCGCTGATCTGCAGTGCATGTCGCGCGCTCGGGGAATTGATACTGCCCAGTTGCTGGTCGATGCCGCCCAGCTGCGCCCAGGCTTTGGCATGCTCGGCGCTATCGCTCAGCCAGCGTTGGAGCTCGGCATTGACCTGGGGGCCGGCCGTTTCGTCACCGAGGCGCAGCTGCCAGGCGATGGCTTCATTGAGCACGCGGGCCGATACCGGTTGACGGTCCATGTTCATGTAGGCTCGCCGTAAACCGCGATGTAGCACTGGCGCAGGGCCTGGGCCAGGTACTGACGCACGCGAGGGACCGAAACGCCGAGACGCTGGGCGATCTCGCCGTGCGTCATGCCATCCAGGCGGTTATAGAAGAAGGCGGCTCGCGCATTCGCCGAGAGCTGGCCAAGCAGCTCGTTTACCTCGCGCAGCGCTTCGATGACTTGAAGTTGCTCTTCGGCGCTGGGTTGCGTGTCTTCCGGTTGAAGCGCCAGTTCATCGAGGTAGGCGCGTTCCAGTGCGCTGCGGCGGAATTGATCGATCAGCAGGCCGCGGGCAATTGTCGCCAGCAACGCCCGCGGTTCGCGCACGCCGTTCAGGTCATTGCGCCTGAGCAAACGCAAAAAGGTGTCCTGGCTCAGATCCTCGGCGCGGTGCGGGCAGGCCTGATAGCGCCGCAGCCAATTGAGCAGCCAGTCGCGATGGTCGCGATACAGCGAACCCACGAAGAGTTGGTTGGACGACTCACCAGCCGACAAGGCGAAGCTCCAAGGCCGAAATGGCCGCTAACGAGAACTATTCGCATGATCGCAAGTTGCCGTCATAGGTGCAATGACAGATTGTCGGCATGCGGTGGGCGAAGTTGGGCGCTGTGGGTGCTTACCGCCGACATCACAGACGCGCACGCTGGCGCTGTCGCCAGTTGGCCAAGCGTAGGTTCAACGCGGCGAGGTTATCCACACCTTGGCGGCGCGCCTTGCTGAAGAGGATCAAGGCCAGTTCGGCGGTGACCAGTGCATCGGCGCTGGCGTGATGACGCTGCAGCACCTGCAGACCGAAATGGCTGCACCACTCGTTCAGGCCATTCTCCCGTGGCCGGTTGTCGGGGCAGAGCATCGGCGCGAGCTCGGCCACGTCGATAAATGGATGGCGCAGCTTGTAGCCGAGCGCCTGTCGCAGGGCGCGGGCCAGCATGCGCTGGTCGAATACCGCGTGGTACGCCAGGATCGGACTATCACCAACGAACTCCATGAAATCCAGCAGCGCGTCGACCGGATCATCGCCAGCCTCCAGTTCGCTGGGGGCTATGCCATGGATCAGCACGCTTTCGCTGATCTTCTGCGCCGGCCGCAGCAGGGTCGACTGGAACTGATCGCCCAGGTCGATGGCGCCGTCCTCGATCACCACCGCGCCGATGGACAGGACGATGTCGCGGCGCATATCCAGGCCACTGGTTTCCAGGTCCAGCACCACCAGGCGCTGCTCGCGGAGCGGACAGGTGCCGAGTGCCGCCGGCTCGGGCAGCTGATCGCGTCGTTGCAGTTGTTCCAGGCCGAGGATCGGGCCTCGTAGTTTGAACCAGGGCATATTCATAACTGATAACGCAGGGCCAGGCTGCTCTGCAGGCGCTGGGCCTGACGGAAGGATTCGCGCAAGATGCGTCGATCCAGGTGGTTGAGGCTATCCGGGTCGAGCCGGTTGGAATAGGGCTGTCCGTCGCGTGCCTGCTGCTGGTGCTGCTGCATGCGCGTCTGCTGGATGAAATGGTAGGCCTCTTCATAGGCCGCACCATCCTTTGCGTCGATGACGTCCTTTTCGACCAGTTGGCGCAGCCGGTCGAGGGTATTGCAGGTGGCGATGCCGTGACTCAGCGCGAGTAGGCGTGCACCGTCGACGAAGGGTGTCAGGCCCTGCACCTTGAGATCCAGGGTCGGCTTGCCCTCGCCCTTGCGGGTCACCACGAAATCGCGGAAGCGACCCACTGGCGGTCGGTGGCGCAAGGCGTTGTCGGCGAGCATGCGCTGGAACAGGCGGTTCTCGCCGATTTCCTCGAGCAAGTCGTGACGCAACTGCTCGTAACCTTCACACGGCCCCCAGATAGCCCGCAGGTCGAAATAGATGGTGCTGCTGAGTAGGTTCTCCGGCGTTGACTCGCGAATGAACGAACTGAAGCGGCGTTGCCATTCCTGCCTCGAGAGGCACAGCTGGGGGTTGCTGGCCATGATGTTGCCCTTGCACAGGGTAAAGCCGCAGGTGTCCAGGTCCTGGTTGATACGCTCGGCCAGCGGTAGAAGGCGTCCGCGGATATGTGCAGCCTCGGCGGCGTCGGCGGCTTCGAACAGAATGCCGTTGTCCTGATCGGTGTGAAGTGTTTGCTCTCTGCGCCCTTCGCTGCCGAAACACAGCCAGGTGAACGGGACGCCGGGATCGCCGAGCGCGTCGATGGCCAGTTCGATGACGCGGCAGACCGAGTGATCATTGAGCAGCGTGATGATGTGGGTGATCTGCGTCGAGGAGGCGCCGTGCGCCAGCATGTTGTCGACCAGTGGCAGGATGCGGCTGCGGATGATCACCAGCGTCTCGACGCTGTCGGCGTGGGAGATCGCCTGGGCCAGATGGACCAAATCGACCCGCTGCAGGGAGAACAGGTCACGCTCGGAAATCACGCCGCGCAGCGTACCGTTCTCGACAATGCAAACGTGGGCGATATGCCGCTCGGTCATAGCGATCGCCGCGTCGAATGCGCTGGCGTCCGGCGGCAGATGGAAAGGGTTTGGCGTCATGAATCGGGAAATCGGCGCGGATAGCTCGGTGGTGCCGTTGGCGATCACGTGCCGGAGATCGCGCAAAGTGAAGATGCCTTGCGGATGCAGTGCCTCATCGGTGATCACGATGCTGCCGACGTTGCTGTCGTTCATCAGGCCGACCGCTTCGGGTAACGGCATGGAGGGCAGGCAGGAAACCGGATGGTGCAACGCCAGCTCGCCGATACGGGTATCCAACGAATACTGCGCGCCGAGGTTTTCCACCGCGCGCATCTGCGCCTGCTGGTTGACCAGGTCCAGCAGGCTGCTGACCCCGCGCATGGCGAAGTCGCGGAACGCGGCGGATTTGGACACCAGCTTGATGAACGCAGGCTTGTTCAACAGGAAACAGAAGGTGTCTTCCGCGGCGAAATGGCCGGTACGGGTGGCGCGCTCGCCCATCAGCGCCGCCATCGGAAAGCATTCGCCGACGATCACTTCGAACGTGGTCTCGGTGCCGCGCTTGCTGGTATGCGGACGCTGACCGTGCACACGCCCCTGCTTGACGATGTAGAAATGCTCGACGACGCCATCATCGGGCGAAATGATGCAGTCGCCCTCACTGTAAAAGCGCAGCTGACAGTTTTCGACCAGGTAGGCGAGATGGCCCGGCTCCATTTGATTGAATGGAGGAAACTTTCGCAGAAACTCCATGGTTCCATGGATGTTCTGCATGACGGCGGTCTTGCCTGCCTCGGCGAAAGCATCGGCTTTGCTCATGGTTTTTGCGTCCATTTTTTGCGCCCAATGGTGGGCTGCAGGTCCGAAGGGGCACATTGGACGTAAGTCTAGTCGCGGGCAAGGCGCTTTGAGCTGACAGGCATCAGCTGTATCAACTGGGTGTTGCCGATTCTGCAGGCAAAAAAAACCGCCTGGGAAGGCGGTTTTTTTGCTTCAAATTACGGCAGGGTGAACAGCACCTTGACCGAATCGTTGACCGCGGCGCTGTCGACATAGCCGATGGCGTCGGCTTCGGCGGCAATCTTGGCGATCATCGCGGCGTCGTCGGCGACGCTGCTCATTGGCTGGCCCTTGCCGGTGAACACCAGACCGGACCAGTAGGACTTCAGCTGCGATTCGTTCTTGCTGGTCACTGCGGTGTAGAAGCTCTCCTTGGCCGGCGTCCAGTTCTTGAGGTCGACGCCTTTCATGGACTTGTCCTTGCCCAGGAAGATATTGGCGACGTCGGACTGCGACGGGGCCTTGGCCGCGCCTGGGTTGACGATCACGGCGACTTCGGCCTGCACCATGGAGGCCATGCCGAGCAGCAGTGCGCTGCCAAGGATGCGAAGGGATACTTTCATCTGGACGCTCCTCAGAATACGAAGTCGACGCCGACGGAAACGATGTCGCCGTCGTAGTTGCGGGTCGGGGCAATCCCTACAGCGTTGTCGAAGACCTCTTGAGCGCTACGGGTGAACACCCCGTCATACCCGTTCTTGGTATCGACGCGCTTGTACTCGCCCTTGACTACCACGGTCGGCGCAGCTTGATAGTTCAGGCCCAGGGTCCAGGAGCTCTGACGGCCACCGTTGTCGTCCAGCTGTGCATAGGTCAGGTGCGGTAGGAAATCGCCGAAACGACGGCCGCCCATCAGGTAGAACGAGTCGATGGATTCCATGTCATCGTTCTCGATCATGCGCGAGGTCCACTCGTTGCTGCTGATCCAGGTGCCGTTGTCGTACTGGTAGCCGATCGAGGTGAACTTGCCTTTTTCTTTATCGAGGTTCAGGAGCGAAAGCGAACGGTTTGCGCCCAGGCCGATCGCGGTAGCGTCTACCGTGCCGCTGATATCGGTCTTGATATCCGCTTCGACGTAGCCGACACGCAGCGTGCCGAATTCATTGGTGGCCAGGCTCACGCTGGCGCCGAACAGGTTGCCGTAGTCGATATCGAACTGTTCGTCGTAGGCGTAGTAGTCACGATTCTTTGCCTGACCGCCAGCAACCTGGAAGGTCACCGATCCGTAGGAAAGCGGGACGGTGTAGACCGCATCGACACCTTCGTAGTTTGTCACCTGGACCTGGCTGTAGACCTCGTCGGGCAGGCGCAGCCAAGGGTAGCTGTAGCCAACGTCGAGGCTTTCGGAATACATGTAGACCGGGCTGCGCAGGCGGCCGGCGCGAAGCATCAGCTGATCGTTGGTCTGCCATGAGAGGTAGGCCCACTCGAGATTGGCTTTCCACTCATCCTGCTGCGCCTTGGCAGTGGCCTGAACGGTCACGCCGACGGTGTCGGTCACGCCGTAGCTCAGCTGCGCGCCAAACTTGGACAGCTGGTCGCCGCGCCAGGAATCGTTGGTCTGGCCTTGCACGCCATAGCTGCGGCCTTCGTCCTCGCCACCCAGGTGGGTGAAGCCGACGGTGCCGAAACCGTTGAAGCGGTGCTCGCCCTGTTCCAGGGCGAAGACAGGGGTGGTCGCGAGGCAGACGGCTGCCAGGCCGATAACACGTACTGCGGTCATCAGGTTGCTCCTAAAGCAATTTAAACGCGGAATTGGGCCGTGGCCGCACGCAGGTGATCGCCCGTGCTGACCAGTTGCTCGCCCAGACGGGCAGTAGCTTCGGCGCCGTTTGCGGTTGCTTGTGCGTCCTGCTGCAACACTTGGGTTTCTTGTTGGATGGAACTCGACAGGCCGATCTGTTCCTGGGTGAACTGGGCGATGCCGGCGTTGAGTTCGTCGATCTGGTTGACGGTGCACGCAATGGTCTCGAGCAGCTGGGTCGCCTCGACCGAGCGCTCGATGCTCGCGCGAGACTTCTCGCCATTGCTGGTCATCACGTTGAGCACGGTGTTGGCGCTGCTCTGCAGCCGCTGGATGATCTGCTGGATCTCCGCGGTGGACGCGGCAGTCTTTTGCGCCAGATTGCGTACCTCGTCGGCGACCACGGCAAAGCCACGACCCTGCTCGCCGGCGCGGGCGGCCTCGATGGCTGCGTTCAGCGCGAGCAGGTTGGTCTGTTCGGCGATGCTGCGGATTACGGTGAGTACCGAGCCGACTTCCTGGGTTTCTTCCTCCAGCTGTTCCATGGCCTTGACGGCGCCCATTACGCTGTCGCCCAAGTCGCTGATCCCGCTGGACAGGCTGCCAACGTGCTCGCGTGCGGTAGCAGCCTGGCGTGCGGCGGCGTTGGCTTCACCGGAGGCCTGCTGCGAACGCTGCGCCACTTCCTGGATGCTTCCGGTCATGGTGAGGATGTCGCGAGTGATCGAGTCGGTATGGTGTTGCTGCGACTTGGCGTTTTCTTCCGACCCTTGGGTCAGGTTGTACAGCTCCTTGGACACCTGGCCGAGCGGGCTGGCGGCTTCGATGATCTGGCGGATGGTGTGCTGCAGCTTGTCGAGAAATCCGTTGAATAGCTCAATCATGGCGCCGATTTCATCGTTCGACTCGACGTTCACACGCTGGGTCAGGTCGCCATCACCGCGGGCGATGGACTGCAGCGAGGCGATCACACCGCGTACGTTGGCCATCACGCTGCGAATTACCAACCAGGCACCGAGGCTGACCACCACGATGAGCACGAGGGACAGGATGATGCCCAGGCGCGTGGTGTTTTCGTTGGCTTCGCGGGTCCTGGCGAGGGTCTGCTGGAAATCACCATAGGCACCCGCGCGGAACTCGGTAGCCTGCTTCTGCGCTTGGGCCAGATCACTGGCCATGCGGTCCAGACTCGGCCGGAGGTCATCGAACGAGGCGCTGCCGTCGATCAACTTAGCCGAGGCGTCGAGGGCATTGTCCGCATAAGCTTTGACGGCGTTGCGCCAGCCGTCGAGTGCCTGGCGTTGTTGCGGCTGGCTGGCCAGAAGGGTAGCCAAAGCCTGTTGCTGTGAGTCGATCTCACGCAGCACCTGGCGCGCTTCGTCAAGAGTGCCCAGCTCGCCGGCCGCCACGGCGTTATTCAACAGGCCGGGAATACGCGAGAATTGAAAAATCACCACGTCGGCCTTTTCAAGTGTCGGGTAGCTTTGCGTCTCGATGGTGACCAATCGCGAATCCGTCGCGGAAAGCTGCAGCCAGGTGTAGCCGACATACAAAACCAGCCCGAACAGGGCAACGGCAGGAACCAATGACAGCTTGGCGGTAAGCGAAAAGTTTTTGAACATGCATCGACTCCACGGCGGGCGGCGGATACTACGAGACAGCACGTAATAGCGGAATGCCATCTATCTGAAATATTGTGACTAGAAATGGCATTCGGGTCACGTTATCGGTTGTCGCAGCCTGAACTTGAGCGCCGTCTGGCGGAATCAGGACATAAAAAAACCGCCCCGGAGGGCGGTTCTTCGCAACTGCTGCGGTTACAGGCCGTTCTTGGCCTTGAACTCGCGACGGCGGCGGTGCAGGACCGGCTCGGTATAGCCGTTGGGCTGCTTGGTGCCTTCGAGCACCAGTTCCAGCGCGGCCTGGAAGCCGACGTTGTTGTCGAAGTCCGGGGCCAGGGGGCGGTAGGTCGGATCCCCGGCGTTTTGGCGATCCACCACCGGTGCCATGCGCTTGAGGCTTTCGACGACCTGCTCCTCGGTCACCACGCCATGACGCAGCCAGTTGGCCATGTGCTGGCTGGAGATGCGCAGGGTGGCGCGGTCTTCCATCAGTGCGATGTCGTTGATGTCCGGCACCTTCGAGCAACCGACGCCGGCGTCGATCCAGCGGACCACGTAGCCGAGGATGCCCTGCGCGTTGTTGTCCAGTTCGTTGCGCTTTTCCTCGTCGCTCCAGTTGGTGTGCTGTGCCAGCGGGATGGTGAGGATGTCATCGACCGAGGCTTTTTCGCGCTTGGCCAGCTCAGCCTGACGAGCGAACACGTCGACCTTGTGGTAGTGCATGGCGTGCAGCGTCGCGGCGGTAGGCGAGGGGACCCAGGCGGTGTTGGCGCCGGCCATGGGATGACCGATCTTCTGCTCGAGCATGCTCGCCATCAGGTCGGGCATGGCCCACATGCCCTTGCCGATCTGCGCCTTGCCCTGCAGACCGCACGCCAGGCCGACGTCGACGTTGTTGTTTTCGTAGGAGCCGATCCACTTCTCAGTCTTCATCGCCGCCTTGCGAACCACAGGGCCAGCTTCCATGGAGGTGTGAATTTCGTCGCCGGTGCGGTCGAGGAAGCCGGTGTTGATGAACACCACACGCTCGCGCGCTTCCTTGATGCAGGCCTTGAGGTTGACCGTGGTGCGGCGTTCCTCGTCCATGATGCCGACCTTCAGGGTATTACGCGGCAGGCCGAGGACGTCTTCGACGCGACCGAACAGCTCGGTGGCGAAGGCCACTTCTTCCGGGCCGTGCATCTTCGGTTTGACGATGTACATCGAGCCGGTACGGCTGTTCGCGCGAGTGGTGTTGCCCTTGAGGTTGTGCATCGCGGCCAGGCTAGTGAACAGGCCGTCCATGATGCCTTCGGGCACTTCGTTGCCGTCCTTGTCGAGGATGGCGTCGTTGGTCATCAGGTGGCCGACGTTGCGGATGAACAGCAGGGAGCGGCCATGCAGGGTCAGCTCGCCGTTGCCATCGGCCTGGGTGTAGACGCGGTCCGGGTTCATGGCGCGCGTGATGCGCTTGCCACCCTTGTCCAGCTCCTCGACCAGGTCGCCTTTCATCAGGCCGAGCCAGTTACGGTAGACGAGGGTCTTGTCGTCGGCGTCGACCGCGGCGATGGAGTCTTCGCAGTCCATGATGGTGGTCAGCGCCGATTCCATCAGCACGTCTTTGACACCGGCCGCGTCGGTCTGGCCGATGGGGCTTGCCGGGTCGATCTGGATTTCGAAGTGGATGCCGTTGTGCTTGAGCAGCACGGCGATCGGTGCGTCGGCGGCGCCCTGGAAGCCACGCAGCTGGGCGGGATTCCGCAGACCGCTGGTATTTCCGTTCTTCAGCGCGACGACCAACTTGCCTGCTTCGATGCGGTAGCAGGTGGAGTCGGCGTGCGAGCCGCTTTCCAGCGGCGCGGCCTCATCTAGGAAGGCGCGAGCGTAGGCGATGACCTTGTTGCCGCGGATTTCGTTGTAGCCCGGACCCTTGGTGGCGCCGTCTTCTTCAGAAATCGCATCGGTGCCATAGAGCGCGTCGTACAGCGAGCCCCAGCGGGCGTTGGCCGCGTTCAGGGCGAAGCGCGCGTTCATGATCGGCACCACCAATTGCGGGCCGGCCATGCGGGCGATTTCTTCGTCGACGTTCTGTGTAGTGGCCTGGAAGTCTTCGGCTTCCGGCAGCAGGTAGCCGATGTCCTGCAGGAAGGCCTTGTAGGCCACCGGATCGTGGGCTTGACCGGCGCGGGCCTGGTGCCAGGCATCGATCTGCGCCTGCAGGTCGTCACGCTTGGCCAGCAGCGCGCGGTTCTTCGGCGCCAGGTCGTGGATGACGCTGGAGGCGCCGGCCCAGAAGGCATTGGCATCAACACCAGTACCGGGAATCGCTTCGTTGTTCACGAAGTCGTACAGGACTTTGGCGACCTGCAGGCCACCGACTTCAACGCGCTCAGTCATTACTCGCCTCACTTGGTTCTTCTTCAAATCCGTCGGACAGTTCTTCTTGTAGTCCGGGTCGGCGGATACTACATGAAGCGGTTTGGAAAATCAGTCCGCCAAATGGACCGCTCTTCAACCTCGCGGCGAGCGAGTCAATGCCTGAGTCGGCGGGTTTGAAATGGCTGGCTCGGCGCGGCGACGGCGGTAGATTGTTCTATACCTATGGAGCCGGACGCCACGAGTGAGGTCCATAGCATTCGTTTCCCGGACGACCCGCAGGGGTCGTCCATCCATCATTTGAGGAGTCCAAAATGGATCATCTCGTTCTAACCGTCATTGCCGAAGATCAGCCCGGGCTGGTCGAGCGCGTGGCCAAGTGCATCGCCGAGCATGGCGGTAACTGGCTGGACAGCCGCATGTCGCGCATGGCTGGCCAGTTCGCCGGGATTTTGCGGGTCGCGGTACCGAAGGACGCTCACGCCGGGCTGACCGATGCGCTGCAACGGCTGGAGCAGCAGGGTATTCGGGTGGTCTTCGCGCGCAGCGGCGAGGTGCCCGAACGCAGCTGGCGAATGATCCAGCTTCAGCTCGTAGGCAACGATCGCTCGGGTATCGTGCGCGACATCACCCGCCTGCTGGCGGGGCACGGCATCAATGTCGAAAGCCTGAACACCGACGTCCTGCCCGCGCCGATGACCAACGAGCTGCTGTTTCATGCCGACGCTCGGCTGGCGGTGCCAGCCGAGCTGTCGCTGGATGAACTCCAGCAGCACCTGGAGACATTGGCCGATGAGCTGATGGTGGAATTGAAACTGCAGTCAGCCGAGTAAACGCCTTACCTCACCGACACTTGGCGCATCAGCCGCCAGGCGTCGTAGCTGTATACCGCCAGGCCGGCCCAGATGCAGATGAACGCGAGCTGGCGGTCAGCGGGGAAGGGCTCGTTGAACACCCACACCGCCAATATCAGCAGTAGGGTTGGCGTGATGTACTGCAAGAATCCCAGCGTCGAATAGGGCAGGTGGCGCGCGGCGGCGTTGAAGCACAGCAGCGGCAACAATGTCACCGGCCCGGCTGCGACCAGCCAGAGAGCCTGTGGATCGGTCCAGAACGACCATTCGGTGCTCGGTCCGCTGCCGAAGAAGAACAGCCAGCCCAGGGCGATCGGTAGCAGTAGCCAGGTTTCGACCACCAGGCCCGGCAGCGCCGCCACCGGCGCCTGTTTGCGCAGCAGACCGTAGGTAGCGAAGCTCAGTGCGAGGGCGATCGACACCCAGGGGAAATCCCCGAGCGTGATCAACTGCAGGAGCACACCGACCACCGCCATCGCCACCGCCAGCCACTGCAGCGGTCGTAGCCGTTCGCGCAGTACGATCAACCCGAGCAGCACATTGACCAGTGGGTTGATGTAATAGCCCAGGCTCGCTTCGAGCATCTGGTCGTGATTGACCGCCCAGACGTAAATCAGCCAGTTGGTCGCGATCAGCACGCTGGAGATCATCAGCACGCCGATTCGCCGCGGGTGAGCGAGCAGTTCCTGCCACCAGCCCGGGTGGCGCCACAGCATGAGCACCAGCGTACCGAACAGCGCCGACCAGATGGCGCGCTGGGTGACGATCTCCAGCGCCGCATACTGTTCGATTGACTTGAAGTAGAGCGGAAACATGCCCCAGATGCAGAAGGTCGTCAGACCCAGTAGATACCCTTTACGCAGATCGGCAGTGGCCATGGAAATTCCGAAACGGTGCGGCGGAGAGCCGGCCATTCTGCGCCTCTGCGATGGCATTTGTCTGCCGCGTCGACCAATCCCGGATGTTCTGAAACGTTCACAAACAGGCGGCATTGAACGGAGCCGGTAACAGCCCGTCTCAGGAGGATGATCGAAGGCCGCGGTAGCGGCCCGTCCGCCACGAGGGGAATCGATGAAATTGCAGAACAAAGTCGCACTGGTCACCGGCAGCTCCCAGGGTATCGGTCGTGGCATCGCCGTGCGTCTGGCCGAGGAAGGCGCCGATCTGGTCATCAATGGCCGGCACGATGACGACGAATCCCAGGCAACCCTCGAGCAGGTTCGTGCGCTGGGTCGCCAGGCCTGTTTCATTGCTGCCGATGTCGGGGTCGCCGCCGAATGCCGGCGGCTGGTGGCGCAGTCAATCGAGCAGATGGGGCGTCTCGACATACTCGTCAATAACGCCGGCGTGCAGCGGCATAGTCCGTTTCTCGAGGCCGGCGAAGGCGATTACGACCTGGTGCTCAACGTCAACCTGCGTGGCCCGTTCTTTCTCGCCCAGGCGTTCGCGCGGCATCTGCGCGATGCCGGCCGAGGCGGGCGGATCATCAATAACAGCTCGGTGCATGAGGAGTTGCCGTTTCCCAACTTCACCAGCTACTGCGCCAGCAAGGGTGGGCTGAAGTTGCTTATGCGCAACCTGGCGATCGAGCTGGCGCCGCTGGGGATCACGGTCAATAACGTGGCACCGGGGGCGATCGAGACGCCAATCAACCGGGCCCTGATGAATCAACCCGAGAAACTGGCCGGCCTGCTCGCCAATATTCCCACCGGTCGCCTCGGGCAGCCACGCGATGTGGCTGGTGCGGTGGCGTTTCTCGCCTCGGACGAGGCCGATTACATCACCGGTACTACACTGGTGATTGATGGCGGACTGCTATGGAACTACAGCGAGCAATGACCGACACCGATCTGAGCCCTTTCGATTACGACACCCGTGCGGTTTCTGACGCAGACACCCTGACCCCGGCGGACCGCTATCAGGAATTGTTCGTGGCGGTGCAAACGCAGCGCGTGTTTCCCGACAGCAAGACCTTCGTTGACTGCGCGCCACGCCAGCATCCAGAGCGGATTCTGGACAGCTATCGGACACGTAGCGGCGAGCCTGGTTTCGATCTGAAAGCCTTCGTGCTGGAGCATTTCGAGGTCTACCAGAGGGCGCCTACGGAGTTCGTGGCCAACCCCGACGACAGCCTGAGCGAGCACATCGACCGGCTCTGGCCGATACTCACCCGACAGCCGCGGCAGCATCCGGAATTCTCCTCACTGCTGCCCTTGCCGCACGACTACGTCGTACCGGGCGGCCGTTTCACCGAGATGTACTACTGGGATTCCTACTTCACCATGCTCGGCCTGGACGAGAGCGGGCATTGCGAGTTGCTACGGTCGATGGCCGACAACTTCGCCTACCTGATCGATACCTACGGGCATGTGCCAAATGGCAATCGGTCCTATTACCTGAGTCGATCGCAGCCGCCGGTTTTCGCGCTGATGATCGATCTGTTCGAGGATACCGGCGTGCATCGCGCGAGCGATTACCTGCCGCAACTGCGTAAGGAATACGCCTTCTGGACCGAGGGCGCCGATCATCTGCGTCCCGGTGAGGCGCATCGGCGCTGTGTCTGTCTGCCCGACGGCAGCGTGCTCAACCGCTACTGGGACGAGCGCGACACCCCCCGCGAGGAGTCCTATCTCGAAGACGTGGAAACCGCGCGTTCATCGAGCCGGCCGGCGCACGAGGTCTATCGCGACCTGCGCGCCGGGGCCGAATCGGGCTGGGATTTCAGCTCACGCTGGCTGGGCGACCCGCAGCGCCTATCGAGTATTCGCACCACCAACATCATTCCGGTGGATCTGAACAGCTTCCTGCACAAGGTCGAATGTCAGATTGCTCGACTCAGTGATCAGAAAGGCTGGCATGCATGCGCCAAGACGTTCCGCCAGCGCGCCGATGCGCGCCTGGCGGCGATCAACCTGTATCTGTGGAGCGATCGGGACGGCGCCTATTTCGACTACGACTGGACGTTGCAAGAGCAGCGCGACAACCTCACCGCCGCGACCCTGACGCCACTGTTCCTCCGGCTCGCCAGTGATCAACAGGCGGAGCGGGTGGCCGATATCGTTCGTGAACGGCTCCTGGCACCTGGCGGGCTGTCGACTACTGAAATTACTGACACCGGTGAACAGTGGGACCGCCCCAACGGCTGGGCGCCGTTGCAGTGGATGGGCATTCGCGGGCTGCAGCGCTACGGGCACAACGCCTTGGCGCTGCAGATCGAAGAGCGATGGTTGAAGGTCGTCTCGCTGCTGTTCGAACAGGAAAGCAAGCTGGTGGAGAAATATGTGCTGCGCCCCAGCGCCGAGCATGCCGGCGGTGGCGAATATCCGTTGCAGGATGGTTTCGGTTGGACCAATGGCGTGATCCGCAAACTGATGCAGGATGACCCCAGCCACGAGGCCCATCGCTGCCGAGCCGGACGATGCCGGGCGGAGTGGGCGCCAGAGTGATATCTGTTCGAAGCCCAGCTTGACGTTGGGCTTGTCGGTGGCCGTCGGTAGTGCAATCGATGCGGTGGTTTGACCTCCCATGAGCGTGCGGGGTCCTGGCGCCCACGTTCGACGATCGGTGGGCCGTCAGTGCGCCGTAATTTGGCCTCCACCCATGTGGCGTTGAGTGCTGGCCGTTCCGCCTGTGAAGTTGCTGCACATGGTTTGGCGTATCTTGTACAGACTCGGCGCGTTACGAGGGGCGCCAACATCATCGCGTGGCCGAGTCGAGTCAGCTCAACAATCTTCTAGCTCAGTTGGTTGGCCGAATGGCCAATCCGGTTCGCACCTGCACTTAACCCTTGCGTAGTTGGCCGCTTGTGTCGGTCGTCCCTCATGGGCCAAGCGCTGCCGCACGTAGCGCCAAGGTTCCATCCGAGTACTCAATCCGGTTCGCTGAATGGCCGATGCTGAGCCTGGCGGTTGGTATCCCGTTGCATCTATCAGCTCGAACGAAGCCGGCCGGACGAGGTAGCGATCGCAGGCCGAGGCGCTGCGATGCACGGGGCAACAGCGGGTCGCTACACCAGCAATCGCACTCAACAGCGTTTAACGAGCTCGTGAAGAACTGATTCTAGCCTCTTCTAAATAAAAACATTTATCAATATCATGCGCATTAACGTTATTTGAAGGGTTGGTCCCATGAGCCTCGTTGTCGCTTCGCCGCCGTTTTCTTTGCGCCCACTGGCGCTTGGTCTGCCAGTTCTGATTGCCTGCTTCGCCGCCGAGGCTCAGGATACGGTTGAGCTGGAGGCACAACAGATCACTGCGCCACGCGAAGTCGAGCGGGGCAATGGCCCGGTCGAAGGCTATGTCGCAAAACGCAGCGTCAGCGGCACCAAAACTGACACACCAATCGTCGAGACCCCGCAGTCGATCAGCGTGATCACTGCCGATCGCATCCGCGACCAGGGTTCGCTGACCATCCAGGACTCGCTGCGCTATGTCGCCGGCATGCGCGGCGAGGCCTATGGCTTCGACAGTCGTGGCGACTCCGCACTGATTCGCGGTGTGTCTCCGACGACCTTTCTCAATGGCCTGCAGCTGAGCGTCGGTAACTACAACAACACACGCACCGATCCTTTCACGCTGGAACGCGTCGAGGTGATAAAGGGACCGTCGTCCATGCTCTATGGGCAGAGTTCGGTCGGCGGCTTGCTCAATTTCGTCAGCAAGCGTCCGCAGGCCGAACAGAAGAGCGAGCTGCAGCTGCAGTACGGCAGCTTCGACCGCAAGCAGATCGCCTTCGACAGCACCGGTCCGCTGGATGAAGACGGCACGTTGCTCTATCGCGTGGTCGCGATCCAGCGTGACAGCCAGACCCAGGTCGATCACACCAAGGACAACCGCCTGCTGTTCATGCCGTCGCTGACCTGGCGTCCCAACGAGCAGTTCGAATGGACGCTGATGGCCAATGTGCAGAAGGACGACGGCGGCACCACCAGCTCCTTTTTGCCGCACCGCGGCACGGTGCTCAGCGCGCCCTATGGCGAGATTGGCAGTGAGCGCTTCGTCAGCGAGCCGGGCTTCGATGAGTACGACAGCGAGCAGAAAGCGCTGACCTCGCAGATGGCCTGGCAACTTGATGCCACCTGGACGCTGCGGCAGAACCTGCGCTGGCAGAAGAGCAAGGTCAGCTATCAGACCATGTACGGTTGGCCGCCGGTACTCGGCGCCGACGACCGCACGGTCAACCGCGTCTGGTCCATTTCCAAGCCGGAAGTCACCATCTGGACGGCCGACCATCAGGCCGAGTCGCGCTTCGACACTGGCGCGCTGCAGCACACCGCGCTGGTGGGTATCGACTACCGGCATGCCGTCACCGATAGCCGGACCGCTCGCGGCGTGGCCACCCCGCTGGACCTCTACGATCCGGTGTACGGCACCTTCGATCCGTCCGGCATCACGCTTTCCGACGTTCCGCAGCAGCGCGTCGCTCAGCAGGGCCTGTACGCCCAGGACCAGATCCGCTACCAGAACTGGCTGATGACTCTCGGTCTGCGCAAGGATTGGGCGGACACGCGAGTCGAGGAGGGCACTCGGCAGAAGGATGACGCGGTCACCGGTCGCGTCGGTCTGACGTACCTGTTCGACAATGGCGTGGCGCCCTACATCAGCTACAGCGAATCCTTCACGCCGATCATCGGTCTGGATAACTTCACTCAGCAGTCCTACAAACCGCTCGAGGGCGAGCAGTGGGAGCTCGGTGTGAAATACCAGCCGGCTGGTAGCAACACGCTGCTCACGGCCGCGGTGTTTGATCTGCGCGAGAAGAACCGCCAGATGCCCAACCCGGCGAATCCTCTCAGCACCATCCAGGCCGGCGAAGCGCGGGTCAAGGGACTGGAGCTCGAAGGGCTGGTCGAGCTGAACCCGAACTGGGATCTGATCAGCACCTACACCTACCTGGACAGCGAAGTGGCCAAGGGCCCCTCCGCCCAGCAGGGCAAGCGCATCGCCAGCGTGCCTGAACATATGGCCTCGCTGTGGTCGCAGCACCGCTTCAGCATCGCCGGCATTCCCGGCTTCAGCGCTGGTGCCGGTGTGCGTTACGTCGGCGCCAGCTGGGATGGCACCGATACGCTGAAGACGCCATCGACGACGCTGTTTGACGCCCTGCTCGGCTACGCCTATCAGGACTGGGCCTTCACCCTTAACGCCACCAACCTGGAAGACGAGACCTACTACACCACCTGCCTGTCGCGTGGCGACTGCTTCACGGGCAACCGCCGCACCGTGGTGGCGACCGCGAGCTACAGCTTTTGAACGTCGCTGAGCCGCGCGCCGCTTGCAGGCCAGCAAGGGAGGATTCGAGGTGAGTCGCAACGTATCCATAAACCGCTGGAACATCGCGTCGCGTGTGCTCGCGGCGCTGGTCGGCGGCTATGCGGTCGCCTACGCGGTGACCGCCTTTCTGGCGGTCTACCTGCCGCTGGTCCGGCCTGATCGTGTGGTGTTTTCCAGCCTCGCCAGCTTTGCCGTGTGGACGGCGGTGGTGATCTACGTGTTCGCCGCCCGCAGTGCCACGCGGGTATGGCTGTTGATCGTCGGCGTGACCGCGGTGCTGTGCCTGGCCGCGTTCTTTTCCGGCGACTGGAGGGTTCGTCCATGAAACTGCGCCAAAGCATGGCCGGCTTGCACACCTGGGGCGGACTGCTGCCGAGCTGGCTGCTGTTCGTGATCATCTTCGCCGGCACTGTGGCCTGCTTCGACAAAGAACTCACCCGCTGGATGCGCCCCGCGCTACATGATGGTGTGGTCTCGAGCCTGGGCGCGGACGATGTGCGCGGCTGGCTGCAGCAGAACGTCAGCGAAAAGCTCCACGCGTTCTGGATGCACGGCCCGACCGAGCGCGAGCCTTACTGGCGGCTCGGTTGGGAAGTCGATGGCAGCGAGACCTTCAACAACGTCGCCTTCGATCCGCGCGGTACGCAGGCCGTACCGATGCCGGAAACGGTCGGCGGCGAGTTCTTCTTCAAGCTGCACTACAACCTGCACGCCGGCGACATCGGCATGTACATCGTCGGCCTGGCCGGCATGTTCATGCTCGTCGCGCTGGTGTCGGGGGCGATCATCCACCGGCGCATCTTCAAGGACTTTTTCACCCTGCGGCCCAAGGCCAACGGCCAGCGTGCCTGGCTCGATGCGCACAACCTGTTCGGCGTAGTCGGTTTTCCATTCCATCTGGTACTGGCGTATACCGGTGTGGCGATCTTCGCCGCGACCTATATGCCGGCCGCCGCCCAGGTGAGCTATTCCGGCAATGTCATGCAGTACTTCAGTGAGGTGATGGGTAGCTTCGAGCGCGAAGAAGTGCACCAGCCGCCGGCTACCCCGGTGTCGCTCGACGCGCTAATCGCCGAATCGCGCCAGCAATGGGGCGGTGGCGAGGTGGGTTGGGTCAGCGTGCATCATCCCGATGATGCCTCGGCCGTGGTCGACGTCCGCCTTCGTGACCGTTCGCGTATCGGTTCGCCGCAAGACACCCTCAGCTATGACGCCAGTACCGGTGAGCTGCTCAACCGCCAGGACGCCTCCACCGGCTATCGCGCCTACCTCTGGCTGGCGGGGCTGCACATGGCGCAGTTCGGCGGCACGCTGGTGCGTCTGCTTTATCTGCTGATGGGGCTTGCCGGTTGCGCGATGCTGATCGGCGGGCTGCAGGTCTGGCTGGCCAAACGCGAGCAGCGCGGTGATGCGAGTGTGGTCTGGGTGCGCGCATTGAACGCGTCGGTGTTCGCCGGTCTGCCGCTGGCCAGTCTGGCGCTGCTGTGGGGTAATCGGCTGATCCCGGCGACATTAGCCGAACGTGCCGTGGCCGAAGGCTGGGTGTTCGTCGGCGTCTGGTTGCTGGCTGTGCTCTGGGCCGTTCTGCGCCGCCATCAGAGCCGTCGCCTGCTGCGCGAGCAACTGCTGCTCGGCGCCGTGCTCGCGCTCGGCTTGCCGGTCGTCAACGCGCTGACCTCCGATGGTCATCTGATCGCCAGCGTCGGACGCGGTGACTGGGCCTTGGCGTCGGTCGATCTGTTCATGATCGTCGTGGGGCTGGTCTGTGCGGCCTGCGCCTGGCGCTTGAACACAACGCCGGTTGCCGCTGCGGCGCGCGGTCGGACCACTCGCGTGCAAGAGGCCTGACCATGCTGCTATTGGCTTTCGCAATGGCCTACCTGGGCATGACGCTGCTCTGCCTGGCCATGAACCGCCACCGTGGCGTGCTGTTGCGCGCCGATACGCATCTGCTGGGGATAAGGGGGCTGCGGACGCTGGCTGCGGGCTGCTTCGGCGTCGCTCTGTGGCTGTGCATCGCCAGCGAGGGCGGTGAGATGGGAGCGGTTGTCTGGCTTTGCCTGGTGATGCTGGCCGGCATCATGCTGGCGTTGCTGCTCGCCTGGCGGTCACGTTGGGTACTGCCTGTGGCGCCGCTATTGGCGGTCTGCGGCGTTTTGCTGGTGATGTACTAGCGCCGTACCCGGCACTCGTTGAAATCGGTTTCCCGCGTTTCATTCCGCTGGCAGCCGATTCCCCGGATGTCGGCAAATGACTCAAGGCCGGCGATAGGGCGAAGTTACCGCCGGGGACAGATCCAACGTGCCCTTCTCGACGAAGCGCTGCGTGCCGAACAACCCACCGGCCAGCTTGCCGCGCAGCACGTAGGGCACTTCGTTCATGCCGATGTTCTCGGCCAGCCCCAACGCTTGGCGCGCCGCCGAGAAGGCGGAAACCGTCACCGGCACGCCCAGCACGGCTTCGCCGAAGCGCGGCACGCTGCCGCTCGCGTCGCTGACGCCGCTGGCCAGACGCCGGCCGTTGACGTCCAGATCGAGCGCGACCCCGTTGTAATCGAGCGCCATGTCGTTGGGGTTCTGTATTCGCAGCTTGACCTCCATGCGCAGCTCCAGCCCTTCGCCCGGCAGGGGCTGGATGCCGGCGACCTGGACGTTCAGCGGATCGCGCTGGCCGAAGGCCGCGCAGCCGGCCAGGCTCAGTACCAATAGGAGCGTGGATAACAAAGAGACAGCGGGTATCGCTCGGTGTATGTGCATAAGGCGCTCTACTCGGATTTCCTGGTGAGGCTGCCCAGGCCCTGCAGCAACTCCATGGGCAGCGGGAAGACGATCGTCGAGTTCTTGTCGCCTGCGATGTTGCTCAACGTCTGCATGTAGCGCAGCTGCATCGCACCGGGCTGGCGGCCGAGCATCTCGGCCGCCTGCATCAGTTTCTCCGATGCCTGCAATTCGCCCTCTGCATGAATGACCTTGGCGCGCCGCTCGCGTTCCGCTTCGGCCTGGCGCGCGATGGCGCGGATCATCGACTCGTCGAGGTCCACATGCTTGATCTCGACGTTGGCGACCTTGATCCCCCAGGCGTCGGTCTGGGCGTCGAGCACCTGCTGGATGTCGTTGTTGAGCTGCTCGCGCTCGGCCAGCATGTCGTCCAGATCATGCTTGCCCAACACCGCCCGCAGGGTGGTCTGGGCCAACTGACTGGTGGCCGAATGATAATCCTCGACCTGAATGATGGCTTTTTCGGCGTCCAGTACCCGGTAATAGACCACGGCGTTGACCTTCACCGACACGTTATCGCGGGAGATCACGTCCTGGGTCGGTACGTCCAGTACCAGCGTGCGCAGATCGACCCGCACCATTTGTTGAATGCCCGGGATGACCAGAATCAGCCCGGGCCCTTTGACTCTCCAGAAGCGGCCCAGCTGGAATACCACGCCACGTTCGTATTCACGCAGGATACGAAAGGCTGATGCCAGCAATGCGATCAGTAGCACCAGCACCGCTATGAAGCTCATTTCAAAACCCATGATTCACCTCTTCTCGATGGGCGGCGCGTCGGCCGCAGTGACGTCCAGTTGCAACCCGCGTCTGGCCACGACGCGGACCTGCTGACCCAGGTGCAGGGGCGAGGGGCTCACCACCTGCCAGTGTTCGCCCTGCAGCTGCACCCAGCCGCAGGCGGGGTCGTTCGTTTCGATTCGGGTCACCGGCGCCAGGCTGCCGACCAGCTCGGCGTCACCACTGACCAGGCGTTGCCGACGTGCCTTGAGCGCCATGCTGACGATGGCGAACAGCAGCAGCGCACTGAGTGCTGCCAGCGTACCGATCAAGGCCAGGGGAATACCGTAGCCCGGCACGTCGGTGTCGAACAGGATCACCGCGCCGGTGACGAAGGCGGCCACGCCACCCAGACCGAGCACGCCGAAACTGGGTATGAAGGCCTCGGCAACCATGAAGCCCAATCCCAGCAGAATCAGTGCCACGCCGGCGTAGTTCACCGGCAGCAGTTGCAGCGAGTACAACGCCAGCAGCAGGCAGATACCGCCGACCACACCGCCACCGCCGGTGCCCGGGTTGGAAAACTCGAATATCAGGCCGTAGATACCGATCATCATCAGGATCAGTGCCACGCTGGGGTTGGTGATCACCGCCAGCAGGCGCACGCGCCAGTCCGGATCGTAGCGGTCGAGCGTGGCGTTGGCGGTGTGCAGCGTTCGCTCTCCTGCACCGGTCCGAAGGGTCTTGCCATCGAGTTGGGCAAGCAGGTCCGAGAGATCGGTCACCAAGTAGTCGACCACCTTGAGCTTCAGTGCTTCGTTGGCCGACAGGCTGACTGCTTCGCGCACCGCTTGCTCGGCCCACTCGGCGTTGCGTTCGCGCAATTGCGCCAGGCCGCGAATGTAAGCAGCGGCATCGTTGACCTGTTTGCGGCTCATGGCGTCGCCGTGCTCGGCCCCCGCTGGGGCCGCGTCGGGTTTTTTCTCGGGGGGCGCGCCCGGCGTGCCGCCAATCTGCACGGGCGTGGCAGCGCCGAGGTTGGTGCCCGGACTCATCGCGGCGACATGGCTGGCGTAGAGCATGTAGGTCCCGGCACTGGCCGCGCGCGCGCCGCTGGGCGTGACATGGGTGGCGATGGGCACGGGGCTGGCGAGAATTTCCTTGATGATCGCGCGCATCGAGCTGTCCAGGCCGCCCGGCGTGTCGAGCTGCAGCACCAACAGCTGCGCATTGGTTTGCGCTGCGCGCTGGATGCCCCTGATGAGGTAGTCGGCACTGGCCGGCCCGATGACCCCATCGACTCGCAGGACGGTGACTGGCGCTGCAGCCAGCGCCGTGCCGGTGCATCCCAGCCACGAGATCAGCAGCAGCGACAGCAGCCTAGCCAGGTGGTCGAAGCGGCGGTGGCGCATGGGCGTGATCCTCCGTGGGCGGCGATTGTCATGACAGTGATCGCGGCAGCACCAAAGAGGATAGTTCAGCTGGCGCGGGGCTCCTGTCGCGTAGCCGATCATTTACCGGCCGGATGGAAACGGCCTGAACTCTATCGCGCTATCGGGCCTCACAATTCAGAAGGTCGTTGCGCACGAAATATCCTGTCGGCTCGCCATTGAGGAGTATCCATGCGTATTCATCATCTCAACTGTGGCTGCATGTGTCCGCTGGGTGGGCGCCTGTTTGACGGTTTCAGCCCTGGACTGACGGCCAGTCTGGTGTGCCACTGCCTGTTGATCGAGACCGAGCGGCACGGGCTGGTACTGGTCGATACCGGCTTCGGCAACTGCGATGTGTTGGAGCCGCGCAAGCGACTCAGTTCTTTCTTCATTGCGCTCAACAACATCAAGTTCGAGCGTCGTTTAACGGCACTGGAGCAGGTTCGCCAACTGGGCTTCGCCCCTGAAGATGTCCGCCACATTCTCCTGACTCACCTGGATTTCGATCACGCCGGCGGGCTGGAGGATTTCCCTGAGGCGCAGGTTCATGTGTTGCAGCGGGAAATCGACGCGGCGCGTGGCACCCATAGTTTCATTGGTCACCAACGTTATCGTCAGCGCCAGTGGGACGCGGTGCGCAACTGGCAGTTCTATCAGCCGGGAGGCGACAGTTGGTTCGGCTTTCAGGCCGTCAGGGAGCTGCGCGGGCTTCCTCCGGAGATTCTGCTGATCCCGCTGACGGGGCACACACATGGACATGCGGGCGTCGCACTGCAGAGCGGCGACGGTTGGTTGCTGCACGCCGGCGACGCCTACTTCTACCGCGACGAAGTGGGCCAGAACGAGCGTCATTGCACGCCGGGACTGCGCTTGTATCAACGCATGATGGAGGTGGATCGTCCGGCGCGCCTGGCCAACCAGCATCGCCTCTGGACCTTGTCAATGGAGCACAAGGGTGAGGTAACGCTGTTCTGCAGCCACGATGCCAAAGAGTTCGAGCGCATGCATGCGGGAGGGCGCTGATGTCGCCGCAAGACGACCGCACCGGCGGGGCGGTGCGCGCCATGATGGGCTATGTACGCTGGATCGGCCTGGTGGCCTGCTCGCTGGCCGGGCTGGGTTATTTGCTGGTGGGGCATTTCAATATGGCCGGTCTGATGCTCGCTTTGGCGGTGCTGTCGTGGATCAACATCCGGCGCAAGCGCGGTGCGCGACCCGGCTCACCCCCGGCCGACCATTAGCGGGCCGATGGCGAATGCGCTCGCGGCGATACAGACGCGCCACCGGTTTCGACGCCTGCTGCCTGCCTGTCCGCTTCGGTCGCCGCTTAATTCGGTGCCTTTATTGGCCGGTTGGCACGCCAACGCCAAAGGAACCCCCAGGGTTCGATCGGGTCGATTCACAGTAGGCGTTAAGCCAGAACCAGACCTTAGGGGACCATGATGGACCTGATCCGAATCATCTTCGCGATACTGCTGCCTCCGCTGGGGGTGTTTCTACAAGTCGGCTTCGCGGGCGCCTTCTGGCTGAATATCCTGCTGACCCTGCTGGGTTACATCCCAGGGATCATTCACGCAGTGTGGATCATCGCGCGACGCTGAGTCGGACGTTGGTACAAAGCCCGGCCATTCAGCCGGGCTTTTTGTGCTTGTAAGCGGGGCGGTGTAAAGTCCACGGTCGACCGCGTGCGTGAGGCTATCTCACGCGAATCACTTTGAACTTGACGGGATCGGAGCGTTCGTTTCTGCGACGCAGCTCCCGCGCTGCCGTGGGTCACTGCCGCTGCGCAGCACCTGGGAAGGAACCAGATGGGCAACTCTTTCATCGATCAGAACCACTTCAGGCGCATCCTCAACCGCAACGTGGCGGTTCCCCTCGGGTTCGGTTTCCTCAGTGCGTTTTTTTTCAGCGTCATCGTCTATTTCCTGTTGAACGTCAGTCATTGGGTAGAGCGCTCGGTGCTGGGTGTGTCCTACGCCCATGAGATGCTGAAATCGATCGGCGAGCTGGAAGCCTCGATGCGCGGCTATCTCGTGGCCGGCGAGGAGATTTTTCTCGAGCCCTACCGCAGCGAATTACCGGCATTCGGAGACCAGCTCCGGAAGATCAGGCGATACGCAGAAGATGATCCGGTGCAGCTGGGACGTATCAAACGCGTCGAGGAGCTGCATGACCAGTGGGTCGGGTTCGCCGAGGAGGCGATCACCCGTCGCGCGCGGAACGAGCCGGTCTTGGACTACGTGCGAAGCCAGCGCGGACTGGAACTCAAGCGAGAGCAGCGGAGACTGCTCAACGATTTTATCGCCTATGAACGACAGGTTCGCGCCGAACGCACCGATACCGCAGAGTTGGTCACCACCGCGCTGATCGGCGGTTTTCTGCTGTTTAGCCTGATATTCAGCGGTCTGCTGGTTTACTTCGGGCGGCGCGATCTGCTCAGCCTGTCGGATAGCTATGCGCAATCGCTCGAGCAACAGCAGGCGCATGCCGCGGCGTTGGAACAGCAGGCCTGGTATCGCACCGGCCAGACGCTGCTCAGCGAGTCGATGCTCGGCGAGCAAGGGTTGACGACCCTGGGGCAGAACATTCTCAGTTTTCTCGCACGCTACCTCGACGTGGCCGTCGGGGCGCTTTACGTCGTTCAGGACGGCAAGCTGCAGCGGATCGCGGAGTTCGGCTGGGACAAGGACAAGCTGCACAGCGATCGCACCCTGGTGCTCGGCGAGGGGTTGGTGGGGCAGGTGGCGCTGGAACGTCGGATGATGGGCCTGGACAGCTTGCCGGCTGGGTACCTGAAGGTCAGCTCGGCGCTGGGCAGCACCGATGCCAGGTCCGTGCTGATCGTTCCGGTGGAAGACAGCGGCATGCTCAATGCGGTGTTGGAGATTGGTTTCCTGCGGCCGTTGCGAGATGACGACAACGAGTTGCTGCGGCGCGTCAGCGGCAGCATCGGCTCGGCCATCGAAGCCGCGCGCTATCGTCAGCGGCTGCAGCGAGCCCTGGCCGAAACCCAGCAGCTCAACGAGGAGTTGCAGGTGCAGCAGGAAGAACTGCGCGCCGCCAATGAGGAACTCGAAGAACAATCGAGCGCGTTACGCGAATCGCAAGCACACATGGAAGAACAGCAGGCCGAGCTGGAACAGACCAACGAGCAGCTCGCCGAGCAGGCTCTGGAGCTTGCGCGGCAGCGTGACGAGATGGATCTGAAGAATCAGCGTCTGCATGAAGTCCAGCTGATGCTTGAGGAACGTGCTGACGAATTGCAACGCGCCAGCCGTTACAAGTCGGAATTCCTGGCCAACATGTCCCATGAATTACGTACGCCGCTGAACAGCTCGCTGATTCTCGCCAAGCTGCTGGCCGACAACCCCGAAGGCAACCTGCGCGACGACCAGGTGCAGTTCGCCCGTTCCATCTACTCGGCCGGCAACGATCTGCTCAACCTGATCAACGATATCCTCGATATCGCCAAGGTCGAGGCCGGCAAGCTCGACGTGCGTCCTGAGCTGGTCATCCTGGCGCGAATGGTCGACGGGCTGAAGAGTCTGTTCCTCGCCCAGGCGCTGGACAAATCGCTGCAGTTCGACGTCGAGCTGGGCGATGGCCTGCCGGCCAGCCTCTATACCGATCGTCAGCGGCTCGAACAGGTGCTCAAGAACCTGATGGCGAATGCCTTCAAATTCACCGAAAAAGGCTCGGTCACCCTGCGCGTGACGCGGCATGACGATCGTCAGCTCGCCTTCGCTGTGCAGGATTCAGGTATCGGTATCGCCAAGGACCAGCAGGCGGTGATCTTCGAAGCGTTCCGCCAGGCGGACGGCACCACCAATCGGCGTTACGGTGGGACCGGCCTGGGGTTGTCGATTTCCCGCGAGCTGGCTCAACTGCTGGGCGGCACCATCGAAGTGCACAGCGAACCAGGTGCCGGCAGCGTGTTTACTCTGATCGTCCCGGAGCACTACAGCGAGCCCGTTGCCGATGAGTCAACGACGCGGTTGCCGCCTCCGTCTCTGCCGGAGTCGACCGCCGCTGCGGCCCAGCCCCAGTCCACAGCGCTGGCGGCCGCACCGGCATGGCTAGGCGAACCGTCGGTACCGACGCTGGCTGACGATCGCAACAGAGCACCGTTCAGCGAGCGCTCGGTGCTGGTCATCGAAGACGATCCGCATTTTGCCTGCATCCTGCGCGACCTCGCACACGAGCTGAAGTACAGCTGCCTGATCGCGCAAAGCGCCGATGCCGGTTTCGACACCGCCGTGGAGTATCGCCCCGATGCCATCCTGCTGGACATGCGACTGCCCGACCATTCCGGCCTGACCGTGCTCGAGCGTCTCAAGGAAGATCCCATCACGCGGCATATCCCGGTGCATATCGTCTCCGTCGAGGACCGCAAGGAGGCTGCCCTGCAAATGGGGGCGATCGGCTACGCGGTCAAGCCGACCAGCCGAGACGATCTCAAGCAGGTCTTCAGCCGGCTGGACGCGAAGTTGGCGCAGAAAGTGAAGCGCATCCTGTTGGTCGAGGACGATGCCCGGCAGCGCGAAAGCGTGTCGCGGCTGATCGAGGACATCGACGTCGAAATCACCGCGGTGGAATTCGGCGAGCAGGCCCTTGAGCTGCTGCGCTCCACCGTTTTCGACTGCATGATCATCGACCTCAAGCTGCCTGACATGGATGGTTACGAGCTGCTCGAACGCATGGCACGCGAGGAAATCTGTTCTTTTCCACCGGTCATCGTCTACACCGGGCGCAACCTGACGCGCGACGAGGAAGCCGCGCTGATGAAGTATTCGCGCTCGATCATCATCAAGGGTGCGCGCTCGCCGGAGCGGCTGCTCGACGAGGTCACGCTGTTCCTGCACAAGGTCGAGTCGGACATGCCACCAGAGCGGCAGAAGATGCTCAAGAGCGTGCGCAGCCGTGAAAAAGCCTTCGAGGGCCGCAAGATCCTGGTGGTCGATGATGACGTGCGCAACGTCTTCGCGCTGACCAGTGCGCTGGAGCAGAAGGGTGCGCTGATCGAGATCGCCCGCAACGGTCACGAAGCCATCGCGCAGTTGCAGAGCGTCGATGACATCGACCTGGTGCTGATGGACATCATGATGCCCGAGATGGACGGCTTCACTGCTATGCAGGAAATCCGCAAGGATTCGCGCTTTGCCAAGCTGCCGATGATCGCGGTGACCGCCAAGGCCATGAAGGACGACCAGGACCGTTGCCTGGTCGCCGGTGCCAATGATTACCTGGCCAAACCCATCGATCTCGATCGCCTGTTCTCGTTGATTCGCGTCTGGTTGCCTAAAGTGGAGCTGCTGTGACATGCCCGAACGCTCCCAGGCCATCGAGCTGAAGCTGCTGATCGATGCGATCTATCTGCGCTACAGCTACGACTTCCGCGATTATTCCGGCGCCTCACTCAAGCGCCGGATACTCTTGGCGCTGAAGCAAATGCGCTGCGATAGCATTTCGGAGCTGCAGCACAGAATCCTCTATGATCCGCAGACGTTCATGGAGCTGCTGCAATTTCTCACCATCCCGGTGAGCGAGATGTTTCGCGATCCGAGTTATTTCCTGGCGCTGCGCGAGCATGTGGTGCCGGTGCTGCGTACCTATCCGTCGTTGAAGATCTGGATCGCAGGTTGCAGCACTGGGGAAGAGGTCTACTCGATGGCGATCCTGCTCAAGGAAGAGGGCTTGCTCGAGCGCACCATTCTCTACGCTACCGATATCAATCCGCGTTCGCTGGAGCAGGCGCGCCGGGGTATTTTCGATATCGGCGACATGCGTCAGTACACCGAGAACTACCAGCGTGCCGGGGGAAAACACAGCCTCAGTAGCTACTACACTGCAGCCTATGATTCGGCGATCATGGATAAGTCATTGAAAGAAAAGGTGACTTTTGCCGATCATAGCCTGGCGACGGACAGTGTGTTTGCCGAAACCCAACTGGTTTCCTGCCGCAATGTCCTGATCTACTTCAACAAACCATTGCAGGATCGAGCCTTTGGCCTGTTTCACGATTCTCTGTGTCACCGCGGTTTTCTCGGGCTGGGCAGCAAGGAAACCGTGGAATTCTCCGGCTACGCTGGACGCTACGAAGCGTTCGACAAGCAGGAAAGGATCTTCCGCAAGCTATGAAACTCAGGGTCATCGACACTTCAACCAATCCCCTGGCCCGGCGCATCGATGCCGTGGTGATCGGCGCCTCCGCGGGTGGTCTGGCCGCGTTGAGTATGTTGGTCGAAGGGCTGACGAGCGATCTGCGCCAGCCGCTGTTGATGGTCCAACACGTGCCGCCGAGCGGGCCGACTCAATTGGCTGAAATCTTCCGGCGAAAGACGGCACTGCGGGTCAAGGAAGCGGATGACAAAGAAGTGGTGCGCGGTGGGACCCTGTACTTCGCGGCGCCTGGTTACCATTTGCTGGTCGAAGCGGATCTGTCCCTGTCGCTCAGCCAGGACGATGCGGTTCATTTTTCTCGTCCCTCGATCGACGTGCTGTTCGAGTCGGCCGCCGATGCCTGGGGCGATCGCGTCGCCGGCATCCTGCTGACCGGCGCCAATGAAGATGGCGCTGCCGGCCTGGAGGCGATCAGGCGCTCCGGCGGCGTCACCATCGTTCAGGATCCCGAGGAAGCCGAGGTTCCGACCATGCCGCTTTCCGCACTCCAGCGCTTTGCGCCGGATTACATCTTGCCCTTGCGCGATATCCATAATTTGTTGCGCGAACTGGAGTGACCCATGCCTGACCACACCGATGAAGCGAACCTGCTGATCGTCGATGATTTGCCGGAAAACCTGCTGGCGCTGGATGCCATTCTCAGGAGTCCGGGCGTTCGCGTTCATCAGGCTGAATCGGCGGAGCAAGCGCTCGAGCTGCTGTTGCAGCATGAGTTCGCGTTGGCCATTCTCGACGTCCAGATGCCTGGCATGGACGGCTTCCAGCTGGCAGAGCTGATGCGTGGTACTGAGCGCACCAAGCACATCCCCATCGTTTTCGTCAGCGCCGCGGGTCGCGAATTGAATTACGCCTTCAAGGGCTACGAGAGCGGTGCGGTGGATTTCATGCACAAGCCTCTCGATACCCATGCGGTGCGCAGCAAGGTCAGCGTGTTCGTCGATCTCTATCGCAATCGCAAGCGAATGGCGCGTCAACTCGAAGCGCTCGAGCTCAGCCGCCGGGAGCAGGAGGTGCTGCTCAACGAACTGCGCAGCACCAAAGCTGAACTGGAAGACGCGGTGCGCATGCGCGATGACTTCATGTCGATCGTTTCCCACGAGCTGAAAACGCCGCTTAACACGCTGATTCTCGAGGTCCAACTGCGCAAGCTGCAGCTTGGCCGAAACAATCTCGCTGCCTTCACTGAAGACAAGCTGCGGCAGATGGTCGACAAGGACGAGCGGCAGATTCAAAGCCTGATCCGCCTGATCGACGACATGCTCGATGTGTCACGGATCCGCACCGGAAAGCTGTCGATCCGCCCCAGCCGCGTCGATCTGGGCAAGCTGACCGCCAGCGTCGTGGAGAACTTCGCGCCGCAAATGGAGGCCAGTGGCTGCACGCTGCTGTTCCAGCGCCCGGAGCCGATCATCGGAGTTTGGGACGAGTTTCGTATCGAGCAGGTGCTGGCGAACCTCCTGACCAATGCGATGCGCTACGGTGCAGGCAAGCCGGTGCAGGTCAACGTTAGCGCCAGCCCGACGACTGCCTGTATTGAAGTGCGCGACCAGGGCATCGGCATCAGCCAGAACAGTCTCGAACGAATCTTCTGCCAGTTCGAGCGCGCCGAAGGCAGCGAGAGCAGTGCCGGGCTCGGGCTTGGATTGTTCATCGCCGAGCAGATCGTCAAGGCGCACGACGGTCGCATTCAAGTGGAAAGCGAAGAGGGCAAGGGCGCGCTGTTTCGCGTCCTGCTGCCGCTGAACGCCGAGGCCTGAGGCGGCCCCGGCCGGCCTTTCAGCGCCAGGTTAGTTGCGGCCAGCCCCTGGCCTCGGCTTGCTCGCGCAGCAGCGGGTCGGGGTTCACTACGTAGGGATGCGCCACCTGCTCGAGCAGCGGCAGGTCGTTGATCGAGTCGGAGTAAAAATGCGCGCCGTCCAGCGATTCGCCGGCCGCGTCGGCCCACTCGCGTAGCCGTGCCACCTTGCCCTCACGGTAAGTCAGAACCCCCCGTGTATTGCCGCTGTAGAAGCCGTGCTGCTCCTCCAGTTGGATCGCCAGCACCTCGTCGATACCGAGCCGTTCGGCGACGGCTCCGACGAGAAATTCCGCTGAAGCGGATATCACCAGAATGCGGTCACCGGCTTTGCGATGCTCGGCGATATGGCGCATAGCATCGCTGTAGATCAGCGGTTCGATCACGTCCTCGACGAACGGCCCGACCACATGGGCGACCTCTTCGGCGGTGCGGCCCACCAGCGGTGCCAGGCTGAACGCCATGTAGTCCTCCATCGCCAGCCGGCCGAACGCGTACTCGGCCATCAATTCGGCGTCCTTGCGCAGGAAGGATTCAGCGTCCACCCAGCCGATCTTGGCCATTTCCTGCGACCAGAGGCTGGCGCAGTCGCCGTCTATCAACGTTTCGTCCAGGTCGAATATCGCCAGTGCCATCAAGCCACCTCGTGAATTGCGGAAGCGTCGATGGTAAGGCCTACCTGGCGACCGTGGGGATGAAGATCGGAGGCGGAGCGATTGAGCACGTCCACCAATAGCTCGACGCCACGCGCTTCGACCCGATAGCGGATCACATTGCCGAGCAGACTGTGGCTTCTGATCACGGCCGCGATCCCGTCGCTACCCTCGGCTGCATTGACGAGAGCGATGGCCTCCGGGCGGATCGCCACCTGAGCACTGATCGGACGCTGCAGTAGTCGTGAGGCCACGTCTGCCGCGAGCAGGTTGTAGTTACCGATGAAGCCCGCCGCAAAGGCATCCACCGGTGATGTGTAGAGCGTCTCGGCGTCGGCGCTCTGGACGATCCGCCCGGCGTTCATCAACAGGATGCGATCCGAGAGGGTCAACGCTTCTTCCTGATCGTGGGTGACGAAGATGGTAGTCAGCCCCAACTCTTTCTGAATTGCACGGATCTGTTCACGCAGATGCTTGCGGATGCGCGCATCGAGCGCCGACAAGGGTTCGTCGAGCAGCAGTAGGCGGGGACGTGTGACCAATGAGCGTGCCAGTGCCACACGCTGGCATTGCCCGCCCGAGAGCTGGCTGGGGTAGCGTCGGGCAAACTCGCCGAGCTCGACCATTGCCAACACCTCGTTTACCCGCCGGGCGCTTTCGTCTCTGGCGACCTTCTGCATGCGCAGGCCGAACGCGACGTTCTGCTCGACCGTCATGTTGGGGAACAGCGCGTAGCTCTGGAACACCATGCCGATCTGGCGCTTCTGCGGTGAAAGCGGCACCAGATCCTCCCCGTCCAGCAGGATCTGTCCGCCGTCGACTTCGGTGAGCCCAGCGATGCAGCGCAGCAGCGTGGACTTGCCGCAGCCAGACGGACCGAGCAGCGTGATCAGCTCGCCCTTGGCGACTTCGCAATCGATATCGCTGAAGACCTGGGTGTCGCCAAAGGCTTTGTGCAGGCTGCGGATGGAAAGGTAACTCATGGGATGTTCCTGTCTAAAAAGCCGCTGCAGTGGTCAAAATGGATCGGGTGGCGTTCCGCGTCAGCCCACGGCTCTACGAAGCCGTCGTGCCGGGCGTTTCGTAAATCGTCAGGACCTGTCTCGGTTCAGCCGGGTCGCCGCCCAAGTGAACACCAGCACGAAGAAAAAGTAGGAAATCACCAGCGCACTGTTGAAGTGGCCGCTGCTGTTTTTCATGTTGTTCAGGTACACCTGTAGGGTTTCGTAGCGCGTGCCCACCAGCAGATTGGCGAACACGAATTCGCCGAACAGAAACGAGAACGACAGGAACAGCGACACCATCAGTCCCTTGCGCAGGTTTGGCAGCACGACAAGGAACGCCGCCTTCCAGGTGCTGGCGCCAAGCAGGTGGGCGGCGTCCATCAGGTCGCGCAGGTTGATCGCCTGCAGGTTGTTGCTGATGGCGCGGTACATGAACGGCAGCGCGATGGTGAAGTAGGCGCCGATCAGGATCCAGGGTGTGCCGACCATCGCCAGCGGCCCCGAGCCATAAAGCTGCAGCAGCCCGACCGAGGACACTACCGGCGGCACCGCGAAGGGCAGCAGGATCAGGATGTTCATCAGCCCGTCGAGTTTCGGGAAGTGGTAATGCACGACGAACAGCAGCGGCAGGATCAGCACCACCGCCAAAGCCAGCGCACCAAAGCAGACCAGCAGTGATTGAGCGAACGCCCGCAGGAAGCGTTCGTCACTCCACAGTTGTAAATACCAGTCAAAGGTCAAGCCGTCCGGCAGGATGGTCGCCGACCAGCTGCTGGAAATCGAATAGAGGAAGGTCGCAGCCAGTGGTAACAGCAGGATAAGAAACAGCAGCCAGACCACTGTGCGGTGATACAGCGCGCCACGTTTGGCTTCAGCGGCTCGCATGGTAACTCCTCTTGAGCAGCACCTGATGCGCCACGGTAATCACGCCCATCAGCCCGACCAGCACCATAGACAATGCGCTGGCCATGTTCGGATCGAGGGAGATATCGCCGGAAATCATCGCCGCGATTCGGATCGGCAACACGTTGAAGTTGCCCGTAGTGAGGTAGTAGACCGTGGCATAGGCCCCCAGCGCATTGGCCAGCAGGATGACGAAGGTGCCGAGCAGCGCTGGGGTAAGCACCGGCAGGCCGATGTAGCGCCAGTAGCTCCAGGTACCGGCGCCTAGCAAGGAAGCCGACTCGCGCCAGTCCTCGCGCAGCGCGTCGAATGCGGGGTAGAGCAGCAACACGCCCAGCGGAATCTGGAAGTAGGTGTAGAGCACGATCAGGCCGGTTTTGGAGTAGAGGTTGAAGTCCTCGATGATTCCGGCCTGCTTCAGGAGGATCGTCAGCGCCCCGTTGAAACCGAGCAGGATGACAAAGGCAAACGCCAGCGGCACGCCGGCAAAGTTGCTGGTCATGTTGGAAAAGGCCATGACGAAGTCGCGTAGTTTGGAGTCGACCTGACGCAAGGAATAACTGCCGAGAATCGCGATGACTATGCCGAAAAGGCTCGACCAGAAGGCGATCTGCAAACTGTGCTTGATGGCTTGCAGATAGAACTTCGAACCAAAGATCTTCTGGAAATTGGCCAGGCCCCAGCCATCAGCCGTATGCAGGCTGTTGACCGTCACCCACAGCAGCGGGGCGATCTGGAAGGCGAAGAAGAACGCGGCGAAAGGCAGCAGGCAAAGCAGCGCCAGGCGTTTACTGCCTGGAGACCTGTGACTGGCGACCGTCGGCGCCGCGCTGTCGCGGATGGCGGCGGTCTTGAGGTTGTTCTCAAGCGGCGCGGTCATTTCAGCAGCTCCCGGCACAGCGGTTTGTCATGGGCAACGCCGAGCAGTTCGCACAGCGTGCCGCAGAGTTCAGTCTGTTTCGGTCGAGCAGTGGGGTCGAGGCTGAATGCCGAACCCAGCACGAACAGCGGGACCTCGCGTTCCTCTGGTAGCAGTCCGTTATGGGAGCGATCGTTGTTCATGCCGTGGTCGGCGGTGACCAACACCTGATAGCCGTCATCCAGCCAGCGTTGCAGATACTCGGCCAGCAGAACATCAGCGCGGCGCGCGGCGTTGCGGTATTGAGACGAATCCAGGCCGTGCTTGTGGCCGGCGTCGTCGATGTTCATCGGATGCACCAGCAAAAAGTCCGGGTTGTGTCGTAAGCGCAGGCTTTCAGCATCGGCGAACAGATGCGAGTCCGGATAGTGGTCTTCGTAGTAGAAGTGTCCGTGCTGGATGGGCCGCTCCGGGGTGTCGCTGTGGCGGTCGCGTGCCGCCTGGAAGGGCGTGCGATTATAGAGTTCGCTGACCCAATGGTAGGCCGCAGCTGCTGTGCTCAGCCCGGCATCACGGGCATGGTGGAAAATGCTGTGTTCGTTGGATAAGCGCACCACCTCGTTGTGCACGATACCGCTATCGATCGGCGGCACGCCGGTGAGGATGCATTCATATAGCGGCCGGGATAGCGCCGGTAGCTCGCAGTGCAGCCGGTACAGCGCACCGCGCCCGGCCATGCAGTACGCCTGCAGATGACCGAGCGCGTGCTCGGCGACCTGGTAGTTGAGGCCATCGAGAATGACGAGAATGGCTTTGCCCATGGCGCGTTCCTTGTTGAGGGCGGTCGTAGGTGGGTCGGGCGGAGCTCCGCTTCAGCCCACCGCCCGCGTGCGGGTGGCTAGAGCGGGACGCCTCCGATCCAAGCCCACCGCAACCGGTCACTCCATTTCGATGATCACGTTTTCCTGCCACTGCTGCGGCAACGCCTTGGAGGTCGCTTCCCAGGCTTCGGCGTTCTTGATGGGCTTAACCTTGGCGTACTGCTCGTTCGGCAGCAGCTTGGCCTGCACCTCGGCGGGCAAGGTCAGATGCTCGGCCCGAATCGGTCGCGCATTGCCCTTGGCGAGGTTGATCTGCCCGGCGTCGGAGAGGATGTACTCGCGTGCCAGCTTGGCGGCGTTGGGGTGCTTGGCCCATTTGTTGATGATGGTCGTGTAGCCGGAAATGACCGAACCATCGGAGGGAATCAGCACTTCGAAACGGCTCGGGTCGATCTGGTCGCGGTACGACAGGCCATTGAAGTCCCAGACCACGCCCACTTCCACTTCGCCGCGCTCCAGCGTCTGGATGGTCGGGTTCGACAAGGATAAGCGGCCCTGCTTGGCGATCTCGGCAAAATAGTCCAGGCCCGGCTGGATGTTCGTCTCGTCGCCGCCGTTGGCGATGGCAGCCGCCAGCACGCCATTCACCGCCTGCGCGGCGGCACTGACGTCACCGATGGCGACCTTGTACTCGCCATCTTTGAGCTCGGCCCAGGAGGTTGGCGCCTTGTCGACCAGCTGCTTGTTGATGATGAAGGCGATCGAACCGGTGTAGGCCAGCATCCAGTGACCGTCCTTGTCCTTTGCCCAGTCCGGGATCTGCTCCCAGGTGCTCGGCTTATATGGCTGGGTAACGCCCTGCTGCACGGCGATCGGTCCGAACGCCGCGCCGACATCGCCGATGTCGGCGGTGGCGTTGTCTTTCTCAGCGGCGAACTTGGCGATCTCTTGGGCCGAACTCATGTCGGTGTCCATGTGCTTGAGGCCGTACGTCTTCTCCAGGTCCTGCCAAGTGTCTTTCCAGTTGGCCCAGCTGTCCGGCATGCCGACGCTGTTGACCTCAGCTTCCGCGCGAGCCGCCTCTTCGAGGTCTTTCAGGTCCGTTTGTGCAGCGTTCGCCGATGTCGCCAGGGCGATCGCTGATCCCAGCAGTGAAGCCAGCAGCAGTCGTTTCATCAGAAGCTCCTTTCGCAGGTTGGTCTAGGTCAGCAAGACTGAAGCCAATCTAGGGGGCGCAAATGACATTTTGATGTCGATGCCTCCGCCGCCGCCTCTCGGGGGCGACACCGCGACAGGAGTGCCGTAGCAAGCCTAGCTCAGGCTGGGAACCTTGCGTGGCGTGGCTCTATCGAAATCCGCCGATACGCTTGGATGGGCCAAAAACAACCGTTGTGGGACCCGCTTTCCGTACCAATGTCACGCGGCAGTCATTTGGCTTGCCTAACCTGCAAAGCGTTTGCGGTTGCAAAATGCGAGAGCAAGCGCTCTGTTCTAGTGCTGGACTAGTCCAGTTGAGGAGAAAGTGATGCGTGACGAGGCACCGCGGGCGGTTACGGCAATCTGTCGGTCCTTGCAGGAGCAGATCGCCCACGGATTGCTGCAGCCTGGCGGGCAGCTGCCATCCGAGCGCAAACTCAGCGAGCTCTTCGATACCACGCGCATCACGCTGCGAGAGGCGCTGGGCCAGCTCGAGTCGCAGGGTTTGATCTATCGGGAGGATCGCCGTGGCTGGTTCGTTTCACCGCCTCGGATCGCCTACAACCCGCTGGTACGTAGCCACTTCCACGCTATGGTCCATGAGCAGGGTAGGCTCCCGGCAACCGAGATCTTGTCCGCCCGGTTGGTGCCCGCCGCAGCGGAAATTTGCGCCCGACTGGGATTGCCTGCGCTGTCCGGCGTCATCCAGATCCGCCGCGCCCGACGCATCGATGGTCGTCTGGTGCTCTACGTCGAACACTATCTGAACCCCAGCTACTTCCCAGGCATCCTCGACTATGATCTGACCTGCTCGCTAACCGAGCTGTATGCCAGCGAATATGGCATCCACTACGGCCGCGTCCGCTTCGACATGGTCCCCACCGCCCTGCACCCCGAAGCCGCCACGACCCTGCGCACCGCCCCCGGCAGCCCCGCCCTGCGCATCACCCGCCTCAACCGCGACCAGCATGATCGGTTGATCGATTGCGATGTGGAGTACTGGCGGCATGATGCGATTCATGTGTGTGTGGAAGTGCCGGAGTGAAGGCGAATGCCGATTCGCTGGTCTGTCTCGCTGGGCTCGATATCGGCGCGCTGTTGGGACGGGCATCGGAGTCATTGCCCTTGGGAATGGCATGGAGGTGCCGGCCTTCTGGCTACGGTCTTCTCCAGATCCACGACGGTCGCTGGCGGTGCTGGCGTAGTAGCTATCGCTCATGTTCGTTTTCTGATCTTGCGGCAGGTCCGTTAATCGACGTACGCCACATGCTGAGCCATCAGCTGGCGTATTGAAATAGAGCTGCAGGGCGTTGGGCCAGGGTCGCTGGGCCACGGGCCTGGTGACGGAGCCGACCCGCGAGCTCTCGACGTTGCCGCCGTGGCTGGAGGTCGAGTGGTGGTGCGCAGGCGAACCTCGCTCTTGAGGTTGAGGCTACCCAGTTGCGCGACCAGCCCCGGCAGGTTGCTCTCGATACGCACCAGGGTGGTGGCGCTGCGGATGCTATGCGGCAATGCCGCATTGGCATCCAGCTTGGCCCCGCTCTAGCAACGCATGTTGATTAGCATGTTTCCACCGATGGTCGTCTGGAAGTTCTATGGGCTGCGCTCCAGGGAAGAGTCTGGATAAGTTTGTTCAAGGGACTACTCATAAGCAATCATTCACTCGTATGTGGCACCTACAAAGGGAACAGGCAGGTGTTTTGTGAAAATAGCGCCATATCGGTATTGGATTTCTATTAATTTTTTAAAACTGCAAGACTTCTATTTTTTTACGTGTGTGTGGGGTGTCTGTGTTTTTTGAAAGTATGATTTCAGTAGTGGTTTCAAAGCCTTTTTTGTGACAGAAAATATATGTCCACCACGGCAGTGTCTTGTTGAGATTCTCGTTGAGCCACTCATATTCCAAGCTGATTAGGTGACGTGATTTGTCTATGTAAATGTGCTTTATTTCGTCCCAGGTAAATACATTGTGTCTGTAGAGACTGTGCATTTCTTGGAATTGCTTTGAGTTAGCTAGGCCTAGATAAAGCAAGCCCATGCCGCCAGGCCCGGCGAGTGCTACCCAAAAGGCCGATGGGTCAAGTGCGACAACGAATAGAACGGCGATAGCGGCGATAATCGTCAGCCATTTCAAGGCGATCATCCAGCCTTTACCTAGTGCTTTCCACTCGCAGAGTTCTATACCTGTTTCGGTCAGGCGATAAGCGAATTTTGTTTTTTGATGCGTTGTGCCATATAAAGCTAAGAAGAAAAGAAAAAAACCTGGTACTGCAATAAAGGTAGTTTCAATTAGCTCGAAGCTTGCATTTTTATAGAGTAAAAAGTAACTAAAGATTAGAGTTGTGCATAATAGGAAGGCAAACATCCCATTGGCGACGGTTGTGTTGTAAGGGCGCGCCTTGATCCTCCATTCCAGTAAGGCACGTTGGTTGGCGTGCTTCCACTGGTGGTGTGCTGGAAGCTCGATGGGCTGATTCCAGGGAAGAGCCTGTAAGAATTTTCTCAATGTACTGCTCATAAATAAATCATTTACTCGTATGTGGTACCTGCAAGGAGAGCAAGCGGGTGCTTTGTGAAGAGAGAACCATATCGCTATTGGGTTCCTTGCTGAGCGCATCGCTTTTCAGATTCGCCTCGGAGGATGAGCTGCCTATATCCACGCGGAACATATAGCCTTGGCCGTTAGTGCTTTCCAGAATTTGCTCCGGGTAGCGAACTTCCAGCTCCAGCATGGGGGAGCGCTGGTAAGCAACCCAGGTTTGCCAGAGGCGGTGCTGTGTGCCCTCGGGGTAGAGGGTGTCGCCTGGCAGCGGTCCGCTGGGACGCTGCGCGGGAGGTTGACCAAATTGGTCGATGGGCGCCCAGTAGCCTTCGAGGAACTGGTCGTAGAACTTGTCTGCCATGCCTTGCATCAGGCTATCGGAAAACCAGCCGCTGTCGACCATGGCCGGTTGCAGTTTTACGGTTGTTCCCGCCAGTTCGGACGGTAGCAGGAGCTGTAGCCAGAAACCGGTATAGATGCGTGGGCCACGCCCGTAGTATGGCAAGGTGGAGGCGCGAGCCGCCAGGCTGGGGCGTAGGCAGATTTCCTTCAGGGTGCGCAGTTCCTCCTTATGATGCTCGTCACTGTGTGTCCAGGTGGGGGATTTGCCCCAACTGCTGCGATACAGCCAGAGCCGTAGACCCTCGCGCTTGTATTGGTTGGCGATCATGCTGGCGATCAGGTAGATCACGCCAAGTAACGCGATGATGATGGTCACCGGGTTGGACATGACCCAGGCAAAACCGAACCAGAAGCCCAAAGCACTGCCAACTAGTTGGACGCCAGCTACTGACGACATAAATATCAATGCAACCAGTTTTGTGCTTTGAGCATATTTCTCTTCAGGGCTGGTTGCGTTGCTAACATCTTTGGAAACCTGCCAGGCCTCTACCCCCGCGGCGATAGCGCCGAATGCTGCCATACCCATAGTACGTAAGACGAGCTGCCGAGCCAGCAATGAGGCTTCAACTTCACCCGTTTTAAGCCAAGCCCTTACACCTGCTTTTGCAAGTTGAGTGGTATTTCGGCCAATTGTTTTTTCAAGCTTGGCCCATTTGTTCCACGCCGGCACCGTCCAGAGTGCCATCAGTGCGTTGGCGGTATAGGCGGCATTGGCGCCGACCGTGCGCAGCTCATCCTCACTGAAAATGCCATCATTGCGTGCCTTGTCCAGGCTATTGATAAAGTTCCAGACATTCAGCCCTGCGACCAGCACAGGCAGGCTGCCGCCGAGCTCCTGGTTCATCCACTGACGGCTGCGGGCTGCATAGCTTGCCGAGTTTTTTGCTTTGAGCTGCAACTGATCGAGCAGCTCTGACTGGCCCAGTGTCGCAAGCCACATGGCTACTTGGCGGGTTTGTACCTTGGTGATCCTGGTTTCGGTGACGACGCTACCGATTACCTCATTAGGCCGTTGCAGGTTCAGCGTCTCGCGCTTTTGTTCCAGCCCGAGCAACTGTATGCGCGCCGAGCGTTTGTCGGGGCCTTTACCGGGTAGAGAAAGAGTGCGTTGCAGGCCCTTGATGTTCTTTTCGAGCTGGGCAACCTGCATCTGCCATTGACGGTTCTTCTTCGCGAACTCGGCATCCAGAATCAAACGCGTCTGCGTGGAGATTTCCGTAGAGACCAAGACCTGGGTGACGCTGAAGGCAAAGATTCGAACCTTGGGCGCAAATTTCGTGCTCAAGGCCGGCAACAGAACAAAGGCCATCAGGTTCCAGCTGTCCTTGGCTTTTTGCCCCACTACGTTGCGCAAGGTCTCGAAGGCATGCTTGCCGGGTTCGGAAAGGTCCTTGTACAGGTTGCTGGCTTGTACGCTCGGCAGGTCAAGTACCGATTTCACCTCGTTGGCACGGCTGACTTCGCTAGTGATGTCGGAGAGTCCGCCGTGAGCCTGGCCGCTACCGTCGCCCTGCCGACCTTGGTTGTCGATGGTGCCGTAGGTGGTGAAATTGGCGGAGATCTTGTCGATCAGCGCGGAAAGCTCGGCGCTGAAATTGAACAGCGCCAGGCCTGCCAGCGTAGTGGGTTTGCCGTACTGCTCGCAGAGCCATTGCTTGCCCGTGTCGCTCGCGCCCAACTGCTCGTACAGATTGGCCATGGTGTCCAGCAGATCGGTCGATTGCTGAGGATGGCAGGGGTCATAGAAAACCTCTTCCGCTTTCGGACTGAGGCTTTTCAGCCAGGCGAGCAGGTCGCTTTCGCTGCGTTGGATGTGGGTATTGAGGCGCTCCATTTCATCGGCGCGCTCTTGCAGATAACTCCAGGCCTCATCGAAGCGAACGTCCTCGCGCCAGGTCTTTTTCTGCTGCCATTCCTCTACCAGTGCGCGCCATTTAGGCCCCGACGGTGGGTTACCCCAATTCGTGCGAAATTGCTGTTGAACCCGCTGCACTTGCAGCGATTTGAGTGTCAGGGTCGCGTCACTGCCGCCGTGATTGAGTAGCTGCGCTTCGCTATCGAGCAGGCTGTGAGCGTCTTTGATGAAAGCTTGCTTGCGGCTTGGGTTAGTCGATACCGATTTGGGCATGAAGGGGTCTAGTTTGACGCCGCAAAGCCCCTGAATGAGCGTAGCGCTATTGATCTTGTTGGCGTGCTGTTTGTCTGCTGCTGCCAGTTCCAGCCAGCGGCCCTGCAGATTCATGGCCAGGTCATCGACGATGGCCATGGGATCGTCCAGAGCAACGAAGAGGGCACTGTCCTGATCGGGTACGCTGCCGAGTATGAGAGCCTGGTCGATCGGCTTTTTGCAGGGGCGGGACGTATCATCGTTGTTCGCTGCTACAAGACAGCTCTTGAAGGTCGGGGCTTCTCCTCCTGCCAGGATATCGGCGACCGCGCTGCCTATTTCGCGGATAGGAGCGGCATGTGCTGCCTGCATCTGGGTACAGTATTGCGGCAAGTCCAGTGCGCGCATCCAGCGCTTTTGCTCCTGGGGGTTGCTGCGCATTTTTTCGCACAGGCGCCAGGTCCACTGCACGGGGGCGTAGGCAATGAGTAGGCGGCTGCGCTTTGGGTAAAGCAGATAAGGTTGGCTGTCACCGGGGTTGTTTCGCTCATCCTTGCCCAGCTGTGCACTACCCCATTGATGGCGGATGAATTGGTGGCCCTTCACCTGATATTCGTGAAGGGTGCGATCAGTTTCATTCCACACATAAAGCCAGCCGTCACGGAGCTGACGCAGGGTATAACTACGCGTCTTGAGCTTCGGCAGGTTGCTGCTGGACCAGCCTTTTGGCAGCGGGTTTGGACCTTGGGCACTGCCGCGTGCCGGTGACTCATCTATCGCATAGCGAACGGGATGGATTGCAATTTCACCCGCTTTCAACGGGCACTGACCGTTCGCATTGGCGGGCTTGTCCTCGAAGGCCTGATTGCGTTTGGCTTGTTGCAGCGTTTTGTCGGAAGTTGTCGTGCTCATGGAAATCCGTTCCTTTAGCCGGTAAGGCAATCTTCATCCAGAGCTTGAATACGTCGCTCTGGAGGCAGTTCCTGGGCGTCTGGCACCTTGGCTAGCCAAGCTTGGTAGGGGCTATCGAGGCGTGTGGCGAAGTCGTCTCCCCAGCAGGCGCAGCGCTCGACCCAGATCGCAATACTCTGTTCATTGACCAGCCCCCAGGCTTCGGCATCTAGCAGACGCTGTTCCAACCATAGATCTCGCTCTTGTTCGGCAAGGCTTGATAAGGTTTGTGGATAGTCTTCGTTCAACCAGTCGTAGAGGCGTTCCTTGAAGCTTCGCCGATAAGCCTGTTCTAGGGCCTGAACCTGGTCATCGGCGAGGTGGTTGAGTTTGCCCTCTAATGTCGGACTGTGTGGTTGCGGACGATAGGAGTGCCATTCGACTGCTACCGAGGGCGCCCACCTTGGAGGGGATAGTGGAACGAGCCATTCACCGATGGGGCCCAACAGACTTTGATAAGCGGACGAGGGATAGCTGTTCAACCAGTAAGAGGTCACCAGTGGGTCAGCGAAACGGAAGAGGCTGTAGCTACCAAAGTCGTCCGTGACGGTGATGTACTGGCTCAGGTGATCGGCGACATCGTTCAGCGGTGCCGAACTCTGTAGCCTGCTGGCCTGACGCTGAAGAAGAGGGTTGTGTTGCCATTCATTGAGCAATGATGAATGCGTATCTAGCCCTACCAGAATTGGGCCGATTTCTTTGACGCCGTCCCAGCGGGTGCCGTTGTAAAGTGGAATGACCTCGATATGCTCGCCTGCTGCATAAAGCCATTGCAGAGCGTCCTGGCGGAGCACACCATCTACGAGCAAGAAGTCTCGGCTCATGCCCCGGCCTCCTGGTTGGCTCGCTCGCAGATCTCACAGCGTGGAGAGGCTCGTAATAAAGCTTGGCGCTGCGCAGGCACTAGGAGCTCGCCTGCCTTATCCGCATCCGCCGATTTCACCGCGCCCGGCTGGACCGGCGCAGCCCCCGACCCCTTACCCGGACTGCCGCCAGAGTTCATCCTGATCACCGGCCCGACCATGGTGATGCCGCTGCCGTCGAGCTTGATAAAGCTACCGGCGGCCCTGAAGGTCAGTTCGCTGCCTGCTTCGAGGACGACTTTGAGGCCGCTGGAGAGGTGGATTTCGTTGCCGGCTTCGATGAATTGGCCGGTGCCGATCTTCACGTGTTGGTTGTTGCCCACGGTCAGGTGGTCGTTGGCTTTGACTTCGCTGCGGCGATCGCCATGGGTGGTGCGGTGTTCTTCGGCGCGGAATTCGCTGTAGCTGTTGGCTTCGACGGTGTCATGGCGTTCGTGGCCGATGCGGATTTTCTGGTCGTGCTCAATGTTTTCGTCCCAGTCGCGTTGGGCGTGGAGGTAGATCTGCTCGGCGCCCTTGCGGTCTTCGATGCGCAGTTCGTTGTAGCCGTTGCCACCTGGACTGCTGAGGGTTTTGAAGACGCTGCGGGTCTTGTTCGCAGGCAGGTCGTAGGGAACCGCATTCTCTTTGTGGTAGAGACAGCCGGTGATCAGTGGCTGGTCGGGATCACCCTCAAGGAAGGTGATCAGTACTTCCATGCCAACGCGGGGAATGGCGATACCGCCGTAATGGTCGCCGGCCCAGCTCGATGAAACGCGCAGCCAGCAGCTGGTTTTGTCGTCGGCTTGCCCGTGGCGATCCCAGAAGAATTGCACCCTTACTCGACCGTATTCGTCGCAGTGAATCTCTTCACCGGCTGGCCCGGTGACAACCGCACTCTGGCTGCCAAGGATGCGTGGCTTGGGGTGGTTGAGAGCGGGGCGGAATGGGACGGCCCACGGCGTGGCGGTGAAATGGTTGCGATAGCCTTGGTAGAAATCGGTGCTGGCAAGAGCCCCTTCACCGCAGCCTTCGTCCCGGAGGGGAGAGTGGGTCGGAACGTGCAGGCTGGACGCGTTGGCGACCGACTCCTCCAGTACCTGCGGTTGTTTGCCTTCGTGATGAATTTCGGTGAGCAGCCATAGCTGATTCCAGTCACCGCGCGGATGATCGCTGAGTGAGAGGAAGTGGCCGCTGACCAGCTTCGGCTGATCGCTATCGCCCTCGGCCAGTTCGAAATCGTGGCGGTGGCGTTCCAAGGCGCGGCGGGACAGGTGTTTGCCACGCTCGCGATCGACGAAGCGCCCTGGGTAGTCGTAGTCCTCGAGGTCGGGCTGAGTGCCGCTCTGAACCGCCGCCTCCATCGTCAGACGTGGCTTTTCGAAATCGTAATCACGGCGGGTGACGCGGCCGGTACGGGTTTCGATGCGTACCCCGAAGCGCTTGATTACCGGCTCGTCGGCGACCAGGCCGCTGTCCTGCTGATACGCGGCCGGCGCAAGGCTGGGAAATACCGTCTGGTCGTCGCCGAAGACCAGCATATGGCCGGATTCGCTGTGTCGGAAATGGTAGTGAATACCTTCTTCCTCGCAGAGGCGCTGGATGAAGTGCAGATCGGTTTCGTCGTATTGAACGCAATAGTCTCGCTCGGGGTAGATCACCGGACCGAGGTCGAAACGATGACTGTCGCCGGCGAGAATGCCGTGCTCCTCCAGGACCTGGGCAATGATCCGCGGCACCGAGAGGTGCTGGAAGATGCGCTGGTTGGTCCGGTGCGCCAGATAGGCAAGCCTCGGGACAATGATCAGCTGGTAGCGCGTCAGGCGTTCGCCGGACTCGCCTTGGGCGGCGCGATAGACCTGGCCGTGGATGCCGCCACCATCCCTGGCGAATGTCAGGAACGCGGACTGCTGAAGCAGGCTTTCGAGATCTAGATCCGGACGCTCGCTGACCAGCTCCAGTTCGAAGCGGTAGGGCTGGCTGATGGCTTCTTTACCGCTGAATTCGAGCACTTGAAAGTCATGCTCGATGCCTTCGATGTGCAGGGAAAAGTGCTTTTGATTGGCGGGGGCGAACATCCTTGTTCCTCCTGGATCCGTCCATGGTGTGCGCCAGGGCGCATGCGGGGGTTTGATGTACCACGCATCGACGGCGTTGCGGTGCGCTGGGTCGCGCATTGTTTCGCCGCGGTTTCAATTTCTATTACTGCTTCGCAAAAAAGCTTCAGCCGGGACGTGCCCGGCCGAAGCCATTGATGCGGTGATCGCCTTAGCTGGCGATCGGGGTGCGCCAGTCGTCGGAGCCGGAAGTACCGGAGACTTCGTGGGTCCAGACGATCTTGCGGTAGGTGAAGTACACGTCTTCCAGGTGGGTGAAGTGCGACATGTTCGGATCCTGGCAGTTGGGCATGCGCGACTGCACGTCGACGATCACCGCATCTTCCAGTTCGATGGTGAAGTAGTGTTCCTGGGTGCCGGTGGACGAGGTGCGGTACCACTCCAAGCGGCATTTGTTCAGACGCTCACCGGAGGTCAGAGCGTTGAAAATCAGCGGCGACGACTTGTCGAACACCTTGGTGATCATCAGCGGCTTGTGCACGCGCTGGCCGGTGGGCTGACCCGATTGCGGATCGCGCGGAATGATGACCTGATGCTGGAATGCCTGCACCAGGATCTGGTCTTCGTGTCCTTCCTGGAAGATATTGCCGACCGAGTCCTCGGTGAAAGTGCCTGCAGTGATCAGGCCTTGCTTGGTGCCTTCGAGGGAAAGATACGCGGGTGTTGGCATGGGTGCTCTCCTTGCTTCGTTGAATGCCGGAATGGCTGATCAATTCTTACAAGGAGCATGCCACCTAAATAAAACATATATCTATCAAATGCTTGCGTCTTTACTTGGAGAGCGTTCGGCTGACCTTGCGGGGCGCTTCACATTTAGTTGGGCAACATCCTGCCGACTCTGTGCAAGGTTTGGCGCATAGAGACGGCAGGCCAGTCACCACGGGCTGGGACGCCCGCAGAGCTGTCTCGGCAGGCGGTGCTTTGCGCAGTATTTTGCGCAAGGCCAAGGCTCAGGAGGAGCAACTGATCTCCAGATGCTTACCCCATTCTGGCGGGCGCTCCGCGTAGCGATCCATGCCGGGTTGCTCGTCGAAGGGGCGGCTGAGCACGGCATGCAGTTCACGAACCGGGCCGTAATCGCCTGTTTCTGCGGCCTCGATTGCCTGCTGGGCTAGATAGTTGCGCAGGATGTACTTCGGGTTGACCGCATGCATGCGTGCTTGCCGCACGGTCTGGTCGTCCCCTTCACGTTGAGTGCGCTGGAGGTAGCCCGCGGCCCAGTCGTCGAACGCTTTGATGTCGATGAAATCCTCACGTAGCCGAGCCAGGGCCTGCTCGGGTGAGTGATCGCCGAGTTCGCGGAAGAAGTTCGTGTAGTCGATGGAGCTGTCCTGCATCAGTTGCAGCAGACGCTGCACCAGCGCCTTATCGTCGTCCTCGGCACTCCGAAAGCCTAGGCGCCGGCGCATCAGGTCGAGCCAGGCGGCTTCGTAGATTGGCAGGAACAGGTTCATCGTCGCGCGCAATTGCTCGATCGCGATAAAGGGCGTCAGCGCCTGGGCCAGTGCGGCCAGATTCCAGTGTGCGATGGGCACCTGATTCTCGTAGGAATAGCGTCCGGCGTCGTCGGAATGGTTACAGATGAAGCGCGCATCGAAGTCATCGAGGAACGCGTAGGGGCCGAAATCGAAGGTGATGCCAAGGATCGACATGTTGTCGGTGTTCATCACTCCGTGGCAGAAGCCATAGGCCTGCCAGTAAGCGATCAGCTCGGCGGTGCGCTCCAGCACTTGGCGGAAGAACGAGTGGTAAGGCTCGGGGTGCTCGAGGCAGTCGGCGAAGTGGGATTCGACGACGTGATCGAGCAGCTGCTTCAGTTCGTCGTGCTGCTTGGTGTAGTAGAAGAATTCGAAGTTGCCAAAGCGTACGTGGCTCTGGGCCAAACGCAGCAGCATGGCGCCGCGCTCCTGGCGTTCGCGATAGACCGGTGTATCCGAGCCGGTTACGCAGAGCGCGCGCGAGCTCGGGATACCCAGCGCGTGCAAATGCTCACTGGCGAGGAATTCGCGAATAGATGAACGCAGCACGGCACGGCCATCGCCCATGCGCGAATAAGGCGTCTTGCCCGCCCCCTTGAGGTGTAGATCCCAGTGCTCGCCGGCCTCGTTGACCACCTCTCCGAGCAGCAGGCCACGACCATCGCCCAGGCGCGGGTTGTAGCTGCCGAACTGGTGACCGGAGTAGACCATCGCCCGCGGTTCGGCGGTGCTCCAGAGTTTGTGACCGGAAAACAGCTCGGCGAACAACGGATCGTCAGCCACTGCCGGATCGAGATCGAGCAGCGCCATGGCCGCTTCGCTGGCGATCACCAGGCGCGGTGTTTCCAGCGGCTGCGGCGTCACTTCGGTGGAGAACACGTCGCCCAGTCGAGCGAAGCGGTTGTCGAAATTCAGCTCGGTGAGAGTCTTCACAGGTGCTCCGGCGCTGTACTGTGCCGCGCCCGGAGAGCGGGCGCGTTTGAGTTTGGAGGCCGCGTCGGTAACGACGTTCCTCAGACTGGACTGTCGGCGGGCGGCTGCGCGGGCTTGTCATCAGCCTGCCGGGTTCCGGGAGCGGTACCCAGCTGCAGCACTTTGCCATCGAAATTCTTCAGGAACACGTCGACCTGGCGGAAGGCGATGCTGATGCCGGCCTTGGCGAACTCGCGGTCGATGAAGCGGTTGATTTCGTCGGTGGCCGGGTTGCGGTCGCCGAGATCGCGCACGTGAATACGCAACTCGTGGTCCAGCGTGCTCTCGCCAAAAGTCAGGAAAAACACGAGCGGTTCCGGCTCCTTGAGCACGCGCGGGTTGTCCTGGGCCGCCTTGTACAGCAGCTTCTTGACCATATCCAGATCGGATCCGTAGGCGACACCGATCTTGATGGTCACCCGGGTGACGGTGTCGCTCAGTGACCAGTTGACCAGCTGGCCAGTGATGAAGGTCTTGTTCGGGACGATAATGTCCTTGCGGTCGAAATCGGTGATGGTCGTCGCACGAATGCGGATCCGGCTGACCGTGCCAGACAGATTGCCGATCGTCACCACGTCGCCGATGCGTACCGGACGCTCGAACAGAATGATCAAGCCGGAAATGAAGTTGGCGAAGATTTCCTGCATGCCGAAGCCGAGCCCCACCGACAGCGCGGCGACCAGCCACTGCAGCTTGTCCCAGCTGACCCCGAGCGTCGACAGGGTGGAGACGATGCCAACACCTGCCAGCAGATAAGACAGCAATGTTGTGGTGGCGTAGGCGCTGCCTTGCGCGAGGTGCAGTTTCGACAGCACCAGAACCTCCAGCAGACCTGGCAGGTTGCGCGCCAACGCCACGGTGATGGCGACGATAAGCAGCGCGCCGAGTAGGTTGTTCAGCGTGATCGCATTGGTGGTGGCGGTCTCGCCGCTGCCGCTGGTGTATTCGTACAGCACCACGTTATCCAGATAGGACACCACGCTGATCAGGTCGGACCAGACCCAATACAGCACCGCAAAGAACAGGCCGAACATGGCCAGACGCGTCAGTCGCAGCGACTGCTGGTTGACCTGTTCGATATTCAGCCCGGCCTCGCCGGTGGACTCGCTGGTGTCCGTCCCGTCCTCCACCTGGGCTTCGCGCTTGGCCAGCGCGCGCTGGTAGGCCAGGCGTCTGGCGGCAACGGTCAGGCCGCGAATGAGCGTGGCCTCGATGACGATCCAGGCGAGCAGCAGATACAGGGTATCGATCAGTCGGCCGGTCAGCTTCAGCGCCGTGTAGTAATAGCCGAAGCCCACCGCCACGATCAGCGCCAGCGGCAGGATGCTGAACAGCAAGCCGATGAAACGCCTTACCGGCGGCGCGTTCTGGCTCGATGGGCCCTTGAGCAACAGACGGGTCAGGCGCCAGCTCATCAGTGCGTAGCAGGTGAGGACCACGACGATTCCGATCACATCATCGACCAGGCCACCCGGCTGCAGCTCCGCGATGGCCACCACCGCGACCAGTGCCATCACCACCAGGCCCAGCCGGCGAATTTCATTGCGCAGGAAGACCACCTGTGGGCGGAACCAGCCAAAATGAGTCTCGGCCACGCGGTTCGGCGAGAGCATCCGATAGGCGCTGTAGAACACCAGCCAGGCCTGCGCCATCTGGTAGAACGCGGCGCCTAGGCTGATGTTCTGGCCGCGTCCGTCCATTTGCAGAACGTAGCCGCAAAGCGCCAGGAACAGCGTACCGGGAAGCGCCAGCAGAAGGTTCAGCAGCAGCGCCAACGGCGTATGCAACTGGCTGTCGTTGCGAAAATGACCGATGTCGTTGCTGAGCGAGTCGAGCTTGGCGTTGATGGCATTGCGGCGCCAGAGCAGCAAACCGATTACCAGCAACAGCGGCACGAAGAACAGCGGCCGTTCCAGCAATCCGGCGCCGAGCGCCTCGAACACCGAGCCCCATGGCATCGCTCGCAGCTGCCGATCCAGCAGTGTCGGTACGCTCTTGAACCAGTCCAGATCCAGCGGCCTGTTGCTCGGGATCCAGAACATCTGCTCGTCGAGCGTTTCGCGCATAGCCTGGGCTTTGGTCTGCAACTGGCGCTGGTTCAACTGCAGCGTAATCGACTCGCTGAGCAGGGCGTTGAGTTCATGGTTGAGTCGGTCGAGCAACTCGCTGCGGGTGCGTAACAGCTCCAGCAATGCACTACGCAGCTCCGGCGTGACTTCACTCGGCGGCAGCTTGGCGAGCTGCTGATCGACATAGTCTTCGACGTTGCCACTGACTTCGCGCCGTTGACTCAGCTCGAACTGATACAGACGGATGTCGGCGATCTCATCGGCCAGGTTCTTGTCCAGTTTCAGCTGCGGTAGCGCCTGCTGCTGCTGATACAGCACCTTCGAGAGCAGCAGGCTACCCTCGAGCACGGCGATCTGTTCTTCGAGCGCTTGATCAGCCTGGTTCAGCGTGTCGAGCTGCTGACGGGTTTGCAGGTTCTGTTGGGTCAGGTCGTTGAGCCGCTCGGTAGCGCGCAGCAGGTAGCCCGAAAGCCGGCGATTCTCGGCGCTTTCCGCGGGAAGCAGCTTGTCTGAACCCGCCTTCTCGGCTTTCAGCGAGAACTCGGCGACGGTTTGTTCCGACTCTTCCCGGCGCTTGTTATTGATCGCCGTCTGTAACGCCATGGTTTCCTGTTCGGCGCGCGCGATGCGCTCGGACAGCAGGTCGCGCCGCGCGACGCCGAGGTCCTGCAGCTGGCTGTTGCCGGCCAGTTCGTTGCGGCGCAGTTCGATCTGCGCGTTAAGTGCGGTTTTCTCGGCGCCGAGCAACGCACGGCGCTCGTCGCTCAAGGGCTTGCCACCCTCACGACCGCCCTTGAGCAGCGTGTTGATTTCCTCGATTCGTGTCTGATGCTTGCTGATATCCGCCTGAGCGCGTTCCGGACGCGTCTGCGCGCTGATGATCATGCTATTGGCGGCGGTCAGCGCCGTTTGCCAGCTTGACATCTGCTCGACGCGCTCGGCCAGCCGCTGCTCGAGCTCGGAGACCGACAGCTTGGCCAGCTTGGCCGCCATGTCACTGGTATCGCTGCTTTTGAGTTTGCTCAGTTCCTGCTGGGCCGCGGCGATTTCCTTCGACGCCCCGGCGAGCTCAGTCTTGAGATCAGCCAAACGCTGACGCGCGGTCTCTGCTTGCTCCGTAAATCGCTGGGCACTTTCGCTCACGCTGGGTTGGGCGTCTTTCGGGGCCTCTGCTTCGGCTGCCTGGTTGTTGGGCAGACCGGGTACCGCGGGGGCGGCTTGAACGAAAGCGAAAGGCGAAGCGATGACGAGCAGTGTCGTCAGCATGAAGGTGCGCAAGGGGGCCATGGGTACTATCGAAAGGCAGAAATGAGTGCAGAGTCTAAGGGCTGCCGATGGCCGAGGCGAGTCCACAGATCGGAACGTCTCACCTCGCAGCTTATCGCTCGGCGTCCTCGTCAGAAGTGCAAACTGGGGCCTGGCGTGTTGCCCTCCGGAAACTTCAGGCCGACCTTGCGCACTTCGCCATGCTCCATCGAGGCGATGGTCCAGATCAGGCCATTCCACTCGATCTGATCGCCGACGACGGGCTTGCCGCCGACACGTTCGGCCATGAATTGACCGATCTGCTGATTGCCATCCACATCGCCCAGCTTCAATCCGTAGAGGGCTGCGAGGGCGCTCATCTGGGCTTCGCTCTCAAGGATGAAATCGCCAAAGAAACGCATGTCGCGACCGCGCTGCGGCGCTTCGCTGAACAGCTTGCCGAGGGCCGGCAGGTCTTCCTCATGGCCGATTACGCAAAGGATGTCGTCAACCTGCAGGCGGGTACTGCCGGACGGATGCAGCAGCGCCTTGCCGCGAAACAGCGCGGCGATGCGCGTGCCGGTCGGCATCTTCAGTTCACGCAGGGCGGCGCCCACGCACCATTTCTTGGCCGTCAGCCGATAAATGAACATTTCCCACTGGCTGGTCGTGTGGATCTGTAAGCCCGCACGTGAAATCGGCAGAGGCGACGGCGGGACCTCGACTTTGGCCTTCTTCGCCGCCCAGGTCAGCGTCGTACCTTGCAGCAGCAGCGAGACCAGCACGATGAAGAAGGCGACGTTGAAGAACAGCTGGGCATTCTCCAGACCCGCCATCAACGGAAATACCGCGAGGATCACCGGTACTGCACCGCGCAGGCCTATCCAGGAAATGAACAGGCGCTCGCGCAGGTGGAAACTGCGAAACGGCAGCAAGCCGATGAACACCGCAAGCGGGCGGGCGAACAGGATCATCCACAGCGACAGCGCGAGCGCCGGCAGGGCGATCGGCAGCAAATTACTGGGAGTCAGCAGCAGGCCGAGCACCAGGAACATGCCGATCTGGCTCAGCCAGGCCAGGCCGTCGAACATGTGCAGAATGCCGTGACGGTTGCGAATGGGCCGGTTGCCCAGTAGCAGGCCGCAGACGTAGACCGCGAGAATGCCGCTGCCGCCAATGGCGCCGGACAGCGCATAGATCATGATGCCGCCGGCCACCGCCAGCAGCGGATAGAGCCCATCCGCCACTGACAGCCGATTGATCAGATGTAACAGCAACCAGCCTCCAGACAGGCCAAGCAGGGTGCCGATGCCGAATTGTTGCAGCAGGTTGACGAAAAAGCTCCAGCCGAAGCCGGTCTGACCAGACGCGAGCATGTCGATCAGGGCGACGGTGAGGAACATGGCCATGGGGTCGTTGCTGCCCGACTCGATTTCCAACGTCGAGCCGACGCGCTCGTTGAGCCCGCGACCGTTGAGCAGGTTGAACACCACGGCCGCATCCGTCGAGCCGACGATGGCGCCGATCAGCAGCCCTTGCATCAGCGGCAGGTCGAACAGCCAGGCGGCCGCCAGGCCGGTCAGCCCCGAGGTGATCACCACCCCGGCAGTGGCCAATGAAAAGGCCGGCCACAGGGCTACGCGGAAGGTCGCGGCGCGGGTACGCATGCCGCCGTCGAGCAGGATGATCGCCAGGGCCAGGTTGCTGATCAGAAAGGCCAGCGAATAATCGTCGAAGACGATCCCGCCGATGCCGTCGACCCCGGCGAGCATGCCCACCGCAAGGAAAATCACCAGAATCGGCACGCCGAGGCGTGTCGATAGGGAGCTCATCAGGATGCTCGCCGCAACCAACAGGGCACCGACAAAAAACAGTTGGTTGATGTTGCCGATATCCAAGCGCGCTCTCCGTGGGTTAGTGCCGCTGGCGAACATGCAGGGCGCATGCCAGCGATTCTAACCTGCTGATTTGGCGAGCTGTCAAAAAAGGCCTAAGGCGCGATGGGCGCAATAGGCGGACACGGAACCCAGTTGAGGACCTTAGGTTGCGCTAGGCCGCACGGCACGCACCCGAGGTCGGGGCGCGCCGTGCGCGGAGGTTAGAACCAGCTGTCCTGCATGCTCAGGCAGGTATCGTCGCGGCTGGCGAGAATTGCCAGTTCGTGGTGGCAGCTCGGCACTTCCCAAGTCAAAAAGTAGCGTGCCGCCTGCAGCTTGCCGCGGTAGAAGTCCGTGTCGGCCTCGTTGCCGCCCGCCAGTCCTTGCTCGGCGTGGATCGCCTGTTCAAGCCAGCGCCAGCCGATCACCGCATGGCCGAACACCTTGAGGTACAGCGCCGAGTTGGCCAATGCGAGATTGACCTTGCCGGTCATCAGATCACCCAGCAGCGTCTGGGTCACCTCCGTCAGGCGCGCAATCAATTGCTCCAGTGGCTGGCGCAGCGCATCCAGAGAACTGAACGCTGCGGCGCGTTTGCAAGTGCCCTGGATCAGGCCGACCAACTGACGCAGGCCGGCGCCGCCGTTCTGGCTCAGCTTGCGCGCCAGCAGATCGAGCGACTGGATGCCGTGGGTGCCCTCGTGAATGGGATTCAGTCGGTTGTCTCGGTAATACTGCTCGACCGGGTATTCGCGGGTATAGCCATGGCCGCCGAGGATCTGAATCGCCAGCTCGTTGGCCTTGAGGCAGAACTCGGAGGGCCAGGACTTGACGATCGGCGTAAGCAGGTCCAGTAGCTCATGGGCGCTGATGCGTTCTTCCTCGGTCTGCGCGGTCTGCTGCTCGTCGACCAGGCGCGCGGCATACAGGCCCAGATCGAAGGCGCCTTCGACGTAGGCTTTCTGCGTCAGCAGCATGCGCTTGATATCGGTGTGCTGGATGATCGGTACCTGCACCGAAGCTGGATTCTTGCCGTCCGGCAGACGCCCCTGCGGACGTTCGCGGGCATAGTTCAGCGAATACAGGTAACCGGCGTAGCCGAGCATGATCGCGCCCATGCCGACGCCGATGCGCGCATCGTTCATCATCTGGAACATGTACGACAGGCCCTTGTGCGGCTCGCCTACCAGGTAGCCGACACAGTTGCCGTTGTCGCCGAAGTTGAGCGCGGTGGAGGTGGTGCCACGCCAGCCCATCTTGTGGAACAGCCCAGCCAGGATCACATCGTTTCGGTCGCCCAGCGAGCCGTCATCGTTCACCAGGAATTTCGGCACGATGAACAGGCTGATGCCCTTCACGCCAGGTGGGGCGTCCGGCAGCTTGGCCAGCACCATGTGCACGATGTTTTCCGACAGCGGATGATCGCCACCGGATATGAAAATCTTGTTGCCCTTCAGGCGATAGGTGCCGTCGCCGGCCGGCTCGGCGCGGGTACGCAGGTCGGACAGGGATGAACCGGCATGGGGTTCGGTCAGCGCCATGGTGCCGAAGAAGCGGCCCTCGATCATCGGTTGCAGAAAGCGTTGCTTCTGCTCCTCACTGCCGAACACTTCGATCAGGTGTGAGGCGCCCATCGTCAGCATCGGGTACGAGGAGGTGCCGATATTGGCCGACTGGAAATGCGCGAAACAGGCCCGTGAGAGCAGATTGGGCAACTGCATGCCGCCATCGTCGAAGCTGCGCGAGGCGTTGTGAAAGCCGGCTTCAATGAACGCATCGACGGCGGGCTTTACCTCCGGAATCAGCACGGCTTCGCCGTCCTTGTAGATCGGCTCGTTCTCGTCGGCCTTGCGGTTGTGGGGAGCGAAGAGGTTCTCGGCGATGCTGCGGGCGGTGTCCAGCGCGGCGTTGAAGGTTTCGCGGTTGTGGTCGGCGAAGCGCTCGCGCTGGGTCAGGGCCTCGGCATCGAGCACTTCATAGAGTTCGAAGGCCAGGTTGCGTGGGCAAAGCAGCGTCTCGGACATGAAAATTCCTCCGTTTTATGCGGCCGAGTCTAAGGAGGCGTCGAGATGAATGCCTAGCACCATACATTCGAGTGATAAAGCGACACACAAATGCCTAGTGGTGCTTGTCAGGCCCGGTTCACCGTGGCCTTGCGCAGAAGTACTCGATAAACCGGGCCAAATGACCGTCACCGATGCCGGCGGCGATCAAGTGGTTTTCGGCGCATGCCAGATGGTCTTCGATGCGTTGGCTAGCCGCATCTCGACCCAGCAGGGCAACGACGGTGCTCTTGCCGGCATCCTTGCCGGCGTCCTTGCCGATCTGCTGGGGGCTAAGCTGATCGGCTAGATCATCGAGCAACTGGAAGGCCTGCCCCAGTTCGTTGGCGAAACCGTTGAGGTGAAAGGTGCGAGTAGCGCTAGCTCCGGCTAGCAGCGCGGCGAACTCGACTGCCGCGGTAAATAGAGGGCACGTTTTCAGGCGATTGGTATGGGCGATGGCCTCGAGCGGTCGTGCCTGTCTTCCCTCGCGCAGGTCATGGAACTGACCACGACTCAGACCCTGCGAGCCAGTCGCTTGGGCGAGCAGCCGCACCAGCTGGCTGCGGGTATCCGCAGCGATGTCTCCGGGTGAGGCGACTATGCTGAAGGCGTGGCTGAGCAGCGCCACTGAGCCCAGAACGGCGGCATCCTCGCCATACTGCCGATGGATCGTCGGTCTGCCGCGTCGTAGCTCGGCGTTGTCCATGCATGGCATGTCATCCAAGAACAGCGACGCGGCGTGGACCATTTCCAGCGCGCACGCAAGATCGAGCCCGACGGCCACGGCTGGCTCGTCCTGCAGATCCTTGAGTGCCAGCAGCAGAAGCAGTGGCCGGGTCCGCTTGCCGGGGGCGAGGGTTCCTTCTCGCATGGCGGTGCCGAGCACGTCCGACGACGGCGCCTGCGGCAACCATTCATCCAGCCTTTCGTCAATTTGCGCACGTAACGCTCTAACCGTCTGGTCGAAGTCGTGTTGCGTGTTCGGCAAGACAATGGCCACAGGTGATCTCCTGTTCGGGCTCTCAATAGCGAGGCAAATCTTGTACATTATTTTCGATATGTACAGGTTCGGCACTTTTTAATGACCACAGTCGTCAACATAAGGTCATCGAGCGAGGCGCTGCATGGATAACGAAATGATTGCCGGACGTAAAAACGATCACCTGGATATCGTGCTGGGCCCCAGTCGCGGCGGTGCCGTGGTGAACGCCGGCTATGCCGCGTTGACATTCGAGCATTGCGCCTTGCCGGAATTGCATTTGGACGATATCGACATCCGTACCGAACTGTTTGGCCGGTCCCTTGCGGCGCCGCTGCTGATCAGTTCGATGACTGGCGGTGCGGCCCGGGCCACGCAGATCAACCGCAACCTGGCCGAAGCCGCCGAGACGCTAGGCATCGCGCTTGGCGTCGGCTCGCAGCGCATCGCACTGGAAACCGGCGCCGATCAGGGGCTGACCCGACAGTTACGCCAGCTGGCCCCGAATATCCCGCTGCTGGCTAATTTCGGCGCCGCGCAGCTGGTGGCCGGCTACGGCCTGGACCAGGCACAGAGGGCGGTCGACATGATCCAGGCCGACGCCCTGATCATTCACTTCAATCCGTTGCAGGAAGCCGTGCAGATGGGCGGTGACCGTGACTGGCGCGGCGTGCTGCAAGCGATCGAAGCCCTGGCGGCACGCCTGCCGGTACCGCTGGTAGCCAAGGAGGTCGGCGCGGGGATCTCGCCCAGGGTTGCGCAGCGGCTGTTGGATGCCGGGGTTGCGGTCATTGACGTTGCCGGGGCTGGTGGCACTAGCTGGGCCGCGGTCGAAGCCGAGCGCATTCTCGACCCGAAGCAGCGCGCCATTGCTCAGGCGTTCGCCGGATGGGGCATCCCCAGCGTGCAGGCGATCGCTGGGGTGCGCCGCGCGTGCCCGGAGGCGCGCTTGATCGCATCGGGTGGCATTCGCGACGGCGTCGATGCGGCCAAGGCGATCCGCCTCGGTGCCGATTTGGTCGGTCAGGCCGCGGGCGTGCTGGACGCGGCGTTGATCGGGCCACACGCGGTCGTCGATCATTTCCAGGTGTTGATTCAGCAACTTCGCATTGCCTGCTTTTGCACGGGTTCGGCCGACCTTGCAGCGCTGGCACGAGCGCCGCTGCTACCGGCCTTCGATCCGAGCGGTTTCTGATGCCACCGCTGCGCCGTGGTCCGGACAGGAAAGGTGCCCGTCGATGACGCATTTCGCGGTGATTTCGCCGCCGTTCCTGAGTCATCTGCGAGCCTTGGAGGCGATCGCGTCTGAGCTGCTCGACCGAGGTCATCGGGTTACTTTCGTGCAGCAAGCGGACCTTGCCGCGGCATTGCGCAATCCAGCCCTGGGATTCGCTCAGACCGGCGCATGCTCGCATCCGCCCGGTTCGCTCAAAGCGGTCATCGACCGCGCGGCGCGTCCGGGCGGGCCATGGGGCATCCGCCGGGTCATCGCGGACATGGCTGCCGCCACCGAAATGTTCTGCCGCGACGCACCGCCGCTGCTGCGTTCCATCGGTGTCGAGGCGCTGATTGTCGACCAGATGGAGCCCGCAGGCGGACTGCTGGCCGAGCACCTCGGTTTGCCTTTCGTGTCGGTGGCCTGTGCGTTACCGGTCAACCGCGAGGCGCTGGTGCCGCTGCCCGTGATGCCCTGGCGCTACCAGCCCACACCCTGGGGCGAGCAGTTGAACCTGCACAGCAGCAAGGTCTACGACCGCGCGATGAAAGCGCACGCCGAGGTCATTGCGCGTCACGCCGCAGCGTTCGGTCTGCCGCCTCGTCAGCGCCTTGATGAGTGCCTGTCGCCACTGCTGCAACTGAGCCAGACGACAACGGGCTTCGACTTTCCGCGTGCCAGGCTGCCCGCGCATTTTCACGCTGTCGGCCCGCTGCGTCCGGCGCTGACCAATGAGCCCGTGCTGGAGCTGCCGGTCGCTACCGACCGGCCGTTCGTGTTCGCCTCGCTGGGCACCCTGCAGGGCGATCGCTTCGGACTGTTCGAACGCATCGCCGCGGCCTGTCGAGAGCTCGACCTGCAACTGCTGATCGCTCATTGCGGCCGGCTTGATACACGCCAGGAGCAGCGCCTGCTCAAGGCCGGGGCCGCCTGGGTCACCGATTTCGCCCCGCAGCGGGCGGTGCTTGCGCGGGCCGATGCGCTGATTACCCATGCCGGTTTGAACACTGTGCTCGATGCGCTGGAGGCGGGCGTGCCGAGCCTGGCGCTTCCGATCGCCTTCGATCAACCGGGCGTCGCCGCGCGGGTAGTGCATGCGGGCGCAGGACTGAAGCTCGATCCTCGCCTGGCCAGCCGACGACGCATGGTGCATGCGCTGCGCCGGTTGCTCCGCGAGCCCGGCTTTGCCCAGCGCGCGCGTGTGCTGGGTGAGGAGGTGCGTGCGGCGGGCGGCGCGTCTCGGGCGGCGCAGCTGATCGAGCAGACGTTAAAGGGCAGAGCGCATGCCGCACCGGGAGCCGAACATGGATGATGCGGACCTGATTCTCGTCGGCGGCGGCCTGGCCAACGGCCTGTTGGCGCTGCGCCTGCGCCAGCAACGCCCCGATCTGCGCCTGCTGGTGCTGGAGCAAGCCGATACCCTTGGCGGCAACCACATCTGGTCGTTTCATGAGCATGACCTCACGCCTGCGCAGCGAACCTGGCTGGAACCGCTGGTGACGTACCGCTGGCCGGGCTACGAGGTGATATTCCCCGGTCTCAGGCGACGGCTCGAGAGCGGCTACGCCAGCATCGTTTCCCTTCGGTTTCACCAGCACCTGATGGCTGAGCTGGCGGATGAGGTACGGCTGAGCGCATCGGTCAGCCAGGTTGACGCCCGACAGGTGCGCCTCGCCTCGGGCGAGGTGCTGAACGCCGCTGCGGTGATCGACGGTCGCGGCGTGCGGCAAACCAAGCAGCTGGCCCTGGGCTTTCAGAAATTTCTCGGCCAAGAAGTACGGCTGCAACGGCCGCATGGTTTGGCCCAGCCAATCATCATGGATGCCAGCGTCGCCCAGCGGGACGGCTATCGCTTCGTCTACGTGCTGCCGCTGAGCGTCGATACCCTGCTGATCGAGGACACCTATTACGCCGACGGCGACGCGGTGGCCCTCGACACGCTGCGCGCCAACATAGCCGGTTACGCCAGCGAGCGTGGCTGGGTCATCGCCGAGGTGCTGCGGGAAGAGCAGGGCGTGCTGCCGATCATCCTGTCCGGTGATCTGCCGGCGTTCTGGGACGAGGCGTGCGGAGTGCCACAGACGGGCCTCGCCGCCGCGCTGTTTCACCCCACCACAGGCTATTCGCTGCCGGACGCGGTACGCCTGGCCGATCACTTGATCGCGCTGGATCGCTGGGACGCCGGCGGGCTGTTCGCTTCCATTCGCGCCTATTCGCTGACGCAGTGGCGCCAGCGAGGATTCTTCCGTTTGCTCAACCGCATGCTGTTCATGGCCGGCCCGGCGGATTGCCGCTGGGCGGTGATGCAGCGCTTCTACTGCCTGCGCGAGCCACTGATCCAGCGTTTCTACGCGGCCAACCTGACCACCTGGGATCGCTTGCGCATCGTCTCGGGTAAGCCTCCCGTGCCGGTGGGCGAGGCGCTTCGGGCGCTGGCAGCCGGCAATCTGCACAAGGACAAACGATGAGCGAGCCAGCAGACGGGATGTTCAAACGGGCCGTGGTGATCGGCGCCGGTTTCGGCGGGCTGGCGCTGGCGATTCGTTTGCAACGTAGCGGCGTACAGACCACCTTGCTGGAAAAACGTGACAAGCCGGGCGGCCGTGCCTACGTCTATCACGACCAAGGCTTCACCTTCGATGCCGGGCCGACGGTGATTACCGATCCGCCGGCATTGGAAGAACTCTTCAGCGGCGCCGGCAAGCGCATGGCCGACTATGTCGAGCTGCTGCCGGTCAGCCCCTTCTACCGGCTGTGCTGGGAGGACGGCTACAGCTTCGACTACGTCAACGACCAGGCCCAGCTGGACCGGCAGATCCACGCGCTCAACCCTCGTGACGTGGCCGGCTATCAGCGCTTTCTCGCCTATTCGCGGGCGGTGTACGAGGAGGGCTACGTCAAGCTCGGCACCGTGCCCTTCCTGTCGTTTCGCAGCATGATCGGCGTCGCCCCGCAGCTGGCCAAGCTGCAGGCCTGGCGCAACGTGTACAGCATGGTGGCCAAATTCGTGGAGAACGACCGGCTGCGCCAGGCGCTCTCCTTTCACTCGCTGCTGGTCGGCGGCAATCCGTTCGAGACCTCGTCCATCTACGCGCTGATCCATGCCCTGGAGCGCCAGGGCGGTGTCTGGTTTCCCCGCGGCGGCACCGGGGCGCTGGTGCAGGGTATGGTCCGGCTGTTCGAAGATCTGGGCGGCAGGCTGGAGCTGAACGCCGAGGTCGCGCGGATCGAGCTGGAGGCTGGACGCGCGAAGGCCGTGATCACGGGTGACGGTCGCCGCTTCGACACCGATGCGGTGGCTTCCAACGCGGATGTGGTTAACACCTACAAGCAGCTGCTCGGGCATGAGGAGCGTGGTCGCGACGAGGCCAAACGGCTCTCCGGCAAGCGTTTCTCGATGTCCCTGTTCGTCATCCATTTCGGTCTCAAACGCCGTCATGAGCACCTGCAGCATCACACGGTGTGCTTCGGCCCGCGCTATCGCGAGTTGATCGACGAGATCTTCAAGCGTGAGACGCTGGCTGACGACTTCTCCCTCTACCTGCATGCACCCTGCGTCACCGACTCGTCGCTGGCGCCGGAGGGCTGCGCCAGTCATTACGTGCTGGCACCGGTGCCGCACCTGGGCACGGCGGATATCGACTGGGCAGTGGAGGGGCCGAAATATCGCGACCGCATTTTCGAGTATCTCGAGCGGCACTACATGCCGGGCCTGCGTGGGGATCTGGTCACTCATCGCATCTTCACGCCGCATGATTTTCGCGATGAGCTCAACGCCCATCTCGGCTCGGCGTTTTCGCTGGAGCCGATCCTCACCCAGAGTGCCTGGTTCCGCCCGCACAACCGCGATGACGTGATTCCCAATCTCTATATCGTCGGCGCCGGCACCCATCCGGGCGCGGGCGTGCCGGGTGTGGTCGGGTCGGCCAAGGCCACCGCGGGGTTGATGCTGGAGGATTTCATATCAAGGGGGCAGGGCGGATGAACGACCGGGTAATCGATCACTCGACCCAGGCTATGAACGTGGGCTCCAAGAGCTTCGCTGCGGCGGCGAAGCTGTTCGACGAGCGCACTCGCCAGAGCGCCGTGATGCTCTACGCCTGGTGCCGTCATTGCGATGATGTGATCGACGGTCAGACGCTGGGTCATGGCCAGGTCGAGGGTGATCGCTCCACCGGCGAAGCGCGCCTGGCCGAGCTGGTGGACCTCACGGAACGCGCCTATGCCGGCGAGCCGATGAGCGATCCGGCCTTCGCCGCCTTCCAGCAGGTGATTCAGCGTCACCGGATCCCTCGGGAGCATCCGCTGGAGCATCTGGCCGGTTTTCGCATGGACGTGCAGGACTACCGTTACCAGACACTCGACGACACGCTGCTCTACTGCTATCGCGTCGCCGGCGTGGTGGGCCTGATGATGGCGCGGGTGATGGGTGCAGAAGCGGAGCCGACCCTGGACCGCGCCTGTGATCTGGGCCTGGCCTTTCAGCTGACCAATATTGCGCGGGATATCGTCGAGGACGCCCAGATCGGGCGCGTCTATTTGCCGGCCGATTGGTTGGCCGAAGCCGGCATTCCCGAAGACGAGGTCGCGCTGCCGGCCCATCGCGCGGCATTAGCGGCGTTGGCGGCGCGGCTGGTGGACCTGGCCGAACCCTACTACCTGTCGGCGTCCCAGGGGCTTCGCGACCTGCCGCTACGCTCGGCCTGGTCGATCGCCACCGCCCATGGCGTCTACCGGCGGATCGGCGTCGAAGTGAAGGCGCGGGGCGCGGCGGCCTGGGACACACGCGTATCGACCAGCAAGGCGCAGAAACTGCAATTCCTGCTGGGCGGCGGGGTGCTGGCGCTCGCGTCGCGGCGGATGCAGATCACGCCGCGTCCCGATTCGCTATGGACGCGTCCGCGCTAAATAGCCCACGTCAGGTAGCAGCTTCTCGTCTCGCTAGTGATTCAACGGTCGCTGGTCTTGCGCAACGGGCCATCGTGCAGCTCGCGCAGCTGTTGTTTGAGCACCGGCAATGGCGGCGCATAAAGAAAGCCGAATGACACGCAGCGCTCCTTGCCTTCGACCGCATGGTGCAGACGGTGGGCCTGGTAGAGGCGCTTGAGATAGCCGTTGCGCGGCACGTAGCGCAGTGGCCAGCGGTGGTGCACCAGACCGTCATGGGCGACGAAGTAGAGGAAGCCGTAGCCCGTCATGCCGGCACCGATCCATTCCAGCGGGTGGTAACCGGCAGTGCCCAGGGCGATCAGCAGGATCGCCACGCCGGCGAACACCATCGCATATAGGTCGTTTTTCTCAAACCAGCCGTTGCGTGGCTCGTGGTGGGACTTGTGCCAGCCCCAGCCCCAGCCATGCATTACGTACTTATGCGCCCACCAGGCGAACAACTCCATGCCGACCAGCGTGGCAAGAAATACCAGGGAGTTGGTCAGTACGGTCATTTTCGATCCGTTGCTTCGGCAGGTCGCACCAGTCTACGCGTCGCATCGCGCGCGTCGACCCGACTCCGACACCTGGCGCTGGCTATTTCAGTCTGACCAACCCACCGCCAGCGAATGGGTCAGCTGCGCTGCTGGGACGGCCTGGCAGCCGCTTGCATTCTGCCCCGCCCAGAGTGGTGAAAAATCGCTGATGCCCTGGGGCTCGGCAGCGGCGCGCAGACTGCCAATCGCATTGCTGGCCAAAGGAAAGGCCGGCACTGCCTCGGGTCGTGGGCCGAGTTCGCGGATCAGTCGGTTGACCATGCCGCGCGCCGGCCGACCGGAAAACAGCGTGGTCAGCACCGTACGTTCCGCCGCTGGGCTCTGCAATGCCTGACGATGCAGCGCGCTGGTGCGGCTCTCGTCGCACAGCAGGTAAGCCGTGCCGACCTGTACGCCGGCCGCACCGAGTGCCCGCGCCGCGGCGACACCGCGCGCATCGGCGATGCCGCCGGCAGCAATCACCGGCACATCCAGCGCGGCCACCAACTGCGGCAACAGGGCGAAGGTGCCGACCTGGCCGTCGATATCCGCGCTGAGAAACATCCCTCGATGGCCACCGGCTTCGACACCCTGGGCGATGACCGCATCGACGCCTTGATTCTGCAGCCAGTGGCCTTCTTCGAGCGTCGTGGCGCTGGAGAGAATCCTCGCGCCGGTTGCCTTGACCCGCCTGAGCAGGTCCGGGGCAGGCAGGCCGAAATGAAAACTGACCACCGCCGGACGGTAACGCTCGACCACCTCAGCCATCGCTGCATCGAAGGGCTTGCGTGTCGCGCCGCTGGGAATGCTCATCGGGTCGATCTGGTGCTCTAGGAGAAAGGGCGTCAACACGTCCAGCCACGCCTGTTCCCGTTCCGGCTCGATGGCTGGCGGCTGGTGGCAGAAGAAGTTGACGTTGTATGGCCGGTCGGTCAGTGCCGTCATAGCGCTGAGCTCGGCATCCAGCGAGTCGGCGTTGAGCATGCCCGCGGGAATCGAACCCAGGCCGCCGGCCATTGACACCGCGGCGGCGAGCTGATGGTTCTGCGAGCCGGCCATCGGCGCCTGGATGATCGGAAGGGTGATGCGCAAGAGGTCGCGGATGTCCATCTGGGCTCCTTGTCGGCTGGGCAGGGCTGTTCACTGTAGCAGCCGATTATCGAAGAGTTGCATCGGCGTTCGCGTTGATCTGCGAGCAGCCCCTGCGAATCGCCGCGCCGCACGGTTAGACTGTGCGCTCTTCAGGAGTGCCCGATGAATTACCGCCACGCTTTTCACGCCGGCAATCACGCCGACGTGTTCAAACACCTCGTCCTGTCCCGGCTGTTCGCTTTGCTCGCGCGCAAGGAAGCGCCGTTCGCCTACCTCGACAGCCATGCCGGCGTCGGTCTGTATGACCTCGCCGGTGATCAGGCCAGCCGCACCGGCGAATGGCTGCAAGGCATCGCCCGGCTGTGGCAAGCAGACGACGCTCCGGCAGCGACCGAGGACTATCTGAACGTGATCCGCGCGCTCAATCCGGACGGCGTGCTGCGCTACTACCCGGGATCGCCGGAACTGGCCCGGCAGCTAAGCCGTCCGCAGGATCGTCTGCAGCTCAACGAGAAACACCCCGAGGATGGCCGTCTGCTGAAGGACAACATGGCCGGTGATCGCCGTGTCGCGGTGCATCTGGGAGAGGGCTGGCACGTGCCGCGGGCGTTGATGCCGACTCAGGAAAAACGCGTGGCGTTGCTAATCGATCCGCCCTTCGAGCAGGCAGACGAATTGACCCGCTGCGTGCAGGCGCTCACCGAAGCGCTCGGACGCATGCGCCAGACAATCGGCGTTATCTGGTACCCGATCAAGGATGAGCGTCAGCTCAAACGCTTCTATCAGCAGTTGTCGCGCAGCGGCGCGCCGAAACTGCTGCGCGCCGAACTCCATGTCCATCCCACCGACGAAGCGCTGCGCTTGAATGGCTCCGGTCTGGCCATCAGCAACCCACCATGGGGCCTGGAAGAGGAACTGCGCGAGCTGCTGCCGTGGCTGGCCAAGCTGCTCGGGCAAAGCGAGGGAGACTGGCGGCTGGACTGGCTGATCGATGAGAAGCAGTAGCGGCTGGAAGCGGTAAGGTGGTCGATTTTTACATCCACCGTCCGCCCGGTGGGTCGGTGAAGCGTGGCCCACCCTACGCGAGCTTCCCGTTCAGAACAGCTTCAGCGGCTCTTCCTGCAGCGCGGACATCTGCTCGCGCAGGGTCAGGATCTGATTGCCCCAATAGCGCTCGGTGCCGAACCAGGGAAAGCTCATAGGAAAGGCGGGATCGTCCCAGCGGCGTGCCAGCCAGGCGCTGTAGTGCATCAGGCGCAGCGCGCGCAGGGCCTCGATCAGTGGGAGTTCGCGCGGGGCGAAGTCGTGAAATTCGTTATAGCCATCGACCAGCTCAGACAACTGTCCGAGCCGCTCGTGACGTTCACCGGCGAGCATCATCCAGATGTCTTGAACCGAAGGCCCCATGCGGCAATCGTCCAGGTCCACCAGGTGGAAGGCGTCATCCCGGGCGAGAATGTTGCCCGGGTGGCAGTCACCGTGTAGGCGGATCGGTTGGAACTCGGTGCGGGCGAACACGTCGTCGACTCGCTTGAGCAGGTCGCGGGCCACCGATTCGTAGGCCGGCAGCAGGCTTTTCGGAATGAAACCGCCGTCCAGCAGCGTGGTCAGCGAGTCGTGGCCGAAATGCTGGGTGGTCAGGGTTTCGCGGTACTCGAACGGACGGCTGGCGCTGACCGCATGCATACGGCCGAGCAGCTGTCCGAGGCGGTAAAGTTGGTCGAGATTGCCGGGTTCCGGTGCGCGACCGCCACGCCGAGGGAACAAGGCGAAGCGAAAACCGGCATGTTCGAAAAGCGTCTTGCCGCCGTGCTCCAGCGGGGCAACCACCGGTATTTCGCGGTCGGCCAACTCCTGGGTGAACTGATGTTCCTCGAGTATGGCCTCATCACTCCAGCGGCCGGGGCGATAAAACTTCGCCACGATGGGCGTCTCATCTTCGATGCCCACCTGATAGACGCGGTTTTCGTAACTGTTCAATGCCAAGACGCGGGCATCGCTGATGAAGCCGGCGCTTTCCACCGCATCGAGCACAAGATCGGGTGTGAGTGTGTCGAAAGGGTGGCTCATGGTCGGCTCCGTAAATGGGTCGGCCAGTGTATTGCACTGGCGCGTTTACACAACCGCGGCTCTGGCCGCCTAATCGCCCGGCCTTGGCGTACGCGCCAGGCAGTAAATATCGACCCGCTCGGCGCCCGCGCGTTTCAACAAGCGAGCCAGCGCTTCGGCGGTTGCGCCAGTGGTAAGCACGTCATCTATGACCGCCACATGGCGACCCACGATCTGCAGCTCGTTTGTCAGCGCAAAGGCCTGGCGTAGGTTTTGGCGCCGGCTGGCGGCATCCAGCGCTTGCTGCGATGGGGTCTCATGAATGCGCTGCAACAGCTCGCGCTGGACCGGGATATCCAGCACCGGGCTCAGCCAGTTGGCGAGCATCTGTGCCTGGTTGAAGCCACGCTGGCGCAACCGCTTGCGAGCCAGGGGGACCGGCAGCAACATGTTCGGGCGTGGCAAGCCTTCGTCGAATCGGTGCTGCAGGTAGCGCGCCAGCTGCTCCGCCAGCAAACGACCGAAAGGCCAGCGTGACTGATGCTTGAAGCGCGTAACCAGGCTGTCCACCGGAAAGGCGAAGCGCCAGGGCACGGCCACATGGTCGAAGGCGGGGGGATGCTTGAGACACTGGCCGCAGATCGCGCCGGTCGCTGGCAACGGCAGCGCGCAGATCGTGCACTGCCCGCCGAGCCAGGGCAGTTCGGCCTCACAGGGACCGCATAGTGATTGCCCGGCTTCGCAGCGCTCGTCGCAGAGCTGGCAGAATTGCTCTAATTTTAACCAGTTGTAAACCATGATTCCTTTCCAGGTTGACAGCGCCTTTGGCTTGGCTAACCATTTCGCATCCGTGCCAAAGAATTCTATTACAAGGAATGCCTCATGAGCGCCACAGCCGCTTGCGCCACGCGTCACGATTGGAGCCTCGCTGAAGTCAAGGCGCTCTTCGAACAACCCTTCAACGACCTGATCTTCCAGGCTCAGGCCGTGCACCGCCAGCACTTCGATGCCAACCGCGTGCAGGTGTCCACGCTGCTGTCGATCAAGACCGGTGCCTGCCCGGAAGACTGCAAGTATTGCCCGCAGTCCGGCCACTACAACACCGGGCTGGATAAAGAAAAACTGATGGAAGTGCAGAAGGTGCTGGAGGCGGCTGCCGAAGCCAAGGCAATCGGTTCTACCCGTTTCTGCATGGGCGCGGCCTGGAAGCACCCCTCCGCCAAGGACATGCCCTATGTGCTGAAGATGGTCGAAGGCGTAAAGGCGTTGGGTCTGGAAACCTGCATGACCCTCGGCAAGCTCGATCAGGAGCAGACCAAGGCGCTGGCGGCGGCGGGGCTGGACTACTACAACCACAACCTCGACACCTCGCCGGAGTTCTACGGCAACATCATTACCACCCGCACCTACGCAGACCGTCTGGAAACGCTGAGCTATGTGCGCGAGTCGGGCATGAAGATCTGCTCCGGCGGCATCCTGGGTATGGGCGAGTCGTTGAACGACCGCGCCGGCCTGCTAATCCAGCTGGCCAACCTGCCCGAGCATCCCGAGTCGGTGCCGATCAATATGCTGGTCAAGGTCAAGGGCACGCCGCTGGCCGACGAGCAGGACGTAGACCCCTTCGACTTCATCCGCATGCTCGCCGTGGCGCGGATTATGATGCCCAAGTCCCATGTGCGCCTGTCCGCCGGTCGTGAGCAGATGAACGAGCAGATGCAGGCGCTGGCCTTCCTCGCCGGTGCGAACTCGATTTTTTACGGCGAGAAGCTGCTGACCACCGGCAACCCGCAGGCCGACAAAGACATGCTGCTGTTCAAGCGCCTGGGCATCCAGCCCGAAGCGCGCGAAGAGCACGACGACGAAATCCACCAGGCCGCCATCGAGCAGGCACTGGTCGAGCAGCGCGATTCGAAGCTGTTTTATAACGCGGTCGTGTGAACACGGAGCTGGAAGTTCGAAGCCGGACGCATGAAGCGATTCGGCCGTGCTTCCAGCGTCAGGCTTCCAGCTTCGAGTGAATCCATGCCTTTCGATCTGCAATCCCGCCTCGTGGAGCGCCGCGCGGCCCATCTCTATCGCCGTCGCCCCCTGCTGGATACACCGCAGCAGCCGGAGGTGACGGTCGATGGCGAGGCGCTTCTGGCGTTCTGTTCCAATGACTACCTGGGGCTGGCCAGCCACCCCGAAGTGATCCGCGCGTTGCAACAGGGCGCCGAACGCTGGGGCGTCGGCGGCGGCGCCTCGCATCTGGTGATGGGTCACAGCACACCGCATCATCAACTCGAAGAAGCGTTGGCCGAATTCACCGGCCGGCCACGGACGCTGCTGTTTTCCACCGGCTACATGGCCAACCTGGCGGCGGTTACCGCACTGGTGGGGCAGGGCGATACCGTGCTCGAAGACCGGATCAACCACGCCTCCCTGCTCGACGCCGGACTGCTCAGCGGCGCGCGATTTGCCCGCTATCTGCATAACGATGCGGCCAGTCTGGCCAAACGCCTGGAGAAGGCGACCGGCAATACACTGGTGGTGACGGACGGCGTGTTCAGCATGGACGGTGATCTGGCCGACCTGCCAACGCTTTGTGCCACCGCGAAAGCTCGCAACGCCTGGGTAATGGTCGATGACGCCCATGGTTTCGGTCCGCTGGGTCAAACCGGCGGCGGCATCGTCGAGCATTTCGGCTTGGGCATCGCTGACGTGCCGGTTCTTGTCGGCACGCTGGGCAAGGCGTTCGGTACCGCAGGGGCCTTCGTGGCCGGCAGTGAAGAACTGATCGAGACACTGATCCAGTTCGCGCGGCCATACATCTACACCACCAGCCAGCCACCAGCGGTCGCCTGCGCCACCCTGAAGAGTCTTGAGCTGCTGCGCAGTGAGGGTTGGCGCCGCGAGCATCTGCAGCGCTTGATTGCACGCTTCCGCCGCGGCGCGACCGAGATCGGCCTGACGCTAATGGATAGCCCGACGCCGATTCAGCCAATCCTGGTTGGCAGCAGCGAGCGTGCCTTGAAGCTATCCGCTGCCCTGCGTGAGCGGGGGATTCTGGTCGGTGCGATCCGCCCGCCCACTGTGCCGGCCGGCAGCGCGCGGCTGCGCGTCACCGTCAGTGCGTCGCACAGTGAGGCGCAGGTGGAACGACTGCTGGATATCCTGGCCGAATGCTGGAATCGATTGGCCGAGGAGCCTGAAGCGGATGCGTGATCAGCTGATTTTGTTGCCCGGCTGGGCGTTCGGCCCGGCGGCGCTGCAACCTTTGTGCGAGGCGTTGGTCGAGCTCGCACCCAGCCTCGACGTCGTAGTCGAGCCGTTGCCCGAACTGAGTGCAGCGCATGCCTGGCTCGACGAGCTGGACCAACGCCTGCCGCGCGACAGTTGGCTGGCCGGCTGGTCGCTGGGCGGCATGCTGGCCTCGCAATTGGCGGCGCGGCGTGTCGATAGCTGTCGTGGGTTGATTACCATCGCCAGTAATCCCTGCTTCCGTGCCCGACCACAGTGGCCGGAAGCCATGGGTGCGGACATCTTCGACGCCTTTCACGAGGCGTTCCGGCTCGATCCCGAGGAAACCCTTAAGCGCTTCCGTTTACTCTGCAGCCGGGGCGGCTACGATCCGCGGACACTGGCTCGGCAGCTGGAGGTGAGTCAGTCCCAGTCGTCGTCGCAGGTGTTGGATGCGGGTTTGCAGTTGCTGGCGGAGCTGGACGGGCGTGGTGCGCTGCACGGCTATTTCGGCCCGCAGTTGCACCTGTTTGCCGGTAACGATGCGCTGGTGCCGGCAGCTGCCTGCGAGGCGCTGCGGCGTTGGATGCCGGGCATCAAGGCCGAGCTCATAACCGGCGCGAGCCATACCGTTGCACTGGAGCGGGCCGACGACGTCGCGGCGGCGATGGTGGCCTTCATCAAGGGCGCCTTGGCATGAGCGACTCGGTCGCGGTACAGGTGCCAGGTGCCGAATCTGCGCTGCCTGATAAGCGTCACGTGGCAGCGTCGTTTTCCCGCGCCGCGGCCAGCTACGATTCGGTGGCCGAGCTGCAGCGTGCTGTCGGCAACGTGCTGTCCGATCGCTTGCCTGGTGATCTGCGCCCCGCGTGTTGGCTCGATCTGGGTTGTGGCACCGGCCATTTCTCCCGCGCCTTGGCGAGCCGTTTTCCCATCGCCAATGGTGTGGCGATGGACATCGCCGAAGGCATGTTGCAGCACGCGCGACCGCAAGGCGGCGCTGACGCATTTGTGGCGGGCGATGCCGAGTGTCTGCCGTTGCGCGACGCATCGGTCGACTTGATTTTCTCCAGCCTGGCGCTGCAATGGTGCGAAGATTTTTCCGCGGTGCTGAACGAGGCTCGCAGGGCGCTGCGCCGCAATGGGGTGTTCGCCTTCAGCAGTCTGTGCAGCGGCACCCTGCAGGAGTTGCGCGACAGCTGGCAGGCGGTGGATGGTTTCGCCCACGTCAACCGTTTCCGCAGTGAGCAAGCGTACCGGCGGCTTTGCGCCGCCAGCGGTTTGAGTATCCTGAGCCTCGATGTGCAACCGCAGGTGCTGCATTTCGCCGAGCTGCGCCAGTTGACCGCTGAACTCAAGGCACTTGGTGCCCACAACCTGAACCCAGGCCGGCCGGGCGGGCTTACTGGCCGGGCTCGTATTCGCGCGCTGATCGATGCCTACGAGCGCTTCCGCACCCCAACCGGGTTGCCGGCGACCTATCAGGTGATCTACGGCGTGCTGCGCAAGGATGATCGATGACAGCGTTTTTCGTGACGGGTACCGACACCGAAGTCGGCAAGACGACCATCGCCGCCGGGTTGCTGCATGCCGCTCGTCTTGCGGGGCTCAGTACCGCGGCGGCGAAGCCGGTGGCGTCGGGCTGCGAGATGACCGTCGACGGGCTACGCAACAGCGATGCGCTTGCGTTGCATGGCCAGTGCACCCTGCCGATGCGTTACGAGGAGGTCAATCCGTTCGCCTTCGAGCCGGCCATTGCGCCGCACCTGGCCGCACGTGAGGCGGGCATCGATTTGAACGTGGCGCGGCTGGTCGACCCGGTCCGGCAGATGCTGGCGCTGCAGGCGGACTTTTCGTTGGTAGAAGGGGCCGGTGGCTGGCGTGTCCCCTTGGCGGACCGCGAAACGCTTTCCGAACTGGCCGTGCAGCTCGGGTTGCCGGTGATTCTGGTGGTTGGGGTGCGCCTCGGTTGCATCAATCACGCGCTGCTCAGTGCCGAAGCCATCGAGCACGACGGGCTGCAATTGGCAGGTTGGGTCGCCAACATCATCGATCCCTCGATGTCGCGGCTGGATGAAAACCTCGCTACGCTGGCCGAACGCTTGTCAGCGCCTTGCCTGGGTCGCGTCCCGCGCCTGCCGGCCGCTTCCCCCTGCGATGTGTCGTCTTATCTTGATCTTGGGCCGCTCATTCCTGCCTGACAGGGTTCGTCGGTCCGCTTATCGCCATCCGGCACTGGCGACAACGCGTCGGCTCTGCTTCAATGATGGCTAACTGATCGCACGGGAATCGCAACATGCAGATCAATAACAACCTCCTTTCTGCCGGACTGGGCGCATACCAGGCCGGACAGCAACGTGTCGATAACGCCGGCGCTGCGCTCGCCGCGAGCACCTTGCCGGCTGCCGAGAATTCCCAGACGGTCGCCGATGCGATCGAGCTGACCGAGCAACTGGTTCAGATGAAAGTCGGTGAGCACACCGCGAAAGCTGGCGTGCGACTGTTGCAAACAGCCGATGAAGTGCTCGGTACCCTGATCAATACCAAAGCCTGACAGCGCTGGCCGCTCTGGCCGGCGTTCTTTGCCCTAGCGGCGCTTTCTCTCTTATCTCGATATTCATGGCGCCCGACCAACGGCGTCCTGGCCCCTGCTTGACATCGTGCAGGCCTAAACGTATGTTTCAAACGCCTGTTTGACCTGCCGCGTTGGCGGTCACAATCCAAATCCAAGAGTGGCCGGTCGGTCACCTGAACCAAGAACCCACCGCTGAGGTTTACGCTATGCCTGACTACAAGGCTCCCTTGCGCGATATCCGCTTTGTACGTGACGAACTGCTCGGCTACGAAGCGCACTACCAAAGCCTGCCGGGTTGTGAGGACGCCACCCCGGACATGGTCAACGCCATTCTCGACGAAGGCGCCAAGTTCTGTGAGCAGGTGATTGCCCCGCTGAACCGTGTGGGTGACATCGAAGGCTGCACCTGGAGCGAAAGCGGCGTGAAGACGCCGACCGGCTTCAAGGACGCCTACCAGCAGTTCGTCGAAGGCGGCTGGCCGAGCCTGGCCCATGACGTCGAGCACGGCGGCCAGGGTTTGCCGGAGTCGCTGGGTATGGCGATCAGCGAGATGATCGGCGAAGCCAACTGGTCATGGGGCATGTACCCCGGCCTGTCCCACGGTGCGATGAACACGCTTCACGAGCACGGTACGCCCGAGCAACAGCAGACCTACCTGACTAAGCTGGTGTCCGGTGAGTGGACCGGCACCATGTGCCTGACCGAGCCGCATTGCGGCACCGACCTCGGCATGCTGCGCACCAAGGCTGAGCCTCAGGCCGATGGCAGCTACAAGGTGTCCGGCACCAAGATCTTCATTTCCGCTGGCGAACACGACATGGCCGATAACATCGTCCATATCGTTCTGGCCCGCTTGCCCGATGCCCCGCAAGGCACCAAGGGCATTTCGCTGTTCATCGTGCCTAAGTTCCTGCCGAACGCAGAAGGTGGCGTGGGTGAGCGTAACGGTGTGTCCTGTGGCTCGCTGGAGCACAAGATGGGTATCCACGGCAACGCCACCTGTGTAATGAACTTCGACGGCGCCACCGGCTTCCTGATCGGCCCGCCGAACAAGGGCCTGAACTGCATGTTCACGTTCATGAACACGGCGCGCCTGGGTACAGCCCTGCAGGGCCTGGCGCATGCCGAAATCGGCTTCCAGGGTGGCATCAAATATGCTCGTGAGCGTCTGCAGATGCGTTCGCTGACTGGCCCGAAAGCGCCGGAAAAAGCCGCTGATCCGATCATCGTGCACCCGGACGTACGCCGCATGCTGCTGACCATGAAGACCTTCGCCGAAGGCAACCGTGCAATGCTCTACTTCGCCGCCAAGCAGGTCGATATCGTCCAGCGCAGCACCGACGAAGCGCAGCGCAAGGCCGCTGACGCCATGCTCGCCTTCCTCACTCCAATCGCCAAGGCGTTCATGACCGAAGTCGGCTTTGAAGCTGCCAACCACGGCGTGCAGATCTACGGCGGCCATGGCTTCATCGCTGAGTGGGGCATGGAACAAAACGTTCGCGACAGCCGCATCTCTTGCCTGTACGAAGGCACCACCGGCATCCAGGCACTCGACCTGCTCGGCCGCAAAGTGCTGATGACCCAGGGCGAAGCGCTGAAGGGCTTCACCAAGGTGGTTCACAAGTTCTGCCAGGCCAACGAGGGCAATGAGGCGGTCAAGCAATTCGTCGAGCCGCTCGCCAAGCTGAACAAGGAGTGGGGCGACCTGACCATGAAGGTCGGCATGGCCGCGATGAAGAACCGCGAGGAAGTCGGTGCCGCTTCGGTGGACTACCTGATGTACTGCGGTTACGCCTGCCTGGCCTACTTCTGGGCCGACATGGCGCGTCTGGCCTCGGAGAAGATCGCTGCCGGTGAAGACACCGACGGTTTCTACACCGCAAAGGTGCAGACTGCACGCTTCTACTTCCAGCGCATCCTGCCGCGCACCCGCACTCACGTGGAAACCATGCTGTCCGGTGCCGACAACCTGATGGACATGGACGAAGCTCACTTCGAACTGGCGTACTAAGGTTCAGGTGAAATCAAAACCGCTGCTTCGGCAGCGGTTTTTTTTGGCTTCGATAAATCCAATTCGTACCGATGCTGTTCCTGCCGGGTGATTGGCTGGTCGAGTGCTGGCACAATGCTTGTCTTCTTCACGGCTATTTGCCGGAGCTGTCGTGTCTCGTCTGAACGCCGCACGCTTTTTCAGCCATTTCTATGCGCCGCTGGCGTTGTTGTTCGGTGCCTTGGTGGCCGCACGACAGCCGAACCTGAACGAGTTCTTCATCTCGCTTTTCAACGTACTGCCTACCGTCTTGCTGCTACTTGGCGGGGCGTTTTGCATCGCCTATGGGCGGCTGCGCGAGACTTGCCTGCTGCTGACGGTTTACATCGTCTATTTCCTGCTGGATTCCCAGGCGGACCATTATCGCCTCAATGGCGCGCTGTTACCTGAAGCCGCATTGACGTTCCATCTTTGCAGCCTGCTGTTGCCGGTGCTCTATGGGCTGTACGGGTTGTGGCAGGAGCGGGCTCATCTGCTGCAGGATGGCCTGGCGCGGATTGCTGTACTGTTTGCTGTGGTGGCGGTTGCGTTGGCCCTGGCGCGGCGTTTTCCGCAAGCATTGCTCGACTGGCTGATAGACGTCCGGTGGCCATCGTTGGCGGCGGACTGGCTGCAGCTGATCCAGCTAGCCTATCCGGCGTTCCTGCTGGTGCTGACCGGCTTGCTGATCCAGTACGTGCGCCGACCCAGGCCGGTCCATGCGGCTCAGTTCGTGGCCCTGATTGGCTTGTTGTTGATGCTACCGCAAGTGTTCAGTCGGCCCGGCGCGCTCAACGTCATGAGCAGCCTGATGATGCTGATACTGGTGGTGGCGATCGCGCAGGAGGCCTACCAGATGGCCTTTCGCGACGAACTCACGGGACTGCCTGGGCGCCGTGCACTCAACGAGCGTCTACAACGGTTGGGACGGCAATACGTCATCGCCATGGCCGACGTGGATCGTTTCAAGGCATTCAACGATACCCACGGTCACGACGTCGGCGACCAGGTGCTACGGCTGGTGGCGAGCCGGTTGCGCAAGGTGGGTGGCGGCGGGCGTGCCTATCGTTACGGCGGCGAAGAGTTCGCTTTGGTTTTCCCAGGGCGCGATCTGCAACATTGTCTGCCTCACCTGGAGGCGGTCCGGCAGGCGGTCGAGGGTTATCCACTGCAATTGCGCGACAAGACCCGCCGGCCGAAAGCCGCCGAGCAGGGGCGGCAACGTCGCGGCGCTGGTACCGCTGGCGCAGTTTCGGTAACCATCAGCATCGGCGTCGCCGAGCGGTCGGTGACGCAGCGTACACCGGAAGAGGTCATCAAGGCGGCGGACCAGGCGCTTTATAGCGCCAAGGGCGCGGGCCGCAACTGTGTGCGGGCACATGGCGAGAACCGCCGCGGTGCGGTACGCACCTCCAAACAAGCGGTCACCGACGCCTAAGCAGTTATGACGGCGCATTCATCGTCTGCAATGTGATTGTTGAGCGGCCTGGTCTGCCGGTAGCGTGCTGCCTATAACAATGCACCGCGCTGTCTTCTGGAGAACGATATGCCCGCTTACAAGGCTCCCCTGCGCGACATGCGCTTCCTGATCGATGAAGTGTTCGACTTCCACGGCAGCTATGCTGCCAACGGCGCAGAGGACGCCACTCCGGACATGGTTAGCGCCATCCTTGAGGAGGGTGCCAAGTTCTGCGAGCAGGTTCTCTCGCCGCTCAATCGCAGCGGTGATGAAGAGGGCTGCCATTTCGACAACGGCGTGGTGACGACTCCCAAGGGCTTCAAAGAGGCCTTTGCCCAGTACGCACAGGGCGGGTGGATGGGGCTGGCCTCGGACCCGACCTATGGCGGACAGGGTCTGCCGCATTCGCTGGGACTGGTCATCGGAGAGATGGTCGGCTCGGCCAATACCTCCTTTGGCATGTATCCAGGGCTGACGCACGGCGCGATGGCCGCGATCGCTGCTCACGGCACCGACGACCAGAAACACGCCTATCTGACCCACATGACCGAGGGCCGCTGGACCGGCACCATGTGCCTGACCGAGTCCCACTGCGGCACCGATTTGGGCTTGATCAAGACTCGCGCTGTGCCTAAGGCTGACGGTAGCTACGCCATCAGCGGTACCAAGATATTCATCTCCGCCGGTGAGCACGACATGAGCGAAAACATCGTGCATCTGGTGTTGGCCAAGCTGCCCGATGCGCCCGCCGGTACCAAGGGGATCTCGTTGTTCATCGTGCCGAAGTTCTTGCCTGACGCTTCCGGCGAAGCGGGCGAGCGCAATGGTGTCGCCTGTGGTTCCATCGAGCACAAGATGGGAATCAAGGCGTCCGCTACCTGTGTGATCAACTTCGACGGCGCCACGGGCTTTCTTATCGGCGAGCCGAACAAGGGCCTGAACTGCATGTTCACCATGATGAATCATGCACGTCTTGGCACGGGCATGCAGGGGCTCTGCAATGGCGAGGCGAGCTATCAGGGCGCCGTCCAATACGCCAACGAGCGCTTGCAGATGCGCGCACTGAGCGGGACAAAATATCCAGACAAGCCAGCCGATCCGATCATCGTCCACCCGGACGTGCGGCGCATGCTGCTCACCATGAAAGCCTTCAACGAAGGCAACCGCGCGTTGGCCTATTTCACTGCACAGTTGCTCGACCAGATCCACAGCCCCGATGAAGGTCAGCGCCAGGAGGCCGAGGCCCTGCTGGCTTTTCTCACGCCGATCTGCAAAGCGTTCATGACCGACACCGGCCTGGAGGTGACCAACCTGGGCATGCAAGTGTTCGGCGGCCATGGTTATATCCGTGAATGGGGCATGGAGCAGCTGATGCGCGATTGCCGCATCGCGCCGATCTACGAAGGCACCAATGGCATTCAGGCACTCGACCTGCTTGGCCGCAAAGTCCTCGGCAGCCAGGGTAAGCTGATGCTTGGCTTCACCAAACGAGTGCATCGGTTCTGCGAGACCAACGCCGAGCATCCTCAGTTGCAGAGCTATGTGTCGCAGCTGGCCGTCATAAACCGCGATCTGGGCGAGATGACCCAGCGAATAGGCATGGCCGCCATGAAGAACGCTGACGAAGTCGGCGCAGCGTCGGTCGATTATCTGATGTACTGCGGCTACCTGATTCTCGGCTACTTCTGGCTGCGCATGGCCGTGGTTGCCCAGAGCAAACTGGAGGCGGGAGATGGCGATGCCGCGTTCTACCAAGCGAAGCTGATCACCGCTGAATTCTATTTTGCGCGCTTGCTGCCGCGTACCGCGGCGCACAAATCGGCTATCGAAGCCGGTGGTGCAAGCCTGATGAAACTGCCTGCCGACCAGTTCATTTTCTAATCCAACGGTTTGCCTAGCGCCCGCCCTGTGCGGGCGTTTTTATTGGACGTGGCCGGGAATCTTAGGCCTCAATCGGTATGCAGCGACGGCTGAAAAACAGGGTGGAAGCACTGTCGTGACGAGAACCCGTTAGTCACTTTAAGACCCTTCGGGCGTCTACAAGTCTTCAGTTAGACTCGCAGAACTGCTCCGGCCAACCGGCCAGGCGACACGTTTCTGCGAGGTCCTTTTCCATGGCTGACTACAAAGCACCGCTGCGCGATATGCGATTCGTCCTGAATGAAGTCTTCGATGCCCCGAAGCTCTGGCAGACGTTGCCAGCGCTGGCGGAGGTCGTGGATGCGGAAACCGCCGAGGCGATTCTCGAGGAAGCAGGCAAGATTACCGCCAACACCATCGCTCCGCTCAATCGTAGCGGCGATGAAGAAGGCTGCCACTGGGTTGACGGGGCGGTCAGCACGCCGGCCGGTTACGCAGAAGCCTATCGTTTGTATGCCGAAGGCGGCTGGGTTGGCGTCGGCGGCGATCCGGCCTATGGCGGCATGGGCATGCCCAAGACGATCTCGGCGCAGGTCGAGGAGATGATGAACTCCGCCAGCCTGGCCTTCGGCCTCTATCCGATGCTGACCTCCGGTGCATGTTTGTCGATCTACGCCCACGCCAGCGAGGAGCTCAAGCAGAAGTATCTGCCGAACATGTACGCCGGCATCTGGGCCGGCTCCATGTGCCTGACCGAGCCGCATGCCGGCACCGATCTCGGCATCATCCGCACCAAGGCCGAGCCACAAGCCGATGGCTCCTACAAAGTCAGTGGCACCAAGATCTTCATCACTGGCGGCGAGCACGACCTGACCGACAACATCATCCACCTGGTGCTGGCCAAGTTGCCCGATGCGCCGGCCGGCTCACGCGGCATTTCCCTGTTCCTGGTGCCCAAGGTCATGGTCAACGAAGACGGCAGCCTGGGCGAGCGCAACAGCCTGAGCTGTGGTTCGATCGAGCACAAGATGGGCATCCAGGCCTCGGCCACTTGCGTGATGAACTTCGACGGCGCCACCGGTTGGATGGTTGGCGAGCCGAACAAGGGCCTCGCGGCGATGTTCACCATGATGAACTACGAGCGTCTGGGTGTCGGCATCCAAGGGTTGTCGACCGGTGAGCGTTCGTACCAGAGCGCCATTGAATATGCGCGTGAGCGCATTCAGAGTCGCGCGCCGACCGGCACGGTGGCGCAGGACAAGGCCGCCGATCCGATCATCGTGCATCCAGACGTGCGCCGCATGTTGTTGACCATGAAGGCCTTGAACGAGGGCGGTCGTGCATTCTCCAGCTACGTCGCGCTGCAATTGGATATCGCCAAGTTCAGTGACGACGCCGAGGCCCGTCAGCGTGCCGAAGCGCAGGTGGCATTGCTGACACCGGTGGCCAAGGCCTTTCTGACTGATATGGGCCTGGAAACCACCATTCACGGTCAGCAGATTTTCGGCGGCCACGGCTTCATCCGGGAGTGGGGTCAAGAGCAACTGGTGCGTGACTGCCGGATCACGCAGATCTACGAAGGCACCAACGGGATTCAGGCCCTGGATCTCCTGGGGCGCAAGGTAGTGGGCAGCGGCGGCGAGCTCTACAAGGCTTTCACCGACGAGATCCGCCGCTACTGTGCGACAGCCGATTCGGAGCTAGAGGAGTTCATCGCGCCGCTCAAGGCCGCCGTGGCTAATCTCGACGAGCTCACAGCCTTCATTCTCGACAGCGCGAAGAACAACCCCAACGAGATAGGTGCCGCCTCGGTGGAGTATCTCCATGTGTTCGGCTACACCGCCTACGCCTATATGTGGGCACGGATGGCGAGCGCTGCGCGGGGCAAGGAAAGTCAGGACGATTTTTACGCGAGCAAGCTGGGCACGGCGCGCTTCTTTTTCGCGCGCCTGCTGCCGCGTATCCATTCGCTGAGCGCATCGGCGCGGGCCGGTAGCGCTTCGCTGTATCTACTCGATGCAGCACAGTTCTAAACAGCTTAACCCGTGAAGGCATAATGAAATTAATTAGCCATGTTTGGGAACGATGCGCCACTACGCCAGTCATAGACCTGCATCGTTTGTAGGCAATCACTTACATGCCGAGCCAGGGATCGGCTTCCTTGTAAGTGATTGCTTACAAATCGTGGTGCAAAATTGCTACTACTGGTCCTGGCGACCGAGCGGTAGTCTTTTGCGCTATGGACGCGGCGTAGGGAAGCGCATAAGAAAATACGGAAGCGTAACGGAACGACGCCAGGAAGGCGCAAGTCACGGATGTCAGGATTCAGTCTGCAAAGGCCCCGCTTCGGCGGGGTTTTCTTTTTTTACCAGCCGAGACGCCGACTGGCCAGCGTCACACTGGCCTTGCATGCGGAGCTTAATGCTCAGGCTGGCATACATACTCCTGTGCCACCGAGTCCACAGTAACCACCGGGATTCTTCGCCAGATACTGCTGATGGTAGGCCTCGGCATAGTAGAACGCTGGAGCATCGGCAATTTCCGTGGTGATACTGCCCAGCCCGTGCTTGCTCAGCTCTTCCTGAAAGCGCCTTTCGCTGGCGCGAGCCTCTTGCTGCTGGGCGCTGTCGAGGCAGTAGATGGCCGAGCGATACTGGGTGCCGATGTCATTGCCCTGGCGCATACCTTGAGTCGGGTTGTGCGCCTCCCAGAATAGCCTGAGTAGCTCCCGGTAAGTGATCTGCTGCGGATCGAATACAACCAATACGGCTTCGGTGTGTCCGGTGAGACCGGAGCAGACTTCCTCGTAAGTCGGATTTGGCGTGTGACCACCGGCGTAGCCAACAGCCGTACTCCAGACGCCGGGCTGCTCCCAGAACCGCCGTTCGGCACCCCAGAAACAGCCCATGGCGAATATCGCTTGCTGTAGGTGAGCGGGAAAGGGCGGTTGTAGTGGGTTGCCATTGACGAAATGGGCCTCGGGAACAGGGACTGCCGTGGCGCGACCGGGGAGGGCTTGTTCCGCGTCGGGTAGCGCCTGTTTGTGAACGAGAATTTGCGAACGCAGGGTCATGGTGGTCCTCAAGCCTGAATAGAAGGGCTGCTGGTAGCCTAGGCTACCAAGCGCGCAAAACCAACGCGTGCTGACTAAGGCGCTACGCGGACGAAAGGTTTAGAGCCAGTGCGGATAACGGCGCAGTGAAACGAGTAGTTGGTTGCCGGGGATGGGCTTGTCGAACAGATAGCCTTGGCCGATATCGCAGCGCTGATGGCGTAGAAATGCCAGCTGCTCAGGCGTTTCGATGCCTTCCGCGACCACTTTCAGGTGAAGGTTGCGGGCCATGGCTATCACGGCGGAGGTGATTTCGATGTCGTCCTGGCTGTCCGGAATGTCCTTGATGAAGCTTCGATCTATCTTGATCACGTCGATGGGGAATTTCTTCAGGTAACTCAATGACGAATAGCCGGTCCCGAAGTCGTCCATCGCCAATGTCACCCCGAGCGCCTTCAGGCCGATCAGTTGCTGACGCGTCTCCTCGGTGGCTTCGAGCAGCAGGCTCTCGGTCAGCTCCAGTTCCAGGCTGCCTGGGTGCAACCTCTCTTCGGACAGAATGGTAGCGATCGAACCGACCAGCTCGGGGTCGGAAAACTGCTTCGGTGAAAGGTTGATCGCGATCTGTGGCGAGCCGATACCCAGCGCAGCAAGCTGTAGGCCCATCCGGCACGCTTCACGGGCAACCCATTTGCCGATGGGAATGATCAAACCGGTTTCCTCGGCCACACTGATGAACTGATCGGGCCGGATCATGCCTTTTTCCGGGTGATTCCAGCGCAGCAATGCCTCCAGCCCCTGCAATCGACCGCTACGCAAGCAGAGCTTGGGTTGGTAGAAGACTTCGAGTTCGTTCTGCACCAGTGCGCGGCGCAGGTTGTTTTCCACGAACAGCTTGTAGTTGGCTTCGGCGTGCAGGGCTTCGGTGAACACCTGCACCTGATTCTTTCCGTTGGCCTTGGCCTTGTGCAGGGCCTGGCCTGCATGTTTCATCAGTGTTTCCGGGTCGCGACCATGCAGTGGTGAGCAGGCAAGACCCAGGGAACCGCTGACACTGATCAGCTGCTTGTCGACGAACAATGGCTTGTCGAGGATGCGCAGCACCTGATTCGCCAGATGCTGGCCTTCTTCCAGATCCATGTCGTCGAGTAGAAGGGCGAACTCGTTGCTGGCGAAGCGTGCCAGGACGCTGTCCCGGTTCAGGCTGTTGCGCAGACGCCGGGCGAGGCTGGTCAGCAGCTTGTCGCCGGTCTGGTGGCCCAGGCTGTCGTTGATCCGCTTGAAGTTGTCGATGTCTACCAGTAGCAGACACAGCTGGGGCTGCTTGTCGTTGGCGAAGCGCTCTTCGATGCTGCGGATGAAGAATGGGCGGTTGCCGAGGCTGGTCAGATTGTCGGTGTAGGCCAGGCGCTCGATATGTTGTTGCGCCAGCTTGCTTTGAGTGATGTCTTCATAAATGCCGATGTAATGTGTCAGTTCGCCATTCTCACCGTACACCTTGGAGATCGACAGCTGCCCCCAGTACGGTTCGAGATTCTTGCGCCGGCTGCGAAACTCACCTTGCCAGCTATTGTTTTTCGCCAAACTGGATGAAGTGTCGAAAAGCAGCTCGCTGAGGTTTTCCAGCGAGGTCAGCTCCGTGAGACGGCGTCCGCGGACCTCGTCGGCGGAAAATTGCGTGATGGCGGTAAAGCTCGGGTTGACGTAATCGACGACGCCGTTCTTATCGACCAGAATAAAGGCGCTTGCGCTTTGCTCCACTGCTCGCTGGAACAGGTGCAGGGTATGTGTGGCGCTGAGTCGCTGCTGGTTGGCCAGCACCTGCGCGTACTGATCCGCCAATTCCCCCGCGAACGCCACTTCATCGGCATGCCAGACGCGTGCGCTACCGGAATGCTCCAGGCAGAGCACACCGATGACTTCCCCTCCCACCCGTATGGTTGCGTCCAGAATGGAGGTGATGCCCCGCGGCTTGAAGAAGTCTTCGATCAGTTCCTGGGTGCGGGGATCTTCCAGGACGTTGGGTACGTCGATGGCGCGGCCGCCATGCAGCGCTTCCATGTAACGAGGGCAGGCGGACATATCCAACGCCGACGGGTATTCCTGGCTGTCGTTGTCACGCCGGTATGCGGCAATGGCTTCGAGCTGATTGCCGTTCAGGTGCCAGATCGCCGCTCGCGCGATGCCATAGGCTTCGCAAGCGGCCTGGGTGACCAATCGCGCGGCTTCCAGCTGTGGATCGGCTGAGCTATAGCGATGCCGGGCCAGACGCACGATCAGGCTCTGCTGGGCCCGTGAACGAATCAGGTGCTCGAGATGTACGTCAGCGGTTTGCGAATAAACGTCTGCTGACCGATTGAGTGTCGTCGCGGGTAATTCCAGAGCAGGCAGCACGTCAGCCGCGCGTGGCTCTACGACCAGATAGCCCCGGAGCAGCTCGCGGCCATACTGCTGGCAGAGTTCGCCGATCTCCAGGAGATCCAGCACGCCGTTAGCCGAATGCAGGCAATAGCGGATGGAATAATGACCCTGGGTGGCCAGTTGAGCCTGGACGATATCGTGCGTTCTTAGCCGCACTGCCGGCTCCATCAGGCTGGCGTAGGGCGAATCTATCAATGAGCACAGCTCGTGGGCCGGCAGACCAAAGTGGCGCTCGCAAGCGGGATCCAGGTAAAGCAATGCCCAGCTGGATTCGTTCAAACGCTCGAAACGCAGCATCCCGAGCCTGGAAGGCACTGGCAACTGCGTCACAACCTCGGTCGCCAAACGGCTGGCGGCATCGGTATGTATTTTCATCGAGCGGTTTGCTTCCAGTATGCTGCGGGAGTCGCCTTGCAAGCCGCAGATCACGGCGCTTCCTGGGCGAAACGATGGCTAAATAATATTAAGCTACAGCAAGGGTGCATCATGCGACAGGGACTGACAAGCCTGCTTTCGAAGTTACTGTTGATCTCGTTTTTTCTGGGTGCCAGCGTACCGCTGCAAGCCGCTGAAACGGGCACTTTCGGCTCCGAGGAGGCGACAAAATATCTGGCGGAGCTGAAGGCGCTCTATCTTACTTCGGATGAGCGGAAAGCCCTGCTGGCGCACAGTAATGCCTTGCTGGAGACCCACACGTTAAAAGCGGCGTACCAAGTCGGACAAGCCCATCCGCAGGACCTGAGTTACCGTTTGAGCCTGGGGGCTCCCGGCGAACTGCGTATCCGCGAAGAGCGGCGCGATGCGTCTGGCAATGTCGCCGTGCGTAATCGCAGCCTTTCGGTTTTCGGAATGGATCCCTATTTGCAGTATCAATGTCCACCACAAGGCATCGTTTGTTCGTTTACCAGCCCAAACGGTGGCGAGCCCTGGCTGACCATACTGCGCGATTCCAAAGGAGCCGAGGAGCTAGCCAAGGCACTGTCCTTTCTGTTTCGCAATTTGCAGAAAGGCTAGGCCGCTCTCCAGAAGCAAGAAGCCTCAAGTTTTGAGGCTTGAGGCTTGAGGCTTGAGGCGTTGATATGAACAGCCCCGTCGGGCAGGGCTGTTCAGTACCAGGCGATCACAGCAGCATCGTGCGGATATCCGCCAACAGCTCGGACAGGCGCTTGGTGAAGCGCGCCGCTGCGGCGCCGTTGATGACGCGGTGGTCATAGGACAGCGATAACGGCAGCATCAGGCGGGGCTGGAAGGCCTTACCGTCCCACACTGGCTGCATGGTTGCCTTTGAAACGCCCAGAATCGCCACTTCCGGTGCATTGACGATCGGCGTGAAGCCGGTACCGCCAATGTGGCCGAGGCTGGAGATGGTGAAACAGGCGCCCTGCATGGCATCCGGGGACAGCTTCTTGGTGCGGGCCTTCTCGGCCAGCTCCGCCGCCTCGCCTGCCAGCTGCAGCAGACTCTTCTGGTCGACGTTCTTGATGACCGGTACCAGCAGGCCGTCCGGTGTATCCACCGCAAAGCCGATGTGCACATACTTCTTGCGAATCACTGCCTTGCCGCTAGGTGCGAGCGAGGCATTGAATTCTGGAAGTTCCTTGAGCAGGTGAGCACAGCCCTTGAGCAGAAGCGGCAGCACCGTCAGCTTGACGCCGGCCTTCTCCGCGACCGATTTCTGCGCAACGCGGAAGGCTTCCAGCTCGGTGATGTCCGAGGACTCGAATTGGGTCACGTGCGGTACGTTCAGCCAGCTGCGATGCAGGTTGGCGGCACCCACCTGCATCAGGCGGGTCATCGGTACTTCTTCGATTTCGCCAAACTTGCTGAAGTCGACCTCAGGAATCGGCGGGATACCCGAACCACCCGCGGCGCCTGCTGCTGGGGCCTGCTTGGCCTTGTTCATCATGGTCTTGACGTAGGCCTGAACGTCTTCCTTGAGAATCCGCCCCTTCGGACCGGTGCCCTGGACATCGGCCAGCTCGACACCGAATTCACGTGCGGTCATGCGAACCGCGGGGCCGGCGTGAACCTTGGCGCCGGCTTTGCTTGGGCCGCTTACCGTCGGCGCTGGCGTCGCGGCAGCCTTGGCTTCCGGTACGCCCTGCTTGTTCGGCGCGACCGCCTGCTGCTGTGGTGCAGCCTCCTGCGGCTTGGCTTCGGATTTCTTCGCAGGGGCTGCGCCTGCCACCTTGAGTGTCAGGATCAGGTCGCCTGTCTTGGCTTCGTCACCGACCTTGATCGACACAGACTCCACCACGCCCGCCTTGGGCGCCGGAATTTCCATGCTGGCCTTGTCGGATTCGAGTGTGATCAGCGACTGGTCCGCCTCGACGCTGTCGCCGGCCTTGACCATGACTTCAATGACATTGGCGCTGCCGCTGGAGCCGATGTCCGGAATGCGAACCTCTTCCACGGACTCGCCCGCAGGTTCTTCGGCTGCTTGTTCGGCTGGCTTCTGCTGCTGGCTTTGCGCCTGAGCTGCCGGTGCGCTGCTCGCTGTCGCCGGCTTGCTTGCAGCTGCACTCTTGAGGATCAGGATCAGATCACCGGTGCCGACCTCATCGCCGATCTTTACGGAAATGCTCTCGACCACGCCGGCCGCGGGAGACGGAATCTCCATGCTGGCTTTGTCTGATTCGAGAGTGATCAGCGGCTGCTCGGCGTCGATGGTGTCGCCGACGTTGACCGAAATCTCGATCACACTGGCTTTGCCCGAGGAACCGATATCCGGGACCTTGATCTCCTGCGATTCACCCTCGTTGGCGGAAGCTGATGGATTGTCATCGCCGGGAGGGGTAGCCGCTTCGGCTTCATCGGCCGGGCCGCCGGCTGCTGCGCCAGCCGGCTCGGCAGCGGCTTGCGCCGGTGCCTCGCTGCTCTGACCCTCTTCGCTTTCCAGCTCCAGCAACTCGTCGCCTTCCTTCAGGCGGTCGCCCAGCTTGACCTTCAGACTCTTCACCACGCCGGCCTTGGGCGCGGGGATCTCCATGCTGGCCTTGTCGGATTCGAGCGTCAGGATGCTCTGGTCGGCTTCGATACGGTCGCCGACCTTGACGAACAACTCGATAACTTCACCCTCACCGCTGCCGATGTCGGGTACGCGTATGGTTTCACTCACAATAGGTTCTCCTGTGCGCACGCAGCATCAGCAATCCAGCGGATTGCGCTTCTCGGGGTCAATACCGAACTCGGTGATGGCTTCGGCCACGACCTTGCGTTCGATGGCCCCGCGATCGGCGAGTGCCTGCAGTGCGGCGACGGCGACCCAGCGACGGTCGACTTCGAAGAAGTCACGCAACTTGGCGCGCGAGTCGCTGCGGCCGAAGCCGTCGGTGCCCAGCACCTGGTACTCGCGAGAAGGTACCCACTGACGGATCTGGTCGGCGAACAGCTTCATGTAGTCGGTCGAGGCCACAACCGGGCCTTCGCGGCCTTCCAAGCACTGCTGGACGTAGGTCTTGCGCGGCTCTTCGGTTGGGTGCAGACGGTTCCAGCGATCCACGGCCAGGCCGTCGCGGCGCAGTTCGTTGAAGCTGGTGACGCTCCAGACATCGGCGCCGACGCCCATCTTAGCGAGGATGTCCACAGCAGCGCGTACTTCACGCAGGATGGTGCCCGAGCCCAACAGCTGCACACGGTGCTTGAAGTCGCCCTTGGCTTCTTCGAGCAGGTACATGCCCTTGATGATGCCATCCTCGACACCCTGCGGCATGGCCGGCTGCTGGTAGTTCTCGTTCATCACGGTGATGTAGTAATAGACGCTCTTCTGCAGCTCCATCATCTCGTGCATGCCGTGATGCATGATCACCGCCAGCTCGTAGCCGTAGGTGGGGTCGTAGCTGCGGCAGTTGGGGATGGTGCTGGCGAGGATGTGGCTGTGGCCGTCCTCGTGCTGCAGGCCTTCGCCGTTGAGCGTGGTGCGCCCGGACGTGCCGCCCAGCAGGAAGCCGCGAGTCTGTGCATCGCCCGCCGCCCAGGCCAGGTCGCCGATACGCTGGAAGCCGAACATCGAATAGAAGATGTAGACCGGCAGCATCGGCTGGTTGTAGTTGCTGTAGGCGGTACCGGCGGCCATGAAGGATGAGAACGCGCCGGCCTCGTTGAGACCTTCCTGCAGGATCTGCCCGTCCTTCTCTTCGCGGTAGTACATCACCTGATCGCGGTCGACTGGCTCGTACAGCTGCCCTACCGGCGAGTAAATGCCCAGCTGACGGAACATCCCCTCCATGCCGAAGGTGCGCGCCTCGTCCGCGAGGATCGGCACGATGCGTTTGCCGAGGTCCTTGTCCTTGACCAGTTGCGACAGGATCCGGCCGAAAGCCATGGTGGTGGAAATTTCACGCTCGCCGGAACCGTCGAGGACGGCTTTGAGGGTTTCCAGCGGCGGTGTCGGGATGCTGAAGCTCTTCGGCCGGCGCTGCGGTAGCGAGCCACCGAGCTTTTCGCGGCACTTGCGCAGGTACTTCATTTCCGCGCTGTCTTCGGCTGGACGGTAGAACGGCAGTTCTTCGAGCTGCGAATCGTTGACCGGGATATCAAAGCGATCGCGGAATTTCTTCAGACTGTCGATATCGACTTTCTTGGTGTTGTGGGCGATGTTCTTCGCCTCACCGGCACCGGTGCCGTAGCCCTTGATGGTCTTGGCCAAGATGACTGTCGGCTGGCCCTTGTGGTTGACCGCCTGATGGTAGGCCGCATAGACCTTATAGGGGTCGTGACCGCCACGGTTGAGCTTCCAGACTTCCTCGTCGGACATGCTCTCGACGCGCTTGAGCAGTTCCGGGTCGGCGCCGAAGAAATGCTTGCGCACGTAAGCGCCGTCTTTGGCCTTGTAGTTCTGATATTCGCCATCGATTGCCTGGTCCATGCGGCGCTGCATGCGACCATCTTCGTCGGCGGCGAACAGCGGATCCCACAAGCGGCCCCAGACGACCTTGTTGACGTTCCAGTTGGCGCCTTTGAACACGCCTTCCAGTTCCTGGATGATCTTGCTGTTGCCGCGAACCGGGCCGTCCAGGCGCTGCAGGTTGCAGTTGATGACGAATACCAGGTTGTCGAGGTTTTCGCGGCCGGCCAGGGAGATGGCGCCAAGCGTTTCCGGCTCGTCGCACTCTCCGTCACCGATGAAGCACCAGACGCGCTGCTTGCCTTTGGGAATGAAGCCGCGGTTTTCCAGGTACTTCATGAAGCGTGCCTGGTAGATCGCAGTGATCGGCCCCAGACCCATGGAAACGGTCGGGAACTGCCAGAAGTCGGGCATCAGATGCGGGTGCGGGTAGCTCGACAGGCCTTTGCCATCGACTTCCTGACGGAAGTTGAGCATCTGGTCTTCGCTCAGGCGGCCTTCGAGATAAGCGCGGGCATAGATACCGGGGGAAGCGTGGCCCTGGTAGTAGATCAGATCGCCGCCGTGCTCCTCGGTAGGAGCCTGGAAGAAGTAGTTGAAGCCGATGTCGTACAGCGTCGCGCTGGAGGCGAAGGTGGAAATGTGTCCACCCAAGTCCGGGTCCTTCAGGTTCGCACGCATCACCATTGCCAGTGCGTTCCAGCGGACCAAGGAGCGAATGCGGCGCTCCATGAACAGGTCGCCGGGCATCTTGGCTTCGCGGGTGACGGGGATAGTGTTGCGGTACGGCGTGGTGATGCCATAAGGAAGTGGCGTGCCGCTGCGGGTGGCCAGTTCCCCCATCCGGGTCATCAGATAGTGGGCGCGGTCTTCACCTTCGCGGTCGAGTACTGACTCGAGGGCGTCCAGCCATTCCTGGGTTTCGACGGGATCGAGATCTTGCATGGCTTGCTCCAGGGCGGAAAGGCTTCCAGAATCGGTTGCCTGCTTCGCGGCCGGCTTTGTGGGCCGGTGCGTATATGTTCTTGGATGTTTGGCCGGGGGTAGGGCCGGGCTCTGTAGTTTTACTACAAAACAACGGTTGATTCAGCCCCCTGCAACATTCTTTCGTAGTAAAACTACATCTCAGCGGTTCGGCCTGACTCGCTGGCGCCGGCGGAAACTGCTCTAGTACGGGCGCCTCCGCTTCTCCAGCAGCCAATCAAGGCATTAAGGAACTTTTTATGAGCCTGCCAGTACTGGTTGCATTGCCAACGTCGCTCCAATCTTTGGTCACCCGTGCCGAGGAGACGTTCCTCAGTGCGGTTCACGACTCATCGGCGCAGGCGAAGCAGCAATTCGCCGCTTGGCCGTCAGCGCGTCGCGAGGCATTTGGCCGGGTCTGTGCGGCCAGTGACTTCGTCAGCGAACAGGTTAGCCGAGATCCCGGCATGCTGCTGCAGCTGGCCGAGGCCGGGCTGTTGGAGCGATCACTGCAAGGCGAGGAAATGCGCACGACACTTGCCGAGATACTCCGCGAGTGCGCCGACGAAGACAGTCTGGGGCACGAACTGCGGCGGTTTCGCAATCTGCAGCAGGTGCGGATCATCTGGCGCGATCTTACGCGTCAAGCGGATCTGGCCGAGACGTGCGGCGATTTGTCCGACATGGCCGACGCCTGTATCGATCTCGCCTACCAATGGCTTTATACGCGCCACTGCGAGCAGTTCGGGGTGCCGACCGGACGGCGCAGCGGTGACGCGCAGCAGATGGTCATCCTCGGCATGGGCAAGCTGGGTGCGCGCGAGCTCAATCTGTCCTCCGATATTGATCTGATCTTTGGCTATCCCGAAGGGGGCGAAACAGTCGGTGCCAAACGGTCACTGGATAATCAGGAGTTCTTCATCCGTCTCGGCCAGCGACTGATCAAGGCGCTGGATGCGCCGACTCTGGACGGCTTCGTCTTTCGCGTGGACATGCGTTTACGGCCTTACGGCTCCTCGGGCTCGCTGGTGCTGAGCTTCAACGCGCTGGAGCAGTACTATCAGGACCAGGGCCGCGACTGGGAGCGTTACGCGATGATCAAGGCGCGGGTAGTCGCCGGTGATCAAGGGGCCGGCAAAGAGCTGCTCGATATGCTGCGGCCGTTCGTCTATCGGCGTTACCTCGACTTCTCCGCCATTGACGCGCTACGCAGCATGAAGCAGCTGATCCAGCAGGAAGTCCGACGCAAAGGCATGGCTGCGAACATCAAGTTGGGTTCCGGCGGTATCCGCGAGGTGGAATTCATCGCGCAGGCGTATCAACTGATTCACGGCGGGCGCGACCTGAGCTTGCAGCAGCGGCCGTTGCTCAAGGTGCTGGCAACGTTGGCCGGGCAGGGCTACCTGCCGTCGGCCGCCGTCGACGAGCTGCGCGAGGGCTATGAATTCCTGCGCTACACCGAGCATGCGCTGCAGGCCATCGATGACCGCCAGACGCAAATGTTGCCGGACAGCGAGATCGACCGTGAGCGCGTCGCGTTCATGCTGGGATTCGAAACCTGGGAAGCCTTCCATGAACGCCTGTTGCATTGGCGCGGTCGGATCGACTGGCATTTCCATCAGGTGATCGCTGATCCCGACGAAGATGAAAATGCTGAGGGCGAGGCGCTCGTCGGTGGCGAATGGCTGCCCTTGTGGGAGCAGGATTGGGACGAAGAGTTCGCCTGCCGTCAGCTGGCGGAGGCGGGGTTTCATGATGGCCAGGCCGCCTGTCTGCGTCTTGCCGCGCTGCGCGGCGGTAGTCAGGTACGAACCATGCAGCGCCTCGGGCGGGAGCGGCTCGATGCCTTCATTCCTCGCTTGCTGGCGCAGGCGGTCGAGCAAGATGATCCGGATCTGGTGCTCGAGCGAGTGCTGCCGCTGGTCGAAGCCGTGGCGCGGCGCTCAGCCTATCTGGTCTTGCTGACGGAAAATCCCGGTGCGCTGCAGCGATTGCTGGAGCTCTGTGCCGGCAGCCCCTGGATCGCCGAACAGATCGCTCGTTTTCCATTGCTGCTCGACGAATTGCTCAATGCCGGGCGGTTGTTCAGTCCACCACAGGCCCCGGAACTGACGGCTGAGCTACGTGAGCGGCTGGCGAGAATTCCCGAAGACGATCTTGAGCAGCAGATGGAGGCGCTGCGGCATTTCAAGCTGGCGCATCGGCTGCGCGTGGCAGCATCGGAGATCGCCGGTACGTTGCCCTTGATGAAGGTCAGCGACTACCTGACCTGGCTCGCCGAGGCGATTCTCGAGCAGGTGCTCGCACTGGCCTGGCGGCACACCGTGGCCCGTCACGGCCAGCCGCGGCGCGCGGACGGCTCTTTGTGCGATCCGGCGTTCGTGATTGTCGGCTACGGTAAAGTCGGCGGCATCGAACTCGGCCACGGCTCCGACCTGGATCTGGTGTTCATCCATGACGGCGATCCAAACGCTGAAACCGATGGTGTCAAGCCCATCGACGGCGCCCAGTTCTTCACCCGCCTGGGACAGCGCATCATTCACCTGCTGACCACTCAGACTACCTCTGGTCAGCTCTACGAAGTCGACATGCGGCTGCGGCCGTCCGGGGCTTCCGGACTGCTGGTCAGTTCGCTGAGCGCTTTCGACCGCTACCAGGGCCAGGAAGCCTGGACCTGGGAACATCAGGCACTGGTCCGGGCTCGCGTGCTGGTCGGCTGCCCTCAGCTTACGGCGGACTTCGAGAAGGTTCGCGCGGCGGTGCTCGGACGACCACGCGATCTCGAGCAGTTGCGCCGCGAGGTCAGCGAGATGCGCGCCAAGATGCGCGACAACCTCGGCACCCGTGCGACACAGGCGGGCCTAGCCGAAAAAGCGTTCGAGGCGGAGGGCGAGTTCAATCTCAAGCAGGATGCCGGTGGTATCGTGGATATCGAATTTATGGTGCAATACGCGGCTTTGGCGTGGTCGCACCAGCATCCGCAACTGCTGCGCTATACCGATAACATCCGCATTCTCGATGGGTTGGAGCAGGCCGGGTTGATGACCGGCGATGAGGTCAGACTGCTGCAGGATGCCTACAAGGCATACCGCGCGGCTGCTCACCGGCAATCACTGCAAAAACTGCCCGGGGTCGTGAGTGGGGATCAATTTCATGACGAGCGTCGCGCAATAATGCGCATCTGGCGTGAGCTGGGGCTCAGCTGATCTCGTCTGCAAACACAGCATTTATCGAATTCCGAGGTGGCAACAATGTCGATGGCCGATCGTGATGGCGTGATCTGGTATGACGGTGAGCTGGTGCAGTGGCGCGACGCGACCACCCATGTACTGACTCATACCCTGCATTACGGCATGGGCGTTTTCGAGGGCGTGCGCGCCTACGACACACCGGCTGGCACCGCGATCTTCCGCCTGCAGGCGCACACCGATCGTCTGTTCGATTCGGCGCACATCATGAACATGCGGATGCCGTATTCGAAGGAAGAAATCAACGAAGCGACCCGCGCCGCCGTGCGTGAGAATAATCTGGAAAGCGCCTACATCCGCCCGATGGTCTTCTACGGATCCGAAGGCATGGGCCTGCGCGCCAGCGGCCTGAAAGTTCATGTGATCGTCGCTGCCTGGCATTGGGGTGCCTACATGGGTGACGAGGCGCTGGAGATGGGCATCAAGGTGCGCACCAGCTCCTTTACCCGTCACCACGTCAACATCAGCATGACCCGCGCCAAATCCAACGGTGCCTACATCAATTCGATGCTGGCCCTGCAGGAAGCCATTTCAGGCGGCGCCGACGAGGCGCTGATGCTGGATCCGGAAGGCTACGTGGCCGAAGGCTCCGGCGAGAACATCTTCATCATCAAGAATGGTGTGATCTACACCCCGGAAGTGACCGCCTGCCTCAACGGCATCACCCGCGGCACCGTATTGACCCTGGCCGACGAGCTGGGCATCAAGGTGGTGGAAAAGCGCATCACCCGTGACGAGGTCTACATCGCCGACGAAGCTTTCTTCACCGGCACTGCCGCCGAAGTCACGCCGATTCGCGAAGTCGACGGCCGCAATATCGGCATTGGTCGTCGCGGCCCGGTCACCGAGCGCATCCAGAAGGCCTATTTCGATCTGGTGTCTGGCAAGACCGATGCGCACGCCGAGTGGCGGACGCTGGTCAAATAAAGCCTGAAGCTGGAAGCCAAAAAGCCGGATTGAAATAACCCCGGCGCTCGCTTCCAGCTTCGAGCCTATGGCTTGTAGCTTATGAATATTCTGATTGTGGGTCCCAGCTGGGTCGGCGACATGGTGATGGCGCAGACGCTGTTCGTCTGCCTGAAACAGCGCCATCCGGATTGCCAAATCGACGTGCTCGCACCCGAGTGGAGCCGGCCGATCCTCGAACGGATGCCAGAAGTACGTCAGGCGCTGAGCTTCCCGGTGGGGCACGGCGTGCTGGACATGGCGACCCGGCGCAACATTGCGCAAAGCCTGCGAGGCCAGTATCAGCAGGCGATCCTGCTGCCCAATTCGCTGAAATCGGCGCTGGTGCCGTTTTTCGCCGGGATTCCCAAACGCACCGGCTGGCGCGGCGAAATGCGCTTCGGCTTGCTCAATGACATGCGCAAGCTGGATAAGCAGCGCTATCCGCTGATGATAGAGCGCTTCATGGCGCTGGCCTTCGAACCTGGTGCCGAGCTGCCCAAGCCCTATCCGCGGCCGTCACTGCGCATCGACGCTGAAAGTCGCGATGCTGCGCTGGTGCGTTTCGACCTGAGTATGGATCGGCCCGTGCTGGCGTTGTGTCCGGGCGCTGAATTCGGCGAATCCAAGCGCTGGCCGACCGAGCACTTCGCCGAGGTGGCCGAAGCGAAAATCCGCGAGGGCTGGCAGGTTTGGCTGTTCGGCTCGAAGAACGACCATGCCGTGGGCGAGGATATTCTCCAGCGATTGATCCCTGGTTTGCGCGAAGAGGCGCGCAATCTTGCCGGCGAAACCAGCCTGGCTGAAGCAATCGATCTGCTGTCGTGCGCCGAGGCGGTGGTCTCGAACGATTCCGGGCTGATGCACGTGGCTGCCGCTCTCGGCCGCCCGCTGGTGTCGGTCTATGGTTCCACCTCGCCAGCGTTTACTCCGCCGCTATCCGATCAGGTCGAGGTCGTGCGCCTGGGCCTCGATTGCAGCCCATGCTTCGAGCGCACCTGCCGTTTCGGTCACAACAACTGCATGCGCGAACTCGGGCCGCGTTCGGTGATTGACGCACTGGATCGCCTGGTGCCACAGCCGGTCGAGGTGCGTTGAGTGAGGGTGTTGTTGATCAAGACATCCTCGTTGGGTGATGTCGTGCATACGCTTCCGGCGTTGACCGACGCGCAGCGCGCGATACCTGGCATTCAGTTCGACTGGGTCGTGGAGGAGGGCTTCGCCGAGATTCCGGCCTGGCATCCGGCAGTGGCCCAGGTCATTCCCGTGGCGATCCGCCGTTGGCGAAAGCATCCCCTGCAAACGCTTCGTTCTGGTGAATGGCGCCGCTTCAAGACGCGTCTGCGTGAGGCCCGCTATGACTTGGTCATCGATGCACAAGGTCTGCTCAAGAGCGCCTGGCTGACCCGTTACGTTCAAGCCTCGGTCGCCGGTCTGGACCGGGACTCGGCGCGGGAACCGCTGGCGTCGCGTTTTTACGATCGCCGCTACGTCGTGCCACGTGATCAGCATGCCCTTGAGCGTGTGCGGCAGCTGTTCGCGCAGTCGCTCGGTTATTCGGTCCCCGAAGCGACTGCCGATTACGGGCTGGATCGCAGCCTGCTGGCGACATCCAACGAGCAGCCCTATCTCCTGTTTCTGCACGGCACTACTTGGCCGAGCAAACATTGGCCGGAACCTTACTGGCGCGAATTGGCCGAGCGTATGAGCGATTTCGGCTGGGCGATCCGCCTGCCGTGGGGCAACGCTGACGAAAAGGCGCGTGCTGAGCGTATCGCGCAGGGACTGGATAGCGTATCGGTATTGCCCAGATTGAATCTCGGTGGAATCGCTAAGGTAATCGCCGGTGCGCGTGCCTGCGTCGCCGTCGATACCGGGCTTGGACATCTGGCCGCTGCGCTGGATGTTCCGAGTATTTCGCTTTACGGCCCTACCTTGCCGGGCCGTGTTGGCGCCTATGGCCGCTCGCAGGTGCACCTGTGCGCGACGGGCCCGAACGCCGGTAAAGGCGATCGCCACAAACCTTGCTTCGACGACTTGCCACCCGAGCGTGTCGCCAGCGAACTCAAGGCCCTGTTACGGTCATCGGAGACACCCTGATGCAGCTGGCCTTCATTTTGTACAAGTATTTCCCGTTCGGCGGACTGCAACGCGACTTCATGCGCATCGCACTGGAATGCCAGCGTCGCGGCCATGCCATTCGAGTCTACGCGATGATCTGGGAAGGTGAGGTGCCTGACGGCTTCGAGGTGCTGATCGCGCCGGTCAAGGCAATCTTCAACCACACCCGTAACGAGCGCTTCACCACCTGGGTCGAGGCGGATCTGGCAAAGCGTCCGGTGGATCGGGTGGTCGGCTTCAACAAGATGCCTGGGCTCGACGTCTACTATGCGGCCGATCCCTGTTTCGAAGACAAGGCGCAGACCCTGCGCAATCCGATCTATCGTCGCTGGGGCCGTTACAAGCATTTCGCCGAGTACGAGCGCGCGGTGTTCGAACCGCGGTCAAAGACCGAAATACTGATGATTTCCGAGGTTCAGCAGCCGCTGTTCGTCAAACACTACGCGACACCCACCGAGCGCTTCCACCTGCTCCCGCCAGGCATTGCGCAGGATCGGCGTGCGCCGAGCAATGCTGCTGAAATTCGCCTGGCGTTCCGCGACGAATTCGCACTGGGCGGCGACGAGCTGTTGCTGGTGCAGATCGGCTCCGGCTTCAAGACCAAAGGCCTCGACCGCAGCCTCAAGGCGCTGGCGTCGCTCCCACGCGAGTTGAAAAAGCGCGTGCGCCTGTTCGTTATCGGGCAGGACGATCCGAAACCCTTCCAGATGCAGGCCAAGACGCTGGGGGTGTCCAGTCAGGTCGAGTTCCTCAAGGGGCGCAGCGACATTCCGCGTTTTCTGCTCGGGGCCGATCTGCTGATCCATCCGGCCTATAACGAGAACACCGGAACGGTCCTGCTGGAAGCGCTGGTCGCCGGATTGCCGGTGCTGGTTACCGATGTCTGCGGCTACGCCCACTACATCGCGGACGCCGACTGCGGTCGCGTGGTGTCCAGCCCGTTCGATCAAAACCAGCTCAATCGCATGCTGGCCGAGATGCTCGCCGATGACGCGCAGCGCAATCGCTGGGCACACAACGCATTGGCTTATGCTGACCGCGCCGACCTTTACAGCATGCCCGTACGGGCGGCCGATGTGATTCTGGCGGAGCGACCATGATTTTGATCCTTGCCGAGCCCTTCCAGACGCTCTGGGCGGACGTTGACCCGTTCGAGGCGGTCGAGCAGCTTCAGGGCCAGGTCTATCGTGAGCTCGACGGCCGGCGCACTTTGCGTACCGAGGTCCAGGGACGCGGTTACTTCGTCAAGATCCACCGCGGTATTGGCTGGGCGGAGATCGTCAAGAATCTCGCGACCGCCAAGCTGCCGGTGCTCGGTGCCGGACAGGAGTGGCGCGCCATCCAGCGCCTGCACGAGGTCGGCGTGCCGACAATGACGGCGGTGGCCTATGGCGAGCGCGGCAGCAATCCTGCAGCTCAGCATTCGTTTATCGTGACTGAAGAGCTGGCGCCGACGACCAGCCTCGAGGACTACAGCGCCGATTGGCTACAAGCCCCACCTGAGCCCCGACTCAAGCGCGCACTGATCGCCGAGGTCGCGCGTATGGCCGGAACCATGCACCGCGCGGGTGTCAATCATCGCGACTGCTACCTCTGCCATTTCCTGCTGCATACCGACAAACCGGTGATCGCCAGCGATTTTCGCCTGTCGCTGATCGACCTGCATCGTGCCCAGGTGCGCCGCGAGACACCGCGTCGTTGGCGCGACAAGGACCTGGCTGGTTTGTATTTCTCAGCGTTGGGCATCGGCCTGACCAATCGCGACAAATTGAGATTTCTAAGGGGCTATTTCCAAGTGCCGCTGCGCCAGATCTTGCGTGATGAGGTGGCACTGCTGTCGCGTCTGGAGCGCAAGGCCGGACAGTTGCAAAACCGCTTCCAGCGCAAATACGCACCTGGAGCCCAGGAATGAGCGATTGGCAAACCGTCGGCGAGCTAAGTGCTGACGTCGCTCATGCGTTTGGTGATCTGGATGCCGTTTTCGCTCTGGATGGCGAGCGGATCGCAAGGGATCCATTATCCGAGGTCATCCGGGTCAGCATTGCTGGCGAGCGTTTTTACGTGAAGCGCTATTGGGCTGCCGGTAAAGGTTTACGGCGTTTCATTGGGCGCCCGAGAGTCGAGGCTGAGTGGCAGAATCTGCAATATTTCAGCGATTGGGGGATTGCCGTTGCACCCTTGATCGCCTGGGGTATGCAGCGACGGGCAGGCTTCTTTCAGCGTGGCGCATTGATCACAGTGGAGGTGCCTGGGACCACGGATATGGCTGCCATGGCGTGCGCTGCCGATCCTAGGTTAGCGGACCGCCGGTGGGTTCAACGCGTCAGCGAACAAGTAGCTGGCGCAACGCGCGCTTTGCATGATCATCACTTCGCCCATAACGATTTGAAATGGCGGAACTTGTTGGTCAATGAGGCGGGTGAATTGTTTCTTATCGATTGCCCGTCGGGGGATTTCTGGTGGGGCCCGCTGCTCAATCACCGGATCGTCAAAGACTTGGCTTGTCTGGACAAAGTGGCGAGATACACGTTGTCGCGTACTCAGCGACTGCGTTTCTTCCTGCTCTACCGTCAGCACCAGCGGATTGGTCCCGGCGATAAAGCGTTGATCAGAAAAATACTGACCTATTTCGAGGGGCGCGAATGATCGAGTTCATTTCGCCGGAGGATGCCGGTGCCCTGCGTAGGGCAGGCCTGGATAGCTTCGATGCCCTGTGGGCCTTGGAACTCGACGCCGTTGATGCACCCAACACCGCTCGCGACGGGTGGAGCAGTGTGTCCCGACTGGATATCGGTGGTGTCGGATATTACCTCAAGCGGCAGAGCAACTATCTGTCGCGTAGTTTGCGCCACCCTCTCGGAGAGCCGAGTTTTGCGGCGGAGTTTCGCAATATCCGCCGCTATCAGCGCAAGCAGGTGCCGACTCTCAGTGCAGCGTTTTTCGCCCAACGTCGTGTTCAAGGCACCTTCCGTGCCGTTCTGTTAACTCGTGCGCTTGATGATTGGCAAGACCTGAGCTACCTACTCGCTCAGTGGGGCAGACTCGGGACGATGCTCCAGCGGGCGGCCCTTATTGCGTGTGGGCGCCTAGCCCGGCAGCTGCACGAAGCACGTGAGACGCACGGTAGTTTCTATCCAAAACACATCTTCCTTCGGAAGAGTTCCGGTGGCTACGAGGCGTGTCTGATCGACTTGGAGAAGACCCGTACATTATTCACTGATAGGGGGCGAATACGCGATCTCGAGGCCTTGATTCGCCGCGTCGGTTTCTGGAACGAGGATGAATTGCGCTGCCTGTTAGCGGCTTATTTGGGCGAAGAGGAAGGTAACAGCCATGCGGTTGATCTCTGGTTGAGCCGCGTTCAGACGCGCCGTCAACACAAGGATGCGCAGGCATGAATCTCGACGAAATGCGTCTGGCCGGACGAAACCCAGCGCTACCGCTAAGTGTCGCGCTGGGCGCCGGCCAGTTGCGTATCGAACAATGGCTTCGGGTCCTGCCAGGTCAGCGCTACGTGGCGCGGGCGCAGTGGCGGGGGCATTCTGTACTGGCCAAGCTGCTTGTGGGGGATCGAGCGCGCCAGCATTTCGAGCGCGAGCTCATTGGCGCGCAACTGCTTGCTGGGCAACAAATGACTACGCCGGCGCTGCTGGAGCAAGGTTTTGACGAGCGTGCAGGCGGTTGGCTGCTTTTTGAGTATCTCGAGGGCGCGCGCAGCCTGCATGACGACTGGCTCGAGGTGGCTCATCAGGTGCCGTTGAGTGACGGGCAACGGTCGGTGCTGGACAGTGCGCTGGCGGAGATCGCCCGCCTGCACGCAAAAGGGCTCTGGCAAAGCGATTTGCATCTGGACAACCTGTTGCGCCGAGATCAGCAGCTGTACCTGATCGATGGTGGTGGCGTTCTCGGAGAGGTGCCAGGCCAACCTTTGTCTAGAGATCTTGCCCTGGAAAATCTAGGGCTGTTCTTTGCGCAGTTGCCGGCCGTACTGGAGCCGTTTATCGAAGAGTTGCTGGTTAGCTATCTGCTGGTCAACAGCACGCAAGCGCTTCCACTCGAGGCGTTGCTCGACAAGGTGCAAGCGGCGCGGCGGAAGCGGCTCACCAGTTATTTGAACAAGGTCGGTCGTGATTGCACGGCGTTTAGCGTGCGTCGTGATGGTAGCGGCCTGGTGGCCGTGCGCCGGGAGCGTGAGGCACAGTTGAAAACGGTCTTGGACGCCCCGGATGACTATCTCGCCGGAGGCGTAGCGCTCAAAAAAGGGGGGAGCTCCACGGTTGCGCGTGTCGATGTGCTGGGCGAAGCGCTTGTTATCAAGCGCTACAACATCAAGAACCTGGCCCATTGGCTGAAACGCTGCTGGCGGCCGTCCCGAGCTTGGCACAGCTGGGTCGAAGCACACCGTCTGGATATGCTGGGCATCGCCACACCCCAGCCTCTAGCCGTAATCGAAACGCGTCGCTGGGGGCTGCGCGGGCGCAGTTATCTGATTACCGAGTATGTAAGTGGGCAGGATATAATCGCGCGTTTCGAGCCTTACGTGGACGCCACGCCCCCCGAACGCGAACTGCTGGCATTGGAGCAACTTTTCGCTGCCCTGATTCGCGAGCGTATCAGCCATGGGGACCTTAAAGGCACCAACCTGCTCTGGCGAGATGGCTGCTGGGCTTTGATCGATCTGGATGCGCTACGTCAGCATCGTAGCGTGGCTAAGTTCCGTCAGGCTTTCGCGAAGGATCGTGACCGTTTATTGCGCAACTGGCCGGCAGATAGCGTTTTGTGCCGTCTGCTGGATCAACGTTTACCGAAGACGGCCTGAAGCAGAATGCCGAGGCTGAAAAGAATGCCCACGGGCTGTGTATTACAACGCGGGGCTACAGGCTTCAGGCTTTAGGCTCCAAGCTGATTTCAAGAGGCTTTTTACAGTGGCATTGACGATTCTCGGCCTTTCCGGCGCCCTCAGTCACGATCCTTCCGCGGCGCTGTACGTCAACGGCAAGTTGATCGCTGCAGCGGAGGAGGAGCGATTCGTGCGCGACAAGCATGCCAAGAATCGCATGCCTTATGAGTCGGCCAAGTTCTGCCTGGAACAGGCCGGGATCAAGCCGTCCGACGTCGACGTGGTGGCGATCCCTTTTGCGCCGATCAGCATCTTGGAGAAGGCCCGCTGGCATTACGCCAAGCGCTACTGGTACGCACCCGATCGCGCACTCGATGCCATTCTCTTCGGCAATCGTCGCTACAAGCGCTACCACAAGCGTATCCAGTGGTGCCTGCAGCAGCTCGGCTTCGATCTGAAAAAAATCAAGATCGAGCCGGTCGAGCATCATCTTGCCCATGCATCAAGCGCTTATCACTGTTCAGGCTTTACGGAAAAAACCGCGATTCTTGGCATCGATGGAAAGGGTGAGTACGCAACCACGTTCTTTGGCTATGGCGAGAACGGCCGGATCCACAAGATAAAAGAATTCTACGATCCGGATTCGCTGGGAGGCCTTTATGGTGCCATCACCGAATTCCTCGGTTTCGAGATGCTCGACGGCGAATTCAAGGTCATGGGCATGGCGCCATACGGCGACGCGACCAAATATGATTTTTCCCGCCTGGCTAAGTTTGAGAACGGCGAGCTGACCATCAATACCGATTACGCCAATGTCATCGGTTTTCGCCGCTACAAGGAAAAGGGCAAGGGTTATTACTTCTCGCCCAAACTGATCGAGTGGCTAGGGCCGAAGCGCGAAGGCGATATTGCCGACGATCCCTACATTCACTATGCGGCGGCGATGCAGGCGCTGTTCGAAAAGCTCGCCCTGCAAATGATGGACTATTACTTGGGTGACATCATTCGTGAGACCGGCAAGATCGCTTTCGCCGGCGGCTGCGCGTTGAACGTCAAGCTCAACCAGAAGATCATCGCCCGCGACGAGGTCAAGGAGCTCTTCGTTCAGCCAGCCTCTGGTGACGCTGGTACTGCCGTTGGTGCTGCGGCCTATGTATCGGTGCAGCGCGGCGTGCCGGTGGAGAAGATGGAGCACGTCTATCTTGGGCCGTCCTACTCAAATGAGGACATCATTGCGGCATGCGCGCGCCATCCGAACAAGCCGACCTGGACGCAGATCGAAGACATGCCGCAGCGTATCGCAAAGATCATGGTCGAGGGCAACCCGGTTGCCTGGTTTCAGGGTCGCATGGAGTTTGGCCCGCGTGCATTGGGCGGGCGCTCGATCATTGGTTGCCCAAGCGTGCCCGGTGTCGCCAACCGCATCAACGAGCAGATCAAGTTCCGTGAACGCTGGAGACCCTTTTGCCCGTCGATGCTCGACACCGTCGCGCCGCAGATGCTCAAGGTCGATCATCCGAGTCCTTTCATGACTTTCACCTTCGAGGTCAACGAGGACTGGAAGGAGCGCGTCGGCGAGGTGGTGCACGAGGACGGCACCTCGCGCGCCCAAGTCCTGGAGCGGCGCCATAACCCCCGCTGGTATGACCTGATGCTTGAGTTGGAGAAGATCACTGGTAACGGTGTATCGCTCAATACATCGCTTAACCGCCGTGGAGAACCGATGATTTGCTCTCCAACCGATGCGCTGAACATGTTCTATGGATCGGATCTGCAGTATCTGATCATGGAGGATGTGTTGGTGGTGAAGCAGTAACCTGACAATAACAAGAGTGACCGGGAATAAGCATGGCTGTGCAATACGCATCTCGCGGAACGCGAGCGACGGATAGGTCTGAGCGTAACGAATGCCGTATCGCGGTGGTGCCTTCGATGGGGCTGGGTGATAGCTTGATTTATCTTGTCATCGCCAGCAACTTGGCCCGTGCTGGTTATCGAGTGACGATGCTAAGCAATCATCTGGCGCACTTCGCCGAGTGGCTGCCTGGGCTGGAGATGTTGCCGTTTCCTGAGATCGGCAGGACCCTGGAAATTTGCGATGACTATGATCTGGTGCTGTCCGATTGCGGCAGCATTGTTACTAGGGCCGACTCCGACCAGGCACAGCTGGCGGAGCGTTTCGTTTTTGTGGGTACGCTGAGGGTGGATTCCTGCTACGTCAAAGATCACTCTGACCGGATCGAGCAGCGTATCGGGCCAAAGAAGGCTCGGTTGATGAAGCGTCTGGCGACCTGTGCAGGCCCGCTGCGCGTGCTCGACGATGACAGGGTCTCGATGGTTGACCAAGCAGTTGCCTTTTGCAATGTGCGGTTGGGGCTGGACGACGCGTGCGCTGACCCAGGCTTCGTCATGCCAGCAACATTGCGCGCCCGGCGCTACGCTCGCAGGGTCATGCTGCATCCAAGCTCTTATAGTGAGAAAAAGAACTGGCCTCACCAGAAGTACTTGCGGCTGGCGCGACGATTACAGCGTCAAGGCTATGAGCCTCAGTTCGTTGTGTCCCCCAAGGAGCTTGCTCTTTGGTCGCCTCGTCTGGGAAGCGAGTTTCCGATTCCCCGCTTCGCTAATGCCTGTGAGCTGGCGGCTCACCTGTACGAATCCGGATATGTGATTGGTAACGATTCTGGCGTGGGGCACCTGGCCTCGGCGCTGGGCACACCAGTGGTGACATTGTTTCGCAAGCGGCGGGATGGATTCTGCTGGCGGCCGGGCTGGGGAATGAATGCCGTGGTCCGGCCACTGTTATCGGTGGGAGTATCCAAGCACGGCTGGAAGCGTTTCCTCGGAGTCGGTCGGGTCGAGCGGGCGTTCGGAACCTTAGTCCGTAAGCATGAGCGTGTTCCCCGATGACTGCACCGTGCGATCAGCATGAGCTGTTGCTGTCGGTGATTATCCCGACGTACAACTATGCGCACACTTTGCCCCGTGCGGTGGGCTCTGTGCTGCCGCAGATTGATGCGACAGTGGAATTGTTGGTCATCAACGATGGTTCAACTGACGACACCCGCGCCGTTCTTGACAATCTGCAGAATCACGCCGGCGCGAGTATGCGCGTAATTCATAAAGAAAATGGCGGTCCGGCCTCGGTGCGCAATCTCGGTATCGCGCAAACGCGAGGGCGTTTTTTGCTATTCCTCGATGCCGATGATGAGTTAACGCCGAACGCGCTACGGCTGCTGGCCGAACACATCGATAGTCACCCCGAAACTCGAATGATAATTGGCGAGCATTGCTCTGTGTCGACGGACGGCGGTCAACGTAGGCATCCGCTGCGCCCGCTGCCTACGAGTGCCTGCGCTCGAGTTCATGCTTATCTTCTGGACAAGACAATTGCCCTTTCGAATGGCGCTTGCGCCATGCACCGTGAAGTGTTCGCTTTGGCAAACTATCCCGAGACGCTGCGTAGCGGTGAGGATATCCCAGTGTTTGCTCAGGTTCTGGCACGCTACCCATGTTCAGTACTGAACCATCCGTTGGCTTTAATTCACAAGCACGACACCAGCTTGCGACATAACGTGATCCATGCCCGTGCAGCACAGCTCAAACTGGTTGACGAGGTGTTTTCGGAAAAGCGCATGCCGGCCTCTTTGCAGAGGCTCAAGCGGCCCTATGCAGCACAGCGCTGCCTATCCCTGTTTCGTACCTTCCAGAATGCTGGGGAGTTGGCGGAGGCCCGGCATTACTATCGAGAGGCGCTGCGCTATGACTGGACGGTGATATTCAATTGGTCCTATACGCGCAAATACCTTCGTATGCTTGGGAGCACTTGACATGCGAGTCCTCGTGCTTACAAGTGCCGATCGTGCTCTGGACAATCGCAGTCTGTGGTTGTCGTTGCGGGCGTATGGTGACGTTGAGGTCCGCTTTCTCAATAAGAGCCAGCAGCGAGGGCTAAAAAGTTACTTCGCTACGCAAGTTGTATGCGGCTATGAGTGCATCATTTTGGACCTCATGTTCAAGCACATTTGTACTCAGGGCCGGTTCTTACGCAGCCTCCCATCGCTGACGCTCTATGAAGAAGACGCCTATCTTGACTTCATGTCCGGCTCCAAGTGGCAGGGTCATTTCGTGCGCTTCTACAAGCAGTTGCCTGGCGTGCGAGTAATCAGTACTGGCTTTATGGTAACGCAACATTTGCGGGCCGCCGGAGTCGATGCGCATTTCATTCCGAAAGGATTTGATTCCGCACGTATGCAGTTGCAGGACTGCGAGCGTGATATCCAGCTGGGGTTTATTGGCCGGCTTGGCAGCGCGGCCTACGCTGCTCGTCGTGCGTTGTTAGAAGCGCTTGCAGCGGTGGAGCCGCTGCAGATCATGCGCACCCATTCGGCTGATGAATATGTGCAAACACTCAATCGGATTCACATTTTCATAAGCGCTGATGTTGGGCTGAATGAGTACATGGCCAAGAACTTCGAAGCCATGGCGTGCGGTTGCCTGCTCTTGGCTAAGCGCCAGGGGCGGGGTGAAGAGAATGCGCTGGGTTTGGAGGATGGCGTCAACGTGCTGCTGTACGACGATATCGATTCGTTGCGCAAACGTCTTGCCTGGGCGCGTAAATACCCCGAATTGGCCCGCGTCGTCGCGCTGCGGGGACATGAGCATGTGCTTGCCAACCACGCCTATGAAAAACTTGCCAGCAAAATCGCGGCGGTGATATCCGCGCCGTTTGCTACCGTACCCTCGTTACCTTGGTGGAAATTTTGGTAAGCAGCAACACCTATCCGAAAGTTAGCGTCATCATCGCTTCCTATAATCACGCACCGTATATTGAAGCATCGATTCGCAGCGTGATGGCCCAGACGTACCCGAACGTCGAGCTGCTCGTTGTGGATGATGGCTCCAGCGATGAAAGTGTTTCGGTAATCAATCAATTGCAGCGCGAGTTTGGCTTCGATTTCCGGGTACAGGCGAACCAGGGGTTGTCCCGGACGCTCAACGCCGCTATCGCACGCAGCTCGGGCGAATACGTGGCGCCCTTTGGCTCTGACGACATCATGCTGCCTAACAGGCTCGCGCTGCAGGTCGAATACATGCGGGACAAGCCAGAGGTGGGTATCTGTGCCGGCTCGGTGACGAGTATCGGTCCGGATGGCGCACCGCTTGGCAATGACAAGCCGCCCCATTGGCGGCGGTTGGATTTCGAAGATGTATTTCTCAATCGCAAGCCCGGCTCGCCCGCCGCAACGTTATTGTTTCGTCGCGAGGCGCTGGAAGCGGTGGGTGGTTTCGACCCGCATATCCGTCTCGAGGACTTAGTTATCGAACTCAAGATAACTCATGCAGGTTGGTTTATTGATGTGCTGGGGGAGACTCTGGCGCTTTATCGAGTCCATGCAAGTAATACCTACAAGAATTATCCTTTCATGGTCGAAAACGTGCTTATGACTTTTTCACGCTTCAGTGACCATCCGGCCTATAAGCAAGTTTGCGCCAATTACCGCAATTCGATGTTTCTCAAATGCGCGCGTCAGGATAAAACACTCGCACGCAAATTACTTCGTGAATTACCGCTGCGCGCATGGAATAAAAAGACCATCAAGGGGCTTTACCGCTTGCTGTTGCCTGCCAAAGCCCGTGAGCGTGCATAAGACAGGAATGCAGCAAGATCTTCGCTACATAACAACGAAACCACTGTTCGTATCTCTTCTTCGGGCCAATTCCACCAGGCTGACTGGAGTAGCGCATCGCGGGTAGGTTCATCGAAGCGCCATCGAACGAGCGCCGCGGGGTTGCCCGCGACTATGGCGTACGGCTCGATGTCGCGGCTAACTACCGCGCCGTTTGCTACAACTGCTCCATGGCCAATTCTTACGCCTGAAAGAATGACGCAGTTGGCACATAACCATACATCGCTACCGATCTCCACGTCGCCACGCGTACCGCCATATTCTTCTATATGGCTCGCTTCCGGTAGGTATGCCGGGAACGGATAGGTTGTTACCCAATCCGTACGATGATGGCCTCCGAGAAAAATCTGAACGTTATCGGCAATAGAGCAATAGCTGCCGATGCGCAGAGTACTTCCTTCCCGCCAATCATGGACCTTGGGTAGACCGTAGCTCCCTATGCCGATCTCATAGTCGGGATAATGCTCACGAAACCTCGCCTGTGGCCGAAGGAAGCGCGGAAGCTCAGGGCGACCCAGCCAGCGCTGCAGTGCTTTGCGCAGCCGCCGTTCCAACTGCTTAAGTGGATTCATTTGCAGGTTCCGACTTAAGCCAGGCATTGATTAGCAGGGCGAACGGGATCCAGATGAGGAACCAATGTTCCTTGGGTCGGGACAGGAAGTCCCGACCTTCCGTCAGTCCGGCAACCAAGCCGAACACCAGCAGTGCGGAGGCCACCAGCACCGCGGGTTTGTGCCGATTACGCCAGCTGTATACCGCAGCAATTCCATATAACGCTAGCCATAGGGCCAGCCCTATGAGGCCTCCGGCCAGCAGCACGGCAAGTTCGATGTTATGCGGGTCGTTGAAGACGCGTCCGGTGCCTTTTAGCTCAAGCAGCAGTTGGTGATCGTAGCCATAACCGAACAGGGGGCGCTGAATCGCGAGCTTCAAGGCCTCGGCCCAGATATCAGGGCGGTAGGAAAAACCTCTCGCCGTTAGCGCTGTGGGGTAGAAGAGCAGCAACGCTAACCCCAGGCCAGTGATCGCAAGCAAAAGTAGCAAGCTGCGACGGTTCAGATGAGCCAAGCATAACCAGATCGCTGTAACCGAAAGCGCGAGTAGCGGCGTTCTTGATCCCGTCGCGATAAGTACTACTCCTAGTGTCGCTAGGCAGGCTAATGGCAGCGGCGCCAGCGGTTTGTGTGCTGAGAACCAGTACGCCAACCAAAACGCGGCGAAAAAGCCATAAACATGGGCGCTCAGCAGTGGGTTATAAAGCGCGCCATAACCGTTAAAGCGCTGACCGCCCAGTGGTGCGTGTCCACTATAGATGAAGTAACCGTAGGAAAGACCAGCGGCTATTGCTGCGGTGACTGCTGCAACTTGCAGGACTTGTTCGAGTGCCGGTGGACGCTTTAGCGCTAGCATGGCTGCGCTAACCAGCATCACCAAAACATATATGGGGCGCTTTATCAGGGAGAATGCGGCTGTATTACTGTCGGACCAAAGTAGAGTCAGACTCATATAGGCACCAAACAGTAAAAAAGCGGCAACCAGTGGATGCGCTATGACACGCAGGGCTAGGCGTGGCTGCATCACCATAACCGCCAGGGCTGGGGCTGCTAATAGCGCGTAATAGAGCTTATGAAATAAGGCGCGATCGCCGATCCAAAAAAGACCTGTTAGCAGCGCCAGCCAGCCGACTGGCAGCACATGGTAAGTTATTAAACGCGAGGGAACGGTACCTCGGCTCTTCTCTTTGGCAATGATTTCAGACGGCAAAACGGTCATCCATGGGGGCTAGGTTCGGGCGACAGCTGAATCAATTCATTGACAGAAATTTTGTATTTTGCTGTCTCTGCGTAACTGTTGAAAAAACTACGATCGCCATCGCTGATTAGCCATATTCGGTCGTTGGGATAGCGCAAGATATGGCGGAAATTGCGTAGCCTCTTCCGCTTGCCCAGAGCTCGTTTTCCGGCGCTCATGTCTGCAATGTCAATCAATCCAAGCCTTCCGCTGGGATCAATCACTACATTTCCAAGATGCAGCGAGCGAAAAAAAACGCCTTGGTTATGCAGTTCGGCGACGAAAGCGCCGAAGCGGATACGCAGGGCTCGCTTCTCGGCTTCGTCATGCACTTGGCGCAGCGTCCGTCCTTCAAGCGGCGCATAGTGCACGATGTCGCGACGCAGAGAGGATACCCGGTACACGCCTAATATGCGGGGGCAGGCGATGCCGCGATCATTCAAAGCGACCGCATTGTCAGCGAAGCGTTCGGCATAGGGATAGAGGGCGGCAGACGATAGCAGGCGTTTGCGCCGGAATAGCTTTAGATAGCTTCCGTCATTCAGGAGTAACACCTTTTCCCCGTGTCCGTCAGACTCGATTGTTTCGGCGTTACCCCGCAACGATAGAAACTCATCATAGGTGAGGGGGGTCATGCGCAGGGGTACCAAGCTATTTTTCAAATTGCGCAGTTTACCCCAAACGGCGGTTTACGTTGGGTTCTACGTTGCGCTGGCGAGGCTGGCCGGCCTGAAGCCGTCGAGCTTGCAGGGCGTGATAGAATCTCCTGTCTTCTCTCCGGTACTCCGTTACTAATGAGCAAAATCGTCGAAACAGCAGCTCAGCCTTCATCCAGTCTGAAGATTTATCTACGCCTGCTGGGGTACGTGAAACCTTACGTTGGGCACTTTGCACTGAGTATTTTGGGGTACGTGATATTCGCGTCTTCGCAACCGATGCTTGCCGGGATTCTCAAATATTTCGTTGATGGTCTATCCAATCCCGATGCTGTGCTATTTCCCGACGTAGCTTATTTGCAGGATTTGCAGCTTTTGCAACTCGTGCCCTTGCTGATCGTTCTCATTGCCATCTGGCAGGGGATTGGCTCGTTTCTTGGTAACTTTTACCTTGCCAAGGTTTCGCTTGGATTGGTACATGACCTACGGCTTTCACTGTTTGCCAGCCTGTTGAGGCTGCCTAACCGTTATTTCGACAATCATAATTCCGGGCATCTCATATCGCGTATCACGTTCAACGTGACGATGGTTACTGGCGCTGCCACGGATGCTATCAAGGTAGTTATTCGCGAAGGCCTGACAGTAGTGTTTCTGTTTGCCTATTTGTTGTGGATGAACTGGAAGCTGACCCTGGTGATGCTAGCAATCCTGCCGATCATTGCCCTGATGGTCAGTAGCGCTAGCAAGAAGTTTCGCAAGCAGAGCAGTAAGATCCAGGTTGCGATGGGCGATGTTACTCATGTCGCGTCCGAGACTATCCAGGGCTACCGGGTGGTACGCAGCTTCGGTGGGGAAGCATACGAATCGGCGCGCTTTGCCGTTGCCAGCCGGGACAATACTGAAAAACAGCTCCGTATGACGAAGACTGGAGCGATTTACACACCGATGTTGCAGCTGGTGATTTACGTTGCTATGGCAGTGTTGCTCTTTCTTGTGCTGTTCTTACGTGGTGACGCCACAGCGGGAGACATGGTTGCCTATATCACCGCAGCCGGCTTGCTGCCCAAGCCGATTCGACAGCTATCGGAGGTCAGCTCAACGATCCAGAAGGGCGTAGCAGGGGCGGAGAGCATTTTCGAGCAACTGGACGAAGCTCCCGAAATCGACGAGGGAACGGTCGTGCGTGACCGGGTGAGCGGCCGTTTGGAAGTGAGTAATCTCAGTTTTAGCTATCCTGGTGCGCAGAAACAGGTGCTTAGCGAGATATCTTTTAGCGCCAGCCCAGGTCAGATGGTTGCGTTGGTCGGCCGTTCAGGAAGCGGTAAATCGACGCTCGCTAATCTAATCCCGCGTTTTTACCATCACGAGACCGGGCAGATCCTGCTCGACGATGTAGATGTCGAAGACTACAAACTGCGCAATTTACGCCAGCACATCGCCCTGGTTACTCAGCAAGTTACCCTCTTCAACGACAGTGTGGCCAACAACATAGCCTATGGCGATCTTGCTGGCGCACCTCGAGAGGCAATTGAGCGCGCTGTCGAAGCGGCTTACGCTAAAGAGTTTATCGACCAGTTGCCTGAGGGGCTCGATACTCAGGTAGGCGAGAACGGTGTGCTGCTGTCCGGCGGCCAACGTCAGCGTCTAGCGATTGCTCGAGCATTGCTCAAGGATGCTCCGGTACTCGTGCTGGACGAAGCGACCTCGGCTCTGGATACCGAATCAGAGCGACATATCCAGGCGGCGCTTGATCAAGTTATGAAAGGACGCACCACATTAGTGATCGCGCACCGGCTTTCGACTATCGAAAAGGCGGACCTGATTTTGGTCATGGATCAAGGGCGTATCGTCGAGCGCGGCTCCCATCAGGAACTGCTCGCGATGAATGGCTATTACGCCAGGTTGCACGCGTTGGGGCTGGATAACCACGCAGCTACCGACAACGCCTGATCATATATGCGATTTTTACTGCGGAGCCCCTTTATGAAGCTATCCATGCCCCGATTCGACCAAGCCTCCGTTCTGGTGGTTGGCGACGTCATGCTCGATCGTTACTGGCATGGCGGGACTTCTCGGATATCGCCGGAAGCGCCGGTGCCGGTAGTCAGGGTCGATCAGGTGGAGGATCGGCCGGGTGGTGCGGCGAACGTTGCGCTCAACATCGCCGCGCTGGGTGCGCCGGCGGAATTGGTTGGCGTTACCGGTGTCGATGAGGCGCAGCAAAGTCTGGCGGATAGCTTGGCGGCGGCCGGGGTCAAAGCGCATTTTCAATCCATCGAGCATCAGCCAACGATTATCAAACTGCGGGTCATGAGCCGTCATCAGCAGCTGTTGAGGATGGATTTCGAGGAGCCCTTCGACACCGACCCGGCTGCTCTGTTGAAACAGGTCGACGCGTTGCTGGATGGCGTCAAGGTGTTGATCCTCTCCGATTACGGCAAGGGTGCGTTGCGTAACCACCAGGCGTTGATCCAGGCTGCGCGCCAGCGCAGCATTCCGGTATTGGCCGATCCGAAGGGCAAGAATTTCGAAATCTACCGTGGTGCTTCGGTGATCACACCGAATCTCGGTGAGTTCGAGGCCATCGTCGGGCATTGCGCGGACGAAGCCGAATTGGTGACCAAGGGTGCCGAGTTGATGCATGACCTGGAGCTGGGGGCCTTGTTGGTGACGCGTGGCGAGCATGGCATGACACTCCTGCGCCCGCAGCATTCTCCGCTTCACCTGCCGGCGCGCGCGCGCGAGGTATTTGACGTTACCGGCGCTGGCGATACCGTTATATCCACACTGGCTGCGGCGATCGCAGCCGGAGAGGAATTGCCGCAGGCCGTGGCGCTGGCCAATCTGGCCGCTGGCATCGTTGTCGGCAAGCTGGGTACCGCCTGTATCAGCGCTCCCGAATTGCGTCGTGCCGTACAGCGTGAGGAAGGTTCCGAGCGTGGCGTGATGACGCTCGAGCAGTTGCTCACCGTTATCGACGACGCTCGCGCCGAAGGCGAGAAGATCGTCTTCACCAATGGCTGTTTCGATATTCTGCATGCGGGGCATGTGACCTATCTGGAGCAGGCCCGTGCGCAGGGCGATCGTCTGATCGTCGCGGTCAACGACGATGGCTCGGTGAGTCGTTTGAAGGGCCCCGGGCGCCCGATCAATTCGGTCGACCGCCGCATGGCTGTCCTGGCCGGTCTCGGCGCGGTGGATTGGGTCGTTTGCTTTGCGGAAGACACGCCGGAAAATCTCCTGGCGCAGGTGAAGCCGGACATCCTGGTCAAGGGTGGCGACTATGGTGTCGATCAGGTTGTGGGCGCCGATCTGGTCACCGCCTACGGTGGTGTCGTGAAGGTTCTGGGGCTGGTGGAAAACAGCTCGACCACCGCAATCGTCGAGAAGATCCGCAGCCGCTGAAGCGTATCGGCGAGCGCCGAGCTCGCCAGCCGGCGTTGGCTGTTATCGACACGCAGCGGAGGTGGTCGTATCGATCCAGTCACGCCAGCGGATGCGCTCATCCCGCACGATCCATTCATGTTGCGGCGCAAAGCTTTCCGATAGCCACAGCCCACGCGTGCTTGCCGGTATCGGCTGGCCCTTGCGCAGGGTCAGCAACGCCGCGGTCGGTCGCCCCTGGTGCAGCGGAATCAGATACAGGTCTGGGCGGCTGCGATCGAGCTGCGCAACCAATTTGCCGTCCTCGAGACGCTCATCGACGTGGAACAAGCTCAGTTCCCGGGTTTCCTTTGGCAGCTCCAGGCGCATGTCGTAGACCAGCTGCAGCGATGCAGTTGGCAGATGCACGTATGCCCTCGGGCGTTCCATCAGTGTCATCTGGCCGCACTGGACCGGTCGGGCCGAGCCGGACAGCGACGCTAGATTGAAATGCACCGCTTCGCGATAGCGCAAGCTGCCCTGATAGGGCGCGGGTAGCCAGATATCGCCGAAGCGACCGGCAAGCCAGCCTTCCGGGGTTTCCAGCAGGCATTCTTCGGCGACCTCCTGAATGGCTGTCAGCAATGGCAGGCTGAGTTCATGTGCCGGCACATAGCCGGAAATCAGCTTCAGGACCACATCACCGCGATCCAGCCGCTGCTGACGCACCAGCACCCAGTACTCCTGGCCCTGCCAGCAGAGCGTCAGGCGTACTGATACGCCGAGGTTAGCCAATTCGAGGCTGAACCGCGCCGGATCCTCGATATGGACCGATCGCCGCCGTTCGAGCATCTCACTGAAGTTCAGTGGCCGGCCGAGGCTCTGGTAACGGAGATGCTCCGGGCTGGCCTCTACGAGTAACGGTAGCGTCTTGAATGCGGTGGGGTTCTTGCGGATCAGCACGCGCGGCATTCGGCTCCTCCTGGCAGTAGGCGGCCGTTTGGCCGTGTTTTATTGTTGTTGGGATAGAACGGCTGCGGCGGTACGCACGTTATCTGACAAGTGTTGTGGGGTGATGGTGCCGATGATTGCTGCGCCGACACCCGGATGCGCAAACAGCAGCTCGAAGCTTGCTCGCACCGGGTCCTCGCCTGATTTCAAGCAGGCGTGACCGCTGGCCAAGGCCTTTTTTATCAGGATGCCCTTGGCGTGGCATGCAGCGTAGTCGAGTATCGGACGTTCGGTCTGCTCGTTGAGGTTGTAGGTCACCATGGCGCAGTCGCCCTGCTCGAGCGCCAGCAGGCCGCCTTCGATGGTTTTGCCGGAGAGGCCATAGCCGAGAATCTTGCCCTCGCGCTTGAGCTCGGCAAGCGTCTCGTAAACGCCGCTGTCTCGCAGAATTTCGACGTCGCGCCCATCGGAATGCACCAGCATCAGGTCGATCCGGTCGGTCTGCAGCCGCTTGAGGCTGCGTTCGACGGAGAGGCGAGTGTGGGCGGGCGAGAAATCGAAATGCGACTGGCCGTCGATGAATTCTTCACCCACCTTGCTGACGATGACCCAATGATCGCGCTGGCCTTGCAGCAAGGGCCCCAGACGCTGCTCACTGACCCCGTAAGCCGGCGCGGTGTCGATCAGGTTGATGCCCAGATCGCGGGCCAGTTCGATCAAATGGCGCGCCTGCGCATCGTTCGGGATGCTGAAGCCGCTGGGGTATTTGACACCTTGATCGCGGCCCAGCTTGACGGTGCCGAGGCCCAATGGCGAGACCGTCAGGCCGGTGCTGCCCAGTGTCCGATGCAGGTCGTGCAGTGTCGCAGTCATGGCAGCAGCCCCTCCCAAAAGGGTCCTGTGACCGAAGGCTGAGGCAACTCGGGTAACGGAGAGTGCTGCTGAGGGCGGATACCGTCGCGAGCCAGTGCTGTTTGAACACGGTCGGCGAAATCTGGCGATAACGCCAGCTTGGTCGGCCAACCGACCAGTAACCGCCCCTGTTCCGCGAGAAAGGCGTTGTCTGGTCGTGCTTGTGCAGATTGGGCTGGCTCGGCGCGATCGATGCGCAGCGTGGCCCATTGCGCTGAGGAGAGATCGATCCAGGGCACCAGTTCGGCCAGCTCTTTCTTCGCCGCTGCGATCTGAGCCGCGTCGTTGCGCGCGACACCGCCCGCTTCGGCCAGATCGCCGCCCAGGTACCAGACCCATTCGCCGTCGGCGGCCGGATGGCTGGTTACGGTGATTCGTGGTTTGGAGCCGGCGCCGAGACAGTGGGCATAGAGCGGCTTGAGCGTGGCCGCCTTGACGATGACCATATGCAGCGGGCGTTTTTGCATCGAAGGTTGGGCGAGACCCAAGGCGTTCAGCAAGTCGGCGTTGCCGGCGCCCGCGGTCAGGACGATGCGCTGCGCGCGGATGGCGCGGCCATCGATGACCAGCCCGGTCAGCTCGCCGTTGTCTCTGAGCGGTTCGATCCGGTCTGCCTTCAGCAGGCCGGGGCCAGCCAGCTCCGCCAAGCGTTGAATGAGGCTGGGTACGTCCAGCACCAGCTCGCTGAGCCGATAGACCTTGCCTTTGAAACGTGGGTCCTGCAGTGCTGGGGGCAGCTCGTCACCCTTGACCTGACCGACGCGCGAGCGCACCGCCTTGCTGGCGAAAAAACTGGTGAGATTGCCGGTCAGCGTGCCGGGAGACCATAGATAGTGTGCATCGGAGAGCAGCTGGACGCCGGAGAGATCCAGCTCGCCGTCGCCGGCCAAGGCGTCGCGCCAGCGGCGCGGCATGTCGGCGATGGCTTCCGACGCACCCGTCAGCGCACCACTCAATGCGTACTTGGTACCACCATGGATGATCCCTTGCGATTTGACGCTTTGCCCGCCGCCGAGTACGCCTCTTTCGACCAGCAGGGTCGAATACCCTTGCTGACGCAGGCGCGCGTTCAGCCAAAGGCCGGCGACGCCACCTCCTACGATCAGGACGTCGGTGCTCAGGGAATCGGACATGGGCGGGCCTCATTGAGAAATCAGGCGCGCAGTATAACCGCTCGTCAATCGGCTTGATCTGTCGCCTGGCGGCGGCCTCAGTGGCCCGTGCTGCTGGAAAACAGCTGTATCACCACCACACCAGCGACGATCAGCGCCATGCCGAGCACGGCCGGCAGGTCGAGTTTCTGCTGATAGATCAGTGCGGCCGCGACGCTCACCAGGACGATGCCGAGGCCGGCCCAGATGGCGTAGGCAATTCCCACCGGGATGGTCTTGACCACCAGGGCAAGCATCCAGAACGAAAGGCTGTAGCCCGCGATCACCAGAAACAGCGGCAGCGGGCGGCTGAAGCCATCCAGCGCCTTCATGGACGTGGTGGCGATCACCTCGGCGGTAATGGCGATGGCGAGATAGATGTAGCCAGTCATAGAGTCTCCGGACGGGTAAGGGAGCGCTATATGCGCTACGGTTCATTCGGCTGCGGCAATGCGGACAAGTTCTCGACTGCCGCTGCGGTTTCTCGCCGTCATCGCTGTGGCCGTTGCGTAGATGCCTTTGCTAAGCTCCGCGGCCATGAATCGTGCCCTCTATACCCTGCTTTTCCATCTCGCCTTGCCGCTAATCCTCGTACGGCTGTTATGGCGCTCCCGGCGTGCTCCGGCCTATTCGAAGCGCATTGGTGAGCGCCTCGCAATTGGTTTGCCAGCGTTCAAGCCTGGCGGTATCTGGATCCATGCCGTGTCGGTGGGTGAAAGCATCGCCGCCGCGCCGATGATCCGTGAGCTCAGCGCGCGCCATCCTCAATTGCCGATTACCGTGACCTGCATGACGCCGACCGGCTCCGAGCGGATCAGGGCCCTGTTCGGCGATACGGTGCAGCACTGCTATTTACCCTACGATCTGCCCTGGGGGGCCTCGCGTTTTCTGCAACGGCTGCAGCCAAAACTGGCGGTGGTGATGGAAACCGAGCTGTGGCCTAACCACATCCATCAGTGTGCACGTCGCGATATTCCCGTGGCGTTGGCCAATGCCCGATTGTCCGAGCGCTCGGCACGGGGGTACGCACGTTTTAAGCGGTTGACCGCCCCGATGCTGGCCGAGTTGAACCTCATCGCTGTGCAGACCGAGGCCGAGGCCGTGCGCTTTCGCCAGCTCGGCGCACGCGACGCGTGCGTGAAGGTGACAGGTTCGATCAAGTTCGACCTGAGTATCGACTCGGCCCTCTCGACGCAGGCGGAGACGCTGCGGCAGCAGTGGCGTGCTTCGGATCGACCGATCTGGATCGGCGCCAGTACCCATACCGGCGAGGACGAGATTTTGCTGGCCGCCCATCGGCAGTTGCTAAGCACGCATCCCGGAGCCTTGCTGATCCTGGTGCCGCGCCATCCGGAACGCTTTGGGGCGGTGTACGAACTGTGCCGAAAACAGGGCTTTGCCACCGTTCGACGCTCGCTTGGCGAGCCTCCGCTGGCTCAGACGCAGGTGCTGCTTGGCGATACCATGGGCGAGCTGCTGTTTCTGTTCGCGTTAGCGGATGTGGCGTTTGTCGGCGGCAGCCTGGTGCCCACCGGCGGGCACAACCTGCTGGAGCCCGCCGCGCTCGGCAAGCCCGTGCTGACGGGGCCGCACTTGTTCAACTTCCTCGATATTGCCGCGCAGTTGCGAGATGCCGGTGCGCTAAAGGAGATTGACAGCGCTCCGGAGCTGACGGCTGAAATCACGGCGTTCTGGGACGAGCCGGAGCGAGCCGAGCGGGCCCGAGCCGCGGGATACGACGTGTTGAAAAATAATCAGGGCGCGCTGGAGCGGCTACTAACGGCGCTGGGGCGGTTGCTCGAACGCTGAGGCGGGAGCCGGTATCAGAAGCTTTCTGGGGTGGATGCGGTTCCTCTGCATCACCTTTACTTTCGCTCGGCGGGTCGATCGGGCATACAGACTGTGCCTTTCACCGGCGCCGCCGTCAGGCTGGCCTACTCCACGCGAACCGGCTTGCCGATGTTCTCTGAAAGATCCGGCGGCAGGAAGTCGCTGTCCGGGTCGTAGTCGGCCTTCAGGTAGCGTTGCAGATCCTCCAGGTCGCCTGGACTGAGTGTGCCGGCGGCCTGCTTCAGGCGCAGGTTGTCGAGGATGTAGTCATAGCGCGCATTGTTGTAATCGCGTACGGCGGCGAACAGACGCCGTTGAGCATCCAGGACATCGACGATGTTGCGCGTGCCTACCTGGTAGCCGATATCGGTCGCCTCCAGTGCGCTCTGGTTGGACACGATCGACTGCCGGCGTGCCTCGACCTGTTCCACATCCGTATTGACTGCGCGATGCAGATTGCGGGTGGATTCCACCACCTGGCGGCGCAGACTCTCGCGCTGTTGCTCGGTCTGAGTCAGTTGGTAGAAGGCTTCACGACCTTGCGAGGTAGTCAAACCACCGCTGTACAGTGGAATGTTCAGTTGCAGCCCGATGCTGGCCTGTTCGACGTCACCGTTGTAACGCGGCACATCGAAGCCTGGGATATCCATGGTGCCGGTATTGGTGAAGCCCAGGCTGTCGTTATCACCTTTGCTGTAGCGGGCAATGGCATCGACCGTCGGGGCATGGCCGGCACGGCGCTGGCGTAGGGTTTCTTCGGCAGCAATCACCGCCTGGTCGACCGCTTGCAGATTGAGATTCTGTCGCGCGGCCGTTTCGACCCAGGCGCTGGCGTCATTGGGAACCGGTGGCAACACCGGCAGGCTGTGCTCGATGCCTTCCAAGGCCAGGTATTCGTGGTTGGTCAGGGTGAACAGTGCCTGGAAGGCATCATCGACCTGGCGTTGCGCGATCATCCGGTTCGCGCGAGCAGTATCGAAGCCGGCCTGGGCCTCGAGCACGTCGGTACGATCGGACAGGCCGACTTCGAAGCGTTCATCGGCCTGATCGAGCTGCCGCCGGAAGGCCGCTTCTTCGGCCTTGGCGGCGGCAAGGTTGTCCTGCGCGCGCAGCACGGCGAAGTAAGCCTGAGCTGTCAGGCGGATCAGATCCTGCTCGGCAATGGAATATTCAAGCGCGGCCTGCTCGCTGACGGCTTCGGCCGCCTGCAGCTGGAACCAGCGATCGGCACGAAAGATCGGCTGGCTCAGCGTCGCCTGATAGACAGTGCCGCTGCGTGACAACGAGGTCGAGCCGGCGCTGGTGTCGACGTCGGTGCGGGTATGGCTGGTCTCGGCTCCAGCACTAAGGTTCGGCAGTAGGCCGGCGCGGGCCTGCGGCACGATCTCCTGCGTAGCCTGGTACTGAGCTCTGGCCGCTGCTAGATCGGCGTTATTTTCGACGGCCTGACGATAGACGCTGATCAGGTCGGTGCGGCTGGAAAGCGAGGGTGCAGTCTCGGCCCATGCCAGCCCCGACGAGGCGGCGGTCACGGCGAGTGCCAGCGTGAGTCTGCGCAGCATGTGCGTCTTTCCTTGAAGCGAAGTGATGGGCAAGGCTATGCGCCGTCAGGCGAGCGGTCAAGGTGCTTGGCGCCGCCGCGCCAGGTCCGATGGAGACGGAACTGAGCCGGCTGGATGGCGCTTGGAGATGTGACCCGACGGTCGCATACGGCTGGTTCGGCGTGGCTTTCCCTCGAGCTCTTGATTACACTCGATCCTGTTCTTGTCGGGGTGCCTTGAGTGAAAGGCTGAGATCGGATAATCCGGATCCCGTTGAACCTGATCAGGTTAAGGCCTGCGTAGGGAACAAGATGTGCTCGCCAGTCTTTCGGCCAGCTCTCTCGGCGCCAGTCCCGGCGCGCCCGATGCCCTTTTCCCGCCGTGTTTTTCAGGTTCGCTCCGACAACTTTCGAGGAGCTAGCCTGATGCGTGCAGAACAACAAAACCTAAGTGAATCAGCCCAGGTCGACCAGGGGTCGATTCAGCCTTTCCCGCGTTCGCAGAAAATCTACGTCCAGGGTTCCCGCCCGGACATCCGCGTGCCGATGCGTGAGATCACTCTGGACGTGACACCTACTGATTTCGGTGGCGAGATCAACGCGCCGGTGCTGGTCTACGACACCTCCGGCCCTTATACCGACCCGAACGTACAGATAGATGTACGCAAAGGCTTGGCCGACGTGCGTTCGGCCTGGATCGACGACCGTGGCGACACCGAGCAGCTCGATGGGCTGACTTCACATTTCGGCCAGCAGCGCTTGGCCGATGCCGAGCTGACCAAGATGCGCTTCGCCCACGTACGCAACCCGCGCCGCGCCAAGCCTGGCAAGAACGTCAGCCAAATGCATTACGCGCGTCAGGGCATCATCACGCCCGAGATGGAGTTCGTCGCCATCCGCGAAAACATGAAACTGCAGGAAGCACGCGCCGCCGGCCTGCTCACCGAGCAGCACGCCGGGCAAAGTTTCGGCGCCTCAATCCCTAAGGAGATCACCGCCGAGTTCGTCCGTGACGAAGTGGCCCGCGGTCGCGCCATCATCCCGGCGAACATCAACCACACCGAGCTTGAGCCGATGATCATCGGCCGCAACTTCCTGGTGAAAATCAACGGCAACATCGGTAACTCGGCGCTGGGCTCCTCGATTGAAGAGGAGGTGGCCAAGCTGACCTGGGGCATCCGCTGGGGCTCTGACACGGTGATGGACCTGTCCACCGGTAAGCACATCCACGAAACCCGCGAGTGGATCATTCGCAACTCACCGGTACCGATCGGAACCGTGCCGATCTACCAGGCGCTGGAGAAGGTCAATGGCGTCGCTGAAGACCTGACCTGGGAGCTGTTCCGCGACACGCTCATCGAGCAGGCCGAGCAGGGCGTGGACTATTTCACCATCCACGCCGGCGTGCTGCTTCGCTATGTACCGCTGACCGCCAAGCGCGTCACCGGGATCGTCTCGCGCGGCGGCTCGATCATGGCCAAGTGGTGCCTGGCGCATCACAAGGAGAATTTCCTCTACACCCATTTCGAGGAAATCTGCGAAATCATGAAGGCCTACGACGTCAGCTTCTCGCTGGGCGATGGCCTGCGCCCGGGCTCGATCGCCGACGCCAACGATGCCGCGCAGTTCGGCGAACTGGAAACCCTCGGCGAGCTGACCAAGATCGCCTGGAAGCACGACGTGCAGTGCATGATCGAAGGCCCCGGCCATGTGCCGATGCAGATGATCAAGGAAAACATGGACAAACAGCTGGAATGCTGCGACGAGGCGCCGTTCTATACCCTCGGTCCGCTGACCACCGACATCGCGCCCGGCTACGACCACATCACCTCCGGTATCGGTGCGGCGATGATCGGCTGGTTCGGTTGCGCCATGCTCTGCTACGTCACGCCCAAGGAGCACCTGGGCCTGCCGAACAAGGATGACGTCAAGACCGGCATCATTACCTACAAGATCGCCGCGCATGCTGCCGATCTCGCCAAAGGGCATCCGGGGGCGCAGATCCGCGACAACGCGCTGTCGAAGGCGCGCTTCGAGTTCCGCTGGGAAGATCAGTTCAACCTCGGCCTGGATCCGGACACGGCACGCAGCTATCACGACGAGACACTGCCCAAGGACTCGGCCAAGGTGGCGCATTTCTGCTCCATGTGCGGGCCGAAGTTCTGCTCGATGAAGATCACCCAGGAAGTGCGTGAATACGCCAAAGAGAACGGCCTGACTGATGAGCAGAAGGCTATCGAAGCCGGTTTCGCCGAGCAATCCTCGCGCTTCAAGGACGAAGGATCGGTGATCTACAAGCAGGTGTGACGATGCTTCCGTAGGAGCGCGCCATGCCGCGAACGCAGCCTGTGATCCGTCGGGGTCACCTGGTTCGCGGCCGCGGGCCGCTCCCGCGGGCGCGTGTATGCCTGCCTGGATTCGTAGGGTGGATGTCGCTTTTCACATCCACCCGAGATGCCGCCGTCGGTGGATCGATGAAGCGTGATCCACCCTACGTAGGGTCATGGTTTTTTATAACCGTCGGGCGGGTACAACCTGTCGAAGCGGCGCCCGCTCAATCGGGTGATGAGCGCCGCAGCGCGCGCTGCTGGCCAATTCCTTTTGTGAGTCGAAACACTCGCGCTCACGGTTGTGCGCCGGGCAACCGGCTTCTCTGAGATAACAATGTGAACATTCCAGGTCGTTATTCCCCGCACCAGATCATCGCCGCTGAACACCGTGTCTTCGGCGGGCGTGATCTGTTTTCCTTGTGGTTCTCCCTCGGTATCGGTCTGATGGTGCTGCAGCTCGGCGCTTTGCTGGCGCCGGGACTAGGCATGAGTGACGCCTTGCTGGCGATCGTCAGCGGCACCACAGTCGGTGTGCTGTTGCTGGGTGCAGTCGCGGTAATCGGCAGCGATACCGGCTTGTCGTCGATGGCCAACCTGAAGCGCACGCTGGGTGATCGCGGTGCGGTATTGCCCGCGCTGCTCAATCTCGTCCAACTGGTCGGCTGGGGCGCGTTCGAAATCATTATCATGCGTGACGCGGCGAGCCTCCTCGCTGCCCGTGCGTTCGGTGAGCAGAGCTGGCTGCTCAGCCCTGCATTCTGGACGCTGTTTTTCGGTGCCCTGGCCACGCTGCTGGCGATCACCGGGCCGCTGACGTTCGTGCGCCGAATCCTGCGCAAGTGGGGGATCTGGCTGTTGCTCGGTGCCTGCGTCTGGCTGACCTGGAACCTGTTCGACAAAGCCGATCTTGGTGCGCTCTGGGGGCGTCAGGGTGATGGCTCGCTGCCCTTCGCGCTGGGCTTCGACATTGCTATTGCTATGCCGCTGTCGTGGCTGCCGCTGATCGCCGATTACTCGCGCTTCGGCAAGGCGGCGCGGCGCGTCTTCGGCGGTACCGTCCTCGGATTCTTTGTCGGCAACGTTTGGCTGATGAGTCTGGGCGTGGCCTACACCCTGGCCTTTGCCGATAGCAGTGAAGTCAACGCGTTGCTGCTGGCGTTGGCCGGCGCGGGATTGGGTATCCCTCTGTTGCTGATTCTGCTCGATGAATCGGAAAACGCTTTTGCCGACATCCATTCAGCGGCGGTGTCGGTTGGCATATTGCTGCCCTTCAAGGTCGAGCGGTTGGCGCTGGCCATCGGTGTGCTCTGCACCTTTATCGCCTGGCTCGCGCCGCTGGCCGAATATCAGAATTTCCTGTTGCTGATCGGCTCGGTGTTCGCGCCATTGTTCGGCGTGGTGCTGGTGGATCACTACCTGCTCCGGCGCCGTGGCCTGTTGCCGGCGCGCAGCGCGGCCTTTCGCTGGCAGACGCTGTTGGCCTGGGGTTGTGGCGTGGTCACCTACCATGTGTTGGCCAGCGCCTTGCCTGAGATCGGCGCCAGCCTGCCGGCACTGCTCCTGTCCGGCGGGTTGTTATTGTTGCTGAGCCTTTTCGGTCGAGTTACGGCAGGTACGCCGGTTTCAGAATAGTGGCGAGTTCCTGGTAAGGAATTTCCAGCTCAGGATGACCGCTCGAATACGGTGCGATGCTGTAGACGTCATATTTGAGCAGCACCTTGTCACGTAGCAGGGCGACATTGGCGGTCCGCTGGAACGGCCACTGTCGAGCAAACGCGGCGTCATGCTGGTTGGCCACCAGCCAGCGCTGATGCGCTTGAGCGGCGACCCGCCAGAAGGCGCCTTCCTTGCCGGGAAGGAGGATGTCGGCAAGCTCCAGTTCGCGGTCCTGCTCGCGGTCATAGTTGATGAAGCCGCGGCCCGGCATGCCGTGGGCGCCTCCGGTGTACAGATAGCTCGACAGCTCGATGACCAACAGGGCGTCATGCTGATCGCGCAACTTGGCCTGCAAATAGCTGCTCCAGCCGCGCTCGGCGTCGCGCAGAAAATCCCGCTGATAGCCCTCCAGAGTGGCCGGCACCTTCGCATCTGGGCTGTTCACGGTCATCTTGCGCAGGCGCTGGTCGATCAGCGCGTTCAAGGCTGGCTCATCGGCGAATAGCTGGGTATCGATATTCACCAGCGGGCAACCATCGTCCTGTTCAGGGCAGCCGGCGGGGCGTTGCTCGCTGATGATCTGTCGAACCTCGACGGGCCGCTCCCCGCCAAGGTGCTGGCAGGCGCTGAGTAACAGGCTAAGGGCGATCAGTGCAAAGGTTTGGCGAACGGGCATCAATGCTTCATGGCTCTTGTGGGGTTGAGGTGCGGTTTCGAGTGCCAACGAGTTGGGAAGTTCGTAAACGGGGCGACAAGCAATTTTTCCCCCTGCGAGTGGTCTGCAAAGGGCTGCGCCTGAAGAAACGGCGCGCTAGGATGACACTTGAGAGACCGCTCACGCCGTGACGGTTGCAGCCTTTCCGTCGCCGCAGGCGCGGACAAACCGATATGTGAGTGATTCATGACTGATACTTTCAACCCCGGCCCGGATGATGTCGAGATCGTTGAGCGAGAGCAATGCTTCAGCGGCTTCTATCGCCTGGATCGCCTACAGTTGCGTCATCGTCTGTTCAGCGGTGGCATGGGCCGCCAGCTGGAGCGCGAGTTGTTTGTCCGTCACGATGCGGTCTGCGTGTTGCCTTACGACCCGCGCCGGGATGAGGTCGTGTTGATCGAACAATTTCGAGTCGGTGCGATAGGGAAAGTCGCGAATCCATGGCTGATCGAACTGGTCGCCGGTCTGATTGACAAGGACGAGCAACCGGAAGAGGTGGCACGTCGCGAAGCGGTCGAGGAGGCAGGACTGGAGGTCGCCGAGTTGTGGCCGGTGACGACCTACTTCCCGTCGCCGGGCGGCAGCACCGAGCGAGTGCATCTTTATGTCGGACATTGCGACAGCTCCAATGCGGGCGGCGTGTTCGGCCTGGATGAAGAGGGCGAGGACATCCGCGTACACGTCTGGTCGGTCGAGCGGGCGCTGCAAGCGGTGCGCGACGGTGGCATCGACAACGCCGCGAGCATCATCGCGCTGCAGTGGCTGGCCTTGAATCGTGACGAAATCAGGGGGGCATGGACATGAGGCGAACGCGCGAACGATACCGCGTCGACCTGCTGGAGCTGCAAGCGGCCTGCGAGGCGAACTACCTGCGGCTGATGCGCCTGCTGCCCGATATGCGTAACCAGCCGGAGACGCGTCGAATCGCCATGAGTCAGGGTGATCGGCTGCTCGGCGTGCTCGTGCTGAAGGTGATGGAGAGCTGCCCCTATACCACCACTGTGCAGATCAGCCAGCAGGATTGCCTGCCTTGGCTGCCCGTGCCGCAGATGGAGGTGCGGGTCTATCACGATGCGCGTATGGCTGAGGTCATCAGTGCCGAAAATGCCCGGCGTTTCCGAGGAATCTACAGCTACCCCAACGCGCAGATGCACCAGCCTGACGAAAAGAACCAGCTCAATCTGTTCCTCGGCGAATGGCTCGGTCACTGCCTGGCATGCGGTCATGAGCTCGAGCCGGTGCTGTAAGCGGCGATCGACGTTGAGACATTCGCTGCACTAGAAACATGACCGTCTTTCGCTGCAGCCATCGCGCGGGTTCGCTTGCAGTGTGTTCTGTGATACATGCCCGCATCGCGTGGTTTACCCCTGCGACCACCAGCCACCATAATTCGTCTGCCATTTCGCCAAAGGAGACGGGGCTTGGCTGCGTCGACCCTCACTGCTGAAAAAGACTCGGTACTGCTCGTGCAGTTGACCGATAGTCATCTGTTTGCCGAGGCGGGTGGCAAGCTGCTGGGCCTGGATACGGGCGAAAGCCTGCAGCGCGTTGTCGATCTCGTTCTCGACGAGCAGCCTCGCATCGACCTGATGCTGGCGACGGGCGACCTTTCGCAGGACGGCTCGTTGGCCTCCTACCAACGCTTTCGTCAGCTTTCCGAACGTATCGACGCTCCGGTGCGCTGGTGCCCAGGCAACCATGACGAGCTGGCCGCGATGCAGGAAGCTACCCGCGGCAGCGAGATCATGCTGCCCGTGCTGGACATCGGCGCATGGCGGGTCATCCTGCTCGATACGCTGGTGCCGGGTTCGGTATTCGGGATGCTCCGCGACGATCAGTTGGCATTGCTCGAGCGGACCCTGCGGGACGCCCCTGAGCGTCATCACCTGATTTGTCTGCATCATCATCCGGTCACCATCGGCAGTCGTTGGATGGACAGCATCGGGCTGCACAACCGCGACGCGCTGTTTGCCGTGCTTGATCGCTTTCCATGCGTTCAAGCGGTGCTCTGGGGGCACATTCATCAGGAATTCGACGCCTTGCGCGGTGACGTTCGACTCCTCGCCACACCGTCCACCGGCGTGCAGTTCGCTCCGGGCAGCGAAGATTTCCAGGTCGATACATGTGCGCCGGGATACCGTTGGTTGCGCCTCTATGCTGATGGGCGGCTCGAAACCGGCGTCTCTCGCGTGGTCGGCACGACGTTTGAAGTCGACTACAGCGTCAAGGGCTACTGAGAACCGGCTGCTTCGGCCCGTTCGCAATCGCATAGCCGGGTTCGCGCACGACTCGGTTCATGCAGCTTGCAGCCAGCGCGGCTCGCCTAGTAGCCTTTCCGTCTTTTGTCAGCTCAGCGAATCCGCATGACACGCACGAAACCCGCCATCCTCTATATGCACGGCCTCAACAGCTCCCCACGGTCGCAAAAAGCCAGCCAGTTGACCGCTGCGTTGGGCCGTATCGGCATGAGCGCATGGCTACAGGTACCCGCGCTGCACCATCATCCGCGGCATGCCATCGCTCAGCTGGAAGCGGCCATCGCCGAGTTGGGGCGTCCCGTGCTGGTCGGCAGCTCGCTCGGCGGATACTATGCAACGCACCTCGCCGAGCGTCACGGACTCAAGGCTCTACTGATCAATCCGGCCGTGACGCCGCACCGTCGCTTCGATGGCTATCTCGGGCCGCAGACCAATCTCTACACGGGCGAAGTCTGGGAACTTACCGAGGACCACGTGGTGGCGCTGGCTGAGCTGGAAGTGACGCCACCCCGGGACGCCGAACGCTATCAGGTCTGGTTGCAGACGGGCGATGAAACCCTCGATTACCGTCAGGCGGCCGACTTCTACAGGGGTTGCGCGGTACGCATCCAGGCCGGTGGCGATCACGGCTTCCAGGGTTTCGCCGAGCGGCTTCCCGCCCTGCTGGCGTTCGCCGGCTTCGATCCGGCGATTTTCGCAGACGTCGATTTCTCCGATTTATAAGGACATCACGAGACGCCCATGTCTTACACCGCAGAAGCCATTGAAGTCCTCTCCGGCCTGGATCCGGTGCGCAAGCGTCCGGGCATGTACACCGACACGTCTCGGCCCAACCATTTGGCCCAAGAGGTCATCGACAACAGTGTCGACGAGGCGCTGGCGGGTCATGCCAGCTCCGTCCAGGTGATTCTGCACCAGGACAATTCCCTTCAGGTGATCGATGACGGCCGCGGCATGCCCGTGGACATCCATCCGGAGGAGGGCGTCTCGGGTGTTGAGCTGATCCTCACCAAGCTGCACGCCGGCGGCAAGTTCTCCAACAAGAACTATCAGTTTTCCGGGGGGCTGCACGGGGTTGGCATCTCCGTTGTGAACGCCCTTTCGACCCGGGTCGAGGTGACGGTCAAACGGGACGGCAGCGAATATCGCATGGCCTTCGCCGACGGATTCAAAGCCAGTGAGCTGGACATCATCGGCTCGGTCGGCAAGCGCAACACGGGCACCAGCGTGCATTTCTGGGCCGACCCGAAGTATTTCGATTCGCCGAAGTTTTCCATCAGCCGGCTCAAGCATGTGCTCAAGGCCAAGGCCGTGTTGTGTCCAGGACTCAACGTCAGTTTCGAGGACAAGAACACCGGTGAAAAGGTCGAGTGGCACTACGAAGACGGCCTGCGTTCGTATCTCGTCGATGCCGTGAGCGAATTCGCTCGCCTGCCTGACGAGCCCTTCTGCGGTAGCCTGGCCGGCAACAAGGAGGCGGTCGACTGGGCTTTGCTGTGGCTGCCCGAGGGGGGTGACAGCGTCCAGGAAAGCTACGTCAACCTGATACCTACCGCGCAGGGCGGCACCCACGTCAATGGCCTGCGTCAGGGCCTGCTGGATGCCATGCGTGAGTTCTGCGAGTTTCGCAATCTGCTGCCACGCGGGGTCAAGCTGGCGCCCGAGGACGTCTGGGAGCGGATCGCCTTCGTGCTGTCGACCAAAATGCAAGAGCCGCAGTTTTCCGGCCAAACCAAGGAGCGTCTGTCTTCCCGGGAGGCCGCGGCGTTCGTCTCCGGTGTGGTCAAAGATGCCTTCAGTCTCTGGCTCAACGCGCACCCTGAGCTGGGCATGCAGCTTGCCGAACTGGCCATCAGCAACGCCGGGCGCCGGCTCAAGGCAAGCAAGAAGGTCGAACGCAAGCGCATCACCCAGGGCCCGGCGCTTCCCGGCAAACTGGCCGATTGCGCGGGACAGGATCCTGCGCGCTCCGAGTTGTTTCTGGTCGAGGGTGACTCCGCCGGAGGGTCGGCCAAGCAGGCCCGTGACAAGGAGTTCCAGGCGATCATGCCGTTGCGTGGCAAGATTCTGAATACCTGGGAAGTCGATGGCGGCGAGGTGCTGGCGAGCCAGGAAGTGCACGACATCGCGGTCGCCATCGGGGTGGATCCCGGTGCGGCGGACATGTCACAGCTGCGCTACGGCAAGATTTGCATCCTCGCCGACGCCGACTCGGACGGCCTGCACATCGCGACCCTGCTTTGCGCGTTGTTCGTTCGCCATTTCCGCCCGCTGGTCGACGCCGGGCATGTCTATGTGGCGATGCCGCCGCTGTACCGCATCGATCTGGGCAAGGATATTTTCTATGCCCTGGACGAGGCCGAGCGCGACGGCATTCTGGATCGGCTGTTGGCCGAGAAGCGCCGTGGCAAGCCTCAGGTGACCCGGTTCAAGGGCCTTGGCGAAATGAATCCGCCACAGCTACGCGAAACCACTATGGATCCCAACACACGCCGACTGGTGCAGTTGACGCTCGATGATTTCGACGGCACCCGTGAAATGATGGACATGCTGCTGGCCAAGAAGCGCGCCGGTGATCGCAAAAGCTGGCTCGAATCCAAGGGTAACCTCGCCGAGGTGCTGATTTGAACCGTCGCTGGATTGCGCTGTTGATCGCGCTGGTGGTACCGGTCTGGGCTGTCGGCGATGTTCAGGAGCTGGCGCTGGTCAGCGAGCATCCTGTCGAGGGAATCGCTCATGGCAACTTGTCGGGATTGGCCTGGTGCGGTGACGGACTCTGGGCTGTCTCGGATCGGGAGGACGATCTGTTATACCGCCTGGATGCAAGTGAAACCGTCTGGCGTGCCGAAGCCGAGCAATTCGAGCTACCGCCCGTACCGAACACTGGTTTGTCATGGGGTGTGCGCATACGGGCCGCCCTTACCGGCATGGTGCGCGGTGGTGAGATGGATTTTGAAGGGCTGAGTTGCGACAGCCTCGGCAATCGCTATCTGGTCAGCGAAGCGCACGCGGCGGTGCTCCGGGTCAGCCCGGCGGGCACGGCGGAGTGGCTGAACCTGCCGGATGGCCTGGTCCGTCAGGCACGCGCGAGCGGAATGCTGCTTCAGTTCAACGCCATGTTCGAGGGCGTCACTGTCGATCCGGAGGCTAATCGGCTGTGGCTTGCGGCCGAACATAGTCGCCGCGGTTTGATGGTTATGCATCGTAAGCAGAGCGTCTGGCAATGCACTGGCGGTTGTGTATTGCTAGCTGAAGGGGGGCGCGAGTCACCGCCTGCGGCGATGAACGAAAACGACCAGCCGCGACGCTTTTCCGGCCTGGCTTTTCATCGGGACAAGCTATTCACGTTGGAGCCCGTTCGGCATCAGATCTGTCGGCGCAAGCCGGCGACCGGCGATAGCGAAGCGTGCTGGAGCTATGCCGCCACGGCTTTGGCGGATTCGCGTCGCTATGACACGCCCTTCGGCAATGCCGAAGCACTGTGGGTAGACGCCGAGGGTGCCTGGATCGGCGTCGACAACAACGGGCTCACACGTGCCGACGGCGAAAAGCGGCCGGTCGTCTGGCGCTTCGCCGCGCCGAAGGGCGGCTGGGGTGCCAAGCAGTGACCCAGCCTGCCGGCCGGCGCGCCGGCCGCGTCATGCTGGTGCTGGCGTGGGGGGCGGGTTTGCTGCTGGCCACGCGGTTCTTCGCCGACTGGGAGCAGAGTCGCTTCAATCCCAATAGTGAACCCGTTTCGGTGGTGCGGGGCGATCAGGTCGAGGTGCGGCTGGAAAGTAATTTCCAGGGCCACTTCATTGCTGACGGGCTGATCAATGGCCAGTCGGTGACCTTTCTGCTGGACACCGGGGCAACCGACGTGGCAATACCAGCCGAGCTGGCGGAACGCCTTGTTTTGCCCCGCGGCGCCCCAGTGACGCTGCAGACCGCCAACGGTCGGACGACCGGTTATCGTACGGTGCTCGACAGCCTTGCCCTTGGCGACATCGTGCTGCAAAACGTGCCCGCCCTCATCGCGCCAGGCTTTGGCGGAGAAGAGGTGCTGTTTGGCATGAGTGCCTTGAAACAACTCGAATTCACCCAGCGCGCCGGCACCCTGGTGCTGCGCCAACACGCCACGGATCGACCATGAGCGAAACTATCGACCTGAGCCTGGACGGCGTGGAGCGTCGCTCCCTTGCCGACTTCACCGAGCAGGCTTACCTCAATTATTCGATGTACGTGATCATGGATCGCGCTCTGCCGCATATCGGCGACGGCCTCAAGCCTGTGCAACGGCGGATCATCTACGCCATGAGTGAGCTGGGGCTGAACGCCGATTCGAAGCACAAGAAATCGGCGCGTACCGTTGGTGATGTACTCGGCAAGTTCCACCCTCACGGCGATTCGGCCTGCTACGAAGCCATGGTGCTGATGGCGCAACCGTTCAGCTATCGCTACACGCTGGTCGACGGTCAGGGTAACTGGGGCGCGCCGGACGATCCGAAGTCCTTTGCCGCCATGCGGTATACCGAGGCCCGCCTGTCGCGCTATTCCGAGGTGCTGCTGTCGGAGCTGGGGCAGGGCACGGTGGAATGGGTGCCGAACTTCGATGGCACGCTCGATGAGCCGGCGACCCTGCCGGCGCGGCTGCCCAACCTTTTGCTCAACGGTACCACCGGTATCGCCGTGGGTATGGCCACCGACGTGCCGCCGCATAACCTTCGCGAAGTCGCCGCCGCCTGCGTGCGCCTGCTCGACGAGCCGAACACCTCGGTTGAACAGCTCTGCGAGCATGTGCAAGGCCCGGACTATCCGACCGAGGCGGAAATCGTCACGCCACGCGCCGACCTGCTGAAGATCTACGAAACCGGCCGCGGCTCAGTACGCATGCGCGCTGTGTACCGCGTCGAAGATGGCGATATCGTGGTCACTTCGTTGCCGCATCAGGTGTCTGGCTCCAAAGTGCTGGAGCAGATCGCCGCGCAGATGCAGGCCAAGAAGTTGCCGATGGTGGCCGATCTGCGCGATGAATCGGACCACGAGAACCCCTGCCGGATCGTCATCATTCCCCGCTCCAACAGGGTCGACGCTGACGAATTGATGCAGCACCTGTTCGCCACCACCGAGCTGGAATCCAGTTACCGGGTCAACACCAACGTCATCGGTCTCGACGGCCGACCTCAGGTGAAGAACCTCAAGGTGCTGCTCAGCGAGTGGCTCACCTACCGCATCGGTACCGTGCGCCGCCGTCTGCAGTTCCGTCTGGACAAGGTCGAGAAGCGCCTGCACCTGTTGGAAGGCCTGCTGGTGGCCTTCCTCAACCTCGACGAGGTGATCCATATCATTCGTACCGAGGACCAGCCCAAGCCGGTCCTGATGGCACGTTTCGAATTGTCCGAGCTACAGGCCGACTACATTCTCGATACCCGTCTGCGGCAGCTGGCGCGCCTCGAAGAGATGAAGATTCGCGGTGAGCAGGACGAATTGGCCAAGGAACGGGAACGGCTGCTGGCGCTGCTGGGCAGTGAAGCCAAGCTTAAGAAACTGGTTCGCAAGGAGCTGATCGCCGACGCCGAAACCTATGGCGACGAGCGCCGTTCCCCTATCGTGGCGCGCGCCGAGGCGCGGGCGCTTTCGGAAAACGAATTGCTGCCTTCCGAGCCGGTCACGGTGGTGATCTCCGAGAAGGGTTGGGCGCGTTGCGCCAAGGGCCATGACATCGACGCTACCGGGCTTTCCTACAAGGCCGGGGATGGTTTCCGGGCCGCTGCAGCGGGCCGATCCAACCAGTACGCGGTATTCATCGACTCTAGCGGGCGCAGCTACTCGCTGGCGGCGCATTCGCTGCCTTCTGCACGCGGCCAGGGCGAGCCGCTGACCGGGCGCCTGACGCCACCGCCGGGCGCCAGCTTCGAATGTGTGCTGTTGCCGGATGACGAGGCGCTGTACGTCATCGCGTCCGACGCCGGTTACGGTTTCGTGGTCAAGGGCGAGGATCTGCAGGCCAAGAACAAAGCCGGCAAGGCGTTGCTTTCGTTGCCGGCTGGCGCACGCGTGGTCGCACCTCGGCCGTTGAGGAATCGCGATCGGGACTGGCTGGCCGCCGTCACGACCGAAGGCCGCCTGCTGGTGTTCCCGGTCCGCGATCTGCCGCAGCTGGGCAAGGGCAAGGGCAACAAGATCATTGGCATTCCTGGCGATCGCGTCGCCAGCCGTGATGAGTATCTGACGGATCTCGCCGTGCTGCCCGAGGGCGCGACGCTGGTCTTGCAAGCCGGCAAGCGCACTTTGTCGCTCCGGGCCGATGATCTGGAGCACTACAAGGGCGAGCGCGGGCGGCGCGGGAACAAGCTGCCGCGCGGCTTCCAGCGCGTGGACGCGCTGCTGGTCGAGGCGGTTAACTGAGACGGAAGTCCATTAGAGGCTGGCTTCCAGCAGCCGTTTCACGGAAGATAGTGGCCTTCGAATTTTCATCGCGATTCGCGATGCGGTTGCTGCGCTCCTCAGTCGCATCGGGAATCAAAACAATCGGTACGGCGACTAGGTGGCAGACGTAACGGAGCGGGCAGATGTCCGCTGGCGTACCGCATCATCCGGTCCGGTGCCAAGGTAGAGACGAACGTGCAGCGCCTCACAACTGTTTTGCTACTAGCCTGTGCCAGCCTCGTTGGCTGCGTGACCCAACCCGTGCCGATGTACCGACTCGACAACGGTACTGTGGAAATGCCTGCGCAAGCGGCAGACGGCGCGTCGATACTGCTGGGCCCCGTAACGCTGGCCGACTATCTACAGCATGATGCACTGCTGCAACGTTTGCCGGATGGGAGCCTGGCCGCCAATGGCCAGCAGGCTCGCTGGGCCGGCGATCTGCAAGGCGATATCAATCAGCTGCTGTTGCGCCAATTGGCTTGGCGCTTGAAGACCCAGAGCGTCGAGCTGAGCCCCGGCAGTAAAGGGTTCAGCCCCGACGTGCAGATCGAGCTCGAAATAACCCGATTGGATTCCGGTCCGCAGCATCCCGCGGTGCTGGAGGCGCAATGGCGCCTGTTGGACAAGCAGGGCAAGCGCCAGGGCAGTCGCCTGATCCGGCTGCAGGAGGAGCATCAGGGGAGTACTGCTGACCAGGTACGTGCGCAGAGCCTGTTGCTGCAGCGAATGAGCGAGATGATGGCATCCGCTGTCGAGCCGATGGTGATCGCCAAGGCGCGCGTAAAGCAAAACGTCAGCAAGGCGCCGAGTAAGCCGGCGTCATCACCCCCGGCGATTCCCGCGGTCGAGCCGATCAGGACCGATCTGGAAGTTTTTCGTTTCTGAAATTCTCATAAGCTGATTTCAGACGAGGCCCGACTGGGAGGCGATAAGCGCTCCCCGTCGGGCCTCGTGCTGTATGGGTTTTATCGGCCTGCGTCCCGCAAGGCTCCGTCGAGCAGGCTGGGGTTCTGGTCGACGCCGGCGTCAGGTGATGCGATTGCGAAGCTCGTGCATGCGCGCTAGTTGGCGCTCGAGCAAAGACGGGTAGGGTTCGAGCAGGCGCTCGACGCAGCAGGCACCTTCCGGGCTGGCAATGGAGCGGATGCGCGCGCGCTGACGAATCAGGCTGTCCTCACCAATTCCGCGCTCGACCAATAGCAGATTGCGGCTGTGCTGGGACATCGCCAGCGCTGCCTGCGCTGGCTCGCTGAGCAGCAGGTCGCCCTGGCTGAGGTCATCCAGACCTTCGCCCTGGGTCAGCCCCAGTTGCAGCTGCAGGGTGATGCCGCTGTCGGCGACCTCGATCTGCAGAGCGTGCCCGAGTGCGCGCATCAGCTCGCCGCAGCACAGGGCGTGGGTCAGGTAGTTCTGCTCGTCGTCCTGGCTGTGGAACAGCATCAGGCTGCTGCCATCGTTGAGCGTGTGCAGCTCGGCCTGATAGAGGGTGGCGGCCTGCTGTAAGCAGTCGCTGTAGCGCTGCAGCAGCTCGGTAAGGCGTGCACGTGGCAGGCGACGCAATTGTTCTTGAGCGCCGAGTTGAATCGCCAGCACTGCGCTTTTGCCGGGTTGCGCGGGCGTCGCGGGAGCGGCCGCTGCCGGTACGGGGCTCCGTTGTGGCTTGGCTTCCTCGAAGGGCGGGTCCTCATCGAACGGATCCAGGTCGTCTGCCTCGATCGGCGTGTCGGCTATGCCAATCTCCGAGGGTATGCGCTCGTGTTCCTCTTCATCGTCGAGGCGATTGCCGAGATCGGGTGCTGAGCGCTCGTAGTCCGTAGCTGGCGCCGCCGCCGGGACATCGAAGTGCGCCGAGTAGATGTCCTGCATGCTCTCGTCCAGCTCGATCTCCGGCTCGGGCTCTTCGGGAACCAGACGAGCTTGCAGTTGGCGAGCCAAATCGCCGATCTCATCCTGTCGGCCGGCACCGGGCGCCGGATCGTCGGGATCGCGTAGCCACAGGCGCAACTGCATCAAGGGGAGCGAAAGCTGCCGGCCCAGGCGCATGCTGAGTGTCAGCGTGAGTGCCAGGAGGATCAGGCTGAGCAATCCCATGCTTTGCAGGCTGATGGTCATGGGTTGCTGAAATTGCCGCATGTCGAGGCTGATGCGCAGGTGTCCGGCGATCACCTCTTGGAAGCTGATCGGCGCGGAGTAGAGGCCTTCTTCGTCGCCCAGCAGGTTCCGCTGCGGGCGCGTGCCTGATTCGGCCAGCACCCGGTTGTCGACGCTGTAAATCGCGGCGTGCGCCACTAGCGGGTTCTTAACCAGATTGCTCAACAACACATTAAGGCTGAGTATGTCGTTGGCTACCAGCAGGTCGGTGGCCGAGGCGGCTGTCTGGGTGAGCAGGCTCTGGCCCAGGGCATCGGCTTGCTGTTCCATCGCATGCTTGAATTGCATGCCCATGACCCAGGCATAGATAACCAACGCCAGCGCAACCAGCAGCAGGGTGTGGCTGGCCACCCGCAAAACCAGCGGAACGCGTCGCTGGCGCAGTGCGCGATAGATGAGCAGGAAGAAGTTGTCGGGCTTGACGGATGCGGGCCGGTTCACAGAGCGCGGCTCTACTCTTAAGGAAGGTGCCGCGCAGTATACGGAAAGCGCACTGGAGGCTGAAGGTCTCCCGGTCAAAGCAGACGAATTGTAGCGATATTGCGGCCCGGATCGCCGGGTTGGGGTGCGTCTGGCGCGTACCGTGACGTTCAGCGGCGGGGTGGCTGTTGTAGAATGCCCGCCTTCTTTGTCATAGGAGCTGCGCCTTGCGCGAAATCGTCCTGATTAACATCACCGGGGAAGATCGCCCCGGCCTGACCGCAGCTATCACCGGCGTGCTCGCCCAAGGTGGCGTGAATATCCTGGATATCGGTCAGGCGGTGATCCACGACACCTTGTCGTTCGGCATCCTGGTGGAGATCCCCGATACCGAACGAGCCTCTTCGGTGCTCAAGGACGTGCTGTTCATGGGCTACAAGCACGACCAGCAGGTGCGCTTCACACCGGTCGCCGAGCAGGATTATCAGCAATGGGTCGCAGGGCAGGGCAAGCCCCGGCATATCGTCACGCTGTTGACTCGGAAGGTCACTGCCGAACAGTTGCAGCGGGTCAGCTCGATCACCGCCAAGTATGGCCTCAACATCGATCACATCGACCGTCTCTCTGGCCGTCAGCCGCTCGACATGCCTGAAGACCTGGGCAAGGGTTGCATCGAGTTCTCGGTGCGGGGCGAGCCGGACGACACCGCGGCGTTGCGCGCCGAGTTTCTCAGTGTGGCGCAAGAACTCAATGTCGATATCGCCTTCCAGCGTGACTCGGTGTTCCGTCGCAACCGTCGACTCGCGGTGTTCGACATGGACTCGACGCTGATCGAGGCTGAAGTCATCGACGAGCTGGCCAAGGTGGCGGGAGTCGGCGATCAGGTGGCGGAAATCACCGAGCGAGCGATGCGCGGTGAATTGGATTTCCGCGCCAGCTTCAAGGAGCGCTTGGCGCTGCTCGAAGGCCTGGAGGAGCGCTCATTGGCTGAAGTCGGCGCGCGCCTGCGGCTTACCGAGGGCGCCGAACTGCTGTTCGCCGAATTGAAGCGGCTGGGCTACAAGACGGCAATCCTCTCGGGCGGCTTCACCTATTTTGCACGCCAGTTGCAGGCCAGGCTTGGCATCGATTACGTCTATGCCAACGAGCTCGAAATCGTTGACGGCAAGCTCACCGGCGTCGCCCAGGAGCCTATCGTCGATGCCCAGCGCAAGGCCGATCTGCTACGGGAACTGGCTGCGCGGGAAGGTTTACGTTTGGAACAAACGATTGCAGTCGGCGACGGCGCCAACGATCTGCCGATGCTCGGATTGGCTGGGCTGGGCGTGGCCTTCCGTGCCAAGCCACTGGTCAAGCAGTCGGCCAAACAAGCGATCTCGACCCTGGGCCTGGACGGGATTCTCTATCTACTCGGTTTCAGGGACCGGGAAGGGGTGGAGTAGAAGCAGCTGTAAGCTTTTAGCTAGAAGCTAGATGTGCAGTTGACGGCAGGTCCCACACTAGATTCGCTTCCAGCTTCCAGCTTCCAGCTTCCAGCTTCCAGCTTCCAGCTTCCAGCTTCCAGCTTCCAGCTTCCAGCTTCCAGCTTCCAGCTTCCAGCTTCCAGCTTCCAGCTTCCAGCTTCCATCTATTCTTCGTCAGAGGCGAAGTTATAGTCCATCGACTGACTTGGCCCCTGCAGATATTGACCTTGGATGTAGCCGACACCGGCTTGCCACAGGGTGGCCAGGACGGTGGCGCTATCGACGAAGGGCACTATGGTCTGCTTGGCCTGTTCGTGCAGGTCTGCCAGTAGCTGCTTGAGCGCCTCCTGGTTTTCCTGACGGCTCAGATCTTGGGTATAGGAACCGTCGATTTTCACGAAGTCGACGTTGAGGTGCTTGAGCGTATTGAATGGATTCAGCACGCAGCCGAACTGGCTCAGCGCGATGCGACAGCCCAGCCCGGTCAACCCTTGGGTCAGGGCTTTCGCCTGTCGCAGGTAAGCGACGGTATCATTTTCGTCGAGCTGGAAGATCAGCGAATCAGGCGGCAGTTTGGACGCCTTGAGTGCAGCCCCGAGCCAGGTGAGCAATGACGGGTCCTGTAGGCTGGCGTCCGACAAATGAACCATCAACCGTGTGCTATGGCCTTTGTTGCGATGCTCGGCGAGCAGTTTGATGGAATTGAGCAGGACCCACCGGTCGATCTTGGTGGCGAGTCCCGCTTCTTTCGCTGCATCGAGGAATTCGCCGGGTGGGACTTCCACCCCTTGCGGATCAAGCAGGCGTAGCAGGACTTCGTAATGCTCGTGGCTGTCGCCGCGCAAGCTGATGATCGGCTGAAATAGCAGGCGAAAGCTGTTTTTCTCCAGTGCCTGTTGCAACATCGCGAGGATATTGCCTCGGCTGGCGGCCTTGGCTAGTTCGCTGGCCGGGTCGTAAATTCGAAGCCCGTTGCCATCGGCAAGCTCCTCGGCGCAGCGATGAGCGCGATCGATTACGTCTCGCGCTTTCGCGGTCCGCTCGTCGAGTGCTGCGACCCCGATGCTCAGGCTGGTCTGAACGGTGCGGCCGCCGACATCGAACAGATGGCCTTCAACTTTATGCAGCAGCTCGGTCAATGGTTGCTCGAGTTGGGCAGGCGCGGCCTCAGGCATCAACACCGCAAACGCATCGTCGCCGAAGCGTGCCAGCTCGGCCCTTTCGTGAAACTGCCCGCGTAGCAGTTGGGCCAGCTCGGCCAGCAGTCGGTCCGAATCGCCGAGGCCGATATCGGCCTGCAGGCTGGCAAAGCGATCGATCCGTACGTAAGCGAGACTTGAGCTTTGCCCCGCGTTGACGGCGCGTTCGACTGCGCCGTCGAGCAATTCGAGAAAATGGGTACGGTTGTAAAGCCCTGTCACCAGGTCCTGGCTGCTGATTTCGCGCAGCTTTTCCAGTTCCTCGTTGCCAGTCTCGGCGCGAATGACCACCTGGATACAGGGCTCGCCGTCATAGCTGGCCGGGGAAAAATGCATGCGGGCCTTGAAATTACCGCCGTCGGCACGAATGCCGCCACAAACCAGCTCGGCGTTGCCCTGGATGCTTTGATAGTTCTTCAGAAAACCTTTGAACTCCCCCTGATCGCAGGAAGCGATCAGGTCGATCATCGGCATGCATTCCAGTTCTTCTACGTCGTCGTAGCCGAATAACTCGAGGTAGGCGCGGTTGGCGTAGATATGCATGCCGTCGTGGACGTATGCAATGGCGTCCACGGAGCTCTCTAGCAGCAGTTGGCAGCGCTTCTCGGCCTCGCGCAGCGCCAGCTCTGCAGAGCGGCGGGCGCGACGCTCGTCAAGATTCGTCAGTTCTCGATTGGAAACCAGGATCAACCATTCGTCTTCCCCTTGCGGTAGCGCGCCTTGAGCGCCGAGAGCGAGGGCTTCGGTGATCGCGTCGACATCATTACCATCGACCAGCTGGATGACCGGAATGTCTTTGGCTTGCTTGCGAATGGCGCCAATGACTTCGCTGGGATCGAGGTTGACGCTGGTCGGCGCGCTGATCAGCAAATCCCAGGTCTGCTGAAGTGCCTCGGCAAGGTCCTCGCTGGAGGTGAGACGGTGCACACGCGTCGCCTGGCCCGCGTTTCGGAACAGGCTGACCAGTCGCTCAGCTTCATTCTGCGAATCCTCGAGGATCAGCAGGCGGATGGTTTTCTTTTGCGGGGCCATGGCAGCAGCTTTGGAACGCGCCGTAGAGGAGCGTGAAGGCTAAAAAACGGTGAGCCGCAATCTACAGCGTGTTCCAGAGCGAGTCAAAATCTTCACCTCCCGGAGACGCCTGGCTTCCCCGTGCTGTGATCGACGTCTCCCGGGGAGCGGTTGCGTTGCCTACCAACTGATATTCGAACTGGTTGTAACTGCTGGAGCCGGTTTGCCGACGGCAGAGCATCGCGCGCAGCTCATTGCCATTCTGGTTGATCTGCACTTTCTGCCCTTCCTGAAACGGTAGTCGCGGAACGATCAGCGTCGCCGGGCGCGAGATTACGCTGATCTCCGGCAGCAGGAGGGCGCGCAGATACTCGCTGCCTTGTTCAGTTTTGCGTAGCAGGCGCAGACCGCAAGGGTGCGCGGAGGGGGCAATGAGTTCCACCCCCATCTGTGGACCGCTGCCGCGAACCTGACGAATCCAGCGTACCACCGCGACGCTCCAGGTTTCACTGGAGTCTTGCAGCCCTAGCAGCTCGCCCGCCTGGAGCTGTGCCGGTACTTCGCCCGGCCAGGATAGGCAAAAACCGCCGGGACTGTGATCGACCCGTTGCACCTCGAATGTTGGAAAGCAATTGTCGCTCGAAGGGCTCGAAGGGCTCGCGGGCCCCTGCTCATTTGCTTTCTCCGTCATGACGGGGCGAACGAACTCGATATAGTCGTTCGGCAGGATCGGATCATCCTTGACCACGGCGGCATCGTACGCAACGGACCAGACGTCGGGTGCGGCATTGTTCAATTTGAACACGGCGGGAGCGGCGTCTGGCCGCTTCAGTAGCTCGCCAAACTGGCGTTGGCCTGCCAGGTAGTAATGCAGCGCACTCATGCCAATGCATATTTTCATGGTGCCCTGCGCAGGGGTGCGCTGGAAGCTGCGCTCGGAAATGTCACCCCAGGCGGCACTCACATGCTGTAGCAGATCGAGGCTCAACCCCTCGGGTATCGCGAGCGCCTTCTCTTCGGCGGATTGCGCAGGGGACTGCAAGTGCTTCTGGATAGCCTTGACCAGCCCATGCGGATCGATGCCGAGCAGGTCCGGCCGTTCCTCTGCGGTAAACATTGATCGATAGCGCGGCGGGCCATCGATGCGAGAAGACACGCCGAACAGGCTGGACGGGTTTTGCGCGGTTTGCAGGCGAACCAGTGCGCTCCAGGGCTCGAGTAGCTGAGCCAATTGGGCGATATTCTGCTGGCGCATCTGATTGCAGCGAGCGCTACCGATCATCAGTGCGACGATATAGCTCTGTTCGGCGCTCAGGCCTTTGACTCGATAGCTCAGGTCGTCACGCACCAGGGTGCGATGGACACCGTGCGTCACGGCGATGGCGTATAACCGATGAAGCTCGAGCCACAGGCCATCTGGCGTCGGCCTGTAGAGCTGGGTCGAGCGAACCAGGATGGCGCCGAGACTACGGATTGCCCGCTGCAACGAGATCGTGAGCAGCTGCAGGCGTTCGCGTCCGGTCTGCGGAGCCAGCTCGACGGCAATCAGCTTGTAGCCGATCGCAAGATGGTTATGCAGTGCCTGACACAGGCTGGCGACCTTGCGTGGGCGTTCGCTGAGCACGATCGGCTGGTTGATGAAATAGCGTTCCAGTTCGCGGCAGACGAAATGGATTTCCGGTCGCAGCAGTTCGAGCAGTTGCAGGCGGGTCTGGGCCGTGGTGCGTAGCTGGTTGAGTTCCAGTATGGCTTGGTAGAGCTGCCGTGCAGTTTCGCCGAGATTGGCCTTGGGCAGGCCGGAAAGCCAACGTTTGATGTCGCGCACGCTGGGCTCGCAGAAGGATAACTCCTGGCGATCCGGCGTCGGTACACGCAACAGCAAGGGTTGGCTCTGGTTTTCCACGCAATGATCTCCGTGACAGTCCTGACGCATCGTCTTTGATTCGGCGGTGCGTCCAGGCGTTCGCCAGCGGTGATGTCAAAATGGAATCGTTTCGAGTGACATCATAACGAACGAGAAGATGTTGGCTAGTGCTAGCCGACCATTGGCTATCGCTTAGGGCAGGGTCGTGTTCGAAGCTGGCGTGGCAGTCGGTGGCACCGGCTTGGTCTGTCCCAGTCCATCACCCATGCATACCGGCGTCAATGCCGACAGCTCTTCGGCCCAGCTGACCTGATCGGGCCCGAACAGCAGAATCACGGTAGAGCCAAGCTTGAAGCGCCCCATCTCGGCGCCTTTCTCCAGATGGATGGGGGCTCGGCTCGCCTCGTCGTAACGGACGGTCTTGAGTGCGCGCTTGGGCGGTGTGACCAATCCGGCCCACACCGTCTCGATGCTGGCGACGATCATTGCGCCAACCAGCACCATCGCCATGGGCCCACGCTCGGTATCGAACAGGCAGACCACCCGTTCGTTACGGGCAAACAACTCCGGTACGCCTTCGGCAGTCACGGTGTTAACCGAGAAGATGCGACCCGGCACGTAAACCATTTCGCGCAGGGTGCCGGCCAGCGGCATATGCACGCGGTGATAGTCCTTGGGCGACAGGTACACGGTGGCGAAATCGCCACCCATGAAGGGGGCCGCTCGTTGGTGATCGCCTCCGAGCAGCTCCGTCACGCTGTAGCTATGGCCCTTGGCTTGGAAGATCCGGCCTTGCTCGATCCGGCCGAGCTGGCTGATGGCCCCATCGCATGGGTTTAGAATCGCGCCAGGCGTCGGATCCAGAGGCCGAGCGCCGTCCTTCAGGGCGCGGGTGAAAAAGGCGTTGAAATGTTCGTAGGCGGTTGGGTCTTCGACCTGAGCTTCGCGCATGTCGACCTGGAAGTGCCGGACGAACCATTTGATGAAGGTGTTCTTCACCCATGGCAGGCGACACTCGGCGAGGCAACCGGCCAACCGTGAGATCAGGTGATGCGGGAGCAAGTACTGACTGAATACGAACAAGCGATCTTTCATGGGTGACCTTTTCATTGCTGGATCGGGGTGTCGGGCAGGTTGCCCCATTCGCCCCAGGAGCCTGGATATCCCTTGACGCGCGGATAGCCCAAAGCCTTGGCCAGCAGGTAGGTGAAGCCGGAGCGATGATGCGTCTGGCAGTGGGTGATGATTTCCTTGTCAGCGGTGATGCCGAGCGCTTCCAGCCGTTCGGCGATGTCTTCGCGGATACGCAGGGCGCGCGCCGGGTCCATCGCCGCGGTCCATTCGAAATTGATGGCGCCGGGGATATGGCCGGCGCGAGCTGCAAGTGCCTTCTCGCCGCGATATTCCTCGGGCGAGCGAGCATCCCAGATGACCAGGTCGGGAGCGCCCAGCCGGCTTTCGATGTATGGGTGGGTAGCGCTAGGCGCCTCGTCGAGCGTCAGGGCAATCGGCCCGCCTGCGTCGACGGGCTTGTCTTGCGACAGCGGCCTGTGCTCGGCCAGCCAGGCGTGCAGCCCGCCGTTCAGGTAGTGATAGCGATGATGCCCGATGACATCGAGCAACCAGATGAAGCGCCCGGCCCAGCCGCCCCCTTCGTCGTCATAGGCCACATAGACCGCGTCGGGGTTATGCCCCAACGCGCCGAACAGTGCCTCTAGCTGGGGCTTGCCAGGCAGATGCCCCGGTGCGGGTGGCTGGCCGAGCTGAGTCAGCTTGGGATCGACGAATCGTGCGCCGGGCAGATGGCCTTCGGCGTAGCGAGTCGCGCTGGTCAGGTCGACGAGGATCAGCTCGGGTTCGTTAAGGCGCTCGGCCAGATCGGTTGGTTCGATTACCAGGGGGAGGGCTGAAAACGCGGACACGGCAAATCTCAGTCGGACGGAAAGGGTAAAGTCTAGCGAAAAACATCAGCGGCCGCGTTTGCTGAACGTCGCCAGGGCGCGCTCGATGCATTGGACGGTTTTGGTGAAGGCCTGCAGCCCCATGTCGCTGAATGCGCTGTTGTCCTGATCCGCCACCAGCAGCATGAACGTTCGACCCTCATGGCCAACGGAGCGCAGCAGAACGTGCTCGCTGGGGAAAAGCGCCTTCAGCGCGCCCGGCAGTAGCGCGGAAAACTGTGCCACGTTGTCAGGTGTGAGCCGAAGCAATGCGGGCTTTTCGAGCAACCTGCGCAACACCTGGCTCTGGTCCGGATCTAGCGTCAGCCGGATGGCCTCGCTCGGCAGGCCGCTGGTCTGCTGGCTGACTAGGCGCTGCTGCTTGCGGTCGACCAGCATCAACAGCACCCGTTGCATGCCGGCGCAGGACAGCGCTTTGCAAGCGGTGGCGGTGAGTTGGACCACGTTGCCGTACGGGCTGGGTTCGCTGAGCAGTTCACGGCAATGCGCGCGCCACTGCGCCAAAGCGTCGGTATCCGGCAGCTTTGCGACTTTTTCGTGCTGGAACCTGCTCTCCCAGGGCCAGAGCAGGCCCTGAGCTGGATGCCAGAGATCGGTCTTGCCGATGGCTTGCGCACTGGCCACGGCCTGCTGGTGCGTCATTTGCTGCAACTCGGCTAGCGGGACCTGAAGATACAGCCCGGCGAGCCGCTGCCAGCGCAGGCTGTGAATACCGCTCCAGCTGTGGTGCGCCGAGAGAGCGAGACCGTTGGCGAGCAAAATGGTATTGCTCGGCAGGGTGAGCCATCGACGCAGCGGCGGATCGGCATCGAGCATCTGTTGCTGATGCAGGGGGTGCTCATTGTCATGGGCGACATGCAGCGCTTTGACCAGCATGCGGCGATGCTCGCTGAGCAGCCGATAGCCCTGGGCGACCCAGCCGGGCAGCCCCCAGTGTTCGGCAGTTGCCACGCAAAGTTCCAGTAGCGATATGCCCAGCAGCGATTGTTCGACCTGACGGGCCGGCTCACGCTTGACCAATACCCGCTGCTCCCAGGCCTCGAGCAGTTCCGGATGAGCCGCGACCAGTGCCCAGACGGGCGCAAGGAACAGCAGGCTGCTCCAGTGGATTTCCTGCCAGAGTCGTGCGAGGCGGGAGGCGAAGAGCCCGTTGGCTTGCTGGCTGGCATGGCTGCTGATCAGCATGATTTGCCGCAGCGGTGCGGGGATATCGCGCGGCTGGGTTGCTGGAATCCGTGCGAACAGGGCTTCGGCGCGTTTCAGCCCGATGCGGCTGAGCGCAACTTCCAGGCTTTCGGCTGGCTTGTTGGTGGTTGCCGCGTTGCGGTTGGCTTCGCGAATCACGACGAGCGCCAGGACCGGGCTCTCCTGAATCAGATCGGCGATCTGGCGCATGGACATGCTGCTGTCACGCAGCGCCCGCTGGACGCGCGCATACGGATCGGCGGCTGCAGGTAGCACGACGGCGTCCAGCGTCTTTATCCAGGCGGCAAGTGTGCAGGGGAGTGGGGTCGTAGTCATGGCGCCGTCAAACTAGCATTTCATCGGGATGGCCTTTAGTCTGGCGCAAAAGTTCCGATAACCAGAACAATTCTTTTCATACGCCCCGCCTGTAACCCAGTGAGCGCGCGATGTTGCGCGGCTCGTCCCAGGTGCCCTGAGATCAGGTTTTAGACGTACCCCCTATGGCAAAAATTATCGGCATCATCGTAGTCATCGCCAGCGTGCTCGGCGGTTTTGTGTTGTCTGGCGGCAAGCTCGGCGCGCTTATCCACCCGTTCGAGGTGATGATCATTGGTGGCGCGGCACTGGGTGGCTTTCTCCAGGCCAACCCCGGCAGCACGACGAAGATCGTGTTCAAGAAGTCCTTGCAGATGTTCAGCTCGCGGTTCACCCACAAGTACTACCTGGAAGTGCTGGGCCTGCTCTATGAAATCCTCAACAAGAGCCGTCGCGAGGGGATGATGGCTATCGAGGCGGATCTCGAAGAGCCGAGCGCCAGCCCCATCTTCAGCAAGTACCCGGCGATTCTGAAGGATGACCGGATGACCGCGTTCATTTGCGACTATCTGCGAATCATGTCGTCGGGCAACATGGCTCCGCATGAGCTGGAGGGGCTGTTCGACATGGAACTGAACAGCATGAAGGAGGAGCTCGAACATCCTTCTCATGCGGTATCCAAGATCGCCGACGGCCTGCCTGCGATGGGTATCGTCGCGGCGGTACTGGGTATCGTCATCACCATGTCGGTGCTGGCCGAAGCGAACAATGCGGAAATCGGCGAAAAGGTTGGCACGGCGCTGGTCGGCACCTTCCTCGGTATTCTTGCGTCCTATGGATTCTTCGGGCCGCTGGCGGCCGCGCTCGAGCATGATGCCAAGGAGGAACTGAACCTCTACGAAGGCATCAAGGCAACCCTGGTTTCTTCCGCCTCCGGCATGCCGCCGACCCTGGCGGTGGAGTTCGGTCGCAAGGTGCTGTTTTCCGCGCATCGGCCTAGCTTCTCCGAGCTTGAACAAGCCATGCGTGGCAGCTAAGCGCAACCATGGACAATACCCAACCAATCATCATCAAGCGGGTCAAGAAATCCGCGGCCGGGCACCATGGCGGCGCCTGGAAGATCGCCTTCGCCGATTTCGCGACCGCCATGATGGCGTTCTTTCTGGTGATGTGGCTGATGTCTTCGGCCACGCCGGAGCAGAAGCGGGCCATTTCCGGTTACTTCCAGGACCCCATCGGTTTTACCGAGAGCGCGAGTCCGCACGTCATCGATCTCGGCGGTACGCCCACGCCGTCGCCGGACCGCACGCTCAATGAGGAGGTTGATCCGGCGATCCAGCAGAGCGAATCGAAGATCGACGCCGATCAGGCGGAAACCTTCGCCGAGCAGTTGGAGCGCGAGCGCCTGGAGCTGTTGTTGCAGGAATTGCAGAACAAGGTCGACGAAAACCCGGACCTGACCCGCTTCAAGGACCAGATTCTGTTCGAGATCACTCAGGACGGATTGCGGATCCAGATCATGGATGCGGCCAATCGCCCAATGTTCGCCTTGGGCAGTGCGCAGCTGCAGCCCTATTTCGAAGATATCCTGCTGGCGATGGCCGATACCATTCGCGCGGTACCGAACAAGATCAGCGTCAGTGGTCACACCGACGCCAAGCCTTACTCGGGGCAGGGCGATTTCGGCAATTGGGAGCTGTCGGCGGGCCGCGCCAACGCGGCACGGCGCACGCTGGTCGCTGGCGGTTATCCGGAAGACCAGATCGCCCGCGTGGTGGGCTATGCGTCGTCGGCCTTGTTCGATCGGGAAAACCCGTTGAATCCGGTCAATCGGCGCATCGACATTCTGGTGCTGACCAAGAAAGCGCAGCGCAACATTGAGGGTGAACAATCGGATGCGGCAGATCAGCCGGACAGTCCGGAGCAAGCGTCCACAACCGGAGCGCCGTTGCCTGCGCCTGAGGTATTGCCTCCGGCAGAATTGCGCAAGCGATTGAATATCTTCGAGGACGGTGTGCTGCAGTTCGACCAGCCCGACGGCAATTGACGCCGCGCCTTGGCGTTCACGGCTGGCTCAGGAAGCGAATGACTAATAGTCGGCTTCTGGCAGGCTGCTGATGATATGCCGATAGCTGGCCATGCGCTGCGGCTGTATCTGCCCTTGCTCCAGTGCTTTCAATAGCGCACAGCCCGGCTCGCGGTCGTGCCTGCAATCGCGGAAGCGACAATGTCCCAGCAACTCCTGAAACTCGATGAAGCCGGCTTCCACATCGGCGCGGCTGACGTGGCCCAGGCCGAATTCGCGAATGCCTGGTGAGTCGATCAGCTCACCACCGCCTGGAAAGTGGAAGAGGCGGGCAGTGGTAGTGGTATGGGTGCCCTTACCGGTCATTTCCGACAGTGCTCCGACGCGCGTATCGACACCCGGCAGCAGGCTGTTGACCAGCGACGATTTGCCCACTCCGGACTGGCCGACGAACACACTGACATGACCGTCGAGCCGCGCTTGCAGTGCCTCCATGCCCGCGCCGTCATGCGCGGACACTTCCATCAACGGGTAACCCAGGGTCCGATACACCGACAGCAGCGCGTTGAGTGCGCCTTGGTTCTGCGCATCGATCAGATCGGCCTTGTTCAACAGCAGCAAGGGGGTGATGCCGGCATGTTCGGCGGCGATCAGATAGCGGTCGATGAGGTTGGCGTGAGGTTCCGGCAGTGGGGCAAAGACGATGACGATCAGGTCGACGTTGGCTGCCACCGGCTTGAGCTGACCGCGCGTGTCGGGCCGGCAGAGCTCGGACTGGCGCGGCAACTGGGCGACGATCACGCCGATGCCCTGATTGCCCGGTCGCCAGACCACCCGGTCGCCGGTCACCAGGGCCGGCAGGTTGGCGCGCAGATGGCAACGAAATACCTGACCGCGGTGTTCGCCTTCCTGTGCCTCGACCTCAACCTGTACACCGAAGTGGGCGATCACCAGGCCGGTCTGCTCCGGGCCGAGGTCGCCGCCCTCGAGCTCTTCGATGGCACGTGATTCTCGGCGCGCGGCCCGTGAGGCGCGCTCTTCCTGGATCTTCTCGATACGCCAGCTTTGCCGGCGGTTGAGGTGGCGTTTGGCCATTGGTCTGCGGTGCCTGGGCTGGAAAAAAGTAGGCGAGTCTAGCATGCCGCCAGGCGCGATCACGGGCCTGTATGGGGCGCTGCCGGACGGTTAGACTTTGTGACTGGTGCTTCTGCGACGATCCTCCATGCCGGCTTTTTCTCTCGCTCGATTTCCCGCCTTGCTGGCATTGTTCAGCCAACTGTCGTCACTGATCGTCAGCTGGTTGCTGTTGCTGGCATTGGCGCGGTTGACGGGCTGGTCTATCAGCCTGCTGACCGCCGCGTGGCTGCAGGGCTCGCTCGCGGCGCTTTTCGGCCAGCTGTTCGGGTTGTCGCGCTGGTGGCTGCCGATCAACTTCGGTTTTGTACCGGGGCTGGTACTGCTGCAGGACCAGTCGCTGCCGCCCTGGCTGCTCCTGGCTGGCTTCATCGTGCTGCTGTTGTTGAACTGGAATGCGTTGACCGAGCGGGTGCCGCTGTACCTGACCGGTACGGCAGCGGAGCAACAGCTGATCCAGCGGTTGGCACGGTTGCCTAGCGACTTTCGTTTCGTCGATCTGGGCAGCGGCCTCGGCGGAACCCTGCTGCGACTGGCGCATGCCTATCCATCGGCACACTTCATGGGTGTCGAGACCGCGCCGCTGACCTTTGCGCTGTGCTGGTTGCGCTGCCTGCCGCAGCGCAACTGCCGGGTGCGTTTTCGAAGCTTCTGGCGTGAATCCTTGGCCGATCATGATGTGGTCTATTGCTTTCTTTCTCCCGCACCCATGCCAGCGTTGTGGCAGAAGGCGCGCAACGAGATGCGGCCCGGCGCGCTGCTGATCAGCAACAGCTTCGAAGTGCCGGGGGTCGAGCCGCAAGAGATCCTGCCGATCGAGGACTGGCGGCGCTCACGTCTGTTGATCTGGCGGCCAGCAGGCTGAAGCACTACCTGACGGCCCTTTCGCGAGCGGCTAAACTGCGCGCCACAGCCAAGGAGCTCACCATGCAGAACTCACAAAATCTCATCTGGATCGATCTGGAAATGACCGGCCTGGATCCGGACAACGACGTCATCATCGAGATGGCGACGATCGTCACCGACAGTCAGCTGAACGTCCTGGCTGAGGGGCCGGTCATCGCCATCCATCAGAGCGACGAAGTTCTTGCCGGCATGGATGAGTGGAATACCCGCCAGCATGGCGGTTCCGGTTTGACCCAGCGGGTGCGTGACAGCCGAATCTCCACCGAAGAAGCCGAGGCGCAAACCCTGGCCTTTCTCGAGCAATGGGTGCCCAAAGGCAAGTCGCCGATCTGTGGCAACAGCATCTGCCAGGACCGGCGCTTCCTGTATCGGCGCATGCCGCGCCTGGAAGCCTATTTCCATTACCGTAACCTGGATGTTTCGACTCTCAAGGAGCTGGCTGCGCGCTGGGCGCCGGACGTGCTGGCAGGCTTCAAGAAGGGTGGTACGCACCTAGCGCTGGATGACATTCGCGAATCGATCGCCGAGCTGCGCCACTACCGCGAGCATTTCATCAAGATCTGAGCTGCGGGCTATAAGCGAGAGCGGCAGCCTCCCTGTCGCCTATTTCCCCAGGCGCCTTAATTCGTCCGATTCGACTATTCGCGTGCCGTCGCCTTCCTCCAGTGCCAGCCGCCAGAGTGCACGCGCGAGCGTGCAAGCGGCGATGCCGCGATACTTGCCGGGTAAGAGATATGAGAGCGGTGTGGTCAGCCGTTCCATCGGGCGCACCTCCATGCGAGGACCCAGCAGCTGCGATGGGCGCGCGATGGTCAGTTGCGGCCAGTCCTGCGCACGCAGTGCCTCTTCCATCTCGCCCTTGACCCGACAATAGAAGATCGAACTGTCCGGATTGGCGCCCAATGAGCTGATGACCAACAGGTGGCGTGCACCCAGCTCACGGGCGCGTCTGGCGAACGCCACGACCAGATCATGATCGATAGCGCGGAAGGCTTCCTGGCTTCCGGCTTCCTTGAGGGTGCTGCCCAGGCAGCAGAAGGCGGTGTCGAATTCACCCGCCAGCTGCGGCAACAGCGCCTGCAATTGACCGACCGGGTTTTCGAGCCGGGGGTGTTCGGCCAATGGTTTGCGGCTGGGGGCCAGCACGCTCTCCACTGTGGGTTCGTTGAGCAGGCGGTCGAGCAGGTGCTCGCCGGTCAGCCCGGTGGCGCCGGCAAGCAAAATGCGCTGTGGCGTCAAATACATGGTTTGGCTTCCTGTAACGATCAGTCGGTCGGCGTTGGCTGTTGTTGGTTCAGCGTGCGCCAGTGTTCGACAACCTGCTCCGGTGCCCATATTTGCGGCTCCGAAGCCTGATAGTGGTCGGCTTGCTCACGTTCGGCAACCCTCGCCTGTGCCAGCGTGAAGGCCTGCACAATGTCTTTGGTTTCCTGCAGGGCTTCGGCGAACAGGGCCCGCCCGAAATAGGTGAAATCGCTCTCCTCGGAGCAGCCGAACGACACCCGGTCGGCGCGAGCGGCGGTGATCACCAGGGTGTGCAGGTTTTTCAGTGGCCCGATGAAGCCGCCGGAATAGCAGGCGGAAATCACCACCACCTTGTTGCGTTCGGCGAGCGGCTGCAGTAGCACTGCCAGGTCCGCCGCCGGCAGGTCCTCAAGTGCCAGTCGGGGTTGTGCCAGTACCAGCTGATGGTCGGCGGAGCCGTGACTGGTCAGGTAGATGAAGATCAGGTCTTCTTCGCCGCTGCGCTCGGCCAGCCGCTGAATGGCACGAGACAAATTTTCACGGGTGGCCAGCGGCCGATCGGCGAGATGGTCACGGTGGTTGACCAGGGTGATCTGGCCCCGGGCGGCGAAGTGTCCGGCCAGCAGTTCGTCGACATAGTCCACCTCGCGAAGGAACACGCTCTGTTGACCATCGCCAGCAAGGGTCAGGCTGTAGAGTTCGGCCTTGGGGGTCGATACCGGGACTGCGTCGAGGGCCTCGTCGAGCAATTGCCCTTGGCGCAACAGGCCGATTTCCAACGGATCGGCCAAGCGTTTGCCTGCGAGGTCTTGGATGAGGCGGCCGGCGTGCCAGGATCCGCTCTGCTCGGTGCCGTCGGGAAGGGTTAGCGTGCCTGGGCCGTCGAACCGCCCCGCGCGAAAGGTGCCTTGGTAATGGCTACCGTCCGGTTGTTGCAGGCTGCCCTTGCCGTGGTATTGCCAGCGCTTGAATCCGCCACTGTAACGCGTACCGTCGATGCCGATGTATTCGCCTTCACCGCTTAGCTCACCGTGTTTGAAAGTCCCTTTCCAGACCTCTCCGTTGGCCTCTTCGTAACGACCCGGCCCGTGGAACTGGTCGTCCTGGAACTGGCCAAGATAGTGTTCGCCGCCGCCCCCGCGATAGACGCCCTTGCCGGTCAGGCGGCCATTGACGAAGGTGCCGCTGAACTCACCGGTTGCATCGCGGCGGATGCCCTCGCCATGGGGCTGGCCTTCGACGAACCCGCCTTCGTACGTCACGCCATCCGAGCTCTGCAGTTTGCCGATGCCGTGGTAGAGGTCGTTCTGGAATTCCCCTTCGTAGCTCAATCCCTGCTCGGTATAGCGCCCTCTGCCGTTGAGGCTGCCACGCAGGAAGTGCCCTTCGTAGACGCCGCCCGTGGCGTAGCTGAACCGTCCCTGACCATCGAACAGCCCCTGCTTGAACTCGCCTTCGTAACGGTCGCCATTGGCGCCTTGCCAGACGCCGTGGCCATGCCACCGGCCGTCTTGGAACGCGCCGCGATAGTGGCTGCCATTCGGGTAGTCGATACGCCCTTCGCCCTGCAACAACCCATCGACAACCTCGCCGCGGTAGCGTCCGCCGTCAGGCAGCACGGCATCGGCAGGTAGCAGCGGCTCGCCATCACCGCAGGCGGCGAGGGAGCAGGCGAACAGGAACGGAGCGAGGCGGCGCATGCGGCAATCCAGAAATGCGATGCCGGCAGTATGCCGCAAACGCGCCGGGGCGCGACAACCACGCACCCCAGCGACTTCAGACGATGCAGAGCGCCAGGGTTTCGGCGATGTAGGCGGGCTTCTCCACGCCTTCGATTTCCATCACAACGCGACATTTGAGCAGCCACTGCCCTGGGTTTTTTTCGTACGCGTCCAACAACGTCGCGGCCAGGCGTACCCGCGAGCCGACCCTCACCGGCTGAATGAAACGCAGGCTGTCGAGTCCGTAGTTGACGCCCATCTTGGTGCCTTCGGGTCGGATCATGACGCCTTCCATCAGCATCGGCAGCAGCGACAGCGACAGATAGCCGTGTGCAATGGTCCCGCCGAAAGGGGTCTGCGCCGCCTTCTCAGGATCGATGTGGATGAATTGGTGGTCGCCGGTGCAATCGGCGAACTGGTCGACTCGCTGCTGGTCGACGGTGAACCATTCGGAGCGGCCAAGCTCCTTGCCAATGTAGTCCTTGAGTTCTGTTACGGGTACCTGCGGCATATGTCCTCCGGGCGTTTGTTGTTTTATTAGCGGTACAACGCGGACGGCCAGATCAGCATGCGCCTGGCGACGAATCAAGCACGCATGCTGCTGCGAATGATGGGCCATAGACCGGGCCGGCACGTGCAGCAGGTTTCGTTGTAGGGAGATGCCTATAATTGCGCTTCTTTTGTATCGGAGACGCTCATGCTGCTACGCGGCCTAACCTGGCTGGTGCTGTTCCAATTGCTCGGCACCGCGCTCAATGTAATGGTTTTGCCGATACTGCCGGGGCCTATCATCGGGCTTCTGCTGCTGTTCGCGGCGCTATTGGCGCGCGGGCAGGCCAGCGAATCGCTGCAGTTGGCCGCCAGGAGTCTGTTGCGCTATCTGCCGCTGCTGCTTGTCCCGCCGGCCGTGGGTGTGATGGCCTATAGCGAGGCGATTCTCGACGATTTCTGGGCGATTGTCGGCGTGCTGGTGCTGTCCCTGGTGGTGTCGTTGGTGTTCACCGGCTGGCTGATGCAGGCCCTGATCCGCCGCCAGCAACGCGGTACGGGGCGGACATGATCACAGTGCAATGGCAGGCGGCCTGGGATGCGGTCATCCATCATCCGCTGTTCGGTGTGGCGATTACGCTGACGGCGTTCCAGTTGGCTTACGCGGCGTACGAGAAGACCCGCTGGGTGTTTCTGCAGCCCGTGCTGGTGTCGATGCTGGTCGTCATCGGCACTCTCTTGGCGTGCGGCCTCAGTTATGACGAATACCGTGGCAGTGCGCAAATGCTCACTGTGCTATTGGGGCCGGCGACCGTGGCGCTGGCCGTGCCGCTGTATCTCAATCTGCGGCGGATTCGCGAGTTGTTCGGGCCGATCATGCTCACGCTGCTATTGGCCGGTACCGGCGCGACGGCGCTGGGTATGGCGTTGGCCTGGGCTTTTGGTACCGACCCGATGATTCTGATGACCCTGGCACCAAAATCGGTGACCTCGCCCATCGCCATGCTGGTGGCCGAGCAGATTGGCGGCGTGGTGGCGCTCGCCGCGGTGTTCGTCATGATCACCGGTATCATCGGCGCGATTATCGGTCCGGAACTGTTGCGTCGGTTTGGCGTTCAGCATCCTGCAGCCCGCGGCATGGCGCTCGGGTTGACCGCCCATGCGGTGGGCACCGCTCAGGCGCTGCAGGAAGGCGACGAATGTGGTGCTTTTGCGGCGCTGGCGATGAGTCTGATGGGCGTGATGACGGCGGTACTGCTGCCGCTGGCCGTGTTGCTGTTGTAAGGAGTCTCAATGAAGCTGCCGTTGTTTCCGCTCGACACCGTGTTATTTCCAGGTTGCGTCCTCGATCTGCAGATCTTCGAGGCGCGCTATCTGGACATGGTCAGCAGCTGCCTGAAAGCCGGACATGGCTTCGGTGTGGTCCGTCTCATCGAGGGCAGCGAGGTGGGGCTGGCAGCGAGCGAATACGCGCCGACCGGTTGTGAGGCGCTGATCCGGGACTGGCAGCAGCGTCCCAACGGCTTGCTGGGCATTCGGGTTGAAGGCGGCAGGCGCTTCGATGTGCTGTCGGCCGAAGTGCGGCGTGATCAGCTCACCGTGGCCGAGGTCAGCTGGCGCGACGAAGGCGACGATCTGCCGCTGGGCGATGAGCACGTTGACCTGGCGGTTCTGCTTGAGGCTCTGGGGCAGCATCCGCTGGTCGAAACCCTGGGTATGGGCGGTGCCGTGCAGGGGCAACGTTCTCTGGCGCACCAGTTGGCCTACCTGCTGCCTTTCCAGCCGGAGCAGAAGGTTGAACTGTTGCAGTTGGACGATGCACCGTCGCAACTGCAGCGCATTCAGCATTGGCTGGAGCAATTGCAAGGCGACGCAGTTGCTAGTGACGACGCCTAGGTTCTCTGGCGGTAGGCTATTGATAGCGATACAGCAACATGGCACCCGGCAATGCCCAGATCGCGAACGCGCCGATCAGGCCCAGAACCGCGGGTAGAATCAGCCACCAGACCTTGGGAGAGAGTGCGTTCATCGGTGCACGCCATTGCACGACGGTCAGGCTCGCCGCGCAAATGGTGGAGGCCAGAACGGCACCGGCGATCACGTCGGTCGGCCAATGCACGCCCAGATAGACCCGTGACAGTGCGATGGCGGTTGCGGGCAGTCCTGCCAGAAGGACCCAGGCCAGGCGCAGGCGCGGCGGCTGGCCGCGCCCGGCAAGGACCCCGAGGGTGAGAAAGAACGCGAATGCCGCCGAGCTATGGCCGCTGGGAAAGCTGAAACTGTGCAGGGGTTCGAGAAGGATTTCCGGGCGGATCCGCCCGAACGTCGCTTTCAGCGCGCCGTTGGCCAGCGCCGTGCCCAGCAGTGTGAGGATGGCGAACGTCGCCGCACGCCATTGCTTCGCCACGATCAACAGCAGGCTCAACAGCACCGCGGCCCACAGCTGGGTATGGAAATCGCCGGCCCGGGTGACCACGACCACGAAACGATCGAATATCGGGCTGCGCTCCCCTTGGACGACGGTCATCAGGCCTTGGTCGAATTCCTCCAGATAAGGCCAGCCGAAAAATAAACCGATCAAGATGATGGCGCTGAGGCCTGCGGCCAAGGGTGTGACCCAGCGCATCTGATGCAGGCTGCAGTGCACTACACCGCCGATGAGCAGTAGCAATGCCGCCAGAACAACGCCTGCCTCGCCCCAGAAGCCGTCCGGCAACGGCAGTCGCACGGCGGCGCCGGCCGTCCAGCCCGGTAGCAGATAGGCCATCGACCAGCCGGCCGTCGCGACCAGGCTGACCAGCAAAAAACGCCCGAATGGCATGTCGAGCATACCGGCTGTGAGCGGTAGCATGGGTCGTAGGGGGCCGATGAAGCGCCCCACGAGGAGGCTGGCTATGCCGTAGCGCTCGAAGTACAGCTCAGCGCGGGTCAGCCATTCCGGGTGTTCACGCAACCCACGCATGCTGCGGATGTTCTGGTGATAGCGCCGACCCAGGCCGTAGGACAGCAGGTCGCCCAGCAGGCCCCCGGCGTAGCCCAGCAGCAATGTCTCGCCGAGACTCAGTACACCGCTGCCGGCGAGCACGGCGATGGCAAAAATCATCACGGTGCCCGGCATCAGCAGGCCGACCACGGCCAGGCATTCCAGGCAGGCCACCAGAAACAGGCTCAGACCCAGCCATTGCGGATTGCCAGCGAGCCAGCTAGTCAGAGCGGTGAGCCATTCGGGCATGGTTTTTTCCTTGAATCGAGACGGTTTCGACCCAGCACTTACGGTGCCGGTTTCAAAGCGTGGCCATGATAATGCTGGACGTGTGGCCGAGCGGGCTTGCGGCGGCTCGTCCTGGGCGTGGTGTGGTTGCTTGTGGTGTGGCGACACGTCGCGGCTGGTCTTTCAGGCACGTGCAGTCGATCCCAATACCGTCTTCAGGCAGTTTGGCGCATCGCTTGCAACCATTCGCCCGGCGCCGCTGTGCGGGAGGCCCATGGGTGGCTATAATCAGCGGCTTTTCCTCCATCAGGCCAGCCAGACCATGACCGAGTCCGTACTCGACTACATGACCCGCCTCGGTCGCGCCGCGCGCGAGGCTTCGCGTGTGCTTGCGCGCGCCACCACCGCGCAGAAGAATCGGGCGTTGCATGCTGCTGCTGCCGCGCTCGACGTCGCGCGCGAAGAGCTGGTGGCCGCCAACCGGCAAGACCTCGAGGCAGGACGTGCGAATGGCCTGGACGAGGCCATGCTGGACCGCCTGGCGCTGACCCCGGCGCGCATCGACGACATGATCGAAGGGCTGCGCCAGGTCGCCGGTCTGCCCGATCCGATCGGCGAGATCCGCGACATGCGCTATCTGCCCTCGGGCATTCAGGTCGGCAAGATGCGCGTGCCGCTGGGCGTGGTCGGCATCATCTACGAGTCGCGGCCGAACGTGACCATCGATGCTGCCAGCCTCTGCCTGAAGTCTGGAAACGCGACTATCCTGCGAGGCGGTTCGGAAGCGATTCATTCGAATCAGGCGATCGCCCGCTGTATCCAGCTGGGCCTGGCCGAGGCTCAGCTGCCGGCAGCGGCGGTGCAGGTCGTCGAGACCACCGATCGTGCCGCAGTCGGCGCGTTGATCACCATGCCCGAGTATGTCGACGTCATCGTGCCGCGCGGAGGCAAGGGCCTGATCGAGCGCATCAGTCGCGACGCCAAGGTGCCGGTGATCAGGCATCTGGACGGCATCTGCCATGTCTACATCGACCAGGCCGCCGATCTCGACAAGGCCATTCGTGTCGCGGACAACGCCAAGACCCAGCGCTACGCCCCCTGTAACACCATGGAAACGCTGCTGGTGCACGCGGCCATCACTACACGCGTGCTGCCGCCGCTGGCTGCGATCTACCGTGACAAGGGCGTCGAGTTGCGCGGTTGCGCGCAGACCTGCGAGCTGCTCGGGAGCGACGTGCTGGTAGCCAGTGAAGCCGATTGGTCCACCGAGTACAACGCGCCGATCCTGTCGATCCGGGTAGTCGAGTCGCTGGACCAGGCGATCGAGCACATCAATCGCTACGGTTCACAGCACACCGATGCGATCGTCACGGAAAATTTCACCGATGCTCGCCGCTTCATTACCGAAGTCGACTCGGCGTCGGTAATGGTCAATGCCTCGACCCGTTTCGCCGACGGATTCGAATATGGGCTGGGCGCGGAAATCGGTATTTCCACCGATAAGCTGCATGCGCGCGGTCCGGTTGGCCTGGAGGGGCTGACCAGTGAGAAATATGTGGTGTTCGGCGACGGCCACGTGCGTACTTGATGAGCGCTGCTCGTAAGCCCCGGCGCATCGGCGTTCTCGGCGGTACCTTCGATCCGGTGCATATCGGGCACTTGCGGGGTGCGCTGGAAGTGGCCGAAACGCTTGGGCTCGATGAGGTTCGTCTGGTGCCGAATTTTCGTCCGCCACACCGTGAGGCACCCAATAGCTCCGCGCAGGATCGTCTGGCCATGGTCCGGTTGGCCGTACAGGACCTGCCACCCCTGGCGGTCGATGCGCGCGAGCTGGAGCGCGACAAACCGTCGTATACCCTCGACACGCTGCTGTCGCTGCGTGAAGAGCTGGGGCGCGACGATCAGGTTTTCCTCATCGTAGGCTGGGACGCCTTTTGCGGGTTGCCCGGTTGGCACCGCTGGGAAGAGCTGCTCGAACACTGCCATATTCTCGTCATGCAACGCCCGGACGCCGACAGTGAAGCGCCCGAAGCGCTGCGGGATCTGTTGGCGGCCCGCAGCGTGAGCGACCCATTAGCGCTCGCCGGCAGCAGCGGGCAGATCGCCTTCGTCTGGCAGGCGCCTCTCGAGGTGTCGGCGACGCGAATTCGTCAATTTCTGGCCAGTGGCCGGTCGGTCCGTTTTTTGGTGCCCGACGCCGTACTGGCTTATATCAACGCGCACGGACTCTACCGGGCGTCGAACTGAGGTTGTTTCAAGCTATGCAAAATGATTCTTTGGTCCAGCTGGCCGTCAGCGCCCTGGAAGATCTGAAAGGCGCCGACATCACCACCATCGATGTCCGTGGCAAGACCAGCGTCACCGACTTCATGGTGATCGCCAGCGGTACCTCCAGCCGCCACGTGAAGTCGCTGGCCGATAATGTGCTCGAGAAGGTCAAGGAGCAGGGTGTACGTCCGCTCGGCAGCGAAGGCCTGGATGGCGGCGAATGGGCATTGCTCGACCTGGGTGACGTGGTGGTGCACGTGATGCAGGTGCCGACTCGCCAGTTCTATGATCTCGAACGCCTCTGGCAAGGCGCCGAGCAGAGTCGCGCGCAGCACGCGGGCGAGCAGGAATAAGCGATCCATGCGGATCAAGCTGGTCGCGGTGGGCTCCAAGATGCCGCGTTGGGTAGAAGACGGTTGGCACGAGTACGCTAAACGTCTGCCTGCCGAACTGCCGCTAGAGCTGCACGAAATATCGCTTAACACGCGCGGCAAGAATGCCGACGTGGCGCGGTTGATTCGTCAGGAAGGCGAGGCCATGCTGGCGAAGGTCCAGCCTGGCGAGCGAATCGTCACACTGGAAGTGACGGGGCGGTCGTGGAGTACGGAGCAGCTGGCATCCGAGTTAGAGCGTTGGCGGCTCGATGCGCGCAACGTCAACCTGATGGTGGGCGGGCCGGAGGGGCTGGCGCCCGAGGTCTGCGCGCGCAGTGAACAACGCTGGTCGTTGTCGCCGCTGACTTTGCCACATCCGCTGGTACGCATTCTCATCGGCGAGCAGATCTATCGCGCCTGGACGTTGCTGTCGGGTCACCCTTACCACAAGTAGTACAGCCAAAGCCAAGATGTCCCAGCCGATCCCCCTCAAGGACCACGAAAAAGACGCCCGCCTGGTGCGTCAGCGCGTGCTCGTGGGTGGGGCGCTGGTCTTGCTGCTGATTAGCCTGTTGGTTGCACGCCTGTATTACCTTCAGGTCGTTCAGTACCAGTACCATTCGACGCTCTCGGAAAACAACCGCGTCCATGTCCAGCCGATCCCGCCCAACCGGGGGCTGATCTTCGATCGGACCGGCAAGATCATCGCCGATAACCGCCCAAGCTTCAGTCTGACGGTGACTCGCGAGCGCGCCGAAGATTGGCGTAAGACATTGGATACCGTGGTGGAGGTGCTGGCGTTGTCGAGCGAAGAGCGCGAGCTCTTCGAAAAGCGGGTATTGCAGGGGCGGCGGCCTTTCGAACCGGTGCCGATCATGTATGAGCTGTCGGAGGAGCAGATCGCGCGCATCGCAGTTGACCAGTTCCGTCTGCCCGGCGTCGAGGTCGCGGCGCAGCTGGTTCGGCATTACCCGCAGGGCGAGCACTTCGCGCACTCGGTCGGCTACGTCGGTCGGATCAACGAGGCGGAGGTCAAACAACTCGATCCGGTCAACTACAGCGGTACCCACCATATCGGCAAGACCGGCATCGAGCGCTTTTATGAAGACTCCTTGCATGGGCAGGTGGGCTACGAGGAGGTCGAAACAAACGCTCGCGGGCGGGTGTTACGGGTGCTCAAACGCACTGATCCGATTCCGGGCAAGGACATCACCCTGACGCTCGATCTGGAGCTGCAAAAGGCGGCCGAAGCCGCGTTGGCCGGCCGTCGAGGCGCTATCGTGGCACTGCAGCCGGCAACCGGCGAGGTACTGGCGATGGTCAGCCAGCCGAGTTTCGATCCCAATCTGTTTGTCACTGGTATCAGCTTCAAGGCATACGGTGAACTGCGTGACTCGATTGACCAGCCGTTGTTCAATCGCGTGCTGCGCGGCCTGTATCCACCCGGGTCGACGATCAAACCGATGATGGCGATCGCCGGTCTCGATTCCGGCGTCACCACCGAAGATGCCAAAGTGTTCGATCCCGGTTTCTTCCAGCTTCCGAACGTGAAGCATAAGTACCGTAACTGGAACCGCGGCGGCGACGGCTGGGTGAACCTGGAGACGGCGATCTATCGTTCCAACGATACCTATTTTTACGATCTGGCCCACAAGATGGGCATCGACCGGATGCACGAGTACATGACCCGCTTTGGCATCGGTCAACGCGTGGCGCTGGACATGTTCGAGGAAACCGCTGGCCTGATGCCGTCGCGTGAATGGAAGCGCGCGCGCTACCGTCAGGCCTGGTATCCCGGCGAAACCGTCATCCTGGGCATTGGGCAGGGCTATATGCAGGCCACGCCGTTGCAACTGGCCCAGGCGACCGCGCTGATGGCGAATCACGGCAAATGGATTCGCCCGCATCTGGCGAAGAGCATCGAGGGCGTTGCACCCGTCGATCCCGAGCCTGTGCCGGACATTCGGCTGCGTGACCCGCGTTATTGGGATGCAGCGATCGGCGGTATGGAAAAGGTCCTGCACGGCGCACGCGGCACCGCTAAGAAGGTCGGTGATACGGCTCAGTATCGCATCGCCGGCAAAAGCGGGACCGCACAAGTCGTTGCCATCAAGCAGGGGGAGCGGTACGACAGCGGCAAGCTTGCCGAACGGCACCGTGACCACGCGTTGTTTGTTGCCTTCGCGCCGGTGCACGACCCACAGATCGCGGTAGCCGTCATGGTCGAGAACGGAGAGTCCGGTTCCGGTGTTGCGGCACCGGTGGCCAAACAGGTCATGGATGCCTGGTTGCTGAACGAAGCGGGCGAGCTGAAGGCCGAGTTCGCCCCCCCGCTGACGGCCGAAGGACCTAAGCCATGAGCGGAGCATTCGATCGTACGATTTCGACCTCCGATGTGATGCGCCGGCGAGCGACGCTGCTGCAACGCATGCACATCGATGGCGTGTTGCTGCTGCTGTTGTTGCTACTGGCGGCGGGCAGCCTGTTCGTCCTCTATTCGGCGGGTGGCAAGAACTGGGACTTGCTGCTCAAGCAGGCCACCTCTTACGGCATCGGCCTGGGCGCCATGGTGGTCATTGCGCAATTGGAGCCGCGATTCATGGCGCGCTGGGTTCCTCTCGGCTATCTGCTCGTCGTCGCGCTGCTGGTGGCGGTGGACTTCGTCGGGTACACGGCGATGGGCGCGACTCGCTGGATCAGTATTCCCGGCGTGATTCGCTTTCAGCCGTCCGAGTTCATGAAGATCATCATGCCGATGACGATCGCCTGGTATCTGTCCGCTCGCGCCTTGCCGCCAGGGATCAAGCACACCCTGGTCAGCCTGGGGCTCATCCTGACGCCCTTTGTGCTGATTCTCAAACAACCTGATTTGGGCACATCGATGCTGGTACTGGTTTCTGGCGCGTTCGTGCTGTTCATCGCCGGGCTGCGCTGGCGCTGGATCCTTGGGGCGATTGCAGCTCTGGTGCCGGTTGCTGTGGCCATGTGGTATTTCGTCCTGCATAACTACCAGAAGCAACGCGTACATACCTTTCTCGATCCGGAGAGCGATCCCCTGGGAACCGGCTGGAATATCATCCAGTCGAAGGCGGCGATTGGCTCGGGCGGAGTGTTCGGCAAAGGCTGGCTGATGGGTACCCAGTCACATCTGGATTTTTTGCCCGAAAGCCATACGGACTTTATCATTGCGGTCCTAGCCGAAGAGTTCGGTCTGGTCGGCGTCTGTCTGTTGCTGTTGGTGTATTTGCTGCTGATCTCCCGGGGGCTGGTTATCACGGTTCAGGCGCAGACGCTGTTTGGCAAGTTGCTTGCCGGCGCGCTTACCATGACGTTCTTCGTATATGTTTTCGTCAATATCGGTATGGTCAGCGGGCTACTGCCGGTCGTAGGGGTGCCGCTGCCCTTTATCAGTTTTGGCGGCACTTCATTGGTGACCCTGCTATCGGGGTTCGGGGTTTTGATGTCGATCCACACCCACCGCAAGTGGATCACGCAGGTTTGAATAGAGTGAATTTCTTGAATCCATTACGACGTGGCTGGTTGGCGCGAGTGCTCTGCGGAGCAGGTCTTTTCGGTGTGTTCACCAATTCTCCTGGAGCTTTCGCTGCCGATTACCAGGGCGAGAAGGTCGCCGAGTTCGTTCGAGAAATGACTCAGGATTACGGGTTTGCCAGCGAGCAACTGGTTGAAATGCTGGCCCAGGCGGAGCGCAAACAGGCGATTCTTGACGCCATCTCTCGGCCGGCAGAGCGGGTCAAACCCTGGAGCGAATATCGACCGATCTTCATCACCGATTCGCGAATCGCCCAGGGGATCGATTTCTGGCGCGAAAACGAGGCTGCGCTTACGCGCGCTGAGAAGGAATATGGCGTGCCGGCCGAGGTCATCGTCGCGATCATTGGCGTCGAAACCTTTTACGGCCGCAACACCGGCAACTATCGTGTTATCGATGCCCTGTCCACGCTGGGCTTCGATTATCCGCCGCGCCAGCCGTTCTTCCGTCAGCAGCTCAAGGAGTTCCTGTTGCTGGCGCGTGAGGAGCAGGTCGACCCGCTGACCCTCACCGGTTCCTATGCCGGGGCGATGGGCCTGCCGCAATTCATGCCGAGCAGCTTTCGCGCCTACGCTGTGGACTTCGACGCCGACGGTCATATCGACATCTGGAAGAACCCGGTCGATGCCATCGGAAGCGCCGCCAACTATTTCAAACAGCACGGTTGGATTACCGATGCACCAGTAGTGGCACGGGCGACCGTCAAGGGTGAGCGGTACGACGAGGGCCTGACCGAGGGCCTCGAACCGGTAAAGAATGCGGCTGAGCTGCGTGAACTCGGCTGGCAATGGCAGGCCGAGACGCAGACGGCTGATGACACCGCGGTAACGGCTTTCCGTCTGGACGGTGCCGAAGGCGACGAATATTGGGTAGGCTTGCCTAATTTCTATGTCATCACGCGCTACAACCGTAGCGTGATGTACGCCTTGGCGGTGCACCAGCTCGCCGAGCAGATGGTTCAGGCGCGGGACATGCCATGAGAATTCGTTTGTTGGCGGCGATAGCCGTCGCTGCCCTCGGCGCGGGTTGCTCCTCCCCGCCGAAGTCGCAATCGCCAGCGCCTGCTCCGAGTGTGGGTATGAGCGGCCCTGCTGATTATTCACGGCCTCACAAGGACGGCGCCCCATGGTGGGACGTCGATGTTTCCAGTATCCCCGATGCGACACCGATGCCGCATAACGGGCCGTTCAAGGCCAATCCCTACACCGTGCTGGGCAAGACCTATTACCCGCTGGGCGACAGTCGTAACTACCGTGCGACCGGCACCGCTTCATGGTACGGCACCAAATTCCACGGTCAGCCGACCGCCAATGGCGAGAAGTACGATCTGTACGGCATGAGCGCGGCACACAAGACGTTGCCGCTGCCCAGCTACGTGAGAGTTACCAACCTCGACAATGGCAAGACGGTGGTGCTGCGGGTCAACGACCGTGGGCCTTTTTACTCGGATCGGATCATCGACTTGTCCTTCGCCGCAGCGAAAAAGCTGGGCTACGCGGAGACCGGGACAGCACGGGTCAAGGTCGAAGGGATCGACCCCGAACAGTGGTGGGCCGAACGTGGCCGGCCGGCACCGATGGTGCTGGCGCAGCCGCAGAAAGTGACCAGCAAGCCCTCCGGTCGCGCGCTTTCACAGCCTGTCGAGCAGTACGCGCCGCCCCCGGCACAGCATGCCGCTGCAACCTTGCCAGTCCAGGTCGAACGTCGCGACAAGTCGACCTCAGCCAGACCAGGGGTCTTTCTTCAGGTCGGTGCATTTGCCAACCCGGACGCCGCCCAACTGTTGCGTGACAAGCTCAGCAGCATAACTGCTGCCCCGGTATTCGTGAGCTCGGTGGTTCATCAGGAACAGATTCTGCACCGGGTGCGCCTTGGACCAATCGACTCAGCGGATGAAGCGGCGCAGCTCGAACAGAGCGTCCGTCTCGCAAATTTGGGAAACCCGCGGCGCGTACGTGACGATTGACGCTTGCACGCTTCCTTGCTGGATAAAGCGGCACCGATTCGACATCATTTTTGCCAACATCAATTTCTGAGAGAGCAATGACTATCACCACCCTCGTGCACCGACTGTTCCTCCTTACCGTGCTGCTCGTAGCGCCGGTCGCCTGGGCCGAGCCGATCATTCCGTCACCGCCGCAGCTGGCGGCGAAGTCCTACGTCCTGATGGATGCGGCCAGCGGCAAGGTACTGGTCGAGGCCGGGGGTGACGAGCGTCTGCCGCCGGCCAGCCTGACCAAGTTGATGACGGCTTATATCGCCACGCTGGAGATAAAGAAGGGTCAGATTTCCGGCAGCGACATGGTCACTGTCAGCGAAAAGGCCTGGCGTACCGGTGGTTCGCGGATGTTTATTCAGGTCAACACGCAGGTTTCGGTCGACGATCTGCTGCATGGCATCATCATCCAGTCCGGCAACGACGCCAGTGTAGCGATGGCTGAGCACATCGCTGGCAGCGAAGAGGCCTTCGCCGACCTGATGAACAGCACGGCGCAGCGGTTGGGCATGAGCAACACCCACTTCATGAATGCCACTGGGCTTCCCCATCCGGAACATTATTCTTCAGCGGCCGACATGGCCAAGCTAGCCCGCGCGATCATTTACGAAGATCCGGCGCACTATGATATCTACGCCCAGAAGGAATTCTTCTGGAACAACATCAAGCAGCCCAACCGTAACCTGCTGCTGTGGCGTGACAAGACCGTCGATGGCCTGAAAACCGGGCATACCGAGGAGGCGGGCTACTGCCTGGTAGCTTCCGCAGTGCGCGATGGTATGCGTCTGATCAGTGTCGTGTTCGGCACCAATAGCGAGCAGGCTCGCGCGGCCGAGACGCAAAAGCTGCTGACCTACGGCTTCCGCTTCTTTGAAACCCGGACCTTCTACCAGACGGGCGTCGAACTGGCGAAGTCCCGGGTCTGGAAGGGCCAGCAAGATCAGATCAGTGCCGGCTTGGCGAATGATCTGACCCTGACCCTTCCTCGCGGACAGATGGACAAGCTGCAGGCCGGGCTGACCTTCAACCCGGAACTGACAGCGCCTATTCAGCAGGGCGATGTAGTGGGCAAAGTCGAGGTCACTCTTGATGGTCAGGTGCTGCAGAGCACCGATCTGATAGCCTTGGAGGCCGTGGAGGAGGGCGGGCTGTTCCGTCGTTTCTGGGATAGCATTCAGCTGTTCTTCTTCAATCTTTTCAATTGATGCCACCTGAGTGCGCTCTGGTTACTCACCGAGCGCGCTTACGGATCACGAGTCCGTCGCCATGACCGAAAGCAAAAGCGAAACACCTGCGCCAAAAATCGAATTTCCCTGTGAGCGCTATCCGATCAAGGTGATCGGCGACGCGGGCGAGGGCTTCAGCGCGGCGGTAATAGAAGTGATCCGCCGGCATGCGCCGAATTTTGACGAGACCACGCTGGTGACTCGCGACAGCCGCAACGGACGCTTCCTCTCCGTGCAGGTGTTGATCACCGCGACCAGTGTCGATCAGTTGCAGGCGATTCACGTGGATTTGCGCGCGACCGGGCGCGTGCATATGGTGCTCTGATGAGTGGCTGTCCGCTGTCGGCAAGTCTGATTGTCACAGCATTTGTATGCGGTGCATGTAGAGCTGGCCTTCGGAAATGGGTGCGGTGATGCTCGGTGTCCGCGAGCTCGGGCTGGTGGAGTATCAGACTGCCTGGCAGGCGATGCAGTGCTTCACCAATGAGCGTGGGCCGGCCACCGATGACGAGATTTGGCTGTTGCAGCACCCGCCGGTATTCACCCAAGGACAAGCCGGCAAGGCCGAGCACCTGCTGTTGCCCGGGGACATTCCGGTGATTCAGGCTGACCGAGGTGGGCAGGTGACCTACCATGGCCCGGGGCAACTGGTGTGCTACCTGCTGTTGGATGTCAGACGGCTAGGCATAGGTGTCCGAGACCTGGTCAGTCGCATCGAGCAGAGTCTTATCGAGTTGCTGGCCAGCTACGATGTACAGGCCATCTCCAAGCCCGACGCGCCAGGCGTCTATGTCGAGGGAGCGAAGATCGCTTCGCTCGGTCTACGCATCCGTAACGGGCGTTCATTTCACGGTCTGGCGCTCAATGTGGACATGGATCTGGAGCCCTTCGGGCGGATCAATCCCTGCGGCTACGCCGGCATGGCCATGACCCAGCTGGCTGATCTGATCGCTGGCCCTGTAGTCTTTTCCGAAGTCAGCGCCCGCTTGCGTGAACAACTGGTCAAGCACCTCGGCTACGCGCAGCAGCAGACCCTGGCGGGTACAGTAATAGGCTGCTAGGTGGGGCGCGTGCTTATTCAGTCTGAGCGGCGAGGCATGCGGATACAAAAACGCCTGCCCCAGGCTCGGCCTGAAGGCAGGCGTTGTTCGACCCGATCAGTTCAGATTGAGGGTCGGAATCAGGCTGCTATCGAACGGCTGGCCTGGAACCGGCACCGGAGCGGCCAGTCCCAGGTTGTTCTTTTCGAATACCCGGTCGGCTCGGTAGCTGGAGCGCACCAGCGGGCCGGCGGCGACTTCCATAAAGCCTTTTTCTAGGCCAATTTCGCGGAAACGGTTGAATTCTTCCGGGGTGACCCAGCGCTTGACCGGTAGGTGGTTGCGGGTTGGCTGCAGGTACTGGCCAAGGGTCAGGATGTCCACGCCGATGGCGCGCAGGTCATCCATGGTCTCCAGCACTTCCTCGTCGCTTTCTCCCAAGCCCAGCATCAGGCTGGTCTTGGTCAGCATCTTCGGACGATGGCGCTTGGCATGCTCCAGCACGCGCAAGGTCTTCTCGTAGCCGGCGCGGGGGTCGCGCACTTCACGGGTCAGGCGTTTGACCGTCTCGACGTTCTGCGCGAAGACCTCCAGTCCAGAGTCCGCTACACGTTCGATGGCTTGCAGGTCTCCGTCGAAGTCCGGGGTCAGGGCCTCTACGACCACTTGCGGGGTGCGCTCCTTGATGGCGCGAACACAGGCGGCATAGTGCGCGGCACCGCCGTCGTCCAGGTCGTCGCGGTCTACCGAGGTCAGCACGATATAGCGCAGCGCCATCAGCTCCACCGACTTGGCTGTGTTCTGTGGCTCTTCCTGATCCAGCCAGCCGTTGGGGTTGCCCGTGTCCACCGCGCAGAAGCGGCACGCGCGGGTGCACACCGAGCCCATCAGCATGATGGTGGCTGTGCCGTTGGACCAGCATTCGCCCATGTTCGGGCAGTGGGATTCCTGGCATACGGTGCTCAGGCGGTGTTCGCCGACATTACGCTTGACCGCTTCGAAGCGGCTACCGCTGGGTGCCTTGACTCGCAGCCACTTGGGCTTGGGTTCGAACACCTGGGGTTCGCTCGAGGCGCGGCGCTTCTGCCCGTCCTTGATCGCGGTGATGCCCTGGGTGGTGCGGAATTTTTCGCCGCTGGCAACGGTCTTGGGCTGGGAGGTTTCGGACATCGGCTTTCTGGGCTCCGCTAGAGGCTCCGTGGACGAGGCGGCTTGTGGCCGCCGCGCAGTTTATCACAGGCGCTGACCGTTCAGTCCGCCCTGCGAGGCGTGCAGTCGGCTGCCGCAGGGGCCGTGCTGTGGCGTCGCCAGTGTTGTCCCGCGGCTGAACTACACCTGCGCTTCATGGGGGCTAACAGAGGGCTGTACTACTGACAAGTACAGGCCCCGACGCTGCGCAACTGCTCGCGGGAGTGTGTGGCTCTGGGCAAAGCGTGGCCGAATCGTTCGGCCACGCTCGCTAAGGCTCTGCGCGCAGCCGGCCGAGCAACTCCTGGGTCGGGTGACCGTCGGCGGGCCAGCCCAGCTGTTGTTGGAAACTACGGATTGCATTTCGGGTGTTGGCCCCGATGATGCCGTCGGCAGCGCCAGGATCGAAGCCTTGGTTTGCCAGACGCTCCTGCAGCTCAAGGCGCTCGGAACGACTCAGGGGCTGCTCACCCTGCGGCCAGCTTGCGCGCACTTGGCCCGCGCCGGTGAAGCGCTCGGACAGCAGGCCGATCGCCAACGCATAGGACGACGAATTGTTGTAGCGCAAGATCGCCCGAAAATTATCCATTACCAGAAACGCAGGGCCACGGTAACCGGCAGGAAGCAAAAGGCTGGCGCTCGCTTCGTCCATGCCTGCGGGCAGCCCGCTCAGGCCCAGGCGACGCCATTCGGCCAACGGCTTGCGGATGTTGCTATCGGCCAGTGCGTAGTCGAATGCTTCAGGCAGGCGGACCTCGAAACCCCACGGCTGTCCGGCTTTCCATCCTGAGGCCTGCAGATAATGCGCGGCCGAGGCCAGGGCATCGGCCGAACTGTTCCAGATATCCCGACGGCCGTCCCCGTCGAAATCCACTGCGTGGGTGTTATAGGTGGTCGGAATGAACTGCGTCTGGCCCATCGCACCAGCCCAGGAGCCGCGCAGTTGATCGGCAGTGACATCGCCGTGGTCAAGGATCTCCAGCGCTGCCAACAGCTGGCTTTTGGCGAAGTCGGGGCGTCGACCTTCGTGTGCGAGAGTGGCCAGCGAGCGGATCACGCCCTTGTCACCCACGATTTGCCCATAGCTGCTTTCCAGCCCCCAGATCGCCACCAGGGTAGTGCGGTCGACGCCGTAGCGCTTTTCTATGTCGTCCAGCGTCGCTTGATGTTGGCTCAACAGTCGTTTGCCGCCATCGACGCGTTGTCGCGAAAGGGCGCCGTCCAGGTATCGCCAGACCGGTCGGGTGAATTCCGGTTGGCTGCGATCGGCGGTGATAACGCTCGGATCAGGTGTTACCCCTGCGAAGGCGCGGTCAAACAGCTGGGCGGATATCCCGGCCTGAAGGGCTTCACTACGAAACGCGTCGCGCCACTGCGCGAAGCTTTGCTGTGGCAGAGCGGATTCAGCCGGCTCGCTCGAGGTGCGCTCAATACTGGCCGGCAACGGCTGACCGGGTGTGTCCGGCATGGCGGGCTCGGCGGCGCAAGCGACCATGATGCTCAGGGCTGATCCGGCAATCAGGGTGCGCAACAGCAATATCGGAACGAAGGTGTAAAGCATGCACCACTCTCGGCAAGTCAATGGCACGTGACATTAACACGCTTTGATTTGCTTGGCTTTTCAAGCCGCCAGAAGGACCGAAGCCTCCCAGTTTGTCGACTGGGAGGCTTCACGGCGGTAGCTGCCTTTGCCTTTTTTCGGTTGTTCCTGGCGGCTGCGAAACAGGGGTTGCGCCACCAGTGATTTAGCCTTGTTTGGCCGTTTTCGTTGCTTGCTCATCATCTCTCTCCTGATTGCCCGTGATCGAGCGGAGGCATCATAAGATCTGTACAAAAAATGTCCAGAACCCATGGCGGCATAGCGGCTTGAAGCGATAAGCGCTACAGCCTGATCCGTCGTCCGCTCAGCTGAAGGCATAGATTCGTCAAGCCAACCCAGGGGTCACCCTCGGCCTGCCCTTTGATCTGCTCGTCGATACGCTGCGCATCCGTCAGCAGGCGTTGCCAGCCTGCGGCGTCGTGGCGCTGCAGCGCCTTGCTGACCAACGGCTTGCGTTTGTCCCAAACCGGAGGGCGGGCCTGGCTGAAGGCGCGATCGAGAGGCACGCCTTGGCTGTACTGCTGTGCAATGTTGGCCAGTTGGCGAACCTCGCGAGCCACGGCCCAGAGAATGACGGGCGCTTCGACACCCTCACCACGCAGGCCCGTGAGCATCTGCAGGATGTGCTCCGGCTGGCCCAGTAGCGCCGCATCGATCAGGCCGAACACGTCGTAGCGGGCGCTGTCGGCGACGGCCGCCTGCACCGTCTCGGCCGTCACCTGGCCGTCTTCGGCGAGGAGCTTGAGCTTCTCGATTTCCTGCGCGGCGGCCAGCAGGTTGCCCTCGACACGCGCGGCAATCAGCTCCACGGCGTCCTGATCGGCGGCCAGTCCGGCCTGCGATAGGCGCTGGCGAATCCACTGCGGCAACTGTTGAGCGTCCACCGGCCAGATCTGCAGAAACTGCACCTGCTTGCCGTCGATCAGCGCCTTGGCCCACTTGGTCTTTTGCGTGTTGCCGTCGAGCTTGGGCAGGCTGATCAGCAGCACGGTGTCTTCGGCGGGACGCGCGAGGTACTCGATCAGTGCGGCGGCGCCCTTGTCGCCAGGCTTGCCGTTGGGGATGCGCAACTCCAGCAGGCGTCTCTCGGCAAACAGCGAAAGGCTTGCACCGGCTTCGATGAGTTGCCCCCAGTCGAAGCCGGTCTCCACGTTGAGCACCTGGCGCTCGGTAAAGTCCTGCTGACGGCAGGCGCCGCGGATGGCATCGCAGGCTTCCTGGCAGAGCAGATGCTCATCGCCGCTGACTACATAGACTGGCGATAGGGGGCCTTGCAGGTGCTTGGCGAGTTGGGCTGGGGAAAGCTTCATGCGTTCGAGAGAAGGCAGCCACCGGCGGTGGCTGCCTCTTCATCACTGAATGGGCAGTTCGATGGGGGATTGCTGCGGCTGTGAGCTCTGCTCGCGTATCTGTGCTTCGATGGCCTCGGCTTCTGCACGCTTCTTGGCTTCGGCAGTCTGTTGCAGTCTGTCGAGTTCCGCCGGGGTAATGCCGCGGATACGCATGCTCAGCTGTTGCAGGACTTCGCGGCGCATTTCCTGACGAAGCTGGCCAGCTTCCTGGTCGGAACCGATGAGATTGCTGCTGTCGTGTACATAGACTTTCTGCACCTCAACGCTGTCCTGTAGCAGAACGGTGTTCTGCGGGCCGCGGAATTCGTAGTCGAGCACACTGGTCAGTTCGTATTCGGCACTGCGCGCCGCAGTCGTATAGCTGGCGGTGCGCTGGCGGGTCTGCTCGCGTACAAGGTCCAGGGTGTAGCGCGCACCCGGATAGACGCGTACGCCGTTGTCCTTGAGTAGCTCTTCGAGCTGCGTAGCAGTCTCGCCATAGCTGTCGCGGGCCTCAAGGTTGAGCTCATCAAGAGCGAAACTGGTGTCACCGGTGCCACGCAGCTGGAAACCGCAGGCGCTCAGGAGCAGGGCCAGGCCGGCCACCGCGAGATTGCGTTTGATCATCTTGTTATCCCCTTGTCAGCCTTGGCGCACTGCGCCAGGGCGAATTCAATTAGCGACGATATTGACCAGTTTGCCCGGCACCACGATGACCTTGCGGATGGTCAGGCCTTCGGTGAAACGCACCACGTTCTCGTTGGCGCGTGCACTGGCTTCGACGGCCTCGCGGCTGGCACCGGCCGGCACTTCGATCTGCCCGCGCAGCTTGCCGTTGACCTGAACAACCAGCGTCAGGCTGTCCTGAACCAGCGCAGATTCGTCAACCTTCGGCCACTGGGCGTCGATAATCGCGCCGTTTTTACCCAGCTGCTGCCAGAGTTCATGGCAAATGTGGGGGGTGATCGGCGCCAGCAGCAGGGCGACGGTTTCCAGACCTTCCTGCAGCAACGCACGATCCTGCTCGCTTTCGGCAGCGGCCTTTTCCAGCACGTTCATCAGGGTCATCACCTGTGCGATGGCCGTGTTGAATTTGTGGTGCTGACCGACATCCTGGCTGGCCTGCTTGATGGCCAGATGGATGGCCCGGCGTACGGCTTTCTGCTCATCACTCAAGCTGGAAATGTCCAGCGGGGCGATGGCGCCAGTGCTGACATGGGCGTGCGCCAGGCGCCAGACGCGGCGCAGGAAGCGGCTGGCGCCTTCGACGCCGGAATCGGACCATTCCAGGCTCATGTCCGGTGGCGAGGCGAACATCATGAACAGGCGGCAGGTATCGGCGCCGTAGGAATCAATCATGGCCTGCGGGTCGACACCGTTGTTCTTTGACTTGGACATCTTCTCGGTGCCGCCGATCTCCACCGGTAGGCCGTCGCTGGCGAGCTTGGCGCCGACGACCTTGGCCTTGGCATCACGCTCGACAATGACGTCGGCCGGGTTGAACCAGTCCTTGCCGCCGTTCTCCAGGGTACGGTAGTAGGTGTCGGCGACTACCATGCCCTGGGTCAACAGGTTTCTGAACGGCTCGTTGGAGGTGACCAGCCCCTCATCACGCATCAGCTTGTGGAAGAAGCGCGCATAGAGCAGGTGCAGGATCGCATGCTCGATGCCGCCGATGTACTGGTCCACGGGCAGCCAGTGATTGGCTGCGGCGGGGTCGACCATACCTTGGTCGTAGTGCGGCGAAGCGTAACGGGCAAAGTACCAGGACGATTCGACGAAGGTGTCCATGGTGTCGGTTTCACGCTTGGCTGCGGCGCCGCACTTGGGACAGCTGCAGTCATAGAATTCCGGCATGCGTGCCAGCGGCGAACCGGCGCCGTCCGGGACCACGTCTTCGGGCAGAACCACCGGCAGCTGATCTTCCGGTACTGGCACATCGCCGCAGGTTTCGCAATGGATGATCGGAATCGGGCAGCCCCAGTAGCGCTGGCGACTGATGCCCCAGTCGCGCAGGCGGAACTGGGTGCGAGCCTGGCCGAGGCCCTTGTTCTGGAGAGCGACTTCCATCGCGTCGAAAGCGCCATCGAAGTCCAGGCCATTGAATTCGCCGGAGTTGATCAGCTCACCGTGGTCGCCATAAGCGTCCTGCCAAGGCGCAGGCGTCTCGTCGCCAGCGCTGGTGCGCACCACCGGTTTGATAGGCAGATCGTATTTGCTCGCAAAGGCAAAGTCGCGCTCGTCATGGGCGGGTACGGCCATCACAGCGCCTTCGCCGTAGTTCATCAGCACGTAGTTGGCGACCCAGACCGGCAGCAGCTCGCCGGTCAGCGGGTGCTGGACGCGCAGAGCGGTGGCGAGGCCTTTCTTTTCCTGGGTGGCAATATCCGCCTCGGCGACGCCGCCGCGCTTGCATTCATCGATGAATGCTTGCAGTTCAGGGTTGTTCTGGGCAGCGAGAGTGGCCAGCGGATGTTCAGCCGCCACGGCAACATAGGTGGCGCCCATCAGCGTGTCGGGACGGGTGGTGAATACCTTCATCACGCCTTCGCTGCCGATGCTGGCAACGTCGTAGGGGAAGCTGATCTCCATTCCGCGCGACTTGCCGATCCAGTTGCGCTGCATGGTCTTGACCTGCTCGGGCCAGCCGTCCAGCTCGTCCAGACTCTCCAGAAGTTCATCCGCGTAAGCGGTGATCTTGAAGTAGTACATGGGGATTTCGCGCTTCTCGATCAGCGCGCCGGAACGCCAGCCGCGGCCATCGATGACCTGCTCGTTGGCCAGCACGGTCTGGTCGACCGGGTCCCAGTTGACGGTGCCGTTCTTGCGGTAGATCACGCCCTTTTCGTAAAGCCGTGTGAACAGCCACTGCTCCCAGCGGTAATAGTCGGGCTTGCAGGTGGTGACTTCCCGCGTCCAATCGACCGCCAAGCCCAGACTCTTCAGCTGGGTGCGCATGTAGTCGATGTTTTCGTAGGTCCACTTGGCCGGCGCGACCTTGTTCTTCATCGCCGCGTTCTCGGCGGGCATGCCGAACGCGTCCCAGCCCATGGGTTGCAGCACGTTCTTGCCCTGCATGCGCTGGTAGCGCGCAATCACGTCACCGATGGTGTAGTTGCGCACGTGGCCCATGTGCAGCTTGCCGCTGGGGTAGGGGAACATCGACAGGCAGTAGAAGGTGTCCTTGCCTGGCTGTTCACTCACTTCAAAGGATTTCTGCGCGTCCCAGTGGGACTGCGCGGCGGCTTCGATCTCGCGGGGCTGATACTGTTCGTGCATGGCTACTGGCGTTGAATAGGGGCTGGCTGTTCGCTAAGCGGCCACGGGCTGCGGAAATGCCGGGTGAGACCTGGCGAAGACGGCGGCGCAACGGGCTGAATGCGAAAGCATGGAAGCGCCGTAGCATACATGACCCCCCGTGACCGAGGGAAACCCGATTTGCCGGCGCCGCACGGCCCCGTTGGTCGCGGGCATCGTCGTCGTTCTGGTGTGAGCTACGCTTGTACAGGGGGCGGGACGAACGAAGAGGTGAATCATGGGTAAAGAGCGCCAAGCAGATGAGGGCAACCTTTACGGACGCGTGCTGCAGCGGCTGACGGTGGCCTTGGAAGAGGCGGAACGGACCGCGGGCAGCGATGCCGGCGCGACCGAGTTGGAAGTCGGTGGGCTGACGCCGGCGGAGTTCGATCTGATCCGCGCTTATCTGCAGCAGGATTCGCAATGGCTTTCGGGCTGGCATGCGGCGGCCGAAGAACAGGCACAGTTGGTGCGCCAGGCGACGCGCCCGGCACTGCGCAATGTGCTGCGCCATCATCCTCATCCGGGCAAACGGAGCAAGCAGGCACCCCTGTCCCTCCAGCAGGCGATGAATTGCGCGCTATGCGGCGCCAGCGTGAATTGGCCGGAGGGTGCAGGGCCGGTCGCCTGTTCGGCCTGTGGCTCTCAACTGCTCCGAGCGAGGCAGCGATTACATACCTACCCAAAGCACTGACGGCGTCCGTGCTGCCGACAAGCGGACGCCCTGGCATGTAAAGTTGCAGCGACCGATCTGCCGGAGCTGCACATGCCGATTCGCTATTTCTTCAAACAACTGCTGCTGCCGCCGGGCGGCCTGTTATTGCTATTGCTCGCCGCCTGGTGGCTTAGACGTCGTGCGCCGCGTCTGGCCGCGCTCTGTTTCGTGCTGGGGTTCGGAGGGTTGTGGTTGATGAGCTTGCCGGTCACGGTGGAGTGGGCGGCGCGCATGATCGAAAGCGAAGTGGCTTTGGATCGATCGCAGTGGAGCGGCCTCGAGCAGCGGGCGCAGGCGATTGTGGTGCTTGGCGCCGGCCGAGAGCAGGCCGATCCCGCCTGGGAAGGCGATCAGCCCAGCCATATCGCCCTTGAACGGCTGCGCTATGCATCGCGCCTGGCCAAGGCCTCCGGTCTGCCGATCCTCGCCAGTGGGGGGCTGCACTATGGTGAACCTCCCAGCGAAGCCTTGCTCGCTGCTGAAACGCTGCAGCACGATTTTGCGACTCAAACCAGATGGCTCGAGGAGCGTAGCCGCACCACCTGGGAAAACGCACGCTATAGTGCCGAGCTGCTGAAGGCAGGTGGCATCGAACGAATTGTTCTGGTGACCTCGGCGTCGCACATGCCAAGGTCACGCTGGTGCTTCGAGCAGTTCGGACTTGAAGTCATCCCGGCGCCCGTGGGCTTCGTCGGCGTACCCAACGGAAGGCCGTTCGGGGGATGGCTGCCCGAGTCGAAAGCCGTCTGGCAGAACGGCATGCTGCTCAACGAGGCAGTGGGCATGCTGGTCTATCCGCTGCTATATGACGGCGACGGCCAATAACGTTTTGCCGATCGGCCGGGCTGACGCTGTTCAGGTCCGCCGGCGGCGCACCATACCCCAGCCGAGCAACAACACGCACACCACGATCAAGGGCCAGGAGCGCCATTGCAGATAGGGCGTCAATCCCTGCATGGGGGTGACCTCACCATAGAGCACGCTCTCCTCGAACGCAGGGATCCGTTCGGTGATTTGACCCTGTGGGTCGATGAGCACCGTAACGCCGTTGTTGGTGGCACGAATCATCCAGCGGCCGGCTTCCAGCGCGCGCATCTGTGCCATCTGCAAATGCTGCAGCGGCCCGATGGAATGACCGAACCAGGCGTCGTTGCTGACCGTGAGCAGCATGTCGCTCTGCGCTGCGAGGCTGGCGGCGAACTCCGGATAGACGACTTCGTAGCAGATGAACGGCGCGATTTGGTAACCCTTTGCCTGAAGCAGTGTTTGCTCCGGCGTGCCACGGGCGAAGTCGGACATCGGCAGATCGAAGAAGGCGATCAGACCGCGCAGCAAGTCCTGCAGAGGGACGTATTCGCCGAAGGGCACCAGTTTCTGTTTCAGATAGGTGCCCTGCGCGTCGCCGGCGGTAGTCAGGCCATTGTAGTAGCGCAGCTCGCCCTCGGCGTTGGGCTGGCGTATAGGCACCCCGGTGATCAAGGCTGACTGTCGATCATTGGCGAAGCGGCTCATCATGCTTAGATAGCCTTCGGCGTGCTCCTTGAGAATCGGTACGGCGGTTTCCGGCCAGACGATGAGGTCGGCGGGACGACTATGGAACGTCATGTCGCGGTAGAGCAGCAGTTGCATTTCGAGCTTTTTGGGGTCCCATTTGATGCTCTGGGCGACATTTCCCTGCACCGCGGCGACTGTGATCGGCTCACCCTTGGTGGTTGTCCAGGCGTGCTGACCGATCCCCAGTGCGCCGCCCCAGAGCAGCGCCAGTGCGGCCAGCGAGCCAATCAACGCACCCTTGTGAGCGGCCAGGCGGGGCAGTTCTATCAACAGGGTGGCGGTCAGTACGATCACGAAGCTCAGCAGCCAGACGCCACCAAGGGGGGCGAGCCCGGCCAACGGACCTTCAAGCTGGCTGTAGCCGGCATAGAGCCAGGGGAAGCCCGTCAGTACCCAGCCGCGCAGCGCGTCAAGCGCGAGCCACAGCGCGGCGAACACAAGCGCGGCGAGTAGCGGTGCGCTGGCCGGTCGGAGCCAGCGCGACCAGAGCCAGCCAAGCAGCGCGAAAAACAGGGCCAGGCCGGCAACGAAGCCCAGGGTCAAGGTCCCCGCCAGGATGGGTGGAGCTGCGCCGAAGTCGTGGATGCTGACGTAGACCCAGCTGACGCCGGAGGCGAACAAGCCGAACCCGTAGCACCAGCCGCGACCGGCGGCCTGCTTTGGTGCCAGCTCGCGTAGGCCGAGATAGATCAGCCCGATCGACAACAGGGCCAGCGGCCAAATGTCGAACGGTGCGAGCGATAGGGTGGTCAGGGCGCCAGCGGCAAGCGCCAGCAGGTTGCCCGGCCAGCCGGGGCGGGTGATCCAGCGCATGGGACTTCCTTGAAAGACTGCCGCCGGTACGGTGACCGGCGGCGGGAATACGGAGCGGACGAGTCTACCGAAGGTTTCGCTGCGCCGGCAGGGAGCCTAGCGGTTTTCCGTCTCAGTGCGCGTTAGGCGCAGCATGTGCACGCGGCGGCTGTCGGCATTCAGCACGCGGAAGCGGAAACCGTCGATTTCGGTCACCTCGTTGCGCTTGGGTAGATGGCCGAATGTGCTCATCACCAGTCCGGCCACGGTGTCGAATTCTTCGTCGGGAAACTCGCTGTCGAAGAACTCGTTGAAGCTGTCGATCGGCGTTAGCGCCTTGACCAGAAAGTCGCCGCTGGGCAGCGGGCGGATATAGCTGTCTTCCTCGATGTCGTGCTCGTCTTCGATGTCGCCGACGATCTGCTCAAGTACGTCTTCAATGGTCACCAGCCCGGCGACACCGCCGTATTCGTCGATGACGATGGCCATGTGGCTGTGGTTCGCGCGGAACTCGCGCAACAGCACGTTGAGGCGCTTGGATTCGGGAACAAAGGTGGCCGGGCGCAGCAGGTCCTTGATGTCGAAAGGCTGTTGTTCGTCCTGCAGGATCAGCGGCAGCAAATCCTTGGCCAGCAGTACCCCGATCACCTCGTCGAGGCTATCGCCGACCACCGGATAGCGCGAGTGGGCGGCAGAGATGATGGCCGGTAGGAACTCCTTCGGCGACTGGTCGGCGCGGATGCTCATGACTTGTGAGCGCGGCACCATGATGTCGCGTACTTGCAGGTCGGCCACCTGGATGGCGCCCTCGACGATCGCCAGGGCTTCGTTGTCCAGCAGTTTGTTCTGGTGGGCGCCGCGCAATACTTCCAGCAGCTCCTCACGATTTTTCGGCTCCTGGGCAAAAGCCTGGGTGATTTTCCCAAACCAGGACTTCTGCCCGTTGCTCGATCGGTCTTCGCTCATGTTTTTGACTCAATGGTCCTTGCAGTTGCCCGTTCGGGCTATTCGGTGGCGTAAGGGTCGGCGTGACCCAGTTCGGCCAACAGTTGACGCTCGAGGCTTTCCATTTCTTCGGCTTCGTCGTCTTCGAGGTGATCGTAGCCGAGCAGATGCAGGCAGCCATGAATGACCAGGTGGGCCCAGTGCGCCGGCAATGTCTTGCCTTGTTCGGCCGCTTCGCGCTCCACCACCGGCACGCAGATCACCAGGTCGCCCAGCAGCGGGATATCCAGCAGCGGAACGCCGCCCGGCCCGTCCGGTACGTCCGCCGGAAAGGACAGCACGTTGGTGGCGTAGTCCTTCTGGCGCCAGGTGTGATTCAGCTCGCGGCCCTCGGGTTCGTCCACCAGGCGGATGGTCAGTTCGGAATCCGCGCTGCGCTGACGCAAGGCCAGCTCGCACCAGCGGCGAAGGTCTGCCTCGTCAGGTACGGCGCCGTTGCTAGCGCACTGCACATCAAGCTCAATCATCGCGATTGTCCGCAGTGCTACGTTTGCCAGCCGGGGGCTGGCGGTCTTCGAAGGCCTCGTAGGCTTCGACGATGCGCTGCACCAGCGGGTGGCGCACCACATCCTTGGGTTTGAAGTGAGTGAAGCTGATGCCGTTGACGTCCTTGAGCACTTCGATCACATGCGCGAGGCCGCTCTTGGTGCCGCGCGGCAGATCAACCTGGGTGATGTCGCCGGTGATCACCGCAGTGGAGCCGAAGCCGATCCGGGTGAGAAACATCTTCATCTGTTCCAGCGTGGTGTTCTGGCTCTCGTCAAGGATGATGAAGCTGTTGTTCAGGGTCCGCCCACGCATGTAAGCCAGCGGTGCGATCTCGATAACCTGTTTCTCGATCAGCCGTGCCACGTGCTCGAAGCCGAGCATTTCATAAAGGGCGTCGTAGAGCGGGCGCAAATAGGGATCGATCTTCTGCGCCAGATCGCCCGGCAGGAACCCCAGCTTTTCACCGGCCTCGACCGCTGGGCGCACGAGCAGGATACGGCGGATCTGCTCGCGCTCCAGCGCATCGACGGCGCAGGCGACGGCCAGATAGGTCTTGCCGGTACCGGCCGGGCCGATGCCGAAGTTGATGTCGTTGTCGAGGATCGACTGTACGTAGCGCTGTTGATTGGCACCGCGTGGGCGAATATTGCCTTTTCGGGTGCGCAGCGAAATGTTCGGCGTGGTGGACGAGTTGTTCAACTCCTCCATCGCCGACTCCTGCAGGAATAGGTGAACCATGTCGGGCGAGAGCTCGTTGCTCTTAGTCTCGCGGTACAGGCGTCGCAGCAGGTGTTCCGCCGCTTTGGTGACGTCGGTTGGCCCGATCAGCTCGAACTGGTTTCCACGATTGCGGATTTCCAGCTCCAAGCGCTGTTCGATCAGGCGCAAATGCTCGTCGAACTGGCCGCACAGATTGGCGAAGCGGTTGGCTTCAAAAGGTTCCAGGGTGAAACGATGAGGTTCTATAGGGGCGTTCAAGGGATTTTGATTGACCTGCTCTGCAATAAGGTTCGATGAGAATAGCGCCGCGCGGCGAAAAAAGCAGCGGCGCGCCGGCTCGGGCCGTTCGTGACGTTACCGGTCAGAAACTGCTCGAGCGCTGTCCGGTGACCCGCTCAGCTTGCGGCCCGTTCGATCAGCGTGCCTCGCAGCGAATGCGGGAGGGCGTCATCGATATGCACGTCGACGAACTGACCGATCAACCTTGGATTGTCGCAGCGGAAATTGACGATCCGGTTGTGCTCGGTGCGGCCCTGAAGCATGCCTGGGTCTTTTTTAGAGTAGTCGGTGACGAGAATTCGCTGCTGGGTACCCACCATTCGTCGACTGTTCTCGAAACCCTGCTGGTTGATGCGTTGTTGCAGGATCGCCAGACGCTGCTTCTTCACCTCGTCCGGGGTCTCGTCGAGCAGGTCCGCCGCCGGTGTGCCGGGCCGCGAGCTGTAGACGAAGGAGTAGGAAAAGTCGAAGCCGACGTCCTCGATCAGCTTCATGGTCTGCTCGAAGTCCTTCTCGGTCTCGCCGGGAAAACCGACGATGAAGTCAGAACTGATCAGAATCTCCGGTACCGCCGCTTTCAGCTTGCGAATGCGTGACTTGTACTCCAGCGCCGTATGGTTGCGCTTCATGGCTGCCAGTATACGATCGGAGCCCGCCTGCACCGGCAAGTGCAGGTATTTCACCAGCTCCGGCACTTCGGCGTGAGCCTGGATCAACGCATCGGAAAATTCCAACGGGTGGCTGGTGGTGTAGCGGATGCGGTCGATGCCGTCGACAGCCGCTACCACGCGGATCAACTCGGCCAGATCGGCGGTTCGCCCGTCATGAGTGGCGCCGCGGTAGCCGTTGACGTTCTGGCCGAGCAGGGTGACTTCGCGGACGCCATTTTCAGCCAAGTGGATCACTTCGGCGAGCACGTCGTCGAAAGGCCGGCTGACTTCCTCGCCGCGGGTGTAGGGCACGACGCAGAAGGTGCAGTATTTGCTGCAGCCTTCCATGACTGAGACGAAGGCCGTGGGACCATCGACGCGGGGCTCGGGTAGACGGTCGAACTTCTCGATCTCGGGGAATGAAATATCGACCTGCGGCTTCTTCGTGGTGCGTGCCGCGTCGATCATCTCCGGCAGCCGGTGCAAGGTTTGCGGGCCGAAGACCACGTCCACGTAGGGCGCGCGGTCGCGGATCGCCGCACCTTCCTGGCTCGCCACGCAGCCGCCAACACCGATGACCAGTTGCGGGTTGTCCAGCTTCAGTTCACGCCAGCGACCCAGCTGGGAAAATACTTTTTCCTGCGCTTTTTCTCGAATCGAACAGGTATTGAGCAGGATCACGTCGGCTTCCGCCGGATTCGAGGTGATCTCGAGAGGCTGTTGCTCGCCCAGCAGGTCCACCATGCGTGAGCTGTCGTACTCGTTCATCTGGCAGCCGTGGGTTTCGATATAAAGCTTGCGGGTCATGTTACGGGCCGGCGTTGTGCAAAAAATGACCGGCGATTATACGGCCGGACGGGGGACGATAAAAGCGAAAGCCGGTAAAGCGGATAAATGCATTGGCGGAGGGGCGCGCAGGAAGCGGAGCGCTGAAGCTGAAACGATCGGCAGGGCGTGGTCACCGGTATCGGGGCGTTCAGCTGCGCCGTTACGGCCTCGACGGAGCGCTTTCGCCGGCGGTCTGTAGATCCATCAGGTAGTCACGAAAGATCTGTCCGAGAACCTGAGTGGCAATCTCCAGTTCGTCGCGGCGCATCTGTGCAGACACGCGATCGGCCGTATCCAGCGCGTCCTCCTCGCCGTTGACCGCCGACATCTTCAGTACCACATAGGCCTGGACGTTGTTCGCAGGCACGCCTTCGCCGCGAAAGAACATCACGCCGAGCCGATGCTGGGCCAACGCGTGCCCCTTCAGCGATGCCTGTTCGAACCAGTGCAGTGCTTTGCTCAGGTCGCGAGGGGTGCGGCGATTGTCGTAGTGATACTCGCCGAGCTCATAGGCCGCTTGCACATCGCCTTCGCTGGCGGCCTGCTCACATGCGCGCAGGGCTTCACGCATCGCTTCCGGGGTGGTATTCAGCGCGCAGCGGGAAGTTGCCGGAATCAGCAGCGAGTTGCCTCCTGCCGTTGCCGGCAGGGGCGAGAGAAGCAGCAGGCAGCCAACGAAGAGGCTGCGGCCGGTGCGAATCATGGATCAAAGCGCCTCGAAGAGCAGGGCGGTGATTGAAGGTCGGCGAAAACGAGCCGACGTTCACATTATGGATAAGCCGTTGCCTGCTTACAAAGGCTTTGATGACGCGTGTTCGGCTTTTATGCAGGTGCGCTGTGCTCCTCGCGCAAGTTACCCGGCAGATTAAGCAGCATCCAGGCAATGATCGGACAGGCCAATGCGAGCCAGAACTGTTGATAAGCGCCGAGCGGATTGGGGCCGATCGACAGGCCGGTCCAGGGCAGCAATGCCAGCATCAGAGCGCTACCGGCTACGCCAGCACTGGCCTGCAGGCGCGCCGGCCATTGCAGCAGGCCCGCATAAAGCACCAGCAACGCGCTGAGCAGGCCCAGCGTGAGCGCGTAAGGTGCGCTCCAGCCAAGCTGCCGGGCGAGTTCGAAGAAGGCGCACAGGCCTATCACAATTCGACCCCAGGTCGGCCGGCTCCAGGTCCATTTGCGACCCAACGTCAGCGCCACCACGCCGACCAACGGTAGTCCGAGCAGCAGGGTTGCCTGCATCAGCCAGCGTTCGGCCTCCAGCGTGTCGAGGCCAATCGCCAGTCTTACCGCAGCGCAGGCTCCGGTTCCGCCAGCCAGGCTAAAGGCGAGCAGCGCGCAAAACAGTGCGGGCTGGTCCGGCTCGCCATAACCGCGGCGGGCCGTACCGATCCAGATCGCGCTGGAAAGGCCAGAGAACGCCAGCAACGTGGCTTGCAACAGTTCGGGCATCGGGCTCACTTCAGTCGGGCGAAGGCACGCTCGGCGGCATCGAGCGTCAGCTGAAGCTCCTTGTCGCCGTGGGCAATGGAGGTGAAGCCGGCTTCGTACGCGCTAGGTGCGAGATACACGCCACCTTCGAGCATCAGATGGAAGAATCGCTTGAAGCGCTCGGCATCGCTCGCCATCACGTCTTCGAAGGTGACGATGTTTTCCGCGTCGCTGAAATACAGGCCGAACATGCCGCCGACCTGCGTGGTGACGAAAGGAATACCGGCTGCCGCCGCGCGCTCTTTCAAGCCCTGCAGCATGGAGGTGGTGTAGTAGGTGAGTTCCGCATGGAAACCGGGACGGCTGATCAGCTGCAGCGTGGTCAGGCCGGCAGCCATCGCCAATGGGTTGCCGGACAGGGTACCAGCTTGGTAGACCGGGCCCAGCGGGGCGATACGCTCCATGATTTCGCGCTTGCCGCCGAAGCAGCCAACCGGCATGCCGCCACCGATGATCTTGCCGAAAGTGGTGAGGTCCGGGGTGACGCCATAGTGGGACTGGGCGCCGCCGAGCGCGACGCGGAAGCCGGTCATCACTTCATCGAAAATCAACACCACGCCGTGCTTGTCGCACTGCTCGCGCAGCCCCTGCAGATAACCAGGTGCTGGCGGGACGCAGTTCATGTTGCCGGCGACCGGTTCGACGATGATGCACGCGACTTCTTTGCCAACCTCTGCGAGCATCTGCTCGACTGCGGCCAGATCGTTGAACGGTAGGGTCAGCGTGTGCTTGGCGAACGCCGCCGGCACGCCTGCGGAGCTGGGCACACCCTGAGTCAATGCGCCAGAGCCAGCTTTGACCAGCAGGCTGTCGGAATGACCGTGGTAGCAGCCCTCGAACTTGATGATGCTGTCGCGGCCGGTATAACCACGGGCCAGGCGAATGGCACTCATGGTCGCCTCCGTCCCCGAGCTGACCATGCGCATCATTTCCATCGACGGGACCAGGCTGCAGACCCGTTCGGCCATTTCGGTTTCCATCGCGGTCGGCGCGCCGTATGACAACCCATGCTCCAGTTGACGGCGTACCGCGTCGAGCACCTCGGGATGGCTATGGCCGAGAATCATCGGCCCCCAAGAGCCGACATAATCCACATAGCGCTTGTCATCCTCGTCCGTCACGTAGGCGCCTTCGGCGTGCTTGAGGAATATCGGCGTGCCGCCAACGCTCCGGAACGCGCGCACGGGGGAGTTGACGCCACCCGGAATGTGATTCTGGGCGCTGGCAAAAAGGGTTTCGGAACGGGACATGCTGGGCCTCTCCAGGGAAACAAAAATACAGCTTGGACAGGAGCGACACCTCCTGCCATGACACTGGTCAGTCGGCGGCGAACAACTCGCTGAACGCATGTGCGCGACGCTCGACTTCGCTAGCCGACTCGGCCGCGAACAGCGCATGCACCACGGCGACCAGGCTGGCGCCACGGGCGATCAGGTCTGGAGCATTGTCCAGCGTCACGCCGCCTATCACGGTGATCGGCAGGGTGAAACGCTGACGTGCCTGCTCGAGCATCTCCAGGGTGGCGGCAGGAGCGCCGGGTTTGGTGTTGGAATCGAAGAATCGGCCGAAGGCGACATAGCTGGCTCCTTCGGCAATGGCCTGTTCAGCCAGATCCAGGCGTGCATGGCAGGTCGCACCGATGATGGCCTTACGACCCAGAAGGGCACGCGCCACCGAGAGCGAGCCGTCTTGCTGGCCCAAGTGCAGCCCGACGCCGAGGCGCGCCGCCAGTTCCGCGTCGTCATTGATGATCAATCGTGCTGCATGACGCTCGCAGAGTTCGCGCAGAGCCTCGGCTTCGCGCAAGCGGCGACGGTCATCGTCGGATTTATCGCGGTATTGCAGCAGCCTTGCGCCGCCCCTCAGTGCCGCTTCGGCGTAGGGCAGCAGGCGCCCGTCGGCCAGCAACTTGCTGTCGGTAATGGCGTAGAGGCCGCGCAGATGATTGTCTTTCATGTGCAGCGCTCCTGTCAGGCCAGATCGAGCGGCAGGCGACGGGGGATGTATTGTCCGCGGCCCGGCGCTTCGGCATCTCGCAGCGTGCGCCAGGTGTAATCGAGAGCGGACTTCACGGCACTGGCGAGCCCTTCGCCGAGCGCCAGGCGACCGGCCAGGGCGCTGGCCAGGGTGCAGCCTGAGCCATGGTAGCTGCCGGGCAGACGCTGGCAGCTGAAATCGTGCCGACCACCGTCGCGCGAATAGAGACGGTTGTGCACCTCGGTTTCGTCGCCATGCCCGCCGGTGATCAACAGGTGACGAATGTAGGGCAACAGCCGTTCGGCGCACTGGTCGGCGCTGCCCTCCGGCAGCTCGGCAAGTATCCGCGCTTCGGGCAGGTTCGGCGTGGCGAGGGTCGCTACCGGAAACAGGCGCTCGCGCATGGCGTAGCCGACTTCGTCCTTGCCCAATGCGCCACCCCCCCCGGCGCGCAGCACCGGATCGCAAACCAGCGGCACGCCGGGCAGTTTCTGCATGACTTCCAGTACGGTCTCGACCATTTCTACCGAACCGAGCATGCCCAGCTTAACCGCGGCAATCGGCATGTCGGCGATGACGGCATGGGCCTGGGCCAGTACCCAATCGCGATCGAGCACACGGAAATCGCTAACGTCGACGGTATCCTGCACGGTCAGCGCAGTGACGGTCGGGGCGGCGTGGCAGCCCTGAGCGACCAGCGCCTCTATGTCGGCTTGCAGCCCGGCGCCGCCACTCGGGTCGTGGCCGGAAAGGCATAGAACGACAGGGCGAGAGCAAGGGCCGGTCATCGATGAGTTCCCCGAATGCGTGGCTGAATGGAGTGGCCGGGGCTAGTACAGCCCGATTTAAAGGCGTGCGAGCTTACCATCAATCGCCCCGAGCGGCTTGCGCAGAGGACGGTTGAGCGCATTGGTCGGGATATCGGACAGAAGCTGCCGTTTGGGTTGGCCGGAGCATGCTAAAGTGCCATCAATTTGTGGGTCGCGAATCTTCAGGGTTCCGAATTCTCTGACGCGACCCGGCAGGTCTTACTTCGCCATGCGCTATTTTTTCATCGTCATGCTCGGTCTGCTGCCATCGTTGGCCAGCGCCATAGAATTCGACCAGAACACCCGACGGCTACCGCTTGGGCATGCCATGGCGGTGCTGGACGACCCCGATCGGGACGTCACCATCGAGGAGGTCATCGCGCTCGATGCGGCCGGGCGCTTCGTCGATCATCAAGATGACGTACTCAACGCCGGCTATTCGCGCTCGGCCTTCTGGTTACGCGTCGACCTGCTGTACCGCGCCAACCACTCCGACGAGCACAGCCGTTGGTGGCTCGAACTGGCGTATCCACCTCTAGATCTGCTGGAGCTGTACCTGCCGGATGCGCAGGGTGGTTACCATTTGGCCCAGCGGAGCGGCGACGCGCTGCCGTTCAGTCAGCGGCAAATCAAGCAGCGCAATCATCTGTTCGAACTGCAACTGGCACCGAACCAGCTCAAGCGCATCTATCTGAGGCTGGAAAGCCAGGGGTCTATCCAGGTGCCGCTGACGTTATGGGAGCCGGTGGCCTATCTGGAGGAGCAGTCGGCCCATATCTACGTACTGGCGATCATCTACGGCGTGCTGTTGGTGATGCTGATTTACAACCTGTTCATCTACCTCAGCGTGCGTGATCGCAGCTACCTCTACTACATCCTCTATATCGGCTCGTTCGGTCTTTATCAGGTCTCGGTCAATGGTCTGGGGGTGCAATATCTCTGGCCCGAGTCACCGTGGTGGGCCAATGCCTCAACGCCGCTGCTGATCGGCGCGGCGGGTCTTTTTGGTTGTCAGTTCGCCCGCAGCTTCCTGCATACCCGCGAGCACAGTCCCTGGATCGACCGAACCTTGCTGGCCTTGATGGCGCTCGGGGTGGTCACCATGGTGCTGGCGTTCACCTCCAGCTACGCCTTGGCGCTGCGTCTGGCCACGTTCCTGGCGCTCTGGTTCATCCTGGTGGTTTTCATGGCCGGCAGCATCGCCTGGTACCGCGGGATGCGTGTGGCGCGTTATTTCATGATCGCCTGGACGACCTTCTTGATCGGTGCGCAGATCAACACGCTGATGGTTCTCGGCTACCTGCCGCATAACTTCTTCACCATGTACGCCGGGCAGATCGGGTCTGCCGTCGAGGTGGCCCTGTTGTCGCTGGCGCTGGCCGATCGCATCAACGCAATGCGGGAAGAGCGGGCCATGATGCTGCAGGAAACCGGCCGCAAATTGGAAAAGCTGAACCGCGAGCTGGCCGAGAGCAACCGTCTGAAGGACCAGTTCCTGGCCAACGTAACCCACGAATTGCGCACACCGATGCATGGCGTGTTGGGCAGTCTCGAGCTCATGCAGACTTTGGAGCTGAGCGGTGAGCTGGAGCAGTACCAGCGCATCGCGACCGGCTCGGCGCGCGAGATGATGCGCCTGGTCAACGACATTCTCGCGCTGACTGAACTGCAGGCGGGTAAGCTTCAGGTGCGCAGCAAGCCGTTCAGGCTGCGGACAATCATCGACGAGCTATACGTAATCTATGGCGCCCGGGCTGCGGTGCGTGGGTTGAGCTTCGAGCTCGAAGTCGCCAGTCACCTACCTGAGATGCTGGAGGGCGATGCCGACAAGCTCTCACAGAGTCTCGGTTATCTGCTCGACAACGCCATCAAATTCACCGTGCAGGGGCGGGTGGTTCTAGCGCTGAGCGGTCATGAGGAGGCTCAGTCCCGCTTCGTCCTGGTGGCGGACGTGATCGATACCGGTTCCGGCTTCGAGGCGCCTGTCGATGATTCGCTGTACCAACATTTTCGCCAGTTGGACGGCAGCATGACCCGGCAGCACGGCGGTCTGGGTATCGGCCTCTCGCTGTGTCGCCAGCTGATCAAGCTGCAAGGCGGGGATATCTCGCACCACTCCGACCCTGGTCGCGGTAGTCGCTTCTCCGTGCGCTTGCCGTTCCGTCTCCCCTGAGCTCCCGTTCGGCTCTGCGCTAGGCAGCGCCGGTTGGGGCGTCCCGTCCTGCCTCAGTGGCAAGCGGGACGCGCAGGTTTTGGCCGAAACCCCACTTTTTCAACGCATTCATGCGTGCTTCACTTTCTCTCGCGGTTCGTCGCGAGAGGCGGTCCGCGTCGCCCCGGCGAAGTTCAGACGGCGAGGGGAGCAATCCTGGAAGCACCGCAGCGCGTCTTCAGCCGGGTCGAATATCGCTTTCGCCTGCCGAGGAGACCGCCATGAGCTTGCATCAATACGCCGAAACCCATGAGGTGTTGAACCAGGTCCCGCCGCTGGACGGTGCGAACCTGTATCGCCTCGACCTGCCGCTGCAGGACTGGGTGCGGCGTTACAAAGGCGGCTGGGCCGACCCTCGGCTGGATGAATACGGTGCCTTGGCGGGCGGTCCGTTGATGGCGGCGGGCTTTCTCGCCAATGAAAACAAGCCGGTGTTCAAAAGCCACGACCGCTACGGGCATCGCATCGATCTGGTGGATTTCCACCCGGCCTATCACGAGTTGATGCGCACCGCGATCGCCCATGGCATACCGTCGTTGCCCTGGACCGACCCGCAGCCCGGCGCCCAGGTCGCCCGGGCTGCGTTGATGTACCTACACAACCAGGCCGAGTCCGGAACCAGCTGCCCGCTGACCATGACCTACGCCAGCGTCCCCGCCTTGCGCTTGCAGCCGGGCGTCAGCGATATCTGGCTGCCGAAGATCCTCAGCCTCGAATACGATCCACGTAACCTGCCCATGGAGCAGAAGAACGGCGTCACCATCGGCATGGCGATGACCGAGAAGCAGGGCGGCACCGATGTGCGTGCCAACACCACCCGCGCCTTTGCCGTCGGCGCGAGCGGTCCGGGTCAGCTGTACGAGCTGGTGGGGCACAAGTGGTTTTGTTCGGCCCCCATGTGCGACGCCTTCCTGACCTTGGCACAGACCGACAAGGGCCTGTCCTGCTTCCTGCTACCACGGCATCGGCCGGATGGCAGTCGCAACCAGTTCTACATCCAGCGGCTGAAGAACAAGCTGGGCAACTGGTCGAATGCCTCCAGCGAAGTCGAGTACCGCGGGGCCCTGGCCTGGATGATCGGCGAAGAAGGGCGTGGTGTACCAACCATTATCGAAATGGTCTCCTCGACCCGCTTCGACTGCATGATCGGCTCCAGTTCGCTGATGCGTCAGGCGCTGACCCAGGCCATGCACCACTGCACGCATCGACAGGTCGGCGGCCGCGTCCTGGCCGAGCAGCCGCTGATGCAGAACGTGCTGGCCGATCTGGCGCTGGAAAGCGAGGCCGCGCTGGCGTTGACTCTGCGCATGGGGCGCGCGCTCGATCGTCCCTTCGACGAGCGGGAAGAAAAATTCGCCCGGCTGGTCACCGCCATCGGCAAATACTGGATTTGCAAGCGCGCACCCGCGACGGTAGCTGAGGCCAGCGAATGCCTGGGCGGCGCCGGCTATGTCGAGGAAACCATCATGCCTCGGCTGTACCGCGAGGCGCCGGTCAACTCGATCTGGGAGGGCTCGGGCAACGTGCAGTGCCTCGACGTGCTGCGCGCTTTGTCGAAAGAGCCCGGCGTGATCGATGTACTGTTCGCCGAGCTCGGCGATGGCCACGGCGACGCCCGTCTGCAGGCACATATCGGTCGGTTGCAGACCGCCTTCACCGATACGGACGATATCCAATACCGCGCCCGTCAACTCACCGAGGATGTGGCCGTCGCGTTGCAGGCCAAACTGCTGCTCGAGGCGGGCAATAGCGCCGTGTCGGATGCCTTCATTGCCAGCCGTCTGGACGGGCACGGACGGGTCTTCGGTACCCTGCCGCGCGGGCTCGATATCAGCGCCCTGCTGGCCCGCAGCGCACCCTTCATCGAGTAGCCGGGGCGTCGCGCCGCTCAGGCGGCAGCGTCGGCTTGCTCGGCCAGGATGCCAGCCAGGACCTGCCGATCGATATTGCCGCCGCTGAGCACCACTGCGATGCGCTCTTCACGGTTGTGCTCGCGTTCCTGCATGGCGGCAGCCAGGGCGGCGGCGCCGGCGCCTTCGGCGAGGTTGTGGGTGTCTTCGTGGAAGGCGACGATGGCCTGGTGGATCTCGCGGTCGTCCACGCGCACGATTCGCGTCGCTCCTCGCCGGATGATCTCCAGTGCTTCGGGTGCCGGCATTCGGCAGGCCATGCCGTCCGCGAAGGTATTGGCCGTTTCGGTACAAACGATGCGACCCTGCTCGAAACTCTGGGCGTAGGCATCGGCAGCGCTGGAGACCACGCCGATGATTTCCGTATCCAGCCCCAGCAAGTCGCGGGTGCGGATCATGCCGCAGATACCCGAGCCGAGCCCGATGGGAACATACACGCGGCGCAGATCGGGCACCGCCTCGAGCAACTCCAGGGCGTAGGTGGCGACGCCGCGGATCAGGTCCAGATGCAGCGACGGGACGAAGTGCCAGCCGTTCACCTCGGCCAGTTCCGCGGCGCGCTGGCGGGCGGTATCGAAGTCGCGACCGTACGCGATGACCTCAGCGCCGCATGCGTGCATGGCGGCATTCTTCTCCGTGGAGTTGCCCTCGGGCACTAGGATCTGCAGGCGCAGGCCCGCCTTGTGTGCAGCCATCGCCAGGCTGATTCCGTGGTTACCGCGGGTCGCGGTGATGAGGCCCGGCATACGCGGTTCACGCTTGAGCAGCTCGTGCACGTAGAGTACGCCGCCACGAACTTTGAAGGCGCCGGCAGGGGTGTGATTTTCATGTTTGACCCATATCTCGCAGCCAAGCCGCTCGGCGAGTAGTGGCCATGCGTATTGCGGCGTCGGCGGCACGCTCTGGTGTATCAGCTGGGCTGCCTGACGCAGTGCGTTTAAATCGAACATCGAAAGCTCCTCGGCGGGTTTGACGTCGATCCTAGGTGGCGGGCATTGTATGGGTAAATACTTATATTGCATGGCAGACAATGTGGTTACCCAAGCTCGAAACCAGTGATCAACCGCGTTATCTGGCACTGGTCGATGCCATTGCGTCGGCCATTGCACGGGGCGAACTGAAGCCTGGCGATCGATTGCCGCCACAGCGGCGGCTGGCCTGGGCGCTCGGACTCAACCCGAGTACTGCGATGCAGGCTTATCGTGAAGCGGCGCGGCGCCATCTGGTGGGTGGCGAGGTAGGGCGCGGCACCTATGTGCTGGCCAGCAGCCGCGAAGCCAGCCTGTTCCGCCTGAAAGTGCCGGAGGCGCACCCGGAACTTGTCGACCTTTCGACCAACCTGCCGGCGCTCGCCCCCGACGATGACGACATGCAGCGCAGCGTGGCCGCACTGTGCGCGACGGGGGAGTTGGCGAGCCTGCAAGGCTACCCCTCGGCGCGCAGCCTCCAGCGCGCCCAGCTCGCGGTGAGTAGCTGGTTGCGCGGTCGGGCGCTTGAAATTCCGCCGAGGCAGGTGCTGCTTTGTGCCGGGGCGCAGCAGGGCGTGTTCGCCGCGCTGATCGGACTCTGCGAGCCCGGCGAGCCGGTGCTGGTCGAGGCGCTGACCTCGCCAGGCATCAAGGCCGCCGGGCGCCAATTGCGCCTGCCGTTGCACGGAGTTGCGATGGACGATTGCGGCATCCTGCCGGACGATCTCGACCGCCTGGCTCGTGCCACCTCGGCGCGTGTGGTCGTATTGACGCCCTGCATGCAGAACCCGACCGCCGTCAGCATGAATGCACAGCGGCGCGAGGCCATCGCCGCCGTGGCGCGACGGCGTGGCTTGCTGGTCATCGAAGACGACATCTACGGCGCGCTGGGCGACGAGCCGCCGCTGGCGGCGGTATTGCCTGAGCGGACGTTGCTGATCAGCAGCCTGTCGAAGACGGTCGCGCCTGGGTTGCGCCTGGGCTTCGTCGTCGGGCCGGACGCTTGGCTGTCGCGTATCGACCCGGAACGGCAGGCGACTAGCTGGGCCTTGTCGACGCTGTGTCTGCGAATCGGCTGCGAGTGGCTTGAAGACGGGACCGCGGCGCGTCGACTGGCCTGGCAGCGCGAACAGATGACGCTGCGCTGGCGGCTGGCGCAGAAACTGCTTGGCCCGACACGCCGCACGCCGTCGCCGCACCTGTGGCTCGAGTTTCCCAGGGACATGGATCTGCCCGCGTTGTGTCGCGTGGCGGGTATCGAAGCGGCCGCGGCGGAAATCTTCGCGGTCGGCCATGGCGCGCCCAATGCGCTGCGCCTGAGTCTGACCGCCGCCCCCAGCCTGGCGGTGCTGAAGGCAAGGCTGGAAGCACTGGCGCTGGCTGTTGGCTGATCGTGGCCACCTGGAGCTACCGCTGTCATCGATCAGCAGGCAAGATGTTTCCAACGACTGAACAAGGAAATCCAGCATGAATGAAGCAGGCGAGACCTTTCGCATTGCCACCAGCGCCGAAGCTGCCGTGGACTACCTTGCTGAACTCCACCAACGCGCCACCGTGGCGCTCAATCAAGCCCTCAAACGCTACGTTTCAAGCCGCACCGAGCCGGGTGCCGAGGAGCGCAGCCTGTTCCGCTATCCGCAACTGCGCCTGACGTACGAATGCCACGGCGAGGTGCCGGCGTCCACCCGCGCCTATGCCAAGGTGCAGGCGCCGGGCGTGTACAGCGTTACCGTGACCCATCCGGCGGCGTTCCGCAGCTATCTGCTCGACCAGTTGCGACCGCTGATGCTGGATTTCGGCGTCAAGGTCGAAGTCGGTATCAGCGAACGCAACATCCCTTACCCCTATGTGATCGAACAGGGCGACGAGCTGGCGGGCACCGGCGTGACCGCTGCCGAGCTGGCGCGCGTGTTCCCCAGCACCGACCTTTCCGCGGCCACCGACGACATCGCCGATGGCCTCTACGACTGGGAGCATGCTGACCCCTATCCGCTGGCGCTCTTCGACGGCGCGCGGGTGGATTTCTCCCTGCGCCGGCTGGTGCATTACACCGGTAGCGATTGGCGGCATGTGCAACCCTGGATCCTGCTGACCAACTATCACCGCTACGTCGACCAGTTCATCCGCCATGGTCTCGACATGCTGCGCGACGACACCCGCTTCGTGCGCATGGTGCTGCCTGGCAACATCATCATCGAGCGCGGCATGGACGAGGGCGAGGCGCAGGCGATCATCGGCGGCGTGCTCTGGCACCGCTACCAGATGCCGGCCTATCACCTGCAGGCCAAGGATGGCGACGGCGTCACCTTGGTGAACATCGGCGTCGGGCCGTCGAACGCCAAGAACATCACCGATCACCTGGCCGTGCTGCGCCCGCATTGCTGGCTGATGATCGGCCACTGCGGCGGATTGCGGCAGTCGCAGTCGATCGGTGACTACGTGCTGGCCCACGCCTATATGCGTCGCGATGGGATTCTCGATCGGGTGCTGCCACCGCATATTCCGCTGCCAGCGCTGGCCGAGGTCCAGCAGGCACTGCAAGAAGCCGCGGCGCAGGTCACGGGCGACAAGGGCGAAGCGCTGAAGAAGCGGCTGCGCACCGGCACCGTGCTGACCTACGACGACCGCAACTGGGAATTGCGCTGGGCGCAGGAACGGCCGTTGATCAACCTGTCGCGGGCCGTGGCCGTGGACATGGAGAGCGGCACGATCGCCGCCCAGGGCTATCGTCTACGTGTGCCTTACGGGACGCTGCTATGCGTCTCGGACAAGCCGCTGCACAGCGAGATCAAGCTGCCGGGCTCAGCCAATGCGTTCTACGAACGGGCCGTCACACAACATCTGAAAATCGGTATTGCGGCGCTCGACCTGCTGCGCAGCCAGCTCAACTCGCTGCATTCGCGCAAGTTGCGCAGTTTCGACGAGCCACCGTTCCGCTAGCACGCGGCAAGCTAGCAGGTTCCAGCCAAGCCCGAGCTGACTCGGGCTTTTGCGTTTTTACCTGCTAGTGCTCTTGTCGACTACTCACGCCGCCAAAAGCCAGGCTCCGCTCAGTGCCGAGGCGAGGCCGGCGAGGCGGACCAATGGCGCGGCGGCTCGGGGCAGGTTGCGCGCCACGGCGTAACCGGTGCCATGCAGCGCTGCGGTGGCGGCGACGAAACCTGCGGCGTAGCTCCAGGGGCTGGTTAACTCGGGCAACTCCAGACCATGGGCGACGCCGTGGCTGAGGGCAAATAGCGCGGTCAGCCCCATGGCTACCGGCAGTGCCGGGCGCACCGCCAGGGCAACCAGCAGTCCAAGCGCCAGTACCGAGCCGGCGATGCTGGTCTCCATCAACGGCAGATCAATGCCGGTAAAGCCGAACAGGCCACCGAAGAGCATCGTGATGACGAAGGTCAGCGGCAGCACCCAGCGGGCCTCGCCCTGCTGCTGGGCGGCCCAGAGCCCAACTGCGAGCATCGCCAGCAGGTGGTCGAGCCCGAACAGCGGATGGGCGAAGCCGGACAGCAGGCCTGAGTGATCGTGTCCGGGGTGAGCGAAGGCCAGCGCCGGGCTGAGCAGCAGGGCGGCGGCAAGCAACGATTTATGCAGATCCATGTGATGGCTCCTTTCTGGGGTTCGGTGGGTTCAGGCCGCGCTGAGCATTCCCTGTTTCTCGATAAAGGCGATGATCTCGTCGAGACCCTGGCCCACCTTCTGGTTGCTGAAGACGAATGGCTTGTCGCCGCGCATCTTGCGGGTGTCGCGGTCCATGACTTCGAGCGAGGCGCCGACCATCGGCGCCAGATCTATCTTGTTGATCACCAGTAGGTCGGACTTGCAGATGCCCGGCCCGCCCTTGCGCGGCAGCTTGTCGCCGGCCGATACGTCGATCACATAGATGGTCAGGTCGGACAGTTCCGGGCTGAAGGTCGCCGAGAGGTTGTCACCGCCGGATTCGACGATGATCAGGTCGAGCCCTGGAAAGCGGCGGTTGAGCTGCTCCACGGCCTCGAGGTTGATCGAGGCATCCTCGCGGATCGCTGTGTGCGGGCAGCCGCCGGTTTCGACGCCAATGATGCGCTCAGGCGCCAAGGCCTCGTTGCGCACCAGGAACTGTGCGTCTTCCTGGGTGTAGATATCGTTGGTCACCACCGCCAGGTTGTAACGCTCACGCAGGGCCAGGCAGAGCGCTAAGGTCAGGGCCGTCTTGCCGGAACCGACCGGCCCGCCGATGCCGATGCGAAGGGGTTGGGTATTCATGGGTTTTTTCCTCTAAAAGGCAGCGTGCTGCCTCGGGGTTGATGCGAAAGGGGGCGTCTCTGCCGTTGGGCAGTGCTGATGAGATTCTTGGGGTTGGGCTTGTTTGCTCGTGCGCAGAAGTTCTGGGGTACCGGCGCTGGCATATGTAGCTTTGTAGGACGCCGCGCTTTCCTCGGCTGGAACCACAGGTTGCGCCTTGCACGGCGCGTCACTTTTTCTTGTGTGGCCAAGAAAAAGTAACCAAAAAGAAGGCCACCCCGGCATCCGGCCCTTCGCTACGCGAAGGGTCCCCTCGCTCCATCGCCATTCCAGGGGCACGCTGCGAAGGGCCATCCCTGGCCCATCGCAGCTCTCGCGGCATCCATGCCGCTCAACCCCGTCCACGGCGATTACGCTCGGCCTCCTGACGGGGATTTGGGACCGAGTCGTTTGGAAGTTCTGAAAGGGCGGGCGCAAAGCGCTTTGCTTGTTTCTGTGCGAGCGGACCAACAGGAAACGCGAAACGTCCCTTTTAGTAGGTCGAATGAAGTTAGTAGGCCGAATGGGATCCGCGTGGTTCGGCAAGAGCTCTGCTGTAGCCAGTGGTGGAAAATGCTCCGCAGTTTTCCACCCTACATTGCGGAAGAGGGATCGAGTCCGAATTGTACGAATGTTCGCGAATAGCGAAACAAAAGCGCTTTGCTTGTTTACTGACGAACAAACTATCAGGCGACGCCGAGCGCCCCTTTCAGAAGGCCGAATGGAATCCGCGCGGAGGGGAGCGAGCGGCATGGATGCCGCGAGAGGACTGGGCGTCCCCGCGATAAAGGGCCATGGATGGCCCTTGTACGCCGGCCCCCGGAGCGTGGATGGAATGAGGGAAGTCGAGCGAAGCGAGACCCGGATGCAGGGGCAAGCGTTTTTGGTTACTTTTTCGGCGTTTGGAAAAAGTGACTCGCCCAGCAGGGCGAAACCAATGCATCGGCCAACTCGCTTACCCACCCGAGATTCCCAACCCAAAGCCAACAAAGCGTTGTCAGAGGGGCGACCCATATCAAGGGCGAACGAGGATGCGGCGGTCTGGGACCAACCGAACCCATCATCACATGCATCACGTGCGTGCGATCCATTCGCGAGCAAGCTCGCTCCTACAGACTCGCACGACAAAGCGAAACTCGCCCTGCTCATGACCTAAACAACCGACTGTACTGCCGCTCATGCCCCATGCTCATCAGCGCCAGCCCAAAGGCGGCGCTGCCCCAGCGCTCCGGCTCGATAACCGTTGCGTCGTACTGGGCCTGCTGCAGGCTAGGGAGCAGCTGCGAGGTCAACCGCTGCGCCGCCTGCTGCCCCAGCGGCAGAGTCTTCATCAAGACCGCCAGCTGGTTCTCCAGCCAGCCCCACAGCCATGCGGTCAGCGCATCTCCGGGCGAGATCTGCCAGGCGCGAGCCGCCAACGCCCAGCCAAGGGCGAGTCCGGGTTCGTCAATGCGTTGGAACAGGGCGCGGGCCGGAGCGTCGAGCTCCGGTAGATTGTCCAGCAGCTGCTTCAACGAATAGCCTATCTGCCGGCTTTCCAGTCGCAGCTCGCGGGTCTCGCGGCTAGCGCGATGGCGGTCGGCGAGTCGCTCGAGTTTCGTCCAGTCTTCGGCGGCTGCGGCCTCGCAGTGCGACAGAAGCAGTGGGGCTTCGAAGCGTGCCAGGTTGAGCAACAGCTGATCGCTCAGCCAACGCCGCGCGCTGTTTTCGTCGTGCACCTGCTCACGTTCGACGGCCATTTCCAGACCCTGCGAGTAGCTGTAGCCGCCAATCGGCAGTTGCGGGCTGGCCAGCCGCAACAAGGCAAAGGCGGCCGGATTCACGTGCGCACGCCGAACTGGTGCAGACGTGGTGCGTAGCTGAACTCGGCCTCGCCCGCGTGGGAGTGATGATGGCCGCCACCGTAGGCGCCGTGCTCCGGCTGGAAGGGCGCCTCGGTGGCTTCGACGCGGGCGCCGAGCTGCAGCAGCATGTCCTTGAGCACATAGTCGTCGAGTAGACGCAGCCAGCCATCGCCGATCTGCAGCGCGACGTGGCGATTGCCCAAGTGATAGGCGGCGCGCGTCAGCTCGAAGGCGCTGGAGCAAGTCACGTGGAGCAGCTGTTCGGCACGGGCGCGGACGATGACGATGCGGCCGTCGTTGGCGCGCAGGCACTCACCGTCGTGCAGCGGCGGCTGGCCGCGTTCGAGAAACAGGCCGACTTCCTCGCCCTGGGTGGTGAAGCAGCGCAGCCGCGATTTGCTGCGGGCCTCGTAGGTCAGCGCCAGCTCGGCATCGGCCTGTGGCTGCGCAGGGGAGCGTTGATGAATGACCAACATGGGCAGGGCGGTTCCGGTTCGTGCGATAGGCACAAACAGAGCAAGCCGCTTGCCAACCCTGCGCAGCTGGCATGACGCGCCGGCTGCGAGCGCGGCGTGCCAGAAAATGGCGCGTCAGGGTGATCCGTTATGGTGCGCCGCGTTCCGCCAGGCACCATGGGTGTGCAGATCAGTGCAGTGCTCGAACCATGTAGACGGCTGGGATTTGATAGCTGGCCAGATTGTCGACCTGCGGCGGCTCCAGCTCGGAGTGCGCGGTATAGCCCAGGCGCGACCAGAAGTTCTCGGATTCCTGCACCGAAACCAGCGCGGAGTAGCGCAGTTTATGGGTACGGGCCTGCTCCAGATTCTTACGCACCAGTGCCGGGCCGATACCGCGGCTGCCGGCGCGAGCGGATACGGCGAGATCATGAAGGTACAGGCAGTCGGCTTCAGCGTGAGGCTGGAACTCGCCGTCCAGCGGAGTCACCGTGCCGACACGCGAATGGTAGGCGAAAAGGTAGGCGCAGACGCCGAGGACATCTTCGGCAACCCAGGCCAACTGAGGACAGGCGGCGAGGCGGGCGCGGATCACCGCTTCGTCTTCCAAGACTTCGGCGGCGTAGGACTCTTTCTGAATCGACATCACGGCAGGAATATCGCGCTCCTGCATCGCTCTCAACTTGAACATCTGAACTACTCGGACGGGCTCGGGCCGGCTGGCGGCCCGCAACGGGCCGGCGATCATACGCGATCGGCGGAACAAGCGTGAGCGCGCCGACGGAGGGTCTGCAATGCCCTCGCGGTACGTCCTCGCTCGAATGGAGCGGCAACGATGCGGATGAGAGGGCCTGCTGACGGAGCGGGTCGCGCTCTTACGGACAACTGGCTTGACCCGTGGCGCGCTTGCTCCCCGTACGATTGGTCGGCGAAGGATATATGACGACTGACGGCAGCGATTTTTGCGGGCATAATTCTTAGTTAGCTACCTATCGTCGCGGTTGACCTCCTTGAACAATTCACATCACCCATTACTTGGTGTTCTGCTCATCCTTTTTTCGTGCCTGATCCTGGCTTCGCACGATGGGCTTTCCAAACACCTGACGCAGCTTTATCCGGTCTTTCTAGTGATCTGGGCACGGTATCTGGCGCAGACGGTGTTGATGTTCACGCTGTTCACGCCACGCATGGGGCGGCGCGTGTTCCATACGTTGCGACCCTGGCTGCAACTGTGCCGTGGCGCGAGCCTGGTCTGCGTGAGCATGCTGTTCATCAGTGGCCTGGGTTATATCCCGCTGGCCGAGGCCACGGCAGTGATCTTTCTGACACCGCTGCTGGTGACCATCGCATCGGCGCTACTGGGCGAGCGGGTCAGCCATAGCCAGTGGATGGCGGTGGGCTGCGGTCTGCTTGGCGTGCTGATCATCGTGCGTCCGGGCGGTGCGCTGTTCACCCCAGCGATTCTGCTGCCCTTCGGCGCGGCGATCAGTTTCACGGTCTATCAGCTGATTACCCGTCGCCTCAGTACTACCGACCACCCGGTGACCAGCAATTTTCTCACCAGCCTGGTTGGCAGTCTGGTGATGAGTGTGCTGGTGATCTTCAACTGGCAGACACCGACCTTGCATGACGCGCTGATGATGGCCGCGCTCGGCGCGATGGCGATGAGCGGCCACCTACTGTTGACTAACGCGTTCCGCTTTGCCAGTGCGGCCACTCTGGCGCCGTTCACCTATGCACAGATCATCTTTGCCGGGATGGTTGGCTTTTTTGCCTTCGGGCATGTGCCCGACGTCGGCGCAATTGTGGGCATGGCGATCATCATTGCCAGCGGCCTGTGCATGGTCTACGTACAGGGACGCCAACCGCGTCCCCGGCTTTGAAATATCGCGGGCGTGCCGTCGGGCCATCCGCTCAGCTTCCAACACTTGACCCAACAGGGGCGACTCGACCCTTGCGTGCGCTTTATCAGGAAAAACACATGCAACGAACTTCTCATCATTCTCTGCGTAACGAATTCCGCCGGCTGCTGGCATCGGATCGCTGTTATCACACCGCCTCGGTATTCGATCCGATGTCGGCGCGTATCGCCGCCGACCTCGAATTCGAAGTTGGCATTCTCGGTGGCTCGGTCGCCTCGCTGCAGGTGCTGGCCGCACCGGATTTCGCGCTGATTACGCTCAGCGAGTTCGTCGAACAGGCGACCCGCATCGGGCGCGTGTCGCGCCTGCCGATCATCGCTGACGCCGATCATGGCTATGGTAACGCGCTCAACGTGATGCGCACCGTAGTCGAGCTGGAGCGTGCCGGAATCGCCGCGCTGACCATCGAAGACACCTCGCTGCCAGCCAAATTCGGGCGCAAATCCACAGACCTGATCGGCATGTTCGAGGCGGTCGGCAAGATCCGCGCGGCGCTGGAGGCGCGCATCGATCCGGAGCTCGCCATCATTGCGCGCACCAACGCCGGTGTGATCGGCCTGGAAGAGGTCATCGCCCGCGTGCAGGCCTACGAAGCGGCGGGAGCCGATGCGATCTGCCTGGTGGGAATCGAGGACTTCGAGCAGCTCGAGCGCGTCGCCGAGAAGCTCAGCGTGCCCCTGATGCTGGTGACCTATGGCAACCCGCGCCTGCGCGACAACGCGCGCTTGGCGGCGCTCGGCGTGCGCATCGTGGTCAACGGCCATGCCGCTTATTTCGCGGCGATCAAGGCGACCTACGACTGTCTGCGCGAGCAGCGCCAGATCGACGCCTCGGACCTCAACGCCTCGCAGCTGTCGGTTAAGTATTCGACCGCCGACGAGTACATGGTCTGGGCTGAAGAATACATGCAGGTCAAGGAATAACCGCCACCTGCCGCGCCGTCGTCATCCGCGCTCTGGAGATCCGATGAGTCCACGCTTGCTGACCTTCATGGTGGCCTTTGCCGCATTCCTCGGTCCTTTTACCCAGACGGTCTATGCGCCGATCCTGCCCGAGTTGGGTGAGGCGCTGGCTACCACGCCGCTGCTGATCAACCTCAGCATCTCGATCTTCACCTTCGTGCTGGCGTTCATGCAGATCGTTTACGGCCCGCTGGTGGATCGCAGCGGTCGTCGACGCATTCTGCTGATGGGCCTGGTGATCTACGTCGGTGCGTCTCTGGGATGCTTTCTGGCCCGCAATATCGAGCTGCTGTTGGTGTTTCGTGCGCTGCAGGCGGTGGGTATCGCCGCTGGCGCAGTGGTCGCGGTCACGGTCATCGGCGATCGTTTCGAGGGCGCGGAGCGCGGCCGGGCGATGGGCTCGTTCCAGATGATGGTGGCGCTAGGGCCGGTGGTCGGTCCGGTGGTGGGCGGCTTCATCGGCGAGCACCTGGATTTCCACTACGTATTTCTGCTGCTGGCGGCGGTGGGCGCCCTCGTCTTGCTGGCTAACGCACTCTGGTTGCAGGAGACGCGTCCTGCCGGAAGCATGCCGAGAGCCTTCCATCCGGTCGAATACGTGGATGTACTGCGCAATCGTCAGGGGTTGGCGATCATGCTGCTGAGCTTCGTGCAGTACTACGCCTTCTATAACTATCTGGTGTTCATGCCGCGCGTGCTGGACAGCACCTACGGGCTCAGTGCCAGCGAAAAGGGCCTGGTATTCCTGCCGCTGTCGATTGCGGTGGTGATCGGTAGCTTCGTCGGCGGTCGGTTACTGGGACGCTGGCGGCCACGGCCAACGCTGTTGGTGACGGCCGGGTTGAATGCGCTCAGCGTGTTGCTGTTCCTCGGTGTTGCGCAGTGGTCGCTCGCCTGGCTGGTCGTGGCTGCCAGCGCGTTCGGCCTGTTCCTCGGATTGTCGCTGCCGGTGCAGACCAGCTTGCTGATGGATCTCTACCCGCACAACCGTGCCACTGCCGTGGGCAGTTACAACTTTTTTCGCTTCATGGGGATGGCTACCGGGCCGGTGCTGGGATCCTGGCTGTATCGGGACGGGAATTTGGAGCTACTCTACGGCTTCGCGACGGCGGCGTTCCTACTGGCCGTGCTGCACGCGCGGATGCGGTTTCGCTAGTGGCGTCAGTTCAGAACAAAAGACGCTGCGCCCTGAACATGAAGAAGCTCTCGCAATGGGCGTTCTGCCCGGAATAGACGCCGCACTCTCGCCCGCTCAGGTTGGAGTCGGTATAGGAGAGGTCCAGGTTCACGCCGAGCAGCGGGCGGGACAGATTCAGCGACCAGTCGTTGAATACCCGCACACTGCCGCCAGTGTAGTGCCGCGGGTTGTCCAGCGAGTGGCTCGCGTACTTCAGGCGCACCCCGAAATCCAATGGTCGAAACGAGTCAAATTCCAGAAACAGCGTACTGTCGGTACGCCCTGGAGCGCTGCGCAGGGCGCCACCTAGGCGGTTACCGGCCAGATTGATGCCGCCGTAGTACTCATGGCGGTCGCGGTTTTCCAGTTCGGGAAAGCTGTAGCGGATCACCCCCAGCTCGAAACCTAAGGCGTTGTCGAGCGGCTGCTGGGCGTAACCTATGTAGGTGTCCAACTCCAGGGGGTTGCCCTCAAGGATGCCCATGCTGGGTGCCCACTGCCCCACGTACATGCCATTGGCGTGGGTCAGATCCAAGCCTCCGCGGAAAGTGCTTCCGACGGTCGGGCTGACGAGCCCCTGGGCCATGCTGCGAGTGGGCGCCATGCCGAGCTTGAGATCGAATTGTCCGACTTCGCGTTCGACGACCTGCGGTTGACTGGCGCATCCGCTAAGGCCGAGCATCAAGGCCGTCGCGATGAATTTTTTGTTCATACACCGATTCACGGGTGGATTAGTCATACAAGCCGCCCGCTGGCGACCGCAAAGGGCAAGGCCGATACAGAGCGGCTGAAGACTGTTTAATGGCCACTCTTGCCTGATCAATCGTCGGGAAGAGTAGTCGATGCGGACGTAGTGCAATCCCCGTTCGTCGTTTTGACGCCAAGCGAACGACGGGCGGTGCCGATTCATTGGCGACCCATAATGGTGCCGGGGATTTGACTAGTTGAACGGCCGCGGCACTCGCCGTTCGAATGTTGAAATAGCCAATGACTGTTTTTCAGACAGGCGGGAGGTTTTTATGGCCACGGGGTGGGCAAACGAAGGCGCAGTGCAGGAACAGATCGACAGCACCATCGAGGACGCGGTGCAGCGAGCGCGCAGCCGATTGGGGCGAGGCGAAAGCCTGACGCACTGCGAGGAGTGCGATGCGGAGATTCCCGAGGCAAGGCGTCAGGCCGTTCCGGGCGTGCGCCTGTGCGTAAAGTGCCAGACCGAACAGGACAAGCAGGAAGCCAAATTCAGCGGCTACAACCGCAGGGGCAGCAAGGACAGCCAGCTACGCTGAGGCGATAAATCGCACGCCCGGATCGCACTCGACGCGCGCGCATGGGTCACACATCGCGTCCCCCCACCCTTCCATGGAAGAGGAATGCCCCATGATGATTTTCGAAGCGCTGCGCCTGAGCCATGACATCCAGCGCGACCTGTCCGAACGCCTGACGCAGACAAGTGGCGATTCCGCCGAACGCCAGGAGCTGTTCGCCCAGCTCAAGCATGAACTCTGGGTACATTCGGTGGCCGAAGAGCGTCACTTCTATATTCCGCTGATGCGCGATGACAGCGGCGTCGACCTGTCCCGTCATGCCATCGCCGAGCATCATGAAATGGACGAAATGGTCGAGGCCCTGGAGGAGACGGATCCCAGCAGCCCTAGCTGGCTCGCTCAGGCCCGCAAGCTGTCGGACAAGGTTCACCATCACCTGCAGGAAGAGGAGCACAAATTCTTCCAGATGGCCGGCAAGCTGCTCAGCGAACAGCAGAAGAACCAGCTAGCCGGTGCATACCTTGGCGCCTACGACATGATGAAGGCCGAGCACGCCTAAGACGTGAGCGTCCCGGTCGGCATGCTGAAAGTAAAGGTGGTGCCGGCCTCGGCGGTAGACGAGACCTGCATCCTGCCTCCGTGCTACACGGCAATCTCATTGGCGATATAGCCGCGCGCCGGACATGATCGACGAGAGGGGATTGCGCAGGTCGTGGCCGAGCAAGGCAATGAACTGCTCGCGCAGCTCGGCCGTCTGCTGTGCATCGAGCAGTGCTGCCTCGGTCGCCTCGAAACGTTCCTCGGCTTCGAGCTGAATGGCCAGCAGCTTGGCGAACGACTCCATCATGGCCAGGATCGACCCTTCCGACAGATTGGCGGGCAGCGGATCGAGCGCACAAACAGTGCCGAAGAAGCTGCCGTCGGTACGAAACACCGGGGCCGAGATGTAGCTTTCGAAACCATACATCTTTGGGGTGTGGTGATTGCAGTAGCGTTCGTCCTCGCTCACCTTGCTGATGATGATGGTTTGGTGGGACGCGTGAATTTCGTGGCAGAGGGTCGTCGTTACGTCCAGTTCGCCACCGACCTGCAGGCCGAAGTTGATCCGGTCGAGCACCGCACAGGCCGTCCAGGAGTCCGCGGTGACACGCGCTACGGCGGCGAAACGTAATCCGGTGGTCTCGGAGATGACCTGAAGAATGGCGGGTACTGCGCTGATGCGGCTGATAGCCGAAATATCGTCGCTAACCGATCGGTTCATGCGGGTGTCAAGGCTGCGCGTGGTGATGGCCCGGCACTCTATCACGGGCCGTTCGTCGCGCTGAATCGAGCCGACAGTCAGCCGGCCCGATCCAAGGGGGCATCAGGCTTGCGTCGTCAAAGGAGGCTGCGCATTTGCCGGAACGATCTGCTTGCGCATCAGCAGGTAATGCACCACGGCACCGAACAGCGCGCCGAGCAGCCAGGCGAAGCCCGACAGGCTTTCCAGCCCAGGCGTCCAGACGGAGGCGACCGAGAACACCGAGCTGATCCCGAACGCGATGATCGCCTTGCGGTTCCAGCCGGCGTTGAAATAGTAGGCTGAGCCCGGTGCGGCGCAGAACAGCTGTTGCACATCCAGCCGCTGCCGGCGGACCAGGTAGTAGTCGGCCACGATGATGCCGTACAGCGGTGCCAGCACGGCGCCCAGTGTGTCGACGAAGGCGGCGATGCCGACTGCGCTGATGAACGACACCCACAGCGCACCGATGAAGAAAGCGATGGCCGCGGTGATGTAGCCGCCGGTGCGTGCACTGATATGCGCTGGAGCCAGATTGGCGATGTCATAGGCCGGCGGGATGAAGTTGGCGACCAGATTGATGCCCACCGTGGCGGCGAAGAAGGTGATTGCAGCAATCAGGGTCAGGCCGACGTTGTCGATGCGCGAAACGATATCGGTGGGGTTGGTCAGGGTTTCGCCAAACACCACCACGGTGCCGGCGGTGATCACCAGGGCGATCAGCGAAAAGATCGCCAGGCTGACCGGCAGGCCGAGGAAGTTGCCGATGCGCATCTGCCGCTCATTTTTCACGAAACGGGCGAAATCGCCGTAGTTGATCACCACCGCGGCGAAGTAGGCGACCATGGTGCCGACCACGGCGGCAAACGCGGCGACGGGCCCGCCGGCATAGCTGCCGGTGCCGCTGAATATGCTGCCCAGCGCGCCGGCCAGGCTTGGCCCGGCCTGGTAACAGATGGCGATCATCATCGCGATCATCACCAGATAGACCAGCGGCCCGGCCCAGTTGAGGAAGCGCGTCACCCAGTCCACGCCACGCACGAACAACGCGACCTGAAAGACGCAAACGATCACATAAGCGACCCAGTCGACTGCGGTCAGGCCCAGCAGGGTAGTTTCCGAGCCGGGGCCCGCCAAGGTACGAATCAGCAAGGCGACCGCGGTCGAGGCGAAATAGGTCTGCACGCCGTACCAAAAGATCGCCACGATGCCGCGCACGACCGCTGGAAAATTCGCACCGCGCACGCCCATGCTGGCGCGAGCCATGACCGGGAATGGGATGCCGTATTTGACGCTGGGTTTACCTGTCAGCTGCACCAGGCCCATGACGATAAAGCCGGCCAGTACGATTCCGGCAAGCACCGCCCAGCCGTTCAGACCGTAACTGATGAACAGGGTGGCGGCCAGGGTGTAGCCGAACAAGCTCTGAATATCGTTAGACCAGACGTTGAAGACCTCGAACCAGCCCCACTTGCGTTTGGCTGGGGCGAGCGGGGCGAGGTCGGCGTTATACAGGCTGGGATCGATCTGCTTGATCTGAAAGTCGTCGTGGTTCATCTCTGGGCGCTCTGTGCAAGACTGTTAATGGTTTTTGTATGCAGTTCTTGTTCCGCGTATGGCAGAGTCCGCGAAGTCAGGCCTTGTGGCATTCGTCAGATACGCCGAGACCTGAGCAAAGCCTAGAAGATGAAATCCAAACTCGCTTCGACTTTGTATACATAAATAATCATTTTGTTATGCAATTTCGCGAGAGGCCGTCTAGGACGATGCTTATAAAGGGCTCGCCTGCAATCAACCACCGCAAAAAAGTTTCCCGCCCGGATCATTTGTGGGCTTTTTTTTGACCCGCACTTGCCTCAATCCCTTCAAGCGTCCGTTTATGCACTCTGGGCGTGCACACAGGCTGGTGCGCGCACAAAAAAGGGTGGCCAGGCCGCCCCTGTGAAAAACGCAATGGGATCTGAACGGCGATCGCTGTCAGAACAAGAAATAGCGCTGCGCCATCGGCAGCACCTCGGCCGGCTCGCACCAGAGCAACTGGCCGTCGGCCCTGACCTGATAGTTCTGCGGGTCGACCTGGATATCCGGTGTGTAGTCGTTATGGATCAGGTCCTTCTTCTGCACCGAGCGGCAGCCTTTCACCACCCCGATCTTCTTTTTCAGCCCCAGCTGCTCGGGCACACCGGCCTCGAACGCGGCCTGGCTGATGAAGGTGAAACTCGAGGCATGCAGCGAGCCGCCAAAGCTCGCGAACATCGGCCGGTAGTGCACCGGTTGCGGTGTCGGGATCGAGGCATTGGCGTCGCCCATCAGGCTGGCCGCGATGGCGCCGCCCTTGAGGATCAGCGTCGGCTTCACTCCGAAGAACGCCGGACGCCAGAGCACCAGATCCGCCCATTTGCCCACTTCGATCGAGCCCACCTCATGGCTGACGCCGTGGGTGATGGCCGGGTTGATAGTGTATTTGGCGATGTAGCGCTTGGCGCGGAAGTTGTCGTTGCCCGCGCCATCGCCGGGCAGGGCGCCGCGCTGCTTCTTCATCTTGTCGGCGGTCTGCCAGGTGCGGGTGATCACCTCGCCGACGCGGCCCATGGCCTGGCTGTCGGAGCTGATCATGGAGAAGGCACCGAGGTCATGCAGGATGTCCTCAGCGGCGATGGTTTCGCGACGAATACGGCTTTCGGCGAAGGCCACGTCCTCGGCGATGCTCGGGTCCAGGTGATGGCAGACCATGAGCATGTCCAGGTGCTCATCGATGGTATTGCGCGTGAACGGCCGCGTCGGGTTGGTCGAGCTCGGCAGGACGTTGGGGAAGCCGCAGGCCTTGATGATGTCCGGGGCATGACCACCACCGGCGCCCTCGGTGTGGTAGGTGTGGATGGTGCGGCCCTTGAAGGCCCCCAGGGTGGTCTCAACGAAGCCGGACTCATTGAGGGTGTCGGTGTGGATCGCCACCTGCACGTCGTACTGGTCCGCCACGCTGAGGCAGTTGTCGATGGCCGCAGGCGTGGTCCCCCAGTCTTCGTGCAGCTTGAGGCCGATGGCCCCGGCCTTGACCTGCTCGATTAAGGGCTCGGCCAGCGAGGCGTTACCCTTGCCCGTGAAGCCGATGTTCATCGGGAAGGCGTCAGCCGCCTTGAGCATCATCGCCATGTGCCATGGGCCAGGTGTGACGGTGGTGGCGTTGGTGCCGGTGGCTGGCCCGGTGCCACCGCCGATCATTGTGGTGACGCCGCTCATCAGCGCTTCTTCGATCTGCTGCGGGCAGATGAAATGAATGTGCGAGTCGATGCCGCCGGCAGTGAGGATCATGCCCTCGCCAGCGATGACTTCGGTAGCGGCGCCGATGGCGATGGTCACATCTGGCTGGATATCCGGATTGCCAGCCTTGCCGATGGCCGCGATGCGGCCGTCCTTGAGGCCCACATCTGCTTTGACGATGCCCCAGTGGTCCATGATCAGCGCATTGGTAATCAGCGTATCGACCACGTCCTCGGCGCACAGCTGACTCTGGCCCATGCCATCGCGGATCACCTTGCCGCCGCCGAACTTCACTTCCTCGCCGTAGGTAGTGAGGTCCCTTTCGACCTCGATCCACAGGTCGGTGTCGGCCAGGCGCACCTTGTCGCCGACAGTGGGGCCGAACATGTCGGCATAGGCTTGGCGGGAAATCTTCATCGGTATCGTCTCGCGTAGGGTGGATGACCGAAGTCATCCACCGATCCTGGTCACGGTGGAAAAGCCTGCGGCGTTTTCCACCCTACGAAGCTTGCTTGTCGCTTGCGGCTGCGTTCTAGAGCGCGCCCATCACCCGCCCGGCAAAACCGAACACCCGACGGTCACCGGCCAGCTCGACCAGCTCCACCTCGCGGCTCTGTCCGGGCTCGAAGCGCACCGCGGTACCGGCCGGGATGTTCAGGCGCATGCCGCGCGCGGCGGCACGGTCGAAGGCCAGAGCATCGTTGGTTTCGAAGAAGTGATAGTGCGAGCCGACCTGGATCGGCCGGTCGCCGCTGTTGGCCACGTTCAGGGTCAGCGTGCGGCGGCCGGCGTTGAGCTCGATGTCGCCATCCTGGATTTGGTATTCGCCGGGAATCATGGGTTGGACGTCCTGTTGAGGGTCAGTTGCATCATGGTCAGGTCCAGCCAGCGGCCGAACTTGCAGCCCACCTGGCGCATCTGCCCGACATGAATGAAGCCGAGCTGCTGATGCATATGGATCGATGCACGGTTCTCGCTCTCGATGAAGGCGATCATCACGTGCTTCTCCAGCTGGCGAGCGCGTTGGATCAGCGCCTGCATCAGGCTGCGGCCGATGCCGCTGCCGCGATGGTCGGGGCTGACGTAGACCGAGTTCTCCACGGTATGGCGATAGCCGTCGTGAGGGCGCCAGGGGCCGAAGGAGGCATAGCCGGCTACCTGTCCCTGATCGTCTATCGCCACCAGAACGGGGTAATTCTGCGCGTGGCGTTCGGCCAGCCAGGCACGGCGGTTGTCGAGATCGACCGGCTGGTCGTTCCAGATCGCCGTGCTGTTCTGCACCGCGTCGTTGTAAATCTGCAGGATGCCGTCGAGGTCTGCATCCAGGGCGTCACGTATCTGCACGGTGAAATCCTTCAAGCGGTTCGGGGTCATCACGGCATGGCCGCAACAGACATTGACCTCTCTTTCAGGGGATTGGTTGATGCACGGTGACCAGCTTGGTGCCGTCGGGGAAAGTCGCTTCCACCTGAATCTCCGGGATCATTTCCGGCACGCCCTCCATGACCTGGCCGCGACTGAGCAGCGTCGTGCCGAAATGCATCAGCTCGGCCACCGTCTGGCCGTCGCGGGCGCCTTCGAGCAGCGCGGCCGAGATGTAGGCCATGGCTTCCGGGTAGTTGAGTTTCACCCCACGTGCCAGGCGCCGCTCGGCGACCAGGCCGGCGGTGAAAATCAGTAGCTTGTCTTTTTCTCTTGGCGACAAATCCATAATGGCTCCAGTCGTAGGGTGGATGTCGCTTTCACATCCACCGGCTCGTGGCGACAAACCACGCAGCGAATTTCGGGGCGGCCATGCACCTGCTGGCCGGCGTAGGGTGGGTAACGGCGGAGCCTTACCCACCGTTGTTCATGTACTCCAGATCCTCGGTGGCATTGCCTCGCGCCCCAGCAGTGCTGGACGCAACAGGCGCCACAGGTCAATCAGCCAGGCACGGGCATGCAGGGCTTCGCTGGCCAGACAACGGCCAATGACCAGGCCCGGCAACTGTGTCAGGTCGCCCCGAACCCGGCTCGAAAGTTCGCGGCAGCGTTCCATCAGCTCGGCGTCGATCTCGCCGGTCACGATCAGGGTGGCGAAAACCGGGTTGCCATCGAGGCCGATCGGCGAGTCGAGCAGGCCGTCGTCACCGGTCACACGTTGGCGTTCGTGCCAGAGCCATTCGCCGTCGCGGGTGATATTCAGCTGTGCCTGGAAATGACCTGCGTCGAAACGCTCGCCGCTGGCCGGTCGACCCAACGCGACGATGTCCCAATAGAGCAGCCGGGCGTCGCCTTGCAATTCGATCGACATCTCCAGCTCGGCCTGCGCCGCGGAATAAACGATGGTTTCCTGTGGCAACCATTCAAGTGTGGCGCCAGGTTCGACCCGCAGCTGCAGGTTTTGAAAAGCAGGGCCAGCGGCGCGATACCATTTGGCTGCGCCGGGGCTGGTCAACTGCGCCCAGGCACCGGGGCCCACCGTGGCGCTGATGTCCAGTCGGTCGCCACCCGCAATCCCGCCCGGCGGGTGCACGATGATGTGTTGGCAGACTTCTGGCCCTTCTGGATAGAGGTGCTTCTGCACCCTCAGCGGTCCGCTGTGCCGTCGAAGCACCGGGCGCGTCACGTGATCGAAGCGGGCATAGCCCAGCTCGAGTTCGGCATTCCAGTGTGGCGTGAACAGAGGTGTCAGTGCGGTCATGGGCCGTGCGAAGTCAGGAGTCTTGCTCCAGTCGGAGCAATAGTCGTGCCTCTCGCGCCACAGCGGTGCGCTGCCTGGGCGCACGAGCCTGTGACGGTATAAATGAACCAGGCGATTGGTCTGGCCGTTGGCTTTCGATGCCCTTCAATGGTGCGCATGAAGGATTCGGAGGTGCGAATGATCCAGTTTGGTGCGTCCTGAGTAGGCTCGCTGCGGTGTGTTCGGTTTGATCCAACCACCGAACAGCCGAGGCCTAATCGGATCGACTGGCCGGTCACTGAAACAGATTGTTGCGAGCATCACGCTGCTTTATGGGGCTTCATCTCTTCCGGGCCGCTGGTTTGACGAGGGTGCAAGCGAGTGCCAATGTCAGTCAGGCGACGAGTTCCGATGTGCCGGCGGCTGGCGAAGTTCGACCGGCTTGTTTGCGATCAGCACTCGCTCGGTGGCACACATAACAACAAGATCCACGGAGGCGCTGCATTGAATCTATTGTTTCAGCAAGTGCTCAACGGCCTGACCCTGGGCAGCATCTATGGTCTGGTCGCTCTCGGCCTGACGCTCGTCTACGGCATCCTGCACATTCCCAACTTCGCCCATGGCGCGCTGTATATGGTCGGTGCGTTCGCTTCCTACTTCTTCATGACAGACATTGGCTTGCATTACTGGATCGCCATGGTGCTGTCCGGAGTCGTGGTGGCGGCGCTGGCGGTGCTGTCCGAGCGGCTGGTCTTCCACCCGCTGCGCAATGCGCCGCCGATCCATGACAAGATCGCGGCGATCGGCATCCTGCTGTTTCTCGAAGCGGTGGTGCAGATGCTCTGGGGCTCAGACTTCCGTCGCATGGCTTCGCCCTACGGTGGCATTCTCAACTTCGACGGGCTGATCATTCCCGAGCAGCGCCTCTTGATCATTGTCGGCGCCTTTACCCTGATGCTGGCGCTGCACCTGTTCTTGCGCAAGACAATGCTCGGCTCGACGATCATCGCCATGGCCCAGAGTCGTGAAGGCGCCTTCCTGGTCGGCATCGACGCCAACCGTGTGGCCATGCTGACCTTCGCTATCTCCGGCATGCTCGCCGCCTTCGCCGCCACCCTGTATGCGCCGATCAACCTGGTGTATCCAGCGATGGGGCATCTGGTGATCATGAAAGCCTTCGTGATCATCGTACTCGGCGGCATGGGCAGCATCCCGGGCGCCATTCTAGGCGCGATGATTCTCGGTTTCGCCGAAAGCTTCGGAGGCTTCTACCTGTCCTCGGACTATAAGGACATCATCGCCTTCTCGCTGCTGGTGGTGATCCTGTCGTTGTGCCCAACCGGGCTGTTCGCCAAGGGGGCTCACTGATGCATCGTTTCGCCTCTTTGCTGACCGGTCGCGGCTGCAAGCTGTTTCTGCTGGCCTTGGCCCTAGCGTTCCCCCTGTTCGCCAAGAGCGAATACCAGGTCTACGTGATGGCCAGCGCCTTCATCTGGGCCATCGCGGTCTACGGCCTGAACATCATCACCGGTTACTGCGGCCAGCTGAACCTGGCCCACGGCGGCTTTTTTGCCATCGGCGCCTATACCTTGGCGATTCTTACTGCTGATCATGGCTGGAATTTCTGGCCGGCCTTCGTGGCGGCGGCGCTGGTTTCGGCGGCCATCGGTGCGCTGGTCGGCATTGTCTCGCTGCGTCTGAAGGAGCACTTCTTCGCCATCTTCACGCTCTGCGTCGGCTTCATCATCTATCTGTTGATCGATAAGTGGGAGGAGCTGACGCACGGCGCCATCGGCATTCGCGGCATCGCGGCGCCGGATGGATTCGGGCTAGTCGATTTCAGCCAGACGGTGCCGTTCTACTACCTGGCGCTGCTGTTCCTGGTTCTGGCGATCTGGTTCGCCGGGCGCTTGGCGTCCTCGCTGCTGGGGCGCACCTTCATGGCGATCCGCAACGGTGACGCGCTGGCCCAGTCGCTGGGCATCGACCTGATGCGCAACAAGCTGCTGGCATTCGTCCTGTCGACCACTTACGCCGGCATCGCCGGCGGGCTTTACGCCTCGATGATTCGCTTCATCGGCCCGGAGGAAGCCAACCCCAACCATACCTTCGACATGATCACCTACCTGCTGGTGGGCGGTTTCGGCACGCTGTTCGGGCCGCTGGCCGGCACTGTGGGGATCGTCTGGATCACCCAGTCGCTGCAGTTCCTCGAGGACTATCGGATGATCATCTTCGGCCCGCTGATCGTGGTGCTGGTGATCTTCATGCCGCGCGGGCTGATCGGCACCTTCCTTGGCTGGAAGCTGCGCAAAGACACCGAAGTGGCGCGGGCGCAGGATCCACGAGCCGGTAACAAAGTCACCCCAGGCAGCGAGGTGAACACCAATGCTTAAGGTCGAAAACCTGACCAAGATGTTCGGCGGCCTCGCGGCGGTACATGACGTCAGCGTCGAGTTCGAGGCGCGCAAGATCAACGCCATCATCGGCCCCAACGGCGCCGGCAAGAGCACCTTCTTCAACCTGATATCCGGTGTGCACAAGCCCAGTTCCGGCCGCATCCTCATCGACGGTCACGACGTGTCGCGGATGCGCTGCGATCGTGTGGCCCGGCTAGGCGTCGGGCGTACCTTCCAGACCACGCACCTATTCGAGCAGGCCACCGTGCTGGACAACCTGATTGTCGGCCACCGTTTACGTACCCGATCCGGCCTGTGGGACGTGCTGATCAATTCCAAGCGTCTGCAGCAGGAGGAACGCGAGTGCCGCGAGAAGGCCCGCGCCGCGCTGGACTTCGTCGGGCTCGCACACTTGGAGAACCGCGTGGTGTTGGATATCTCCCAAGAGGAACGCAAGCGCGTGGCCTTTGCCCTGGCGTTGGCCACCGAACCGAAACTGGTGCTGCTCGACGAGCCGGCGGCGGGCGTCAATCCGGAGGAGACCGAAGGCCTGGCGCAGTTGATCCGCAAGATGCCCGAGCACGGTCTGACCGTGTGCCTGATCGAGCACAAGATGGACATGATCATGGGGCTGGCGGACAAGATCATGGTGCTCAACTACGGCGAGAAGATCGCCGAGGGCACACCCGCCGAGATCAAGGCGAACCCGGCTGTGATCGAAGCCTACCTGGGGAGCGACTACGATGCTGCAGCTTGATCGGGTCGATGTCTGCTACGGCAGTTTCAAGGCGCTCACGCAGGTTTCCATGACGGTTGGCGCCGGCGAACTGGTGGTGCTGCTCGGGGCCAACGGTGCGGGCAAGACCACCTTGTTCAACACCATCAGCGGGCTGCTCAAGCCAACAGCTGGCAGCATCACGCTGGAGGGCAAGCGCATCGACGGGCTCAAGCCTTCAGCATTGGTCGCCGCCGGTGTGGTGCACTGCCCTGAAGGGCGCAAGCTGTTCCCGCAGATGTCGGTCTCGCAGAACCTTGCGCTCGGTGCGTACCTGCATCGGCGTGATGGCGAGGGCAACAAGCGCAACCTGCAGGAGGTGCTCGAACTGTTTCCCATCCTGCACGACAAACGCAACCAGCCGGCCGGCTCGCTGAGCGGTGGCCAGCAACAGATGGTCGCCATTGGCCGGGCGCTGATGAGTCGACCCCGCCTGCTGATGCTCGACGAGCCCTCGCTCGGGCTTGCGCCGCTGGTGGTCAACCAGATGTTCGAGGTGATTTCGCGCATCAATAAGTCCGGCACTAGCGTTTTGCTGGCCGAGCAGAATGCGTTTGCGGCGCTGAAGATCGCCCACCGCGCCTACGTCATCGAGGGCGGCAGCCTGGTGATGGAAGGTGACCAGCAGGCCATGCTGGGTAACGAAGCCGTGCGCAAGGCCTATATCGGCGCCTGATCAGTCATGACCAAGGAGACAACAATGAAAACGCTCAAAGCGCTTGGGTTGGCGATTGCCACCCTGACCATGGCCCAGGCTGGCGGCGTGCATGCCGAACAGACTCTGACCATCGGTTTCACCGGCCCGCTCAGCGGCGGCGCTGCGCTCTACGGCGAGAACACACTGTCCGGCCTGCGCATGGCGGTCGATGATGCCAACGAGGCCGGCGGCCTGAAGATCGGCGACGAAACCTATAAGGTCAATCTCATCAGCCTGGATGACAAATACTCGCCGAGCCAGGCCGCCACCAACGCCAAGCGTTTGGTGAAGGAATCCAACGCCGCCGCCGTGTTCGTTCCGCATACCGGTGGGGTGTTCGCGCTGCAGGACTTCAACGTCGCCGACGATTTCCTAATCATGGCCTACACCAGCGTGCCTTCGGTCACCCAGCAGGGCAATCCGCTGACTGTGCGCGTTCCGCCGGAATTCACCGGCTATGTCGATGCGTTCTCCGACTACGCCCTCAAGCACTACGGCAAGAAACTCGGCATCGCGGGCGCTACCCACGAGTACGCCAAGATCTGGACTGACATGATGACCAAGGCCTGGGAGCAGAAGGGCGGCGAGATCGTTGCCAGCAACCCCATGGACTACAACAAGTCGACCGATTTCTACACCGGTATCAGCCGGGTAATCGCCTCGAACCCGGACGTGATGTTCGTCGGTGGCGCTTCCGAGCCCACCGGCCTAGTCATGCAACAGGCGCGTCAGCTGGGCTTCCAGGGCGGCTTTATCGTCATGGACCAGGCCAAGCTCGACGAGATCGCGATAGTGACCGGCGGCTTGGAACTGCTGGACGGCTCCGTGGGTGTCGTGCCGCTTTCCGAGTACGACAGCGAGGTGGCCAAGGTCTTCATCGATCGCTATCAGAAGGCGCACGGCAAAGTGCCGGGCTCGGAGGCTGCCTACAACTATCTGGCCTTCCATGCGCTGGCCAAGGCCATGGAACTGGCGGGTAGCACCGAGCCGCAACAGGTACGGGCAAAGATGGGCGAGGCGCTGACGACCATGGATCCGAAGTACAACCTCTACTCGGTTCAAGGCATGACCGAAAACGGCGGCTTCATCACGCCGACCACCATGGCCGTGGTGGAGGGCGGCAAGATCGTCCGCAAGGAGATCGGAGAGTGATGCCTCGCTAATGCGTTCCAGGCGTGGCCCTTCGCCTTGCCTGGGAAGGGCACTGATGCGGTCGGTTTTGCCGCCGCGTCTGGCACCAGGCTGCCGACACCGAGGTGCCTGCTTTCATTCGTGATGTGCGATTTGCCGAACAAGTCCGTTGCTGGATGAACCGCTGGTCGCATCCCAGGCTTTTCCGCTCAATGCAATTGGAAAGCGGCCGTAACGCTCCACTACGAAGTTCTGTTGTGGAGTTGTCGCATGTCCTTTCTTCCTACCCGGATCGCCTCGCGGATGACGTTGGGCGTTCTCGTCCTGTTGATGTTCACCGCGCTGGCGATCTTTGCGGTTATGACCCTGGGTGGCAAACCCCGGCTCGTTGCCACCGGCACTGCCGCCGCCGAACAATCGGCCAGCGCCCTGGCCCGACAGTTGGCCTTGCAGCTCAGCCGCATCGAAGGGACCACTGCGGCCATGGCGCACCTGGCTGAAACCATGCCCAATGACGAGTCACTGGCGATGTCGGTGCTACCCAACCTGATCGACAGCCAGGGCGATGTAGCCATCGCCGGCGGTGGGCTGTGGCCGGAGCCGAGCGCCTTCGCGCCGGGTGTCGAGCGACGCAGCTTCTTCTGGGCACGCAGCGGCGGCGGCGGGCTCGATTATTCGGACGACTACAACGCGGCGCAGACGCCGGCCTACCACGGCGAGTCCTGGTACAGCGGTGCCCGCGCGGCGACGCCTGGGCGTTGTGTCTGGTCGGACGGCTACCTGGATGCGGTCAGCGGTGTGGCCATGACCACCTGCAGCGTGCCCTATAAGCGCAGCGGCTCGTTCGCGGGCGTGGCCACCCTCGATCTCAAACTCGACGGTTTGGCCAGTTTCCTAGATGCCAACGGGGGCGTGACCGGCGGTTACGCCTTCGCGGTCGACCAGGCCGGCAACCTGCTGTTTTTCCCGGGCGCCAAGGCCAATGGTGGCTTACCCACGCTGACCGATCGGGTGCGCGAGCAACCTTGGCTCAAGCCCGTTGCCGACGCAGTCGCCGCTCAGGGGGCGGGTGATACGACGCTGCATCTCGAGCACGACGGCCGGGTGGGCGGCCCGGCGTATGTGACGCTGGAAACCATGGAGGGCACTGGCTGGCGTGTCGGGCTGGTGACCCCGGAGGCGAACGTCACCGGGCTCGCCAATGAGCTGACCACGCAAATTCTGCTGCTCCTGCTTCCGCTTCTGGCCGTGTTGCTCGGCCTCGCTTGGCTCGCGGGCAAGCGCCTGCTGGCGCAACTGGAAGAAACCACCGGGCAGATCGAGCGACTCGGGCAGGGCGGCGGGCGTGACGACGCGCAACTGGAGGTTCGTCGTGCCGACGAGATCGGCGCTCTGCGTGGCGCGGTCAACCGCTATGCCGGTTCGTTGCGCGACATGCTGCGGCGCATTGGCGACGAGTCGGCGAGTCTCGAGCGCCAGGCCGATGAACTGGCGCGGCTGTCCGTGGGCCTGGCCGATCGAGCTGAAGCTCAGCGCCAGGACAACACCCTGCTGGCGACGGCCATCACCGAAATGTCGGCCAGCGCGGCCGAGGTCGCTCACAACACTACAGATTGTTCTGATACGGCCCGTCAGTCGTTGTCTGCCGCCGAGCAGGGGCAGGGCCAGGTACAGCGCAACAGTGAAGTGATCGGCGGCCTGGCCGGGGACATCAACCATGCCGCTGCGGCGATTACACAACTGGGCGAGGATATCGAGCGGGTCGGTGGCGTACTGGATGTCATCAAATCGATCTCCGAGCAGACCAATCTGCTGGCGCTGAACGCTGCCATCGAGGCCGCGCGTGCAGGCGAGCAAGGACGGGGCTTCGCGGTGGTGGCCGACGAGGTGCGCACCCTGGCGGGGCGCACCCAGAGTTCGGCCAACGAAATCCAGCAGATGATCACCCAGCTACGCCTGGCCTCGGCCCAGGCCGTGTCGACCATGCAGGCCGGTGCTCAGCGTACCCACGAGGCCGTGCAACAGGCCGATGGCGTGGCCGGCACACTCGGCAGTACGGTGGCCAGCTTCGACGACATCGTCCAGCGGGCGCAGCAGATCGCGGTGGCCGCACAAGAGCAAAGCCATGTGACCCAGGAGATCAACGAACTGGCGGTGCGTATTCACACCGCCAGCGAGGAGGGCGCGCGTGATGCGGCCACGCTGCGTGAGCTGGGCCAAGGCATGCAAGCCATCTCGCAACGGCTGGCCGGCATGAGCCGCTGATCGGACGCGGCACGCGTGTCATCTGATGACGCTACGAAACTTCTACAAGCCCCGCCGTGTGCGGGGCTTTTTTATGTTTATGGCCGCGAGGGGCGTGTGCAACCGGCGCCTTAAATCGCCACCAGCCCGCGTACCCCTTCGGCTTCCATGGTGTCGCCACGGCCTTGCTGGATGATTTCGCCGCGGCTCATCACCAGGTACTGGTCGGCCAGTTCGGCGGCGAAATCGTAGAACTGCTCCACCAGCAGGATCGCCATGTCGCCGCGGGCGGCGAGTTTCTTGATCACCACGCCGATTTCCTTGATCACCGAAGGCTGAATGCCTTCGGTGGGTTCGTCGAGGATCAGCAGGCGCGGTTTGCTTGCCAGCGCACGACCGATGGCCAGTTGCTGTTGCTGGCCGCCGGAGAGGTCACCGCCGCGGCGGTGCTTCATCTCTTTCAGCACCGGGAACAGCTCGTAGATGAATTCGGGCACTTCCTTGGCTTCCTTGGCGCTGAAGCGGGACAGGCCCATCAGTAGATTCTCTTCGACGGTGAGCCGACCGAAAATTTCGCGCCCCTGCGGCACGTAAGCGATGCCGGCGTGCACGCGCTGGTGCGGTTTGAAACCGGTGATCGGCTTGCCTTCCCAGTTCACCGAGCCTTCCTTGGCCGGGATCAGGCCCATCAGGCACTTGAGCAGGGTGGTCTTGCCGACACCGTTGCGGCCGAGCAGGCAAGTCACTTCGCCAATTTTGGCGTCAAATGAAAGGCCGCGCAGGATATGGCTGCCGCCGTAGTATTGGTGCAGTTGCTGGACTTGCAGCATGTGCGACTCCTTCACTTTGGTGGATAAGCCTCTGGCGTTATCCACCCTACGATTAGGTTTGCGTTGATGCGGGCGTGGACGTTCGGTGGGCGTAGGGTGGATGACGCTTTATTCATCCACTGTGGCGCTTAAGTGACTGATTTTACTGACGTTAAATCTTTCACCGCCCCAGATACACCTCGATCACCCGCTCATCGTTCTGCACGGTTTCGAGCGAGCCTTCGGCCAGCACCTGGCCTTGATGCAGCACGGTGACGTGGTCAGCGATGGTGTCGACGAAACCCATGTCGTGCTCGACCACCATCAGCGAGTGCTTGCGCGCCAGGCTCTTGAACAGCTCGGCGGTGAACTCGGTTTCGGCATCGGTCATGCCGGCGACCGGCTCGTCGAGCAGCAGCAGTTGCGGGTCCTGCATCAGCAGCATGCCGATTTCGAGAAACTGCTTCTGGCCATGGGACAGCAGCCCGGCCGGGCGGTGGCGCGACGTCTCCAGGCGGATGATCGCCAGCACCTCGTCGATCCGGTCTTTCTGTTCGCCCTTGAGCTTGGCCTTCAGGCTGGCCCACACCGACTTATCGGTCTTCTGCGCCAGCTCGAGGTTCTCGAACACGTTGAGCGCCTCGAACACCGTGGGTTTCTGGAACTTGCGGCCAATGCCGGATTGGGCGATTTCCACCTCGCTCATGCGCGTCAGGTCGAGGGTGTCGCCGAAGTACGCCGTGCCGCTGTCCGGGCGGGTCTTGCCGGTGATGACATCCATCATGGTGGTCTTGCCGGCGCCGTTGGGGCCGATGATGCAGCGCAGCTCGCCGACGCCGATGTAGAGGCTGAGATTGGTCAGCGCCTTGAAGCCGTCGAAGCTGACGTTGATGTCTTCCAGGCTGAGGATGGTCCCGTGACGGGCATCGAGGCCGGCGCTCTTCACACGGCCGAGGCCAATGGCATCGCGGCCGCTACCGCCATCGGCAGCGGTGTCAACCGGTTCGATCAGTTCGGGTACGGGTGCGGTTTTCATGGTTCGCCCCTCCGGCGCAGTAATCCGATCACGCCTTTCGGCAGGTACAGGGTGACGACGATGAACAGCGCGCCCAGGGCGAACAGCCAATACTCGGGGAAGGCCACGGTGAACCAGCTCTTCATGCCGTTGACGATGCCGGCGCCCAGCAACGGCCCGATCAAGGTGCCGCGCCCGCCCAGGGCGACCCAGACGGCGGCTTCGATCGATTGCGTCGGCGCCATTTCGCTGGGATTGATGATGCCGACCTGGGGCACGTAGAGCGCACCGGCCAGGCCGCAGAGCACCGCCGACAGCGTCCAGATGAACAGCTTGTAACCGCGCGGATCGTAGCCGCAGAACATCAGGCGGTTTTCTGCATCGCGCAGCGCGGTCAGCACACGGCCGAACTTGCTGCGCGCCAGCCGCCAGCCGAGGAATAGGCTGCCCGCGAGCAGGGCAACGGTGGCCAGGAACAGCGTGGCGCGGGTGGCCGGGGCCGAGATCGAGAAGCCGAGAATGGTCTTGAAGTCGGTGAAGCCGTTGTTGCCGCCGAAACCGGTTTCGTTGCGGAAGAATAAGAGCATGCCGGCGAAGGTCAGCGCCTGGGTCATGATCGAGAAGTACACACCCTTGATCCTCGAACGAAAGGCGAAGAAGCCGAAGACGAACGCCAGCAGCCCCGGCGCCAGCACCACCAGGCACATCGCCCAGAGAAAGCTCGACGTGCCGTACCAGTACCAGGGCAGCTCGGTCCAGGCGAGAAAGCTCATGAAGGCGGGCAGCCCGTCGCCTGCGCTTTCACGCATCAGGTACATGCCCATGGCGTAGCCGCCGAGCGCGAAGAACAGTCCGTGGCCGAGCGACAGCAGGCCTGCATAGCCCCAGACCAGATCCAACGCCAGGGCGACGATGGCATAGCAGAGGATCTTGCCGACCAGCGTCAGGGTGTAGGCCGAGACGTGAAAGGCGTTGTCCGCAGGCAGCAGGTGCAGCAACGGCATGGCCAGCAGGATGACGAGCACCACGCCCAGCGCGGCGGCGGTCAGCGTCGGGCCGGCTTTTTGCGCGGCGGTGATGGCGAGTGGCTGGTTCAATCGATGACCCTCCCCTTGAGGGCGAACAGCCCCTGCGGGCGCTTCTGGATGAACAGGATGATCAACGCGAGGATCAGGATCTTGCCCAGCACGGCGCCGATCTGAGGCTCGAGTATCTTGTTGGCGATGCCGAGACCAAAGGCGGCGAAGATGCTGCCGGCCAACTGGCCGACGCCGCCGAGAACGACGACGAGAAAGGAGTCGATGATGTAGCCCTGGCCGAGGTCCGGGCCGACGTTGCCGATCTGGCTCAAGGCCACGCCGCCGAGCCCGGCGATCCCGGAACCGAGACCAAAGGCCATCATGTCGATGCGGCCGGTGGGCACGCCGCAGCAGGCGGCCATGTTGCGGTTCTGCGTTACCGCGCGCACGTTCAGGCCCAGTCGAGTCTTGTTCAGCAGCAGCCAAGTCAGCAGCACCACAAACAGTGCGAAGCCGATGATCACCATGCGGTTGTACGGCAGCACCAGGTTCGGCAGCACCTGCAGACCGCCTGACAGCCAGCCAGGGTTGGCGACCTCGACGTTCTGCGCGCCGAACAATACGCGCACCAGCTGGATAAGAATCAGGCTGATACCCCACGTCGCCAGCAGGGTTTCCAGTGGTCGGCCATAGAGGTGGCGAATCACCGTGCGTTCCAGTGCCATGCCGATGGCCGCGGTGACGAAGAAGGCTACGGGCAACGCCACCAGCGGGTAGAAGGCCAGGGCTTCCGGCATGAGCCGAGCCATCAACACTTGCACCATGTAGGTGGTGTAGGCGCCGAGCATCAGCATCTCGCCATGGGCCATGTTGATCACGCCCAATAGGCCGAAAGTAATGGCCAGACCCAGCGCGGCGAGCAGAAGAATCGAACCCAATGACAAGCCGCTGAATGCCTGGCCGAGCAGTTCGCCGATCAGCAGCTTGCGCTTGACCTGCGCCAGGCTGGTCTCCGCCGCCTTGCGCACGCTGGCGTCGGTTTCCGCCTCATCGGCGAGCAGGTTTTCCAGCCGCACCCGGGCCAGTGGCGCACCGGTCTCACCGAGCAGACGCACGGCGGCCAGGCGCACGGCCGGGTCGCCCGCGGTCAGCTGCAGGTTGGCCAGGGTGAGCGTGAGCGCTTCGCGCACGGCCGGGTCGTCTTCGGCTTGCAGGCGCTGTTCGAGCAAGGGCTGCTGCTCGGGTTTGCCGCTGCGCTGCAGACGCTTGGCCGCCGTGAGGCGCTGCGCCGGATCGTCAGCGAACAGCTGATGGCTGGCCAGTGCCGTGTTGAGCAGGCCGCGCAAGCGGTTGTTCAAACGTAGCTTCTTAGGCGTCCCGACGGGTTGGGCGTCGCCTTCGAGGGCGCGGAAATCACCGTTCTCCTCGATAAAGGGCGTCTTGTTCCTATCGATCACCACGCGGCTGGCGCGTAGGGCTTCGATCAGCGGTAGCCGCTCCGGAGCGGGCGCGATGGCCCAGTCTTCCAGCAGCTTGGCCTGTTTGGCCGGGCTCGCCTTGGCGTAGTCGGCCGCGTCACCGGCGTGGGCTGCCCAGGGCAGGGCCAGCAGGAGCAGCAGAAAAATTCGGTACAGGGCAGTGTTCATTTAGGCATTCCCCAGGGACCCCGGTGCTCTCTTGGTGGAGCTGGCGGTGGTCGACAGGTGGATGAAAAAAAGGCTCATCCACCCTACGAAAGCGAGCGAACGTAGGGTGGATCGGGACGCGGAGTCGGCGCTTCATCCATCCACCAAAACGTCTATCCTCAGTTCGACTTCACCGCATAGTCCGGCTTCTTATCGTTGCCTGGGATGTAGGGGCTCCACGGCTGGGCGCGGACCGGGCTTTCGGTTTCCCAGACCACCGAGAACTGACCGTCATCCTGGACTTCACCGATCATCACCGGCTTGTGCAGGTGGTGGTTCTTTTCGTCCATGGTCAGGGTGTAGCCGCTCGGCGCTTCGAAGGTCTGACCAGCAAGGGCATCGCGTACCTTGCCGACCTCGGTGGTGCCGGCTTTCTCGACCGCCTGCGCCCACATGTGAATGCCAACGTAGGTGGCTTCCATCGGGTCGTTGGTTACGGCCTTGTCAGCGCCCGGCAGGCCCTTTTCCTTGGCGTAGGCCTTCCACTTGCTGACAAACGCTTCGTTGACCGGGTTTTCTACCGACTGGAAGTAGTTCCAGGCCGCCAGGTGACCGACCAGCGGTTTGGTGTCGATGCCGCGCAGCTCTTCTTCGCCGACCGAGAAGGCGACGACCGGAACGTCAGTGGCGTCCAGGCCCTGGTTGGCCAGCTCCTTGTAGAACGGCACGTTGGAGTCGCCGTTGATGGTCGAGACCACCGCCGTCTTGCCGCCGGCGGAGAACTTCTTGATGTTGGCGACGATGGTCTGGTAATCGCTGTGGCCGAACGGGGTATACACCTCTTCGATGTTCGATTCCGGCACGCCTTTGCTGATCAGGAAGGCACGCAGGATCTTGTTGGTGGTGCGTGGGTAGACGTAATCGGTACCGAGCAGGAAGAAGCGCTCGGCGCTGCCGCCGTCTTCGCTCATCAGGTACTCGACGGCCGGGATGGCCTGCTGGTTCGGCGCCGCGCCGGTATAGAAGACGTTGGGTGACAGCTCTTCGCCTTCGTACTGGACGGGGTAGAACAGCAGGCCGTCGAGCTCTTCATAGACCGGCAGTACGGATTTGCGCGAAACCGAGGTCCAGCAACCGAAGGTCACCGCGACCTTGTCCTGAGTCAGCAGCTGACGGCCTTTCTCGGCGAACAGCGGCCAGTTGGAGGCCGGGTCGACCACCACTGGCTCGAGCTGCTTGCCGAGCACGCCGCCCTTGGCGTTGATCTCGTCGATGGTCATCAGTGCCATGTCTTTCAGAGATGTTTCCGAAATAGCCATGGTGCCGGACAGCGAATGCAGAATGCCGACCTTGATGGTCTCGGCTGCCTGCACGGTGAACGGGAACAGGCCGCTGAGCATCAGGGCACTGGCGGCGAGGGTGGACTTCAGTAGGGGACGGCGTTTCATTGTATGTGGCTCCTTGGCTGTCCATGCGCAACTGTGGGTTGGTTCTCTGGGACAGGGAGCGCTATCGCAGCATCCATGCCAATTTCTTCGAAGCGCTCTGGCACGAGGCCTCGCTGTCGTTCGCTCTGTAATACGTAAATGCGGACTGGGCTCTGTGGGTACGAAAATGGGGCGACCGACGCGATGTGGGGCAGCGTGTTGCACGCATGTGGTGCGAAATGGCTCCGAAGTTGCCGGTGGCTGAGCCGGCGAAGCCGAGCGCGGCTGCTTGCGGGGATCGCCCCGTCGCCCTAGCATGACCGGCCTGCACAGGAAGCCTTCATGTCGCGTCGTCCCCGCCCACCGCGCACCGCTGCAGCGCGTAGCCAGCCCCGTCGAGTCGCCAAGCCGCCGCCTGCCGAGTCGCGTCTGCTGCTGTTGAACAAGCCATTCGACGTGCTCACGCAGTTCAACGATGCCGATGGCCGTACCACCCTCAAGGACTTCGTGCCGGTGCCGGGCGTGTACCCGGCCGGGCGTCTGGACCGCGACAGTGAGGGGTTGCTGCTGCTGACCAACGATGGCCAGCTGCAGGCGCGCATCGCCGATCCCAAACACAAGCTGGCAAAGACTTACTGGGTGCAGGTGGAGGGCGAGGTGAGCGCCGAGCAGTTGCGCCGTCTGCGCGACGGTGTCGAACTCAACGACGGCATGACGCTGCCCGCGGAGGCTCGGGCATTGGAAGAGCCCGTGTTATGGCCACGAAATCCGCCGGTGCGCTTTCGCAAGAGCGTGCCGACCTCTTGGCTGGAGCTGGTAATCAGGGAGGGGCGTAACCGTCAGGTACGAAGGATGACGGCGGCGGTCGGGCTGCCAACGCTGCGGCTGGTGCGGGTCAGGATCGGACCCTGGTCGCTGGACGGCCTGCAACCAGGGGAATGGCGGGAAGTGCCGGCGCGCTTGTGAGGCGCCGGCCGCCTCACCGCATCAGTGCGGGATGCCCTGCGAAACCTCGATGATGTAGCCGATGATCGGCTTGGCGAGAAAAGCGAACAAGCAAAGGCCAAGGCCCAGGAACAGAATCGCCGTGCCGAGGCGTCCAGCTTTGGACTTCTTGGCCAGGTCCCAGATGATGAACGCCATGAAGGCCATCAGGCCGCCGACCAGGACGATCATCATCCACTTTTCGAATACTTCGGGTTCCATCGAGCGCTCCGCGTGGCTAGTAACGACAACGGCTATGACAACGGGCGGGCTATTGTTGGCTGAGCAGGGCTCGTTTTTATGACGCGCGGGGCATAGCAAGGCGGCGCCGAGTATACGCCAACCAGGCCGCCACGCGGCCTGTCAGCGGCATCCGGTCTCAGCTGCGCAGGTGCTCCAGCGGCAGCTCCGTGCTTGACGACACTTGCCTCAGGACGAAGCTCGACCGCACGCTCGACACACCCTCGATGCGGGTCAGGGTGCCGAGCAGGAAGGCCTGATAGTGCTCCATATCCGGCACCACGACCTTGAGCTGGTAGTCGGCGTCCATCCCTGTCACCAGGCTGCACTCCAACACTTCCGGGCACTTGCCGATGACTCCTTCGAAGTGCTCGAAGCGCTCCGGCGTGTGACGATCCATGCCGATGAGCACATAGGCGGTCAGGGTCAGGCCGAGTTTCTTGCGATCCAGCAATGCGACCTGGCGGGCGATGTAGCCGTCGTCCTCGAGTTGCTTCACCCGCCGCGAGCAGGGTGAGGGCGACAGGCCGATGCGCTCGGCCAGATCCTGGTTGGATATACGCGCATCGTGCTGCAGTTCGCCAAGAATCCGCAGGTCGTAGCGGTCGAGTTTGCTCATTTCGAAAAGCTCTCGTGGTCTTGTTGCGCTAAAATTTGTTTGGTTGCGTATGAATTGCGCAAGAGTGGCTTATATGAGCAATATTCGCAAACATCTATCGCCGCGCGGGGCGTAAGCTTTATCTAACTTCAGCCCCCGGCAGAAAGGCCACGGCACGCGATCCCCGCCGTGACCCCCGAACGCCTTACCCAGGCCGACGGTCCGGGCCCCCGACGCTCACGAGGCGCCGAGAGAAGAAGCCGTTACCATCGGCCCAACGAATCGAAAAGACCACGCCCAGGCGTGGTCTTTTTCGTTTTGGCGTTTTGTTTGGGGGCCAAGAGCTGAGGCGATTCCTAGCCGCTGTGTATGCGCTGTTGTGGGAGCGGCCTTGGCCGCGAAGTTGTTGGGCTTTGGGTTCACGTGGCTACGCCCGTTGGCCGGGTTGGCTGAGGCATTGGTTTCGCCCTGCTGGGCGAGTCACTTTTTCCAGACGCGGAAAAAGTAACCAAAAACGCTTGCCCCTGCATCCGGCCCCGGCTGCGCCGGGGTTCCCTCGCTCCGGTGACGTTCCAGGGGCCCGCCGCGAAGGGCCATCCCTGGCCCATCGCGGCTCTCGCGGCATCCATGCCGCTCAACCCCTTCCACGCCACCTGCGCTCGGCCCCCTGAAAGGGGCGATTCGGTGGCGTCTGATGGGCCGTGCAGCGAAGCGGTTGTGCGAGTTTCGGGCGATCGTAGGGTGGATAACGCGAAGCTTACCCACCGATTTTTGCCGGCATAGTTCGATACCGATTGCAGCGTCGATTGCGGTGGAAACTGCTTCGCAGTTTTCCACCCTACGGGCTTTTCACGGCCATGGGTTAAGTGGTCCTGGCTCGACACAGCTTCCTGCTTTCCATTGCACGACCTGTCAGACGACGCCGAATCGCCCCTTTTAGGAGGCCGAATGGAATCCGCGCGGAGGGGAGCGAGCGGCATGGATGCCGCGAGAGGCGTAAAGGGCCAGGGATGGCCCTTGTACGCCGGCCCCCGGAGCGCGGATGGAATGAGGGAAGTTTCGCGCAGCGAGACCCGGATGCAGGGGGCAAGCGTTTTTGGTTACTTTTTCGGCGTTTGGAAAAAGTGACTCGCCCAGCAGGGCGAAACCATCGCTAGCGGTGTCCGCGGTAACCGGTATAGCGCCTTTGCCAGACGCCGCACCCGCACGCTCACGCTGCGCTACCCCTTCGGCCTAACCACCTCAAGCGGATCAGCATGCACCAACACTTCGGCCCGCGGGTACTTGGCGTGAATCGCCGCCTCGACCCGATCGCACAGCCCATGCGCCTCGATCAACGGCAGCTGCCCCGGCAACTCCAGATGCATCTGCACGAACCAGCGAGTACCAGAGACACGGGTGCGCAGGTCGTGGCAACCGACCACACCGGGCACTGCGCAGGCCAACTGGTGCATATCCTCGCTGATCTCCGGCGGCAGCTCGGTATCCATCAACACCGCGCCGGCCTCGCGCACGATGCTCAGCGCGCTCCAGAAGATGTAGAGAGCTATGGCGATGCCGAAGACGGCGTCCAGGCGCTCCCAGCCGTAGCCGGCCAGCACCAGCGCGACGAGGATACTGGTATTGAGCAGCAAGTCCGAACGGTAGTGCAGGGCGTCGGCGCGGATCGCCGTGGATCCGGTTTCACGCACCACGTGGCGCTGATACATCAATAGCGCCACGGTCAGCGCCAGCGACAACAGCATCACCGCGATGCCCAGCGCCGGCGCGCCCAATGGTTCGGGGTGCAACATGCGGTCGACGCCTTGCACGCAGACGAGGATCGCACTGACCGAGATGAACGCGCCCTGGCCGAGCCCAGCAAGGGCCTCGGCCTTGCCGTGGCCGTAGCGATGATCCTCGTCGGCCGGGCGCAGCGAGTATTGCACGGCCAGCAGGTTGAGCAGCGAGGCGGCGCCGTCCAACAAGGAGTCGGTGAGGCCCGCCAGTAGGCTGACCGAACCGCTCAGCCACCACGCCAGCGCCTTGCTGGCCGCCAGCGTCAGCGCCACGGCCAACGCCAGCCGCGTGGCGCGGCGCATCAGCCTCGCGTGTTCGGCGCTGACGCCCTTGCGCTCGCGGGTGTGCTGCATCAGGCGGCGGGCCGCAATCCAAACGCCGCCAACTGCTCGACGCTGCCGTTGTGCTGGATCAGGCGCGGATCGTCCAGCGGCAGGCTGCGGCCGGTTTCCGCTTCGATGATGGCTTTGAGCTTAGCCTGGTCAATCACGCCGTCGGCACCGATGGCTTCTTGGAGTTTTTCCGGGGCCATGGAGTAGCTGTTGTCGGGCAGGTAGATGGCGCCAGTGGCGAAATCGATGCCGAATGCGATCAGGCCGGGAATTACGTAAAACAACAGGCCCACCGCATTGAGGACCGCGACGGCCGGGTCGATACGGCCGTCTATCTGACCGCGGCGATCCGGGTAGAACAGCGTGCCGCAGGCCGCCAGTTGGGTGAATAGGGAGACGGCCAGCACGCCGCCGATGACACGGGAACGAGTACGCATAAGACCTCCGAAAAAAGTGGCGCAACTATACAAGGGCCGCGCAAGGGCTGCGTGATGTTTTCTCGACATCAGACCGCCTTCTGCGCCTAGGTGTTCAGGGGCCCACGCAGAGCCAGCGCAGTGTAAACGCGCAAGGTTTACACCCGTTATGGGCTGACGAAACCTGCCGGGTGGGGAGTGGATCATCGGCGTCGTCGTTCTACGATGCCGTCGTTCAGCCGCCAGCGCTTTTATCGTCCCCTATAATGCCGCGCTCAAATCCGGAGTCCCCATGCTGCTCCTACCCATCGATGAAGCCCTGCCGGCGCTGCGCCAGGCCCTGCTAACCCGTGACGAGGCGGTGCTCGAGGCACCCCCCGGTGCCGGCAAGACCACTCGCGTGCCGGTGGCGCTGCTGGGCGAGCCCTGGCTGGAGGGGCTATCGATTCTGATGCTCGAACCACGGCGTCTGGCTGCCCGTGCAGCGGCCGAGCGGCTGGCCAGCGAGCTGGGCGAGAAGGTCGGCGAAACCGTCGGCTATCGCATCCGGCTCGAAAGCAAGGTCGGGCCGAATACCCGTATCGAAGTGGTCACCGAAGGCATTCTTGCGCGTCGCTTGCAGGACGACCCGGCGCTCGAGGGCGTCGGACTGGTGATCTTCGATGAATTTCACGAGCGCAGTCTGGACGCCGATCTGGCGTTGGCACTGACGCTTAATGCACGTGTGCTGTTGCGCGATGAACCGCTCAAGTTGTTGTTGATGTCCGCCACCCTCGAAGGTACGCGGCTGTCCAGCCTGCTGAATGAGGCGCCGGTGGTGCGCAGCGAAGGACGCATGTACCCGGTTGTGCAACGCTGGGGACGGGCGTTCCAGGCTGGCGAGCGTATCGAGCTGCGAGTGGTGCAGACGGTTTTGCAAGCGCTGGATGAGGAGTCCGGCAGTGTGCTGGTGTTCCTTCCCGGGCAGGCCGAAATCCGCCGAGTGAACGATACCTTGGCCGAGCAGTTGGCGGATCGAAGCGAGGTGATGCTCTGCCCCTTGCATGGTGAACTCGAGCTGGCCGCCCAGCGGGCCGCCATCGAGCCGGCACCTGCCGGCAAGCGCAAGGTTGTATTGGCGACCAACATCGCTGAGACCAGCCTGACCATCGAAGGCGTACGGGTGGTGGTCGATGCCGGATTGGCGCGGGTGCCGCGGTTCGATCCGGGTAGCGGTATGACGCGTCTGGAAACTCGCCGTATTTCGCGTGCGTCGGCGACGCAGCGTGCCGGTCGAGCGGGGCGTCTGGAGCCTGGTGCCTGCTACCGCCTATGGTCCGAAGACCAGCACGCACAGCTGGCCGCTTATGGCGACGCGGAAATTCTTCAGGCCGATCTGGCCGGCGTCGCGTTGCAACTGGCGCGCTGGGGCGTCGAGTCGGATGAGCTGGTCTGGCTGGATATGCCGCCGGCTGCTGCGTACGCCCAAGCGCAGGATCTGCTCCAGCGCCTCGGCGCGCTCAGTCGTAATGCCCGTGGCGGTTGGCGATTGACCGCTCACGGCCAGGCCATGGCCGAGCTGCCCGCGCATCCGCGGATCGCTCACCTACTGTTGCGCGGGCAGTCGCTGGGCCTCGCGTCGCTGGCGGCGGATCTCGCTGCCTTGCTGGTCGAGCGTGATATCCAGCGCGGCGGTGGCGTGGATATCGCTACGCGTCTCGGGCTGCTCGACGGCAGCGCGGGGCGGCATGCTGGTGCCCAGCGGGTGCGCCAGCTGGCTAGGCAGTTTCGCAGCCTGCTGCGTGGCCCGGTGGTGCCCGCGCCGGCGAATGCGTCGGATCATCGTTGGCACGGCGCGCTGCTGGCGTTCGCCTATCCCGACCGGATCGCCCGACAGCGTCGTGAGGGCGGCGGCGAGTACCGCTTGGCCAACGGTCGGGCGGCGGTATTCGACGAGCCGGACGCCTTGATGAAGGAGCCTTGGCTGGTGATCGCCGAACTGGGCAGCCGTCAGGGCCAGCGCGAAGAGCGCATCTACCGCGCCGCCGCGCTGGATCCAACGTTGTTCGACGAGGTGCTGGCCGAGCAGGTCAGCGTGCGTGACGAGCTGGAATGGGACGAGCGCGAAGGCGTATTGCGGGCCGAGCGGCAGCGACGCGTTGGCGAGCTGATCCTGAGTCGTGAGCCATTGCCTGGGCTGGATGACGAGGCGCGCGGCCGTGCCCTGCTCGGGCTGGTCCGGCGCAAGGGTCTGGAGCTGCTGCCTTGGACGCCGGAACTGCGCCAGTGGCAGGCGCGCATCGCGTTGCTCAGGCGGATCGATCTGGATGCCGGCGTCGTCAGTGAATGGCCGACTGTCAGCGACGATGCGCTGCTCGAGCGGCTGGAGGACTGGTTGCTGCCGTACCTGGGCAAAGTCTCCCGTTTGGCGCATTTCGCCCAGCTGGACCTCAAGGCCATGCTCTCGACCCTGTTGCCTTGGCCATTGCCGCAGCGCCTTGACGAACTGGCGCCGATGGCCATCGTCGTGCCGTCGGGCTCGCGGGTGCGGCTCGACTACAGCGAGTCGCCACCGGTGCTAGCGGTGCGCCTGCAGGAGCTGTTCGGCCTGGCCGATACGCCACGCATCGCCGGAGGGCGCCAGGTCGTCAAGCTGCACCTGCTTTCCCCGGCACGGCGACCGGTGCAAGTGACCCAGGATCTGGCCAGCTTCTGGGCCAACACCTACGCCGAGGTGAAGAAAGACCTCAAGGGCCGTTATCCCAAGCATTACTGGCCGGATAACCCGCTGATCGCCGAACCCACCGCACGCGCCAAGCCACGAGGCACCTGAGGCGGTTTCGCGCGCCGCGCCTTATTCAGGCAGCCTCATGTCTTCACCGGCTGCCGCCAGCTCGGCATAGGAGCGATCCAGTGCATCGACGATGTTTCGGCTGTCATCGACATGGCGCGAAACGATGAAGCGAATCGGCATCTCGTGGATGGTCTCGTAGGGCAGCGCCGGCATGCCGAGGCGTTGCAGCGCTTGATGCACTGGAATTTGATAATCGAGCAGATAGTCGGCGCGCCGGTGCTGCAGCATCTCCAGCGCCGAGGCGTGGTTGCTGGCGCGGTGTAGGCGAATGTTCAGCTGCGGGTCGTGCAGCATCTTATTCACCGCGGGCCAGTAGTTATAGCCACCGATCACGATGACACCGCGCCCAGCGAGACCTTCCGGGATCTGGGGTGGTGGTGTGTCGGCCCGATAGTAGAGATTGAGACTGATCTGCGCGAGGGTTTCACGCCCTTCTAGCGTATCGGCCAGCAGCTCCGGTTTGCCTGGCGCGCCGGGCCAGATATCGATGGTGCCGTCCTTCAGGGCCGCATACAGGCGTGCGCTGGGCAGCCCGCGAAATCTAGGCTGATAGCCGGCGTGCTCGAGCACCTTGCGCGCCAGGCTCACCACTGGCCCCTGCGGCCGACCCTGCGCATCGGTGTAGATGGCCGGCGGAAAGTCGTAGTAACCAACGGTCAGGGTTCGTGACGATTCAGGCCCGGACTCGGCGAAGCAAGGACCTGTCAGAGCTGCCGCAAAAGACATCCAAAGTAAAGGCTTCAAGGTAATTCACTGCCCCTTGTGGTTGCACCGTCCAAGCATGGCGGCCAGTGGCTTCACTGTCCAGAATGGCACGGCGGCGCGAGTCGCCCGGTGTCGCTCATTCGCGCAGCCGCGGTTCGGCGACGGGCCGACTATGCTCAAAGCATGAATGGCGCCATGGCCGACAGGTTCTGGTGCTCGATCAGGCTCAGGTGGAGTGGTTCATGTATCGCAAGGTTTTCGCCAGCAAGGTATTCGATCGCAAGGTGGTGCTGATCACCGGGGGCTGCGCGGGGATAGGTCGCGCTCTGACCGAACGGATGGCACAGGCCGGTGCGCGGGTGGTGATCTTCGATCTCGATCAGAATGCGATCGATGGTCTGGTTCAGCATCTGGTCGATCACCACAACGCCGATGCCCTTGGCCTGCGCTGTGATGTTTCGGATGCGAAGGCGGTGCAGCAGGCCGTTACGCTGGTGGTGGAACGCTTTGGCGGCATCGACGTGCTGGTCAACAATGCGGGTATTACTCACCGCAGCCGCGTCGCCGAAACCAGCCTGGCGGTGTTCGAGCGGATCATGGCGGTCAATTTCTATGGTGCGCTGCATTGCACCCAGGCCGCGCTGCCGAGCCTGATCGCGCGCGATGGTCAGATCATCGTGCTCAGCTCGCTTTCGCAGTACGCGCCGGTACCCGATCGAGGCGCCTACAACGCCAGCAAGCACGCACTGCATGGGCTGTTCGAAACCCTGCGCAGTGAGTTGAGCGAGACCGGCGTCAACGTGATGCTGGTGTGCCCCGGTTACACCGCGACCGATCTGCGCAAGAACGTGCTGGTCGGCGACGGATCCACCGCACCGCAGCCGGTACTGACCGTGGGGCGCGTGGCATCGCCGCAGGATGTCGCCGAGTCGATCTATCAAGGAGCGCTGAGACGGCGCCGGCTGCTGGTGTTGTCCAATCTGGACTGGCGCGCGCGGCTGGTGGCGCGCTGCTTCCCGCGGTTGTTCGAGCACTTGCTGCTGCCGCGGCTGGCCGGTGCCCGGGCGTCAACCGGCACCGGCTAGGCGACCAAGGTGTTGCCGTGCAGTCACTGCATCAACGCCGTGTCCCAGAAGGCGGCCTCGACCTTGTGGCCGTCGAGGTCGCGCACGAAGCAGCCGTAGTAGGGCTCGCCATACTCTTCCCGTGGCCCCGGTGCGCCTTCGTCCGTTGCACCGGCGTCCAGGGCGGCGCGATGAAAGGCATCGACCGACGCCTTGCTTGCGGCGAAGAAGCCGATATGCGTGCCGTTGCCAACGGTGGCCGCTTGGCCGTTTATCGGCGTTTGCAGCCAGAACTCCGGATATTCGCGGCCCCAGGCGATCGCGCCTGGATGGGCCATGATGCGCTTGCAGCCCAGGGTCGCGAGGACCTGGTCATAGAAGTTTGCAGCTTGCTCGAATCGATTGCTGCCGAGGGAGACGTGGGACAGGATGCTGGGGTTTTGGTCGGCCATGGCGAAGCGCTCGGTATGGATGGAGCCACCAAGCCTAGCCCGGCGGATCGCCATGCGCCGCCCTGATGGTCAATTTCTTTCATCAAGGCCGATGGCCGGCTCGCTGCAGAGCATGAAGCAGCGGAACAGCACCACGGTCGCCAGCAGTTGCACCAGCCCGACGGCGCTGTCGACCAGCACGGCCAGCAGGCTGGGTGACGTCTCGCTGGCCCAAAACTGTGCGGCGAGCCAGGCTTCCAGCAGCCACAGCGGCAGCAGCACGGCGAGGATGCAGCCGAGCACCAGGAAAAAGTGATCGCGGGTCTGCCGGAAGCTCTCCTTCAGTGCCGCGAGCGGGCTCAGGCCACGCAGCACCAGCAAGTATTCGGCAAAGGCGATCTTGACCATCACCCAGATCCCGGGCAGGACGAATAGCGACGCGCCGAGCATGATCAGCAGGGTGCCCAGCCCGGCCAGCACCGCCATCGGCGGCCATAACGGCAGCGCTCGCGCTACCACCTCGCGTAGCGGCGGGTGATGACCCCGGCTGCGGGCATCGAGAAACAGGATCAGCGCGCCGATATAAAGCGGGTAGAAAACCATGCCGACCAGCAATTCCTGCGCTGGAAGGACATTCTTGCCGAGCAGATGTTCGACTGTCAGGCGGGTGCAACTTTCCAGCACGATCAGCGGCAGGCAGAGCCGCGCGATGGACGCCAGGTTACGGGAGTAGAAGAACCAGGCATCACGGAGGATGGACAGGACATTCATCGCGGTCGGGATACTCTCGGAGAAACAGGCGCGCACTTTAGCCCAAGGAGGCGGGCGGCGACATGCGCGACATTGCCGTCCATACTGATCAACCCTTCCACCGTTCGGGTCGCCGCGTGAAGAAGATCGCCCTGTTTGCCGATGTACAGAACCTCTACTACACGGTGCGCCAGGCTCACGGCTGCCACTTCAACTACGCTGCGCTGTGGGCGGAGGTCAGCGCCCGTGGCGAGATCGTCGAGGCCTACGCCTATGCCATCGATCGAGGCGATTCCAAGCAACAGCAGTTCCAGCAAATCCTGCGCAACCTGGGTTTCACAGTGAGGCTCAAACCCTATATCCAGCGCAGCGATGGCTCCGCCAAGGGCGACTGGGACGTCGGAATCACTATCGATGTGCTGGACACCGCCGGGCATGTCGACGAGGTGGTGCTGGCCTCCGGCGATGGTGACTTCGACCTGCTGCTCGATCGCGTGCGCGCCGGTGGCGCCGAGGCAACGGTCTATGGTGCGCCCGGTCTGACGGCCAACTCGCTGATTCGTGCCGCCAGCCGTTACGTGCCTATCGAAGGCAAGCTGCTGTTACGTTAGAGGTGGCGGTTAGCGGTATGGAACCGAAAGCGACACTGTCTCCGGTGCTACATTCGCCGGTCTTACCCGAAGCGGCTCTCGGTCAGTCACGCTTTGCCGACCCGGCGAGCAGTGTTGCGGTGGATGTAGGAAGCGACATCCACCCTACGCTTGGCTTCCAGCTTCCAGCTTCCAGCTTCCAGCTTCCATTCCGAGTAAACTGCGCACCTCGTTTCCGTACTCCCGGTTTTCGCCATGACCTTCGCCTCCCTGGGCCTGATCGATCCGCTGCTGCGCACTCTCGAATCCCTCGACTACACCCAGCCGACGCCGATTCAGGCCAAGGCCATTCCGGCCGTGCTCAAAGGCCGTGACCTGATGGCCGCGGCGCAGACCGGCACCGGCAAGACCGCCGGTTTCGCCCTGCCGCTGCTGCAACGGTTGCTGCATGAAGGACCGCAAGTGGCGAGCAACTCGATTCGCGCCTTGGTTCTGGTGCCCACCCGTGAGCTGGCTGAGCAGGTGCATGAGAGCTTCCGCGCCTACGGCCAGAACTTGCCGCTGCGCAGCTATGCGGTTTACGGCGGGGTCAGCCTCAACCCGCAGATGATGGCTCTGCGCAAAGGCATCGACGTGCTGGTGGCGACGCCGGGCCGGTTGCTCGACCTTTATCGCCAGAACGCGGTTAAGTTCGGCCAGGTGCAGACCCTGGTGCTGGACGAGGCCGACCGTATGCTCGACCTCGGCTTCTCGGAGGAATTGGACGCGCTGTTCAGCGCGCTGCCGAAGAAGCGCCAGACCTTGATGTTCTCCGCGACCTTCTCCGACGCGATTCGGCAGATGGCGCAGAAGCTGCTGCGCGACCCCCTGTCGATCGAGGTCAACCCACGCAACGCCGCCGCCAAGACAGTCAAGCAATGGCTGGTGCCGGTGGACAAGAAACGCAAGTCCGAGCTGTTCCTGCATCTGCTGGCGGACCGGCGATGGGGCCAGGCGCTGGTCTTCGTCAAGACGCGCAAAGGCGTCGATCAGCTGGTCGACGAACTTCAGGCCGCCGGCATATCCAGCGACGCGATTCACGGCGACAAGCCACAGGCCTCGCGACTGCGCGCACTGGAGCGCTTCAAGGCGGGCGAGGTGCAGGTGCTGGTAGCCACCGACGTGGCCGCGCGTGGACTGGATATCCATGACCTGCCGCAGGTGGTGAACTACGACCTGCCGATCATCGCCGAAGACTATGTGCACCGTATCGGCCGTACCGGACGCGCTGGTGCCACCGGCGAGGCGGTCTCGCTGGTGGCTGCGGATGAAGTCGACCAACTGGCAGCCATCGAGACGCTGATCGGCCAGGTACTGCCGCGCCATGACGAGCCGGGCTTCGTTCCCGATCACCGCGTGCCGACCACCCAACCCGGTGGCCAGATCATCAAGAAGCCGAAGAAACCGAAGAAGCCCAAGACCGCCACCGGCAAAGGCCGCATTCATCTGGGCAACTGGTTCGACGAAAGCGAGAAGCCCAACGTCAAGCCGATCCGCAAGGTGCCGACCCTGGGCGGGGCGAAGCCGGCAAAGAAGCGCTAGCCTTCGTGCGATTCACTGGCGGCATGCGCGGGCTTTGCTGCCGCGGCGTCTGCGATTCGGTCATTCGCTCGATGACGCGCTAGCGGGAAGCTCCAGTCATCGAGCCGCCTGCAATGCCGCAATGAAACGGACAAGAGAGGTGCGTTTTGACAAATACCGATGCAGAACTTCAAGAGCTCAGTCGTCATGACGTGTGGGCCGGGTTCAAGCAGCTGACGCCAATTTCACTGTTTGTCATCGTATTCGGGTTGGCCTTCGGTCTGGCTGCAACGCAGGCGGGGCTCGATGATTATTCCATCATCATCATGAGCAGCCTGGTGTTTGCCGGCGCTTCGCAGTTCGCGTCGCTGGAACTCTGGGGAACCCATGTTCCGATCGTCCCGCTGATGGTGACCGTCTTCGCCGTCAACGCTCGGCATCTGTTGATGGGAGCGACCCTGTACCCCTGGCTGCGCCATCTGCCGCCACTGAAGCGTTACGCCGTGATGTTCGTGGTTTCGGATGCCAACTGGGCCATGTCCATGCAAGCCTTCAGTCGAGGGAAGCCGGGCTTGGGTATTCTGTTCGGCGGCGGTCTTGCGCTCTGGACGTTCTGGGTACTGGGTACCTGGCTGGGACTGTATTTCGGCAGCGCCATCCACGATCCGGTCAGTTGGGGGCTGGACATGGTCATGGGGTGTTTTCTTCTGGCGATGGTCGTCGGCGGGAAGAAAAACCTGCGCATGACCGTTATCTGGATAGTGGCTGGATGCGCATCGATGTTGGCGTACTGGTACCTGCCCGCCAATAGCCACGTGGTTGCTGGCGCGCTGGCTGGCGGGATATTGGGCGCGCTGTGGATGGAAAAGAAATGATGATAGAGACGGCGGAGTCCGGCGCGTTGATCATCATCCTGATCATGGCCGTGGTGACCTTGGTGACTCGCTGGGGCGGTGTGTTTGTCATGTCGTTCGTGCCCATCAGCCACAGAACCGAACAATTCATCAGCGCCATGTCTGGCTCGGTGCTGGTGGCGTTGCTGACACCCATGGCCGTCAATGGGGACAACGGCGCGCGGCTGGCTTTTCTGGTCACAGCGGTGACGATGCTGTTGGTCAAGAAACCGTTGCCTGCGATCGCGGCCGGGGTGATCAGCGTGGCGCTGTTCAGGCATCTATGAATATCGGCTCGATCGCTGAACGTTGCGGCTTGCGGTTCTGTATCAGGCGGATGTCAGCCCTGTAGCCAGCGAAGCATGCCTGCTGCCGCCGCACGGCCGCTGGCAAAGCAGGCTGTCAGCAGATAACCCCCGGTCGGAGCCTCCCAGTCGACCATTTCGCCGGCGCAGAACACGCCGGGCAACTGGCGCAGCATCAGGCCATCGTCCAGCACTTCGAACGGAACGCCACCGGCGCTGCTGATGGCTTCGTCCAATGGTCGCGGCCGCAGCAGCGTGATCGGTAACGATTTTATCGCCGCGGCGAGCGCACGGGTGTCCTGAAAGGTCTCGGCGCGGGTCAGCTCACGCAGCAGGCCGGCCTTGACGCCATCGAGGCCCAGCTGACGTTTGAGATGCTTGGCCATGGATTGCGAGCCTCGGGGCTTGGCCAGCGCCTGAGCAATTCTTTCCAGCTGATGATCGGGCAGCAGGTCCAGCAATACGGTGGCTTGGCCATTCCGCTCGATGGCCTGACGGATCTCGGCAGACAGCGCATAGACCAGGCTGCCTTCGATACCCGTGGCGGTGAGAACGAACTCGCCCTTGCGCCGCACGCCATCGGGCAGGCCGAGGCTGACCGTCTTCAGCGGCGCGCCGGCGAATTTTTCCTGCAGGTGCTGGCTCCAGCCGGCCACCTCGAAACCGCAGTTGGCCGGACGCAGGGGCGCGACGTCGATACCACGATCGTGCAGCAGCGGCACCCAGGCACCATCGGAGCCCAGTCGCGCCCAACTGCCACCGCCCAGAGCCAGCAAGACCGCATCGGCGCTGACGCTCAGGTCACCCTCCGGGCCGTGCAGCCGGAGGCTGCCGTCGGCGTGCCAGCCCAGCCAGCGGTGACGTGTATGGATTCGCACGCCGGCGTCGCGTAGACGCCGCAGCCAGGCGCGCAGCAGCGGGGCGGCCTTCATGTCCGATGGAAATACGCGCCCCGAACTGCCGATGAAGGTGTCGATCCCCAGCCCGTGAATCCATTCGCGCAGCGCATCGGGGGGAAAGGCCTCAAGCAGGACGCGCAGCTCCGGCGCGCGTTCGCGGTAGCGAGCGACGAAAGGCTCTAAGGCTTCGGAATGGGTAATGTTCATCCCGCCGACGCCGGCTAGCAGAAACTTGCGGCCGACCGAGGGCATGGCGTCGTACAGGTCGACCGCGACGCCGGCCTGACTCAACACTTCGGCGGCCATCAGTCCGGCGGGACCGCCGCCGATGATGGCAACGCGAGGTTCAAGAGGCATGGTTGCAGCCGGCAGTTGCGGGGCGGGCATTGTAGCGGCTGACCTGGCCGCGGGCCATTTCTGTGCCGGATTCACGCCACGCTCTCAACTCAGTCCGTGACGCCGCCAGGCCTCGGCGGCGCTGAAATGCAGCTGCGCATGACGACGGGCTAACAGCGCCCGGTCCTTGTCGTAGCCGCCACCGATCACTCCAACCACCGGAATGTCCCGGCCCAGGCAATGCTCTATCACCGCGCTGTCTCGCATCGCCAGCCCTTCATCAGTGAGGTTGAGCAAGCCCAGCGCATCGTCGCGATGAACATCGACGCCGGCATCGTAGATCACCAGATCTGGCTGATACAGCGGTAACAGATAGTTGAGCGCGTCGTCGACCGCTTTGAGATATTGCGTGTCGCCAAGGCCTGGCGGCAGCCCGATATCCCAGTCGCTGCGGGCCTTGCGTGTCGGAAAGTTCTTCTCGCAATGCAGCGATACTGTCACCGCGTCGGCGGTATGCTCGAGTATCCGCGCGGTGCCGTCGCCCTGGTGGACGTCGCAGTCGAAGATCAGCACGCGGCCGACGCGGCCGCGCTCCAGTAGCGAAAGGGCGATCACCGCCAGATCGTTGAATATGCAGAAGCCGGAGGCATGATCGTGATGGGCATGGTGGGTGCCGCCCGCCAGATGACAGGCCAGCCCGTGTTGCAAAGCCAGCTCTGCGGCAAGCAGCGATCCGCCGACCGCGCGAAGGGTACGCTGCGCCAACGGTGGGCTCCAGGGCAGGCCCAGGCGGCGCAATTCATCACGGCTCATGTCGCCGCTGCAGTAGCGCGCGACGTAAGCTCGATCGTGAGCCAGTGTGAGCAGATCGGTCGGGCAGAGTTCGGGACGCAATAGCGCCTCGTCTGTGGTCAGACCGCTGGCGACCAGGTGATCGCGCAGCAGTCGGAATTTCTCCATGGGGAAGCGATGCCCTGGTGGCAGCGGCGGGCTGTAATCCTCATGAAATATCAGCGGTAGGAACATCGATCGACGCTCGAATGGTCAGCCGAAAGTATGCCGATTCGGCAGCCGGCCCCTCAAGGAACAGCACGGAAGAAGCGATGACGCGTATTGAACTGGACTCCCCACGCCTGCGGCTGCGTCGCTGGCATGACGACGATCTCGAATCACTCGCGGCGATGTGCGCCGACCCGCTGGTGATGCGCTATTTCCCGGCGTTGCTTTCGCGTGATGACTGCGCCGCGGCGCTGGCGCGCTGGCGGATGCACTTCGCCCGGCACGGTTTCGGCGTCTGGGCGCTGGAACGCAAGGACGACGGATGCTTCATCGGCTTGACCGGGCTGGCCTGGAGCCGCCTAAAGCTGCCATTTTGCCCGGCCGTGGAAATAGCTTGGCGACTCGTCCCCGACCAATGGCGACAAGGGCTGGCCCGGGAGGCGGCGCAAGCGGCCCTGACCTGCGCCTTCGACCGCCTGCAACTGTCGGACGTGGTGACATACACCGCCGCGATCAATGAACCGTCCAGGCAGTTGATGAGCGTACTGGGCATGCAGCACGAAGCGCAGCATGACTTCGAGCATCCAGACATTCCCGAAGGCCATCCGCTGCGTGATCACGTGTTGTATCGAATCACGCGGGAAAATTGGGCCGATGCCCGACGATAAGCCCAATTGCTGGAGCGAATCCGGTGAAATACGTAACATTGCGCGCTTGCCCCGTGCCCGCATATCCATAGGAACACCGCCATGACCGACACCCTAGACACGCTCGTCAGCCTGCTGTCGCTGGAACGAATCGAGGAAAACCTGTTCCGTGGCGCCAGTCAGGACTTGGGATTTCCGCAATTGTTCGGCGGCCAGGTGGTCGGTCAGGCGTTGTCCGCAGCCAGCCAGACCGTGGCATCGGAGCGCCATGTGCATTCCATGCACGGCTACTTCCTACGCCCCGGTGATTCCCACCAGCCGGTGGTCTATGACGTCGATCGGGTGCGTGATGGCGGTAGTTTCAGCACCCGGCGCGTCAGTGCGATCCAGAAAGGCCAGACCATCTTCACCTGCAGCGCTTCGTTCCAGGCGGACGAGACCGGTTACGAACATCAACTGAAGATGCCCGATGTGGTCGGGCCGGAAAATCTCGCCAGCGAGTGGGAGCTGATGCACAAACTGACGCCGTTGGTTCCGGAGCGGGTCGCGGAGAAGTTGCGCCGACCCAAGCCGATCGAGATTCGCCCGGTGACCCTGCAGGACCCGATCAACCCACAGCCGATCGAACCGATCCGGCATATCTGGTTCCGTGCCGACGGTTCGCTACCGGATAACCCGGCGTTGCACAAATATCTGGTCGCCTATGCCTCGGACTTCAGCTTCATCGGCACCGCCCTGCAACCCCATGGTGTCAGCTCCTGGAGCAAATTCATCCAATTGGCGAGCCTGGATCACGCCATCTGGTTCCATCGCGAGGTACGCGCGGACGAATGGCTGCTGTACTCCATGGATAGCCCCTGGGCTGGAAATGCCCGCGGTTTCGCCCGCGGCAGCATCTTCAATCGCGCCGGCGAGCTGGTCGCTTCGGTGGCGCAGGAAGGGCTGGTGCGGGTGCGTGAGGACTGGAAGTGAGGCTGGCCGACGCACGCCACTGGGTATTCGACATGGACGGTACGCTGACGATCGCCGTGCATGACTTCCCGGCGATCAAGCGTGCGCTGGACATTCCGGAGGACGACGACATCCTTCACCACCTCGCCGCGCTGCCGGCCGACGAAGCCGCCAACAAGCGCGCCTGGCTGTTGGAGCACGAACGTGAGTTAGCCTACGCGGCCACGCCGGCGACGGGCGCTCGCGAGCTGTTGCGTGCACTCAGTAACAGGGGTTGCCGGCTCGGCGTGCTGACCCGCAATGCCCACGAACTGGCACTGGTGACCTTACAGGCGGTGGGACTGGGCGAGTATTTCGCCAGCGAAGATATCCTCGGCCGCGATGAAGCGCCGCCCAAGCCCGATCCCGGCGGCCTGCTGCACCTGGCGAACAAGTGGGGCGTCGACCCGCGGGAACTGGTGATGGTGGGCGACTATCGCTTCGACCTGGAATGCGCCAAGGCGGCTGGCGCGCATGGCGTGCTGGTCAATGTGCCGGTCAATCCATGGCCGGAACTGACCGATCTGTATGTGCGCGATTGTCTACGGTTGCACGAGATGCTGGCGAGCTGATGATGATGGTCCGGCGAGACGAAAAGTTGCTCCAAAAGGCCTCCGATCGGAGGCCTTTTTCGGCTCAGTACAGCGCTTGGTACAGCTTGCGCCGATAGGTGGTAACCAGCGGATGGTCGCTGCCCAGCAGGTCGAATACCTGCAGCAGCGTCTTGTGTGGCAGGCCTTCGGCGTAGCCGCGGTTGCGCACGAACAGCCTCAGCAGACCATCCAGTGCCGCGTCGTGTTGCTGCCGCGCCAGTTGTTGAATGGCCAATTGATAAGCCGCTTCATCGTCGTCGGCGTTTTGTGCAAGACGGCTCTTGAGATCGGCGACTTCTGGCAGGTCATTGGCCTGACGCAAGAAGGTCAGCTGCGCGCGGGCGCCAGCCAGCGCTTGCTTGTGGGAGTCACCTTTGACGGCGCCGAGCGCCGTTTCGGCCTCGGCCAGTTCGCCGCGTTCGGCCAGGCAGCGGGCATAAAGGATCAGGCCTGCGGCGTTCTCGTTGTCTTCGACCAGCAACTGCTTGAGCAGGTTTTCCGCCTCGCCAATGCGCCCTTCGGCGAACAGCGCCTGGGCGGTTTCCAGCAGGTCGGTCTCAGGAGCGGCGGGTGCGGATACGTGCGGTTCGAGCATGGCGCGAATTGCCGATTCCGGTTGGGCTCCGGCGAAACCATCGACCGGCTGGCCGTCCTTGAACAGCACCACGGTAGGCAGGCTGCGCACGCCGAAACGGGCCACGACGTCCTGTTCGATGTCGCAGTTGACCTTCGCCAGCAACAGCTCTCCCTGGTATTCCTCGGTGATCTTCGCCAACAGCGGCATCAGCGCCTTGCATGGCGCGCACCACTCGGCCCAGAAGTCCACCAGCACCGGCTTGTGGAAGGAGTTTTCCAGCACCAGCTGCTCGAAGTTGGCGTTGCTGACGTCGAAGATGTAGGGAGTCTGGCTCATCGGAGTTCTCGAAATGGGCGCATGCGAAATGAGGCGTGCATGTTAAGTGGGGGCGCGCCGAAGCGGAAGCAAGTGGCGCACGCGTCACGGTTCAGCCGCTTGGCGCCTTCAACGGCCAGTTCTCCAGCTCGCGGTAGCGCACACCGTTCCCGGTGTTTTCCGACAGGAAGAGGCCGAAGCGCTCCACCTGCCATTTGAATGTGGGCGGTGCGCCGTCTGGCTGCGCCTGGGCTTCGCGCGACAGTGTCATGTGCGGCAGAAACGGCCGCGAGTCGAGAGCGAAGCCGTGGGTGGACAGGCCGGCATGCAACTGTTCGACCAGTTGGCTCAATGGTGGCGGGACCTGGCTGGGAATCAGGCAGGCGAAGCCGTGGCCGATCGTCTGCAGCTGATCCAGCCGCAGCGTGAAGGCGTCAGCGCGCAGGTGGTCTCCGAGCTGCTTCAGCCCCTCCAGCTTCGCCGTCGGCTGGCCACCCAGAAACGCCAGCGTGAGGTGCAGGTTGGCCTGCGCCACGGGGCGACCGCCTAGGTTCTGGCTGTCGCGCCAGCTACAGATGGCTTCCGCCAACGGAGGCGGGCAGGACAGGGCGAAAAACAGACGCAGGGGTTTCTCGGTGGACATGATGGCCTCCTCTGGGGCTCGGCTCATGCTGCAGCGACGCTACGCCAGCTATCTGCGATAGACCTCAGCCGGCACCCAGGGATTCAGCCTCGACGTGGCGACTGGCGTGGTAGAGACTGACCCGACGGAACTCCGCCGGCTCGGCCAGATCCGGCCAGGTGCAGGCATCCAGAATGGCCAGACGACCATACAACGCATGCTGAAAATCGCGCACCCGCGAATCGGCGACCAGCGCCTGGCGGCCACGGCTGAGGAATTGATCGAGCAGCGGCAGATTGGCGCGGTCGTAGAGCACATCGGCGACGATGATCAGGTCGTAGCGATCGGTCTCGGCGAAGAAGTCTTCCGAATAACCGAGCTGCACACCGTTGAGCTCCGCGTTGGCGCGGCAGGCGGTCAATGCGATCGGGTCGAGGTCGCAGGCCACCACTTCCAATGCGCCGGCTTTGGCCGCGGCGATCGCGGCGACGCCCGAACCCGAGCCGAAATCCAGTACCCGCTTTCCGCGCACCCATTCCGGATGCGTGGCGAGCCAGCGTGCCAACACCAAGCCGCTGGCCCAGCAGAAGCACCAATAGGGCGGTTCTTCGAGAATCCGTCGGGTTTCCTCCGGGCTGAAGGCACGGTCCATGTTTGCCGCATCGATCAGCCACAAGCGAATGTCGGTATCGGGCAGCGTCTCGATGCTCAGGCGAGCGTCGCCAAGCAGGTCGGCCAGCGCCGCCTGTAGTGCAGCTGGCGGTCTCAAGGCGCCGGAACCAATCGCAGCGGGCCCAGCGATTGGCTGGCCGGGCTGCTGATGCGCACCGCCGGAAGGCGCATGATCAGTTGCCCGGAGCGGGTCGCCCGACCGCGCAGCTCGACTTGCTGATCCAGAGGAAACTTTTCGGCGTTGAATTTGAGGATGAACGGCAGTTCATTGCCACGGCCTTTGAGTTGCACGCTACTCAACAAACGATCGGGCTGGTCGCGACGGTTGACTTCCAACAGCGCCAGCTCGACTTCGCTGTCAGCTGGGACGCCGATCAGACTGCCATGCAGTTCGTGCAACGGTGTCACGGCCGCGGGCGGATCCTCGAAGGTGACGGGTGCCGAGGGGCGCTGGGATTGCTGGCTCGAACAACCCACCAACACCAGCAGTAAAACGGGCAGAACAAAAGGACGTAACGGCACGGACGGCTCCGAAGTCTGGCGATAAATGCGCGCCTGTATAGCAGCAATCCGCTCGATTTGTCTTGCCGACGGGATGCGCTACCATGGCTCTCCCGACGTCTGACAGCTCTAAACCATGCATTGTCCCTTCTGTGGTGCACATGACACCAAAGTCATCGATTCGCGCCTTGTGGCCGAGGGCGATCAGGTGCGCCGCCGCCGCGAGTGTCTCGCCTGCGGCGAACGTTTCACCACCTTCGAAACCGCCGAGCTGGTCATGCCGCGGCTGATCAAGCAGGACGGCAGCCGCCAGCCGTTCGACGAGGAAAAGCTGCGTGCCGGCATGCAGCGCGCGCTGGAAAAGCGCCCGGTGAGTGTCGAACGCCTGGAAGAGGCCATCGCCCATATCAAGCATCGCCTGCGGGCCACTGGCGAGCGGGAAATCAAGTCGCGGGTGCTCGGTGAGCTGGTGATGGTCGAGCTGCAGAAGCTCGACGAGGTTGCCTATATCCGCTTCGCTTCGGTCTACCGCCGCTTCCAGGACCTCAACGAATTCCGCGAGGAAATCGAACGCCTGTCTCGCGAACCCGCGAAAGAATGACTGCCGCCGATCACGTCTGGATGGCCCGCGCCCTGCAGTTGGCGCGCAAAGGGTTGTATTCGACGCATCCCAATCCACGTGTCGGCTGTGTAATCGTCAAGAACAGTGAACTGATCGGCGAGGGCTGGCATGTGCGAGCCGGCGAGCCGCATGCCGAGGTGCACGCCTTGCGCCAGGCTGGCGAGCGTGCCCGCGGCGCCACCGCCTACGTTACGCTCGAACCCTGCAGCCATCACGGGCGCACGCCCCCTTGCGCCGAGGCCCTGGTCACGGCCGGTGTCAGCCGTGTCGTGGCGGCGATGCAGGACCCTAATCCCCAGGTCGCCGGGCGTGGGCTCGAGCGTCTGCGCAGCGTCGGTATCGAGGTCGCCAGCGGAGTGCTGGAGAGCGAGGCGCGGGCCCTCAACGTCGGCTTCATCAAGCGTATGGAAACCGGCCTGCCCTATCTGCGCGCGAAACTGGCGATGAGCCTGGATGGCCGCACGGCCATGGCCAGTGGCGAAAGCCAGTGGATCACCGGCCCTGCGGCCCGTGCCGAGGTGCAGCGGCTGCGTGGGCAGTCCAGCGTGGTACTGACCGGCGCCGATACCGTGCTGATGGACAATGCACGGCTGACGGTGCGTACCGCCGAGCTTGGGCTGGATGACGAACTGAGCGCGCTGGCCATGCAGCGCCCGCCGCTGCGGGTGCTGATCGATGGTCAGCTGCGGGTGCCGCTGGATGCGCCTTTCTTTCAGGCTGGGCCGGCATTGGTGGCTACGGCGGCGATCGGACGCGCCGTGCTGCACCGCGCCGCTGGCCATGAGGTAGTGGAACTGACGAATGGCGACGGGCGGGTCGATCTGCACGGCCTGTTGCGCGAACTCGCCAGCCGCGGCGCCAACGAAGTGTTGCTCGAAGCCGGTCCTCGGCTCGTCGGAGCCTTTGCCACGCGAAGCTTGATCGACGAATACCAGATCTTCGTTGCCGCCAAATTTCTCGGTTCCTCGGCCCGTCCGCTGCTGGAGCTGCCGTTGGATCGCATGAGCGAAGCGCGCGAACTCAGGATCATCGATATCCGCGCGATCGGCGATGACTGGCGGATCATTGCCCGTCCGTCTGGCTGATCCTGCATCGGGGCTAGGACCGGCCCTGGCGGCATGTTCCTTAACTCACCGGCTTCAAGCCATTGTGGTCCAGGCTTGCGCGGCGCTTGTTGGAGCCCAATAACCGCCGTGCGAGCCGGCTGTCGTGATGTGGATTGCCGAAGTGGAACAGCGCAGTGGCGCGCAGCATGGTGGGGTCGCATCGATCGTTGGCGTGCAGGCTGCGGTATCCCCAGAACAGGTAGAGGTTGCCCGGCACCAGCTTTAGTCGGATCGGCCGCAACCAACCGCGCCTGACCGCGAACGCCACCAGCTTCTTGCTGACCGAGTTATGCAGCAGCGCCTTTTCGATCACGTTGCGCAGGGCATTGAAGCGCACCGGCCGAAGGTTGGGAAAGATGATCAGATCGCCACAATGCTCGCCCTCGGTCGGGATGAACAGGGGGAGCAGGGCCGTAACCGCCGTGGCATCGAAATGGTAGAAATGCGACTGCTTGAGACCGCTGCGGCCTTGCAGGCAGCGGACCACCGGGAAGATCTGTTCCATTGCGGCTGGATCCCGGCCGGTCTGGAGTCGGTACAGGCCTGTCAGCATCTCCTTGAATGGCGCGGAAAGCGCCAGCGCCGCGACGATACTGCCGCCCAACGCTTCAATGCCATGGATGGCGAAGTATTCGCCACCATGGCTCGCCGCCTGTTGCTCGATGAAGTCGCGGCCTTGCTCGAGCAGTTCGGGCGAAAGGTAATTTTGCAGCACCGTGAAGCCGTTGGAATCGATCTCGGCCGCCCATTGCGCAGCCGACTCTTCCAAAGAGGTAAGCCCTGATATATCCATCTCTCGGCACCTGAATAAAGGGACCGGAGCGTGTTCCTTATCGCGACCTGATCTGCCGGGGCCGTCAAGTACGAACTGACCCTGGCTCGGCGTATCGGTACGCGTAATGCTGGAGCGACGTTCCATCCTGATCGTCTTTTCTGCCATCTCCTTGGACGGTGTTCTGCCGTAGAGGCGCAGCGATGCCTATGGACAAACAAGCGAAACGGGAGTTTCACCTTGCGGTTGAAAAGGTGTCAGGGCACGCCGCTGCGATGGCTCGCTCGGAGACTACTTTTCGTTGCGCCGCAGTCGTTTGCCGGCTGCAGAGCGGGCGCATCTGTGGTAAAAACTGCGCCGGGCCATAAAACGGCCCACGTTCTCAGGGCGGGGTGCGATTCCCCACCGGCGGTAATGTGATGCGGTTGGTTCGGCCAACGATCGCTAGCCCGCGAGCGCTTGTCTTTGGCAAGGTCAGCAGACCCGGTGCGATTCCGGGGCCGACGGTATAGTCCGGATGAAGAGAGAGCGGGATGCCTCGACGGGCGCCTTCCGTGCGTGCGTCTACTCCCTATCGATCTGCAGCCCTGTTTTTTCCAAAACAGGAGTTGGTCATATGCATCGTTTCAACAGCCTTCCGCGGGAGGCCGCATGTTCACTGGAATAATCGAATCCATCGGCACCATCCGCGCCATGACGCCAAAAGGCGGTGACGTTCGGGTGTTGGTCGAAACCGGCAAGTTGGACCTGTCGGACGTCAAGCTCGGCGACAGTATCGCGGTCAATGGCGTCTGCCTGACTGCCGTCGAGCTGCCGGGCGATGGCTTCTGGGCCGATGTCAGCCGCGAAACGTTGGCCCGCACGGCCTTCGTCGATCTCAAGGCCGGCAGCCGAGTCAATCTCGAGAAAGCACTGACACCGACCAGCCGTCTCGGCGGGCATCTGGTCAGCGGTCACGTCGACGGTGTCGGCGAGGTGGTGGCACGCGAGGAAAATGCTCGCGCTGTGCAGTTTCGCATCCGCGCGCCGCGTGAGCTGGCCAAGTACATCGCGCTCAAGGGCTCGATCACGGTCGACGGGACCAGCCTTACGGTCAATGCCGTGAGCGGCGCGGAATTCGAACTCACCATCGTCCCGCATACCCTGACTGAAACCATCATGGTCGACTATCGCCCCGGGCGGCAGGTGAACCTGGAAGTGGATCTGCTGGCCCGTTACCTGGAACGCTTGCTGCTGGGCGACAAGGCGGCCGAGCCCAATGCGTCGGGCCTGACGGAAAGCTTTCTGGCCGAACACGGCTACCTGCATAAATAAGGATCGGCCCCATGGCTCTGAATACCGCTGAAGAACTGATCGAAGACATCCGCGCCGGCAAGATGGTCATCCTTATGGATGACGAGGACCGCGAGAACGAGGGCGACATCATCGTCGCCTCCGAATGCGTGACCGCCGAGCACATCAACTTCATGGCCCGTTTCGCCCGCGGCCTGATTTGCATGCCGATGACCCGTGAGCGCTGCGAGACCCTGCAACTGCCGCTGATGGCGCCGCGCAATGGTTCGGGCTTCGGCACCAAATTCACCGTGTCGATCGAGGCGGCCGAGGGCGTCACCACCGGTATCTCCGCCGCCGACCGCGCGCGCACCGTACAGGCCGCTGTGGCGAAGAACGCAGTAGCCGAAGATATCGTCAGCCCCGGCCATATCTTCCCGTTGATGGCGCAACCGGGCGGTGTCCTGGCGCGCGCGGGACACACCGAAGCAGCCTGCGATCTGGCGCGCATGGCCGGTTTCGAGCCTTCGGGGGTGATTTGCGAAATCATGAATGACGACGGCACCATGGCGCGTCGTCCGGAACTGGAACTGTTCGCCGAGCAGCATGGCCTGAAGATCGGCACCATCGCCGACCTGATCCATTACCGGATGATCCACGAGCGCACCGTCGAGCGCGTCTCCGAACAGCCGTTGGAAACCGAGCTGGGCCAGTTCACCCTGGTGACCTACCGCGACGGTGTCGAAGACACTGTGCACATGGCGCTGACCCGTGGTGAGATATCGCCGGAAAACCCCACGCTGGTGCGCGTGCACAACATGGAGCCGCTGCGCGACCTACTACTGGTGACCGTGCCGGGGCGCTGGAGCCTGCGCGCCGCGATGAGCGAAGTGGCCAAGGCCGGTAGTGGGGTGGTGCTGCTGCTGGGCAACCCGCTGACCGGGCCGCATCTGCTGGCTCAGCTGAGCCGCCAGCAGTTGCCGACGCCGGCGACCTACAGCACGGTCGGCGCGGGCTCGCAGATCCTTCGCGACCTGGGGGTGCGCAAGATGCGCCTGATGAGTTCGCCGATGAAATTCAATGCGATATCCGGGTTCGACCTGGAAGTTGTAGAATACCTGCCCGCTGAGTGAGGGCTGCCGCGCTACTGCGCTTGGACATACTGCGTTGAAAACAGGCTCGGCTTGCTCATTTACAACAGTGCTACAGAGATAAAAAGCATCGCCGCCTCGCCTGTTTTCGCCTTGTCTGCTCTGCGCTCGCTACGCGCTGCCCCGCCGGGCTGCCTGAAAGCCCACAAGCTCTTTAACGCTATATGAGATTGTTTCCATGACACTGAAGACCATCGAAGGTACCTTCATCGCCCCGCAGGGCAAGTTCGCCCTGGTCGTTGGCCGCTTCAACAGCTTCGTTGTCGAGAGCCTGGTGAGCGGCGCCGTCGATGCGCTGGTGCGCCACGGCATCGCAGAAGACGCCATCACCATCATCCGTGCACCAGGCGCCTTCGAGATTCCCCTGGTCGCGCAGAAAGTTGCCCAGCAGGGCGAGTACGACGCGATCATCGCCCTCGGCGCGGTCATTCGCGGCGGCACCCCACATTTCGAATACGTCGCTGGTGAGTGCACCAAAGGCCTGTCGCAGGTCTCCATGGAGTTCGGCGTGCCGGTCGCCTTCGGCGTACTGACCGTCGATTCTATCGAACAGGCTATCGAGCGCTCCGGCACCAAGGCTGGCAACAAGGGTGCCGAAGCCGCACTTTCCGCTCTGGAAATGGTGAGTCTGCTGGCGCAGCTGGAGGCCAAGTGAGCCTTAATCACGACGGCCAGGACGCCCCGCAGCCCAAGGCCAAGGGCAAGATCGCAACGCGCCGTGTGGCGCGCAGCCTGGCGATGCAGGCGCTTTATCAGTGGCACATGGCGGGTCAGAGCCTCAACGAAATCGAGGCGCAGTTTCGCGTCGACAACGATTTCTCCGGCGTCGACGGCAACTACTTCCATGAGCTGCTGACCGGCGTGGCGCGCGCCAAGACCGAAGTCGACGGCACCATCGTGCCTCACCTCGATCGTCCGCTCGAAGAACTCGACCCGGTGGAACTGGCCGTTCTGCGCCTGTCCACCTACGAGCTGATGCATCGCATCGATGTGCCGTATCGGGTGGTGATCAACGAAGGCATCGAGCTGGCCAAGGTGTTCGGTGCCACCGACGGGCACAAGTTCGTCAACGGCGTGCTGGACAAGCTGGCACCCAGCCTGCGCAGTGCCGAGGTTGGCGCTCACAAGCGCTGAGTTTGCGTCTTGATGGGTGAGTTCGAGCTGATCCGCCATTACTTCGCCGCTGCCGCTTGTGCCAGGGCCGGCGGCGATGTCGTGTTGGGCATCGGCGATGACTGCGCCTTGCTGGCATTGCCGGCAGGCGAACAGTTAGCGGTATCCAGCGACACGCTGGTCGCCGGCATCCATTTCCCCGATCCTTGTGATCCTTACCTGCTCGGCCAGCGTGCACTGGCGGTTTCCACCAGTGATCTGGCGGGAATGGGTGCGACACCGATCGGTTTCACGCTGGCGCTGACCCTTCCCGATGCTGATTCCAACTGGCTAGCCGAATTCACCCGTGGCCTCGACACGATGGCGGCGGGCTGCGCGATGCGTCTGATTGGTGGCGACACCACGCGCGGCCCGCTGAGCATGACGCTGACGGTGTTCGGTCGGGTGCCGGCGGGTCAGGGATTGCTGCGCAGTGGCGCGCAGCCGGGCGATCTGCTGTGCGTCGGCGGCGCGCTTGGCAATGCGGCCGGTGCGCTGCCTATCGTGCTGGGTGAGCGCGAGCAGGGGACGGCTGACGCGGCGGCGTTGCTTAGACATTACTGGTTGCCACAACCGCAGCTGGCGCTGGGACAGGCGCTACGCGGCAAGGCGAGCGCGGCGCTGGATATCTCCGATGGACTGCTGGCCGACTGTGGGCACATCGCCGCTGCGTCCGGCGTCCTGTTGTGCATCGAACAGATGAAGCTACCCTTGACGGACGCGCTGGTGCGCTTCGCAGGCTCTGATCAGGCCCTGCAATACGGCCTGAGTGGCGGCGACGATTACGTGCTGGCGTTTACCTTGCCAGCCGACGAGTTGGCGGCCTTGCAGGACGATGGCTGGCCGGTTCATGTGATCGGCCATGTGGCAGTCGGGGCGGGCGTGCGGTTGCTGAACGCCCGCGGCCAGGCGATCACGCTGGTCAGTCAGGGCTACAACCATTTCAGTGGCTGAGCGGGCTGGATAGCGCCGCCAGAATAAGAGAGGACAGCCGTTTGACCGATTCCCTGCAGCCTGCCGTCGAAGCGGTGCCCGTATCAGTATGGAGCAACCCTTGGCACAACCTGGCCTTCGGTTTCGGCTCCGGGACGTTGCCGAAAGCTCCCGGGACCTGGGGATCGCTCCTCGCGCTGGCGTTCGTGCCGCTGTGGCAGGCCCTGCCGGGCTGGGGCTACGGGCTGGTGATCGTTGCCAGCATGCTGTTCGGGATCTGGCTGTGCGGCAAGGTCGCCCAGGATCTGGGCGTACATGACCATGAAGGCATCGTCTGGGACGAGTTCGCCGGCATCTGGATCACCTTCTGGCTGGTGCCTGCGGGCTGGTACTGGCTGCTGCTCGGGTTCGTGGTGTTCCGGGTGCTCGACATCTTCAAACCATGGCCGATCAGTTGGGTGGACCGCCATGTGCACGGTGGGCTGGGGATCATGCTCGACGATATCCTTGCCGGCTTTGCCGCCTGCGCTCTGATGCACCTGGCGGTGCTGGGGCTGGGTTGAAGTCCGGGCTGTGCGGCTGATCGCTGTATCGACCCTGATACTCATGGAAGAATGTCGAGCTATCCCGTTTCAAGGAAGCCGCTACTGATGCGATCCGTAATCCTGCTATTCGCGGCCTCTCTGTCGTTTGTATCCTTTGTCATCGCAGCGGCGCCGCTGGTGCAGGTGGTCGGTCTGTTTCCCGGTGCCGCGGTGGTGAATGTCGATGGCCAGCGCAAACTGGTGCGCGTCGGTCAGGTGGGGCCGGGCGGTGTCGAGGTGATTAGTGCTGATTCCAAAGGCGCGGTGCTGCGGGTCGATGGCATCGAGCGGCGCTATACGCTGAGTCGCGAACTGAGCGTCGGGTTCGCTGAGCCTGATCGCCGGCAACTGAGCATCGCACGGGGGCAGGGCGGTCACTACTGGGTGGCCGGTTCCATCAATGGCCAGTCGGTGCAGTTTCTCGTCGATACGGGGGCTACCTCGGTCGCGATAAACGAGATCCAGGCGCGACGTCTGGGAATCGATTATCGCGTCGACGGCAAGCCGATCGTGGTCAGCACCGCTGGCGGCACGGCCAAGGCTTGGCGAGTGCATCTCAACAGCGTCAAGGTGGGTGCCATCGATGTGCTCGGTGTAGAGGCCGTAGTGGTGGAGGGCGGGTCACCTTCGGATGCCCTGTTGGGCATGAGTTTTCTCAGCCGCGTCAGCTGGCGGGAAGATCAGGGTGTCCTGAAGCTCGAATCAAAAATCTGAGCCGGCGCCTTCTTCCCAAACCCAAGCCGTATCGGTCCGCGCCCGCGGCATCTTCCGATACAGCTTGTCGCAGGACTGCTGTTACAATATCCGCTTTTCTGCCTTCTGGAGTTTCTCCGGTGTCTGTCGTGTTCGTCGCCGCTTCCAAACTGCCGACGCCGTTCGGTGTGTTCACCATGCATGGTTTTCTCGATCAGGACACTGGCAAGGAACATGTCGTACTGACGCTGGGCGATGTTGCAGATGGCAGGCCCGTATTGGGTCGTCTGCATTCCGAATGCCTGACGGGCGATGCCCTTTTCAGTTTGCGCTGCGATTGTGGTTTCCAGCTGGAAGCCGCACTGCGCGCGATTTCCGAAGAGGGTCGCGGCGCGCTGCTCTACCTTCGTCAAGAAGGTCGCGGCATCGGGCTGCTGAACAAGATCCGCGCCTACGAACTGCAGGATGGCGGCGCCGATACCGTCGAGGCCAATGAGCGCCTCGGCTTTGCTCCCGACATGCGCGACTATGCGATCTGCCTGCCCATGCTCGAGCACTTGGGCATCGCCGAGATCAAGCTGATGACCAACAACCCGCGCAAGGTCAAAGCGCTACAGGGCTTCGGTATTCGCATCGCCGAACGCATGCCGCTGCAGATCGCGCACAATCCGCACAACCGCAAGTACCTCGCCACCAAGGCCGGTAAGCTTGGCCACATGCTCGGCGAAATTCACCAGGGCGAAGCCGAGCAGTCGTGAACCGCACGGCGACCCGCCGCCAGTTGGCGCTCGAAGGCTGGCGGTATCTGCTTTTCATGGTCGTACCCGTGCTCATCAGCAGCCAGCTTCCCCAACTGGCGGGCCGCTTCGGCGAGCCGCTCGCCCTGCCGTTGTTCCTCGTCGGCCTCGCCACGCTGTTTCTCAATCTGCCCCGTTTTACGGCCTACAAGCACGCCCTGATTGATACTGAAAAAGATCTGGGTAGTGATGCCGAAGCATCCGCGTGGGCGGCGTTACGCGCCGTTCGGCTGCGGGCGTTGCGGACCGCCGCGCTACCGGCGTGGCTCGCCGCCATCGGTGCGCCGCTCGGCCTCGAGCCCGTCGCACAAGGGCTGCTGGTCTCGGGCAGTCTGGTGCTGCTGTTGCTCTACCGCATTCCGCGTTAGCTGCAATGATGCGTGCGCTACTGCTGGCCGTTGCGCTGTCGACCTCGCCTTTGCTTGCAGCAACGGAGCGGGTGGTCAGCCTGGCGCCTTCGCTGAGCGAAATCATGCTGGAGCTGAATGCGGACGATCTGCTGGTCGGTGTGCTCGACGGCGGCGAGCGGCCAGCTGCACTGGCCGGTTTGCCATCCGTGGGGCGGCTCGGTCAGTTGGAAATGGAAAGCCTGCTGGCGCTGCAACCGACACTGGTGCTGCTCAGGCCGGACAGCATCAGCCAGGCACAACGTGAGCAGCTGACGCAATTCGGCATCCCAGTGCTGGTTGCACAGCCGACCTCGCTGGCTGAGTTGTCCGAACAGTTCGCGCTGATTGGCGAGCGGATTGGTCGAGACGTGCAGGGTCGGGAGCTCGAGCGAGCGTTCAAGCAGGGCCTGGATCGATTACATCGACGTTACCATCGCGAGCGTCCGCTGACGGTGTTCTATCAGATCTGGAACCGCCCGCTGTACACCCTCGGTGGCCGACAGATCATCAGCGATGCCATTGAGGTCTGCGGCGGTCGCAACGTGTTCGCTGATCTGCAACTGCCTGCCCCTCAGGTCAGCATCGAGTCCGTGCTGTCGCGAAATCCCGAGGTGATCCTCGCCGGTAGCGGCGCTCAGCTTTCCGAGTGGAAAGCCTGGCCGCAGCTAACGGCGGTGCGCAAGGCGCAACTGTGGGAAGTGCCGGATAAGGGCTTGGAACGCCCAAGCTTCCAGATGCTTGGGGCGATCGGGAAGCTCTGTGAAGTGATGGGGCGGGCTGAACCGTGAAATGCTCGGGCGGTTCAATTTATAGGGTTGGCGTCCAGGTTACGGCGAACAGAGCAGTGCGGCCTTCGGTGTTGTATCCGTATCGGCCGTTGCCGGTGCTATAGGTCGTCTCGGCATAATCCTTGTCGAATAGGTTGTTCAACTTTACGTCCAGCCTGATGTCTTGGCTGGCAGCCCAACTGCCACGTAACCCGACTAAGCCGTATCCGCCCATCTCGATGTCATTATCGGAATCATCGTAGCGACCGCTAAGGGCTCGCCAACTGGCGCCTACAGAGAGCTCTCCCAGTTGGCGGTCCACGTCTAGGCTCAGCGTGCGCTTTGCGCGGCGGGCGAGGGTGTGGCCGCTATCTCGGTCGCGCGGGTCGATAAGGCCCGCCGCTACGCTGGTCTGCCAGCCGAACAGGTCCTGCCGGATCGTGGCCTCCAGGCCGTTCACCCGCGCGGTCTGGACATTCTGAGGGATCCAGTTGGCGTCCGATACGATGGCATCCTCGATATTTGTGCGGTAAAGCGCCAATTCCAATGAGCCGCTGTCGCTGTAGCGGTTGCGCCATTGAAGCTCGTAGCTCTTAGATCTTTCGGGCGTAAGGTCCGGATTTCCGAACCAAGAGTCGTACAGTTCGTTGAATGTCGGGGCGCGGAAGCCCTCGCTGTAGGAAACGACCACGTCATTGCGGGTATTCAGCGGTACGGTAACCGCCGCGTTCCAAGTGTTCACGCTGCCGTACTGCTCGTTCTTGTCGTGGCGCAGGCCAACCTCTGTAGAGAACGCGTTGCCTGTATAACGGTGCTGGATGAACGCTGCCTGGTTCCAACGTGAATCCTGGGCAAAGCCGCTCGAGCTGTGCAGTTGGTCCTCATGCCAATCGGCACCGAACAACAGCTGATGAGCTGGGTCGAGCTGAAGCGTGTTTACCCAGCTGGCCGAGTCACGATAAGTCGAATAGCTGTGGAACACATAGGCAGGAGCCAGTGGGGTGTCGTTTCCGGTGTCTCGCTTATCCTCGCTATGTCCGACTTCGAAACGGCTATTCCAGACCTCATTAAGTTCGGCATTAACGAACCCGGAGATGCTGCTTAGCTGGAAATCCACGGTCGGCTGAAAGCCGTCGAACGTGTCGTCAAACTCAAGTTCGCCTCGCTGGTCCAGCGCGTTGACACCCGCCTCAAGCCGATCACTAAAGCGGTGCGCAAGGTTCAGGCTGAGCGAGCGATTGCGGTAGGCGTCGTCATCGCCATTGGCGCGGAAGCTATCGCGCGTCGCGTCGATACCTTGGGTCTCATCCAGCGCGGCTCCCAAGTTGAAGCGAGTCTGGCCATTGCCCCCGGAAAGACGCAGGCTGCGTTCGAAGGTGCTGTTGCTTCCCGCCCCAAAGCGGACCTCAGGCGCAAGCCCCTGACCGCTGCCTTGGCGAGTGAAGATCTGTACCACTCCGCCGATGGCATCCGATCCATACAGCGCAGACCGCGGACCGCGCACGACCTCGATCCGTTCGATCTGATCGGGGCTTAGAAATTCGAGGCTGCTGGTGCCGCTGGAGGCTGCGGCGATACGCTGGCCATCTACCAGAACCAGAGTCTGGGTGCTGGCGGTACCGCGCACGAACAGGCTGGTAAGGCTTCCCGCTCCGCCGGTACGGGCAACGCTCACGCCCGGCACACGCTCCAGCAGTTCCGCAACGCTACGCACTTGCAACCGTTCTATGTCGTCTCGGTTGAATACAGTGGTGGCGGCCGGGGTCTGGTTGCGACGCTGCGGTTCGCGATTCGCGGAAACTACTGTATCGGCGAGTTTCAACGCATCGTCACGGGTCAGGTCGGCAGCAAGCACTTGGGCATTGGGCAGCAGCGCCACAGCCAAGGCAAGACGGGTCAGTTTCATCAGAATCAATCCTCAAAAGATCAGCGCTTTTGAGGAGGGCAGGAACAAGCGCAAGGATAGACAGCCGCGCTTGACGGTGCTGCCCTCCGCAACACCAGTCGAATCCGCCAGGCCGGTCTCCGGGCTTTCGACACGCACCCGGCTCGCCTTCCCATGCGATGCACAGTGGCGGTTGAGCGGGCGGTGATCCAGCGGATCACGGTCGATTACCGTTGCGGGGGCAGCGCCGGCCTTGCACATGTGAGCGCACCGGCTTCCCGTTTAATGCGGACCTTGCGGTCACGCACACCTGGGCGGATTGGAAATCGCGGGAACCATAAGGGCTGTCCCCGAGAAATACAAGCAAAGCACTCGTAGCCGAGCGCGTCCTGTGCAACGAGAAGGCGGCTGCCGTGGTTCGATCAGGTATTTGCAGGGGCTGGGCAGGCGCGACGGCGAGTTCGTGCGCACCTCGCCATATTGCCGAGACGTCCTCTACGCCGCAGATGGCCTCAGGCGGCGTCTGATGACGAACTCAGCGCCGCTTCAAGCAGCCTCAGAGCTGGGCCAGTCGCGCGCGGATAGCCGCTTCGATGCCGACGGCATCGAGGCCGCATTCCTTGAGCATCTCGGCGGGCTTGGCGTGCTCGACGTAGTAATCGGGCAGGCCCATATGGAGGATCGGCTTCTGCAGGTTTTCGGCGGCGAGGAATTCGCCGACGGCACTGCCAGCCCCGCCCATGATGCAATTCTCCTCAACGGTCACCAGCAGGTCGTGGCTGTCGGCCATCTGCCGTACCAGTGCTGCGTCCAGTGGTTTGACGAAACGCATGTCGACGACGCTGGCGTCGAGCGCTTCCGCAACCTGCAGCGCTTCAGTCAGCTGTACACCGAAGACCAGCAAGGCGACCCGGCGACCTTCGCCGTTGCCACCTTGGCGACGCACCACACCCTTGCCGATTTCCAGCGGCTCGAGTCCGGGCTCGATCGCTGCATTCGGGCCCGTGCCGCGCGGGTAACGTACCGCCGCGGGACCTTCGAAATGATAGCCGGTGGTAAGCATGCGGCGCATCTCGTTCTCGTCGCTGGGGGTCATTACCAACATGCCGGGGATGCAGCGCAGATAGGACAGATCGAAACTGCCCGCATGGGTCGGACCGTCTTCGCCGACCAGGCCGGCGCGGTCGATGGCGAACAGTACGTCGAGGTTTTGTACCGCAACGTCATGGATCAGTTGGTCGTAGGCGCGCTGGAGGAAGGTCGAGTAAATCGCCACCACCGGCTTGGCACCCTCGCAGGCCATGCCGGCGGCTAGGGTGACCGCGTGCTGCTCGGCGATGGCGACGTCAAAGTACCGATCCGGGTAGCGTTCACTGAACTCGATCAGATCGGAGCCTTCCTTCATCGCCGGGGTGATCCCGGTCAGACGCGGATCGGCGGCGGCCATGTCGCACAGCCATTGGCCGAAGACGTTGGAATACTTCGGGCCGCTGGGCTTCTTCGGGGCTGAAGGTGCGCCGACCGGTTCCAGTTTGCTGATCGCATGCCAGGTGATGGGGTCGACTTCCGCCGGGGCGAAGCCTTTGCCTTTCTTGGTCACCACATGCAGGAATTGGGGGCCGGCCAGGTCGCGCATATTGCGCAGGGTCGCGATCAAGGTCGGCAGGTCGTGGCCGTCAATGGGGCCGATGTAATTCCAGCCCAGCTCTTCGAACAGCGTCCCGGGAACCAGCATGCCCTTAGCGTATTCCTCGGTGCGGCGGGCGATTTCCCAGGCGCCCGGCAGGCGCGAGAGGACCTTCTTGCTGCCCTCGCGCATGCTCGAGTAGGTACGGCTGGAGAGGATCTTGGCCAGGTAGTTGGACAGGCCGCCGACGTTGCGCGAAATCGACATGTCGTTGTCGTTGAGCACCACCAGCATGTCGGCGCCGACTTCCGGCGCGTGGTTCAACGCTTCGAACGCCATGCCCGCGGTGAGTGCGCCGTCGCCGATTACCGCGATGGACTTGCGCTTCTTGCCCTGCAGGCGCGCGGCGATGGCCATGCCCAGGGCGGCGCTGATGGAGGTGCTGGAATGGCCGACGCCGAAGGTGTCGTATTCGCTCTCGCTACGGCGTGGGAAGGCGGCGAGGCCATCCTTTTGGCGCAGGCTGGCCATGCGCTCGCGGCGCCCGGTGAGAATCTTGTGCGGGTAGGCCTGATGGCCGACGTCCCACACCAGACGGTCGTCCGGCGTGTCGTAGACGTAGTGCAGCGCGATGGTCAGCTCGATTACACCGAGCCCGGCACCGAAGTGTCCGCCGGTCCGGCCCACGCTGTACAGCAGCTCCTGCCGCAGTTCGTTGGCGAGTTCTTCGAGTTCCGCTTCGCCCAGGCGGCGCAGCTGCTCGGGAGTGGCCGCGCGGTCAAGAACGGGCGTCGTAGGGCGAACCCGAGGAATCTCATGGAACGTCTTGGGCATCGGGCGAATCGTTTTGGCTGAAAAAAGAGCCGCAGTTTACCTGATGGTTACTACGAGAAGAATGATCCAGGCATCAACGGTCATCGCCGCTCGGGTAAGCAGCCTGGCCTGGCAGCTGCGGATTCAGCTTCGACGTTCGACAATGAAACGGGCCAACTGGCGCAAAGGCTCCGCGGCGGTGCCGAAGGCGACGACGGCCTCGAGCGCCATATCTCGCAGCTCCAACGCGTAGGCCTTGGCCTCATCCATCCCTAGCAGTGCCGGATAGGTGGGCTTGTCACGCGCGATATCGGCACCCTGATGCTTGCCGAGCGTGGCGGTGTCGCTTTCCACGTCGAGGATGTCGTCCTGCACCTGGAAGGCCAGGCCGATCGCCTGTGCATACCGTTGCAGAGCGGCCAGCCTTTCGGCATCTGCTCGCCCGCTGGCCAAGGCGCCGAGACGCACGCTGGCTTCGATCAGGGCGCCGGTCTTGTGCCGGTGCATCAGCTCCAACGCTTCGCGGTCGAGTTTGACGCCAACCGAGCCGAGGTCGATGGCCTGTCCGCCAACCATGCCGCCCGGGCCTGCGGCGCGCGCGAGATTGACGAGCATTTCCAGGCGAAGCGCCGGATCCGCAGGGTTGCGCGCTTCGGTGGCCAGTGCTTCGAAGGCCAGGCTTTGCAGGCCGTCGCCGGCGAGGATCGCGCAGGCTTCGTCGAAAGCCTTGTGCGTAGTCGGTTGGCCGCGACGCAGGTCATCATCGTCCATGGCCGGCAGGTCGTCGTGGACCAGCGAATAGGCATGGATCAGTTCGACGGCGCAGGCGGCGCCATCGGCTTGCGCGCTGTCCCCTTCGAGCGCCTCGCAGGCGGCATAGACCAGCAGCGGGCGCACGCGCTTACCGCCGTTCATGACGCTGTAGCGCATGGCCTGGTAGAGGCGTTCGAGTTCGTGGCGGGGCGGGGTGAAAAGCGTATCGAGGCAGCTGTCGACGCGCTTCTGGCAGCGTTGCTGATAGTCGCCGATCATGCGTCGGGATCCACCTCGAAGGGGGCTTCCTGCAGTTTGCCGTCACGCTCGAGCAGGATCTGTACCTTCTGCTCAGCTTGGCTTAGCGCCGCCTGGCAGTCACGGGTCAGGCCGATGCCTTGCTCGAAGCAGGTCAGCGAATCCTCCAGCGACAGCTCGCCGCTTTCCAGGCGCTCGACCAACTGCTGGAGCTCGGCGAGGGATTGTTCGAAATCGAGGGCGACTTTCTTGCGGGCCATGGCGGAACCTGTCTGTGCGGCTGCTCTGAAACGGGCGCGACACTAGCAGAGCTGGGCGGCATTAGCCATAAGCCGCCCGGGCTATGCGCCGCTCAACGCCAATATGTGGCCTGGAAATAATACAGTGTCATGGCACTGCCGACCCCAATGACGAAGGCGCGTAGCCAGGTGGCTGGCAGCTTCTTGCTCAGCGCACCGCCGGTATAGCCTCCAAGCGTGGTACCGATCAGCAGGATTGCCAGTTCGTAACCGCTCACCCGTCCAGCAATGATGAAGGTGGCCGTGGCGACGCTGTAGATGACCGCCGAGATAAGGTTCTTCAGCGCGTTGGCGCGAACCAATTGGTGGCCTTCGATGGAAAAGGCCGCCAGCTGCAGAATGCCCATGCCCGCGCCGAAATAGCCGCCGTAGATGGACACCAATCCATGTGCCGCCAATGATGCAGGCGCATGCGGCGGTATTGCACTGTCGTCCTTGCGGCGTGCCGCCAGCCAGCGGCTCAGCCAGGGACTAGCGGCGAAGAGGGCGGTAGCGGCGAGCAATAACCAAGGGATCAGCAGGCTGAACACGTCATCGCCGCTGGCGAGCAGCAACAGACCACCGAGTAAGCCGCCGATCAGTCCCGCCAGCAGCAGCGGGATCAGGTAACGACCCAGCGGTCGTAATGCCGAGCGTGCCGCCCAGGCACCGGCGAGACTGGCCGGCCACAGCGCCACGGCATTGGTCGCATTGGCTGTTACCGGCGGCAAGCCGGTGGCCAGTAGCGCCGGGAACGAGAAGAAGGTGCCGCCGCCGGCGAGGGCGTTCATTCCGCCGGCGGCGAAACCGGCGGCAATCAGCAGCAACAGGTCGAACAAGGGCATCGGGCGAGCTCGCGACAAAAGGGCGCAGGTTATCTCTGCCGCTTCGCCTCGCCAAGCGGATCCACGCAGGACCCACGACGGAGGGGACCCATGCGATATCGCGCCGGCGGCAAGGGCGAGTGATCGACGGCAGAGAGGGTTCTAGCGGTCGGACGGGTGTTGGCCTTCATCCATCCGGGCGCTGGCCAGCTCGTTGAGGATCCCGCAGTCGCCCGCCGGTTGATTACCGCTGCAGCAGCTGCGCAATTGCTGCAACTGGCGCTCCAGTCCGCGAAGGCTATCCAGACGCGCACGGACACGTTCGAGTTGTTCGTCGATCAGCAGGTTGATGTCGCCGCAGTCAGCCTCGGGGTGGTCGGAGAATGCAAGCAGTCGCCGAATTTCGGCGAGGCCGATGTCCAGCGCTCGGCAATGGCGAATGAACACCAGCTGCGTCAGCTGTTTTGTCGTGTAGGCGCGATAGCCGTTGGCGCCCCGTTTCGGAGCGGGCATCACTCCGATTTTTTCGTAATAGCGGATCGTCTCGACATCCACCCCCGCGGCTGCGCTCAATTGGCCTATACGCATGATCGCTCCCGTATTCAGACTTGACCCTGGAGCTGCTCCAGGGTGTGCAATAGGTTTCGAATATAAACGAGGAGGGCAAACCATGTCGTCGAAATGCTGTGATTCCGGCTGCGGCACGAGCCCGGCGGTGAGCCCCGGTTTCCGCAAAGCACTATGGATAGCGCTGGCAATCAATCTGGCGATGTTCGTCGTGGAGATCGTCAGCGGTCTACGGGCGGGCTCGGTCTCGCTGCTGGCCGACGCCATCGACTTCGCCGGCGACGCCGCCAACTACGGCATCACCCTGGTGGTGTTGTCGATGGGGCTCGTCTGGCGCTCGCGTGCAGCCATGGTCAAAGGCCTGTCGATGCTGGCATTCGGTGTGTTCGTGTTGGGTCGCGCTGGCTGGTCCGCCTACGCCGACGTGGTGCCGGAACCGCTGACCATGGGCGTCATCGGCGCGCTGGCGCTGGTTGCAAACGTTGTTGTGGCGCTAATGCTCTATGCGTTTCGCGAGGGCGATTCGAACATGCGCTCGGTCTGGCTGTGCAGCCGCAATGATGCGCTGGGCAACATCGCGGTGATGATCGCCGCGGCAGGCGTTTTCGGTACGGGTTCGGGTTGGCCCGACCTCATCGTGGCGCTGATCATGGCTGGGTTGGCACTGTCGGCGGGCTTCTCGGTGGTACGCCAGGCGCGGCAGGAACTGGGCACGCCGCAGCATCAGGGCTGAAATGGGTCAACCGGCGATGGCCGCCACGACCGCGATGACGATCATGCCCGTCACCGCCAGTCCGGCCGCGGCCAGCTTGCCGACCGTCTCGGAACTCAGGCCCAGCGCTTTGTGTTTGGCCTGAGCGCCGAAGCGGCCTTCGGTGCGGTGCAAGCCTTCCACCGGCTGGAATAGATTGTCCGGCTGCTCGTCGCTGGCCGGTTCGTCGGTCATCTGTCCGCTCCAGGCTTGCTTGGCCATCATCCGGTCGAGCAGGCCGGGCATGAACATGTTACCGATGATCGCCTGGAACGAGGCGCGGCCGAGCCATAGCTCGCGCGGCGCATCGGTTGCCGCGCGGACGATCGCGCGTGCGGCGACCTCTGGCGTATGGATCGGCGGGACCGGCTGTGGCCGCTTCTGCATCTTGTTGCGCGACCAGTCGAACTGCGGTGTGTTGTGTGCCGGCAACTGAACCATGGTCAACCGCACCCGGCTGTTGGTATGGATCAGTTCGCAACGCAGCGAATCGGTGAAACCGCGAATCGCGAATTTAGCGGCGCAATAGGCCGACTGCAATGGAATCGCCCGGTAGGACAATGCCGAGCCCACCTGAACGATGGTGCCGCGGTTGCGCGACTCCATGTAGCGCAGCGCCGCCAGCGTGCCGTGGACGAAGCCCAGGTAGGTCACCTCGGTCACACGCTTGAATTCCGCCGCGCTGATCTTGTTCACCGGGCCGAACACCGTCGCCATCGCCGCGTTGACCCAGATCTCGATCGGACCCAGCTCTTTTTCGATCCGCTCGGCCGCACGATCGATCGCTTCTGCGTCAGCCACATCCGCGGCGATCGCCAGAACCTTTGCGCCGGACGCTTCCAGCTCGCTGCGGGTATCGGCCAAGCCCTGCTCGCCGCGTGCGATCACGGCGACTCGGTAACCCGCCTGGGCCAGCGCGTGCGCCGTTGCCCGCCCCACACCGGCGGTGCCGCCACAAATCACGGCGGTCTGTTCGCGGTCGGTCATCTCCGGACTCCTTTTCTAAGAGGCTGGCTGGCACTATCGCAACAGTGCGTTCCAGCCGGCATAGCGATGATTGATCGGGCCACGCGGCAGGCTCAGGCCGATCACCAGCGCGCCGGCGATCAGGCTGCCCAGGGTGGCGGCGAACCCGGCGCCGTCGAGCAAGGCGGGGGAGGCCAGTAGCCAGGCACCGATCGGCAGGTTGAGAAAGCGCAGCGGCCGCGCCACCTCGGCGAACGCCAGCACCGAGACGGTGATCAGCAGCGAGCCCATCAGGTGGTCGCTGTTGGCCATCGCCCCTTCGGTGCCGAAGATCAGGCGAGTGCACATCAGCCAGACACCGAGGACACAGAGCAGCGCCAGGCCCCATGGCAGATTCACGCCGCGGAGCCCCTTGAGCATCATGGCTGAAAGGGCGCCCTCGAATTCTGGTGTATTGTCTTCACGCGCGCCCTCCATGGCGTCGCCTTGGAAGAAGGTCTTCCAGAAAGGCTTGCCGCGGCGCCGCGCGTCTTTGAGGAACTGCCCCATGGCAACCAGTTCGTCCAGCGCGTAGGGCATCATCACCAACATGGCCAGCGCCTGGATCAGGCACAGGGTGCACCATGTATTGATGAAAATCGGCTGGGCAATGATGAAGAAGATGCTCACCGCGCCAAGCGGCACCACCACAATGCCGAATGCCGCGACCATCCAGGGCATGGTGCGCCAGCGACGAGCGTCGCCCATCACCGCCATCAGCAGCTCGATCATGTAGGCCATGACGCCGACTCCCGCGTCGGAGACAGGCCAGGCGCGGGACATGTCGGAGGTTATGATGGTTTCCGTGCCGTTGGGCTGAGTGCCAAAAAAGGGATCCCAGGCATTCGCCGTATGGCCGAGTTGGTAGGCCGCCAGATAGCGCGCCAACAGAATGCCGATGACCGCGAGGATCGCGATGGGCAACCGCTGCAGCCAGGTCGAGGGATTGTAATCCCAGCCCGGCGGGACCGCGGCCTTCTGCATCATTCCGGACATGCTCATTCCGGGCATCATCGGCACTAGCGTCGAGAAGGCAATCACCAGTCCTCCGACCAACAGGGCATTGCCGTAGCTGGCTGGCGACGGGGTCCAGAACAGCAGCGGCGCGAACATCAACCAGAGGCCCATTGCCGTGTTGGCCCATTGCGCCCAGGCGATTCGCTTGAGCGAAAGGACCGAGAACAGAATGATCAGGACGCCGCTGATCACATCATTCCAAGTCATCAACAGCGCGCGGGTCGCTACCTCGGGCACGTCGCGCTCGGCGGCCAGGCGGGCGAGATCCAGATCCGTGCTGGCAATGTTCGAATAGCCGAAGATGAAGGGCGCGCTGAGGATCCAGAAGCCCAGCAGGGCGTTAGCGAAGTGGCACCACAGCGTGGCGAGGCGGCGGCGCTCCATCATTTGCATGTGGTCTTCCATGCCCATGTCCGAAGGCATGGCCGATTGCCGCAAATATTCGCCTTGATGCTCCATGTACCTCTCCTCTTGTCGAAGCGATGGCTGCATGTCGCGTTCGGGCCGGCGCGGGTATTCACGGCCGGCTGTCGATCAACCGCTGGTCAGTGGACCGGAGGAGGCGGGGAGGAGTTGCAGAAAAATAAATGCTGACCGAGCTGTTAAACGGGCCATGCCACGGAGGTTGTCCTGCAGCTCCGTCGGCAGGCGCTACGTACGAAATCTTCGCGCCGCGGCTTTTATGCCGAGCAGTCCGGCTCGACAGTGAAAGTCTTGGACGAATCCACCAACCCGATGTCTTCCAGCGCGCGGCGGCCGATGAGTACCGGATAATTCATTTTGTCGCGATCGTTCAGCGAGAACTGTTCTTCGTAGGTCCGATTGCCCAGGCACACTTTCATCAGCACCACAGGCCGCTTTTCGGCGCCGCCAGCCCCGCGCACCTTGATGTCCCGTACCACCTCGCGCTCTATGCGTTTCTCGATTTTCTTGTCGGTATCGACGTCTTCAAGCTCAAGGGTGAAACGCACCCAGTCATCGCCGTCCTTTTTGAATCGATCGATGTTCTCGGCGTGCATCGAGGAGGTCAGCGCACCGCTGTCCAGCTTGAATTTCACGGCAATTTCTTCCGGAAGGATCAGACCTTTCTCGATCCAACCGAGCACCTGAGGTGAATCTGCCAGAGCCTGTGCGGTACAAGCGGATAGCAACCCGGCCAATGCGAGCGCTTTGGCCTGTCTGGGACGTTTCCAGCGGAGCATTTTTCACCTCGAAGTCAGTGGGGCAACGGAAACGATAGAGTCGATGGCCCTGGATACGTTCAACAAACAGGCAAGCACACCTTTGCGGGCGGACAGCATCGGCGGCGCATCGCTCCATTGACTCGCTGCATAGCCTTCATTGGAAAAAACAATCGGACGGCTGTCGCAGCTTGTACTCCACCCATAAGGTCGCCTGCGATCGCTGTTGCATTCGAATCGCGGTGATCCATTAACGGAGCGAAGGAGGCAGTCACTAGGAAAGTCCAAAATTAAGAGGTGAACCATGTTCGTCCACAACAAACGACTTCAGTACACCGTGCGAGTGGCCGGCCCGAATCCCGGGCTAGCCAACCTGATGCTTGAGCAGTTCGGCGGGCCGCAAGGCGAGCTCGCTGCCGCCATGCGCTATTTCACCCAAGGCGTATCCGAGGACGACCCAGGTCGCAAGGACATGCTGATGGATATCGCCACCGAGGAGTTGAGCCACCTCGAAGTGATCGGCTCCATCGTCGGCATGCTCAACAAGGGCGCCAAAGGTGAGCTCGCCGAAGGCGTCGAGAAAGAGGCGGATCTGTATCGCTCACTGACGGGCGGCGGCAACGATTCGCACATCACCTCGTTGCTGTACGGCGGCGGGCCGGCGCTGACCAACTCCGGTGGCATACCCTGGACGGCGGCTTACATCGATACCATCGGCGAGCCGACGGCGGACCTGCGCTCCAACATCGCGGCCGAGGCGCGAGCCAAGATCGTTTACGAGCGTTTGATCAACGTGACCGACGATCCTGGGATCAAGGATGCGCTGAAGTTCCTCATGACCCGGGAAATCGCGCACCAGAAATCGTTCGAGAAGGCGCTACACGCCATTCAACCCAACTTCCCTCAGGGCAAGCTGCCGGGCGAGCCACAATTTGCCAACGTCTACTACAACCTGTCTCAAGGCGAAGGCGACCTGCGCGGGCCTTGGAATCAGGGGCCGGAGTGGGAGTTCGTCGAGAGCCCGCAGCCGGCGGTGGACGGTGGTGATGGCAAGCCTTCGGTCGATCTGAGCAAGGCTCAGCAGAAGGTGGTGCAACAGATGGCGGTACGGACCCAGTCCGATGTTTCCGTCGACCCCATGACCGGAGCTGACCTGGGCTCGGGCCAAGCGGTAACGAAAGGCAAGGCCTGACGGCGCGGGCGGCCGGTGCGGCTGATATCAATCGCACCGGCTGCTTTTTCGCTGTCGTGTCTTGGGGGCATTGAGGCCGTGCTTCGACTTCTTTCGTCCCGCCGAGGCGGGCTCGGGCCTCGGGTCGGTTCTCGACCATGACGAAGAAATGTTCTAGATCGATGCATAGCCTTAGTCTGATTGGACGATCTGCAGCATTGTTTCGACGATGAGCAGCCGAAGCGGCAGCGCGTCGGTACATCCTGTCTCCACGGTCTGACACAGACCGATCACTAACCAAGGAGACAGCCATGACTCGCATTAACGCACTGACTATCGAACAAACCGCCGAATCCGTACGTCCCGCACTGGAGGGCATCGGCAAAGCACTGGGCTTCGTTCCCAACGCATTTCTCACCCTGGCCCACGCACCGGCTGCCTTGGGTGGTTACTTGGCGTTGTCGCAAGCGCTCGGGCGCGGCAGCTTGACCGCCCGGGAGCGTGAAACCGTCGCGCTGGCTACCTCGCAGGTGAACAGCTGCGATTACTGCCTCGCCGCGCACAGCCTGTTCGCCAGCAAGGCCGGGCTCGACGACAATGCCATCGGCCAGGCGCGAGAGGGTCGGCTCGATGCCGTGGCAGTCCTGGCCCGCGAGATCACCGAAAGCCGGGGCCTGGTGAGCGACGAACAGCTCGCCGCCGCCCGAGCAGCCGGGTTGGATGATCGCCGTATCGTCGAGGTCGTCGCCCATGTCAGCCTGCTGACGCTGACCAACTACCTCAACAACCTGGCCGACACCGAAGTGGACTTTCCGGCCGTCGCATCCTGAGTGGCTGCAGGCTTTGTGCCGCAGCCAGCTGGGTTTGCCGAACCTCGGCAGGCCCAGCTTCGGTGACGCTCGGTGTGCCGGGGTTGAATCGCCACGCTCGATCATGCTTCTTCGAGCGATTGAGTGGGGCCCTGTTAGCCTACGCCGCAGACGTCTGAAACGGCGCTCCGAAAATGAAAAAAGCCGGCTTGTGGCCGGCTTTCCGTTAGCGGTATTGGCTTATTTTTGGTAAGCCGCCACAGCCTTGGTGATTGCTGCACGGGCGGCGTCGGCGCCTTCCCAGCCTTCGACCTTGACCCACTTGCCCTTCTCCAGATCCTTATAGTTCTCGAAGAAGTGCTTGATCTGCTCGATCAGTAGTGGCGGCAGGTCGGTGTATTCCTTCACGTCCACGTACAGCTGGCTCAGCTTGTCGTGCGGGACGGCGATCAGCTTGGCGTCGCCGCCGGCTTCGTCGGTCATGTTCAGCACGCCTACCGGACGGCAGCGGATGACCGAGCCTGGGGCAACCGGGTAGGGGGTCACGACCAGTACGTCGAGCGGGTCGCCGTCATCGGCGAGGGTGTGCGGGATGAAGCCGTAGTTCGCCGGGTAGAACATCGGCGTAGCCATGAAGCGGTCAACGAACAGGCAGTCGGTGTCGTGATCGATTTCGTATTTGATCGGCGCGTGGTTGGCCGGGATTTCGATGGCGACGTAGATGTCGTTTGGCAGGTCTTTGCCGGCCGGGACTTTGCTGTAGCTCATGAACATTGCTCCGTGGTCGGCCGAGGCGGCCTGGGGCGAAAAAAGTGGGCGCGATTATAGGCGCACTGTCGGGCGTTTTGCCATGCCGGTCGAGGTGGACCTTTGCAAGCACGGTGATGCGCGCATTCGACGATGCCAAGTCAATGAGGTTCCGCATACGCCGGGTGCCCATGCTGAAGCTTCTGCAGGCGCGTCAGTGGATCCTGGCGGTAGAACGCGGCGAGCTGTTGGTAGACCTCGGGAAAGGTCTCGTGCAGCACGTCTGGTGCGCTGAAGAAATACTCACTGGTGACGGCAAAAAACTCGGCCGGGTTCTCCGCGGCGTACGGATCGATTGCCGTGTGGGCATGAGGATCGGCGTCCAGCGTGGCGTTGAGCGAGTCGTAGGCGCTTTGCATCACTGCTGCCCAAGTGTCGATGCGCATGTTGCGGTGCAGCGGGGGGAGGCCATTGGCGTCGCCGTTGAGCATGTCGAGCTTGTGCGTCAGTTCGTGGATCACCAGGTTGTAGCCTTCCCAGCCGCCGCTTTGCTGCACGCCCGGCGAGGCCAGGATCACCGGACCCTGCAGCCAGGCTTCACCGCTGTGCTCGCCGTCCCACTCGTGCACGACACCGGCCGAATCGCGGTGTTTTTGTGGGCTGTGGAAGTCGTCGGGGTAGATGACGATTTCATGGAAGCCCTGATACCAGTCCAGATCGGCCAAATGCAGCAAAGGCAGCTCCGCTTGTGCGGCCAGGCGCAGGCGATCAACCAGCTGCAGTTCGACCCCGGGCAGCGCGGTCAGGCGCTTGGCATGCAGAAACAGCAGGCTGCGCTCACGCAGGCGCTCGGTTTCCTCGGCGCTGAGACCATCGAGAATCGGCAGGCTGTCGAGCACGCTTTGCCAGAGCGCCGGTTCGATGGCGAGACGGGCGAGGATGCGCTTGCGGCGCCAGTCGCGAAAAGACCACATGAGCAGGTTCCAGCCGGGAGGGCACAAACCTTAAGCCTGGCGAGGGCTGGCGGCAAGCCATCAAGCGGGAAGCTGCTGCGCTGGCTCGCGCGCCAGCTGCCCGAGCTTGTTGGGGTTGACCACGGAATAGATAGTCACGACCTGCTGGCCGTCGCTGACCAGCGTCATGGCGGCCTGGATCCGCTCGCCGCTGCGGATCACCACACCGGGTTCGCCATTGATGGTTTCGACGCTGGCACGCCACTGCCCGGCGGCGCGGCGCGCAATGCCGATGGCCAGACGATGCGCTGCCCGTATGCCGTGCACGACCTTCGAGGCCGCCGCGGCCTGACCGCCGCCGTCCGCCAACCAGCTGACCTCGTCGGCCAGCAGATTGACGAAAGCATCACCGCCCGGCGCCAGCAAGGCCTCGGCGAAACGCTCGACCAATTGCCGGTGTGCCTGCGGGTCCACGACGAAGCGCGGCTGGGCCTCACGTATCCGTTTGCGCGCACGGCTGACGATCTGCCGGCTGGCGGCCGCTTGTTTGCCCAGCACTTCTGCGATCTCGTCATAGCTGCAATCGAACACTTCGCGCAACAGCAGCGCCGCGCGCTCTTCGGGTGCCAGCCGCTCCAGCGCCACCATGAAGGCCATGGACAGGTCGGCTCGCAGATCGATGGCCTGCTCGGCTCGGTTGCCGGTAAACCCCAGCAGCGGTTCCGGCAGCCACGGACCGTAATAGTCCTCCTGACGAGCACGGCGCTGGCGCAACTGATCGATGCCCAGCCGCGTCACCACCGTGACCAGCCAGGCTTCGGCATCGCGAATCGTTGTGCAGTCGGCCTCGCTCCACTTGAACCAGGCGTCCTGCAGCAGGTCCTCGGCGTCCACGCGGCTGCCCAGTAGCCGATAGGCGAGACCGAAGAGCTTCGGCCGCAGCCCCTGATAGAAATCGATCTTGTCGTTCACGTTCGCTCCGCAGGCATTCCTCTCCAGCATGGACGAATGAGCCCGGTCGATTGTGACAGCGCCTCCGCTGGAGGCTGGGCTGTCACACATCGACAAAGGCATGCGTCCTGGCAGTGTCATTTTCGACACTGCCTATGGAGCGATCTTGCCATGACCCCACGACTGGATTTTCTGAAACATGTCGATGCGTTGCCGATGCAGGCACTGACTGCCGTCAGCGCCTATGTGCATGAGAGCGACATCGATCCGCAGCTGCGCATGCTCATCGATCTGCGCGCCTCGCAGCTCAACGGCTGCGCCTATTGTCTCGACATGCACACCAAGGACCTGCTGGCGATGGATACGCCGCTGCCACGCATCTACCTGCTGCCCGCCTGGCGCGAGACGGCTGTCTACAACCCTGCCGAGCGAGCGGCTCTGGCCTGGACCGAGGCTGTGACCGAACTGCCTGATGGCGCCTCGCTGGATCGCTGCTACCGCGACCTGGCCGAGCACTATTCGCCACGCGCCATTACCCAGCTGACCTTTGCCATCATTGCGATCAACGGCTGGAACCGCCTCAATGTAGCCTTCGGTCGCGAGCCCGACGACTATCGCACCGGCGATCTGCAGCCTCGCTTCACTCAGGCGTTGCAACGCTTCGAGGATCTACGGCCGGCGCCACGTACCTGAACCTGTATGGAGACGAACATGAGCGAACCCCGAAATACCCTGACGTTGCTCAATCCGCCCGGCCTGTACGACCCGGCACCGAATGGCTACTCGCATGTCGGCATCGTGCCGGCTGGCACGCGGTTGGCCTTCATCGCTGGCCAGGGCGGCGAAACCGCGGACGGTCGGCTGCCGAGCGATTTCCAGCAGCAGGTGCGGCAAGCCATGGACAATCTTTCGATCGCCATCGAGGCCGCCGGAGGGCGACCATCGCAGGTGGTCAAGCTGACGGTACTGATCGTCGATCACAACGAGCAGCGCCTGGGCATCCTCGGCGAGGAGTTGGCGCGGCTGTTTGGCGAGCAGCTGAAACCGACCTGTACGCTGATTCCGGTGCCGCGGCTGGCACTGGACGGGATGCTGTTCGAAATCGATGCGGTGGTGGCGTTGACGGAAACCTGATCGTTGACTTGGGGGCGACACTGGTCCGACGCTGTTGTGGGTGAGGCAGCTTTGCCGCCTCGCCCCACGTGCAGCCGCAGCTTCGGCGAATGCGTTTGGCTTAACCGAGCAGGAAGTTGCCCGCTTTCGGCGTGCCGTCATCCAAGCTGAGCACGTCCGCTTCGTCCTTGAGCGTCACGCCCGAGAGCTGGCGGCGGCAGGCTTCGCGCATCAGATGGATCAGCCTGTGGGCGGCGAGGTTGTAGCTCAGGCCTTCCAGGCGGATGTTGGAAATGCAGTTGCGGTCGGCATCGGTGCGGCCGACTTTCGGCGCGAAAGTGAAGTACAGGCCGAGGCTGTCCGGCGAGCTCAGGCCGGGGCGTTCGCCCACGAGCATCACCACCATTTTCGCCTTGAGCCGCTCGCCGACTTCGTCACCGAGCGCGACGCGGCCTTGTTGTACCAGGCAGATCGGCGCGAGGCTCCAGCCGTCCTTTTCGATCTGCTCCTCGATGCGCTGGAGCAAGGGCAGGGCGTGACGCTGCACGGCCAGCGCCGACAGGCCATCGGCGATGACGATGGCCAGGTCGTAGCCCGTCGCGTGTTGCTGCGCGTGATCGTTCACCCGCTCGGTCGAGTCGTCACTCAATCGCCGCCCCAGATCTGGCCGCTGCAGATAGGTGTCGCGGTCCGGTGCGGCGCTGTGCAGCTGTAGGACGCGATGGCCGCGCCGTTCCAGCTGCGTCGCCAGCTCTTCGGTGTCCAGGGCGAGGTGCACGGCGTCCCGCGCCTGGGCATGGGCGAACTGGAAATCCAGCTGGGCGTCGGTGGGCAGACTGACGCCCGCACGCCCCAGGGCGATCCGCGCGGGCGTGAGCTGACGCAGGTGAGCCCAGGGATTGGTGATGGCGGTGGGCGTTGGCGATTGC
>NZ_JYHV01000022.1 GCF_000952685.1 Stutzerimonas stutzeri | reverse complement strand
GGTGCGCGCCGTGGCTTTCTGTAGGAGCCCCGCCCTCGGGGCGAAGCTTTTGCTTTTGAGCCGACCGCAAGCTCGCGTTCGCCGCGGATCGCGGCTCCCACAAAAGGCGGCTCGGTGCGCGCCGTGGCTTTCTGTAGGAGCCTCGCCCTCGGGGCGAAGCTTTGCTTTCGAGCGGGCCGCAAGCTCGCTTCAGCCGCCCCAGATCCAGCCCACCAGCAGGTAGCAGAGCAGGGTGACCAGTACGACACCGAACAGGTTCAGGGCAAAACCGGCTTTGATCATGGCCTGGATCGGCAGCTGACCGGTGCCGAACACTATCGCGTTGGGTGGGGTCGCCACTGGCATCATGAAGGCGCAGCTGGCGGCGACAGCGGCCGGTATCGCGAGCATCTCTGGCGACATGCCCTGCGCGACCGCCAACGCACCCAGCAAGGGCAGAAAGGCGGCTGCCGTTGCGGTGTTGGAGGTGATCTCCGTGAGAAAAATGATCACCAGCGCGACGACGCCGATCATCAGAACCAGCGGCAAGGCCTCGAAGGCACCCAGGCTTTCGGCGATCCATTCGGCCAGGCCCGATGCACCGATCACGCCGGCCAGCGACAGACCGCCGCCGAACAGCAGCAGCACGCCCCAAGGCGCCTTGTTCGCCTGCTCCCAGTCCATCAGAAAGACTCGTTCGCGAAGGTTAACCGGAATCAGGAACAGCGCCAGGGCGGCGGCGATGGCGATGCTGGTATCGTTGACACCCTCTACGTAGTCAGCAAGGAACGGCTGCAGTATCCAGGCGGTGGCCGCCAGCGTGAACACAACAGCGACCAGTTTCTCGGCGCGGGACATGGGGCCCAGCGCCGCCATTTCCTGTTCCAGCAGGCCGCGGCTGTCGCCACCAGCGAGCTTGAAACCTCCGCGTGTCAGCCACCACCAGATGAAAATCAGCATGCCCACGCTCAGCGGAAGCCCCAGCAACATCCACTGGCCAAAACCGATCTGCACGTCATAGTTCTCGCGCATGAAGGCGGCCAGCAATGCGTTGGGTGGCGTGCCAATCAGTGTCGCGATACCGCCCACGCTGGCGGCATAGGCAATGCCGAGAAGCAGCGCAATGGCGAAACGCCCCCCTTCTTTTTCATCGCTGCCGGCCACCAGCAGGCCGATGACCGACAGGCCGATGGGCAGCATCATGATGCTCGTTGCGGTGTTGCTGACCCACATGCTGATAAAAGCAGTGGCGATCATGAATCCGGCAATCTGGCGGCTGGGCTGGTTGCCCACGGCTAGCAGCGTCGCCAGAGCGATTCGCCGATGCAGGTTCCAGCGCTGCATGGCCAGCCCGAGTACGAAGCCGCCGAAGAACAGGAAGATCGTCGGGTTGGCGTAGGGCGCGGTGGCCTTGGCCAGTGTATCGATCCCCAGCAGCGGGATCAGCAGGATTGGCAGCAGCGACGTTGCCGGGATTGGGATCGCCTCGGTAGACCACCAGATCGCCATCAGACCGGCCAGGCCCACCGTCAGCCAGGCTTCGTTCGACAGCCCGCCTGGGGGCTCGGTGAGCAGGCAGGCAAGCAACAGCAAAGGGCCGAGCGCCAGCCCGATCCACGCGGCCAGGGCGGCGCCTTTGCTTTGGGAAGATTCGGTCATGGCAGGCAATTCCTCTACGACACCCGGCGATGAATGTTCGAGCCGCGCCCGTGACGCGCTCGGCTTCTATTACGCGGACCAGAGCCCGTGTCGTTGGTTCGGCGCGATGCGCAACGGGAATCTAGACCGGCAATGGCAGAGGCGGCTGCGTGAGGTTGGGCTTCAACCGCCATTATCGCCAAACCTGGCATTCGGCAGCTTGAAGCCTCGCCCATCTGAGAAGCCCCTAGGCAGGGCCGTGGTTCCTGGCGATCCATGCAGTTCGATGGCATGCGGTTTTGCCCCGGCTCGTCAAGCATGCCTGGAACTTCGCATTCGGCTAGCTAGTAGCCATCAGCTCGGGCGCACCTGTTTCAGCGTCTCGGCGATCAGAAACGCCATTTCCAGCGACTGGTCGGCGTTGAGGCGTGGGTCGCAGTGCGTGTGGTAGCGGTCGGATAGGCCATCCTCGGTGATCGGGCGCGAACCCCCGATGCACTCGGTGACGTTCTGCCCGGTCATTTCGATGTGAATGCCGCCCGGATAGCTGCCTTCGGCACGGTGCACTTCGAAAAACTGTCGCACCTCGGCCAACACCCGTGCGAAATCTCGCGTCTTGTAGCCGCTGGAGGCCTTCATGGTGTTGCCGTGCATTGGATCGCAGCTCCACAGCACCTGGCGGCCTTCGCCCTGCACGGTCTGGATCAGGCGTGGCAGCCCGTCCTGGACCTTGTCGGCGCCCATCCGCACGATAAGGTTCAAGCGGCCCGGGTCGTTCTCCGGGTTGAGGATGTCGATCAGGCGGATCAGCTCCTCGCTGTCCATGCTCGGTCCGACCTTCACGCCGATCGGGTTACCCACGCCACGCAGGAATTCAACGTGGGCGCCGTCCAGCTGCCGTGTACGGTCGCCGATCCAGAGCATATGTGCTGAGCAGTCGTACCAACCCCCGCTGAGGCTATCCTGGCGTACGAACGCTTGTTCGTAATTCAACAGCAGCGCCTCATGAGCGGTGAAGAAACTGGTCTCGCGCAGCTGCGGTGCGTTGTCCATGCCGCAGGCACGCATGAACTTCAATGCCTGATCGATCCGTGCGCCCAACTGGTGGTACTTCTCGGCCATCTGAGAATTGGCGATGAAATCCAAGTTCCATTGATGCACTTGGTGCAGGTCGGCAAAACCGCCCTGGGCGAAGGCGCGCAGCAGGTTCAGGCTGGACGTGGACTGGTGATAGGCCTGCAGCAGGCGCTCCGGGTCCGGCACGCGGCTTTTCTCATCGAAGCCGATGCCGTTGACGATATCGCCGCGGTAAGCGGGCAGGGTGACGCCATCGATGGTCTCGCTGCCGGAGGAGCGCGGTTTGGCGAACTGACCGGCCATGCGGCCCACCTTGATCACGGGACAGCTCGCCGCGAAGGTCATCACCACCGCCATCTGCAACAGCACCTTGAAGGTGTCGCGGATCTTCGGCGCGGAGAACTCGGCGAAACTTTCAGCGCAGTCGCCGCCCTGCAGCAGGAAGGCGCGGCCCTGGGTGACCTCTGAGAACTGGCGGCGCAGCTCCCGCGCCTCACCGGCGAACACCAATGGCGGCAGGCTCGCCAACGTATCCTCTACGCGCTGCAGGTGCGCGGCGTCCGGGTATTCGGGCTGTTGCTGGATGGGTTTGGTTCTCCAGCTGGTGGGGCTCCAGGCGTGGCTCATGCAAATGGTGTCCGTCGGCGAAAAAGTATGCAGATTTTACCTGATGCGCTGCCCCGGCGCTGATAGGCCTTGCCAATCGGGCTGGTAAGATGCGCCGACCGGTTTGGAGTGAGCGTAATGGACAAGCAGGAAGTGTTGCTGGCCGAAGTGAAAGACGCGTTCGGCCTGATCCGTGTGCTGGAGGTAGGGGAGTACCGGTTTCTCGAGTTCGGCGCGGCGGTCGAGCAGAGCTGTGTCTTCACGCGCGACCCCAGCTGGCTGGAGTACGACTATACGCGTGCCATGCTGATGGGCGGCCTGTTGCACGAGTCACCGGAAACCGCCCTGTTTCTCGGGCTGGGCGCCGGCACTCTGACGCAAGCGTGCCTTGAATTCTTGCCCTTGGAGGACGTCGAGGCCATCGAGCTGCGTCCGGATGTCCCGGAGCTGGCAATGCGTTACCTGGGCTTGCAGAACGATTCACGACTCTACATCCGCATTGGCGATGCGGTGGAACTGCTCGAGTCGGCCGAGACCGCCGACCTCATCTTCGTTGACCTCTATACGGATGTGGGCCCGGCGGCAGCGCATCTGGCGTGGCGCTTTCTCGAGCGCTGTCAGCAGAAGCTGAATCCGGACGGCTGGCTGATCATCAACCAGTGGGGCACCGACGAAGACAAACCGCTCGGCGCAGCGCTGCTGCGCGGGCTGTTTCATCGCCATTACTGGGAATGCCCGGTGAAGGAGGGCAATGTCGTGCTCTTCGTGCCCGCGGACCTCGAACAAAACCTTGATGTCGCCGCCTTGCGCGAACGCGCTGCTGCCCTGGCGCCGCGCCTGGGTTACACGCTGGACTCACTGATAGACGCGCTACGCCCAGCGAGCTGAGCATAAGACGATTGCGGGGCTTTCGTACCGTAGCTGCGTACCGATCTGCTGGAAAGCCCATCACCCGGCGCAATAGCTTCGCCCCGGGGGCACCGCTTTTGTAGGAGCCGCGCCCTCGCGGCGAACTGGCGCTCGCTCAGTGCCAGAAAGCTTCGCCCCGGGGCGGGGCTCCTACAGATGGGGGGCCGTGCATCGCTCTTGTAGGAGCCGCGCCCTCGCGGCGAACTGGCGCTCGATCGATGCCAGAAAGCTTCGCCCCGAGGGCGGGGCTCCTACAGATGGGGGAGGCCGTGCATCGCTTTTGTAGGAGCCGCGCCCTCGCGGCGAACTGGCGCTCGCTCAGTGCCAGAAAGCTTCGCCCCGGGGGCGGGGCTCCTACAGATGGGGGAGGCCGTGCATTGCTCTTTTAGGAGCCGCGCCCTCGCGGCGAATTGGCGCTCGCTCAGTGCCAGAAAGCTTCGCCCCGAGGGCGGGGCCCCTACAGATTGGGGGAGGCCGTGCATCGCTCTTGTAGGAGCCGCGCCCTCGCGGCGAACTGGCGCTCGCTCAGTGCCAGAAAGCTTCGCCCCGAGGGCGGGGCTCCTACAGATGGGAGGGCCGTGCATCGCTTTTGTAGGAGCCGCGCCCTCGCGGCGAATTGGCGTTCGCTCAGTGCCAAAAAGCTTCGCCACGGGGCCGGGGCTCCCACGAAAACAAGAGTTCCCTGCCATAGCCCGCACGGACCCGCTTCCCCCGGCCTTGAACTTAACCTCGAAGACAAATTACACGCACAGCTTCACAGAATTCCGGTATAGTACGCGCCGGCTGAAACTCAGCCTGCGTTAGGTACTGCAACACACGAAGCGCTGCTTCGGCTGCTGTCCGCTTCTCGCGGCTGTCCTTGACGATTCATCATTCATTACGTTTTCGCAAACCCCGCCGACCAGGCTGCCAGGGTGACCTTCGGGTTTTGCATGGCATGCGCAGCTTCGGAACATGGGTCTTTGCGGAGCATCAGGAAAAGACCCATGACCCAGGAAATCGGCGGCTTTGCCGCACTCGGTATTCATCCCTCCGTACTCGCTGCTGTCATCGCAGTGGGCTACGAAGAGCCTTCGGCGATCCAGAGCCAGGCTATTCCGGTAATCCTCGGCGGCCACGATATGATCGGCCAGGCCCAGACCGGTACCGGCAAGACCGCTGCATTCGCGTTGCCAATCCTCTCCAAGATCGACCCGGCCAAGCGTGAGCCGCAGGCGCTGATCCTCGCACCGACTCGCGAGCTGGCCCTGCAGGTCGCCACCGCATTCGAAACCTATTCCAAGCAGATGCCAGGCGTTGGCGTCGTGGCCGTTTATGGTGGCGCTCCGATGGGCCCGCAGCTCAAGGCCATCCGCCAGGGCGCGCAGATCATCGTGGCTACGCCTGGCCGTCTGGTCGATCACCTGAGCCGCAACAGCACTCTGCTCTCGACTATCCAGTTCCTGGTGCTCGACGAAGCCGACGAAATGCTCAAGCTGGGCTTCATGGACGACCTCGAAGTCATCTTCGAAGCCATGCCGGAAAGCCGCCAGAGCGTACTGTTCTCCGCAACCCTGCCGCACTCCATTCGCGCCATTGCCGAGAAGCACCTGCGCGAGCCGCAGCACATCAAGGTAGCCACCAAAACGCAGACCGTTGCTCGTATCGAGCAGGCGCACCTGATGGTCCACGCCGATCAGAAGATCCCCGCCGTGCTGCGTTTGCTCGAAGTTGAAGACTTCGATGCCCTGATCGCGTTCGTGCGGACCAAGCAGGCGACCCTGGATCTGGCCGCTGCTCTGGAAGCCAAGGGCTACAAGGCGGCCGCGCTGAACGGCGACATCGCCCAGAACCAGCGTGAGCGTGTCATCGAGTCGCTCAAAGATGGCCGCCTGGACATCGTTGTCGCCACCGACGTCGCTGCTCGAGGCCTCGACGTGGCACGCATCACCCACGTATTCAACGTGGACATGCCCTACGATCCGGAATCCTACGTGCACCGCATCGGTCGTACCGGTCGTGCCGGTCGTGAAGGCCGAGCGTTGCTGCTGGTCACGCCGCGCGAGCGCCGCATGCTGCAGGTCATCGAGCGCGTTACCAACCAGAAGGTTGCCGAGGCGCGTCTGCCGAACGCTCAGCAAGTGCTGGACGCCCGCATCAAGAAGCTCACCAACAGCCTCGCGCCGCTGGTAGCGGATGCCGAAGCCAGCCATGGCGAACTGCTCGACAAACTCGTGGCCGATATCGGCTGCAGCCCCCGCGCCCTGGCCGCTGCGCTGCTGCGCAAAGCCACCAACGGCCAGGCGCTGACCCTGGCTGAAGTCGAAAAAGAGCAGCCGCTGGTGCCGACCAGCAGCCCACGTGAGCGCTCTGAGCGTTCCGATCGACCAGAGCGCAGCGGTGATCGCGAACGTCGCGCACCGATTCCTCTGGCCGAAGGTCGCGCCCGCTGCCGCACTCCGCTGGGTGCACGCGATGGCATCGCCGCGCGCAACCTTCTCGGCGCCATCCTCAACGAAGGCGGTCTCGCCCGCGAAGCCATCGGTCGCATTCAGGTGCGTGACAGCTTCAGCCTGGTCGAACTGCCGGAAGAGGGCCTCGAGCGCCTGCTCGGTAAACTCAAGGACACCCGTGTCGGCGGCAAGCAGCTCAAGCTGCGTCGCTATCGCGAGGACTGATCGTCTTTGCTTTGAATCTGAAAGGGTGAGCTTATGCTCACCCTTTTTTGTTTCCCAAAGCGCTAATCGCCCCGAGGTCGGGGCTCCCACAAGATCCACCTCAGCCGCCCTGTAGGAGCCGCGCCCCCGCCGCGAATGCAGACCGCAGGTCTGCCCAACAATCCCAGCCCACCCTTCGCAAGCCGTAACCCGACCACGCTTTTGTAGGAGCCGCGCCCCCGCGGCGAATGCAGACCGCAGGTCTGCCCAACAATCCCAGCCCTTCGCAA
>NZ_JYHV01000032.1 GCF_000952685.1 Stutzerimonas stutzeri | reverse complement strand
TCGATCTCACCTTGAATTCGGTAGGCGCAACCAGCGGTGTGTTGGTGGATACCACGGCGCCGACCCCTTCGGGTTTGATACGGGTCGATACGACGCCAACCTCCGCCAACTCCGTCCGCTATACGCTGCACTTCAACGAAGCGGTGACCGGTGTCGACGCGGCCGACTTTACGCTGGTCGGTACCGGTACGGTCGCGGGGGCCGTCCAGTCCGTCGTACGGATCGATGCGCAGACCTATGAGGTGACCGTCGGGTCGATTACCGGAGACGGCACCTTGCGGCTCGACTTGAATAGCTCAGGGACCGGCATCACGGATCAGGCGGGCAACAACCTGACCTCCGGCCTCAGCGGGGAAACCTACGCGCTGGATAATACCGGCCCGGCGGTCGCTGCAGTAAGGGTGCCAAGTAATGGGACCTATCTGGCGGGGCAGACGCTTGAGTTCGCCGTTACCTTCGACGACGCGGTGGTGGTTGGTGCCAATGGTGGTACGCCGCGTATCGCCATTACGCTGGATACCGGCGGGACAGTATTCGCCGAGTATGTGTCGGGCTCCGGCGGCAATACCCTGATTTTCAGCTACACCGTTGCTCCGGGACAGGTCGACCTGACCGGCATCGCGGTAGCGACGACCATTCAAAGCAACGGCGGCAGCCTCAGCGATACGCTCGGCAACGATGCCAACTTGGCCCTGGCCGGCATCCCCAGCACGGCTGGCGTGCAGATCAGGGCGGGTTTGGATGCGGGCGACCCGGAATTCCGCGTCGCGACGCCGTCCGCTCCGGTCATCACCCCGTCGGTTTCGTCGCCGCCACCCCTCTCGGTGCCGCCACCACCGGCGCTGATGCCGCCGCTGGTACCGCCTTCGTTATTCGAAGCGCCAAGTCTGGGCGGGGGAATTCCGCCAATCGGTAACATATTCCTGCAGAACCAGGCGCTGGCGCCTAGCTATCTGGCACAGATATTCAGTTCCTCGGCATTCAGCGATGGGACCGGGGTCGGCTTCCTGGGGTTCGGCGGCGGAGATGGCGGCGTGTTCGGTAACAGCACATTGTCATCTGCGTTCGGCAACCTGGTCCCTCGGCAAGGGGAGGGGGACCTCTTTGGCAGAGATGGGGTAGAGATAGAGGAGAAAGGCTTTCTGGGAGCTCCAAGTCTGGGGCAGCAACTCGAAACCTTGCATGACAACGAGCGGCAGCGCATCGATCAACTGGCCAAGGCCCTTGGTGAATGGGCTGACAAGGCTCCCGCGGCCTGAATCAACCGACTACAAGAACACAAGCCGCGATTGGGGGCGGCCCACGGATGAAAAAAGAATACAAGGTACTGGCGGTGTGTGTGCTTGCTGCGGCCATGGGGGGATGCGCCGTGACCAGTCAGCCGATCGAGCGTGCTGCCAGCGAGCAGCGTGCCCAGGCTGATCTGGCCAGCATGTTCAGTGGGCAGGAACCACTGACCGCGCCTTTGACGTTGCACCAAGCCATGGCTCGCGCGGTCAAGTACAACCTGGAAGCGCGCCTGAAAGTCATGGAAGAGGCCATGGCTGAACGCCAGGTCGACTTGTCTCGTCTCGACATGCTGCCACGCATGGCGCTGAACGCCGGCTATGCCGGGCGCAACAACGTCAGCGCATCCAGCAGCCGCAGTATTCGCACCGGTACCCAGTCGCTGGAACCCTCGACCTCTCAGGACCGCGACCGTGAGGTCGGCGACCTTACGATGGTCTGGAACGTGCTCGACTTCGGCGTCAGCTACGTCAGTGCCAAACAGCAGGGCGATCAACGTCTGATCGTCCAGGAGCGTCGGCGAAAAGTGCTGCATACCATCATCCAGGACGTGCGTTCGGCATATTGGCGCGCCATGGCCGCCGATCGCCTTCTGGCTCAAATCGACCAGCAAATGGCACGCGTCGATCAAGCCAGGCAGGACAGTGCGCGCATGAGCGAGCAGCGTATTGGCGATCCGGTCCAGTCACTCGGCTACCAGCGTTCCCTGATCGAAGCGACTCGTCAGTTGGAACAGCAGCGGCGAGCCTTATCTCTGGCCAAGACGGAACTGGCTGCGCTGATCAATCTACCCATGGGGGCGCAGTTCGAGTTAGCGCCAGCGGCCGCCGATTACCCCATGCCGAAGCTGGCGACGGACATGACGGTGCTCGAGCAGGAGGCGCTGGTCAACCGGCCTGAGCTGCGTGAGCAGGACTACCAGGCGCGCATTGGTGCGGCAGAAACGCGCAAGGCGATGCTGCGCATGTTGCCTGGCCTGGAGTTCTCGCTGGGTGGGCACTATGACAGCAACTCGTTTCTGGTTAATCAGAGCTGGGCCGATTACGGTGTGAAAGTCACCTGGAACCTGTTCAATGTGCTCTCGGCGCCCGCTGCTATCGACGTGGCCAAGGCCAGCGAGGACGTGGTGACGATGCGCCGACAGGCGATGTCGATGGCTATCCTGGCGCAGCTTTATGTGGCCAATGCAAACTTCCAGGAGGCCCAGCGTGAATTCACCACGAGCCAGCAACTGGCGGCACTGGATCAGCAGATAGCCGAGCAGCTACGCAATCGCCACAAAGCTCAAGGGATCGGCGAGCTGGAATTGATTCAGGGCGAATTGAATTTGTTGCAAGCGAACTTGCGCCGCGATCTGGCGTATGCCGATCTACGCAATGCCTATGGCCAGGTGTTCGCCAGCGTAGGCTTGGATCCGCTGCCGGATGCGCTGGAGTCCCACGATGTCGATGCCATCGCTCAGGCCTTGGCTAATCGCGAAGCGGAGTGGCAGGCCGGTACGCTTTAAGCCGTCTGGATAGGCCCAAAAGGCCACTATCGTGGCCTGCTGATGTCGACCTTCAGGCTGGTCGGCATCAGGCACGTCACTGGCGCCAGGCGAGTACCGCTACGCAACCTGCGAGCAGGCGAATTCGCCTTGGCGTTGCACGACAAGTTCCGACAGGGTGCAGCGGTGTCTCAACTGGCGAGCAGTTCGCGGCGCAGCACATGATAGTCCTGTCCTTCCAGCTGCCCACGGCGCAGCGGATTGCGCGTGCAGTGCGCGGCGAAACCGGCATCGACGAAACGGTACGGCAGATGCTCGTCGCGGCCGGTTGGGATGCCGAGGCGCGTGGTCTGGACAATGTCCGGACGGGCACCTATATCGTCCACCCGCAGGCGAGCGGGGTCCATGCGTTGAGCATTCCATTGCGTCACTGTCAGGCCCAGCGCCTTGCATAGCAGCGTCTGGCCGGAGCAGAGACGGGTGAGCGGGCGGGGGCCTCCGGTGGCGGCCGGGCTGTTGCTGCGCATGCGCTCGATGGACTCCTCGCAGGACAGTGAATCGAGCCAGGGGTAGCCGGCCTTGATGCACACCGCATTGCCGTCGCCCTGCACGCTGAAGTTCAGCGAATCCCCGCCGCGCGAATAATAGAGATACAGATGGCCGGCCGGCATGAACATCGCCCGTCGTGATGGGCTGTAACCCAGCGACGAATGACTGGCTTTCTCGTCGACGTAATACGCCTCGGTCTCGATGATGCGTGCCGACAACCAGAGCCCATCGACGCAATGCCGAATCACGGTTCCCAACAGATCTTGCGCGACGATCTGTGCGTCCCGGTCGAAAAAAGTATCGTCGAGATGTTGTATTGGTGGTTCGGTGAGGCTGTTCATTGCTACTCCGGCTTCGGCAAGTCTGCCTGTTCCGACCCCATAAACGGGGCGAATATTCCCCAGCCGATGAAGGATCTCGTGCCGGTCGTCAGACAAATGGTTGAGGTCGGCCTAACAAGTAGGTCTTCAAAGTGGCGACTTTGATCCTCTGAATGCCTCTGCTTGAGGGCGGGTAGGCATCGCCATTTTGCGCTCGGCACGTAGCCAGTGGCGGCCCGTCAACATGGCGACTGCGGGCCGATAAGCCTAGTGCTGCACTACGCTCGCCGAATTTGAAGTGCCACTCTGAAGGACGCTCAGATTATCGCTGGCGCCATGCTGCGAAATGTCCGCAAAGTTTGCAGTACCGGCTTGGCTGACAAGCGCGTAGTTGCCCTCGTTGTATTGCGAGGCCTGGATGATGTTGTTGTCGCCGTTCTGCTCAAGATCCAGCGCGTTTACCTCAACGACGCCAACCTGAACGGTCACGATGCTGTTGTTGTTTCCGGTGGTCACTGCGCGCAATTCGTTGCCGGGGGCGGTCTGCGAGACGCTGGCCGTGTTGCGATTGCCGGACTGCTCTATGGCAGCACTGCTGTCTCTGCCAGCTTGCGCAAGGCCGATGACGTTGTCATTGCCGGTTTGAACAGAAACAACGGTGTTCTGCCGGCCACCTTGAGTCGTTATGAGCTGGTTGCGATCGCCATTCTGCTCGCTCGACACCTTCATCAAGATGTCGGATTGGGTGACCATCGCCGTGTTGTAGTTGCCATTACTTTCAACCTCGGCATTCGAAGCGATGGCCTCGTACTGCTCCACAGTTACCGAATTACCGACTCCAAAGGAATAAATCTCGACATTGGAGACGCTGCCGTAATCCTGCCTCACGGTCGCATTGTTCGCAGTGCCCTCCTGCCAGACATAAGCCGTGTCATCTAGCGTGTTGTCTTGGCGGGTACTGCTGACATTGTCGTAACCGTACTGCTTGCTGGTGGATGTCGACTGGGCGAACGTTTGGTTAGCGGTCGCAGAGTTCCCGTCGCCTACTTGAAGTTGGTAGAGCCCTGTACCGATGGAATCCGACTGGGTGCCTTGCGCGGTATTGGAGCTGCCATGTTGGTCTTGGGAAATAACGCTCTCGGTGGAATTAGTCTGAATGGCGTTCGCCACATTCTCAGAACCAACTGCCTGGTATTGCAGGATCAAGTTGCCAGAGACGGGGCTCGCCCCGGTGTTGCCCAGCTGACGTGCTTCACTGTAGTTGAAGCTGCCTTGCTGATACTGGCTGATCGAGTCGCCTGAACCACCTAGCTGGAAGGTAACCGCTTCGTTGGCTACGCCGCTTTGGGTTATCAGGGTTGTGTTGTCGACACCGCCGGTCTGCGTGGCAGTGGCTTTCAGCGAGATACCTGACTGATCAACGTCGGCGGAGTTTTGCTCCGCGAATATTTGTGAGGACATTGCCGCAATGACGGCAAGAGCAAGCGGCTTCAGGATCGTGCGCATGATGTGTCTCCGATGAGGTCTGTTCCTGCTTACCAGATAGTTCTGGCTAACAAGGCTGCGCTGCCCGTCGGGCCGTGACGAACCAGGCCGTATGCTTCCCCTCACCTGATCGACCTTTTATGGCACCGCCCGAGCTGCTTGATCCGGCGTTAAGGCACTGCCGCACTGTTGCGCTTAGAACGATCACGAAGATCGATCATGCGCGTACTTAGCGTAGCTGACATCGCCGCCTACGCATTTCCTTCCATGAGGGCTGCCCTATCGAATGAGTTCTGGCTCGGCTTGAAGTACAGCGTTTCGCCACGGCGCAGGTCGACAAGGCTGGCGTGGTCTCTACCCACTTCGGCCTCGACCGGCTCGGTCTGGTTGGCGACCCTGAGCGTTACTCGTGTGAGCGCACCAAGCGGACGCACGTCCCGAACCTCGCCTGCGTAATAACCCTCTCCGGCGGACGAACTCAGGTAAATCTCGTGCGGGCGGAACAGCACGCTGCGCTGATCGTCCAGCTGCAGGCGATTGGCGTCGCCGAGAAAGTGATAGACGAAATCGCTGGCCGGATTGGCATAGACCTCCGCCGGCGTGCCGATCTGCTCGATCACGCCTTTGTTCATCACCACGATGCGGTCGGCGACCTCCATCGCCTCCTCCTGATCGTGGGTCACGAACACCGAGGTGAGGTGCACGTCCTCGTGCAGGCGGGCAAGCCAGCGGCGCAGTTCCTTGCGCACTTTGGCGTCCAACGCGCCGAACGGCTCGTCGAGCAGCAGCACTTTAGGCTCGACCGCCAGCGCACGGGCCAGGGCGATGCGCTGGCGCTGGCCACCGGAGAGCTGCTCGGGGTAACGGTCGGCCAGCCAGTCGAGCTGCACCAGGCCGAGCAGTTCGTGCACCTTCTCGGCGATCACCGCGTCGCTTGGACGCTGCTTCTTTGGCTTCATGCGCAGGCCGAAGGCGACGTTGTCGAATATCGTCATGTGGCGGAACAGCGCGTAATGCTGGAAGACGAAACCGACGTTGCGGTCGCGCACGTCACGGCTGGAGACATCCTCGCCGTGGAACACGATGCTGCCGCTGTCCGGCGTCTCCAGCCCCGCGATGATGCGTAGCAGGGTGGTCTTGCCGCAGCCGGACGGGCCGAGCAGGGCGACCAGCTCGCCGCTCTGGATGTGCAGGTTGATGGCGTTCAATGCCTGGAACTGGCCGAAGCGCTTGTTGATGTTGCTGATTTCGATCGACATGGTCATTCCTCGGCGTTGGCGTGCAGGCGGGCGATGCGCGACTCGCTCCACTGCTTGAGCAGCAGGATCACCAGCGCCAGGCCCAGCAGCAGGCTGGCCACGCTGAACGCGGCGACATGGTTGTATTCGTTGTAGAGAATCTCGACGTGCAGCGGCAGCGTGTTGGTGAGTCCGCGGATGTGCCCGGAGACCACCGACACCGCGCCGAACTCGCCCATCGCCCGTGCGGTACAGAGCACCACGCCGTAGATCAGGCCCCATTTGATGTTCGGCAGGGTGATGTGCCAGAACATCTGCCAGCCGCTGGCGCCGAGCAGCCGCGCGGCTTCCTCTTCGGTGCTGCCCTGCTCCTGCATCAGCGGAATCAACTCCCGGGCAACGAAAGGCACGGTAACGAACAGCGTCGCCAGGACGATGCCGGGCACGGCGAAGATGATCTGGATGTCGCGATCACTCAGCCATTCGCCGAAGTAGCCTTGGGCGCCGAATAGGAGCACGTAGATCAGGCCGGCAATCACCGGGGAGACCGAGAACGGTAGGTCGATCAGGGTGACCAGCAGGCTCTTGCCACGAAATTCGTATTTGCTCACGCACCAGGCGGCGGCGACGCCGAACAGCAAGTTCAGCGGCACCGAGATGCCTACGGCGAGCAAGGTCAGCTTGAGTGCGGCGAGGGCGTCGGGCTCGAATATCGCACTGAAGAAGGTGCCGAAGCCTTGCTTCAACGCCTCGCTGATGACGACCAGCAAGGGCAGCAAGAGGAAGAGCGCGAAGACCAGCCAGGCGGCAAAGATCAGCAGCCGCCGGCCGAGCGCGCTGCCGCGGCGCGTTGCATTGGCGGTGTTATTCGTAGTCACCATTAGGGAAGCGGAAGTCATGTCGGTGGCCTCTTCACGAACGCGCAATGCGGCGCTGCAACAGGTTGATGAGCAGCAGCAGGACGAACGACACCACCAGCATCAGCACGCCAATGGCGGTGGCGCCGGCGTAGTCGTACTGGTCCAGCTTGACCATGATCAGCAGCGGGAGGATTTCGGTCTTCATCGGCATATTGCCGGCGATGAAGATCACCGAACCGTACTCGCCAACGCCGCGGGCAAACGCCAGGGCGAAGCCGGTCAGCCAGGCGGGCAGCAGCGCCGGCAGCAGCACATGGCGAACCACCTGCAGCGGCTTGGCGCCGAGGCAGGCCGCAGCTTCTTCCACTTCACGTGGAATGTCGGCTAGCACCGGCTGGACTGTGCGCACCACGAAGGGCAGGGTGACGAAAGTCAGCGCCAAGGTGATGCCCAACGGGGCGTAGGCAATCTTGAAGCCCAGCTGCGTGGCGAACTGACCGATCGGCCCGTTCGGCGCATACAGCGCGGTCAATGCGATGCCGGCCACCGCGGTGGGCAGGGCGAACGGCAGGTCGATCATCGCCTCGATGATCTTGCGTCCGGGAAATCGATAGCGCACCAGCACCCAGGCCAGCAGCGTGCCGATAATGCCGTTGAGCACGGCGGCGGCGAAGGCGGTGCCGAAGCTGAGCTTGAGCGCCGCCAGCACGCGCGGGGCGCTGATGATGGCGATGAACTGTGCCCAGCTGAGTTCGGTGGTCTTGAGAAACAGCGCACCCAGGGGAATCAGCACCAACAGACTGAGGTACACCAGGGTGTAGCCCAGCGTCAGCCCGAAGCCGGGTATGACGGGGGGAGTCGGACGGGACATGGTCGGCCTTGTTCTGTCGAGGAGTTCTGCTGAGCCGCGTAGGGTGGAAGTCGCTTTTTACTTCCACCGTCGACGCCTCACGGGGAGCAATGTTTCGGCTGAAGCGTCGCGAGCGCAGCTCAGACAAGGCGAAGACAGGCCTGGGCCGCGGAGTTTACGAGCTGCAAATGAGCAGGCCCGAGCCGGTCTTCAACGCAGTATGAGCAAGCGCAGCAGCTTCAGTTCGCCTGATAGATCTGGTCGAAGATCCCACCATCATTGAAGAACTTCGGCTGTGCGATTTTCCAGCCGCCGAAGTCCTCGTCGATAGTGACCAGCTTCAGCGCCGGGAACTGATCCTTGAACTCGGCCGCGACGTTCTCATTGCGCGGCCGGTAGAAGTTCTTCGCCGCGATATGCTGGCCTTCCTCGCTGTACAGGTAGTTCAGGTAGGCCTCGGCTACTTCCCGCGTGCCCTTGCGCTCGACGTTCTTGTCGACCACTGCCACTGGCGGTTCAGCGAGGATCGACAGAGATGGCGCGATGATTTCGAAGTTCTCCCCGCCCTGTTCCTTCAATGCCAGGAAGGCCTCGTTCTCCCACGCCAGCAGCACGTCGCCGATGCCGTTGTTGATGAAGGTGACGGTCGAGCCGCGGGCGCCGGTGTCCAGTACCGGCACGTTCCGGTACAGCGTGCCGACGAATTCCTGCGCCTTTTTCTCAGTGCCGTATTTCTGCTGCGCATAGGCCCAAGCGGCGAGGAAATTCCAGCGCGCACCGCCCGAGGTTTTCGGGTTCGGCGTAATCACCTCGACGCCCGGCTTGACCAGGTCATCCCAGTCCTTGATGGCTTTCGGATTGCCCTTGCGCACAAGAAACACAATGGTCGAGGTGTAGGGCGTGCTGGCGTCCGGCAGGCGGAACTGCCAGTCCGCGGGGATCAGCTTGCCGAGGCGATGCAGCTCATCAATATCGCCAGCCAATGCGAGGGTCACCACGTCGGCTCGCAAACCATCGATGACGGCGCGGGCCTGCTTGCCCGAGCCGCCATGGGACTGCTGAACCTTGATCGGCTCGTGGCCCTGGGCCTGCCAGTGCTTGTTGAAGGCTTTGTTGAATTCCACATAGAGCTCGCGTGTCGGGTCGTAAGACACGTTGAGCAGGGTATCGGCGGCCAGCGCGTGGCCGCCAATCAGCACGCTCGCCAGGGCGGCGAGAGCGAAACGTCGAATGGACATGGTGCAGCTCCTGAAAACAGATCGAATGTGCTTTTGGCTGTTACTGAATTCGGTTTCGGGGCTTTCAGCTCCGCATTCGCGGCGGGTGATAGCTGCAGTACCGGTGCGTGTTCATGGTCTTGGCTCGTCATGGTCACGCCCTCCGGTGGTCCAGTCGGGCTGATGAATCGGGGTTATGAAATGGTCAGGTGTTCTTGTTGTTCGGCTGCAGGCGGAATTTCTCCTTGCGCTCGATCTGCACGACCTCGCCGTTGTGCACAGTGATTTCCACCGAGCCGAACTTGAGGCCGTGCAGGGCGCTGTGGATCTCGCGCAGGATGCTGGCTTCGTCCTGCCCCTCGATGTTGGGAATGGTCGCGGTCATTTCTGTTCTCCGTGAAGCCTTTCGTGACGGCCGAACGGCCGTAGCCAGCGAGGCGTGGAACGGATAGTAGAGGGTGCTGAGATATTCTTAAAAATATTGTTTAAGAACATTTATAGATCGTTAAGGAATAACAATGTACTGGCCTTCGCCAAGGAAGAGCACAGCCCGCTGGGCATCGAACCAAGGCGTCTATCGATCCCGGATCGTGGCAGCATCGTGATAATGTTGATCTGGCAAGGCCGCCGATTGCGCTGCTGATCCGTGGCGAATCGGTACCGGCAAGGATCTACTGGCTCGCTGTATTCATCAGAAAGCGAGCGGGGTGGGAGGCGTGGCGGTCAGTTGCTGTGCGATAAGCATTGCGGCCGCCGATGCGGAACTCTTCGGTTACGCCGCGGGGCTCACGGCGCAGCGCCGAGCCGCCGAGCCGGCTGGTTTGGCTCGGCCAACGGCGTTCCTCAAGCGTTTGGGTTCATCAAGATCCGCCAGGATCTAAATCAGACGTTGAAGCGGAAGTGCATCACGTCGCCGTCCTTGATGATGTATTCCTTGCCTTCCAGGCGCCATTTGCCGGCTTCCTTGGCGCCGGCTTCGCCCTTGTATTGGATGAAGTCGTTGTAGGCGATCACTTCGGCGCGGATGAAGCCTTTCTCGAAGTCCGTATGGATCACGCCGGCGCCTTGGGGAGCCGTGGCGCCAACCTTGACGGTCCAGGCACGCACTTCCTTCACGCCAGCAGTGAAGTAGGTTTGCAGGTTGAGCAGCTCGTACCCTGCGCGAATCACACGATTCAAACCGGGCTCTTCCAGGCCGAGGGATTCGAGGAACATGTCCTTTTCCTCGCCATCGTCCAGTTCGGCAATTTCCGCTTCGATCTTGTTGCACACCGGTACCACGACGGCACCCTCTTCGGCGGCGATGGCATTGACCACGTCCAGGTGCGGGTTGTTTTCGAAGCCATCCTCGGCAACGTTGGCGATGTACATGACGGGCTTGCTGGTCAGCAGGTGGAAGCCCTTGGCCAGTTGAATCTCATCGTCGCCGAGCTTCTTCAACAAGGTGCGGGCCGGCTTGCCTTCGGTGAAGTGGGGGATCAGCTTCTCTAGCAACGCCTTTTGCGCCACGGCTTCCTTGTCGCCGCCCTTGGCGTTGCGGGTGACGCGCTGCAGCTGCTTTTCGCAGCTGTCGAGGTCAGCGAAGATCAGTTCGAGTTCGATGATCTCGATGTCACGCTTGGGATCGACCGAGTTGGAGACGTGAATCACGTTTTCGTCCTCGAAGCAGCGCACTACGTGAGCGATGGCATCGGTCTCGCGAATATTGGCGAGGAACTTGTTGCCCAGACCTTCACCTTTCGAAGCGCCTTCGACGAGGCCGGCGATGTCGACGAATTCCATGGCGGTCGGCAGGATGCGCTCGGGTTTGACGATGTCAGCCAGGGCCTGCAGACGCGGATCGGGCATCGGTACGATGCCGCTGTTCGGCTCGATGGTGCAGAAGGGGAAGTTTTCCGCAGCGATACCGGATTTGGTCAGCGCGTTGAACAGGGTGGACTTGCCGACGTTGGGCAGACCGACGATGCCGCAATTGAATCCCATGGTGTTTTGCCTCGGTATTGGCTGGCAGCGGATGCGCTACCGGCGTTGCCAAACTGCGTTAAAACGGCTTCGTGATGCGCTGTAATGCAGGCCTTCCGCGCCGCCGTTGCCTTTGTCTTGCACCCCTGCGTCGAGTTCGATCAGGCCTTCTGGCTGTGCAGGCGCTGCATCGCTCGCGTCCAGTCACCCGCCAGAATTTCGGGCAGCACGTCGAGCGCGAAATCGATGCTGGCGTCCAGCTTTTCGCGCTCGGCCTGGGGCGCTCGGCCCAGCACATAGCCGGTCACCAGGCTGCTGTGGCCGGGATGACCGATGCCCAGACGCAGGCGGTAGAAATTGTTCTGATTGCCGAGCTTGGCGATGATGTCGCGCAGCCCGTTGTGCCCGCCATGGCCGCCGCCCTGCTTGAGCTTGGCGATGCCTGGGGGCATGTCGAGTTCATCATGGGCGACCAGGATGGACTCGGGAGGAATTCGGAAAAATCCGGCCAGTGCCGCCACCGCCTGGCCGCTGCGGTTCATGAAGGTGGTGGGAATCAACAGGCGGACATCTTCGTCCTGGTGGCGAAACTTGCCGACCAGGCCGAAATACTTGCGATCCACGCTGAGGTTGGCACCTTTGTGGGCGGCCAGACGCTCAACGAAAAGGGCCCCTGCGTTATGCCGGGTCTGGTCGTATTCAGGGCCTGGATTACCCAGGCCGACGATCAGTTTGACGGCAGTCACGACAGAGGCCCTTCCTCAGATGCTAGCGAGCGGATTACTCGGCAGCGCCTTCTTCTTTCGGAGTGTCTTCCTTGCTCACGCGCGGAGCGTGAACGTTGGCAACCGGCAGGTCGCTGCCGTGTGCCAGGGCGACCAGCTCAACGCCTTTCGGCAGCTTGAGGTCGGTCATGTGCAGTACCTGACCGACTTCAACCTTGGCCATGTCGACCTCGATGAACTCCGGCAGATCCTGCGGCAGGCAGGAAACTTCCACTTCGTTGATGTTGTGCAGGATTTCGCCGCCCTGCTGCTTCACGCCAACCGAGGACTCCTGGTTGATGAAGTGCAGCGGAACGGTAGCGGTCAGCTTGTGACCAGCAACAACGCGGACGAAGTCAGCGTGCAGAACGAAGCCTTTGGCCGGATGACGCTGCAGCGCCTTGATCAGAACAGACTCGTTCTGGCCATCGACGTTCAGGGTCAGCACGTGGCTGAAAGAAGCTTCGGTTTCGAGCAGCTTGGTTACGTCTTTCAGCAGCAGGCTAATGGACTGCGGGGCTTTGTCGCCACCGTAGATGACGGCCGGAACGAGGTTGGCATTACGACGCAGGCGGCGGCTCGCACCTTTCCCCAGGTCGGAACGCACTTGGGCATTCAGAGTGAAATCAGTCATTGTGTTTCTCCAGGATAACAACACGCCCGAAGTGCTTGCGACCAGCACTACCGGGCGGTTGGGCAAAAAGCCCCGCACGGGGCGGGGCACATTTTCGTTCTGCGCGAAGGGCTAGGCTTTCGGCTTAGCGGAACATCGCGCTGATCGATTCAGCATTGCTGATACGGCGAACCGCCTCAGCCACCATTGGCGCGATGTCCAACTGGCGAATACGGGTACAAGCTTGCGCCGCTGCGGACAGCGGAATGGTATTGGTCACCACCAGTTCGTCGAGGACAGAGCCTTCGATATTCTCGATGGCGCGACCGGACAGAATCGGGTGAGTGCAATACGCGAAGACCTTGGCAGCGCCATGATCTTTCAGGGCAGTTGCGGCGTGGCAAAGGGTGCCAGCGGTATCGACCATGTCATCGACGAGGATGCAGGTACGACCTTCGATATCACCGATGATGTGCATCACTTCGGACTGGTTGGCCTTCGGGCGACGCTTGTCGATGATCGCCAGATCCACACCCAGCGACTTGGCGACGGCGCGAGCACGCACTACACCACCAATGTCGGGGGAAACGATCATCAAGTTCTCGAAGCGCTGGGCCTGGATGTCATCGACCAGGACCGGCGAACCGTAGATGTTGTCCACGGGCAAATCGAAGAAACCCTGGATCTGATCGGCATGCAGGTCAACGGTGAGGACGCGGTTGACGCCCACCACATCGAGCATGTCGGCCACGACCTTGGCGCTGATCGGCACACGTGCGGAGCGCGGACGGCGATCCTGACGGGCGTAACCAAAGTAGGGAATGACAGCGGTAATGCGGGTGGCGGAGGAGCGGCGGAAGGCATCAGCCATCACGACCAGTTCCATCAGGTTGTCATTGGTGGGGGCACAGGTCGGCTGAATCAGGAAGACGTCCTTACCACGAACGTTCTCATTGATCTCGACACTGATTTCGCCGTCGGAGAATTTACCGACGTAGGCGTCACCGAGAGGGATGTGCAGCTGACGTACAACACGCCGGGCCAGGTCGGGGTTGGCGTTCCCCGTGAAGACCATCATCTTGGACACGCGCAGTACCTGCCTGAGGGTGGATCCGATGAAACAAAAAGCTGTTCAAAAGGCCAGGCGTTTTGAACAGCTCTCGTGATGTTTGGCAGGGGCGGCTGGATTCGAACCAACGCATGCCAGGATCAAAACCTGGTGCCTTACCGCTTGGCGACGCCCCTGTAGATGTAACCCTGAAAGCGATCGTCTGGCTGTAGCAACCTCGAAAGGTTATGGCAGGGGCGGCTGGATTCGAACCAACGCATGCCAGGATCAAAACCTGGTGCCTTACCGCTTGGCGACGCCCCTACAGCGTACAACCTCTAATCACTCACTTCCTGCGTCAGCTGCGCAAGCCTTCGGTGCAGCATCGAAATGTTGCGGCCTTGTGCTACGAAAGCTGGTAAATCGGCTGGAAGTTGGCGGCAAACTCTATCAGCCTCACCTTTGTTTGGGAAGCTCCCAAACACACAAGCTCCAGTGCCGGTCATCCTTGCTGGAACAAATTTGTTCAACAAGCTCAAAGCGTTACGAACCTCTGGGTAACGCCTCTCGACCACCGGCTGACAGTCGTTATGACCGCCCCCTGCAAGAAGGCTGCGAACTGTAATGGCCGGGGTATTGCGTGTCAACTCTGGGTCGGAAAATATTTCCGCTGTACTAACAGAGACTTGCGGGGCGATCACGAGGAACCAGGGTTCGCTCAATTCGACCGGTTGCAGGCGCTCGCCAATCCCTTCGGCGAAGGCCGCTCGGCCCCTGACGAAGACCGGCACATCGGCTCCAAGCGACAAGCCGATCTCGGCCAGGCGTTCTTCGCCAAGATGGGTCCGCCAGAGGTGATCGAGGCCGAGCAGGGCGGTGGCCGCATCGGAACTGCCGCCCCCGATGCCGCCACCCATGGGCAGACGCTTGATCAGTTCGATGTCGGCTCCCTGGCTGCACCCGCTGTGGGTCTGCAACAGGCGAGCCGCGCGTACGATCAGGTTGTCGTCATGCGCCACGCCCGGTAGCTCGGGATGCAGGCGGATCTGGCCATCAGTCCGAGGCGTAAAGCTCAGCTCGTCGCCGTAGTCTAGAAACTGGAAGAGCGTCTGCAGGTCGTGATAGCCGTCGTCGCGACGGCCGAGTATGTGCAGCATCAGGTTGAGTTTGGCCGGTGCCGGCAAGGTCAGCCTGCGCATTCAGTGGCCGAGCCGGCGCGGCTGCCAGTCCTTGATCACGAGCGTAATCTGCAGGTCGCGACCGGCCAGCTTGATACGTGACGGCAGGCTGAAGCCGCTTTGCTCGCTGTAGCCGAGATACTGCACGTCCCAGCCGTCCTGTTGCAGATTGGCGAGACGCCCATTGGCGTCCAGCGCGACCCGGCTGCGGCTGTCCGGGGCGGGAAGGCCGCGCACCCACCAGAGCAGGTTCGACACCGGCAGCTGCCAGCCGAGCTGACTTTCCACCAGCGCCTCTGGTGACTCGGCTTCGAAGCGGCCCTGGCCTGCAACTTCCAGCGCGACGGCGTCAGGGCGACCGGTTAGACGAGTGGCGCCGCGGCCCAGCGGACCGGACAGCCGGATGTCGAAATAATCCTGGCGCTGTAGCCAGAACAGCGTGCCGCTGCCCGAGTCCTGGGGTGCTCGAATGCCAATCTTGCCGTTGATCTGCCAGCCATCGATTTCGCTGATCTGAGCTTTGTGGGCCTTCCAGTCATCGGCACTGCCAGGGCCCTCAACGGATTCCTGCGGGCCGAGACCGGCGCAGCCAGCAAGCAGCAGCATCAATGCAGGAATTAGCAGGTTGCGCATCGACTTCATGTGTCAGAGTTTCTCCGAGCCTGTCAGACGTTTGATGGTTTCGCGCAGCACCTGACTGTCCGGTTGCTGCTTCAGTGCTTCGGCCCAGATCGCCCTGGCCTCCCGCTGCTCGCCGGACGCCCAGAGCACCTCGCCGAGGTGGGCGGCGACTTCATGGTCCGGCATGCGCTTATGCGCCTTGCGCAACTGGGTTTCGGCTTCGTCGAGATTACCCAGGCGATAATTGACCCAGCCGAGACTGTCGAGAATGGCGGCGTCATCCGGATTGATCCGGTGCGCCTGCTCGATGAGCGCAAGGGCTTCGTCGTATCGATCGGTGCGATCGGCGAGCGTATAGCCCAGTGCGTTGATGGCCATGGCGTTGTCAGGTTCGCGCTCGATGATGTAGCGCAAATCTCGCTCCAGCTGGGCCAGGTCGCCACGCTTCTCGGCGATCATGGCTCGGGTGTAGAGCAGGTTGAGGTCGTCGGGAAACTGCTCCAGCGCCTGTTCGACCAGCTCCCAGGCTTCTTTGACTTGCTGTTGTCCGGAAAGCGCTTCTATTTCGATCAGGTAAAGTTGAATCGCGTAGTCGGGCTGCTCTTCCCGGGCGCTGGCCAGCAGACGTGATGCCTCCTGATTACGGCCGAGGGTAAACAGTAGCTCCGCCTGCATGAGTTTCGCCGGCAAGTACTCATTACCGGGCCCGACCTTGGCGAACGCGTTCAGCGCCTGCTCCGGTTTGTCCAGCTCCTGATAGGCTCGTCCGAGGTTGAAATTGGCTGCATCGAGGTGGCTGCCGCGCTCGATCAGCTCTTCCAGGTAAACGATCGCCTCGCGCCAGGCTTGCGCTTCGAGGCACACCAGAGCCATCGAGAAACGCAGATCGTCGTCGCCGGGATTTTGTTGGACCAGCGTGGCGAATTCGCCCATGGCTTCGTCAAGGCGGTCCTGCTCGACCAGCAGGCGTGCATAGGTCAGGCGCAGGCGCTTGTCTTCGGGGTGCTGACGAAGGCCTTTCTCCAGCAGCGGCAGTGCTTCCTTGCCACGTTCAAGCATCTGCAGCAGTCGAGCCTGGAGCAGGATCGAAGGGATCTCCTGTTCCTTGGCCGGTTGCTCTTCGAGCAATGCGAGTGCTTCTTCAGGGCGCCCGTCCTGTTGCAGTAGCACGGCCTTGCCGAATTTCAGTTGGGGATTATCAGGGTGTTTGGCCAGTAACTGGTCGAAGCTCTTGAGCAGGCCGGTGCGGGTATCCGGGTCGGTTTCGGCGGCTGACAGGGCAAGGAAGTCGAAGTGCGTATCGCCTTGGCCCTGCAGCACTTTCTCCATGAATTTCAGCGATTCCTCGTAGCGCCCAGCACGGGCCAGCTGCACCGCTGCGGCACGCTGGGCGTCGAGATTATCCGGTGCGTTGGTCGCCCAGATCATCGCCGTGTCCAACGCCGCCTGATCGGCGCCGAGGTATTCGGCGATACGGAAACCGCGCTCGGCTACCCCGGGGTCCTGGGTCGCGTTGGCCTGCTGGACATAGTTGCCCAGTGCGATATCGAAGCGATTGCGCTGCCCGGCGAGTTCGGCGACCAGCAATGCGTACAGCGTGTCGCTGCTGAACGAACCATATTCACTCGGGCTGGTTTCTGTTGCTTGCGGCGTGGTCTCCTCGATCGGCGGGCCGCTGTCGGAGGTGCTCTGCGTGAAGCTTTGACAGCCACCGAGAAGCAGGACGGCGCTGATGGCGAGGAGTTTTTTCATAGGGAATATAAGGCTGGTCTGCGGTCGCGGCATGATGACACAAGCCGCCAGGCAAGCACATGGGCTGGCTCGTCGGGCGAATCGGGCGGCTCGATCTGGTAGAGACAATGATGGGCAACGGTTGTTCTGAAGCAGGCGAAGTAGGAGAATCGCGCGCTCCGTTTTTCGAATCAGCGACCCTGCATGGCTTTCATCGCCCTTGGCATCAATCACAAGACCGCATCGGTGGATGTGCGCGAGCGTGTTGCGTTCACGCCCGAACAGATGGTCGAGGCGTTGCAGCAGTTGTGCCGTGTCACGCCAACGCGCGAGGCGGCCATTCTGTCGACCTGCAATCGTAGTGAGCTGTATCTCGAGCAGGACCAGATCGAAGCCGAGGCGGTGCTGGCGTGGCTGGCTAATTATCACCGCCTGAGTCTCGAGGACCTCAAAGCCTGTGCCTACGTTCATACCGGCGATCAGGCTGTGCGGCACATGATGCGTGTCGCCTCCGGGCTGGATTCGATGGTGCTCGGTGAACCGCAGATTCTCGGACAGATGAAGTCCGCCTACGCAGTTGCGCGCGAAGCCGGTAGCGTCGGCCCGCTACTGGGACGTCTGTTTCAGGCGACCTTCAGCACCGCCAAGACCGTGCGGACCGATACCGCCATCGGCGAAAACCCCGTCTCGGTAGCCTTTGCGGCCGTCAGCCTGGCGAAGCAGATCTTTGCCAACCTGCATCGCAGTCAGGCATTGCTGATCGGCGCAGGTGAAACCATCACGTTGGTCGCTCGCCACCTGCACGAGCAGGGCGTCAAGCGCATCGTGGTCGCCAACCGCACACTCGAACGTGCCAGTATTCTGGCCGAGCAATTCGGCGCCCATGCGATCCTTCTTGCCGATATCCCCCATGAGCTTTACAACAGCGACATCGTCATCAGCTCCACCGCCAGTCAGTTGCCGATCCTCGGCAAAGGCGCCGTGGAACAGGCGCTGAAGAAGCGCAAGCACAAGCCGATGTTCATGGTTGATATTGCGGTTCCCCGCGACATAGAAGCGCAGGTCGGTGAACTGGACGATGTCTACCTCTATACGGTCGACGATCTACACGAGGTGGTTGCGGAAAACCTCAAGAGTCGCCAGGGTGCGGCCCAGGCCGCCGAGGAGCTGGTCGCGGCCGGTACCGATGACTTCATGGCGCGGCTGCGTGAGTTGGCGGCCGTGGATGTGCTCAAGGCCTACCGACAGCACGCCGAACGCATTCGCGACGAAGAGATGCTCAAGGCTCAGCGGTTGCTGGCCAATGGCGTCACGCCCGAGGATGCGCTGGCTCAACTGGCTCGTGGGCTGACCAACAAGCTGCTGCACGCGCCCAGCGTTCAGCTGAAAAAACTTTCTGCCGAAGGGCGTGGAGAGGCTCTGAACATCGTGCAGGAGCTCTTCGCCTTGCAGGACAGCACGGACAAATCATGAAAGCGTCGCTGCTCAACAAACTCGACATTCTGCAGGACCGCTTCGAAGAGCTGACGGCGTTGCTTGGCGACGCGGAAGTGATCAGCGATCAAACGCGCTTTCGCGCCTACTCGCGCGAATACGCCGAGGTTGAACCGGTCATCGCCACCTACCGCGAATTCCTCAAGATGCAATCCGATCTCGAAGGCGCGCAGGCCTTGCTCAAGGACAACGACCCGGACGTTCGTGAAATGGCCGAGGAAGAGGTTACTGAAGCCCGCGCAAAGCTCGAAGAGATCGAAGCCCGGTTGCAGCGCATGCTGCTGCCGAAAGATCCGAAGGACGGCCGCAACGTCTTTCTGGAGATCCGCGCCGGTACCGGCGGCGACGAGGCGGCGATTTTCTCCGGTGACCTGTTCCGGATGTATTCGCGCTATGCCGAACGGCAGGGATGGCGTGTCGAGATCCTGTCCGAAAGCCCTGGCGAGCACGGCGGCTATAAAGAAGTCATCTCGCGCATCGAAGGCGACAATGTGTTCGCCAAGCTCAAATTCGAATCCGGCGCGCATCGCGTACAGCGCGTCCCGGAAACCGAATCCCAGGGGCGCATTCACACCTCGGCCTGCACCGTTGCGGTACTGCCGGAGCCGGACGAGCAGATCGCCATCGAGATCAATCCGGCCGATCTGCGCGTCGATACCTACCGAGCATCCGGCGCCGGTGGTCAGCACATCAACAAGACCGATTCGGCGGTGCGCATTACGCACATGCCCAGCGGCATCGTGGTTGAATGCCAGGAAGAGCGTTCGCAGCACAAGAATCGCGCCCGCGCCATGGCGTGGCTGGCAGCCAAACTGCAGGATGTGCAAGACAGTGCCGCGCACAAGGAAATCTCCGATACGCGCAAGCTGCTGGTCGGCTCGGGCGATCGCTCCGAACGTATCCGTACCTACAACTTTCCGCAGGGGCGGGTGACCGATCACCGCATCAACCTGACGCTGTATTCGCTCAATGAAGTCATTGGCGGCGCGGTTGAGCAAGTGATCGAGCCGTTGTTGCAGGAATACCAGGCGGACCAGCTGGCGGCGCTGGGTGATTGATCGCAACCCGCTGACGATACTGACTTGAACCCGGCATGCCGCATCGGCCATCCGGCTCCTACGGAAGCGCCATAATGGCCACCATCGAATCATTGCTTCGTGCTGCAGTTCTGCCGGATTCACCATCCGGCAAGCTTGATGCCGAATGGCTGCTGGCTGCGGCGCTGGGCAAGCCAGCCAGCTATCTGCGTACCTGGCCCGAGCGAGAAGTGCCGGCCGAAAGCGAAGCGCGTTTCGTCGCTGATCTGGCGCGTCGTCGTCGCGGTGAACCTGTGGCCTACATTCTGGGGCGCCAGGGCTTCTGGAGCCTAGAGCTCGAGGTCGCTCCCCATACCTTGATCCCCAGGCCGGACACCGAACTGCTGGTCGAAACCGCATTGCAGCTATTGCCGCCGACCCCGGCCGACATACTGGATCTAGGTACCGGGACTGGGGCGATCGCCCTGGCGCTGGCTCATGAACGACCAGCTTGGCAGGTGACCGGGGTCGATCGCGTCACCGAAGCGGTCGACCTGGCGGCGCGCAATGCCCAGCGTTTGCGCCTCGATAACGCCGAGTTCCGTGAGAGTCGGTGGTTTTCCGCCCTTGCTGGGCAGCGTTTTGCACTCATTGTCAGTAACCCGCCCTATATCCCGGCGCATGATCCGCATCTTCAGAAGGGGGACCTGCGCTTCGAGCCGAGCAGCGCCTTGGTGGCTGGAGATGACGGTCTGGACGATATTCGTCAGATCATCGCGAGCGCGCCGAGCCATCTGCTCTGTCAGGGTTGGCTGCTGTTGGAGCACGGCTACGATCAGGCGTCGGCAGTGCGTGGGCTGTTCGCCGAAAGTGGATTCGTCGATATCCAGAGTCGCAAGGATCTTGGCGGCCACGGACGCATCAGTCTGGGTCAACGGCCATGACTATCATCGAGGAGAGCGACATGCTGAGCGATGACGAACTGCTGCGCTATAGCCGGCAGATCTTGCTGAAACAGGTCGACATTGATGGCCAGCTGAAGCTCAAGCAGAGTCGTGTAC
>NZ_JYHV01000034.1 GCF_000952685.1 Stutzerimonas stutzeri | reverse complement strand
GAATGAGGGAAGTCGAGCGCAGCGAGACCCGGATGCAGGGGCAAGCGTTTTTGCTTACTTTTTCCGCGTTTGGAAAAAGTGAGTCGCCCAGCAGGGCGAAACCAATGCCCCAGCCATCCCGGCCAACAGGTTTAAACCAGATGACTCCAGCCCACTAAATCTTCGCAGCCAAGGCCACTCCTATAACAGCGCACTGTGCAGGGCTCTCGAACTTGCAACAGTCTCGTCGTAGCCCGGCATTACGGCTCGTCACGGTGCCGAGTTCGTGGCAGCGGGCGACCGCGGCCTCGGCGCCACGCCCACCCGTTGACCCATTTCCTACTCCCACGGTCCAGATAAACCAAGGCCCCGCCAATCTCGGGCCACCCGACCACAGGAGACCCCCATGAAAATCCTCATCGTGCTCACCTCCCACGACAAGCTCGGCAACACCGGCAAACCCACCGGCTTCTGGCTAGAAGAATTCGCCGCGCCTTACTACGTGTTCAAGGACGCCGGCGCCGAGATCGTCCTGGCCTCACCCAAGGGCGGGCAGCCGCCGCTGGATCCGAAAAGCGATGCGCCGGATGCCCAGACCGAGATGACCCAACGCTTCAAGAACGATGCCGAGTCCCAGGCCCTGCTGGCCAACACCCGCACGCTGGACGAGGTGTCGTCTGAGGATTTCGATGCGGTGTTCTATCCCGGTGGCCACGGACCGCTGTGGGACCTGTCCGGCAATCCCACCTCGATCTCACTGATCGAATCCTTCATCAAGGCGGGCAAGCCAGTGGGGGCGGTCTGTCATGCGCCGGCGGCGCTGATCGAGGTGCGCGGCGAGGACGGCGAATACCTGGTAAAGGGCAAGCAGGTGACCGGTTTCACCAACACCGAGGAAGCAGGCGTGCAGCTCACCGACGTGGTGCCCTTCCTGTTGGAGGAGAAGCTCAAGGAGATCGGTGGCGACTACAGCAAAGGGCCGGACTGGTCATCCTACGTGCAGGTAGACGGCCTGCTGGTCACTGGGCAGAACCCGGCGTCCTCGGAAGAGGCCGCTCGGGCATTGCTCAAACTAATGAATGCCGTTTGAAGGACTTCAGCACGGCAGGCCGTTCGGCCATACCAGGATATCGGCCTGGCTGCAGGCTTCGAACAGCGGTTTGCTGAACAGATAGCCCTGCATCAGGCTGATACCCAGATCATGCAGGGCGCTGCATTCATCCAGCGTTTCCACGCCTTCGCCGATCACCTGGATGTTCAGCTCCTGGCACATCGCAACCGTTGCCCTGACGATGGCCTGGCGGGGGCGGCTCTGGTCGATGCCGCGTATCAGGTCCATGTCCAGCTTGATGATGTCCGGCTGGAAGTCGGCAAGCAGGTTGAGACCGGCAAAGCCGGCACCGAAATCATCGATGGCGGTGAGAAATCCGATGCGCTGGTATTCGCGCAGTACTTCGGCCAGCCACTTGGCATCGCTGATGCGCTCGCCTTCGACGGTCTCGAAAATGATCCGCTCGACCGGAAAGTCATGCGCGCGGGCTGCTTCCAGCGTCGAGCGAATGCACAGCTCTGGCCGGTAGATGGCGTTGGGCATGAAGTTGATCGACAGCCTGCTTTGCATGTCGAGCTTGGCGGCGGTCTTGATCGCCTTGACCCGGCCGGCCTGGTCGAAGCGGAAGCGGTTGTCCTCGTTGACCTGCGACAGCACGCTCGGTGCGGGCTCGCCCTCAGGGCCACGGACCAATGCTTCATGAGCGAAAATCTCGCGTTTGCCTAGATCCACGATCGGCTGATAGGCATAACTGAAACGAAAGCCCAGGCGTTCGCCATTGGCGCAGCTGGGACAGGCGCCATGTTCGCTGGCCGCATGGCAGGCATATTCGCTTGGGGCAGGGTTGCCGTCAGTGCTGCGTTGAATCATGGGCGAGCTCGCTCGAAACCTGTTGCTGAAGATAGCGGCCGGGCCGGCCGCGGCTGAAGTCCATTCGTCACCAGGCTGCGCATTCCGCAAGATTGACCAAGCGTCATATTGAGTTAGAAATTCAAGATGTGATGGCTAAATGCTGCGGCCTGGCGCGGTCAGTCGAGTTCCGCCTGAGCTATCGATGTGGAGCGGCAATCATCGGAAAGATGGCCTGGGGCCCGGTTGCAGGCTTGGCCCCGGTGCGTTCGAGATGCGCAGCGCGCCCGGTCGTGACATGTCATGTCCGGCCTGCGCATAACGACGGTGTAGGGCATCCATGGCAAAAAAAGGCCAGCATGGTTGCCGGCCCGATGCCCTTCACGGGGAGTGCTTATGCCGTGACGCGTGCGATCGCCGCCGCCAGCTGATCCAGCCGCGCGGCATCCAGCCCGGCAATGTTGGCGCGGCCGCTTTCCACCAGATACACCGAATTCTCGCGGCGCAGGCGCAGCACCTGCTCGGCGGTCAGGCCGGTATAAGAGAACATGCCGCGTTGCTGTGTAATATGCGCGAAGCGCTCGGCCAAACCATGCGGTGCGAGGGCTTCGACCAGGCCCTTGCGCAAGCCGGCGATCCGTTCACGCTTGGCGGCGACTTCCTGCTGCCAGAGCTGACGCAGTTCAGGGTTGGCCAGGATCGTCGCGACCACGGCCGCGCCATGTGACGGGGGCGTGGACCAGAGGTTGCGTGCCACCGAAGCGAACTGGCTGCGCACGTCGAGCAGCGATTCGCCATTGGCGGCCACCACAATCAGTGCACCGGTGCGTTCGCGGTACAGGCCGAAGTTCTTCGAGCAGGAGCTGGTGATCAGCACTTCCGGCAGCGCCTCGACGAACAGACGAACCGCCCAGGCGTCTTCATCGATACCGTCGCCAAAGCCCTGGTAGGCGAAGTCGAACAGCGGCAGCAGTTCGCGCCGACGAACGATCTCCAGCACCTGGTGCCACTCGTCCCGGCTCAGGTCGTAGCCGGTGGGGTTGTGGCAGCAGGCGTGCAGCAGCACCACGTCGCCGCTGGGGATCCGCTGCAGCGCTTCGAGCATCGCGGGTACGTCGAGGCGGTTCTGCGCGTCGACATAGGGGTAATGCTCGGCCTTCAAGCGGGCAGCGGCGAACAGGGTTTCGTGGATAGGCCAGGTCGGGTCGCTGAGCCAGAGGCCGCGGCTCGGCAGGCACTTGGCGATGAAGTCGCCCACCAGCCGCAGGGCGCCGGTGCCGCCGGGTGTCTGGGTGCAGCCAGCTCGGTTTTCGATCAGGGCTGGCGAGCCCTCACCGAGCACCATCTTCAGTAATTGCTCACCGAACAGCGGATCGCCATGACCGCCGATATAGCTTTTGGTCTGCTCGCTGTCGATCAACCGCTGTTCGGCCAACTTCACCGCCTTGGGAATCGGCGTCAGGCCCAGCGCATCCTTGTAGACGCCGACACCGAGGTCGAGCTTGGCCGGATTGGGGTCGGCGCGATAAGCGTCCAGCAGACCGAGAATTGGGTCGCCGGGAACCCGTACGACATCAGCGAAATGCTTCACTTGCGGCCCTCGGCAGTCTTGGCCACCTCATCGGTGCGCGCGGCCATGATGAAGTCGTTGCGGTGCAGGCCCTTGATCGAGTGGCTCCACCAGGTCACGGTGACCTTGCCCCATTCGGTGAGCAGGCCGGGGTGGTGGCCTTCGGCTTCGGCTATTTCGCCGACGGCATTGGTGAAGGCCAGGGCGTGGCGGAAGTTCTTGAACGCGAAGACCTTCTCCAGCTCCATGTGGCCGTCGCGGGTCTCAATGTTCCAGTCCGGGATCTGCTTGATCAGTTCGGCCAGTTCGTCGTCGGAGACCTTGGGTGCGTCGGCGCGGCAGGCTTCGCAGTGGGCTTGGGTGAGAGCGGTCATGGTTGGGTCCTTGTGATGAGAGTCATGAGAGTTAAGCAGCGTAGGGTGGACAACGCCGCAGGCTTGTCCACGCGTCGGGTTCGGTCCGCCACGTTGCCGAGGGCTCATCCACCAATCGGCCGAAACGACCGGCATCGCCGCGAGACGTCGTTGTGGCCGAAATCAACGCGTGGAAAATGCTTCGCAGTTTTCCACCCTACGCCGCTTTCGGCGGGAATTTCGGCTGGTGCAGGCCCAACTGCATGGCGGTGCGGACGTGGGCCATGATGTCTTCATGAGCGACGTCGAACAGTCGCTTGAGTTCCGGCAGGGCGAAGTACACCGGCTGCAGGATATCGATGCGATACGGCGTGCGCATCGCTTCGACCACATCGAAGGGCTGATGCTCTGGCGCGTCCGAGAGGCAGTAAAGCGTCTCCTTCGGTGAGGAGAGGATGCCGCCGCCATAGATGCGGCGCCCGGCCGGCGTGTCTACCAGGCCGAACTCGATGGTCATCCAGTACAGCCGCGCCAGGTAGACGCGTTCTTCCTTGCTGGCCTTGAGGCCGAGCTGGCCGTAGGTGTGGGTGAATTCGGCGAACCAGGGGTTGGTCAGCAACGGGCAGTGGCCAAAGATCTCGTGGAAGATGTCCGGCTCCTGCAGATAATCCAGTTCCTCCGGGGTACGGATGAAGGTGGCGACCGGAAATCGCTTGCTGGCCAGTAGTTCGAAAAAGGTCTGGAAGGGAATCAGCGCCGGCACTCGCGCCACCTGCCAGCCGGTGGTGGACTGCAGCACGCGGTTGATCTCGTCCAGTTGCGGGATGCGGTCGCGGGGCAGGGCCAGCTGTTCGATACCGTCCAGATACTCCTGGCAAGCGCGACCGTCGAGTAGCTTCAACTGGCGTTCGATCAGCGTCTGCCAGACCGCGTGTTCGGCGTCCGGATACCGAATCTGGCCGTGCGCATCCGGTTCGCGGGCGACGTATTTCGTAGCTTTCATCTGACCTCCTGAGCGGGATGGCCGCGTAAATCTTGTTGTTATAGATGCCTCATCTGAACGCGCTGTAGATGCGCTGGGAAGTGTTTCGGACGGTTCTTCGCGAAGAGATATGCATTGTTTCGTAAAGAAAAGCTTACGAGCAGGCGGGTTGGCGTGATGATCGACTTGATCGGTGCCGCTGCTGTCAAATAATCTTGACGATAATCAACGGCAAGCGATAAAAATCGCCGGCGCTACCAACGACAACAGAGGCTTTCTCGCATGCGCATCAGGATTCTCTGCCAGAACCGCATCGGCATCCTCCGGGACATGCTCGAGCTGCTGGTGGACTACGGCATCAACGTCGCGCGCGGCGAAGTTGGCGGCGAGCATGGCAATGCCGTTTACCTGCATTGCCCCAATCTGATGAACCTGCAACTGCAGGCCCTGCGCCCCAAGATAGAGGCTCTGCAGGGCGTGTTCGAGGTACGCAAGGTCGGGCTGATGCCCAGCGAGCGGCATTCGCTGGAACTCAATGCACTGCTCGGTGCGCTGGAGTTTCCGGTGCTGTCGATCGACATGACGGGGGCCATCGTTGCCGCCAACCGTGCCGCGGCGCAGTTGCTCGGTGTGCGGGTGGATGAAGTGCCGGGCATGAGCCTGTCGCGCTACGCCGAGGATTTCGACTTGCCGGAGTTGGTGCGGGCGAACAAGGCGCGGATCAATGGGCTGCGGGTGACCATCAAAGGTGACGTTTTCCTCGCCGACATCGCCCCGCTCCAATCGGAACACGACGACAGTGAGGCGTTGGCTGGCGCAGTGTTGACGCTGCATCGCGCCGATCGTGTCGGCGAGCGCATCTACAACGTGCGCAAGCAGGAGCTGCGCGGTTTCGACAGCATCTTCCAGAGTTCGAAAGTGATGGCCGCGGTGGTCCGTGAAGCGCGCCGCATGGCCCCGCTGGACGCGCCGTTGCTGATCGAGGGCGAAACCGGCACCGGCAAGGAGCTGCTGGCGCGCGCCTGCCACCTGTCCAGCCCGCGCGGGCAATCACCGTTCATGGCGCTCAATTGCGCTGGTTTGCCGGAATCCATGGCCGAAACTGAGTTGTTCGGCTACGGCCCGGGCGCATTCGAGGGCGCGCGCCCGGAAGGCAAGCTCGGCCTGCTGGAGCTGACCGCCGGCGGCACGCTGTTCCTCGATGGCGTCGGCGAGATGAGCACACGCTTGCAGGCCAAGCTTGTGCGCTTTCTGCAGGACGGCTGTTTCCGCCGGGTCGGCAGCGATGAGGAGGTCTATCTGGACGTGCGGGTGATCTGCGCGACGCAGCTGGATCTGTCCGAACTCTGTGCTAAAGGCGAATTTCGCCAGGACCTGTACCACCGACTCAATGTGCTGTCCCTGCATATCCCGCCGCTGCGTGAATGCCTGGACGGGCTGGAGCCGCTGGCACTGCACTTTATCGACCAGGCCAGCCGGCAGATCGGTTGCGCCTTGCCGAGCCTGTCAGTGCAGGCGCTGGAGCGGCTGGCCGCCTATCACTGGCCGGGCAATGTGCGGCAGTTGGAGAACACCCTGTTTCAGGCGGTTTCGCTCTGCGAGGGCGGGATGATCAAGCCCGAGCACATTCGCCTGCCGGACTACGGCGCGCCGCAGCCGTTGGGCGAATTCTCCCTGGAGGGTGGCCTGAACAGCATCGTCGGGCGCTTCGAGAAGGCGGTGCTGGAGGCGCTTTACCAGCAGCATCCGAGCAGCCGCCTGCTGGGCAAGCGCCTGGGCGTTTCGCACACCACCATCGCCAACAAACTGCGCGACTACGGGATCGGTAAGGAGGGCTGAAGCGAGCGGTGCATGCGGGAAAGTTCGTGCACGCCCTTCCTCTCGGCCTGATGGGTTGCACCTGCGCGGCCCGACCCATCCTACGGTTATCCGGGACGGGCTCCGTAAGAGAGTGCGGGCCGCGCAAGGGCGACCTTTCTTGGATTGGCTCCAAAATCAGCCAGCAGACGCAACCTCGGCCAGCCTAGCGCGGCAGGCCTCGGCTCAGTGCACCGCCTGCAGCACCGCGTCGATCAGCGCCTGCAGATCGATCGGCTTGCGCAGGTGCAGGGTGAAGCCCGCGCTTTTGGCCTTCTCCACATCGCGCAGGGTGCCGTAGCCGGTGAGCGCAATGCTCGGGGTTTGGGCATTGGTGGTGCCGCGTCGTATTTCGCTCATCATCTTGTGGCCGTCGATGACCGGCATGCCGATATCGGACACGATCACGTCGAAGCGCGACTGCTCCGCGAGTTCTATACCCTGGGCGCCGCTGTCGGCGATGGTGACATTGGCGCCTTCGCTTTCCAGCAACTCGCGCATGGTATCGAGAATGTCCGGTGAGTCGTCGACCAGCAGAATTCGGATGCCGAGCAGGCCGCCGTTGAGCTCATGCGACGCCAGCCCGCTGAGTTCAAGTTCGGTCTGCAGGTGCATCGGCAGCCAAATGCTGAAGCGTGCGCCACGGCCCAACCCTTCGGAAAACGCCTCGATACGCCCGCCGTGCGCTTCCACCAGCTGTTTGACCAGCGCCAGGCCGATCCCCAGGCCGTGCTTGGAGCGCTGAGCATGCTGCATCTCCGCCTGGCCGAACATGTCGAAGACCTTGGGCAGGAAATCCGCAGTGATCCCTTCCCCGGTATCGATGACGTCCAGGCGGGCCAGATCGCCGTCGCGTTCGAGCTGCATGCAGATGCGGTCGCCGCCCTTGGTGAACTTCCAGGCGTTGTTCAACAGGTTCCAGATGATCTGCTCCAGGCGCGTTGGGTCGGCATGAATGAAAACCGGTTGCTCCGGCTTGAAGGTTTCGAAGCTGACACCTTCGGCCTGAGCCAGCGGGCCGAACACCGCCTCGATGCCCTTGAGCAGCTCCTGATAGGACAGCGTGACGAAGTTGAGCTTGAGCTTGCCGGTGCGGATGCGCGAAACGTCCATCAGATCGTCGATGATTCGCGACTGGCTGCGCACCGCGTTCTGAATCGCCTGGGTGGCTTTCTGCAGAGATGGCGTGTTTTTCGCGGCTTGGGAGCGAGCAATCAGGTCGGCATTGAGCTGGATGAGGTTCAGCGGGTGCTTGAGCTCGTGAGAGAGCACCGCGAAGAACTGATCCTTCTGCTGGTTGGCTGCCTGGACGCTCTCCAGTTCGTTCTGTTGATCGTTGCTGCGCTGTCGGTCGTCGGTGATGTCGCGCGCAATCTTGGCGAAACCGGCTACCCTGCCGTAATTGTCCATCAACGGATTGACCAGGCCACTAAAGAAGCACTGCGTACCATCCTGGCGAACATGCCATCGTTCGTCGGCAGCCTGACCCTGCTCCAGGGCGCGCTGACGTTCGGCTTCCGGTACTCCGAGCGACCGATCCGCCTCCGTATAGATCAGTTGGATGTTCTGACCCAAGACCTCATTCTCGGCATAGCCGAAGATGTATTCGGCGCCGCGGTTCCAGGTAGTGATGAGGCCGTCGCAGTCCAGGGTGATGATGGCGTAGCCCTTGGTGCTCTGCGCCAGTTGCTTCATATGGGCTTCGCCAGCGCGCACCTGCTCTTCGGCCCGGCGGCGGTCGGTGATGTCGATGAAGGTCAGCACGGCGCCCTGAATGCGGTCGTCCAGGGTTCGGTAGGGCAGCACGCGGGCCAGATACCAGTGGCTGCGGTCGAGGTTGCTGATCTCACGTTCGACCAGGTGCAGCGATTCGAAGGCCTCGGTGGCGTCTTGATGCAGCTGCGGATAGTCGAGCCGATGGGTGATGTCCAGCAGCGAGCGCCCGGCGTCGTTGCCGATCACGTTGAAAATGTCCTGCGCGCGCGGGGTGAACCATTTGATGCGCATGGTGCGGTCGACGAACAGGGTGGCGATGTCCGTTGAGGCGATCAGGTTCTGCAGGTCGTCGTTGATCTTGCTGGTTTCATCGACCTTGGTCTTCAGTTCAAAGTTGACCGTGGTCAGCTCCTCGTTGATCGACTGCAGTTCTTCCTTGCTGGTTTCCAGTTCTTCGGTGGCCGAGCGCAGCTCTTCATTGATTGCCTGTAGCTCTTCGTTGGAGGCACGCAGCTCTTCGGTCGAGGTTTCCGAGTGCTCCATGGTCACCTGCAGCTGCTCCTTGGTCTGCTGCAGTTCGGCCTCCAGCTGGGTCAGCACGCTGTCCTTGGTGGTGGGATTTGCCAGCGTGTTGCCGTCCATGCAGTCTTCGACTTCATCGAAGATCACCAGCATGTATTCGCTGCCGGCTTCGTTATCGCGGAACGGCCGTACGACCATATTCACGTAATAGTGCCGGCCGTCGCGCTCCAGCCGCACCCGCCGCGCCTCGACGCTCTTGCCGGTGTGAGTGGCCTGGTACAACGCAGTGCGCAACTCCAGGCGCAGCTGCGGGTGTACCAAGGTGGTCAGGTTCAGCGAGGGCTCACCGCCGACATAACGCAGGAAGTTGCCGGCGCGGTCGGACATGTGGACGATCTCCGCGTCGTGATTGACGATCACACTGGGCGGTGCGTACTGCTCGAGCGCCCGTTGGTGCACGTCGGCAAAGGAGAACTTGCGGTTGCGTCTGTGCGGCTGGCTGGTCTGGGATTGGCTCAGCGGACCGGTCGCAGTCAACGAGTGAAAAGGGGCTGTGGGCGCGCGGCGCAACCCCGATCCGACATTCTTGGCACGGTAGATACGGTTCTTTTTGTCGACCGGCTCGAACAATTGGCTGCAGGCATCGGCGGTTTCCGAGCTGCCGAGAAACAGATAGCCACCGGCATTGAGCGCAAAGTGGAACATGCGCAGCACTTCGATCTGGATGTCCCGGTCCAGGTAGATCATCAGGTTCCGGCAGGAAATCAGATCGAGCCGGGAAAACGGGGGGTCGCGCAGAATGTTGTGGCGGGCGAAGAGAATGCGCTCGCGTAGCTCCTTCTGCATGCGGTAGTGGTTCTGCTCCTTGACGAAATACTGGCGCAGGCGCATGGGCGGTACATCAGTGACGATGGCTTCCGGATAGACGCCGGTGCGCGCGGCATCCAGAGAGCGATCGTCGATATCGGTGGCGAACAGCTGCAGGTGCACTTCGTCGTCGTGGTGGTCACGTATCTGCGCATAGTCGGAAAACAGCATGGCCAGCGAGTAGGCCTCTTCGCCGGTCGAGCAGGCGGCGGACCAGATGCGCAGCGACTTATCTTCGGCCTGGGCTTTTTCTTCGAATAGCGCCGGGACGATGTCGCGCTCCAGCGCCTCGAACGCCTCACGGTCACGGAAGAAGTTGGTCACACCGATCAGCATGTCGGTGAGTAGCTTCGGCGTCTCGTCAGGGTGAGCTTGCAAGTACTTGGCGTAGCTGGGCATGTCGCGCAGTGCGTTGACCTGCATGCGTCGCTCGATGCGGCGCAGCACGGTGGCCTGCTTGTAATGCCGGAAGTCATGGCCGGTCCGGCTGCGAAGCGCCGCGAGGATTTCCCGTAACGCCAGCTCGTTGGGCTTGGACTGAGTGTGCGCGCGCTCGCTTTCCAGATCGCCCTGGTCCTGTTCGACGTCGCCGGGCGACGGGATGGGTGGGCGCTGGGTCAGCAACTCCACCATGTTTCGCCCCAACTCAACCAGGCGCTGCGGCATTTCCGCCACCGGCAGCACGATATCGACCATGCCGGTCTCGATGGCGTTGAGCGGCATCGAGTCGTATTCGGCGTCCTCGGGGCTCTGCGCCAGGGTCACGCCGCCTTGTTCCTTGATGCGCGCCAGGCCGACCGAGCCGTCGGCGCCGCTGCCGGATAGCACGATGCCGATGGCGTGGGTGTGGTGCACGTCCGCCAGTGTGCGGAAGAACAGATCGATGGCGACCTGAGCCCCGCGTTCGCGGGTGGGCCTCTGCAGGCGCAGATAGCCGTCGCTCATCGACAGGTCCATCGCCGGCGGAATCACATAAATGTGGTTGCGCTCGATGGGGACGGGCTGCTGTACCTGCAGCACACGCATCCTGGTGACATTCTGGAGAATCTTGTCGGCGTTGCTTTCGTGTTTGGGCGACAGGTGCATGATGACGACGAAGGCCATGCCGCAGTCGCTCGGCATCTGCTCGAAGAAGGTCAGCAGCGCTTTCAGGCCACCCGCCGAGGCACCGATTCCAACCACCGGGTAATCCAGCGTGCTTCTGGCCACTTGGCTGTTTTTCGGCGTAGAAGGCTCAGAGCTGGTGTTCATCGATTCCTCGGCATGTGGGTGCGCATTTTTTGTTCTGGCGGCTTGGAAAGAAGACAGCAGGCCCGCTGGGCGAATTCCTCTGAACGCCGGATTTGTCGCGAAAGGGGCAGATGATACGACTTGCCGCTGCCGATTGGCGCATTTTGCGTCGCGCTGCGACGAGCCGGGCGGCTCAGCACTCAATGATATTGACCGCCAGGCCTCCACGGGCGGTTTCCTTATATTTGCTCTTCATGTCCGCGCCGGTCTGGCGCATGGTGCGGATCACCTTGTCCAGTGAAATGAAGTGGCTGCCGTTACCACGCAGTGCCATTCGCGCGGCGTTGATGGCCTTGACCGCACCCATCGCGTTGCGCTCGATACAGGGCACCTGCACCAGCCCGCCGACCGGGTCGCAGGTCAGCCCGAGGTTGTGCTCCATGCCGATTTCGGCGGCATTCTCGACCTGTCGAGGATTGCCGCCCAGCACTTCGCAGAGTGCGCCCGCACCCATCGAGCAAGCGACGCCGACCTCGCCCTGACAACCGACTTCGGCGCCGGAGATCGACGCGTTTTCCTTGTACAGGATGCCGATCGCCGCCGCGGTGAGCAGAAATCGCACGACCCCATCTTCGTTGGCGCCGCGAATGAAACGTACATAGTAATGAAGCAACGCCGGGATGATTCCGGCCGCACCATTGGTTGGCGCGGTGACCACGCGACCACCGGCTGCATTCTCTTCATTCACTGCCAGCGCATAGAGGTTGACCCAGTCGAGAACGCTGAGCGAATCGCTCAGGCTGGCTTCCGGATGTTCGCTGAGCTGCCGATACAGGCCTGCCGCGCGCCGTTGCACTTTGAGCCCGCCGGGCATCACGCCTTCGGTGCGGCAACCGGCCTTGACGCAATCCTGCATGACCTGCCAGATCTTCAGCAGGCCGGCACGGGTTTCGGCTTCCGGGCGCCATGCGGCCTCGTTGGCAAGCATCAGTTCGCTGATCGACAGATCATGCTCACCGCTCAGCGCCAGTAACTCGGCGGCGCTACGGAACGGGTAGGGCAGCGGTGTGCGATCTTCGACGATACGGTCGCTGCCGGCTGCCTGTTCGTCGACCACGAAACCGCCGCCGACTGAATAATACTCGCGGCTGCGCAGTTGCAATCCGGCGCCATCGAAGGCGCGCAGAATCATGCCGTTGGGGTGATAGGCCAGCGGTTTGCGGATGAACTGCAGATCGTTGCTGACTTCGAATCGAATGGTTTTGTCGCCCAGCAAGCGCAGTTCGTGGGACTCACGGATGGTCGCCATGCGCTGCGCAATGCTGCCGGTATCGACGGCCTCCGGCAGCTCGCCTTCGAGCCCGAGGATCACCGCCTTGTCGCTGCCATGACCCTTGCCGGTGGCACCGAGCGAGCCGTACAGCTCGACTCGGACGCGTTCGGTGGCGCTCAGCAGATCGTCCTCGCGCAGGCCTTCGGCAAACCGCAGCGCCGCGCGCATCGGTCCCACCGTGTGCGAGCTGGACGGGCCGATACCGATCTTGAACAGGTCGAATACGCTGAGTGACATGACAGGCTCCGGGGCGAACAGACGTATATTGAGCCTAGACCCTCAGTGCCGCTCAGCTGTTGCAATCGCGTCACTGCGACTCAGCGCGTCGCCACCGAGCCGCCCCAGGGCTTGGCTTCCAGGCTGTTGTGCACCGCCGTGGCGGCCTGTGCGGCCTGACCAACGGCGACACTCATCTGTTTCAGGCCCTGGGTCACGTCGCCGATGGCGTAAAGCCCGCGCACCGAGGTTTGCATATGCTCGTCCACGCGTATGCCGCCGTCATCATCGCAACCCACATCCAGTCGCTGGGCGAGTTCCGAACGGAAGCGCGCGCCCAGACAGGGGTAGACGATATCGAAATGATAGGTGTCGCCTCGGCAGGTGATCATCTCGATTCCGGTTGTGCAAGGGCGCAGCGCTTCGACGCGATCGCTGATCAGGCGCACGTCGTAATGCTCGGCCAGGGCGATGGCTTGGTCGCAGGCATCCTGCTCGCCATGCACCACCACCGTGACCTGGTCAGTGAAGGTGCGTAGAAACACCGCATGGCCGATGGCGCATTCCGCCTCGCCGTAGACCGCGACGTTGTCGCCGTTGACCTCGTAGCCGTCGCAGATGGCGCACAGCCGCAGCTTGCCCTCGCCGATGGCCTGCTCGACATCCGGCATGTCCGGCAAGGTATCTTCGATGCCGGTGGCCAGAATGATCCGTCGGGTCACACAGCTTTTGTCCCCGTAGCGCACGCTGAAGCCTTCGGCGTGGGGTTCGATGTGTTCGACTCGACCATGCTCAAGCTCTGCGCCGTAGCTGTGGGCCTGTTCACGCAGACGAATCAACAGATCGTTGCCGTTGATGCCTGGCGGGAAGCCTGGGTAGTTATGCGACCGCGGTATCCATGAGGCGCGGCTGGAGCCTGCATCGACCACCCTGCAGCTGCGGCGAAAGCGCGCCAGATAGAGCGCAGCGGTCAGTCCGCCCGGCCCCCCGCCGATAACCAGGCAGTCGATCAGATCGGGGTTCGGCGGCGGTGGGGTCGAAACGTCGTTCATGGCAGATCGGAATGGCTGGGGATGTTGCTTGTAGAAGTGGCGGGCGATTTGAAAGTTCGCTTCTTCCGATGAGTGAAATGTTCCGTTTTGAGAGCTGGTCGGACCTTCAACCCTTGTGCTAGAGCGTCTGATGGCCAAAACTGCGCCGCTCGGTGACTGGGCGGATTCAATCCGTACTGACCGGTCATCGCCATTCCAATAAAGGCCAGCCTGCGATTCGTCGCGGTGCTCTGGTCACCCCGCTTTACCCATTCAGGCGTGCCACAACAGGTTCCGGCTGAACGCATATCGAACCGCAATACACCACTCGAACGGTGCTCACGAGGCGCCGCATCGAGCTTATTTCCCGTGGGGGTCAAAATGTTCAAATCATTCTTCGTTGCGCCTTGTACGGCGCTTTTCCTGTTGTTCGCGCCAATGGCCAGCGGCGCGGAGCCCATTGTGATCAAGTTCGCCCATGTGGTCGCGGACGACACGCCAAAGGGCAAGGGCGCCTTGCTGTTCCAGAAACTGGTTCGCGAGCGGCTCGCTGGCGCGGTGGAGGTCGAGGTCTATCCGAACTCGACGCTGGTTGGCGACGCCGATGAGATGCAGGCGCTGCTGGATAACAAGGTGCAGATGCTGGCGCCCTCGCTGTCCAAGTTCACCGAGTACTCACCGAAGCTGGAAGTCTTCGACCTGCCGTTTCTGTTCGATGACGAGGCGGCAGTGGCGCGCTTCCAGAAGCGCGAGATGAGCCGCGAGCTGCTGCGCTCGATGGCCCACCGTGGGATCTACGGTCTGGCTTATTGGAATAACGGCCTCAAACAGTTGTCGGCCAGCCAGCCATTGCGCAGCCCGGCGGACGCGGCGGGTCTGGCGTTCCGTATTCAGCCCTCATCGGTGCTCGAGGCGCAGTTCGCGGCAGTGGATGCCAAGACCATCCGGTTACCGTTTGCCGAAGTGGCAAAAGCCATGCAAAGCGGTACGGTGCAAGGCACCGAGGGCCCCTGGTCCAACATGCGCGGACAGAACGCGGGCGTTAAACGGAGCTACGTCACCGAAACCAATCATGGCGTGCTCAATTACATGTTGGTGACTAACTCCAAATTCTGGACCAGCATTCCTTTTGCGGTGCGCTCCGAGCTGGAAAACATCCTGCTCGAAGTGACACAGACCGTGAATGCAGAAGCCGCGGCAATCAACCAGCGCGAGCGTGAACGCATTCTGGCCAGCGGCAGCAGCACGCTCGTTACGCTAACCGCCGAGCAGCGCCAGGCCTGGCGAGACAAGATGCAGCCGGTATGGAAATCCTTCGAGTCGCAGATCGGCGCCGACGTCATGCGCGCGGCGCTGACGGTCAATCGCCGCTAACGCGGTCTGCGCCGGCGTCCGTATGGAGGCGCCGATGCTTCAGCACTCCTGCCGAGCGCGCACTCATTCGCGCGCTCAACCAATGTGTCGTTTTGAGAGCTGGTTGGACTTTCTGGCCTTGTGCCACGCCCGGTGATCGCGAAGACTTCCGCTCGGTTGGTAAAGGCTCTAGCGCTCTGCTTTTCGCCAACCGCATTCCAATAAAGGCCAGCCGCCGACCGCCGCAGTCGAGATGATCTGGCCAACTCGAACTGAAAAAACGAACCGACCACGCCGCTGCGTGAGTCAGGCCTTATCGTTGTCGACTAACCACTCGAACGGTGCCCACAAGGTGTCGCTTCGGGCTTTTCCCGTTGGGGGGTAGATGTTCAAGTCTTGTGTCGCTGCGCTGATCGCAGTTATGTGTGGGTTGAGTGCCTCGGTCATGGCGGCCGAAGGCGAGCCGTTCGTCATCAAGTTCGCTCACGTGGTGGCCGATGACACGCCCAAGGGCAAGGGGGCATTGCTGTTTCAGAAGCTGGTGCACGAGCGTCTGGGCGGCAAGGTCAAGGTCGAGGTCTATCCGAATTCGACATTGGTTGGCGATGCCGACGAGATGCAGGCGCTGCTGAATAACGACGTCCAGATCCTTGCGCCTTCGCTGTCCAAGTTCGGCAAGTACACGAACAAGTTGCAGGTCTTCGATCTGCCCTTCCTGTTCGATGACGAAGCGGCGGTTCAGCGCTTCCAGAAGCGCGAAATGAGCCGTGAATTGCTGCGCTCGATGGCCGACTCCGGCATCTATGGCCTGGCGTATTGGAACAACGGCCTTAAGCAGCTTTCCGCCACCAAGGCGTTGCATCTGCCCGAAGATGCCGCCGGATTGGCGTTTCGCATACAGCCTTCGGCGGTACTGGAAGCGCAGTTCAACGCGGTTGGGGCCAAGCCGGTGGTGCTGCCTTTCGCCGAGGTGTACAAGTCGCTCCAGGCTGGCGTGGTCCAGGGCGCGGAGAACCCATGGTCGAACATTGCCAGCCAGAACATGCACAAGGTCCAGCCGTTCATCACCGAGAGCAATCACGGGGTGCTCAACTACATGCTGGTGACCAGTTCGAAGTTCTGGATGAGCATGCCCTTTGCGGTGCGCTCGGAACTCGAGGGCATCATTCTCGAAGTGACCCAGGCGGTGAACCGAGAGGCTGCGGCGCTGAACCAGCGTGACCGTGACCGCATCCTCGCCAGTGGCAGCAGCAAGCTGATCACACTCACGCCGGAGCAGCGTCAGGCCTGGCGCGAGAAAATGATGCCGGTGTGGCAGTCCTATGAAGCGCAAATCGGTGCAGACGTGATCCGCGCAGCACTGACGGTCAATCGCAAACGCTAACCTCGTGCCTTCCGCTCGCCGGCACTGCCGTGCGGCGAGCTCGGCGCACCCACGCCGCTTCCGTTCCCCTTCTTTCCTCTCCTTGCGGGCCTGTCCACACCGGGCGTTTGCTGCAGTGCATCAGCAGACTAACGCTTGTCAAGGCCCGCCCCGCCGCCTGACGGTTCTAAGCTTGTCGATGCCGGTCCCTGAACGTTGGGCTTGATACCTGGCTGCTAGCATCATCTAGCAGGCGGAACCAGCCCGGTTGCAACAGGGGGCTTGTTCGTCCGTTGTGCGTGTGTTTCGAAGTGCCAACCAAGAATAAGGAGAACAGCAGGTGGCGACTAATCCTGGAAAGAACACGGCGTCGGCCGTGGAGAGTATCCCCGCCCCGACCGGGGCGGCCAACCTGATCGATACCGACTACGTCATCGGTCAGGACAACATCAAACGCAAGTTTTTCGACATTCATGGCAAGGTTTTCACTATCTCCGCCCTGACCATCGTGCTTTTCGTGGTCGTTACGCTCGCCCTGCGCAGCGATGTCGAGCCGCTGTTCACTGCGCTTCGCGACTGGCTGACCAGCAATCTGGCCTGGTTCTTTCTCGGCTCGGCGAACATTTTCGTCCTGCTGTGCCTGGGGCTGATCCTTTCGCCGTTGGGCAGGGTACGCCTGGGCGGCAGGGACGCGACCCCGGATTATTCCTACACGGGCTGGTTCTCCATGCTGTTCGCCGCCGGCATGGGCATCGGCCTGATGTTTTACGGCGTCGCCGAACCCATGTCGCATTTCTCCACGGCCATGGGGGGAACCACCGTCGAGAATGGCGTGCGAACCGACTGGGCTCCCCTGGGCGCCGCGGCGGGCGATGCCCAGGCTGCTGCCAGCCTGAGTATGGCTGCCACCATCTTCCACTGGGGCCTGCACCCCTGGGCAATCTACGCCATCGTGGCCTTGGCCTTGGCGCTGTTCTCCTTCAACAAGGGATTGCCGTTGAGCATCCGCTCGATCTTCTACCCGCTGCTCGGTGAGCGGGTGTGGGGTTGGCCGGGCCATATCATCGATATTCTGGCGGTGTTCGCGACCCTGTTCGGTTTGGCCACTTCGCTGGGCCTGGGTGCGCAACAGGCAGCGGCCGGTCTCGAGTTCCTGTTCGACATGCCCAATACGGACACCAGCAAGGTTCTGCTGGTAGCTGGTATCACCGTGATCGCCCTGATGTCGGTGCTGGCTGGCTTGGACAAGGGGGTCAAGCGCCTGTCGGAAATCAACATGGTGCTGGCGCTGTTGCTGCTGTTCTTCATCATCGTAGTCGGGCCGACCCTGGCGATCGTGACCGGCTTCTTCAGTAACCTGGGCAGCTACCTGACCAACTTGCCGGCACTGTCCAATCCGATCGGTCGCGACGACGCCAACTTCAGCCAAGGCTGGACAGCGTTTTACTGGGCCTGGTGGATCAGCTGGTCGCCCTTCGTCGGCATGTTCATCGCCCGGGTCAGCCGCGGCCGTACCGTACGTGAATTCCTGATCGCCGTGCTGCTGGTACCGTCGCTGGTATCGGTACTGTGGATGACCGCGTTCGGCGGCACGGCCCTCGGCCAGTTCGTCACCGATGGCTTCACCGGGGTGCAGGATGCGGCGCTGGAACTGAAACTGTTCGCCATGCTCGGCGAGCTGCCGCTGACGCAGATCAGCTCCTTTGTCGGAATCGTGCTGGTGGTGGTGTTCTTCGTCACCTCGTCGGACTCCGGTTCCCTGGTGATCGACACCATCACCGCCGGCGGCAAGGTCAACGCGCCGGTTCCGCAGCGGGCGTTCTGGGCCGTGTTGCAGGGAATCGTGGCCATTTCCTTGCTGCTTGGGGGCGGCCTGGTCGCGTTGCAAGCCATGGCGGTATCGACTGGTCTGCCGTTTACCATCGTGCTGCTGGTGGGCTGCGTGTCCATCGTCAAAGGTTTGATGAGTGAGCCGCGGTAGTTAACGGACGTATCCGGGGGTGCATGCCGATCAGGTGTGTACCCCAGTGTTCTACAAAGAAACGCGACCCATGGCGGTCGCGTTTTTTTAGTTCCAGAGATCGCCCACCGCCGTCGTCGGTGGATAGTGCCTGGCCGCCTGCGCCTGCAGCAGTTCGGCGGTGGCCAGGGCGTCGGTCAGGGCATGGTGTGCCTGGTACAGCGGCAAGCCGTAGCGCAGGCGGCTGTCGGCCAGCCGGATCGATACCGGCCGCTGCTTGTCGATCAGACGGCGCAGCCAGCCGGGCCGGCGTCGGCGCGGATGCAGCCGTGCTTCAAGCTGCATGGTGTCGATCACCGGGAATTGCAGCCCTTCACCCAGCAGGTGGCGCACCGCTTGGTCCAGAAAACCCCGTTCTATGTTGCGGTAATGCACCACCACGATCTTGCCGGCCATGGCGGCGAGCAGCTCGTCGAGCACGGTGGCCAGTCGTGGCGCCTCGCTGATATCCGAATGGGTGATGTGATGGAAGGTGACCGATTGGCTGCTCAGCTCGCAAATCGGTTTGACCACCCAGTAACTGGCCTCGCGGCAGCGGATGCGGCGCAGGTCGAAGGGCACCAGGCCGAGACTGACGATCGAGTCGCGCTGACTGTCCAGGCCGGTGGTCTCGACATCCAGCGCGAGCAAGGGCACCTGCTCCAGGGGCGTGTCAGCGCTGACCGTGCCGGCTTGGTAGAAGCGTACCAGGCGTGGATCGCGTGCCGTTTGCGCCAGTTGGGCGAACAGGCTTGGCCAATCGGGGGTTGGCGTATGGGCGTTACGCTTCATAGTGGTCGGCTTTGAGCTTGACCAGGGTAGCGGAAGCGCAGGAACTGCTGCGCATTGCTCAACACCTGGAAGGCCGACTTGAGGTTGTGTCGTTCGTTGGCTGACACCTTTTCCGGTTCTATGTAGTTATCCGGCTCGCGCCCCTCCAGCAGGTCCATGGCCTGATGACGGATGCGCACGATCGAGAGGAACTCCAGGGCATTGCGCAGCTGGGTGATGGCGTCTTCGGTCAACAGTTTGGTGGCGGCGATGGCGTCCAGGCGCTCCAGCGAGTTCTGGGCTTTGGAGCCGACGGCCAGGGCGTGTACCCGGATCAGGTCGGTCAGAGGCGCGGTGCCGCGGCCCTTGAGGTTGATGATGTTGTTCTGCTGACCGTCCTTTTCCATCACGAAGGTGCGAAAGAAGCCCAGGGGTGGTGTGCGGTTGAGCGCGTTGCGTGCCAGGCTGGCGAGAAACAGCGGGTTGCTGCTGGCTTTCTGCGCAATCAGATCCTTGAGGCCTTCCACCAGGCTGGCCTCGCCGTAAACACTGTCGAGGTCGAAGAAGATCGAACTGTTGAGCAGGGTTTCCGGGTTGGGCTGCTCGATCCACTGGGTGAAATAACTTCTCCAGACCCTCAACGGCTGGCGCCACTTGGGGTTGCTGGCCATGATCCCACCCTTGCAGTAGCTGTAGCCGCAGGCAGCCAGACCGTCGCTGACGAAGCTCGCCAACTGGAGGAAATATTCGTCGTGGATTCGCGGGTCGAAGCGGTTGTCGATTACCAGGGCATTGTCCTGGTCGGTAACGATCAGCTGTTCGTCACGCGCCATGGATCCCAGGACCATGTAGCAGTAGGGCACCGGCGGTGGTCCCAGCCGTTCCTCGGCCAGTTCCAGCAGGCGATGGGTCAGGCTGCGGCCGATCCCTGACATGGCGCTGCCGATCATGTGCGCGGTGGCCTCTTCATTGACCATGCGCAGGAAGGTTGCGCGCAGGTCCGGCAGCAGGGCCTGCAGTTCGGCCACCGATTGCTTGTTGAAGATGCTGTTGACCAGATACAGGCTGCTTTGCGATTCGTACTTGATGATGTCCGACAGGTTGATCACCCCAACCGGGCGCTGGCGATGCATCACCGGCAGGTGATGGATGTTATGGCGCAGCATGCACAGCATCGCCTCGAATACCGAGTCGTCGGCCTGAATGGTGATCGGGTTGGGTGACATCACCTGGTCGACCGGGGTATCCAGTGCCAGGCCTTCGGCTAATACTCGAGTGCGCAGGTCGCGATCGGTGGTGATGCCGGTCATAATCTGGATGCTGGACGGCGCGGAAGCGGTCGCTGGTGGGCCCAGGATCACCAGCGAGGAGACCCCATGTTCGGTCATCACCTGCGCCGCCTCCTGCACGCTGGTGCCCAGCGGTACGCTGACGGTGCGCCGGGTGATCAGCTTGCGCACCTTGATCTTCATCAGCTCGCTGGCCTTGCCGTTCGGCTCTTCCGGCTTCAACCGCGACTGACCTTCGGCCTCGACGAAGTCGGCGAAGGCGTCATGCGCCTCGCACAGCTGTTCGAACAGCTGGCCGGGAATGAAGTAGATCAGGCTGTCTTCGATCGCCCGTGCCGGCAGGCGCACCCTGTGCCCGCGCAGCAGGCCGAACTGGCCAAACACCTCACCCTCGGACAGGCGGTTGTACAGCTCGCCGTTGCGCCGGTAGATTTCCACCGCGCCGCTGCGAATGTAGTGCAGGTCCTCGATCGGTTCGCCATAGCGGAGGATGTCGCTGCCGGCCTTGAAATAGCTGACCTCGACCTGCCGGGCGATTTCGTCGAGGGTGTCGTCCGGCAGTCCGTCGAAGGGGGCGAAGCGACTCAGGTGGTCGCGTATCTCTATCAGCTCGACCTGCATGCAAATCTCCTGGCAGCACGCTCACGCTATTGAATGCATTGAACCATAGCCGCGGCTCTCAGCGTCGGGGCGCGGTGGCGCGAGTCGTTGGCTGGCAGCTGCATGTCGTTCGGTGGCGCGCTCGGGTTCGTTTGAATGCTGGTGCGAGGAGATCCTGTCCTATGGCCGTCGTATGACGCGCAAATCAGAGCCGACGTGATGCGTGCGCTGACGGTCAACCGCAACCCTGCCCCTCACGCCATCCGCTCGCCGGCATAGCAGGTCGGCGAACTCGGCGCGCCACGCCGTTCCAGCTCTTCCTCCAGCCATTCGGCCAGTACTCGCGCGTTGTTCTGCTGCTCGTCGCGGGCGGCGTAGATCAGCGTCAGCGGGCCTTTAGTGGCGATGTCCAGTAGCGGCCACCAGTGCTCCGGGTGGCCCGCCAACTCTCGCCGGTAATCGTCTCGAAAGGTCTCGTATACCTTTTCGCCTGCCTTGAACGCGCGTCGCAGCTCGGTCGAGGGCGCCAGATCCTTGCGCCAGTCATCCAGCGCCAGCGCTTCCTTGCGCAGGTTTCGCGGCCAGAGCCGATCAACCAGCACACGATGTCCATCGTTGGGTTCCGGAGTCTCGTAGGCGCGTTTGCAGCGGATCATCGGCCGGCTCCATCAGCATGAAATATAAGGCGATCAAATAAGGGTTAAAAAAACTTATCGCTAGGTCGTTATAACCATATGGATGTGGGTAAAAAGTACATCACCTGTTTCAGGTGTTTGAAAAATAAAGAAATTAAAAGCGGCACGCTTCGTGATTGTCATCAAGGGAACGACACAACACCTTGAAGGAGCATCGCATGAAAAATCTAGTCGCTTTGGTTACCTGTGCAACCCTATTGTCCAGCTCGCTGGCTGTCGCTGATTCGGTGGTAACGGCGCGAGAGGACCGCGTCGTCGGCGGCGGTTTCGGCGGGCTCAGTGGATTCATGCTCGGGGCCGCTGCCGGTGGGCCAATCGGCGCGCTGGTCGGCGGTGGCTTGGGCTATTTTGCCGGGCAGGGCGTGCAGAAGGCGGCGGGGCTCGAACAGACGCTCTATGTTGTTGAGCACGAAGATGGCAGCCAATCACGCCTACGCAGTTCTCACAATGGCCTGGTCGCCGGGGAGCAGGTACAACGCGACGGCACGCTCATCAGCGCAGACAACCGCTAGGGCCCCGCAGCGCAGGTCTGCCGTTCTGATAGGCTGGCCGGCATCAGACGCGAAGGAGCCGAGATGAGCTACTCCTTGTTACACATCACGCATCTACTGGCGGCGATCTTCTTTATCGGCGCGCTGTTCGTCGAGGTCGCCGTGCTCGCCCGGGTGCGCCAGCAGATCGAGCCGGCGACCATGCAGACCGTCGACAAGGCGGTCAGTGCTCGCCTGCGGGTGGTGCTGCACTGGGTGGTGGTGTTCGTCTATGGCGCCGGCATCGGCCTGGCCTGGCATCACCGCCAAGCACTCGCCGATCCCTTCTCCAGCAGCTTCGCGACGTTGTTGTCGTTGAAAATCCTGCTGGCGATCGGGGTGTTCTTCACCTTCGGCCTGGTCGCGATGTTGCTGCGCAGCGGGCGCATGACGCCGGCGCGCTATCGGCGCGTTCATTGGGCAATATTTGCCCAGATGATTGGCATCGTGCTGCTGGCCAAGGGCATGTTCTACCTGCACTGGTAACGGGCCGCGGCCGCCCAGGCCGTTATCCCCAACGGGCCTCACTGCGGGCCTTCGGCTTGTGCCTGTTGTCGATCGGGCGGTTTATGCCAGTCGCGTCTCTACTGCATCGACACAGGGTCGGCGATGACCTCGGTCAATCCCCATGCGCTATCGGCTGGCGTGATTGTGGGCAGATTCAGCCGCTTTAGCCTTGTTTGTTTCGGCTCCCATCGCGCCTATCGTCAGCGCATCCCTGCCCGTCAGATCAACGAGGTATCCGATGAATTTCGCCTACAGCCCACGTGTTGAGGCCTTGCGCCAGCAGCTACTGGCCTTTATGGATGAGTACGTTGTGCCGCGTAACGGCGCCTGGCACATGGAGGTCGCCGCCGGAGCCTACCCGGTGTCGTTCATGGAGGATCTGAAGGCGCTGGCACGCTCTGAAGGGCTGTGGAATCTGTTCCTGCCTTCGCTCGGCGAGGACGAACCGGGCACGGGTCTGAGCAATCTCGAATACGCCCCGCTGGCCGAAATCATGGGCCGTGTGCATTGGGCATCGGAGGTGTTCAACTGCAACGCGCCGGACACCGGCAACATGGAGTTGCTGCACCTGTTCGCCACGCCGGCGCAGCGTGAGCGCTGGCTCAAGCCTCTGCTCGAGGGCGAGATCCGCTCGGCCTTCGCCATGACCGAGCCGGACGTGCCATCCTCCGATGCCACCAACATCCAGACACTGATCCGCCGCGACGGCGACGACTACGTGATCAACGGTCGCAAGTGGTTCATCACCAATGCCTCGCACCCCAACTGCAAGCTGCTCATCGTCATGGGCAAGACCGACCCGGACGCCGATACCCATCGGCAGCAGAGCATGATCCTGGTGCCGTTCGACACGCCCGGTGTCGAGCGAGTGCGCAATATCCCGGTGATGAACCACGTCGCGCCGGAAGGCCACTGCGAGCTGCTGCTGCGTAACGTGCGGGTGCCGGCCACCAACTTGCTGGGCCAGGAAGGGCAGGGCTTCATGATGGCCCAGGCTCGGCTCGGCCCAGGGCGCATCCATCATTGCATGCGCTCGATCGGCATGGCCGAGCTGGCGTTGGAGTTGATGGTCGAGCGCTGCCAGGAGCGCAAGGCGTTCGGCAGGTACCTGCAACAATATTCGAATATCAGCGACTGGATCGCCGAGTCGCGTATCGAGATCGAACAGGCGCGGCTGCTGGTGCTCAAGACCGCCTGGATGATCGACGAAGTCGGTGCCAAGGCAGCGCGCAAAGAGATCGCAATGATCAAAGCGCTGGTGCCGCGCATGCAGACGCGGGTAGTCGACCGCGCCATGCAGGTCTATGGCGGCATGGGGCTGACCCCCGATACGCCGCTGGCCGACATGTGGACCGCCGGCCGTGCCCTGCGCTTCGCCGACGGTCCGGATCAGGTGCACCTGCGCAGCATTGCGCGGATGGAGATCAAGGCCAGCGAAGCCACCCGCGGTGCGACCATGGTCTACCTCACCCCGCCCGGACGTCACGGCGTGTAGCTGGCTGGTGGGCTGAAGCGGAACGCCGCTCGGCCCATCCTACCGGGTGCGAATCCTTCATTCACGGTGAGCGCCAGACCGCCACGGTCAATGCTCGATGGTCATTGCGACTGAACCGCGAGCAGACCAGCTAACCGCTCTTGCTTCGGACGGGCGCGAGACTATCGGCGCTCCGCCAGATCCCGTCTCGTTGACATGGCTCAATGCAATCAGGGTTACCCGTGCAAGCTTGATCCGAGTCAAGGAGAGCGCCCGACCCACTCCCTACCATCGCTTCACATTCGATAAGTGAAAGTGGGTAGGTCATGAAGTCCCGTCTATCTCTCGCAGTAGCTGTCAGGCGTGCATGGGGGCTTGGCTTCACTCTGCTGATGACGTTGATGTTGGGCGCCGTAACCCTCGAGGCCAAGGAATACGAAGCCGAACAGCAGCGACTCGAACAATTCTTTCCTGGCACCAGCCTCTCCGCGCCCGAGGGCGACTATCAGGTGCGCACCATCCGCAAGGGTGACGAGGTGCTCGGTTACGCCTTCCAGACCATCAACGTGGTCGACATTCCGGCCTATTCCGGCAAGCCGATCAATATCCAGGTGCTGCTCGATCCGCAGGGCGTGATAGTCGATGCCTATGTGCTTGAGCACCACGAACCGATTCTGCTGGTGGGCATCCCGGTGGAGAAGCTCCACGCATTTACCGCCAAGTACCAGGGCATCAAGATCGATCAGCGGGTGGTCGTTGGCCATTCCAGTGACGAAAAGGCCGTCACCATCGATGCCGTGACCGGCGCCACGGTCACTGTGATGGTGGTCAACGAGATCGTCATGCGTGCCGGTCACGACGTCGCGGTATCGCTCGGGCTGGTCGAGGACAAGGGCGGCGCGACGCAGAAACCGGCCACGATTCGCCAGGATGACTATCAGCCGGCCAGTTGGAGCGAGCTCACCGGCAACGGCGCGATCCGCCGGTTGCACCTGACCAAGGGCGACATCGACCAGGCGTTCAAGGGCACCGACGCCGAGGGCATCGACGAAGCCGCCCCGGAAGCTGCCAACGAGACCTTCATCGACCTCTATGCCGCCGAAATCAATCCGCCGACCATCGGCCGCAACCTGCTGGGCGACAGCCAGTACCAGTCGCTCATGGGAGCGCTGAAGCCGGGCGAGCATGCCGTTGCGGTGATGGCCAGCGGCGAATATTCCTTCAAGGGCTCGGGGTACGTGCGCGGTGGCATCTTCGATCGGGTGCAGCTGCGCCAGTTCGGCAATGTCATCAGCTTCCGCGACATGGACTTCCAGCGCCTCGATGACGTCTATGCCGAGGGCATGCCGGATTTCGGTGAAATGGCCGTGTTCATCGTCCGCCAGCACGGCGCCTTCGACCCCGGCTCACCCTGGACGCTGGAGCTGCTGGTGCGGCGCCAGACCGGCCCGGTCAGCGGCGTGTTCACCAGTTTCGAGCTGCCGTACCAGATGCCCGAGGCCTACCTCGATCGCCCGCAGCCGAGTGCCGAGGAACTGGCTGCGGCCGAGGAGGCCAGCCGGCCGATGTGGGTCAACATCTGGTACCAGAAGAGCTTCCAGATCGGCGTGATCCTGGTCGCCCTGGCGTTGCTGACCGTCATCCTCTTCCTGCAGGACACCTTTACCCGGCGCCCACGCTTCATGCACTGGCTGCGTCGCGGCTACCTGGTGTTCACCGTAGTGTTCATCGGCTGGTACGCCTTAGGGCAGCTGTCGGTGGTCAATGCGCTGACCTTCGTCCATGCGCTGTTTCAGGATTTTCGCTGGGAGCTGTTCCTCACCGACCCGGTGATCTTCATTCTCTGGACCTTCACCGCGGCGAGCATCCTGCTCTGGGGACGCGGTGTGTTCTGCGGCTGGCTGTGCCCCTTCGGTGCCCTGCAGGAGCTGATCAACGAGGCCGCGCGCAAGCTGAAGATCCCGCAGTACGAACTGCCGTTTGCCGTGCATGAGCGGCTCTGGGCGATCAAGTACATCGTGCTGCTGGTGCTGTTCGGCATCTCGCTCGAGTCGATGATGATGGCCGAGAAGGCCGCCGAGGTGGAGCCGTTCAAGACGGCCATCACCCTGCACTTCGATCGTCAGTGGTGGTTCGTCGCTTACGCGGTGGCGCTGCTGGTCATCAACGTTTTCACCCGCAAGGTGTACTGCCGCTACATCTGCCCGCTGGGCGCGGCGCTGGCGATCCCCACCAAGTTCCGCCTGTTCGATTGGCTCAAGCGACGCAAGGAATGCGGCAACCCCTGCCAGCTGTGCGCCAAGGAATGCGAAATCCAGGCGATTCATCCGGACGGCCACATCAATGCCAACGAGTGCCATTACTGCCTCGATTGCCAGATGACCTACCACAACGAAAACAAGTGCCCGCCGCTGATTCTGAAGAACAAGCGCACCAAGCGCGGCAAGAAGGCCCCTGCCGGCCCGACGCTGATTCCCGTAGTGCAAGTGATGGACCCCGCGAGCGAGGCGCCGTAGCGCGAAAGCTCGCAATGATCCTCTGACCAAAAGCTGTCCCCTAAGGAGCAATCACATGAGCGACAAAGAAACCAAGAACCCCCAGGCGCTGGAGAAGAGTGGCCTCAGTCGCCGCGGCTTCCTCGGGGCCAGCGCCATGACCGGCGCGGTGGTAGCGGCTACGGCCCTGACCGGCGGCGTGATGACGCGCGAGTCGTGGGCGGCTGCGGTCAAGGAAGCGAAATCGAAGATCCACGTCGCGCCCGGTGAGCTCGACGATTACTACGGTTTCTGGAGCGGCGGCCACCAGGGCGAAGTACGCGTGGTGGGCGTGCCGTCGATGCGTGAGCTGATGCGTATCCCTGTGTTCAACGTCGATTCGGCCACTGGTTGGGGACTGACCAACGAAAGCCGCCACATCATGGGCGACAGCGCGAAATACCTGAACGGCGACTGCCACCATCCGCATATCTCGATGACCGATGGCAAGTACGACGGCAAATATCTGTTCATCAATGACAAGGCCAACAGCCGCGTCGCGCGGATCCGTCTGGACATCATGAAGTGCGACAAGATGCTCACCGTGCCCAACGTCCAGGCCATTCACGGCTTGCGTTTGCAGAAGGTGCCGCACACCAAGTACGTGTTCGCCAACGCCGAGTTCGTGATTCCGCACCCCAATGACGGCAGCAGTTTCGACCTGCAGGCCGAGAGCGCCTACACCCTGTTCAACGTCATCGATGCCGAGAAGATGGAGATGGCCTTCCAGGTCATCGTCGACGGTAATCTGGACAACACCGATGCCGACTACACCGGCAAGTATGCCGCCTCCACCTGCTACAACTCGGAAAAGGCCTACGACCTGGGCGGCATGATGCGCAACGAGCGCGACTGGGTCGTGGTGTACAACATTCCGCGCATCGAGGCCGCCATCAAGGCCGGCAAGTTCAGCACCATCGGTGATTCCAAGGTGCCGGTGGTCGACGGTCGCGCAGGCTCCGAGTTCACCCGCTACATTCCGGTGCCGAAGAACCCGCACGGCTGCAACACGTCCTCCGATGGCAAGTACTTCATCGCAGCCGGCAAGCTGTCGCCGACCGTCACCATGATCGAGATCGCCAAGCTCGATGACCTGTTCGATGGCAAGCTGAAGGATCCGCGCGATGTGGTCGCCGCCGAACCGGAACTGGGCCTCGGCCCGCTGCACACCACCTTCGACGGCCGCGGCAATGCCTACACCACGCTGTTCATCGACAGCCAGGTGGTCAAATGGAACATGGCCGACGCGGTGCGCGCCTACAACGGCGAGAAGGTCAACTACATCAAGCAGAAGCTCGATGTGCAGTATCAACCGGGCCACCTGCATGCCTCGCTGACCGAAACCAGCGAAGCCGACGGTCAATGGTTGGTGGCGCTGTGCAAGTTCTCCAAGGATCGCTTCCTCCCGACCGGGCCGCTGCACCCGGAAAACGACCAGCTGATCGACATTTCCGGCGACGAGATGAAACTGGTGCATGACGGCCCGACCTACGCCGAGCCGCACGACTGCATCCTCGCCCGTCGCGACCAGATCAAGACGCGCAAGATCTGGGAACGCAACGATCCATTCTTCGCGCCGACCGTCGAGATGGCGAAGAAGGACGGCATCACCCTGGAAACCGACAACAAGGTCATCCGCGACGGCAACAAGGTGCGCGTCTACATGACCTCGTCGGCACCGACCTATGGCCTGACCGAGTTCAACGTCAAGCAGGGCGACGAAGTCACCGTGGTCATCACCAATATCGACCAGATCGAGGACGTGTCCCACGGGTTCGTCATGACCAACCACGGCGCGAGCATGGAGATCAGCCCGCAGCAGACCTCGTCCATCACCTTCATTGCCGATAAGCCGGGCCTGCACTGGTACTACTGCAGCTGGTTCTGCCACGCGCTGCACATGGAAATGGTCGGCCGCATGCTGGTCGAGCCGGCGTAACACGACCGGGCGGGGGCGATCGCTCCCGCCTTTCACCTGCCTGGAAGCTGAAGAGGAACAACGCAGTGCTCAGATCTCAGGCGATATCCAGGCTTCAACCGCTGGCAGCGCTGCTGCTGGCACTGTTCTGCGGGGTGGCCGTGGCGGCCCCGCAACCCATCACCGTGCTGCCGTTACAGGCGGACGGCGAACAGCGCTGGCGCTTGCCCGCCGGTGAGTACAGCGGCTCGTTCAGTATCGACGAGTCGCTGCAGATCCGCTGCGAACCCGGTGCGGTCATCGACGCACAAGGCGAGGGCAACGCCCTGACCATCACCGCACCCGACGTCAGCGTCGAGGGCTGCGCCCTGCGCAATTGGGGGCACAACCTCACCGACCTCAATTCCGCCGTGTTCATCGGACCGAAGGCGCACGGCGCGGTGATCGAGGACAACCGGATGCAGGGCCCGGGCTCGGGCGTCTGGGTCGACTCCACCCACGACGTCAGCCTGATCGGCAACCGCATCCAGGGCGACCCGAACATCCGTTCGCAGGATCGCGGCAACGGCATCCACCTGTACGCCGTGAAGGGCGCGCAGGTGATCGGCAACCACGTGCGCGAAACCCGTGACGGCATCTACATCGACACCTCCAACGGCAACCTGTTGCAGAACAACGTGCTGGAGGATCTGCGCTACGGGGTGCACTACATGTTCGCCAATGACAACCGGGTGATCGGCAACATCACCCGTCGAACCCGTACCGGTTATGCGCTGATGCAGAGCCGCAAGCTGGAGGTCATCGGCAACCGCTCCGAGCAGGACGAGAACTACGGCATCCTGATGAACTACATCACCTATTCGACCATTCGCGACAACGTCGTCAGTGACGTGCGCAGCGGCTCGACCGGCGACAGCATGATCTCGGGCGCCGAGGGCAAGGCGCTGTTCATCTACAACTCCTTGTTCAACACCATCGCAGGCAACCGTTTCGAGAAAAGCGCGCTGGGCATCCACCTGACTGCGGGCTCGGAAGACAACCGCATCTCTGGCAATGCCTTTATCGACAATCAGCAGCAGGTCAAGTACGTGGCCACTCGCACTCAGGAATGGTCCATCGACGGCCGTGGTAACTACTGGAGCGACTACCTGGGCTGGGACCGCAACGATGATGGGCGGGGCGACGTAGCCTACGAGCCCAACGACAACGTCGATCGTCTGTTGTGGCTCTACCCGCAGGTGCGGTTGTTGATGAACAGCCCGAGCATCGAGGTGCTGCGCTGGGTTCAACGGGCCTTCCCGGTCATCAAGTCGCCTGGGGTGCAAGACAGCCATCCTTTGATGAAGCCGCCAACCGAACCATTGATGAGCAAAACGCAGGAGCCAACGCCATGAGCGCTGTAGAAATCCAGGGCGTGAACCAGCGTTACGGAAGCATGACCGTGCTGCATGATCTGAACCTGACCCTCGGCGAGGGCGAGGTGCTGGGCCTGTTCGGCCACAACGGCGCCGGCAAGACCACCAGCATGAAGCTCATCCTCGGCCTGCTGATGCCCAGCGAAGGGCAGGTGCGGGTGCTGAGCCATGCGCCGAACGACCCGGCGGTGCGCCGCCAGCTCGGCTATCTGCCTGAGAACGTGACCTTCTACCCGCAGCTCAGCGGCCGCGAAACGCTCCGGCATTTCGCCCGATTGAAGAGCGCGCCGCTGAAACAGGTCGACGATCTGCTGGAGCAGGTGGGCCTCGCCCATGCGGCCGACCGGCGGGTCAAGACTTATTCCAAGGGCATGCGTCAGCGCCTCGGCCTGGCCCAGGCGCTGCTCGGCGAGCCGCGCCTGCTACTGCTCGACGAACCTACCGTGGGCCTTGATCCGATTGCCACCGGCGATCTGTATCAGCTGATCGACCGCCTGCGTCAGCGCGGCACCAGCATCATTCTCTGTTCGCACGTGCTGCCTGGCGTCGAGGCGCACATCAACCGCGCGGCAATCCTCGCTAAAGGCCGCTTGCAGGCGGTCGGCAGTCTGGCGCAATTGCGTGTCGAGGCGGGCCTGCCGGTGCGCATCCGTGCCAGCGGCATGGACAACGGCGCGGCCTGGGTCCAGCGCTGGGATGCGGCCGGTCACCCGGCCCGCACGCTGGGCGAGCGCAGCGTCGAGGTTTCCGCCATCAACGGCCACAAACTGCCATTGCTGCGCGAGCTGCTCGGCGAAGGCGAGCCGGATGACATCGAGATTCATCAGCCTTCGCTGGAGGACCTGTACCGCTATTACATGGAGCGCGCCGGCGACGTCCGGGCCTCGGAGGGCACGCTATGAACCAAGTCTGGAACATCGCCCGCAAGGAACTCAGCGATGGCCTGCGCAACCGGTGGCTGCTGGCGATCAGTCTGCTGTTCGCGATGCTGGCGGTGGGCATCGCCTGGCTCGGCGCCGCGGCGTCCGGTCAGCTCGGCTTCACCTCGATCCCGGCCACGGTCGCCAGCCTGGCCAGTCTGGCGACTTTTCTGATGCCATTGATCGCACTGTTGCTGGCCTACGATGCCATCGTCGGCGAAGACGAGGGCGGCACCCTGATGCTGCTGCTGACCTATCCGCTGGGGCGCGGGCAGATTCTGCTCGGCAAGTTCGTCGGCCACGGCTTGATTCTGGCGTTGGCGGTGCTGATCGGCTTCGGCTGCGCGATGCTGGCCATCGCGGTGCTGGTCGACGACATCGAGATCGGCCTGCTGCTCTGGGCGTTCGGTCGCTTCATGGTGTCTTCGACGCTGCTTGGCTGGGTATTTCTGGCCATGGCCTATGTGCTGAGCAGCAAGGTCAGCGAGAAATCCAGTGCGGCCGGCTTGGCGCTCGGCGTGTGGTTTCTCTTCGTGCTGGTGTTCGATCTGGTCCTGCTGGCGCTGCTGGTGCTCAGCGAGGGCACCTTCAGCTCCGAGGCGCTGCCCTGGTTGCTGCTGCTCAACCCCGCCGACATTTACCGCCTGATCAATCTGTCCGGTTTCGAAGGTGGCAACGCCATGGGTGTGTTGTCGCTGGGCGGCGATCTGCCGCTACCGGGTGCCGCGCTCTGGCTATGCCTGCTGCTCTGGGTGGGCGTTTCGCTGCTACTGGCCTATGGCGTGTTCCGCCGCCGTTTGGCATGACTACGAGAAGGAAACTGTAACCATGAATGCGCTATACATCCGTTCGTCACGACTGCTGCTAACCGCGGCGCTGCTGTTGGGTTTGGCTGCCTGCAACGAGCCGGAGACCAACGAACAGGCGCTGGCGCCGGTGGCCTTCCATGCCAGCGATGAGTGCCACGTTTGCGGCATGGCGATCAGCGATTTCCCCGGCCCCAAGGGAGAGGCGGTGGAGAAGGGCAAGGTGAGGAAATTCTGTTCCACCGCGGAACTGCTCGGCTGGTGGTTGCAGCCGGAAAACCGCACGCTGCAGGCCAAGCTCTATGTTCACGACATGGGCCGCAGCAGTTGGGAGAAACCCGATGATCACTACCTGATCGATGCAACCAGCGCCTACTATGTGGCCGGTACGAAACTAAAGGGCGCGATGGGCGCGGTACTGGCGACCTTCGCCAAGGAAACCGACGCACAGCGCCTGGCAGCCGAGCAGGGTGGGCGGGTGCTGCGCTTCGACGAGATCGACCAGGCCGTGCTGCAACCCCAAGCCACCATGTCCATGGACATGACCGATCATCAACAGGCCCACGGCGGCCACTGATCGGCCGTCGGCACCGGCCGATCAACACAACTTGAAACGAGGTATTTGCAATGATGGGTATCAGTATCTGGCAACTCCTGATCGTGCTGATGATCGTGATCATGCTATTCGGCACCAAGCGCCTGCGCGGCCTGGGCTCCGACCTGGGCGGCGCGATCAGTGGCTTTCGCAAGTCAATGAACGACGGCGACAGCAGCGCCGCCGATGTGGTCAAGCACGAGCCGAAATAGCGTCGCAACCGACTGTCTTTGCGCTTTTCCTGTAGGAACCGCCCTCGGGGCGAGGCTTTTCGGCGCTGACTTGGCGCCATTCGCCGCGGGTCGCGGCTCCCACAGAAAAAGTGTGCGACCTGCACAGCGCAGCGCCACGCACGGGCGCGATTTGTGGAAGCGCCAACCCGGGGCGAGGCTTTTCGGCACCGAGTTGCGCCATTCGCCGCGGGTCGCGGCTCCCACAGAAAAAGCGTGCGACCTGCACAACGCAGCGCCACGCACGGGCGCGATTTGTGGAAGCCCCGACCCGGGGCGAGGCTTTTTCGGCACCGAGTTGCGCCATTCGCCGCGGGTCGCGGCTCCCACAGAAAAAGTGTGCGACCTGCACAACGCAGCGTCACGCACGGGCTCGATTTGTGGGAGCCCCGACCCGGGGCGAAGCTTTTCCGGCACCGAGTTGCGCCATTCGCCGCGGGTCGCGGCTCCCACAGAAGAAGTGTGCGACCTGCACAACGCAGCGTTACGCACGGGCTCCCACAGAAAAACAAGCCACCTGCATCAGTCGGCGCCACGCACGGGCTCTCATGAAGAGCTGCGTAGGGTGGATGTCGCCTTTTACATCCACCGTGGCTCGGCAGTCGGCGGCTCGACGAGGCGTGGCGCCGCTTGCCGGATGCCGGATGCCGGCTGCAACCCTGCCACGGCCTGCCAGCGGGACCCTCAGCAAAAACTGATTGCAATCAAGTCTGGGAACGCCTCCTACCCTGTAAAAAGTAACCCTGGCTCCGGGAATCTCGGCGCCCTGGTTCCTCGGTCCGGCGGCTTACTGCTTCGCCGGCCGTTGCAGAATGAGTGTCAGGAGGCCCCGTGCAAGTCATCGATCGGCGAAAAGCCCTCAGTATCCCGCCCCTTTGGCGGCTCGCGTTTCGTCCATTCTTTCTCGCCGGCAGCCTCTTCGCGATGCTGGCGATCCCGTTGTGGATCGGGGCCTGGACCGGACTGTGGTCGGGCTTTCACCCCACCGGCGGCTGGCTCGCCTGGCACCGCCACGAAATGCTGTTCGGCTTCGCCATGGCAATCGTCGCTGGCTTCCTGCTGACGGCGGGGCAGACCTGGACCGGCCAGCCCGGCGTCTCCGGCAACCGGTTGGCAGCGCTGGCGGGCGTTTGGCTGCTGGCGCGGCTGGGTTGGTTGCTGGGTGCGCCGATCGGCCTGCTGATCGTGGCGGACCTGCTATTTCTGCTCGGCGTGACCGGATTGATGGCGCGCATGCTCTGGGTGGCCAGGCAGAAACGCAACTACCCGATCATCGCCGTACTCACCCTGATGACCTGTGCCGATGTGCTGGTGCTCTGCGGCGTCGCCCTGAGCGACGATGGGCTGCAGCGCCAGGGCGTGCTCGCCGGGCTGTGGCTGGTGGCGGCGTTGATGGCCATCATCGGAGGCCGGGTGATTCCGTTCTTCACCCAGCGCGGCCTCGGTCGCAGCGAAGCCGTGAAACCCTGGCTTTGGCTGGACGTGGCGTTGCTGGTCGGGACCGGCTTGGTCGCTGCGCTCTATGCCGCCGGCGTCGCGCTGCTACCGAACGTGTGGCTCGGTGTGCTGTTTCTCGCCATCGCCATCGGCCACCTGCTGCGCCTGACTCGCTGGTACGACGCGGGGATCTGGCGAGTGTCGTTGCTCTGGTCGCTGCACCTGGCAATGCTCTGGCTGGTGATTGCCGCGGCAGGCCTGGCACTGTGGAATTTCGGCCTGCTGGCCAACTCCAGCGCTGCGCTGCATGCACTCTCGGTAGGCTCGATGAGCGGGCTGATCCTGGCGATGATCGCGCGGGTCACCCTTGGCCATACCGGACGCCCATTGCAGTTGCCGTCGGGCATCGTCGCCGCCTTCGTGCTGTTCAACCTCGGCGCCGTCTCGCGGGTGTTCCTCGCCAGCCAGTGGCCGATGACCGGGCTCTGGCTCGCCACCATCTGCTGGGTGCTGGCGTTCGCCCTGTATGCCTGGCGCTATGCGCCGATGCTGGTGACTGCGCGGGTCGACGGTCACCCTGGCTGATCGTTGTCCTGGCGCCTTCTCGGTTTCCCTGTTCACCCACTGAAAAACCGCTGCCTGCCCATCCTGGGACGGGCAGCCTGCGGCTCGGCGAACGCCGGCATCGGAGATGATGATGAAAACTGAATTCAAGGACCGTCTGGCCGTGGTCACCGGAGCCAGCTCCGGGATTGGACTGGCATTGTGCGCGGCGTTGCTGCAGCGTGGCGCTCGCGTATTGGCCATGTCGCGCAACCTGGGCGGTCTGGGGCAGCTGATGGAAACCTATTCCGAGCAGCTGCACTGGCTGGCGGGTGACGTGACCTCTGCGGACGCTTTGCTGGCGCTGAGCCGGCGTGCTGCCGAACTCGGGCCGGTGGACTATCTGGTACCGAACGCGGGCATCGCCGAGCTGGGCGACAGCCTCGACATGGCCTGCTTCGATCGTCAGTGGGCGGTCAACGGCGCCGGCGCGTTGAATACCCTGGCGGCACTGCGCGCCGAACTGGCCAAACCCGCCTCGGTGGTGTTCGTCGGCACCTTCCTGACGCGCGGAACCTTTCCCGGCCTGGCTGCCTACATCGCTACCAAGGCGGCATTGGTGGCCCAGGCGCGCACCCTGGCGGTGGAATTCGCGCCCCTGGATGTGCGCATCAACGTGGTCTCGCCGGGCCCGACCGCCACGGCGATATGGGGCACCCTGGGGTTGCCCGACGAGCAGCTCGAACAGGTCGCCGAAGGCGTCACCAAGCGTCTTTTGCCGGGGCACTTCCTCGAATCGGCGGCGGTTGCCAATGTCATCCTGTTCCAGCTGTCCCAGGGCGCTCGCGGCGTCTACGGCCAGGACTGGGTGGTCGATAACGGCTACACGCTCAGCTAACCTCGCGGGGCTGACGATCATCTTCGGATGCAAGCGAACCGTTCGCGAACGGTCTCGATCAGGTGTCGCACCAGGTCGAGACCCTGGCTACCCATTCGCGGGAAATCAACGGCATCGTCGATCTCAACAGCGGCATCGCCAACCCGCTCGCGCTCAACGCCGCCATGAGACGGTGATGGCGAGGCTGCAGTAGTGGATTGTTAGCAAAATTATTGCATCGAAGGATCAATAGGATTCATTGGCGGCGCTGACTCGACGCACCGACAATGTGCGGCTGGGCTGGCTGTGCCTCTTTTTCGTGCGCCGGTAAGCAGCCCGATGGCGGTATCGCGTCCTGCCGGACGACCGCAGTACGTCCTCCCTTCGATCAAGCAGGCCACATGCAACAACGTCTTCTCGACTGGTGCCGATCCTTCGCACCGGCGCCGCTTTCGGCACGTCCCGCGGAATGGCTGCGCGCGGCAATCGGTATTGGTCTGGCGCTACTCGTGGTTATCCCGGCCGGAGCCCTGCTTTTCGGTGTCTCGATCACCCTGCCATTGGCAGCGCCGACAGCCGCGTCGGCTGTATTGTTGTTTGCCGCATCGTCGAGTCCCTTCGCCCAGCCATGGTCGGTGACCGCCGGCAATCTATTGGCGACTGCGATTGGTGTCGCGCTGGGCGCCACTGATCTTCCGGTGGCGACGGCTGCCGGCCTGACCGGAACCTTGACGATCGTCTGCCTGTTCGGCCTGCGTTGCCTGCACCCGCCCAGCGCGGCGCTGGCGTTGGTGGCGGTGATTGGCACCCCGGAGCTACATGCCTACGGTTTTCAGTTGCTCTATCCGGTCGCATTCAACTCGCTGTTGTTGGTCACGGTTGCGTTGATCTACAACAACCTCAGCGGACATGCCTATCCGAAACCGCGCCCGCAAAAAGACAACCCGCATCACACCCATGATCCCTTGCCCAGCGAACGCATGAGCTTCAGCGAGGACGACGTCGAGCAGGCGTTGGCAGACTTCGGTGAGTACGTCGACGTGACCCGGGACGATCTCGCCCAGCTGATCAAGCAGACCGAAAAACATGCATTGCGGCGCAGCATGGGCGAGATCACCGCGGCCGATATCATGTCCCGCGATCTCTACTGGGGCACGCCGGATTGCTCGATTCAACGGGCCTGGCAAACCTTGCGCGAACACCGCCTGCACTCCTTCCCGGTGCTGGAGCCCGACAGCCAACGGCTGGTGGGTATCGTCACCCTGGTCGATCTGCTCAAGCACTTCCAGCCAGCGTCGGCACGGATCAAGTTCGGCCAGCTCAAGTTCCTTCGCGGCGTCCAGTTACGCACGATCATGAGCACGCCCGTGGTCTCGGTAACCCAGGACTGCCACATGGTCGACCTGGTGTTCCTCCTCTCCGACCGCGGCCTGCATTGCCTACCGGTGGTCGACGATCAGCAGCGGCTGGTCGGCATGATCACTCAGACCGACCTCATTGCCGCGCTCTACCGGAACTGGCTCAAGCATCTGCCCGACTGACTTGCGCCCTGCTGGTGCAGGCGGCAAGGCAACCCCTCGGCGAGCAAGCAGAGCCCTTGCGAGAGCGCCTGAACCATTGGTTGCGGTCGTGCATTCGTCTCCGCCGGATGTGCTAGAAGCGCTGAATCCGCCCTGGCTACCCGTGGCGATCCGGCTCAGTGACGGGGCGTCAGCCGGAGCGATTCGCCCCCACGTGTAAGTGCGCTGGATGAAGTGGGCCGAGCACTCGAGGGCCGTGCCGGTTCAGATTTCATAGGCCCAGCGCGACCAGTCGTAATCGTCCCGGGCGACCTCGCGTAGCAGCTCCAGCGCCTTGAGCAGCGCCGGCGATTGCGCCGCACGAGAGTGGACCAGATAGACCGGATAGCTGAATTCCGGCGCCTGCTCGACGCGCTTGAGCACGCCCTCATCGAGATAGCGCTGCACCACACGCGTGCGGAAGTAGCCGCGCCCGCCGCACTGGACCAGATACTGCAGCGCCAGCGGGCCCAGGCTGAACGACAATGCGGCGCGCATGTGCCCGGGCAGCGACAGGTCGTGCTGCTGACGAAACGCCGGACCCCAGTCGACGTAGAGATAAGGATCCGGCTCGCTCGCATGCACCACCTGGATAAGTTTTTCCTCCAGCAACTGCTCCACCTGCAGGCCCGGCCAGTATTCGGGCTGATGCAGCAATGCCGCGTCCAGCGCGCCCAGATCGAGCTGCTTCTGCAGCTCATCGCCGCTGGCCACCTCGTTGCGCAGCGCGTGGTCGGGCATCACCTGGCGCAGGCGCTGCACCCAGGCGAGCATCAGCGGGTTGCACAGGCTCATCTCGGCACCGAGTGACAACAGCTTGTCGTAGCCACGCGGCAGCGGCAGGTCGCGTCGCGCCGTTTCCCAGGTCTGCACCAGCTGCGTGGCGTAGGCGACAAAGCGCTCCCCATCGGCGGTTAGCCGCGCCCCGGCGCGATTGCGTATGAACAGTCGGCAACCGAGCTGTGTTTCCAGGCTACGTACCCGCGCGGTCACCGCCGTCTGGGTGATGTGCAAACGGTCGGCAGTAGCGATGAAGCTGCCGCTGCGAATGATCTCGAGAAAAGTACGGGCGAGATCGATGTCCATGGGAAGGGCTCATATCAAAGGGAATGATATGAAAGCAGGTTGGAATGATAAAAAACAACCGCAGACGCTAGGCCTCAGGCGCGGATAACCGCCTGAAGCCTGAGCCGATCTAGTGGGAGGTGCCTTCGGCAAACTCGATCTTGTTGCCGACGTTGTACTTGCCAGAGGGCTTGTTCATCGGGATGCGCTTGATCTCTTCCAGGGTCTTGGCGTCGTAGACGATCAGCGCGCCATTGGTATCCCAGACGCTGAGCAGGGCATAGCGGCCGTCGTTGGTGAACTCGACATGGGCGGCGTTCTTGCCAGGCATCGGACGCAGGGTATGGGCGACTTCCAGGGTCTGCTTGTCGATCAGGTGTACGGCGTCGTTGTTCGGGCCGAAGAACACATCGGTCCAGGCGTATTTCGAGTTCAGGTGGCTGCGCATGAAAAAGCCCGGCCCTTCGGTGGGAATCTCCTTGACAAGCCTCCAGGTGTCGAGGTCGAGCACCGAGATCAGTCCCTTGCTGACGTTGGGTGTGGCGAAGATCCACTGGCCGTCGCGTTTCCAGTAAATGCCCGAACCGAGGTGCGGCATGCCCGGCAGCGGAATGTCAGTGACCGCCTCGCCGGTGTCCAGATCGATGACCTGGCCGCCGAGGGCCTTGCGCGAGGTGGCCAGCAGGTAGTGGTAGTCCGGGGTAAAGGAAAAGTCGTCAAGAAAGTCCGCAGCCGGGATGCGCCGTGGCTGGAAGTTCGGTGTGCCGGCATAGGACAGCTCCCAGGCTTCCTTAACGTCCTTCAGCGCGACCACGAAGCTGTCTCGCGGCGGCGCGGTGTAGACCGCGCTGACCCGCGACGGCGTGCCGTCGACGGCGACCGCCGGGATGTGCTTGACCAGCGACAGGTCATGGGCGTCGAGCAGCACCAGATTGCCTGGCAGGTAGTTGCCTACCAACACCCAGCGGCCATCATTGCTGACGGCCAGGTTGCGGGTATTCAGGCCGGCGCGCACCTCGGCGATCATGGTCAGGTTGTGAAGGTCGTAGACGCTGACCCAGCCGTCGCGCGAGGCGAAGTAGACGAAGCGGCCGTCCGGCGAGAACTTCGGCCCGCCGTGCAGGGCGAAGTGCGACGGGAAGTTGGCCAGCTCCTCGAAGCGATCACCGTCCAGCACGCGAACGTGGTGATTGCCGGCCTCGACCACGACGAACAGGTTGAGCGGATCGGCGCCGTGCTGCGGCGTGCTCGGCAAAGCCTTCACGTCGGCAAGGATTCGGTGGCTGGTGCGGATGTCATCGTCGCTCCAGGTCGGCGGGGTGGCGGCCGGCTGGTAGAGGTAGTTGACCAAGCCGTCGATCTGAGCGGCGTCGAGGCGATCGCCAAAGGCCGCCATCTGGCTGGCTGGCCGGCCGTCATGGATCACCGCGCGGGCCTCGTCCGGCTTGAGCCGGCTGAGGCTTTCCGGCAGCAACGCCGGGCCGGCGCCGCCGAGGCGGTTGACGCCGTGGCAGCTCAGGCAATGCTGCTCGTAGAGCGCGCTGGCCTGTTCCAGGCTGACCACCTCCGGCGCCGCCTGAATTGCGCCAGACCATGCCAAAAGAAGAACCGGGACTACTCGCATAGGGCCTCCTGTTGGACGGGTTGCGCCTGACGTGTGGCCAGCATCCGAGCGGGGAACTCCAGTGCGGTGTCGGCGAACAGGCCAACCACCTGGCCGATCACGGTGAGCGTCGGCGGCAGCAGCTGGTGCGTCTGCGCCATGCCCGGCAGTTGCTTGAGGCTGCAGCGCACCACGCGCTGGTCGGCGCGAGTGCCATTGCCGATCAGCGCGGCGGGGGTATCGACCGGCAGGCCGGCGGCAATCAGGTTGCGCGAGATCTCGCCGAGTGCGGCCAGGCCCATGTAGAACACCAGGGTCTGCTTGCCCTCGACCAGGCTGCTCCAGGGTAGTTGCAGGGCGCCGTCCTCCTGCAGGTGACCAGTAATGAACTGGCAGGAGTGCGCCAGGTCGCGGTGGGTCAGCGGAATGCCGGCATAGGCGCTGCAGCCAGCCGCTGCGGTTACGCCCGGCACCACCTGACCATTGATGCCGCGCTTCAACAGATACTCGAGCTCTTCGGCACCGCGGCCGAAGATGAAAGGGTCGCCGCCCTTGAGCCTCACCACACGCAGGTTCTGTTGCGCCAGGTCCACCAGTAGCTGATTGATCTGTGGTTGCGGCAGGCTGTGGTAACCGCTGGTCTTGCCGACGTAGTGGCGGACGCAGCCGGCCGGCAACAGTTGCATCAGATCATTGCTGACCAGGCGGTCGTAGACCACCGCATCGGCCTGTTGCAGCAGGCTCCAGGCCCGCAGCGTGAGCAGCCCGGGGTCGCCGGGGCCGGCGCCGATCAAGGCGACTTCGCCCGGGGCCAACGTGGCGCCGAGCGAAGCGGGGAGGGTGATTGGCTGATCCATGCGAACTCCTGAAATCTCGTCGGACTGCGGTAGGTCTTGGGCGGCCTCGGGGCCGCGCTCGGTATCAAATGGAGAGGCTGGGGATGCGCTGCGGTTGCGGCAAACCGATCTCCTGATCGCTGAGGTAGCAACCGGGGTCTTCGCCCCAGAGGTTTCCTTCGGCCCAGGCGCGGGTGCGCGTATTGCCGTTGCAGATCGACAGCCAGCGACACTCGGCGCAGCGCCCGCCAATGGCGCGCGGATGCTGGCGCAGCTCGGTGAGCAGCGGCTCGGGCTTGTCCAGCCACAGCTCGCGGAACGGCTGTCGGCGCACATTGCCGACGGTGTGCTGCCACCAGTAGGTGTCCGGGTGCACGTCGCCGATGTTGTCGATGTTGGCGATGCCGCTGCCCGAGGCGTTGCCACCCCAGGCACGCAGCATCCGCTCCAGGCGGTCACGGTGCTCCGGCAATCGCTGCTCGACCCACTGCAGCAGGAGCACGGCGTCGGCGTCGTTGTTGCCACTGACGAAATCGGTTTCGCGGCCGTGTTGCACGTCGTCCCAGGCCTGCTCGAACAGCTGGTACATGGCGTCGCGGGTCATTTGGTGATGGGCGTCGGCCTTGCGGCTGCGTTTGCCGCGCCCGCTGTAGTTGAGGTGCGAGAGGTAGAACTTCTGCACGTCGTGCTCGCGCATCAGCGCCAGCAGAGCCGGCAGTTGCGGGTAGTTGTTCTGCGTCAGGGTGGTGCGCAGGCCGACCCGGATGCCGTGCTGGCGGCACAGGTCGATGGCGTGCATGGACGCGGCGAAGCTGCCCTTGAGCTGGCGCCAGTCGTCGTGCACTGCTTCGAGCCCGTCGATGCTGATGCCCACGTAGTCGTACTTCGCCGCGGCGATCCGCTCGATGTTGCGCTCGTCGATCAACGTGCCATTGGTTGACAGCGCGACGAAGAAACCGCGTAGGCGCGCGTACTCGGACAATTCGAAGATGTCCTCGCGCAGCAGCGGCTCGCCACCGGACAGGATCAATACCCGTACGCCGGCTTCATGCAGATCATCGATCACCTTGAGTGCTTCGGCGGTGCCCAGCTCGTCGCGGAACACGCTGTCGGCGGAGGTCGCGTAGCAGTGTTTGCAGGTCAGGTTGCAACGGCGCAACAGGTTCCAGATCACCACCGGCGGGCGCGCCGCACCCGTGCTGCGCGCGCCCAGTACCGGCATGGCGGGCCGGGCGAGGGCGCGCAGGTAATGGCTGATTCTCAACATGAGCGTCTCTCCCCGCGTCACGCGTCTTGCGTGGTTCGATGGACGCAGCATCTCCGAGCGACACCGTCCAATCCTTGACTGGAAACAATAAAAGCCTTGGTCCTGGTAAGGACATGCGCCTTGAACAGACCTGAGCTGGGTTTGGCCTTCTTCACAAACGGAACGCGTGCCCATGATCTGTGGTGGACGCAAAGAAATCGGTCCCGATAATGTCGCAAGCGTCCCGTTTGGATGGGATGCGGATAAACACCTGGCCGGGTTCCCCGGCTTCCTTGCAGGGATCTTCAGGACACGCTGAATGAGCACCACCGAATTCGTTGCGCTTTACCTTCTCAACAGCGCGTTTTGGAAATGGATCATCAGTTGGGGCGGGGCCCAGTGGATCGAGGGCTGGAAGAGCATGGTCGTTCTGGACTGGTTCGCCTGGCCTTGGAATGCCGAGCAGATCCGCCTGTATGCGCTGGTAATGTGGGGCTTCTCCACGCTCTTCTTCGTGGTCGGTCTGTTCAAGCCCGAGTGGCGGTTCTGATGGCCCGGCTGCAGCGCGTTAGCGGCGGCGCTAGCGAGGGCTGCCCACACGCAATCCGGTCTTCTTGAGGATACGGCTGCTGACCAGCATCTCGTCGGCGCGACAGGCACTACCGAGCAAGGCGCGGATCTGCGCGCGGTAGCCGTCGATCTCTTCTGCGCTGCGGCCGTGCACCATGGCGAACAGGTTGTAGCGCCAGCCGTCCTGCCGTGGCCGACGGTAGCAATGGCTGACGAAGGCCTGCTCGCCGATCAGCGGGCCGAGGCGGGCAAGCTTGGTGTCGTCCACATCCCAGACGGTCATTCCGTTGTGGCGATAGCCCAGGCGGTAATGGTTGGGAACCGCGGCGACGCGGCGAATAGCGCCGTCGGCCTGCAGCTGCTGCAACAGCGCCAGGGTGGCGTCGGCGCTGATGTCCAGACGCTCGGCGAGCCAGCCCCAGGGATCGTCCACCAGCGGCAGCCCGCCTTCGGTGAGCGACACCAGGCGGCCGGCCAGCTCGGCCTGCTCGGCGGGATCAAACGGCGAAGTGCAGGCCGACATGGTAGGTCTCCTCCTTGGGCAGGTTGAGCACCGGCAGGCCGGTCTCGGCTTCGATCCGCGCAATGGTCTCGGCAATGCCCTGCGGCGTGGCGCAGCCGAGCACGAACCACATGTTCCAGGCGTGTTCGCGGCGGTAGTTGTGCGCTACTTCGGGCATGGCCGCCAGCTGCTCGGCGATACGATCGAAGCGCTCTTCCGGCACCGAAAGTGCGGCGAGGGTAAAGGCGCCGCCGAGGCGTTCGATATCGAACATCGGCCCGAAGCGGGTCAGGGTGCCGTCATCGAGCAGCGCCTGGACGCGTTCGCGCAGCTGGGCGGCGTCGGCGTCCAGCTCCGCGGCCAGCGCCTGCCAGGGGTGACGGACCAGCGGCAGGCCGTGCTGCAGGCGATTGATCAGGCGCCGGTCGAGCTCATCCATGGGCGGCCACCGGGCGCGCGGGTGGGGCGTAACGGCCACCGCATTGTTTGAACGCGCGGGTACTGAACAGCAGCTGGTGCGGCACGTCGCTGAGCCCGTGTTCGGCGAGCAGCGCGGCGATCAGCCGGCAGACCTGCTCGCGCTCGCGGCCGTGGACCATGCAGAACAGGTTATAGGGCCAGTCCGGCAGACGTCGCGGCCGCTGATAACAGAGGTTGATACCGGCGGCCTGGCCGAGACTGTGACCGACCGCGTCGACGATCTCGTCCGGGATATCCATCACCAACATGGCGTTGGCGCGAAAGCCCAGGGCGCGGTGCTTGATGACCAGCCCCATGCGGCGAAACAGCCCGCTGTCGTTCCAACGCCGGACCTGCTCCAGCACCGTCTCTTCGCTGGCGCCAATGCGCTCGGCCAGCAGCTGATAGGGGCGGGTGGCCAGTGGCAGGCCCGCTTCGAGCAGGCGCCGCAATTGCAGCGTCTGAAGATCGTCGAGCAGGGCGTTCATGAGGCGTCTCCGATGGGGAAGCCGAGGTCGATGCGGTAGGCGGCCTGCATCGGCAGATCGAGCGGCGTGAGTTCGGTTTCCGCCTCGATCCGTGCCAGCAGCGCATCGACGTGGGCGCGGTCGGGGCCGGTTACCACGAACCAGACGTTGTAGCGATGCTCGCGCAGGTAGTTGTGGTTGACTTCGGGATAGCTGTTGATACGGGCGGCGACCGACTCCAGGCGCGCCTCTGGGACCGCCAAGGCGACCAGGGTGCTGGCGCCGGCGCGGCTGTGCTCGAACACCGGACCGACGCGCGACAGGCCGCCGCCGTGCTCCAGGCGTTCGAGGCAGGCAAGGACCTCGGCTTCGCTGCAGTCCAAGGCGTCTGCCATGGCGCGGTAAGGCTCGGCGCACAGTGGCATGCCGTGCTGGAAGCGGTCGATCAGGCGGCGGCTGAGCGGATCGATCTGCATGTCACAACCCCGTCTCGTGGGCGCGGCTGGTGAAGAAGATCCCGCTCGGGCTGTCGGCCGGCAGGCGCTTGATCAGCTTCAGCGCATAGGGATCCCAGACCTGCACCTCGTTGCCGTCGCGCACCGACAGCCAGAGCTGCTCGCCGCGTGGAGTGAACTCCATATGCAGCACCGCCGGGCCGGGTTCCAGCGTGCTGATGATCTCGTGGGTTTCGCTGTCGATCACCTGCACCTTGCCGTTGTCGGGATGGGCGAAGTTGACCCAGATCTGCCGAGTGTCCGGACGCGACATGACGAACACCGGCTGGCCGGCCACGTCGATGGCATCGGTCTGCTTCCAGCTTTGCGAGTCCATCACCAGCACCCGGTGCTGACCGATGGCGGGCACGAAAGTCTGGTTGCCGGCGACCGTCCAGCCTTCAAGGTGCGGCATCTTGTAGACCGGCAGCTTTTCCTGGCCGCGGCCATAGCCGTCGATGATTCGCTCGACGCCGCGGGCGGTGTGCCAGAGGTCTATCTTGGCCATGCCGTCTTCGCCGAACAGACCGGCGATGTAGTAGCGCCCGTCGGGGGTCAAGAGGCCGTCATAGGGTTGTTTGCCGACGCCCTCGAAGCGGGTGATGGCCGGCGTGTTGCCCTGGCTGAAGTCCAGCAGCCAGGTTTCGTTGGTGTCGAACAGGCTGTAGATGAAGCGCCGCCCAGGGGCGTCGATGACGCCGACCACGCGGGAGTTGCGGCTGCCATCGGCCAGCGGTGTGGCCGGAATGTCAGCCACCAGCTCAAGGCTATCGGCGTCGAAGACCTTGACCCCGCCTGGTTCATAGTTACCGACGGCGATCAGGTGGCCGTCCTGGCTGATGGCTCCGCCGATGCTGTTGCCGCCCTGGATGATGCGCTTGTCGATGCGCCGGCGTAGCAGGTCGACTTTGGTCAGCCCGCCGTCGCGTCCGAAGACATAGGCGAAGCGTTCGTCGCGGGAGAACACCACCGACGCGTGCGACAGGTCGCCCAATCCTTCAATCCGGGCCAGGCGCATCTGGCCGGTTGTTTCGACGATCTGCAGGGCGCCAGTGGCACGCTCTACCACCACGCCAAGGTCACCGGTGCCACGTAGCGGTTGTGCGGCGCAGGCACCGAGGAGCAGGCTGGCGGCGGCCAGCAACAGGGATGGGCGCATCATGGCGTGGATTTTCCTTCGATCAATCGGTCGACCAGCCAGACGATGTCCTGCTCGCTGAGCAGCGCGCTCCAGCCAGGCATGGCGGTATCGGGTCTACCGTGGGTGACGGTGGCGATGAGGGTGTCGCGGGGTTTGCCGGCGATGGCGCTGCGGGTCAGAGCCGGACCCAGGCCACCGGTCAGACGCAGGCCGTGGCATGAGCCGCAGTCCTGCACGAGCAGATGCTCGAGTTGACCCTGGCGTTCGGCTGTAGGGCCGTCGGCCAGGGCAATGGAAAAGGGGAAGAGGGACACCAGGGTGAGCCCCAAACCGATGACTGCATGTCGGGACCGAATCATGATGTCCTCCTGGGCGTTACTTGAGGCTCAGAACCCACTCGGCGAGGGTTTTGGCTTCTTCTTCGGTGACAGGGTTTGGCGGCATCGGGATCTGGCCCCAGGCGCCTACGGTGCCATTCTTGATGTGACCGGCGAGCAGATCGGCAGCGCCGTCCTGTCCGGCGTACTTGGCGGCTACTTCCTTCAGTGCAGGGCCAACCATCTTGGCGTCGATGCTATGGCATGCAGCGCAAGGCTTGCTCTTGAACAGTGCTTCACCGTCCTGCGCCATGGCGGGCTGGAACAGCATCGCGCCGCCTAGGGCGAGCAGTGGAACCAGTACTTTCTTCATGAGTTACTTCCTCAAGGCTAGATGGGGGAGTCTGCGCTCCCCCGATGGGGCACTCAGTACACGTCGTGCTGAGTGTTGTAGACGTTAAATTTACCGGTTGGGGTGATCAACCTTTTGTCCTTGATCACCTTTTTCAGTTTTAGCGTCTTGTCATCGACCACCACGATCGCCGATTGCTCCTCTTGGCCGCTCCATACCGAGAACCAGACTTCGTCGCCGGCTTTGTTGTACTCCGGCTGCACGACGCGCTTGGCGCCTCCGGTCAGGCCCGACCATTCGCCAATCGGCAGCACAGTGTATCCGGCCCCCAGATCGTTGATGTCGAACACCGCGGCCGACTGGCTGATGTTTGCGTCAGGGTTGAATGTGGTGTCCAGGTAGATGTGATTGGATTTCGGGTGGGTCTTGATGAACAGCGAGCCGCCGCCTTGGCCCTTGAGCGTTTCGACCACTTTCCAGGCCTGGTTCGGGTGTTTCGCCGGATCGGTACCGATCAGCGAAATGGTTTCATCGCCCAGGTGGCTGGTGGCCCAGACCGGACCGAACTTGGGATGCACGAAGTTGGCGCCGCGGCCCGGATGCGGGATCTTTCCGACATCGACCAGCGCGGCGAGCTTGCGGTCCTTGGAGTCGATCACCGCGACCTTGTTGGAGTTGTTCGCCGCCGTCATGAAGTAGCGATGGCTGACGTCCCAACCGCCGTCGTGCAGGAAGGGCGCGGTGCCGATCATGGTGGTGGAGAGATTGTCGATGTCCTCGTAGTTGACCAGCATGACCTTGCCGGTTTCCTTGACGTTGACGATGAATTCGGGGTGCTCGTGCGAGGCAATGATCGCCGCTACGCGCGGTTCCGGATGATATTCCTGGGTGCCGACGGTCATGCCGCGTGTGGATACGATCTGCAGCGGCTCCAGCGTTTCGCCATCCATGATGGTGAACTGCGGAGGCCAGTAGTCACCGGCGATCACGTACTTGTCTTCGTAGCCCTTGTATTTCGAGGTTTCCACCGAGCGGGCTTCGATGCCCACCTTGATTTCCGCAACCTTGATCGGCTCTTTGGCCCAAAGGTCGATCATGTCGATTTTGGCGTCGCGGCCGATCACGAACAGGTAGCGGCCGGAGGCGGACATGCGTGAGATGTGCACGGCATAGCCGGTGTCGATGGTCTTGACGATGTCCTTGGTCTTGCCATCGATCAGGGCGATCTTGCCATCGTCGCGCAGGGTGACGGAGAACAGGTTCGGCAGGTCCAGCTTGTTCATCTGCTTCTTCGGGCGGTCCTCGGGTTTGACCAGCACCGTCCAGGAATCCTTCATCTGAGCCATGCCCCACTCCGGCGGAGTCGGCGGGGTGTGCTGGATGAACTTGGCCATCAAGGTGATTTCATCCTTGGTCAGCGCATTCGACGTCCCCCAGTTGGGCATGCCGGCAGGCGAGCCGTAGGTGATCAGCGCTTCGAGATAGGCCTGTCCGCGTGCCTGAGTGATATCCGGGGTCAGCGGCTTGCCGGTCGCGCCCTTGCGCAGGACACCATGGCAGCCTGCACAGCGCTGGAAGTAGATCTCCTTGGCTTTCTCGAATTCGGCGGCGTTCAGATCCGGTGCTCCGGGCGAATGGACCACTTGGGCGCTGGCTGGGTCGACGGCAGAGGCCTGGCCCTTGTAGGCGGCATCGGCGTTTTCCGGATTCACGGCCGCCTGGGCAACTGCCAGACCGAGCAGCGAAAGGCCGGCGACGAGGCCTGCCAGTATTGGTTTGCTCATACTCTTATCTCCTCTGACCGCTTCGTGCGGTTCCTGCTAGTGACGGCGATGTGGCAGTTCCCGGGTCTTGCTGTGTGCGGTTGCATCCTATGGCGGGCTTTGGGCGATTGCGCTTGATGGCAATCAAGAGACCTGCCGTGATGCCCGGGGCGTGACGCCGTGTCGCGGGGGCCTGGCGAATAGGGAAGGAAAGCCGGCCGAACAGGGTTGTCTGTCGGCTCGCGAGGGCTCATTTGAGACTGGGCTTGACCGTAATCAAGCTTCGCTCGTGGATGCCTTGAGGGACGTATGACCCGACGGTTAGTTTGGCGGCAGATGCTTATCCAACCGTTGCCGTGAGGTATTGCCAATGAACGCGCCCGAGAATTTTGCCGACTTACCTGGTGCTCCGTTCTACCAGTCGCTGGGCAATGAAGAGGTGCTCTTCGAGCAGGCCTGGCGGCACGGCATGCCGGTGCTGATCAAAGGCCCGACCGGCTGTGGCAAAACGCGTTTCGTGCAGCACATGGCGCACCGGCTGAACCTGCCGCTGTACACGGTGGCTTGTCACGACGACCTCAGCGCCGCGGACCTGGTCGGCCGCCACCTGATCGGCGCACAGGGCACTTGGTGGCAGGATGGCCCGCTGACCCGAGCGGTACGCGAAGGGGGCATCTGCTACCTGGACGAAGTGGTCGAGGCGCGCCAGGACACCGCCGTGGTGCTGCACCCGCTGGCCGACGATCGCCGCGAGCTGTTCATCGAGCGCACCGGTGAGGCGCTCAAGGCGCCGCCGGGCTTCATGCTGGTGGTCAGCTACAACCCCGGTTACCAGAACCTGCTCAAGGGCATGAAGCCCAGCACCCGCCAGCGCTTCGTGGCCATGCGCTTCGACTATCCGGCGGCCGCCGAGGAAGAGCGCATCGTCGCCAACGAGGCGCAGGTGGACACGGCCCTGGCGAAGCAGGTGGTCAAGCTGGGGCAGGCCTTGCGTCGCCTCGAACAGCATGATCTGGAAGAGGTCGCCTCGACTCGTCTGCTGATCTTCGCCGCGCGAATGATCCGTTCCGGCATGAGCCCGCGTGAAGCCTGCCTGGCGTGCCTGGCCGAGACGCTGTCCGACGATGCGCAGACCGTTGCGGCGCTGATGGATGTGGTCGATGTCCATTTCGCATGAAGCGAGCGCAGCGACCCGGCGGCTGCCAGGCGACCTGGCCATGTGGTTTTTCATCCTGGCCGAGCTGACCGTCTTCGCCATTCTGATCCTCGCCTTTGCCGTGGCGCAGTGGCTCAACCCGGCGTTCTTTCGCGAGAGCCGGACGGCGCTGGACAGCTCCATCGGGCTGGCTCTGACCCTGAGTCTACTGACTTCCGGTCTGTTTGCCGCCCTGGCGGTCGAGCAGGTGCGCATGGCGCAGCCGCGTCGCGCGGCGGTGCTGCTGCTGACGGCGCTGATCAGTGCCTGTGTCTATGTGGTGCTCAAACTCAACGAGTACGGCCATCTGGCCGGGATGGGGCTGGGGTTGGAGCACAACACCTTCTTCACCCTGTACTGGATTCTCACCGGCTTTCACTTCCTCCACGTGCTGCTGGGCATGGTCATTCTCGGCTGGATGGCCGAGCGCTGTCGCCGCCGCGCCTACGCGGCGACAGACTGCTCCGGGCTGGAGTCCGGCGTGCTCTATTGGCACATGGTGGATATGGTCTGGGTGCTGCTGTTCCCGCTCGTTTACATCATCAATTGAGGAGGGGCGGATGTCCGCGTCGATCGTGCTGATCCTCTGCTGGCTTGGGCTTGCGGTCCTGACCACGCTCACCGTGCTGCTGGGCAGTTCCGGCTCGACCCTGCTGCTCGCCGCCGGGGTGCTGGCGGTTGCGCTGGTCAAGGCCTGGTTGATTTCCGACGGCTTCATGGAGCTGCGTCATGCGCCACGGATGTGGCGCTTGCTGCTGTTCTGTTGGCCATTGGTGATGGCAGGCGGGATTCTGTTGGCGATCAGCCTCTGACGGTTGCGTAGCCAGGGCAACCCGCGCAGCTCTGTCGTTACGCTTGCTCTGCCGTAGCGTCTGGTGGGCTGAACCCCACCGTAGCTACACGCTCGGCTTTACGCTGCGTCCACGCCGTGATGGAGAGCACGATCGTAGGGTGGATCACGCTTCACCGATCCACCAGACCTAAGCTCGGTGGATGTAAAAAGCGACATCCACCCTACGTGTGCAAAGCCCGCCCCGCGCGGGGTGCGGCCGGTTGCTCGTTTCGTTGGTCGCCTGCGTTGAGCTCCATCGTTCAGGGCGGTAAAGACCAACTATCACGTTCAGGTTTTTCTTGATTGTCATCAAGCAGGTTTCGATAGCCACCTTCTTAAACTGGCCACGCCAACGCCATGAGGAGGCGACCATGTCCGAGACCTTTACCAAGGGAATGGCCAGAAACATCTACTTCGGGGGAAGCGTGTTCTTCTTCCTGGTATTTCTGGGCCTGACCTATCACACAGAGCAGACCTTTCCAGAGCGATCCAATGAGTCGGCGCTGACCGAATCGGTGGTGCGCGGCAAAGCGGTCTGGGAAAACAACAACTGCATCGGCTGCCACAGCCTGCTTGGTGAAGGTGCCTACTTCGCGCCGGAGCTGGGCAACGTCTTCGTTCGTCGCGGTGAGGATGCGGCCTTCAAGCCCTTCCTGCACGCATGGATGAAGGCACAGCCACTCGGCGTTCCAGGGCGCCGGGCGATGCCGCAGTTCAACCTGAACGAGCAACAAGTTGACGATCTGGCCGAGTTCCTCAAGTGGACATCGAAGATCGACACCAACAACTGGCCGCCAAACAAGGAGGGCTGAGAGATGAGCATCATGAATCCGCATCTCAAATTCCAATCGCAGGCTGTCGCCAAACCCTACTTCGTGTTTGCGCTGATGCTGTTCGTCGGTCAAATCCTGTTCGGCCTGATCATGGGTCTGCAGTATGTCGTCGGTGACTTCCTGTTTCCGCTGCTGCCGTTCAACGTGGCGCGGATGGTTCATACAAACCTGCTGATCGTCTGGTTGCTGTTCGGCTTCATGGGTGCGGCTTACTACCTCATCCCTGAGGAAGCGGACCGCGAACTGCACAGCCCGAAACTGGCGATCATCCTGTTCTGGGTGTTCGCCGCCGCCGGCGTGCTGACCATTCTCGGCTACCTGTTCGTGCCCTACGCCGGCTTGGCCGCGCTGACGCACAACGAGCTGCTGCCGACCATGGGCCGCGAGTTCCTCGAACAGCCGACCATCACCAAGATGGGTATCGTGGTGGTCGCCCTGGGCTTCCTCTACAACATCGGCATGACGCTGCTCAAGGGTCGCAAGACTGCGATCAGCATGGTCATGATGACCGGCCTGATCGGCCTGGCGGTGTTCTTCCTGTTCTCCTTCTATAACCCGGAAAACCTGGCGCGCGACAAGTACTACTGGTGGTTCGTGGTGCACCTGTGGGTGGAAGGCGTGTGGGAACTGATCATGGGTTCGATGCTGGCCTTCGTCCTGATCAAGATCACCGGCGTGGACCGTGAAGTGATCGAGAAGTGGCTCTACGTGATCATCGCCATGGCTCTGATCACCGGCATCATCGGCACCGGCCACCACTTCTTCTGGATTGGTGCGCCTGAAGTCTGGTTGTGGCTGGGTTCGATCTTCTCTGCGATGGAACCGCTGCCGTTCTTCGCCATGGTGCTGTTCTCGCTGAACATGGTGAACCGTCGCCGTCGCCAGCACCCGAACAAGGCTGCATCGCTCTGGGCCATCGGCACTACCGTGACAGCGTTCCTCGGGGCGGGCGTATGGGGCTTCCTGCACACCCTGGCACCGGTGAACTACTACACCCACGGCTCGCAACTGACAGCCGCCCATGGTCACCTGGCGTTCTATGGTGCCTACGCGATGATCATCATGACCATGATCAGCTACGCCATGCCGCGCTTGCGGGGCCTGGGTGAAGCGCCGGATGCCCGCGCTCAGCGCATTGAGATCTGGGGCTTCTGGCTGATGACCCTGTCGATGGTTGCCATCACCCTGTTCCTCACCGCCGCTGGCGTGGTGCAGGTCTGGCTGCAACGGATCCCGGCGGACGGGGCGGCAATGTCCTTCATGAACACTGTGGACCAGCTGAGCGTGTTCTTCTGGCTGCGGTTGATTGCCGGGGTGTTCTTCATGATCGGCCTGGTCTGCTACCTGTACAGCTTCAGGCAGCGTGGCCGGGCGACTGCCGACGCGACTGCAGCTGTCGCTGCAGCCTGAGAGTGATTGCAACATGAGCAACGGCCCGGCTGACCCAGCGGGCCGTTGCCGTTTTTATACGGCGCAACGGAGTGATTGAGCATGGCTTTTACCATTGAAGTCGAAGAGTGGGTCGGCAGTGTCTGGCACCGCTTCATCACCCGTCGCGCTAGCCCGGATTTTCCCGAGGCGAGCGTCGCGCTGGAGAGCATGCAGCGGTCGCTGTCGGTACTGTTCCGCGCCATGGGTGGCGCCAGCGGCGTCGGCGTCGAGGCTGCCAATGCGCGCGATTTGATGCTGCGGCGCAACCTGCTGCAACAGGTCGCCGGGACCTGTAAACAACTGCCGGTGGCGTGGTGCGACGCGAACAACCTGCGCTTACCGCAACGCCTCGCGGTCTATCCCGAAGTTTCACTCAATCAGGATCTGTATCGCTGGCTGGCGCTGCTCGCAGCGCAAGCGGGCGAGATGCGTCACTGGGCGCGCGACAACCAGCGCTGGACCCAGTCCATCCTCCAGCGCTTCCCGGCCATGCGGCCGCGCTATGAACGGCTGGTCGAGGCGCACCTGCAACTGCGCCCGGACCCGGCCAGCCTACCGCGTGCCGAGGGCGCGCTGGAGCGGGCGCTGTGCCAGGCCTTGCGCGAGCCGGGCAGTGTCACGCAGTTCCCGCGCAGCGAAGTGGCGCCTTGGCCGCTGCCGATGTGGCTCTATCCGGCGGAAAATCTCGGCGTGCCGCAGGCCACCGAGCTAGCCGAGGAGGATCAGGACAACCATCTGCAGGCCCCGCCCACCGAGCAGAAAGGCCTGCGTAAGCGCGCCAAGCGGGTCGAGGACAGCACCAGCAAGGGTGGCCTGATGCTGTTCCGCCTGGAAAATCTGTTCAGCTGGTCCGAGCACGTCGAGCTCGATCGACAGGGCGACGACAGCGAAAACGAGGATGCCTCCCGCGTCGCCGAAGACCTCGACGAGATCGCCATGTCGCGCCAGCGCATGCGCAAGGGCGGCGGCCTCAAGCTGCACCTCGACCTGCCGCCAGCGGACGTCGATGACATCCCGCTGGGCGAGGGCATCAAGCTGCCGGAGTGGGACTATCGCAAGCAGCGCATGCAGGAGAACTTCGTCAGCCTGCAGACGATGCTGCCGCGCGGCTCCGAGCCCATGGGCCTGCCGCTGCGGCTGAGCCCGCTGGCGCGCAAGCTGCGCCGGCAGTTCGAGCACCTGCGCAACGACCGCCAATGGCTGCGCGGGCAACCCCAGGGCTCGGAGTTGGACATGCAGGCCTGGCTCGACTTCCACGTGGAGCGCCAGCAAGGCCAGTGCGCCGAGCGCGGGCTGTTCATGGAGCAGCGGCAGAACCGCCGCGACCTGGCCTGCCTGCTGCTGGCCGACCTGTCGATGTCCACTGATGCGCACCTGGACGACGAGCACAAGGTGATCGATGTGATCACCGACAGCCTGCTTCTGTTCGGCGAGGCGCTGTCGGCGGTCGGGGACGATTTCGCCCTGTACGGATTTTCTTCGCTGCGCCGCCATCAGGTGCGCATGCAGGAGCTCAAGAGCTTCAAACAACGCTACGGCGACGACACCCGTGGGCGCATCCAGGCGCTCAAACCCGGCTACTACACCCGCATGGGTGCGGCCATCCGCCAGGCCACCGAACTGCTCGGCAACTGCAAGCAGCGGCGCAAGCTCTTGCTGCTGGTCACCGATGGCAAGCCCAACGACCTGGACCTGTACGAAGGCCGCTACGGCGTCGAAGACACCCGTCAGGCCGTACTGGAAGCTCGGCGCCAGGGGCTGCTGCCGTTCTGCATCACCATCGATCAGGAAGCCGGCGACTACCTGCCCCACATGTTCGGCGCCAATGGCTACACGTTGATCAAGGACCCGCAGCAGCTCCCGTTCCGCCTGCCGCAGCTGTACAAGCAGCTGACCCAGCGGTAAGCGCCAGGATGGAAAACGGACGAGGCGCGGTGTTAAGAGATGCGCTTTCGGAGGACTGGAGGACGCGTCCATCACTCAGTGGCCGGTAGGGTGGATGTCGCGCTTCACATCCGCCGTGGCTTCGCTCGGTGGATGGCCACCCCGTGGATCGGTGAAGTGTGACCCACCCTACGATGCTTTTGCGGGAGCCCTCGGGGCGAAGCTTTTCAGACACCGAGCCGCAGCCATTCGCCGCGAGTCGCGACTCCTACAAGGGCGGCGGCATGCACGACTGCTTTGTTGTGGGAGCCCCGCCCTCGGGGCGAAGCTTTTCAGACACCGAGCTGCGGCCATTCGCCGCGAGTCGCGACTCCTACAAAGGCGGCGGTATGCACGACTGCTTTTGTGGGAGCCCCGCCCTCGGGGCGAAGCGTTTTAGCACCGAGCCGCAGCCATTCGCCGCGGGTCGCGACTCCTACAAGGGCGGCGGCATGCACGACTGCTTTTGTGGGAGCCCCGCCCTCGGGGCGAAGCTTTTTAGCACCGAGCCGGCGCCACTCGCCGCGGGTCGCGACTCCTACAAAGGCGGCGGCATGCACGACTGCTTTATTGTGGGAGCCCCGCCCTCGGGGCGAAGCTTTTAGCACCGAGCCGCAGCCATTCGCCGCGGGTCGCGACTCCTACAAGGGCGGCGGTATGCACGACTGCTTTTGTGGGAGCCCCGCCCTCGGGGCGAAGCTTTTCAGGACGGCAGGATAGGCAAGCGGCGTTCCGCTTCTGTGCATCACGCGGGCAGTGTGGCCGCCCCTTAGAAGAAGTGGCGCGGCAACCAGACGATCATCACGGCACAGAACACCGTCAGGCCGATGCAGAACCAGAAGAATTTGCGTTGGCGCCGTTCGCCAGCGGTATCGGCGTGGGCGGGGAGGGGCATACCGCAGTTGCTGCATTCGGCTTCCTGCGGGTTGGGTTGCTGGCAGTACAAGCACTTGGGCATGGGCGGCGTCCTCTTTACGTCAGGTCCAGCTTGCCATCCCTGGCGACCGATCAAGGTTGACCGCAATCAACCGCCTGAAAAAGCCGCTCGGCCTGGACGGGCAGCCGACCGGGGGGAGCGGGCGGTTGCTGCCGATCACTCGAACTGTTCGAGGCGCTGGCGATCGAGGATGGTGATCTGCCGGCCTTCCTGGATGATGATGTCTTCGTCGATCAGGCGACGCATGATGCGCGAAAAGGTTTCCGGCTGGATCGACAGGTGGCCGGCGATCAGCTGCTTGGCCATCGGCAGCTCGAAGCTGTTGCTTTCGTCCTTGAGTCGCGCCAGCTGCGTCATCAGGTAGCGCACCACGCGGTGGGTGGCGTTCTTCAGCGACAGCGTTTCGATCTCGTTGATGCGCTGATGCAAGCGCACGCTGAGCTTGCCGAGTAGCGCGAAGGACAGCTTCTGGTTGGCTTCCAGCAGACGCATGTAGGCCGTATTGGAGAACCGGTAGACCTGGGTCGGGCAGACGGCCTGGGCCGAGGCGACGTAGTTGGGTGTGTCCATGAGCATCATCGCTTCGGCAAAGGTCTGCCGGTTGCCGATCACCTCGAAGACCTTTTCCTGCCCGTCCGGGGTCAGCCGGTAGATCTTAACCGCCCCGGAAATCACGAAGTAGAACGAATGGGCCGGTTCGCCCTGATGAAAGAGGTTGTCGCCCTTGTCGAGATTGAGCAGCTGGCTGGCGCTCATCAGCTCGTCCATCTGTTCGTCATTCAAGGGCTCGAACAGGTGATGGCTACGGAGGATCTGGTTGTGTACGCGATGAAGCACCATGCAAGGCATCCTGTTTTCTAATAATCAACCGCCCTCGGACGGGTGCCGTACCGGTTCACAGGTGTCGGCGTCGAGGTTTTACTGAGCCTAGCCCAGGCGTGGGACTGAAGTATTGATGCATGCCAAGTGTTGAAACGCATGGCATCAGGCCCGTCAGGGTGAGAGCGTTTTCGTTCCGCTGACAGCTGCTTGTGTGGGGCTGACGACCAGGTCGAGTGCCACACCGCTGGCCAACGCCAGCATCGACGCCACGGCCAGGCCCCACACCAAGGGCTGAATCACTGCTTTCATACCGCCTCCGTTACTACAGGATGGGGCCATCTGGCCCGCGTGGCTCGTTGTCGCCTCAATGTGCAGCGGCGTTGACGAACAGGATGTTGTTCTCGAGATGAATGTGCTGCATCAGGTCGTCGCGCAGCTCCTCGAGCCCGCGATAAAGCGCGCGCCAGGTGTTGCAGGCGTTGGCCGGCGGGGTGATGTCATGGGTCAGCTCGGCCAGGCGCTCCAGAGCGGCGCCGTGCTGGTCGTGCTCGTAGCGCATCACCGCGATCGGGCCCTGGGTCGGCGACAGTTGGATGTTGCGGCGCAGCATCGGGAACAGAATCTGCTCCTCCTTGAGCATGTGGCTTTCCAGCTCCTGCTGCATGCGCCAGAGGTGTTCGGCGAGCCCGGTCGGACAGTCAGCCTTGTTGCCGTGTACCTGCTCGACGCGGCTGGCCAGGCGGATCAGCTCTGGAAGCTGTTCACGATGCCGTTCGTGAAAGCGTTCGAGAATGTATTCGATGAGCTCGGCGACCGATTCATTGCGCCAATCCAGCTCGGTTGTCGAGTTGATACTCAGTGCCGCGAGCTCGTTGGCTATGGTTTGCGCGTCCAGGTTGCGCTGCAGCGCCGCGTCGCGCAGCGGGATGTTGCCACCGCAGCAGAAATCCAGTTTGTACTGGCGGAACACGCGGGTGGCGCCGGGGATGAGGCAAGCCAAGCTGCCCAGGGTCTGCTCGGTAAGCGCGATGTTCATGGCGGCGTATCCGTGAGTGGAGATACAGGAGAAGGGCAAGCTCCGTGCCATAGCTAACCGGTTGATTCATAAGGACCTAAATTTAGGCTTGGTGAAAACTACCTGACCGGTATAGGGTTTAAAAAACCTTGAGGGTAGTTCGCACCATGATGGAAGAAGCACTGCTGGCCGATCTTGTCACCGAGCTGCCCAATGCGGTTCGCCTGCAACGACTGGTGCATACCCTGCACGAACGCTTCCGCTGTGGCGCGGTGGTGTTGCTGCGCCTCGATGACGACACGCTGCGCCCGTTGGCCGCGGTGGGGCTGGTGCAGGAGGCGCTTGGCCGGCGCTTCGTGGTGGCGCAACACCCGCGGCTCGCTGCGATCCTCTCGCAACGCGAGCCCACCTGGTTCGAACCCGATAGCCGGCTGCCGGACCCTTACGACGGGCTGCTCGACGAACGTGCCGGCGAGCCTTTGCCGGTACACGATTGCATGGGCGTCAGCCTGTTCGTGGAAGGCAAGCTATGGGGCGCGTTGACCCTCGATGCGTTGCACGCCGGAACCTTCGATGACGACGCGCGGCGCGACCTGCAGCGCTATACCCTGGTGATCGAGGCGGCGATTCGTATCACCCGGCTGGAGCACGAAAATCGCGGCCTTCGCCTGGCCCGCACCGATGTGCTGGAACCCACCGAAGTGCCGGGTGACGGTGAGATTCTCGGCCAGAGTCAGGTGATTTCCGAACTGCTGCGGGAACTGAAAGTGGTCGCCGACTCCGAACTGCCGGTGTTGCTGCTGGGCGAGACCGGCGTGGGCAAGGAGCTGTTCGCCCGTTGGTTGCACCGCCATTCGCGCCGCCGCAACAAGCCCCTGGTGCTGGTCAACTGCGCCGCATTGCCTGAATCGTTGGCCGAAAGCGAGCTGTTCGGTCACGTCAAAGGTGCGTTTTCCGGTGCCACCACCGATCGGCCCGGCCGTTTCGATGCAGCCAACGGCGGCACTCTGGTGCTCGATGAAGTGGGCGAGTTGCCGCTGGTGGTCCAGGCCAAGCTGCTACGCACCTTGCAGAACGGAGAAATCCAGCGTCTCGGGGCCGACAAGCCGCGGCAGGTCGATGTGCGGATCATCGCGGCGACCAATCGGAATCTGCGCGAGAGCGTGCGCGACGGGCATTTTCGTGCCGATCTCTACCATCGCTTGTCCGTCTACCCGGCACCGATTCCGCCGCTGCGCGAACGCGGCAATGACGTGCTGATCCTGGCCGGCTACTTTCTCGAGCTGAACCGCGCCCGGCTGGGGCTGCGCAGCATGCGACTGTCACCTGCCGCCGAGCGCGCGTTGCTCGGTTATGGCTGGCCGGGCAACGTGCGCGAGCTGGAGCACGTGATCAGTCGCGCGGCGCTGCGACTGCTCAGCCGTGGCGCGTCACGCAGCGAGATCCTCACCCTGGAGCCCGATCTGCTCGATCTGGACAGCACGCATGCCGCCTCGCTTGCGCCGATTGCCGAGGCCCAGCCGCAACCGACGGAAGTGGAAATCGTCTCGCTGCGCCAAGCCGTCGATGACGCTCAGCGCCTGGCGATCGTTCGCGCCCTGGAGGCCAGCGGCGAGAACTGGGCACATGCAGCCCGCTTGCTGGATGTCGATTCCAGCAACCTGCACAAGCTCGCCAGACGGCTGAAGCTCAAATAGCCCCGACGTGGTTGCAACCGTTTCATCGCAATTGCCGCCAATCGGCGCGAGTCGTCTCGACAGCTCGCTGGTCTAAGCTGCTGACATGACCTATCGAGGAGACTTCCATGGCTCTGGACCATGACCAGTTCGACGCGCTGCTGACCGAGGCGCTGGCGCATGCCGAGCGCGCCGCCAGCGAGAATAATCCACAGCACTACCAACAGGCCTTCGTCGCCAGCCTCAAGGCCATGCGTCTGCTGGCGGACGAATCCGGTGCCTGGCGGCAGATGGTGGCGCGCGCCACCGAGGAATTCGAAGGCGACGAGGGAATATAGACCGAGGCGCTGGAGGCTGGCAGCAAAAGCAGAAGCTGGGCTGTCGGCGGATCGGCATGCGCGGCTTAGCGAGCTTGTGGCGAAACGCAGCCGGAGCCTCGTGAACAAGCCGCGCGCCCATGGCGTCTCGCCCCGCGCGAACTGCATGGCATGCAGAACAACATCGACAATATCCGAATGAAAGCCCAGCCCTGATTAGCTTCGAACGTCGAGCTTCGAGCGCTACCCCTCCTTGACCTTTATCAATGCCGACCTCGGGTCGTCTACCTAGACTGCCGGCTTTCCGTCCGGCCCGGACGGCGCTGCTGCCATTGGCACGGCGCGCATGAACCGCACGTCTAGGAGTTGCCATGCATTTGGTCTGTCCAGCAGGTAGCCTGCCGGCGCTGAAGGCCGCCGTCCAGCAGGGCGCCGATGCCATCTATGTCGGTTTTCGCGACGACACCAACGCCCGCCATTTCGCCGGCCTCAATCTCGATGACAAGCAGCTCGACAAGGGCCTGCAGTTGATCCGCGAGAAGGGCCGGCAGCTGTATATCGCGGTCAATACCTATGCGCAGCCCGACGGTTGGAGCCGTTGGCAGCGCGCCGTGGATCAGGCCGCCGCCATGGGCGTCGACGCACTGATCGCCGCCGACCCTGGCGTATTGGGCTATGCCGCCAAGCGCCATCCGCAGCTCAACCTGCACTTGTCGGTGCAAGGCTCGGCGACCAATGCCGCGGCGCTGGCGTTCTACCAGCAGCGCTACAACATCAAGCGCGCCGTGCTGCCCCGGGTGCTATCGCTCAAACAGGTCAAGCAGGTCGCCGCCAGCAGCCCGGTGCCGATCGAAGTGTTCGCCTTCGGCAGCCTGTGCATCATGGCCGAGGGTCGTTGCCATCTGTCTTCATATCTCACTGGCGAATCACCGAACCTCTGCGGCGTGTGCTCGCCAGCCAAGGCAGTGCGCTGGAGCGAGGAGCCGGAAGGACTGACCTCGCGCCTCAACAACGTGCTGATCGACCGCTACGCCGAGGGCGAATCGGCCGGCTACCCGACGCTGTGCAAGGGTCGCTTCATGGTCAATGGCCAACGTTTCCACGCGCTGGAAGAACCCACCAGCCTGAACACCCTGGATCTGATCCCCGAGCTGTCCGCCATCGGCGTCACCGCGATGAAGATCGAGGGCCGCCAGCGCAGCCCGGCCTATGTCGAGCAGGTCACCCGGGTCTGGCGCGCGGCGCTGGACAGCTACCTCAAGGCGCCGCAGCGCTACACGGTCGAACCCGGCTGGCGGCAGGTGCTGGACGGCCTCTCCGAAGGCTCGCAAACCACCCTGGGTGCCTACCACCGGGCTTGGCAATGAACGAGGAGTCACCCATGAAACTTTCTCTGGGCCCGGTGCTGTTCTACTGGGATCGCCAGCAGACGCTGGACTTCTACGCCAACATGGCCAGCCAGCCGCTGGATGTTATCTACCTCGGCGAAACCGTTTGCTCCAAGCGCCGCGCGCTGATGCTCGACGACTGGCTTGGTCTGGCTCGTGATCTGGCCGAAGCCTCCTCGGCGCAATTGGTATTGTCCGGCCTGACCCTGGTCGAAGCCGCTTCCGAACTGTCCAGCCTGCGTCGCCTGTGCGACAACGGCGAACTGCTGGTGGAAGCCAACGATATGGGCGCGGTGCAGCTGATGTCCGAACGCAAGTTGCCCTTCGTCGGCGGCCCGGCGCTGAATCTCTACAACGGCCATGCGCTGGCCGAGCTGGTGGCCAGCGGCATGAGCCGCTGGGTGCCGCCGGTGGAAGCCTCCGGCAAGCTGATCAAGAGCGCCCGCGCGCAGCTGCAGGAGCTGGACGTCACGCTGCCGGAAATCGAGATATTCGCCTACGGGCACCTGCCGCTGGCCTATTCGGCGCGCTGCTTCACCGCCCGCGCCGAGAACCGGCCGAAGGATGACTGTCAGTTCTGCTGCCAGAACTACCCCGAGGGCATTCCGTTGCTCAGCCAGGAAGGTGAGGCGCTGTTCACCATCAATGGCATCCAGACGATGTCGGCCTCGGTCAGCAACCTGCTGGCCGACTATGTCGGGCTGGTCGACACTGGCGCCGATCTGTTGCGCCTGAGCCCTCGCGCTGCCGGCATGGAAGAGGTGATCGGCGCCTTCGATGCGGTGCGCAAGGGCGCGCCGCCGCCGCTGGCGGTGGATGGCTGCAATGGTTATTGGCATGGCCAGCCGGGCATGCTGCGTGCCGAGGAGGCCGGATTATGTTGAGCCCGCGTGCCCATCTGGTGAATCTCGGTGGGCGGCTGCTGCCGCTCGCCGCCAAGACGCCGTTCCTGTTGCAGCGTCTGGCGCTGGAGCGCAGCCTCAATCAGGTATTCGCCGAAGCGCTGAGTGACGGTGCCTTCGATGTGCTGGACGATCGCTGGTTGAAGCTCGAAGTCGCCGACCTCGGTCTCGCCTGGTGCCTGACCTGCGAGCGTGAGCAGCTGCGCATCGCCGCGCAGGTGCCAGCGGAGGTGACGATTCGCGGCAACTGGCGTGAGTTCCTGCTGTTGGCCAGCCGTCAGGAAGACCCGGATACGCTGTTCTTCCGTCGCCGGCTGGTCATCGAAGGCGATACCGAGCTGGGCCTGGCGATCAAGAACCTGATCGACAGCCTCGACCCCGACTCGCTGCCGAGCTGGCTGTGGAAACTGCTGCAGGGCGCTGGTGAAGAAGTGGCCGCGGCCGGGCGGGCCCAGGCGGCTGGTGCCTGATCCGACTAGCAGTGCTAGCGGTGCGGCGTTGGTCAGGGTGGTCTTCAGTGTTGCGCCGTAGGATGGGCTCAGTCCGCCGCCCTGGCTGATCGAGTCGCCGACCAGCGATGTGTGGTTTCACCCCGCGCGCCGCTGCATCCGATCGCTGGCGATGATGGCCTTCATGTCCACGAACAACGCGTCGGCTTCGGCCTCCGAGCAGTCCTCGCGATAGCGCTTGCGCAAGCCGTAGCTGCTGAGCGTGATATGGACATCGGCGGTCACGTCGTGGAGCGCCAGGCAGGCTTGTACGCAATGCAGCGGGCAGCCGTCGATCGCCAGAATCGGTCGGCCCGAGTTGGCCTTGTTGACCAGCGAGCTGACTCTTCCGCCGACACCGGCAATGCAGGACATTTCTGCCAGCCCGGCACGATCGAGGCGCACCGCGAGGGTGTTGGCCAGCTGCGCCACGTTCGAGCAGCCTGAACAGGCGTACACCAAGGGTAGGCGCGACGTCGACATGCTGTTCTCCCGATCCGATAGGTCTGTCGGCAAGTATCCAAGCCTGGCGGATCTCTGCCTTTGACGATCATCAAGAAGCTGGGGCGATTGGTCGCAGGTCACTCCTGATAGGCAGCCAGGCCTTGATTGTCCAGGATCTCGATGCGGCGGCGTTGCACGCTGATCATTCCCGACTCCATCAGCCGGTGCAGGATGCGCGAAAAGGTTTCCGGCTGTATGCCCAACTTGGAGGCGATCAGGCGTTTGGGCACGTCCAGCGTGACCACGCCGCTGTCGTCCGCCTGTGACTGATAGAGAAAGCGCACCACGCGATGGCTGGCGTTGGCCAGGGTAAGGGTGTCGATTTCGTTCATGCGCTGATGCAGACGGATACTGAGCGTGGCGAGGATGTCCAGGCAGATGCTCGGGTGCTCCTCCAGCATGCGCCGATAGTGCGGGCCATGCAGGCTGGCGATGAGGCTGGCCTTGAGCGCCGTGGCACTGACCGGGTAATTCGGCGCGCCGGTGAACAACAGCGCTTCGGCGAAAGATTCGCCGCTGCGAATGACCTCCACCAGTTTCTCCTGGCCGTCGCAGACTACGCGATGCAATTTCACCTGACCGCTGAACAGAAAGTAGAAGCGCTCGGCCTTGTCGCCCTGGTGAAACAGCGAAGCGCCAGCGGGCAAACGCTTGAGATTGGCCGACGCACAGACCTCCTGCATCGCCGCCTCGGGCAGCCGGCTGAACAAGTGATGGCGGCGAAGCTCCGCAACAAGGGATGTTTCGGTGAGCATGGTTCCTCCGCCGGTACGCGTCCGGGATTGTTCGAAGCTGCATCCTAGAAGTCCCGGTGGTCGCGCTTCCTTGACCTCGGACAAGATCGTCCGCCGCGGTTGGCTAGGCCAAATGTTGAAAAAACACCGAGGACGAATTGACGATGGTCAATTCGTTCCAGGCCTCGATTCTCTACATTCACACCATCTTGTGTTTTTGGATTTTTTGCTTACTACATATGGTGATGGAGGGGTGATGCTCAGGCTTGAGGAGGTGAACCATCCTGTCTCGCTGCGCAAGCGCGATGGGCGGCTGGTAGCGTTCGAACTGGACAAGATTGGCGCCGCAATCGAGGCGGCCGGTCTGGCCACGGGTGAATTCGACCAGACCGCTGCCCAGGCGCTGGCTGCCCAGGTGCTGACGCGCTTGCAGCAGCGGGTGGTAGCGGTGGAGCAGGCGCAGGATGCCGTCGAACGCGTACTGATGGAGGCGGGGCATTACGCGACTGCCCGCGCTTATATCGTCTACCGGGAGCAGCATGGCCGGCTGCGCCGCGACCACAAGGCGATCGTCGATGTCGCCGCCTCGATGAACGAGTACCTGTCTCGTGAAGACTGGCGCGTGCGGGCCAACGCCAATCAGGGCTATTCGCTGGGCGGTCTGATCCTCAACGTGTCGGGCAAGGTCACCGCCAATTACTGGCTGGACGAGGTCTATAGTTCGGAAATCGGTACCGCGCATCGCGAAGGCGATCTGCACATCCACGATCTGGACATGCTGGCCGGCTACTGTGCCGGTTGGTCGCTGCGCACCCTGCTCAACGAAGGATTCAACGGCATTCCCGGCCGGGTCGAGGCGGGGCCTCCCAAACACCTGTCGAGTGCGCTGGGGCAGATGGTCAACTTCCTCGGCACGCTGCAGAACGAGTGGGCCGGCGCGCAAGCCTTCAGTTCCTTCGATACCTACCTCGCGCCGTTCGTGCGCAAGGACAATCTGGGCTTTGCCGAGATCCGCCAGGCCATTCAGGAATTTATCTACAACCTCAATGTGCCGTCGCGCTGGGGCACCCAGACGCCGTTCACCAATCTGACGTTCGACTGGGTCTGCCCGGAAGATCTGCGCGAGCAGATCCCCTATATCGGTGGTGAAGAGATGCCGTTCGCCTATGGCGAGCTGCAGGCCGAAATGGAGCTGATCAACCGCGCCTACATCGAGGTCATGCAGGCGGGCGACGGACTTGGTCGGGTGTTCACCTTCCCTATACCGACCTACAACATCACCCATGATTTCCCCTGGGACAGCGAGAACGCCGATCGCCTGTTCGAGATGACTGCGCGCTACGGGCTGCCGTACTTCCAGAACTTCCTCAATTCCGACATGCAGCCCAATCAGGTGCGCTCGATGTGCTGCCGGCTGCAGCTGGATGTGCGCGAGTTGCTCAAGCGAGGCGGTGGCCTGTTCGGTTCGGCCGAGCAGACCGGTTCCCTCGGCGTGGTGACGATCAACTGCGCGCGCCTCGGCTATCTACATGCCGGCGACTGGTCCGGGTTGCTCGAGCATCTCGATGCGCTACTGGAAATGGCCATGCAGAGCCTGGAGATCAAGCGCAAGGTGATTCAGCATCACATGGACGCCGGGCTCTATCCCTACACCAAGCGCTACCTGGGCACCCTGCGCAATCATTTTTCAACCGTCGGTGTGAACGGCCTGCACGAAATGGTGCGCAACTTCACCGAGGATGCCGAAGGGCTGCATACATCGGCGGGGCGGCAGCTTGCGATCGACTTGCTCGACCATGTGCGTGCGGTGCTGGTGCGCTTCCAGGAGCAGACCGGTCACCTCTACAACCTCGAAGCGACGCCGGCCGAGGGCACCACCTACCGGTTCGCCAAGGAAGACCGAAAGCGCTTCCCGGACATCTTGCAGGCGGGTTCGGCGGATGCACCGTACTACACCAATTCCTCGCAGCTGCCGGTGGGCTTCACCGATGACCCCTTCGAGGCCCTGGCGTTGCAGGACGAGCTGCAGACCAAATACACCGGCGGCACCGTGCTGCACCTGTACATGGCCGAGCAGATCTCGTCGGTGCAGGCCTGCAAGAACCTGGTGCGCAAGGCGCTCGGTCGGTTCCGGCTGCCTTACCTGACCATCACCCCGACGTTTTCCATCTGCCCGGTCCACGGCTACCTGAGCGGCGAACACGAGTTCTGCCCGAAGTGCGACGAGGTATTGATTGCCAAGCGGCGGGCCGAATGCCCCTGCACGGCGTGACACGAGTTCTAACCAACCCAGAGGAGCGACACATGACCCAAGCCACCCAACTGCCCGAGGCCCAACGCCAGCGCTGCGAAGTCTGGACCCGTGTGATGGGATATCACCGCCCGGTAACCGCCTTCAACCCGGGCAAGCAGTCGGAGCACCGGGAGCGCAGGCACTTCACTGAACAGGCGGCGCGAGTGACCGTTGCGTGAACGCAGCGCTTCGGGTCGGGGGGCTGGTCCCCCTGACCACATTGGATTTTCCAGACCATCTCGCCTGCGTGCTGTTCTGCCAAGGTTGCGGCTGGCGCTGTCGCTACTGCCATAACCCCGGGCTGATTCCAGCCTGTGGGGAGCAGGAAAAGCCTTGGGACGGGATTCTCGATTTTCTTCGGGAACGAGTCGGACTACTCGAAGCGGTCGTTTTCAGCGGCGGCGAGCCGACCCTGCAATTGGCGCTACCCGAGGCGATTGCCGAGGTGCGCGCGATGGGTTTCAAGATCGGCCTGCACAGCGCTGGCATCAAACCCAGGTTGTTCCGTCAGGTGCTATCGCTGGTGGATTGGGTGGGCTTCGACGTCAAGGCCCTGCCGGAGCACAGCATGCTGATCACCGGAGTCGAAGGCAGCGGCAAAGCCAACTGGAAAAGCCTTGAGCACTTGCTGGAAAGCGGTGTTGCCCACGAATGCCGGACCACCGTGCATTGGCAGCTGTTTGATGCCGACCACCTCTGGGACCTGGCCCAGCGTCTTCGCGCCCTGGGTGTCGAGCGCTTTGCGGTGCAGTGCGTGCGCACCGCCAGGATGTTCGACAACACCCTGCCCGACAGCCGCGCGCCCTATGACCAGCAGAAACTCTGGGATCGGCTGGGGATGCTGTTTCCGTCGTTCGTGCTGCGAGGGTGACGTCAAGCCTCTTCGCAGCATTCCGGCTCCCTCCGGATGCTTCGGGGCTGGCAACGATAACGACTCGTGGCGAGCGAACTTGCTCGCGATCAGGGTGAGCATCGGAGTTTTTGTATCAAGCCGGTGCTGGCGATTCCTGAGCGGCGTTTAGGCGTGTTACTCACGCTTCCGGCGCATGCCGATGTGCGGGATCCCGTCCTCGACATACACCTCGCCCACCGGGTCGAAGCCGTAACGCCTGTAATAGCCTTGCAGGTGGGCCTGGGCGGACAGGAAGATCGAGTGCCCCGGCCATTGTTTCTCCGCATGGTCGAGTGCATGCACCATCATTTCATGGCCGATGCCCTGACCGCGGGCCGAGGGCGCGGTCACGACGCGGCCAATGACCACGTCGCCATCATGCTGGATGGGGGCGAGCAGGCGCAGGTAGGCCGCTAATTGCTCGTCGCGCCAGGCCATCAGGTGGCAGGTGTCGCCTATCAGGTCCTGGCCATCAACATCCAGGTACACGCATTGTTGCTCGACCACGAAGACGTCCGCGCGCAGGCGCAGGATGGCATAGAGTTCTTGCGTGCTGAGTTGGGTGTGGTGTTTGCAGATCCAGTTGATTGACATGACGCCGACTCGTAGAAAATACCTGAGCTGATACTAAACGTATCCCACGCCAAACGCTGCCGACAGTCCCTGCAAGCAGCCTCCCCGACGCCCTGCGTGAGCGGGTCGGACTGCTGGAAGCCGTCGGCGTTGGCACTCGCTCTTACAGGAGCGAGCCTTGCTTGCGATCAGGGCGAGTATCAGAGGGTCCGCTTTGTTTCCGAATGCGGCTGGGATCGCCAAAAGAAGGCTGGGCGGAGCCCGACAGGGCGCCTGTTCAGCTCCAACCCCAGAACTGCAAATACCAGCCGTAACCCACCACCGCAGTCGCCAGTCCCACGCAACCTAACGCACTGAGCCGTCGCAGGCCATTGGCCCCATGGCGGCTGATTACCCGCCACGCCAAGTACAGGCTCCAGCCGATAGCACCGGCCAGGAGCAGTGCGCGGGTCGGCTGTGCCCAGGCGAGGATGAACCCTTCGTAGCGCAACAGCTTGATGGTGGTCGCCGAGAGGCCGAGAAACAGCCCAGCACCACCCAGGGGCGTGAGCGCAAGCGCGAGGTGGTGGAAAACCTCATCGCGGCGGTTCATCAAGCGCATTGCGCCACGCAACAGCAACCACAGCGCACCACCGATCAGCAGCGAGCTGGCACCGATGTAGGTAAGGATGGCTGCACCATCGAGCCAGGTGAAGGCGTCGTTGACCTGCGGATAGTGGGTCAGCAGCCACCAGGGCGCGTTGGCCTCCAGCGGCCAGAAGATGTCGCGATCGACCAGCCACTCGGCGGCGGTCTGCTTGAGGGTGATGAACCAGGGACTGACCGTCCATTGGAAGGCGCCCATGGCCAGGCCGATCATGCCGAATAGCAGCAGCGTACTGTCCCAATGGCCGTGCTGCGGCTGGTTGCCGACGATGAGGATTTCCTCGTTGGGCGAACGGGCGGCGAGGGCGACGGCCCCACGTTGGCCACTGCAGCGACCGCAGGCGTGGCATTCGCTGTTTCCCTGCATGCGGCGGATGTCGATCAGCGGCGCGCAGTTGGGGGTCGCCAGCTTCGGTCCTTGGTTGGCCTGCCAGCGTTGCTCGTCGACCCTGTAGTGCATCGGCGCCAGACGCGCGAGCAAGCCGAACACACCGCTCACCGGACACAGGTGGCGGCACCAGACGCGTTTGCCGCGTCCGTAGAGGAAGCCGACGATCATCGCCGCGACGGTGGAGCCGCCGAGGATCAATGCGGCGGCCCGACCATAGTCATAGACGCTGATCAGCTGGCCGTAGACGGTGGTCAGCACGAAGGCGATGGTCGGCCAGCCGCTCCAGCGGATCCACTGCGGCGTGCGCTTGTTCAGCCCGCGCCAGCTGATCCATTCGCTGAGCGCGCCTTCCGGGCAGAGCACGCCGCACCAGAGTCGGCCGAAAATCACCATCGACAGCAACACGAACGGCCACCACAGCCCCCAGAACAGGAACTGCGCGAACACCGTGATGTTGTCCAGCATGCGTGCCTCGGAAGGCGGCAGCGAAAGCACGGCGGGCACCAGCAACAGGACCAGATAGAAGCCGACCACCAGCCACTGGATCAGGCGGATGGTCTTGGCATGCTGGCGCAGCAGGTCGCCGATACGCGCCAGCCAGGGAGCGTTGGCTATCATGCTGGATGCGCCTCCAGACGAGCCTCCGCCTTCGGCCGCAACCAGGCCCAGACGGCCAGCCAGTACAAGGCCATGAGAATGACCGCCGCCAGCGAAGGCATTGCTCGGTAGCCGGTCAGCCCGGCGATGGTGCTGCCCAGGGTGCCGCCGTCATCGAGCAGGGCGGAGGTGTCCCATAGCGGATCGCCGAAGGCTGTATAGAACAGTTCCGGTACGTCCATGCCCATCAGTTGACCGCTGAAACGGTCGAGTCCGGCCATCAGCAGGGCGGCGCCGAGCAACAGCAGCAAGGCTTCGCTGATCTTGAAGAAGCGTTTCCAGGAGAAGAACCAGCTGCCCGCCTGCAGTGCGGCGTAGCTGAGCAGTGCCAGGCCGAAACCGAGCAGACCGCCAATGACGAAGCTGGTCAGGTCCATGCCCTGTTGCTGATGGCCGATGCCGTACAGGAAGACCACCGTCTCGCTGCCTTCACGCGCCACGGCAAGCATGGCCAACACCAGCAGTCCGACACCGTTGCCCTGGCTCAGCTGTGTGCTGGCGCTGTCGATCAGATTGCGTTTGAGATCGCGTCCATGATGATGCATCCAGCCGACCATCTGCAGGATCAGCACGCTGGCAACCAACAGCATGGCGCACTGGAACCATTCGCCCGCCGGGCCGGCCAGCCAGTCCCCGGCGCTGAGAATCCCCCAGGCCAGCAACGTCGCCAGGCCAAGGCCTGCGCCTACACCAGCCCAGAGCATACGCAGCGCGTGGCGATTGCCGGGTTGCTGGCTCAGCCAGGCGTGCAGAATGCCGATGACGAGCAGCGCCTCGACGCTTTCGCGCCAGACGATGAACATTGATTGGCCCATGTCGCTTCTCCTGTGAAGGAACTACTTGGCGATGATTTCCCCTTCCGGGAGGTCCATGTGGAACTCATCGAAGAAGGGGTAGCGGCCCGGCTTGAGCGGATGAATCACGACAAACGAGGTGACGCCGGGCGAGAGGACCTTTTCCACCCGCAGCGGCGTGCTTTCGAACTCGGTCGGCCCGCTGCCGGCATTGATGACGACGATCTTGAAGCGCTGGCGAGCCGGCACTTCGATTGTCGCCGGCTCGAAATGGCCGTCACGGATGGTCAGTTCGTAGGTGGGTAACCCGGCTTGGGCGCCGCCGGCGAAACCGGCAGCGAGCAGGGCGAGGGTAGGGAGCAGGATGCCTCGCATGCTGACCTCCGACTCAATAGCCGCCTTTCTTGCCGATGCCGGCGTAGGTGAACTCGTAGTTCAGCTTGCAGGTCTCGAACCAGGGCGCGACTCCGGTTTCCTTGTCCACGTGACGGCCGAACATGCTGTGCTTGCCATCCGGCGGCGAGATGGTGAAAGTCAGCTGGTATTTGCCTGGCCCCATCAGCTTGACGTTGTCGCCGTAGTGCGGGCCGTCGTTGGCAACCATCGGGTGGAAGTCACCCTCGATTTTCTCATCCGAGCCTTTCTTGGTCAGCGCGTAGCTGATGTTCAGGTAGGAGACGAAGCTGCCTTCCTGCCAGCCGTTGGGGTTGTTTTCCGTAGCGGAGATATCGGCTTCCAGGTGCACGTCGGATTTGGCCGCGTCGAGCATCATTCCGGCCGGCTCCATTTCGACTGGCTGCAGGTACACGGCACCGACTTCCATACCGCCGCATTGCTGCGGTTCGCCGATGGGGTATTCCTTGGCCTGAGCGAGGGGAGTGAGTAGCAACGAAGCAACGGCGAGGGTGGCGAGAATGCGCATGAAGCCTCCGAAGAGCAGAGATGAGTGTGTGGAGAGGTTCGCACCTGTGATGCTTAACGATAATGATTCGCGTCAATTCTGATCGAAATACTTTGTTACGTATAGCCCGAATGGGTTGTGTCCGACGCTCCACAGAGCCTGGATGCTCCGCGTGCTGTGTCCTGGAGCCGTTGGGTGCGTTGAGTTGTCGCACCGGGGTGGGCGCTGAAGTGGTTGGCCTCGGCATGCCAGGGCAGCCCTGTCCGGAGTGTTTATGAGGCTCGATAAAAGCTGCGGGAGATATCGTTAGCGGCCTACCATATGTATTTTCGAGTCGGGGAATTCTATGCCTCAAGCCATCGCACTGGATGCTCGATCCGCCCGTGTATTGCCCTGGCTGGTCGCCATCGCGTTCTTCATGCAGACCCTCGATGGCACCATTCTCAACACGGCGCTGCCCGCAATGGCCCGTGACCTGGCCGAGGACCCGCTGCGCATGCAGGGCGTGGTCATTGCTTACATGCTCACCGTGGCACTGCTGATTCCAGCGTCCGGATGGGTGGCGGATCGCTTCGGCACTCGACGCATCTTTTTCTCGGCCATCGTGTTGTTCACGCTCGGCTCGTTGCTCTGCGCGATGAGTGCGAGCTTTAATCAGCTGGTAATGGCTCGCGTGGTGCAGGCTATCGGGGGCGCGCTGATGCTTCCGGTCGGGCGTCTGGTGGTGCTGCGCGCCTATCCGCGCAGCGAGTTCGTGCGGGTGATGACCTTCATTGCGTTGCCGGGCATGGTCGGTCCGCTGATCGGCCCGACCCTCGGTGGTTGGCTAGTGGAATACGCCTCCTGGCACTGGATATTCCTGATCAACCTGCCAGTCGGGTTGGTTGGCTGCATCGCCGCGCTTCGCTTCATGCCCGATCTGAAGAGCAGTGAGCGGATGCGTTTCGATACGGTCGGCTTTTTGCTGTTTGGTGGCTCGATGGTGCTGATCACCATTGCGCTCGAAGGCCTGGGGGAAATGCAGATGCCTCACGCCCGCGTTCTATTATTAATGGTGATTGGCAGCGCTTGCCTGGCGGCCTATTGGTTGCGCGCCGGGCATGTCGACGAACCCTTGTTCAGCCCGACGTTGTTCCGCACGCGTAGTTTCGCCGTTGGCATTTTCGGTAATCTGTTCGCACGCCTAGGCAGTGGGGCGCTGCCTTTCCTGCTGCCGTTGCTGCTGCAGGTCGCACTGGGCTATTCGCCGGCGCAGGCGGGCATGAGCATGATCCCGCTGGCACTAGGTGCAATGTTGATCAAACCTCTGGCCAAACCGCTGATCGACCGGCTCGGCTACCGGCGCATCCTGGTGGGCAACACCTTGTTGCTGGGCAGTCTGATCGCGAGCCTCGCGACAATCGACGCACACACACCGACAGTGCTTCTGCTGCTGCAGCTGAGCCTGATCGGCATTGTCAATTCGATGCAGTTCACCGCGATGAACACCGTGACCCTGGTCGGGCTCAGCAACCAGAATGCCAGCAGCGGCAACAGCCTGTTATCGGTGGTGGTGCAGTTGTCGATGAGCCTGGGAGTGGCTTCGGCGGGCGCATTGCTGGGCGGCTTCACGGTCCCGGGCGCTGACGGCGAGGCCGTGCTGCAAGCGTTCCACTTGACGTTCCTGTGCATCGGCGGGATGTCGATGCTCGCCGCCACATTGTTCTTTCAGCTCGACAGCAAGCAGGTCATGGCCGCCCGACTCATCGACGACGAGTGACAGATCAGCCGATACAGAGATCGGCTTCTTCTTCCTCGGGTATTTCGTCAGTCACGATCACCCGCGCGTGGTAGTTGTTTTCTTCCTCCATGCGCAGGCCGAAATAGCGGGTGTCATGCGCATCCCAGAACGCCTCGACCTGCTCCATTGTGGCGGCCTCAAGGAGTACCTCCAGACTATGTTCCAGAACAATGGTGTAGAGTTTTTCAGAAGACATGGTTCGCAGGCTCATGCTCGGATTAGAAGGTGGCTGCTCGTCTGTAGCAGTGATGTCATTCTGACAGCTGGCGCTTTGTTATCCGTGCCCGCTCATCGCCTTACCACCGCGTTCCGCTGAACGGTCTATCGATGCGGTGGTCGCGTTTCCGGCAGATGCTTTATCCAGCCCGGCTTGAGCGCTGTTCGGCTGCGCTATGATGGCGTCCGTCAGGTCGAGGAGTGGGAAATCCCATGAGTAAGCCGGGTCAGCGGGTCTTGATCGCGCTGCGCAAGATGATCGCCTCCGGGGAATTGGTGGCGGGTGAGCGCATCGCAGAGATTCCTACGGCGCAATTGCTGGAAGTATCCCGCACGCCGGTGCGCATCGCCTTTCGCACCCTGGAACAAGAGGGCCTACTGGCCAAGAGCGCCGGGCGCGGTTACACGGTGCGCGCAGTCAGCCCCGTGGAAATTGCCGGCGCGGTCGAGGTACGCGGAGTGCTCGAGGGGCTGGCCGCGCGCCAGGCCGCCGAGCGCGGCATCGATGCCGAGGTGCGTCAGTCTCTACGCGAATGTCTGGAGCAAGGCGACCGGCTGTTCGGCAAAGGCTACGTCACGGAGGAGGATCTCGAGGCCTACCACGAGCTGAACATGCACTTTCATCAGCTGATCCTCGAAGCCAGCGGCAACCCTGCCATCGCCGACGCCCTGTCGCGCAACGACCACCTGCCGTTCGCCTCGGTCAGCTCGCTGGCGGTCGACCTGCATGATATGGCGCGCGAGTATCGCCGCTTCAATTTCGCTCATATGCAGCACCACGCGGTGTTCGACGCCTTGATCAACGGCCAGGGTGCCCGGGCCGAAGCGATCATGCGCGAGCATGCCAACGCGACTCTGCGCTACGCGGAGATCTTCGGACCGGCCAAAACCGCCAGTGAAGGGCTCAAAGTGATCCACAAGAGCCAGGCGGACGAAGCTGGATAAGCGCCAGCCTAATTCGGAAGGCGGCGGCGCCTGCGTAGTACGCTTTACAGATCCAAAACCAGCAACGGACTTTTCGCCCGCGAGCAGCAAGGGGTGAATTGGTCGTTGCGTGCCTGTTCTTCTTCGCTGAGGTAGAGATCGCGGTGTTCCGGTTCGCCGGCCAGCACGCCGGTCAGGCAGGTGCCGCAGATCCCCTGTTCGCACGACAACGGAATCAGGATGCCGGCGGCGTCAAGGGCCTCGGCCACGCTCTGGTCGGCGGGGATCTGGATGATCTGGCCGCTGCTGGCGAGCTGCACGGCGAAGCTGCCGTCGTGCGCATGGTCGACGGGCGCGGCGGCGAAATACTCGCGGTGCGCGCGTTCGTCGGCCCAGCCTTGGGCTTTGGCGGTATCCAGCACGTGGGCCATAAAGCCGCCCGGTCCGCACACGTACAGGTGTGTATCGGCGCCGGGCTCAGCCAACAGAGCGCTGGCATCGAGCCGCTGTGCGGCCGCGCCATCGTCAAAATGCAGCTGTACCCGGTCGGCGAATGGCGCTGCCCGCAAGCGGTCGAGGAAGGCTGCTCGCTCGACCGAGCGGGCGCAGTAATGCAGCTCGAAATCGGCACCGAGCTGGTGCAGACGTTCGGCCATACACAGCATCGGTGTGATTCCAATGCCGCCGGCGAACAGGAGGCTGCGTCGGGCATCTTCGGTTAGGGGAAACAGATTGCGCGGCTCACTGATTGACAGCGTCTGGCCGACCTGTATCTGCACGTGCATGGTCTGGGAGCCGCCGCGCGAAGCGGGATCCTTTAGAACGCCGATCAGGTAGCGGTGGTTTTCATCCGGGTGGTTGCACAGCGAATACTGGCGGACCAGGCCGCCGGGCAGGTGTACGTCAATATGCGCGCCGGCCGTGAATGCGGGCAGCGGTGCGCCGTCGGCTCGGGCCAGTTCGAAACTGCAGATGTCCTCGGCCTGGTTGTGGCGCGCAATCACTATGACTTCGATCACGGTCGGCTCCTTGAGCGGTAAGGGGATGGGCTATGCCGGGCCTGATGATCAGCTACTGGCGATCAGCTCGGGCAACGTGGCCTGGGTCCGTTCTGCGGCGATCAGTCGTTCAAGGATGCGCCGCGCCTGCACGCCCCCGGCGTCGATATTCAGCTTGAGCAGTTGGCGCTGCGGGTGCGCCAGCAGGTTGGCCTGCTGCTGCTCGAGCATTTGCAGATCCTCGGAGAAAATCTTGCCCTGGCCTTCGCGGATGCTTGCGGTGAGTTCCTGATCGTCGGGCTTGAAGCTGCGCGCCATGCCCCAGAAGTACCAGATCGAGGTCTCGGTCTCCGGGGTGATGAAATCCACAACGATGCTCGCCGCCTTGTCGGCCTCCGCCGCTTCGTAGCCGCCCTTGCCGGCGTGAGCCACGCCCACCTCGATCAGCACATGGCTCGGTGGGGTGAAGCGGCAGATCTGCCAGCGATCCACTGGGACGTCGTCCGCCAGGCCGTTGCCGCGCAGGGCCCTGCGCCAGAACGGCGGGGCCATGATGTTCTGCATGTGCCGGCTGGTGATTACGCTGTCGCCCTCGACGGTGGTGGCCGGCGCGACCTCGTCGATTTCCTTCTGGCCGATGCTCGAGGCGTGGACATAGGTCTCGTGGGTCAGGTCCATCAGGTTGTCGATCATCAGGCGATAGTCGCAATTGATGTGGAACAGCCCGCCGCCGTAGGCCCAGTCCGGGTTGTCGGCCCATTCCAGATGGTGGATCAGTGCGGGGTCGGCCTGCTCGGCGTCGCCCGGCCAGACCCAGATGAAACCGTAGCGCTCCTCCACCGGGTAGCTGCGGATACATGGGAAGCCGCGCACGCGTTGGCCCGGCATCGCGGCGGTCTTGCCGTCGGCGCCCATACTCAGGCCGTGATAGCCGCAGATGAGTTGTCCGTCTTCGACGAAACCCAGGGACAGCGGCGCGCCACGGTGCGGGCAGAAATCCTCGACCGCCGCGACCTTGCCCTGCGGGCCGCGATAGAAAGCGATTTTCTCGCCGCAGATCAGTCGGCCGAGCGGCTTCTCGGCGATCTCGTCCGGGGTGCAGGCTACATACCAAGTGTTTTTTGGAAACATGAGAGGATCTCCAGCACAGGCTGTGTTTGTTTTTATTGGATCCAATAGTTTCCTTGCTTTAGGTTGATGTCAAATAAAAGCCCGATAAATGTCCGATTATCGCCCTTATTCGGCTTAAAACGTTATGTTTTCCGGAGGGCAATAGGTGAGGTGAATTCCAATGGATCCATTATTGGATTTTTCAGATGCTCGCATCGCCGCGCTGTAAGGGCTGGTAAATTAGTTGGTCATGAGTGCAGCCATGCCGTAAGGGCTCTCCTGCAAGGGCAGGTCGCTGCCAACGAAGAACTCGGCGTTGAGGTCGGTCAGATCCGCTTCGGCGTCTTACCATTCTTCGGCGGGGTTACGGCTCAGGCGGCAGATGACGGAGCCCGTGGGGGATTCGACGGAAATGGCCGCGCAGGTGCATGAGCGGATCCAGATTCCATCCAATCAGGCTCGCAGGCATGAGGCTAGGCGTGTAGCTCAAAGGCAACGCCAGCGGAAGGCACACGGGGACTTTCACGCCATCACAGCGCGGCGGACAGATTCTGCCTGCCGCCATGCTCCTGTGCTCGTTTTCGTGTAGTCGAGCAAACGGTGCGTCGGGCGCTCAGCGGTCGCGGCCGGACGCTTCCCGTGATCGCATTGCTCCGTCCTCTGCGCCAGAAGCGGCAGGCGCCTCAGCCTCAGCCGGTTCGCTACTCGGCTCGCTGGACGGCACCGCCGTCGGCGTACCGACACTCTGGTTGGCGGCACGGCAGGTCAATTCCGCGAAGGGCTTGTCGGGCGAATAGTCTCCCGGTACCCGCTCGACCCGCTGGCTGTTCGAGGTAACGGTGAAAACCGGTGGGGCCGAGGTATCCGCGCGTGCTTCATCCGGCACGTGGAATTCGCAGGTCACGGTTTCTTCGCTCTTGTTCATGACCCGAACCGCCCGAATGCCCACCAGCTCGACACCAGCCTCGGCGCTCGTCGAGGTGGGCACGCCCATGGCGCTGACCTCGACATCGAGCCCGTTCAGGTGCGTGATGACCTCGGGTTTCGGTGTCTGGGCAAAGGCCATCGGCGCGCAAAGGGCCAGGCCGCAGGCGATGAGAAGTGGTTTGGTCATGGGAACCTCCTGGAGTCGTGTGTGCTTAGAAGGGTTCGATGGGCGAGGGTTCGGCGCTGGTCATTGGATTGGTTGCAAAATGATTGTGCCGCGACAGCGGCAGCGACGCTGCACATGCGATGCGGTGTGGGACCTGAATGGCTGAAAGGCTATTTGGAAGATTTGAGATTGCGTGCGTAAAGCGCCTTGCCACCGGTCGAGGTCGTCCCGCGGGATTCCAGCTCGAAGCGCTTGGGCTGGGACTTGATCAGGTCGCTGAGTTTCTTGAAGCCATAAAGCCGCGGATCGAAAGCTGGGCGGAGCTTGCTGATGTTCGAGCCCAGCAGGCCCAGTTGGACCCAATCATCTTCATCGTCGGCAATGTCGCTGAGCACCTTGGCGATGAAGTCCACCGGCACCTTCTGCGATTTGACCTGAGCGCTCTTGTCGGCGGCCTTGGTGTCTTCCTCGGTTTTTTCCGGCGCTGCCGGCGTAGGAGACTTCTCACCATTGCTGGGTGGTTCCTGAGAGGTCTTTGGTGCGTCGGCCCGGAGGATTTCGGTGTAGATGAACTTGTCGCACGCGGAGACGAACGGCGAGGGCGTCTTCTGTTCGCCAAATCCATAGACGGTCAGGCCCTCCTCGCGCAGGCGGGCGGCCAGGCGGGTGAAGTCGCTGTCGCTGGAAACCAGGCAGAAGCCATCGAAGCGCCGGGTGTAGAGCAGATCCATGGCATCGATGATCAGCGAGCTGTCCGTGGCATTTTTGCCGGAGGTGTAGGCGAACTGCTGAATTGGCTGGATCGAATAATCGAGCAGCACCTTCTTCCAGCTGCCGAGGTTGGGCTTGGTCCAGTCGCCGTAGATGCGCTTGACGCTGGCGACGCCGTACTTGGCGATTTCCTCGAAAAGGCCTTCGACAATGGCCGCAGGCGCGTTGTCGGCATCGATCAGTACGGCGAGGTGAATCTGCTGGCGGGTGCTGCTGGGCTTGGCGGCCATGAGGTCGTCCCTGAGTGGGTTTGGGTCGACCTTAACGTCAGTGGCGGGCCGTCGGCCAGAGGCAATGTGCGTGGTGGGGGGGGCATGCCTTACTGCGCAATCACGCCGAACCCCCGCGCCATCAAGGTGGCCAACAGGGGGATCAGCAGCAGGGCAAGGAGTTCGACGCGGATGATCAGCTTCACCCATCGGGTGGTTGCTGGGCTGATGGCCGGAGGCTGGCCGGCCTTCAGCGCTGGACGCCAGCGCAGGAAAGTGACGGTGGGGTAGATGGACAACAGCGCGACGGCCACGAACACACCGATCTTGGCATGAAAGAAACTGTTGTTGAGGTAATAGTCCATGCCCTTGCCGTAGCGCATGGCGCGAGCGGCGCCGGTGATCAGTACCAGCCCGGCGACGATGCCGAATGCAATATCGGTGCGGAACAGGCTGCGAGCCCGCTCAAGACTCAGTGGTTGGCTGAACAGCTGATGCTCAAGCACCAGCAGGGCGAAGAGCAGGAAGATCGCTACGAAGTGCAGGTAGGCCGCGACGGCGTAGGCCATTTTTCAGTGTCCTTTCGATAGGGTTGCTGCGGGTGCCGCATGGGTCGAGTGGAACCATTGCCGCTGGCGCTGCAGGCGTCGGGCGATGCTGGCAAGGCAGATACCCCGCAGCAGCATGAAGGCGAGAAAGGCCAACCACAATCCATGATTGCCCATTGCTCGCAGCAGCCAGCCCAATGGTAGCGAAATCGCCACGGCAAGAAGCATCGCATTGCGCATTTCTCGCGCCCGGGTGGCGCCGATGAAGAGGCCGTCGAGCAGATAGCTCCATACGGCAACCAGGGGCAGCGCGGCGAGATAGGGCAGGTAGACGATGGCCGTTTCGCGTACTGCGGGTATATCGGTCTGCAGGCCGATGAACAGCTCGCCGCCCAGGAGAAAGAACAGGCCGAAGGCGAGGCTGGCGAGCAACGACCAGCCACCGGCGACCGTGAGGATACGGCGCAATTCGGTCCGATTCTGCGCGCCGATGGCGTGACCGCTGAGGGCTTCCACCGCATGGGCCAGCCCGTCGAGTGCATGGGCGGTGAGCATCAGACCGTTGAGCAGCAGCGCATTGGCGGCAACGGTGGCATCACCCAGGCGGGTGCCTTGCACCGTGATCAGGAAAAACACCAGTTGCAGCGCCAGCGATCGCAGGAATATGTCGCGGTTGACGGACATCAAGGGTTTCCAGCTCGCCCAGCGGCGCAGTGCGTGGCTATCCAGGCGACCGCGATAGCGCGACAGGGCGCCACGGGTGAGCACCACGCCGATCACCACGCCGCTCCACTCGGCGATCACTGAGGCGCGTGCGGCACCGGCCACGCCCCAGTCCAGGCCGATGACGAACCAGAGATCCAGCGCGACGTTGGTCAAGTTGGTGGTCAGCAGGATCGCCAGCGGCGCACGGGCATTCTGGGTGCCGAGAAACCAGCCGATCAGCGCCAGGTTCGCCAGCGCGGCGGGCAAGCCGAACAGGCGGGTGTGGAAGTAGTGCTGGGTAAGGTCATTGAGCTCGGCCGAAGGCTGCATCAGCTGCAGCGCATAACCTTTGAGCGGCAGGGCGATCAGGCTCAGCAGCAGGGCGAATCCCAGCGCGAGTAGCAGTCCCTGCAGCAGCACCTGGCGCAACGCACCTCCGTCCTCGCGTCCCGCGGCCTGGGCGGCGAAGCCGGTGGTGCCCATGCGCAGAAAGCCCATGACCCATACCAGCAGGGTATAGAGGCTAGCGCCCACCGCGACCGATGCCAGCTGATGAGCATGCGGCAAATGGCCGATCACCGCGCTGTCGACCAAGGCCACCAGCGGCACGGACAGGTTGGACAGAATCATCGGCGCAGCCAGCGCCCAAACTCGTTTATGAGTGGGGACGTGCTGCCAGGCGGTCAATAGCCGTGACATGTATAGCTCCAGGACAGCGGGGCATGATACGTCGCGGCGAAGCGAGCGGCCAATCGAGGGATGAGGTGGCGGGATAAGAACACTCAGGTTTCATCGAAACGCTGAGCTGATGGTTCGCTCGCGCGTTGGCTTCCAGCTTCCAGCTGTCAGTGAATCAGCCAGCTCAACAGCCAGAGGCCCAGGAACAGATAGATCACACCGGCGATGATCGAGCGCCGGAAGAAGGCGCGAACGGCCCCGACCAGCAACATCAGGCCGATCGCCAGGGCGATCAGGCTGATCAGTGAGCGGTCCATGCCCAGGGTCCTGGACAGCCCTTCCAGGAAGTTGGCCCCGGCGTCGGCGAACAGGCTGAAAAAGCCGCTGAGTGCGTCGACGATGTAGCGAATCACTGTGCCGAGCGCCTGGCCCAACCATTCGAAAAAACTTTCCACCCGCATGGTGCTCTCCTGCCGTGATGGGAGCTGCAAGCGCAGCCGTTCCTCGGGGCATTGGGCTATCAATCCGTCCGGCAGTTCCCACGGCCCGGGTTGAACCGGTAGTCAAATGGTGGGTCAGTACAGGCTGATGAGTGCCGTATCGGTCGCCGTCATGCAATTGCAATCCTTCCCGAGCAGGCTGTAGCCGTTGCTCCAACGAGAAAAAATATGCCATCCGTTACTGATGTGCGCCCCCAATGGCTACCGGGCGCACGCCCCGGTGCCTGGGCGCTGGGTCTGCTGGCTGCCGGGTTGTTCTACACGGCGGCGACCTTTCACCTCGATGAGCGGGTGTTCTACTCGTTGCAATCGGCCTGGCACGAAGACAGTCGCCAGGCGCGCAGCCTCTGGCTGCCGGAGTATAAGGTGCGTGTCGAGGCGCAGCCGGTAACGTCGGTGGGTAATAACCTCTCCGGGTTAACGTTCGACGATCGCCGCAAGCATCTATGGGCGGTGGTGAACAATCCAGAAGAGTTGGTCGCGCTGGACCTGAACGGCGAATTCATCGCACGTTACCCGCTGAAGGGCTTTAGCGACGTCGAAGGCATTACCTACCTGGGCGACAACCTGCTGGCGGTCGCCGAGGAGCGCAGTCAGTCGATCGTGATACTGCCGGTCCCGGCGCAACCCGGTAATCTGCAGCGTGCAGACTATGCGTCGGTCTCGTTGCCGGCAGAGGCGTCGGATAATTCGGGGTTCGAGGGCCTGGGCTACGATCGCGACGGCGACCGCCTCTTCGTGGTCAAAGAGCATTCGCCGCGCAAGCTCTACGAAATTCAGGGTATCAAGGCAAGCCTGCACGGCCAGCTGAACTTGAAAATCATCGATCGCGAGGCATGGATCGCTGACAAGGACATGGCCAGCGATCTGGCATCGGTACACTTCGACGAGCGCACCGGCCATCTGGTGCTGCTCAGCGACGAAGCGAAGATGGTGCTGGAGCTCGACGGACAAGGCGATCTGGTCAGTTTTCGCTCGTTGTGGAGCGGTTTCGCGGGGCTGAAAAACAGTGTGCCGCAAGCCGAGGGCATGACCTTCGATGCGCACGGCAACCTCTATTTGGTCAGCGAACCCAACCTGTTCTACGCCTTCGAGCGCAGGTAGCCGTCGGCATTCGCCGAGATTCCACCAGGCGTAGACGGACATAGGAATCAAGGCCCGCCGAGACACAGCAGGCTGATGGCGACTGCTCAGTGTGGCGGGTACTGCGAGAGCACCTTGGCCACGGTCTCGCGGAGCATCCCGGCGCGTTCCTGTGGGCCGCCGGGATCGTCGCGCAGGACCTGCTCGGCACTGCCGCGCCAGACGAGTTTGCCGTCGGCCGCATCGTAGAAGTCCACCTGCAAGGTGCCGACCTGATAATGGATGGTGCGCGTGTCGGTGAACATCGGTCCGCCCCAGAAGCCATTCCAAGGACTGCCCCACGCCCCCATCGAGGTGGTGGTGTACTGCTGGGAGCGCTGATCGACGATGAGCCAGGCCTGGATCAATACATCCGCCTGGTTGCCGGCCGGGGCCTGGCGCAGGCCGCGCTGATCGAGCTGTTCGCTGACCGCGCTGCGAATACGCTGCTCGGTGAGGTCGCTTTTGATCCGGGGGTCGTCCGGGCGATATTGCAGCGCCGGCTCTTTCCAGCTCCAGCTGCGGTATGCGGAAAAGTCCCGCTGTGGATCGAAGTCGCGTTGCACCTGTGTGCTCTGGCAGGCCGCCAGGAGCAACAGCAGGGGAAGCATCATCAATTGCCGCACCATATCGATCTCCTTGAGGCACCTGCGTTCAGCGCGGAGGATAATCCGCCAACGCGCGATTCACCGCATCTCGCGCCGCGTTCTTGCGCTCGGCCTGCTTGCCGCCGCTGCGGGCTTCGGCGCGGTTGCTCCAGACCGTCTGGCCGGACGCGCCGTCGATCATCTCGACGCGCACGGTGACGACTTCCTCTTCATAGTTGCGTACCACCGGTGCGCTGACGCCAAAGCCGGAACCGTAGCCGGGGCCGTAACCGCCATAGCGACCGGCACCGATGTGAGTGCCATAGTCATCGTAGACCTGTCGCACGCGCGTCTCCATCCGGGCGCTGGCGCTGATCTGCACGTCGCCGTTGCTCCCCGCGGGCGCCGGGCGCAGACCGCGCTGATCGAGGGCGCCGGCAATCATCTCCTGCAACTCCTCGCCGGCAAGCGATGCGCTGCCTGCTGGCGGGTTGCGCCAGCTCCAGCTCTGGTACGCGGAAAAATCCCTGGGCGCGGCCGGGTAGGTGGGCGACTGGATCTGTTCGACCGGCGGCGCCGGCGGAATTGGCGCGGACTCGCTGCGGTAGGGGTTGCTGCTCTGGCAGGCCGTGAGACTCAGGCAGAGCAGGGGCAACGCAGCACGCATCAACATGATGTCCTCCTGGCCGGCGCTCAGCTCGGCCGGCACATCCAGTGCAAGTAACGTCCGAGCTTGGCGAACGCGGGATGACGGCGATAGGCCAGTTCCATCTCGATCAGGTCGGCCGGCTCGGTGCGGGCCTGGAAATCGGCGGGCATGTAATCGTGAAACACCCGCACGCCGCTTTCTGATTCGACCCGCCAGTGCGGTGCGAGTTGCGCCGCCAGCTCTCTTGGGTCGAGTGGCTGCTGCGGCGTCAGGCTCTGGCGCTCACCGGCAAAGGATTGCGTGCGCAGCTTCTTGAAGTGTCCCTTGAGCAGATTGCGGTAGATCAGCGCGTCGCGGTTGTAGAAGGCCAGCGACAGCCAGCCGTCGGCTGCGGTCAGGCGATGCAGTACTGGCAGGATCGCCTGTGGTTCGGCCAGCCACTCCAGCACGGCGTGGCAGATGACCAGATCGAACCGGCCCTCGACCTGGCTCTCCACTTCTTGCCAGGGCGCCTGGATAAAGGTGGCGTGCTGGCCTGCTTCGGCAAATCGCTCGCGTGCACCTTCGAGCATCGGTTCGGCCGGTTCGGCGAGGGTCACCTGATGGCCTTGCTGCGCCAGCCAGAGGCTCATGTGGCCGAGACCGGCACCGATGTCCAGCACCTGCAGTGGCCGCTCGGGGAGGATCTCCGTCAGGTCTGCCTGTAGCACGGCGAGACGGATAGCGCCCTTGGCGCCACCGTAGATCTTCTGCGCGAAACGCGTGGCCAGCTCGTCGAAATGGCGGTCGCTCATCGGGCGAACCGCCGCTCGTTGTCGGCCAGCTTGGCCAGCAGCGCCTGTTCCATGTCGATGCCCAGCTCGCTGCACATCAATAGCAGATACATAAGGATGTCGCCGACTTCCTGTCCGACGTGTTCACGCGTGTCGCCCGGCAGCTGGCGCGACTCGTCCTCGTTCAGCCACTGGAAGATTTCCACCAGTTCGGCCATTTCCACGCTGGCGGCCATGGCCAGATTCTTCGGGCTATGAAAGCGCTGCCAGTCGTTGCGATCGCGGATCGCATGCAGGCGTTGGGTGATCTGTTCGATGTTCATCAGCAAGCGGCTCGTTCGGAGGCGGCTAGCTTCCGTCACTGCGTCGCTGCCCGCAAGGGGTAGGCGCCTCAGGCCGGCGCGTCTGTGCGGCGAACCTTGAGCACCCGTGCCACGGCACGTTCTCCCGCTTGGTAGTCGCCGTGCTCGATGGCGCGAATCGCCTGGTCGAGCGCCAGATCGGCGATCTGCGCGTGCTGTTGGGAGATGGCGTTGACCCGGATCGGCAGGAAATCGAGCAGCTGCGCGTCGCCGAAGGTGCCCAGGCGCAAGGCCTCGGGCCATAGCAGTTGACGCTCCTGCAGGGCATCGAAGACGCCTTCGAGCAATACATAGGCGGTGGTGATCAGGGCATCGGGTAGCGGTCCGCGGTCGAGCAGAGCGAGCATCTGCTCGCGGCCGCAGGCACGGCTGAACTGCTCGGCCTGCAGCACGCTGACCTGACCCTGGTGATGCGCAAGGGCCTGGCGGAAGCCTTGCTCGCGCTGCTGGCTGATACGCAAGGCCGGTCGCGCGCTGATGAGCGCGACATGGGCATCTAGCGGCGCGTGCAACGACTGCGTCAGCTGTGTGGCCGCTTCCTTGTCATCGCTGACCACCGAACAGAAATGCTCGGCGTCCAGCGCCCGGTCGAGGGCGATAATGGGCGTGCCACCGGTCAACAGTTTGCGGTAGCTGGCATCGCCCGCCGGCAGGCAGCTGGCGACGATCAGCGCATCACAGCGGCGTGAGCGCAGCACCTGAATGACCTGGCGCTCGGTGTCCGGTTCGTCATCGGAGCCGACGATCAGCAACTGATAACCCCGTTGACGGGCGCGCTGCTCGAGCAATTTGGCCAGGCGTGCATAGCTGGGGTTTTCCAGGTCCGGGACGATGAAGCCGAGCGTTCGCGACAGCCCGCGGCGCAGACCGGCGGCCTGCTGGTCAAGCTGGAAGCCCTGCTGCTCGGCCACGGCCATTACTCGCTCGACTGTGGCCTGGCTTATCCGCCGCTGCGCCGCCTTGCCATTGAGAACGTAACTGGCGGTGGTCAGTGAGACGTTGGCGAGGCGGGCGATGTCGATCAGTTTCAAGAGAGATCCTGCGGCCTGAGACGGGTGGTATGCATTCGGGCTTCTAGAATTACTCAATATTGCGTAATGTGCCAGCCTGAGGTGAAACGTTTCAGCATTGGTTCGGTCATAAGCGCCAGCCCGGAATCCGGTGATACCGGCACCCTGTCGGTCATACCGCACCGGCTATAAAAACAATCGCGAGCCTGCAAGGAGCCTTCCATGCTTGAGTTGAATGCCCAGCACATCCACATGCATCAGACGGCAGCCGACAAGCCTGCCGCCCTGGCCCTGCTTAGCGAGGTGCTGGTGGCCGACGGGTTGGTGGCACCCGGTTACCTCGACGGGCTGCGCGCACGCGAAGCCCAGGGCTCCACCTTTCTTGGCCAGGGGCTTGCGATCCCGCACGGCACGCCGGATACCCGTGATCAGGTGTTCACCACTGGTGTGCGCTTGTTGCACTTCCCCAAGGGCGTCGACTGGGGCAACGGTCAGCAGGTGTACCTTGCTATCGGCATCGCCGCACGTTCGGATGAGCACCTGCGGTTGCTGCAGCTTTTGACCCGAGCGCTGGGGGAGGGCGATCTCAGCGAGGCGTTGCAAAAGGCCGAGTCCCCCGAAGCGATCATCGATCTGCTGCAAGGCGCGCCGCAGGCGCTGGCGCTGGATGGCGAACTGGTGGGGCTGGGCGTCGCCGCAGATGATTTCGACGAGTTGGCCTGGCAAGGCGTCAAGCTCCTCAAGCGTGCCCAGTGCGTGGAGCCCGGCTTCAATGCCGGGTTGGCCCTGAACCAGGCGCTGCCGCTGGGCGATGGCCTGTGGTGGCTGAGCAGTGAGCAGTCGGTGCTGCGGCCCGGGCTGGCGTTCGTCACACCCGCCGCGGGTCTGACTCACCAGGGCCAGCCCCTGAATGGATTGTTCGTGCTCGCCAGTCTGGGAGAAGCGCACCGCGCGATGCTCGAGCGATTGTGCAATCTGCTGATCGAGGGGCGTGGCCAGGAGCTGAGCCAGGCGACTTCCAGCCGCGTGGTGCTCGAAGCCCTGGGCGGCGAGGTCCCGGCTGACTGGCCCAGTGCGCAGGTGCCGCTCGCCAATCTGCATGGCTTGCATGCGCGACCGGCCAAGCAACTGACCGAAACCGCCCAGGCGTTCGACGGCGATATCCGTGTGCGCCTGGCCGGAAGCGAAAGCCTTGGCGTGTCGGTCAAGAGCCTGAGCAAGCTGCTCGCGCTGGGCGCACAGCGTGGTCAGGTGCTGGAGTTCATGGCCGAGCCGTCGATTGCCAGTGATGCGTTGCCCGCGTTGGTGCGCGCAGTCGAGGAGGGCCTCGGCGAAGAGATCGAGCCGCTACCGGCAGCGGGCGAGGCGAGCGAGCCGCCGGCTATCGCGGCGCTGCCCGATGAGGCGCTTATCGAACAGGCGGTACTGCGCGCCGGGGAGCGGGTAAGCGGCATCGCGGCGTCGCCCGGAATTGCCATTGGCCCGGTACTGGTGCGCAAGCCTCAAGCGATCGACTACCCCGCGCGTGGCGAGTCGCCGGCCGTCGAACTGCAGCGGCTGGACGCGGCGCTGGACAAGGTGTTTCGCGAGATCGGCGTGTTGATCGAGGAGAGCCAGGTCGCCAGCATTCGCGAGATCTTCACCACCCACCAGGCCATGCTGCGCGATCCGGCGTTGCGCGAAGAGATCCAGGTGCGCTTGCAGAAGGGGCTCAGCGCCGAAGCGGCCTGGATGGATGAAATCGAGAGTGCGGCGCAGCAGCAGGAAGCTCTGCACGACAAGTTGCTGGCAGAGCGCGCGGCGGATCTGCGCGATGTCGGCCGTCGCGTGCTGGCCTGTCTGACCGACGTCGAGGCCGAACAGGCACCAAGCGAAGCCTACATTTTGGTGATGGACGAGGTGGCACCTTCGGATGTCGCCACGCTGAACGCCCAACGCGTCGCGGGTATTCTGACTGCAGGTGGTGGCGCCACCTCGCACAGCGCCATCATCGCCCGCGCACTGGGCATTCCGGCAGTTGTCGGGGCGGGTCCGAGCGTGCTCGGGTTGGCGCCGAACACCCTGTTGCTGCTCGATGGCGAACGCGGCGAGCTGCTGGTCTCGCCGACCGACGCGCAGCTCGAGCAGGCACGCAGCGAACGCGCCACGCGCGAGGAACGAAAGCGGTTAGCTAACGAGCGACGCATGGAGCCGGCGACCACCCGTGACGGCCATTCGGTGGAGATCGCCGCCAATATCGGTGCCGCCGGTGAAACGCCCGAGGCCGTGGCGATGGGCGCCGAGGGTATCGGTCTGCTGCGCACCGAGCTGGTCTTCATGAACCATTCCCAGGCACCGGATCAGGCAACCCAGGAAGCCGAATACCGCCGTGTACTGGACGCGCTCGAAGGGCGCCCGCTGGTAGTGCGCACGCTGGATGTCGGCGGTGACAAACCATTGCCCTACTGGCCGATGCCGGCAGAAGAAAACCCCTTCCTCGGTGTGCGCGGCATTCGGCTGAGCCTGCAACGCCCGGACATCCTCGAAACCCAGCTGCGCGCCTTGCTCGCCTCGGCCGATGGCCGCCCGCTGCGGATCATGTTTCCCATGGTCGGCAACATCGGCGAATGGCGCACCGCCAAAGCCATGGTCGACCGTTTGCGGGTGGAGCTGCCGGTGGCCGATCTGCAGGTCGGCATCATGATCGAGATTCCGTCCGCTGCGCTGATCGCACCGGTGCTGGCGCAGGAAGTCGACTTTTTCAGCATCGGCACCAACGACCTGACGCAATACACCCTGGCCATCGATCGCGGCCATCCGAGCCTGTCCGGCCAGGCGGATGGGTTGCATCCGGCAGTCCTGCGGTTGATCGGCATGACCGTCGAAGCGGCCCACGCGCATGGCAAGTGGGTCGGTGTCTGCGGCGAGCTGGCGGCCGACGCCCTGGCGGTGCCGATGCTGGTGGGGCTGGGCGTCGATGAACTGAGTGTCTCGGCGCGCAGCATCGCATTGGTCAAGGCGCGGGTGCGCGAGCTGAATTTCGCCGCCTGCCAGCGGCTGGCCCAGCAAGCGCTGATGCTGCCGGGCGCGCATGAGGTGCGCACCTTCGTCGGGGAGCACTGCTGATGGCCCGTGTCCTGACTGTCACCCTCAATCCCGCGCTCGACCTGACCGTTCGGTTGCCGGCGTTGCGCCTGGGCGAGGTCAACCGCAGCGACAGTCTGCAGGTGCATGCCGCCGGCAAGGGGCTCAACGTGGCCCAAGTGCTGGCCGATCTCGGCCATCAGCTGACCGTCACCGGCTTTCTCGGCGAAGGCAATCCGCAAGCGTTCGAGCAGCTGTTTGCCGCGCGCGGCTTCAGCGACGAGTTCGTCCGCGTCGCGGGGGACACCCGCAGCAATATCAAGCTGGCCGAAGCTGGCGGACAGGTCACCGACATCAACGGCCCGGGATTGGCGGTGAGCGAGGCGCAGCGCGACGCGTTGCTGCTGCGGCTCAAGCGGTTGGCTCCGGACCATGAACTGGTGGTGGTCGCCGGCAGCCTGCCGCGCGGTGTGGACAGCCAGTGGTTCGTCGAACTGCTGCGCACGCTCAAGCAGCTCGGCTTGCGGGTCGCGCTGGACACCAGCGGCGCTGCGCTGCGCGACGGACTGACGACCGCACCCTGGCTGATCAAACCCAACGAAGAGGAACTGGCCGAGGCGCGCGGAATTCCGCTCGCCGAATCGCAGGCGCTGGCCCGCGAGGCCTGGCGTCTGCAGGTCGAAGGCGTCGAGCACGTGGTCGTTTCCCAGGGCGCAGAAGGCGTCAGCTGGTTCTCGCCGGGCGCGTCCTTGCATGCACAACCGCCCAAGGTCCGAGTGGTCAGCACGGTTGGCGCCGGCGACTCGCTGCTGGCCGGCATGCTCCATGGGTTGCTGGAAGGGTGGCCTGGTGAGCGCACTTTGGCGCACGCCACCGCGATTGCCGCGCAGGCGGTCGGTCAGGTCGGCTTCGGGATCAGCGACCCGGCTCAACTCGCCGAGCTGGAGGCTGCGGTCCGGCTTCAGCCGCTCAGCCAATAATTCGAATAAGAGGTGAAGGAATGAATCTTCTCATCGTCACGGCCTGCCCCAACGGAATGGTCACCAGCGTGCTCACGTCACGCCTGCTCGAAGCGGCCGCCCATCGTCTGGGCTGGTCGACCTCCGTGGAGGTCCACGATCCCAAAGCCATCGGTTCGCCGCTGACCCCTGCGCAGATCGCCAGTGCCGATCTGGTCGTCGTGGTGAAGACCGGGCCGCTTTCGTTGCAGCGTTTCATCGGCAAGCGTGTCGCTCAATCGACGCCGTCCGAAGCTCTGCTCGATCCCGAAGCGTTCCTGCGCAGTGCCGCGGACGGTGCCACCGAGTTGCAGCAGGACGACGGAGCGGATGCCGTGCACACCAGCGGCAAGCCCAAGCTGGTCGCCATCACCGCCTGCCCGACCGGCGTTGCGCACACCTTCATGGCGGCCGAAGCCCTGCAGCAAGCGGCCGCGCGCAAAGGCTACGCCCTGCAGGTGGAAACCCGTGGCTCGGTGGGCGCGCGCAATGTGCTCGAGCCCCAGGCCATCGAAGAGGCGGACGTGGTCTTGCTGGCTGCGGACATCGAAGTGGACGTCGCCCGGTTTGCCGGCAAGCGGGTGTTCCGCTGCGGCACCGGTGTCGCGCTGAAGCAACCTGATGCGACCCTCGACCGCGCGCTGGAAGAGGCCGCGGTGCTCAGCGGCAGCGTGGCTGCCAGTAGCAGCGGGACCGAGCAGAAGGGCGAGAAGACCGGTGTCTACAAACACCTGCTCACCGGCGTGTCCTACATGCTGCCGATGGTCGTGGCCGGTGGCTTGCTGATTGCGCTGTCGTTCGTCTTCGGTATCGAGGCGTTCAAAGAGGAGGGCACCCTGGCCGCAGCCTTGATGCAGATCGGTGGCGAGACGGCATTCAAGCTGATGGTGCCGCTCCTGGCCGGCTACATCGCCTACTCGATAGCCGACCGGCCGGGCCTGGCGCCGGGGATGATCGGCGGGCTGCTGGCCGGCACCCTCGGGGCAGGCTTCATCGGTGGGATTATCGCCGGCTTCGTCGCCGGTTACGCGGCCAAGGCGGTCAATCGCTGGGTTCCGCTGCCGGCCAGTATCGAGTCGCTCAAGCCGATCCTGATTATCCCGCTGCTGGCCAGCCTGTTCACCGGTCTGGTGATGATCTACATCGTCGGCACGCCGGTAGCGAAGATGCTAGCCGGGCTCACCGAGTTCCTCGACACCATGGGTACCTCCAACGCCATCCTGCTCGGGCTGCTGCTCGGCGGCATGATGTGCGTCGACCTCGGCGGCCCGGTGAACAAGGCGGCCTATGCCTTCTCGGTTGGCCTGCTCGCCTCGCAGAGCTACGCGCCGATGGCCGCCACCATGGCCGCGGGGATGGTGCCGCCGATCGGCATGGCCATCGCCACGCTGATCGCTCGGCGCAAATTCGCCCAGACCGAGCGCGAAGCCGGCAAGGCCGCGCTGGTGTTGGGCTGCTGCTTCATTTCCGAGGGCGCGATCCCCTTCGCCGCAAAAGACCCTCTGCGGGTGATCCCGGCCAGCATTGCCGGTGGCGCCCTGACCGGTGCGCTGTCGATGGCCTTCGGTGCGAAGTTGCTGGCGCCCCACGGCGGCCTGTTCGTGCTGCTGATTCCCAACGCCATCAATCACGCGCTGCTGTATCTGCTGGCGATTCTGGCAGGCAGTCTGGTGACCGGGGTGATCTACGCGGTGATCAAAAAGCCCGAGGTACAGCCGCTGGCTGTTGGTGCGGTGGCTTGAGCGAGTGCGTAAAAAGCGTGAACTAAGGCCTCGCTGTCGTATCCACTAATAGCTGGCTGACGCTTTGTATCAGAACGTTTCGCCAGCCGTTTGTAAATGAAATCGGCAGGAGAGTCTGGATGAGTATCGAATACGGGCCCCGCCCCTTGCGTATCACGCTGACCGCCATTGTCGTGCTGGTGCTGGGCGCGCTGATGGCCGTCGGTGGCGGCTACCTCGCGACGTTGGGAGGATCCTGGTACTACCTGGTCGCCGGCATCGGCCTGCTGGTGGTCGCCGCGCTGCTGTTCCTCCGGCATCGTGCGGCGATCTGGCTGTACGCGTTGCTGCTGTTGGGAACGCTGGCCTGGACGGTTTACGAGGTCCGTTTCGACTGGTGGCAGCTAGCGCCGCGGATCGACCTTTGGTGCATCCTCGGACTTTGGCTGATCCTGCCTTTCGTCAATCGCTATGTGGATGACCGCCTGGTTTGGCGCGACGGCGCCAGCGGTTTGCTCGGTCTAGGGTTGCTGGCCGGTGCGCTGATGGCAGGCTATTCGCTGACGCAGGATTACTCATCGATCCAGGGTGAGTTCAGCGACGCGCAGATGCAGGGCGCTAGTCCCGACGGACAAGCCGGACGTTCGGCGAGTGGTTGGCCGGCCTACGGGGGCTCGGCCCAGGGCGATCGCTATTCTGCCGCCGATCTGATCACCCCCGAGAACGTCGGAACGCTGGAAAAGGCCTGGGAATACCACACCGGCGACCTGCCCGGACCGAACGATCCCGGTGAGTTCACCTACGAGGTGACGCCGCTCAAGGTCGGTGACAACCTCTTCATCTGTACACCACACAGCATCGCCATCGCGCTGGACGCCGACACCGGCGAGGAGCGCTGGCGCTTCGATCCGAGCATCAACCGCGATGCCGAGTATTACCAGCACATGACCTGCCGCGGCCTCGCGTTTCACGACGCCACGGCCTATGGCGCGGGCGCGCCTGCACAACCGGATCAGCCGACGGCGCGCTGCGAGCGTCGGTTGTTCCTGCCCACCAACGACAGCACGCTGATTGCCCTCGATGTCGAGGACGGCAAGCCGTGCGAAGACTTCGGTGATGGCGGTGTGGTGGATCTCAAGGCCGGCCTCGGTGAAGGCGCGCTGGGCGTCTACCTGCCAACATCGCCGCCGGTAGTGACCGAGAAACTGGTCATTGTGGGCGGATCGGTCACCGATAATGGTGCGGTGGATTCTCCCGGCGGCGTCATTCGTGCTTACGACGTACGCAATGGTCGGTTGATGTGGAATTTCGATCCGGGCAATCCCGACGCCACCGAGCCTTTGGCGCCGGGCGAGACCTATGTACGCAGCACCCCAAACTCCTGGACTGTCGCCACCGCGGATGAATCGCTGGGCCTGGTGTACATCCCCACCGGCAACCAGACGCCGGACCAGTGGGCTGAACCGCGCACGCCGGAGGCCGAGCGCTTCACCGCGACCCTGGTCGCGCTGGATCTGGAAACCGGCAAGGTGCGCTGGGAGTTCCAGACCGTGCACCATGACCTATGGGACCGCGACCTGCCCTCCCAGCCGACCCTGGTGGACATCGACGGGCCGCAGGGCAAGGTTCCGGCGATCATCCAGCCGACCAAGCGCGGTGACCTTTACGTGCTCGACCGTCGCACTGGTAAGCCCATCGTACCGGTCGAGGAGTTTTCCGTACCGCAGGGCACCGATTATGGTGACTTTACCGCCCCGACTCAGCCGGCGTCGGCGCTCAGCTATGCGCCTGACGAACCGTTGCGCGAGCGCGACATGTGGGGCGGCACGCCGCTTGATCAGATGATGTGCCGCATCCAGTTCCGCAAGCTGCGGTATGACGGTGACTTCACGCCGCCGTCGCAGAAGGGCTCGCTGATCTATCCAGGCAACGTCGGCACCTTCAACTGGCCATCGGTTGCGGTTGACCCCAGCCGGCAACTGTTATTCGGCGCACCGAACTATCTGGCATTCGTTTCGACGATGGTCAAGCGCAGTGAGGTCGACCCTGACGAGCGTTCCGGTGGCGGCGAGACCGGTCTACAGCCCAACCTTGGCGCACCTTACATGGTCAGACTGGGGCCGCTGCTGTCGGTGCTGGGCCTGCCATGCCAGACGCCGCCGTGGGGCTATGTCACGGCCGTCGACCTGCGCACCATGAAGAAGATCTGGATGCACAAGAATGGCACCAGCCGCGATAGTGCGCCGTTGGGCATTCCGCTGCCCGTCGGTACACCGGCGTTGGGCGGGCCGATCGTGACTGCTGGCGGTGTCGCCTTCATGAGCGGCACCCTGGACTACTACCTGCGCGCCTATGACATGCAGAACGGCAAAGAATTGTGGAAAGGGCGCTTGCCCGCCGGCGGCCAGGCGACGCCGATCACCTATGTGTCGGAAAAGACCGGCAAGCAGTACGTGGTGCAGATGGCCGGCGGGCATGGTTCGTTCGGCACCAAGATCGGCGACTCGGTGATCGCTTGGACGCTCGACGAGGGCGAGAAATAGGACGATTGGGAGGAAACACAATGGCCACACCCTCTTCTTTCTAGTCTCGCTAGGGAAGAGGGCGGCTGGCGGGTATCACCGCGTTGGACACGTGGGATTCCCGGTCACTCAGCAGGGCTGCCCGTGGTATCTGCGGTTATCACTGGGCTCCACGCATTGCTGTTCCGTATGCTGCTCAAGCCGTGGGGACTTGTCTCGCAGGCTGGATGTCAGGCTGTTCAAAAACTTCACGGCCCTTGCCTGGTCTTCGAAGCGCCGCGCGCCGTTCAGTGAGCCCGTGTAGCTGCCGTTGCTGGCGGCGTAGCACTCTTGATTGTTGGCACAGGTCAGACCGACGACCCAGTACGGGCTATTGATCAGCACCCCTGCCTGAGCAGCAGAGGCGGTGAGTGCGAGAGAGGCGATGAGTGAAGAAACGAACAGATAACGCCGCATGGGAGTGCTCCTGGATTTGACACTGCGAACATAACCCATCGCCGGATTCATGAGTGTGTGCCACATCGCGACCGGTGCTCTTTCGGGGTGAAGCTCAGGTCTCGCCGGCTTTTGGGTGACGGTCGCAAGTCCTGAACGGCTCGATGGCATGTGTACCTGAATCGATAGGTACGTTTTTTTGACGACCGTTCGTCTGTGCGTCACGGTTCTGTCAAGCGTGTCGCTTAAACCCTTCTTCAGCCACAGTCGAAGGGGACCGATCATGACCGAACCAACCAATAACGAACTGGACCGCACACGCCGCCGTCTGGTGCAGGGCATCGGCGCTGGCTTGGCGCTACCGGCGCTTGGCGTTTCGCCTGCCATCATCGCGGCACCCACGGCGCGCCCCTGGATCACCGACGGCGTTCAGTCCGGTGATGTGCTGGCCGATCGCGCGGTGATCTGGAGCCGCTGCGATCGACCTGCACGGCTGGTGGTCGAGTGGGACACCACTAGCGGTTTCACCAATCCCCGGCAGATGAGATCACCGGTCACTGACGAGCGCCTGGACTTCACTGCGCGGATCGATCTGCGCGGCCTGCCCTCGGATCAGTCTATTTTCTACCGCGCCTGCTTCGAAGACGCCCGCGACCATGTCCGGAGCGAACCCTGGCTGGGGCATCTGCGCACTGCGCCCCGGCGCGCGCGCGACATCCGTTTCGTCTGGGGCGGCGACACCTGTGGCCAGGGCTGGGGCATCAACGCCGATTTCGGCGGTATGCGTATCTATGAAGCGATGCGCCAGCGTCGCCCGGATTTCTTCCTCCAGAGTGGCGATGCGATTTACGCCGATGGTGTGATCCAGGCTGAAGTGCAGGCCGAAGACGGGCGTCTCTGGCGCAACATCGTCACTGAGGCCAAGAGCAAGGTGGCCGAAACGCTCGACGAATTTCGCGGCAACTATCGCTACAACCTGCTCGATCATAATCTGCGCCAGTTCAATGCCGAGGTGCCGCAGATCTGGCAGTGGGACGATCATGAGGTGACCAACAACTGGTCGCCGGGCAAGACGCTGGACGAGCGCTATCAGGTCAAGGACATCGAGCTGTTGGCCCGTCGTGGCCGCCAGGCATTCCTCGAATACGCGCCGATGCGCCTGGTAGGCCGGGATGCCTCGGGGCGTGTCTACCGCAAGATCGCCTATGGCCCGCAGCTGGACGTGTTCGTGCTGGACATGCGCAGCTATCGTGGTGCCAATACGCACAACCTGCAGCCGGAACAGAGTGCCGAGACCGCGTTCCTCGGTGCCGAGCAGCTGGCCTGGCTGAAGCGCGAGCTGCGCCGTTCACGCGCGACCTGGAAAGTCATCGCGGCCGACATGCCCATCGGCCTGCACGTGCCGGATGGCACCGATACCGCCGGCCGGCCGCGCTGGGAAGCGATCGCCAATGGCCAGGACGGCCCGGCGTTGGGACGGGAACTGGAAATCGCCGAGCTGCTGGGCTTCATCCAGCGATATCGGGTGCGTAACACGGTCTGGCTGACGGCTGATGTGCACTATTGCGCGGCGCACCACTATCATCCCAACCGCGCCGCCTTCCAGGAATTCGATCCGTTCTGGGAATTCGTCGCCGGGCCCCTGAATGCCGGCAGCTTCGGGCCCAATCCATTGGATGCGACCTTCGGTCCGGAGGCGGTTTTCCAGAAGGCGCCGCCGACCGCCAACGCATCACCTTATGCCGGTTTCCAGTTCTTCGGTGAAGTCGAAATCGATTCACGCAGTGGCACCCTGAGCGTCACCCTTCGAGACATCGACGGCGCTTCGGTCTTCTCCAAAACCCTCGAACCCCAACACGCCTGAGCCTACGGAGCGACACCCATGCGCCGCAATGTCCGTTTCATGCCGCATCCCCTGGCCGCCGCACTGCTGGCAGTCGTCTCGCTGGGCGCGCAGTCGATGGCGTCCGCCGAGCTGCTGATTTCCGAATACATCGAGGGCAGCGGCAATAACAAGGCGCTGGAGCTCTACAACCCCGGCGAGACGGCGGTCCCGCTCGACGGCTATAGGATCGACTTCTATTTCAACGGATCGACCAGCAGCGGGCGGAGCATCGGTCTGGCCGGTGAGGTCGCGCCGAGCGGCGTGCATGTGCTGGTCCACGAAAGCGCCGATTCGGCCCTGCAGACCATGGCGAATCAGCGAGGCAGCGGCAGCTGGTACAACGGCGACGATGCCATCGTGTTGCGCGGGCCGTCCGGGGAGATTCTCGATAGCATCGGCCAGCTCGGCGTCGATCCGGGCAGCGCCTGGGGATCGGGGCAAACGCAGACGGCCGATCGTACCCTGACGCGCAGGGTGTCGGTCTCAACCGGTGATCGCGACCCCAGCGACACCTTCGATCCGGCCACGGAATGGCAGGGTTATGCCGTCAATACCTTCGCCCACCTGGGCCAGTACGGCGAAGGCGAGCCGGGCGGGGAAGATGCGGGGCGGCGCTCGATTGCCGAGGTGCAGGGAACGGGTGATAGCAGCCCGCTAGTCAATCAGTCGGTCATCGTCGAAGGGATCGTGGTAGCTGATTTTCAGAACAATGGCCAAGACGAAGGCGAGTTGGGCGGCTTCTTCATCCAGGCGCCGGACAGCGAGACGGATAACGACCCGCTCACCTCCGAGGGCCTGTACGTCTATGGGAAAGGCAACGGCGTGGATGTGCAGGTGGGCGATCGGGTCCAGGTACGCGGATTGGTCACCGAATACAACGGCCTCACGGAGTTGACGTCTCCTCAGATCAGTCTGGTCGCCAAAGCGCAGCCGCTGCCCAGCGTGGCGCAGATCCGCTTGCCGCTTGCCTCGCCCGATGAGCTGGAACGGTACGAAGGTATGCAGGTGCGCCTCACGCAGACCCTCACCGTCAGCGAGGTATATGACCTGGGCCGCTATGGCGAGGTGGTGTTGTCGTCCGGTGGACGGCTGTGGATTCCAACCAACAAGGTGTCGCCCGGCGAGCCGGCGCAACGTCTGCAGGCACAGAACGACCTCAACCGGATCATCCTCGACGACGGGCGCAGCGGGCAGAATCCGGATCCGATCCGCTACCCCTCGCCCGAGCTCGATGCCTACCGGACGCTGCGGGTCGGCTATGAGGTAAGCGACGTGCGCGGTGTGCTGCATTACCTGGCCGGTAGCTACCGGGTGCAGCCGACGCAACAACCGCAGTTCGTGGCGAAGAACCCCAGGCCGGACTCGCCGGAGCCTATCGGCGGGCGACTGCGGGTAGCGAGCTTCAACGTGCTCAACTACTTCAACGGTGACGGTCGCGGTAGTGGTTTCCCGACCTCGCGCGGCGCCCACTCCCTGGAAGAGTTCAAACGTCAGCGCGACAAGATCATCGCCGCGATTCTCGGCGCGGACGCCCATATCATCGGGCTGATGGAAATCGAGAACGACGGCTACGGTGAGAACAGCGCCATCGCCGATCTGGTGGTCGGCCTCAACGCGGCCTCACCCGAGCGCGATCGCTATGCCTTCATCGATCCGCGGCGCAATCGGTTGGGCACCGACGAGATCGCTGTCGGCCTGATCTACCGCACGGACATCGTCAGCCCGCACAAGGATGCCGCGGTGCTGGACGGTTCGGTCGATCCGCGTTTCAACGACACCCGGAACCGCCCGGCGCTCGCGCAGACCTTCCGCGAGCGCCGCAGCGGCGAGCGGCTGACCGTGGTCGTCAATCATTTCAAGTCCAAGGGGTCGAGTTGCGATGACATCGGCGACAAGGACATGGGCGACGGCCAGGGCAACTGCAACCTGACCCGCGTGCAGGCCGCCCAGGCGTTGGTCGACTGGCTGGGGCGCGATCCGACCCGATCATACGATCCGGACCGCCTGATCCTCGGCGACCTCAATGCCTACGCCAAGGAAGATCCGATCAATGTGATTCGCGCGGCGGGCTATACGGATCTGCTGGCGCGCTTCGGTGAAGGCAACGCCTATTCCTATGTGTTCGCCGGACAGTCGGGCTACCTCGATCACGGTCTCGCCAGCGCCAGTCTGGCAGCACAGGTCAAGGACGCCACCGAGTGGCACATCAACGCCGACGAGCCGCGGGTGCTAGATTACAACCTGGAGTTCAAGACGCCACGCCAGCAGTCGTTGCTGTACAGCAGCGAACCCTATCGGGCCTCGGATCATGATCCGTTGGTGATGGGGATCGATCTGAGCCGCGAGTAAGTAGAGCAGGGTGCAGGCGCCAGCGGGCGATCGATCCGGACGCGGTCGGGTCGCTCTGATGCTGGCCTGTAGGCGTGTGCTCGTCAGACCTTGCGTACGAACTCGGACTTCAGCTTCATCGCGCCGATGCCGTCGATCTTGCAGTCGATGTCATGGTCGCCATCTACCAGGCGGATGTTCTTGACCTTGGTGCCGACCTTGACCACCAGCGACGAGCCCTTGACTTTGAGGTCCTTGATCACTGTAACGGTGTCACCGTCCTGCAGGGTGTTGCCCACCGAATCCTTGATTGCCTTCTGCTCATCACCAGTCGGCTCGGTCGCGTTGGCAGACCACTCGTGCGCACACTCCGGGCAGACCAGCATCTGGCCGTCTTCGTAGGTGTATTCGGAGTTGCATTGGGGGCAGGCTGGCAGAGCGCTCATGGCGAATCCTCGGATGGCGGATGCGAAAAGCCGCGGATTGTATAGGGTTTTTTTGCTGCCGTTGCGGTCTCGCTTCACAGGCGCCGCCGTCAGGTCCCGCGATAACGTTCGCGGGACGGTGCGTTTGCTCGCCTCAGTAGTCGTCCTTGATCGCCCGGTAGCGCTCTTCCAGCTCGCGACGAATCTGCCGGCGGTGCTGCGCCTGGGCGAAGCGGCGCTTCTGATCGGGGGTTTGCGGCTGCAGGGTGGGCACAGGCGCGGGGCGACCGTCTTCGCCGACCGCCACCATAGTGAAGAAGCAGCTGTTGGTGTGGCGAACGGTTTTCTGCCGGATGTCTTCGGTGATGACCTTGATGCCGATTTCCATCGAGGTGGTCCCGACATAGTTGACCGAGGCGAGAAAGGTCACTAGCTCGCCGACGTGCACGGGCTGGCGAAAGTTGACCTGATCCACGGACAGCGTGACCACGTACTGCCCGGCGTAACGGCTGGCGCAGGCGTAGGCGACTTCATCGAGGTACTTCAGCAGCGTGCCGCCATGGACGTTACCGGAAAAGTTGGCCTTGTCCGGGGTCATCAGTACGGTCATGGTCAGTTCGGCATGTCCATCTAGCATGGTGCGCGGCTCGTGCTGGCAAAAAGGGCCGCTACTTTAGTCGAATACGAGGCGGCTGTGTGCATTGCGCATGCGACGGCTTCAGTTTTATCTCATCGGGTCAATGTGGCAATAACGCGCAGTGTGGCGCATGGGGCATCGACGAGATGCGGCGGTGCGGTGTGCGCTATTTCGGAGCGATACGCACGATGAACAGTGCGAACGAATTCCCGATGCAGGCCGGTGTGCGCTGCAGTGTGCGTCTTTATTGACTTGAGCCAGTGTCGAGGCTGTTTTTCTCCTTATAGTCCGGGCTGCTACGCGTTTCGATATTCACCCGTGCCGGACCTCCCATGCGCTTATTCATCCTTGTTCTGCTCAGTTGCCTCGCTCCTTTCGTCCACGCCAGCGAGGAGGCGATGGAGCGCTTCCGATACCTGATGGACGATACCGCGCGGCGTGAACAGGCCTATGCAGCCGGCCAGGAACGCATGCTGTTCTGCGGCTATTGCCATGGGGAGAACGGCAACAGCAAGCGTCCGCATATTCCCAACCTGGCCTCGCAGAATCCGGTCTACCTGTTCCACTCGTTCGAGAAATTCGCCAACGGCGAGCGCATCGACTTCGTGATGTCGAAGCTGGCGAAGAACCTGACGCTCGAAGACCGCGTCAACATTGCCGTCTATTTCAGCCAGCAGAAGGTCGTGCCCTCCGCAGTTACCGGCGATGCGGCGCAGATCCAGCGTGGCGCGGCGCTGTTCCAGCGTACCTGCACCGGTTGTCACGGCGCCCATGCGCAAGGCCGGGAGACCATACCGCGGCTGGCGGGGCAGCCTGCCGAATACCTCAGCAAGGCGCTGAACCGTTTCCGTACCCATGACCCGAGCCGAGCCGATTCGGTGATGATCGGCATCGCCGACAAGCTGTCCGAGGCGGACATCGAGGTGCTGGCGGCCTATCTGACGCAGCTGCGACTGAGCGAGGAACAGGAGCAGCAGGCCAATGCGCAACTGCTCGGCACGAACGTGCCCTGAGGCCCTGCCTCGCTGATCGGTCAGTAGCTCTTGTAGGGCAGGAACTTGCCGGAGAGCACCACATTGACACGGTCTCCTTTAGGATCCGGTTGGCGCTGAATGTTCATGGAGAAGTCGATGGCGCTCATGATGCCGTCACCGAATTCTTCATGGATCAGTTCCTTGATGGTGCTGCCATAGACGTTGACCAGTTCGTACCAGCGATAGATCAGGGGATCGGTGGGCACCGTGGTCGGCAGTGAGCCTTTATAGGGCACGATCTGCAGCCAGGCCACGGCCTCGTCAGGCAGCTCGAACAGCTTGCCAAGGGTTTCCGCCTGAGCCTTGTCGAAGGCCATCTGGCCCAGGCAGCCGGCTGTCGTCCACTCCTTCGACATGCCCATGGACTCGGCGATATCGCCCCATCTGAGGTTTTTCCGCACCTTGGCGGACACGATCATTTGGGTGACTTGGCTGCGGCAGGAAATCATCGGCGATACCTCTCGAGGTGGACTGGCGAGTCGGACTGGGCGGGCCGCATGCGGCGGCCGGTCTGTCCTGCTTTGCAGAAGCTATGCCAAAGGGGCTGTACGCTCAGTCGTATTCCGAGGCCTCGTGCTCGCCCAGCAGGCGTCGCTGCCGGGGTGTGGCCGCCCCCAGCACGTCGGGATTGAAATGCCACTGCAAATAGGGCGAGAACTTCTGCGCGACCATGCGCCGGCCGTAGTGCACCTGCAGCAGATAGCGGCTGCGGTCGGCGGTGCGGTTGCGGCTGCCGGCGTGCCAGAGGTCGCTGCGAAACAGCAGGACGTCGCCCGCATCGCAAAGTACCGGCTCCGGCTCACGGCCCTTCCAATCGGTTTCGCCCATGCGCGGTTTACGGCCGGCGCGGTGACTGCCGGGAATCACGCGGGTGGGGCAGAGGTCCGCATCGATCCGGTCGAGATAGATGTGCGCCGTGCAAACCTGCATCGGTAGCCTGAAGGTGGGGTCGGCCAGCAACGCCTCCGGCAATTCCATCGCCAGGTAATCGGCGTGCAACTCACCACCGACGAAGCCCGGATGGCTGCGCCAGGCGGTTTGGCCGATCACATGGCAGTCCGCGCCTAGGCAGGCTTCGACGAGCTCGATGACGCCTGGCAGGTCGAGGTAGGGCAGCCAGAGTGGGTCGCGATTGAAGACGCATTTGTAATGGTCATCCACCAGCCCTTGATAGTCCCAATGGATAGGTTCGAGGCGGTCGATGGCGGCGCGCACCTCGTCGATCTGCCGTGGCTGCAGCATCTCGCGCAACAGCACGTAGCCTTGTTCGTGCATGGCACGCAGCGCGTCGGTGGTGGGTTGGGTTCGTGGCATGGCGGCAGGCTCGGCGGGGCTCAGATTATCGACAGCTTGTTGAAAGCTTGGGTTCGTATGCTGCCGCCGTTCGCGATGACCTGTTGTCGCGGCAGGCGCACGGCCACAAGCGGTGGGCCCGTTTCACCCTTCCTCGTGCGGAACCTGGCGGCGCCGCCACAAGCGACGTCTGCCGGTTTCGTTTTCACTTCGCACCAAGGCCGGTTGCTCAGCCGCCCCCTCCGGTGATCCGCAGGCCGCTCTGGCCGCTACCCTGCCGTTGCACCTGGATCTGCACCGGAATCCGTTCATGCATTTGCGCCACGTGCGAAATCACCGCGACCTTGCGGCCCTGGGCTTGCAGCGAGTCCAGCGCGTCCATGGCGATCTGCAGCGATTCGGGGTCGAGGCTGCCGAAGCCTTCATCGATGAATAGCGATTCGATCTTCAGCTTGCTCGACGCCATCGACGCCAGGCCCAGCGCGAGTGCCAGCGAGACGAGGAAGGTTTCGCCGCCGGACAGCGAATGCACCGAGCGCAGCTCGTCGCCCATCTCGGTGTCCATCACCAGCAATCCCAGCGGACTGCCGCCGCGCTTGAGCCTATAGCGCCTGGCCAGCTGGCGCAGTTGCACGTTGGCATGCTGCACCAGGAGGTCGAGGTTGTAGGCCTGGGCGATCTTGCGGAAGGCCCCGCCGTCGCTGGTTCCGATCAAGGCGGCAATACGCCCCCAGCGCTGGCTTTCGGCGGTCGCGTCGGCGATCTGCTGGAGCAGCGCCTGGCTCTGGTTGCGCCGGCGATCGTCGTCGAGCAGTGCGGCGCGGGTTTCGGTGCTGCGCTGCTCGGCCCTGTCGCAGCTGGCTTGCTGACTACTGAATTGGGTTTCCAGCGTTTCGGCGTCCGGTGGGTTCGTCTGTCCAGACTGGTGTGCCTTCAGCCTCTGCTCGCAGCCGTCGAGGCGCTCGCGACCACGGGCGAGCTGTTCGGTGTTGGCACGCAGACGTTCACGCGCTTCGGCGAGCAGCGTGTCGTCCAGCTGCAATAGCTGCTCCAGGGTTGCATCGTCCAAGTCGGGATGCGCGGCGCGCCAGCTCGCGAGTTCTTCGCTGAGCGTGCTGCGCTCGGCCAGCAGCTCGGCACGGCGCTGAGCGCAATTGTGCTGCTCGCCCGCGAGCCGGGTCAGCTCGAGGCGCGCCTCGTTCAGTTGCCGGTCGATTGCGGCCTGCTGATGACGGGCGAGCTGGATGGCCTTTTCCAATTGCTGCTGCCAGGCCTGGGCGCTGGGCTGTTCGCCGAGGCTTTCGCGCAGGCTCTGGCGACAGGCCTGTTCCCGTTTTTGCAGCTCGGCGAGACGGGTGGTGCAGGCCTTGTGCTGGTCGAGGCGATGCTGTTGTTGTAGCTGCTCGCGCTCCAGTGCTGCCTGGCGCTGCTGTTGTTCGTCTGCCAGCTCGGTCTGCTGCTCGAGCTGCTGGCGTCGGGCCTCGACCTGGCCGTCCAGTTGCATGAACGTATCGGCAGGCGCCTCGCGCCAGCGCGCGAGCAGGGCGGCTGGCATCAGATCGGCGAATTCGGCCAGCTCTTCTTCTAGTCGCGCGTTGTCGCGGGCGATGGCATCGCGCTGCCCGGCCAAGGCCTGGGTGGCCTGAACGCAGGTTTCGCGGGCCCGCTGCGCAGCGTTCAGCAGTTCTTCGCTGCGCTGTTGCAACTTGAGCAGCTCACGTTGACGGCTATTGGCGTGGGCAATGTCGGCCTTGAGCGTGGTCAAACGGCTGTCGAGCCAAGATTGGCGATCCGTTTCCGCCTGGCTCAGCAGGTCGGAATAGCTGGGCAGGGCGCAGAGTTGAGCCTCCAGCTTCGCCAGCTCATCGGCGATTTCCCCCTGTCGCTGACCGTTCTGTTTGATCCCGGTGGAGAGGACGATGTGCTGATCGCGCAGGGCTTGCAGTTTTTCGTCCTGGGCGGCGAGGTGGCGTTGCGCCTGCTCGACTTCGCCCTCATCGTGCTGATCGAGGGCGGCGAGCAGCGCGTCGCCGTCGTGCCAGGGATGCTCGGCGCTGCCGCATACGCTGCACGGCTCGCCCGGTACCAGCGCGGCGCGCAAGGCCTCGACGTTGGCGCTACGGGCCAGGCGCTGGCGATCCAGCAGCGCCTGCAAAATCTTCAGCGTCTTCTCCGCTTCGTCGCGCTCGCCGCGCGCCAGCTTGCCGGCCTGGGTGAGGGCATCGAGTTCGTCCTGCTGGCGGCCTTGTTCGCTTTGCAGAGCGCGCTGCTGATTGGCCAACTGTTGCTGGCGAGACCATAGGTTGTGCAGGCCTTCAAGTCCGCGCTCGGCCTTGCGGGAGGCTTCGAGTCCAGTCGTCAGTTTGGCAAGCTGCTCGCCGAGGCTCGTTTCACCGCCGATTTGCTTCTGCAGCTCTTCGAGCGCCTGGCGGGCCGTGGTTTGCGCGGCTTCGGTAGCAATGGCGGTGGCTTCCAGCGCCGGCAATTCCTGTCGACCTTGTTGCAACCGAGCCGCAATCTGCACCGCTTGTTGCAGGCGTGGCCGGTAGCCGCTCCAGGCTGCGCACAGCGGTTGCAATTCGGCGCTGCGCATGAGCGATTCGACGAGAGCGCCGAGCTGCGTGGCCGTCTGTTCCTGTTGCTGGCGCAGCTGGGCCAACGTTGTGTCGCCGGCCTGGCTCGCCAGTTCGGCTTGTTCGGCTTGCTCGCGCGCTTCCCGCAGATCGTTGTCGAGGTGGCTCAGGCGTTCTTCTTCACGGCGAGCCCGCGCGAGCCCGGGCTCGGCGGCTTTGTGCTGCTGTTCGGCGGTTTTCAGGGCTTCGGTCGAGGCGCGGCAGGCCTCTTCCAATTGCCCGACGCGGCGCTCCACGTCCGTGTGCTCGCGCTGATGGCGCGCCAGGGTCTCGTCGACCTTGGCCAACAATGGCGCCAGTTCACGTTCACGAATAAAACGATGGCGTTGCGGTGCCAACTGGTCGAACAGCCCGAGAATGCGCCGGGCATCGGCTAGGTTTTGCTGCTCTTCTTCGGCCTCGGCGAGCTGGCGCCGGGCATTGTCGCGCTCGCCTTGCAGACGGGAAAGGTCCTGCAACCATTGGCGCTGTTGCTTGAGCGCTTCGAGCTGCTGTTGCAGGGTCTTGAGTTCGGCCTGTTGTTGCTCATGCAACGCTTCCAGCGCTTGGCGCGCCTCGGGTTCCAGTGGCTGTACGCCGCCGGCCTGTTGTTGCAGCGCAGCCAGCGCTTCGCGGGCGCGCTTGGCCGCTTCGAAGGCAGCCTGGCCCAGGCGGCTGTAGAGCCCTGTGTCAGTGAGCTTTTCCAGCAGGGTACCGCGGTCGTTGTCGTCGGCCTTGAGAAACGCCGAAAACTCGCTCTGGGCCAGCAGCACCGCGCGGGTGAACTGCGCCAGGGTCAGGCCGAGCTTGGCTTCCAGCAGCTCCTTGAATTCACGCTTCTTGCCGCTGGCCAGCAACTGGTCGCGGTCCAGGTCCAGCAGGCTCTGGTTGCTGGCCTGCAGACGGCCGTCGACTTTCTCGCGGGCGCGCTTGACCTCCCAGCGGGCGCGGTAGCGATGCTGGTCGACGCCGACGAAATCCACCTCGGCATAGCCACTGGCGCAGCCGCGGCGCAGCAGGTTGCGTTCGTCGCCGCTGCCGATCTCGTCGTTGCCGTCAGGCACCTTGCTCAGCAGCGAGGCGCCGTCGAGTCGTGGCGTGCTGCCGAACAGCGCCAGACACAAGGCATCGAGGATGGTGCTCTTGCCCGCCCCGGTGGGCCCGGTGATAGCGAACAGGCCGGCGCTGGCCAAGGGTTCGGCGGTGAAATCGATCACCTGCTCGCCAGCCAGAGAGGCGAGGTTTTTCAGGCGGATGGCGAGGATCTTCATTTGCCGTCTCCTTCGCTGGCGAACTCGACGCTCTGCAGCAGACTGGCGAAATCGTCCAGCGCCTGCTCGTCCGGCGGGTTGCCGAACTGTTCTTCCCAGGCGCGGGCGAAGAGTTCCTGTGGCGTGATCTGGTCGAGGCCGAGCAGGACCTCCGAGTCGGCCTCGCCGCGTTTGCCGGCGTATTCGCTGGCGATGCGCACCAGGCGGCAGGCCTTGCCGGCGAGCGCCACTTCGATGCGCTGGCGCAGGTCGGGCTGAGGCTCGTCGAGCTGCACCCGTACTTCCAGCCAAGGCAGGTTCTCGGTGAACAGGCCCACCGGCGGTAGGGCTTCGAGTTGACTGATCACCTCGGCCAGCGGGGCGCGGCCGATGCGGATCATCGCCACCGCGCGTGGCACCGGCAGGCTTTCAATCCGGCTCAACTGATCGCCATCGAAACTCACCAGCAGCACCTGATGCGGGTAGTTGATCTCGCCGAACGACAGCGGCAACGGCGAGCCGCTGTAGCGAATACGCTCCTGTCCGGCGACCTTCTGCGGCTTGTGCAGGTGACCCAGGGCGACATAGGCGACGGGTTCAGGAAACAGGCTGGCCGGCAGCGCCTCGGCATTGCCGATGACGATGTTGCGTTCCGAATCCTCCGACACTGCGCCACCGGCCATATGCGCGTGGCTCATGGCAATCAGCGCCTGGCCGGGCTGGCGCTGCGCTTCGGCCGCGGCAATCAGGTGCTGGTGCACATGGCGGATGCCGACCATGTAGTCCTCACCCGCCTCACCGCCGGTAACCTCCGCCGGGCGCAGAAAGGGCAGGGCGAGGCACCAGCCGGCGACCCGGCCCTGGGCATCGTGCAGCGGCACCAGCAAGCGGCCGTGGTCGAGTTGATGGTCAGCCAGCCAGCTGATGCGGCCGATAGCGTGGGCGTTCAGCCGTCGCATCAAGGGACCTGGGAGTTCGATGCGCCCGCCAGAATCGTGGTTGCCGGCGATCATGACGATGTCCAGCTGCGGCAGCTTTTCGTGGGCGCGGACGATGAAATCGTAGAGGCGCTCCTGCGCCTTGAGCGGCGGGTTGACGGTGTCGAAGATATCGCCGGCGATCAGCAGCGCGTCGGGCTGATGGGCGATCAGTTGGTCGAGCAGCCAGGCGAGGAACTGCGCATGTTCGTAGTCGCGGTCCTGGCCGTGGAGGGTTTGGCCCAGGTGCCAGTCGGAGGTGTGGATCAGGCGCATACGAGGGGTCTTTTTTCGTTGGAGTCGCGGCGGGGCGCGACTGGATGCGAGGCTGGGCGCAGAATTTGCGAGATGCTTTTGTAGCCGCGAGGGGCGCGCCGAGTCCTTGCTTGCGAGGTCTTTTGGCCTTGGCTTTGTCTTTGGGTTCGCTGAGTGATACCCATTGGCTGGGTTGGCTGGGGCATTGGTTTCGCCCTGCTGGGCGAGTCCCTTTTGGCAGTCGCCGGATGGCCGACCCCGCCCAAAGGAACCAAAAGGTCTTGCCCCTGCATCCGGGTCTCACTTCGCGAGACTTCCCTCATTCCATCCGCGCTCCGGGGGGCGGCGTACAAGGGCCATCCATGGCCCTTTACGCCTCTCGCGGCATCCATGCCGCTCGCTCCCCTCCGCGCGGATTCCATTCGGCCTCCTGAAAGGGGCGTTCGGCGTCGTCTGACGGCCTGTTCGTCCTCAAATGAGGAAGGCGCTTTGTTGCTGTCGCTGCTGAAAAACTTCCAGACGCCTCGGTCCCGAGTCCCCTTCACGAGGCCGAGCGTAGGCGTTGCGTAGGGGGACGCGAGGCATGGACGCCGAGCGAGGAGTGATGGGCCAGGGATGGCCCTTCGCGACGCCCCCCGGAGCGGCGCCGGAGGGAGGGAAGTTTTGCGCAGCAAAACCCGGATGCAGGGGTGGCCTTCTTTTTGGTTACTTTTTCTTGGCCACACAAGAAAAAGTAACGCGCCGTGCGAGGCGCAACCTGCAGTGACGACCGATGAAAGTGCGGCGCCGAACTTCGGTGTCGAAGCCGGTAATGCTGCGCGCCCAAACGCGCCCCTATAAAAAGCCAAGAAGCGATATATCTCCCGGCTCGTTGCCGTCCCCCTCGCAACCGGCCAGACGGGCGAAGATGGACGGATAAACTCGCCTCTATGCACGACGCTGCGCAGCCGAGTCATGTGTACAACCACCCCTTCAACCCCTGCAGATTCCTCACCTGAATCTGCTGCGCCGCTGCATTGGCCTGCACGGTGTTGGGATCGATCTGATACCGCTGCAGCACGTATTGCACCAGCGCACCGCGCGTTTTAATCAGTAACTCACCGTTCTCCATCCCATAATCGGTTGCGATGATCGCCTTCTGTTCCGGCGTCAGGCGCGCATCGGGCTCGATGATCACCTCGACCGGCGTGTTCCAGGCCTCGTCGGTGTCCTGGGTGTTGTCACTTTCATCCATCAGGTCCGGCTCGCCGCGAAAGCGGCTGAGCACGAAGTCGCGGAAGCCGCGGTTCTTCTCGCAGTAGGCGCGCACGTGCCAGCGAGTTCCGGTGAAGACCAGGGTGTGCGGTGCCATCACACGGATTTCGACGTCGGGGTGGGCGAGGGATACGTATTCGGTTTCCAGCCGCAACCCTTCACGGCAGGCTTTCAGAATCGGCCGCAAGACTTCCGGGCGGATGCTGCGGTCAGGCATGTGCAGCACCTCGGTATGCGCGTAGGCCAGCGCCAGGCCTTCGATATGCGGCGCGCGGTCGCGGTTCTGGTCGAGCAGGTGCAGGTAGGCGCCGGCGCTGCCATCGATGAACAGCGGGGTGAACCCCTTGCTTGGCTTGTAGCCCTTCAGATGGCGGTCATATGTAAGGTTTTTCGGCGCATGCTCGTTCAGGTAGGTGTTGATGTCCTTCGAAGCCTGTTGCCGGCTGATGCCGAAACTCTGCATCAGGTGTCCGGTCGTCAGACGACCTTCCCACCAGGCCACCGTCTCGATCAGGCGATAGCGCAGCGCCAGGTCCCAGCGGATCTGGCTGATCGATTGCTTCCTTTTCATGTTCGCCTCATCTGCTGGAAAACTTTACACGCGACTATCGGGTGGCTCGACGTGTCGCGCGAAGCTACATATATTCGGGGCGTACATCAAGCGAGCCAAACGAGGACGATGACACCATGAGCCTGTTATTGAATGCGCTGCTGCTTTCCGCGACTGCCTTTGCCGGCATGGGTGTTCTGGCCTGGCTGGCCTACGGCAGAGGCGAGGGAAAGTGAACCCGGGCGGACGCGCTCGTTACAGTTTTTTGTCGACCGACAGTCATCCGATGAGTGGTTCGGAATCTCCGAGTGCATTGCCAGGTCTTTGTTTCAGACTCAGCGCACGAGGTCTTCATGAAAACCCTGTCCCGTCACCTTGCCGACAACTTTCCGGCTGACTACAAAACTCGCGTGGAGCCGCAGGACGATGGCTATCTGGTCGTTCGCGTCGGCTACCCGATCAACGGCACCGAAGCCATTCGAATGGTCTCCGGTCGTCAGGTACAGAACGGCCTGTTGGTGGAAACTATCCTGGAAGATATGCGTAACGAGCTGGCGCGCGGCCAGTAAAAACCTCGCCGATCCGTCTGTTCCTTACCCCCTGGTTATTCTTTGCGGCGCGGCTGCGTCGACAAGTGAACGCTTGCCCGCAAACCGCCGAGCGAACTTTGTTCCAACGATAGCCGACCGTTCCAGGCGGCCAGAATATCCCGCACGATGCCAAGCCCCAGCCCGTGTCCTTCGGCGCGCTCGTCGAGGCGAATACCGCGTTCCAGTACCGCTTCGCGTTGGTCTTCTGGAATGCCCGGTCCGTCATCTTCTACCCGAATGAGGTAGCCGCCCGGCGTCCGATCGATGCTCAACAGCACTTCCGAGCGGGCGAATTTGCAGGCGTTGTCCAATAGGTTGCCGAGCAGTTCGAGCATGTCTTCTCGATCCCAGGGCAGGCGGCAATCTTCATGCGTGTGCCAATGCAGATGAAGATCGCGGCGGTGGATCATGTTCAGCGTCTCGAATAGCGGCGCGAGTTCTTCGGCGCAATCGAAATAGGCGCCGGGTAGCACGTCGCCGGCCAACCGTGCGCGCCCCAGCTCACGGGCGACGCGTTGCTGGATCTGCTCCAGCTGATCGCGAAGAGCCGCCTGCAACTGCGGATGAGGCTGTAGTTCCTCGTGTCGGATGAGGCTGCCGAGCACCGCCAGTGGCGTTTTCAACGCGTGACCCAGGTTGCCCAAGGCGTGCCGCGAGCGCTTGAGGGTCTCGTCAGTGTGCGCCAGCAGGTGATTGATCTGTTCCACCAACGGCTGCAATTCGAGCGGCGCCTGGATGTCCAGCTGTTGACGCTCGCCTTGCTGCAGCTGAGCGATCTGCTGGCGCGCGCGCTCCAACGGGCGCATGGCGAGCTTAACCGCATAGCGCTGCAGCAGCAGAAACACCAGCAGCGCCAAGCCGACCAGGCCCAGTCCGCCCAGACGAACCTGGGCGAAGCTCTTCAGCACGGGCGTGTAGTCGCGCGCGACGCTGATGACGATGGTCTGCCCGCCGCGCCGGTATTCGGCACGAAAGCTCAGCAGTTGCTGATCCTGCGGGCCTTCGAGGAGGTCGCTGGCCAAGCCGTTGGTGGTGGGCCAGGCCGGTTCGGCATCCCACAGCGAGCGGGATCGCCAGCTGCGCGTCGGCAGATCGATGCGAAAATAGTGGCCGGAAAACGCCCGCTGATAGCGAGGATTGAGCCGGTTCGGGTCCAGCTGGAAGCCGTCCGTGCCTTGGACCATGGCGATCAGCAGGCCCTCGGTCTCTTCCCGCAGGTCGATCGCCAGGTTGCGCCGCAGGCCGGCTTCGAATAGCCACAGACTGGTCTGCACCAATAGCAGACCGACCAGCAGCAGGCCTGAAATCAGCCCGAGGCTGAGGCTGCGCTGAATGGACTTCAAGACGCGCCGCCGAAGCGATAACCCTGGCCGCGACGAGTTTCGATCAGCTTGCGACCGAGCTTGCCGCGCAGTCGGTTGACATGCACTTCGATGACGTTGGAGTCGCGCTCGGTTTCGCCGTCATATAGATGTTCGGCCAGCTGGGTCTTCGACAGCAGCTGGCCGGGATGCAGCATGAAGTAGCGCAACAGACGGAACTCGCCGGCGGTCAGTTCGACGTCCTGGCCATCCTGGTTGCAACGCTGGCGCGCTTCGTCCAGGGCCAGCCCGCCGACCTGCAGTAAAGGTTGATTGGCCACGCCGTGGGCGCGCCGCAGCAGCGCCTGGATGCGCAACTGCAGTTCTTCCGGGTGAAAGGGTTTGGTCAGGTAATCGTCGGCACCGGCCTTGAGGCCTTCGATGCGTTCGGCCCAGGAATCACGCGCAGTAAGGACCAGCACCGGCGTGGAAACACCGCGTGCGCGCCAGGCGCGCAAGACCTCCAGCCCCGGCTTGCCAGGCAGGCCGAGGTCCAGAACGATCAGGTCATAGGGCTCGCTGCCGCCCTGGTAATCGGCGTCGCGACCATCGGCCAGCCAATCGGTGGCGTAGCCTTGGCGGCCAAGGCTGGCGATCAGTTCATCGGCCAACGGCACATTGTCTTCGACCAACAACAGGCGCATCAGTCTTCTTCGTCCTTGAGCAGGCGGCCGTCGCGCGCGTCCAATTCAAGTTCGCGGGCGACGCCGTCGGCTGTGAGCAATTCGATTTCATAGACGTAGATCCCATCTTCTTCTTCCAGTTCGGCTTCCAGCAGCCGAGCGCCTGGATAGCGCTCCATGGTGCGCTGCACGAGCGCCTCCAGCGGCATGATCAGCCCTTCGTGGCGTAGCTGCAGGGCTTCGTCCTGATCCAGGTCACGGCCCGCCGCCGGGGTGGCGGCGAGCAGTATGGTCAGGGGAACGCTGAGAAGAGTGGTGGGTCGCATCAATCGTCCTGATGGTCCTTGAGCACTTCGCCGGTCTTGGCGTCGAGCTCCATGTCCCATTGCACACCTTTGCCGTCACGCAGTTCAAGCTGATAGATGTGGCGGCCGTATTCTTCCTCCAGCTCGGTTTCCTCGACAGTGGCGCCCGGATGCTTGGCCAGCGCTGCCTCGTTGAGCTTCTCGAAGGACTGAATGGTGCCGGCATCGCGCAGCTTGAGCGCTTCGTCCGGTCCAAGGTCGCGGGCCATGGCCAGGTTGGCGCCGAGGGCGAGGGTGGCGGCGGTAATCAGGGTAGTCAGTGTTTTCATGGTTTGGTTTTCCTGTGTGGGTTTCGACGATTCACAGATTACGGAACGTGGCTTACGCGAAGCTGAACGAGCGCGATGCCGGGAAAATCGCCCGCTAGCAGTAATCGTCGAGGCGCTATTGTCCAATGCAGCGTACGTCCACCTGTCCCGGGAGGCCTGTCATGAAACCGCTTCATTGCGTCGCGCTCAGCCTGGTGCTGCTCGTTCAACCGGTAGTGGCGCAGGATCTGCTCAAACCGACGGAGCCGGCAGAAGCACCGGAAATCGACGCCGGGCCGGCTACCGAGTTGATGTCCGAGCCGGTCATGCGGGCCACTGGCACCATCGAGGCCATCGATCACGAGCGCGGCGTGGTGACCATCGCCCACGGCCCGGTCCCCGCATTGAAATGGCCGGCCTCGAGCATGGAGTTCCAGGCCAGGCGCGAGCAACTCGACGGCCTGGCCGTAGGCGACGAGGTGCGGATCGGCTTCCAGAGCGAGGCCGGTGAGGCGGCGCTTGTTTCCATCGACAAGCGCTAAAAGTCTGCTTCGCTTCAGTCCGCCTCGCCCCACCAGAATCCAAATGCGATCGGCGGTGCGGCAGGCGATGGGCTGGATGACCTGTTGGCGCCAGGACGCCCGCTCACTTCCGGTCCTTGCCCTTGTCTGCGTGACGGCCCGGCAGGACCTTGCTGAGCACCTGCTTGGCCGATTGCTTGATGATCCCGCCCTGATCCGGGTCGCCATGCAGCAACGCCGACGCATAGGCCTTGGCCTGCTCCAGCTTGATGTGCGGCGGCAGCGGCGGCACGTCGGGGTCGGTCTTGAATTCGAGCACCACCGGCCGGTCCGCGGCGAACGCCTCGTCCCAGGCGGCCGCGACCTGATCTTCACGGTCGACGTAGATGCCCTTCAGCCCGATGGACTCGGCGAAGCGGTGGTAGGGTACGTTGGGAATATCCTGCGACGCCTCGAACTTCGGATCGCCTTCCATCACGCGCTGCTCCCAAGTCACCTGATTGAGGTCCTCGTTGTTGAAGACGCAGCAGATCCACTGCGAGTTCTGCCACTGCTGCCAATATTTGGAGACGGTGATCAGCTCGGCCATGTTGTTCATCTGCATCGCGCCATCGCCCACCATCGCCACGACCGGGCGTTCCGGGTGCGAAAACTTGGCGGCTATCGCATAAGGCACGGCTGCGCCCATCGAGGCCAAGCCTCCGGACAGCGAGCCCATCATGCCGCGGCGCATCTTCACGTCGCGGGCATACCAGTTGGCGCAGGAACCTGAGTCGCTGGTGACTATGGCGTTATCCGGCAGGCGGGGCGATAGCTCGAAGGCGACGCGCTGCGGGTTGATCGGATGGGCCTCGACCATGGCGCGGTTTTCCAGCAGATGCTCCCAGTCCATGCGCCACTCTTCGACGTGCCTGCGCCATTTTCGCTCGGTTTTTTCCTGCAGCAATGGCAGCAGCGCGCGCAGGGTTTCGGCCGAGTCGCCTTGCAGATTCACCTCCATCGGGTAGCGGATGCTGAGCATGTCGGCCTTTAGGTCGATCTGCACGCCGCGCGCCTGGCCTTCCTTGGGCAGGAATTCGGAGTAGGGGAAGCCCGAGCCGATCATCAGCAGAGTGTCGCACTCGGTCATCAGCTTGTAGCTTGGCTCGGTTCCGAGCAGGCCGATGGAGCCGGTGACCCAGGGGAGGTCGTCAGGCACCGCGGCCTTACCCAATAGCGCCTTGGCTACCCCGGCACCGAGTTTCTCGGCCACGGCGATCACTTCGTCGGTGGCGTTCAGCGCGCCGGCACCCACCAGGATGGCCACCTTCTCGCCGGCATTGAGCACTTCGGCCGCGCGTTGCAGATCTGCGTCGTAAGGCACCATCTTCGGTCGGGTGTAACCGACACCCGAATGCACGGCGCCGTGGGCCCGCGGCGGCTCGCTGTACTCGGCCTCCTGCAGGTCGTTGGGCAGAATCACCGTCGCGACCTTACGCTCGCCCACCGCGGTGCGGATCGCCCGGTCGATCAGGTGTCTGACCTGGGCGGGTGCACTGGCCTGTTCGACGAACGCGCCGGACACGTCCTTGAACAACGCAGGCAGATCGATCTCCTGCTGATAATGGCTGCCCAGCGCAGTGCGCGATTTCTGCCCGGTGATCGCCAGCACCGGCATGTGATCCAGCCGCGCATCGTAAAGGCCGGTGATCAGATGCGCGGCACCTGGGCCGGATGTGGCGATACAGACGCCGAGGCCGCCGCTGAACTTGGCGTCTGCCGCGGCCATGAAGGCCGCCATCTCCTCGTGCCGAGCTTGGATAAAGCGAATCTTCTCGTTGGCACGATTGAGAGCGCCGAACACCCCGTTGATACCATCGCCGGGGTAGCCGTAAATGCGGCGAACGCCCCATTGGTAGAGGCGTTCGATCACGTAGTCACCCACTGTCATTGCCATGGAAACCTCGCTTGATTCGGCTGTGAACTCTTCAGACCAGTAGGGCTGGGGTATCGCAGGCGCCCAAACAATCACAGTACGCGTGGGATAAGCGGCTTGGGCAGCCCTAGAACATGCCTGGTCGTTCTAGTCTGGACCGGGTAGTGCGGTGAGGGTTTCCCGAGAATTCCTTGCGGCGACGGCGAGCGTTCAGGTGCGATGGCAGCAATCCGCCGATCCCCGATGGTCGCTTGAGCTGACGCGCCCAGTCGAGTCGACCCGATCGTCGCTGTCGTAACGGTCGTGATGGCGAACCCAGTCGGTCAGGTTATGTTGCGGCCCGTTTTCGTTACGCCCATTGGGTGTCATATCGAGCAGCACATAGCTGCCGAGCAGCTCTTCGGCACCACGCCCATAAGCGGAAAAGGTGTGGAAGATGCGTCCGTCCTCGTCGCGATAGAACACGCTGAAGCCCGACAGCTCCTCGCAGACGAACGGCTGCCAGGTGAAGTTATAGAAGACCTTGCCTTCGACGATGTCCTCGGGATCGAACGAGACATGAAAGTCGCGGTTGAAATCGCTGCCAGCAGACGATACCCAGCGGACTTGCCAGCCCATGCGTTGGCGGAAGACTTCGAGCGCCGCGAAGGGCGCCCGCGACACCGCGGCGAAGCTGACGTCATGGTGGGTCAGGTGCACCAGTGCGCCTTGCAGATGGTCCATCTCGAAGGAACAGCCGACGCAGCCTTCCTGCCAGTCGGGGCCGAACATGAAATGCTTGATGATCAGTTGGCTGCGCCCTTCGAACAGCTCGGCCAGGCCCACCGAGCCGTGTGCGTCTTGGAATCGGTAGTCTTTGTCCACCAATGCCCAGGGCAGTTCGCGGCGGGCGGCTGCGAGGGTTTCGCGCTGGTGGGTGACCTGCTTTTCTCTGAGCAGGTGTTCGCTGTGGGCGGCCAGCCATTGCTGACGGGAAACGATCGGATGGTTGTTCATCGTAAACCTCCGCTTGCGGGACGAGCGAATGAAGCATCGATGGTTTTCGATGCATGCTCGGATGGTCGATCGACACCGAGCCAAATCGACACCACCAATGGTGAAATCGATATGAACCGACGGTCGGCACGATGCAGTCGGGTATCATCGCTGGCCAATTCCCATGTGCGTCGTCGTCATGTCCGCCACTGCCCACAACGCCCGCAGCACCCTGCATCTGCCCCAGGGCGACTGGCCCTCGGTGCTCGATTGCTTATGCGCGCATTTCCCCGCGATTGATCGCGCCACCTGGCTGGATCGCTTCGCCAGAGCACGCGTGCTGGGCGCCGACGGGCGGCCGCTCGCGGTTGATCATCCCTATCAAGTGGGGCTGAGGGTTCACTACTTTCGTGAAGTGCCGGAGGAAAAGCCGATTCCCTTCGCGGAGCAGGTGTTGCACCTCGATGAGCATCTGCTGGTGGCGGACAAACCGCATTTCCTGCCGGTGATGCCGGCCGGCGAGTACGTCAACGAAACCCTATTGGCGCGTCTGAGCAAACGTCTGGGCAATCCCGATCTGGTACCCATCCACCGCATTGATCGGCTGACTGCCGGGCTGGTGCTGTTCTCCACCAATCCCGAAAGCCGTGGCCGCTATCAGGCGCTGTTTCGCGAGCGCCGGATCGACAAGCGCTACGAAGCGATCTGCCCGGCGCTACCCGCTCTCGACTTTCCGCGGCAGGAGCGGTTGCACATGGTCGAGGGCGATCCGTTCTTTCTGATGAAACAGGGTGATGGCGCGCCCAACAGCGAGACGCGTATCGAGGTGTTGGAGCGCCGCGGTGCGTTCTGGCGCTACGCACTTTTCCCAGTGACTGGACGCAAGCACCAATTGCGTTTGCAGATGGCCACGCTGGGAGCCGGAATCTGCAACGATCCCTTTTATCCGGAGCTGATCGAGCGCAGTCGTCGTGATCAGGACGACTACGCCAACCCGCTCAAGCTGCTGGCACGCGGCCTGGAATTTCGCGATCCGCTGAGCGGCGAGCCACGCCACTTCGAGAGTCGCCTGGCACTGGATTGGTAGAGGGATTCGAATCGTGCGACGGGATGCGCAGGCCGCGGTGTCTTGCCTCGCTGAAGGCCAATCCCGCTGGTAACTTCAGGCGCCACTCTCGTAGGCACCAGGCCGGTGCCTACGAATGATCGCCTGTCAGTGATGCTCGCGCGTCGCCCTGAATTTCACATCCGGCCAGCGCTCTTCCATCAGGCTCAGGTTGACCCGGGTCGGTGCCAGATAGGTGAGGTGGCCGCCGCCGTCGAGTGCCAGGTTCTCGTAGGCCTTGTCGCTGAATTCCTTGAGCTTCTTCTCGTTGTCGCACTCGATCCAGCGCGCCGACCAGACGTTGATCGCCTCGTAGGCGCACTCGACCTTGTATTCCTCCTTCAGGCGGCTGGCAACGACGTCGAACTGCAGCACACCCACCGCGCCGAGGATGATGTCGTTGTTGCGCTCGGGGAAGAACACCTGGGTCGCGCCTTCTTCGGCCAGTTCCTGCAGGCCCTGGCGCAGCTGCTTGGACTTCAGCGGGTCCTTCAGGCGTACGCGGCGGAACAGTTCCGGGGCGAAATGCGGGATGCCGGTGAAGCCGAGGTTTTCGCCTTCAGTGAAGGTATCGCCGATCTGGATGGTGCCGTGGTTGTGCAGACCGATGATGTCGCCGGCCCACGCTTCTTCCAATTGCTCACGCTCGCTGGAGAAGAAGGTCAGGGCATCGGCGATACGGATGTCCTTGCCGATGCGCGCATGGCGCAGCTTCATGCCTTTTTCGTATTTGCCCGAACAGATGCGCATGAAGGCGATGCGGTCGCGGTGCTTGGGGTCCATGTTCGCCTGGATCTTGAAGACGAAACCGGTGAATTTGTCCTCGACCGGCTCGACAACGCGCTCGTTGGCGGCACGCGGCAGTGGGCGCGGTGCCCAATCGACGACCGCATCGAGTACATGATCGACGCCGAAGTTGCCCAGCGCGGTGCCGAAGAACACCGGAGTCAGTTGGCCGCTGAGGAACTCGTCCTGGTCGAACTCATGACAGGCACCCTGGACCAGCTCCAGCTGTTCGACGAAGCGGTCGTATTCGTCGCCGATATGTTTGCGCGCCTCGTCGGAGTCGAGCTTCTGGATGATCTTGACGTCGGTGCGCTCATGCCCGTGGCCCGGGGTGTAGACGATGATGTAATCGTCCTTGAGGTGATACACACCCTTGAAGTCGCGGTAGCAGCCGATCGGCCAGGTGATGGGCGCCGCCTTGATCTTCAGAACCGCTTCGATCTCGTCGAGCAGCTCGATGGGGTCGCGGATGTCGCGGTCGAGCTTGTTGATGAAGCTGACGATGGGCGTGTCGCGCAGGCGGCAGACGTCCATCAGCGCGATGGTGCGTGGTTCGACACCTTTACCGCCGTCGAGCACCATCAATGCCGAGTCCACCGCGGTCAGGGTGCGGTAGGTGTCTTCCGAGAAGTCTTCGTGGCCGGGGGTGTCGAGCAGGTTGATCATGTGCTCGCGGTAGGGGAACTGCATCACCGAGGTGGTGATGGAAATGCCGCGCTGCTTTTCCATTTCCATCCAGTCGGAGGTCGCGTGACGGTCGGATTTGCGCGACTTCACGGTACCGGCCACCGCAATCGCCTTGCCCATCAGTAGCAGCTTCTCGGTGATGGTGGTTTTGCCCGCGTCGGGGTGGGAAATGATGGCGAAGGTGCGGCGCTTCGCGACTTCGGCGGCCTGAGAGGTCATGGCGGTCCCGGTATTGAAAGCGTGTCGGAAAAAGCCGGCGATTATAGCGCAAAGGGCGCGCTCGGGCGCGGTCCGTCAAGGGGATTGGGATGGCTCCGCCGATCCGCAGCGGGGCGAGACGGATGGAACATCGCCGCAGCACATCTGTCGGTTTGAGTAGGGTAGGTTCGCCGATGCGGCAAAAAATGGAACGAGCGTGGATTTTTCATTGATCTGAAACAGCTGTGGTTCTACAGTTCGCGCCCGAACGTCCATGCTGGCAACGATCCATCCGGCTCAAGTACTGACGACGAGAGATCAGGATTCACCAAGTCACTGCACCTGTGCTGTCGATTTGGCCGTGATACTCGGCGACATGCCTTGGGAAGTAGGCGAACCAAAGTGGGGAAACTGATCAGGCGTTCTTGCTTACCCCTAATCCGACTTTACGTTTCCCGATTTGGAGCCATGCATGTCGATCAAGATCGAAGACTACTATTCCCGATCCACCTTCCAGAAGATGAAGACCTTCGCTGACCAGCACGAAACACCGTTCGTGGTCATCGATACCGAAACCATCGACAAGGCATACGACGATCTGCGCGCCGGTTTCGAATTCGCCAAGGTCTACTACGCGGTCAAGGCCAATCCGGCGGTCGAGATCATCGACCTGTTGCGTGACAAGGGCTCGAACTTCGACATCGCCTCGATCTACGAGCTGGACAAAGTCATGTCCCGCGGCGTTGGCCCGGAGCGCATCAGCTACGGCAACACCATCAAGAAAGCCAAGGACATCCGCTACTTCTACGACAAGGGTGTGCGCATGTTCGCCACCGACTCGGAAGCCGACCTGCGCAACATCGCCAAGGCCGCACCGGGTTCGAAAGTCTATGTGCGGATTCTCACCGAAGGTTCGACTACGGCTGACTGGCCGCTTTCGCGCAAGTTCGGCTGCCAGACCGATATGGCGATGGATCTGCTGATCCTGGCGCGCCAGTTGAAGCTAGAGCCCTACGGTATCTCCTTCCACGTGGGTTCCCAGCAGCGCGACATCTCCGTATGGGACGCCGCGATCGCCAAGGTCAAGGTGATCTTCGAACGTCTGAAAGAAGAAGATGGCATCGAACTGAAGATGATCAACATGGGTGGCGGCTTCCCGGCCAACTACATCACCCGCACCAACAGCCTGGAAACCTACGCCGAGGAAATTATCCGCTTCCTCAAGGAAGACTTCGGTGACGACCTGCCGGAAATCATCCTCGAACCGGGCCGCTCGCTGATCGCCAACTCGGGCATTCTGGTCAGCGAAGTGGTGCTGGTGGCACGTAAGTCGCGGACCGCCGTCGAGCGTTGGGTCTACACCGATGTGGGCATGTTCTCCGGTCTCATCGAAACCATGGGCGAAGCCATCAAGTTCCCGATCTGGACCGAGAAGAAGGGCGAGATGGAAGAGGTGGTCATCGCCGGCCCGACTTGCGACAGCGCCGACATCATGTACGAGAACTACAAGTACGGCTTGCCGTTGAACCTGGCCATCGGCGACCGTATGTACTGGCTCTCCACCGGTGCCTACACCACCAGTTACAGTGCGGTGGAGTTCAACGGCTTCCCGCCGCTGAAGGCCTACTACATCTAAGCCTCCGCGTTACGCAAAACGCCGCGATTTTCGCGGCGTTGTTGTTTCTGCGGTAACGGTTACGCGGCGCTGTGTATGCCCGTGCCAGGTGCAAACGAGCCGAGACCGCATGGCCTCGGCTCGTCACCGTGGCGGTGTCGAATCAGGGCATCTGCACTTCGATGACGCCGTCGGCACTGACGCTGACCTGGCGGGTTCCGGCCTCTACATCGGGTGTCGGCATCGCCTCCATGCTCTTCATGGCGAAGTTGCGCATCACCGGCTGATAACCGCCGCCGCTGCCCAGGTTGAGGTTGACTATGCGGTAGTCGGTGCCACCCAATGCCTCGGTGGCCAGTTGGGCTCGGGCGCGGAAGGCGGCGACGGCATCTTTGAGCAGGGCGTCTTCGTTCTGCTTGCGGATCGCGTCGGAAACGCTGAATTGCATACCGCCCATTTTCAGGTCCTGCATCAGCTCCCCGGTCAGCTTGGACAGCGCGGCGAAATCACCGCTTTCCAAGCGTAGTTCGGCGCGTTCACGCCAGGCGGTGATCTGCTGGCCCTTTTCCTCATAGACCGGATAGCTGCTGCGGCTGCCCTGGCTGATCACGATACCTTTCACCTGACGCGCATGTTGCAGAGCCTTGTTCATGGCCTGGGTGGTTTGCGCGGCCAGTTGCGCCGGGTCTTCATGCTGGGCCTCGCTGTACAGCGTGACATGCATGCGGTCATGAGCGACTTCGCTGCTGGCCTCGGCATGCAGCGAGATCTGGTTGTAATGTTGCTCGTCGGCAACAGCGGGAAGGCAGGCGATGCAGGCCAGCAGAGCAAGGCTGCGAGGGGCGGAAACGAACATGAAAGCTCCTGGATTCGATAGCACCAGCGGTGCGGCGCAGAGACTTTAGCGGGTTGACGGCCTCCGTGCAGGTTTTCGTGCGTCGCGTTGCCGCAGATCAGTTGTCGTTCAGGCGGCTTGGTTATACTCCCGACTCCTTTGGAGAACCCATGTACGCATCCGTTCACCTGCTGTCTGCCAGTCGCCAGAACCTCCGTCTGCTCACCCTGATCCGCATCCTCGTGCTGGGTGCTCAGGCGGGCGCGGTGGGGCTCGCCTACGCTACGCAGCTGTTCGGTCTGCCCTGGTTTCATCTAGGGGTCACGCTGGCTGTCTCTGCACTGATCTGCCTGGGCACGGCGTTGCGACTGCGCGGCCCCTGGCCGGTGACCGAGTTCGAGTACGCCGTGCATCTGGCCACCGATCTGCTGATCCACAGCGCGCTGCTGTACTACTCGGGCGGCTCGACCAATCCGTTCGTTTCCTACTATCTGGTGCCGCTTACCATTGCCGCGGCGACACTGCCCTGGTTGTATTCGGTGGTTCTGTCTGGCCTGGCGCTTGCGGGTTATACCCTGATGCTGGTGTGGTATGACCCGGTCATCGTGCCACCGGTCGATCGCACCACGCTGCTGGTCTACGGGATGTGGCTGAGCTTCGCGTTGGCTGCGGCATTGATCACCTTCTTCGTGGCACGCATGGCCGAGCAGCTGCGGCGCCAGGAACAGCTCCAGGCCCAACGGCGTGAGGAAAGCATGCGTGACCAGCAGCTGCTGGCCGTGGCGACACAGGCGGCGGGTGCCGCGCATGAGTTGGGAACGCCCCTGGCGACCATGAGCGTGCTGCTCAAGGAGCTGCGTCAGGAATACCAGCAAGCTCAGCTGAACGAAGATCTGGCGCTGCTGCAGTCGCAGGTGCAGTTGTGCAAGGAAAGTCTGCGCCAGCTTGTGCGTGCGGCGGAGGCGGACCGTCGTCAGGCGGTCGTCGAGCAGACCGTGCGCGAATGGGTCGAGTTGGTGCTACAGCGTTGGCATCTGATGCACCCTGAGGCCACCTATCGTTTCCAGTGCCTGGGCAAGGGCACCCCGCCGCGCCTGATGCCACCAGCGGATCTTGGGCAGTCGCTGCTCAACCTGCTGAATAACGCCACCGATGCCAGCCCGGACAACCTGGACATTCGTCTGGACTGGGACGCGCAGTGGATCAAACTGACCATTCGAGATCATGGCGCTGGCGTACCTCTGGCCATCGCCGAGCAGATCGGCAGACCCTTCATCACGACCAAGGGCAAGGGCTTCGGCCTCGGTCTGTTTCTGAGCCAGGCCAGCGTTACCCGCGCCGGCGGAACGGTGAAGCTCTACAATCACGAAGACGGTGGCACCCTGACCGAGTTGCGCTTGCCGCGTGGTTCGGTACGGGCCTGAATCTGACGTGACCACAATGCGAGGAATGCGAACATGACCGAAGAGTTGCAGCACGAAGGCGAAGAACAGCCTCATCTGCTGCTGGTGGATGACGACCCGACATTTACCCGGGTCATGGCCCGAGCCATGAGTCGCCGGGGCCTGCTGGTCAGCATCGCCGGATCGGCCGAAGAAGGCCTGGAGCTGGCGAAGCAGGAACTGCCCGATTACGCGGTATTGGACCTGAAAATGGAGGGCGACTCCGGATTGGTCCTGCTGCCCAAGCTGCTCGAACTGGACCCGGAGATGAAGGTACTGATTCTCACCGGTTACTCGAGCATCGCCACGGCCGTCGAGGCTATCAAGCGTGGCGCCTGCAACTACCTGTGCAAGCCCGCCGACGCCGACGATGTGCTGGCGGCGTTGCTTTCCAAGCATGCCGATCTGGATACGCTGGTGCCGGAAAACCCGATGTCGGTGGATCGCTTGCAGTGGGAACACATCCAGCGCGTGCTCGCCGAGCATGACGGCAATATCTCCGCCACGGCGCGCGCACTGGGCATGCATCGGCGGACGTTGCAACGCAAACTGCAGAAGCGGCCGGTAAGGCGGTAAAGCAGCTTGAAGCTTGAAGCGAGTCGTCTGGCGCCGGGTGCATGCACAGCAGCTGAAAGCGGCAAGTAAAGTTGACGGAATTCAAAGCGGACCGAAGACTTTCCAGCTTCCAGCTTCCAGCTTCCAGCTTCCAGCTTCCAGCTTCCAGCTTCCAGCTTCCAGCTCATAAGCGACTACCATAGGCGGCGTCTCTGCCGCCGAGCCCATTCATGCTTTCAGTTGCCATCCAGACCCTGAGCATTACCGCCCCGGTCTTCGTCATGCTGTTCATCGGTGTCGCGCTCAAGCGACTGGGCTGGATCGATGCTGCCTTTATCCAGACGGCTTCGGCGCTGGTATTCAAGGCCACGATGCCAACGCTACTGTTCATATCGATCATCCGCGCCGATCTGAACGCCGCGCTGCAGCCGGCGCTGTTGAGCTACTACGTCATCGCCACCGTGATGACCTTCTTTCTGGCCTGGGCCTGGGCGCTCTGGCGCTGCCCGCTGGTGGACCGCGGCGTTTACATTCAGGGCGCATTTCGCGGCAATAACGGCATCGTCGGCCTGGCGCTGGCTACCAGCCTCTACGGCGACTACGGATTGTCGCTGGGAGGCGTTCTGGCGGGTCTGGTGATATTGGTCTACAACAGCCTCTCGGCGTTGATTCTAGCCATCTACAACCCGGACGGGCGTGCCAGCGCCGGCGCCATTCTGCTCAGCATCCTGCGCAATCCTTTGGTCATCGGAGTGACGCTGGCCGTCCCCTTTGCCTATTGGCGGATCCCGCTACCGGACTGGCTGATGACCTCGGGTCAGTATTTCGCGCAGATGACCCTGCCGCTGGCGCTTATCTGCATCGGCGGCACGCTATCGCTCTCGGTGCTGCGCGAAAGCAGTCGCATTGCGATGAGTTCAAGCCTGATGAAAATGGTCTGGCTGCCAGCGCTGGCGACAGTGGGAGCCTGGCTGTGCGGCTTCCGTGGCGCGGATCTGGGTATTCTGTTTCTCTACTTTGCTTGCCCAACGGCCTCAGCCAGCTTCGTCATGGCACGGGCGGTGAACGCCAATCACCAACTGGCCGCGATCATCATCGTACTCACCACGCTGATGGCGGCGCTGAGCATCAATGCCGGGCTTCTCCTGCTCGGCTGGCTGGGCTGGATCTAACCCGGTCCGTCGGGATTGTGATCGATATCGGCTTTTCGGCCTTTGGACTTAAGAGGCGCTCTGCAATGGTCGCAATCGGTCAATAGGCCTCAGAAAAAAATAACCGCTTCGGTCACATTGCTCTGGATGCCGACGGCCGCCTGCCGAGGGTGGCCGCCTTGTTTTCCGGGGATTGCACGATGTCGTTTTTCACTCCTTCGAACCGTTCGTTGACCCGCGATGCCGATCGTGTCGTCAGCCTGCGCCGTAGGCTCGTCCCAGGGCTGGCTTTGTTGTTGCTGGTCAATCTCGGAACCTTCGCTGGCGGCGTCTGGATCGGGCGGGATATTGGCTCAGTGGGGGAGTCCGCCCGCCTGGGCGAGCCTGGTCTGGACAGCGAAGGTCGTTTTGCCATTGCACGCGTAGGTAAGGTGGTCGGTCGGTTGAAATCGCTGCAGTCCGATGTGCTCGCGCTGCAGGAAATGATGGGTGAGCAGCGGATCCTCAGCGAACAGCTTTCAGCCCTCGATCCAACACTTCTTCCACTTTTGGTGCCGGAGCAGCCGACCGACAGCTCAGGGCAGGGCGGCATCCTGCTGCCGCCACAAGGCTGTCCGGATGAGCTGTCACTGGCCGACAGCGTATCGCTGGATGATCTGCAGCGCACCGAGACCTCCGCGCTCTGTTTGCGGGTGGTACTCGACGGAATGATGGCGCGCGTGGCCGAGCGCAATGCCGCGCTCATGGCGATTCCATCTCGCCGTCCTGTCGGTGCGGCGCGGCTGGGGTCGGCCTATGGCAATCGAATCGACCCGTTCAAAAAGCAGGTCGCCTTTCACTCGGGAGTGGATTTCGCGTTGCACGCCGGTTCCGATGTGCTCGCCGCGGCCGGAGGGCGGGTTCGTTTCGCCGGTACCCGCGGCGGATACGGCAAGGTGGTGGAAATCGACCACGGCAACCAGCTCGTGACTCGCTACGCGCATTTGTCTCGACGGTACGTGCGGGCCGGAGATCTGGTAACCCCTGAGCAGCGGATTGGCGCGGTCGGTTCCACCGGTCGCTCCACTGGTCCGCACCTTCATTTCGAGGTGTTGCACAAGGGACGCTTCGTCGATCCGCAGCGCTTCCTCGCCCTTGGCGATCTTGAACGGGCCGACGATGCTCAGGCCGATGATTAGAAGGTCCAATACGCGCGAATTGGTGCGTGCCGAACACCGTTTGCTGGCCGCACGTCCCATCCGCCCATGGCTTTTGCTCTGCGTTGCGAAGCTGTGTCTGATCGCCGCCTTGCTGTACCTGCGGGACCATGAACACGCCGCGTACGAGCAACGGCTTGCCACCCTCGGCGCTGAAAATCTGATGCTTCAGGACGCACTCGAACAGGGCCGCTTACAGCGGCAGGAAGCCGAGGCGACGCAGGAGCAGTTGCTCGGGCGCATCGCCCGGTTGTCCGCGCAGATCGAGCGACTACAGACGGATCTGGCGTTCTTCCGGCAGCAGAAGAAAGCCCGTTGATACTTTGGAGTAGATGATGTTCAACAAAAAGAAGGCGGTGCGGGTCAGCATCGACCAGTTTTCAAGCCTGATTTCCAGCAATGTCTCGCTGATCGGCGATATGGAGTTCGAGGAAGGGCTGAAAGTCAGTGGCACCGTAAAGGGCAACGTGTGCCACAAGCCAGGTACCCATAGCCTCCTGGCACTGAGCACCGATGGGCGGATCGAGGGTAACGTCAGCAGTTACGATGCGCTGATCGACGGCACCGTCGTTGGCGACATGGTGGTCGAGCATCTGCTTGAGCTGCATTCCAACGCGCGAGTGCGGGGCAATATCCGCTACCGCCAATTGAGCATGGAGAACGGTGCCGTGGTCGATGGCACGCTGAATCGTATGGGTGACGAAGAGACCGCACAGGTGGTCGAACTGCCACGGCTGCAGGTCCGCGAGGGCTGATCAGCGAGCAACGCGCGGCGGGCTTTGCGGCCCGTCTCGGCGCGTTTGCCGATCAAGCTCTCTAGAAAGCACTACGGGTTCAACGTTGCTTCCGCCAGGCCCGGCTGGCGATCACCAGCAAGGTCACGGTGGTCAGCGGTACGGCATAGCCGATCATCGCATCGCCAAACGTCTCGGCAAAGGGACGCCCGGTGCTGACCATCACCAGGTAGAGCGTATAGGCGATGTAATAGGCCAGAAACAGCAGGCCTTCCCAACGGTTGATGCTATAGCCGGAGAAAAAGATCGGTAGGCAGGCCAGGGCCACCGCAATCATCACTGGGAAATCGAAGGCCAATGCATTGGCGGCCACCCCGATCGCTTCCGGCGACACCAGCGAGGCCAGCCCGAGGACGCAGAGCAAATTGAATATGTTGCTGCCGACGATGTTGCCGACGGCGATATCACGTTCGCCGCGGATAGCGGCGAGTATCGAGGTGGCGAGTTCTGGAAGCGAAGTGCCGACGGCAATGACGGTCAGGCCGATCACCAATTCCGACAGACCCAGCGCTCGGGCCAGCGATACCGCACCTTCCACCAGAAAATGGGAACCGCCCACCAAGAGCACCAAGCCGGCTATCACCAGGCCCGCGTTGATCAGGCTGGCGTAGGGCTTGGGTTGGGCATCGAGGCCAAATTCTCTGGCGAACTCATCGTCGGCGGTTGCAGCTGCACTGGCGCGGCGGCTGCTGATGATCAGGAAAAACGTGTAGCTGACAACCAAGGCAAATAGCAGCGCGCCATCGAGCCGGCTTAACGTACCGTCCCAGGCCAGGGCGTAGGTGAGCAAGCTGGCGCCGATCATGATCGGTACATCGAGGCGAATCAACTGACGGGAAACGATCAGCGGCGCGACCAGCGAGGTCATGCCGAGAATCAGCAGAACGTTGGCGATATTGCTCCCGAGCACGTTGCCGATAGCGATATCGCCGCTGCCGTTTATCGATGCCTGCACGCTCACCGCCGTCTCCGGCGCACTGGTACCAAAGGCCACGACGGTGAGGCCGATAATCAACGGCGGGATGCCGAACTGGGCTGCCAGTTTGGCCGCGCCGCGCACCAGAACCTCGGCGCCGGCGACAAGAAGCACCAGACCGGCTATCAAATAGACGAACGTCATCAGGGACACAAAAGGGCGCTCCAGGAGTGAAAGGCATCGCTCAGCGCTGGTATTTCCAGGCGCGCAGAAAGATCACCAAAAGCGTGATGGCGGTCAAGGGCAATACGTACCAAGTCATTGCATGACGTAGCAGATTAATCGCCGGTAGGCCGGTGGAAAACAGCACCAAGTAGAGCGTGTAGGCCAGGTAGTAGCCGAAGAACATCGTGCCTTCCCAGCGATTGATTCGATAGCCAGAGAAGAAGATTGGCAGGCAGGCGGCAAATACCGCGAGCATGACCGGCAGATCGAAGGCCAGAGCATTGGGCGAAATGGACAGGCCGTTGGTCGACACCAATGCCCCGGCACCGAGCACCAGCAACAGGTTGAAGATGCAGCTGCCAACGACATTGCCAACAGCGATATCGCGCTCGCCGCGGTACACGGCCAGCAATGAAGTCGCCAATTCGGGCAGCGAGGTGCCGACGGCAATCACGGTGAGGCCGATGACCAGCTCCGACAGGCCGAGCGCTCGCGCCAAGGCCACCGCGCCTTCGATCAGCAGGTTGGACCCGGCAACGAGCAGGCCCAGCCCAAGCAGGATCAACAACAGCTGCAATACCCAGCCGAATGGCTTGGCCTGCTCCTCGGCGCCATACTCCACGGCGAACTCGTCCCGCTGCGCACGTTGCGTCTCGCGTTTGCTGGCAATGACCAGAAACAACGTATAGGCCAGGAGAAGCGCCAGCAGAATGCATCCGTCCAGACGGCTTACGGTGCCATTCGAAGCGAGGCCGAAGGTCAGCACTCCGGCAGCGATCATTACCGGCACGTCGAGGCGCACCAGCTGACGCGACACCAGTAACGGAGCCACCAGTGCGGATAGCCCGAGAATCAGCAGAATGTTGGCGATGTTGCTGCCGATTACATTGCCGACGGCAATGTCACCGCTCCCGTTCAACGAGGCCTGGATGCTGACCGCCGTTTCCGGTGCGCTGGTGCCGAACGCGACGACGGTCAAGCCAATGATCAGCGGCGAAATACCAAAGCGCGCGGCCAGCTTCACGGCTCCGCGTACCAATGCTTCGGCGCCTAGCACCAGCAATACCAGTCCGCCGATCAGATAGGCGAATGTCAACAAACTCATCGAAACTCCGGATGTGGGACGTGCGTGTTCTATCGGTTCACTTTTTCGATTTTTACCCTGGCGATGCCATCTTCGAGCAGGTCGATCCTGGCAGCAGCGACCCTCGATAGATCGATTATTCGTCCTGGTTCGAACGGGCCGCGATCGACGATTCGCACCGTAACCTGTCTTCCGTTGTCCAGGTTGGTTACCTTCACCTGCGTACCGAATGGCAGCGTCTTGTGCGCAGCGACCAGTTCGTTCTGGTTGAAGGTTTCGCCGCTGGCAGTCTCCTCGCCATGAAAGCTGCGCGCGTAGTAGGAAGCCATGCCTTGCTGGGTAAAACTGTTTCTGGCTTTGGAGTAGGCCTCCTGGGTGTCGCCACAACCACCAAACAGCGCCAAGGGCAGTGCAATGAGCAGCAGTCTGGTTCGCATGCGTCAATCCTTCCCGGGCGGGACTGATCAGTTCTATGGCCTGGAAAGCTTTTGAACGTCAACCCAGACAGCCGTTCAACCTGTCGCCGCTCGTCGAGCGGCGCGGTGCGCGGCGGGGCAAGCGGGGCGGGCCTGACGACCCGCCCCGTCAATCAGCCTTCCAGCTTGCTTTTGAGCAGCTGGTTGACCTGGCCGGGGTTGGCCTTGCCCTTGGACGCCTTCATCGCCTGGCCGACGAAAAAGCCGAACATCTTGCCGCGCTTGGCTTCATCGCTGGCGCGGTATTGCTCGACCTGCTCGGCGTTGGCGGCGAGCACCTCGTCGAGCATCTTCTCGATGGCACCGGAGTCGGTGACCTGCTTGAGGCCCTTCTTCTCGATGATCTCATCGGCTGAGCCTTCGCCGGTCGCCATGGCTTCGAAGACCATCTTGGCGATCTTGCCGCTGATGGTGTTGTCCTTGATGCGCAGGATCATGCCGCCCAGTTGCTCGGCCGATACCGGCGACTGGTCGATCTCAAGGCCTTCCTTGTTGAGCAGGCTGGAGAGTTCGCCCATGACCCAGTTGGCGGCCAACTTGGCGTCGCCGCAAGCCTGCTGTACCGCCTCGAAATAGTCAGCCATTTCGCGGCTGGCAGCCAGGACGTCGGCGTCATAGGCCGACAGGCCGAATTCGCGCTGGAAACGCTCGCGCTTCTCTACGGGTAGTTCCGGCAGGCTGGCGCGCACCTCGTCGAGGAAGCTCTGTTCGATTACCACCGGCAGCAGGTCCGGGCAGGGGAAGTAGCGGTAGTCGTTGGCTTCTTCCTTGCTGCGCATCGAGCGCGTCTCGTCCTTGTTCGGGTCGTACAGGCGGGTTTCCTGCACCACCTTGCCGCCGTCCTCGATCAGCTCGATCTGGCGCTGTACCTCGTGGTTGATCGCCTTTTCGATGAAACGGAAGGAGTTGACGTTCTTGATCTCGGCGCGGGTGCCGAACTCGGCCTGGCCTTTGGGGCGTACCGAAACGTTGCAGTCGCAACGCAGCGAGCCTTCAGCCATGTTGCCGTCACAAATCCCCAGGTAGCGCACCAACGCATGGATGGCCTTGACGTAGGCCACCGCTTCCTTGGCGCTGCGAATGTCCGGCTCTGAGACGATTTCCAGCAACGGTGTGCCGGCGCGGTTGAGGTCGATTCCGCTCATGCCGTGGAAGTCTTCATGCAAACTCTTGCCGGCGTCTTCTTCCAGATGCGCGCGGGTGATGCCGATGCGCTTCTGCGAGCCATCTTCCAGGGCGATGTCGAGGAATCCCTTGCCGACAATGGGGTGATCCATCTGGCTGGTCTGGTAACCCTTGGGTAGGTCCGGGTAGAAATAATTCTTGCGGGCGAAGACGTTCTTCCCGGCGATCTCGGCATCGATCGCCAGACCGAACTTGCAGGCCATGCGCACGGCTTCGGCGTTGAGCACCGGCAGCGTGCCAGGCATGCCCAGGTCAACCAGGCTGGCCTGGGTGTTGGGTTCGGCACCAAAAGTGGTGGCACTGCCGGAGAAAATCTTCGACTGGGTTGCGAGCTGTGCGTGGATTTCCAGCCCGATGACGGTTTCCCATTGCATCTTCTATCTCCTCAGAATCCGCTCGGTGCTTGTTTGTGCCAATCAGTGACCTGCTGGTACTGGTGCGCCACGTTGAGCAGACGCGCCTCCTGGAAATAAGGCGCCAGTAGCTGCACACCGACCGGCAGGCCATCGATGAACCCCGCCGGCATCGAGAGCCCAGGGATGCCGGCCAGGTTGGCGGTGATGGTGTAGATGTCCTCCAGATAGGCCGAGACCGGGTCAGCGTTCTTCTCGCCGAGCTTCCAGGCCAGGTTGGGCGTGGTCGGGCCGAGAATTACGTCCACTTCGTCGAACGCACTGACGAAGTCGTTCTTGATCAGCCGGCGGATCTTCTGCGCTTTGAGGTAGTAGGCGTCGTAGTAGCCCGCGGACAGCGCATAGGTACCGACCATGATCCGCCGCTTGACCTCGTCACCGAAGCCTTCGGCGCGCGAACGCTTATAGAGATCGGTCAGGTCGGTCGGATCTTCGCAGCGATAGCCGAAACGCACGCCATCGAAGCGCGATAGGTTGGAGCTGGCTTCGGCTGGCGCGATCACATAATAGGAAGGGATGGCGTGCTGCATGTTCGGCAGGCTGATTTCTTTCACCGTTGCGCCGAGCTTCTCCAGCGCATCGACCGCAGCCATCACCGCATCGGCGATCTTCGCGTCCAGGCCGGCGCCGAAGTATTCCTTTGGCAGGCCGATGCGCAGGCCGGTCAGCGGCTTGTCGAGGGCGGCGAGGTAATCATCCAGCGGTTGATCGACGCTGGTGGAGTCCTTCGGATCGAAGCCGGCCATGGTGCCGAGCATCAGTGCACAATCTTCGGCTGTGCGGGCCAGCGGGCCGCCCTGATCGAGGCTCGAGGCATAGGCGATCATGCCCCAGCGTGAAACGCGTCCGTAGGTCGGTTTGAGACCGGTGAGGTTGGTCAGTGCCGCGGGTTGGCGGATCGAGCCGCCGGTGTCGCTGCCGGTTGCGGCGGGCAACAGGCGCGCCGCCACTGCCGCGGCCGATCCGCCGGAAGAACCACCGGGCACTCGGGTCAGGTCCCAGGGATTCTTCACCGCGCCGTAGAAACTCGACTCGTTGGCCGAGCCCATGGCGAACTCGTCCATGTTCAGTTTGCCCAGCGAGACGGAGCCGGCTGCAGCGAGTCGCTCGACGACCGTGGCATCGTAGGGCGATTTGAAACTGTCGAGGATCTTCGAACCACAGCTGGTGCGTACGCCCTCGGTGCAGAACAGATCCTTGTGACCGATCGGTGCGCCCAGCAGCGAGCCGCTTTCACCATTGGCGCGGCGTGCATCGGCTGCTCGGGCCTGAGCCAGGGCCTGCTCTTCGGTCACGGTGATGAAGCTGTTCAGTTGCGGGTCGAGCGTCTGGATGCGCGTGAGCAGCGCACGGGTCAGCTCTTCGGCCGAGAAGCGCTTGTCGGCCAAAGCGCGAGCGATTTCGGCGAGGGTCAATTGATGCATGTCGGCGTCCTTCATTACTCGATCACCCGCGGAACCAGATACAGGCCGTCTTCCACGGCCGGGGCAATGGCCTGGTAGGCGTCGCGCTGATTGCGTTCGGTGACGGCGTCGGCGCGCAGGCGCTGATGCGTTTCCAGCGGATGAGCGAGCGGCTCGATGCCGGTGGTGTCGACCGCTTGCATGCGATCGACCAGGCCCAGGATGTTGTTCAGGGTCTCGGTGGTGCGGGGCAGGTCGGCTTCATTCAGGCCTAGACGGGCCAGATGAGCGATCTTTTCCACCTCGGAGCGTTCAAGCGCCATCGGGATTCTCCAGCGGGAAGCGAATCGGGTACGCCTTCCGTCGGCAAAGGCCGACGCAAGAGCAGCAGGGTGCGAGCCGCAGCAGTGGGCATTCGAGCCCGGAAAAGCCGTCAATCTTACATGTCTGCGGCGCTTGCCGGTAGCGCGGCTGCGGCTTGCCGCTCATCCGGCGGGTTTTTGCGGTTGGTTATATTTTGGGCAGTGGCTCACGTATGGCCAGACGCGCGTCTACGAGCGCCTTGCCCTAAGTTCGCACCATTGTTAGAGTTTGCGGCACTTTTTTCCCCACGCGTTTGCCCCAGGGCCCTTTCCCCATGTTCAAAAAACTGCGTGGCATGTTTTCCAGCGATTTGTCGATCGACCTGGGCACTGCCAATACCCTCATTTATGTGCGCGACCGTGGCATCGTCCTGAACGAGCCGTCAGTGGTTGCCATTCGCTCCCACGGCAACCAGAAAAGTGTTGTCGCGGTGGGCACCGACGCCAAACGCATGCTCGGCCGGACCCCTGGCAACATCAACGCCATCCGCCCGATGAAAGACGGCGTGATCGCCGATTTCAGCGTGTGCGAAAAGATGCTGCAGTACTTCATCAACAAGGTTCATGAAAACAGTTTCCTGCAGCCCAGCCCGCGTGTTCTGATCTGCGTGCCCTGCAAATCGACTCAGGTCGAGCGCCGCGCGATTCGGGAATCGGCACTCGGTGCTGGCGCACGTGAGGTGTTCCTGATTGAAGAGCCGATGGCCGCGGCCATCGGCGCTGGACTGCCGGTCGACGAAGCGCGCGGTTCAATGGTTGTCGATATCGGTGGCGGTACCACCGAGATCGCGCTGATTTCCCTCAACGGCGTGGTCTATGCCGAGTCCGTGCGTGTAGGCGGCGACCGCTTCGATGAATCCATCGTCACCTATGTACGCCGCAACTATGGCAGCCTGATCGGTGAATCCACCGCCGAACGGATCAAGCAGGAAATCGGCACCGCGTTCCCGAGCAGTGATGTGCGTGAAGTCGACGTTCGTGGCCGTAACCTAGCCGAAGGTGTGCCGCGCAGCTTCACGCTCAACTCCAACGAGGTCCTCGAAGCGCTGCAGGAGTCGCTGGCGACTATCGTCCAGGCGGTCAAGAGCGCGCTGGAGCAATCCCCCCCCGAACTGGCTTCGGATATCGCCGAGCGCGGCTTGGTACTGACCGGTGGCGGCGCATTGTTGCGTGATCTCGACAAGCTGTTGGCGCAGGAAACCGGCCTGCCAGTCATCGTGGCCGAAGAGCCGCTGACCTGTGTGGCACGTGGTGGCGGTCGAGCGCTGGAAATGATGGACCGTCATGCCATGGATCTGTTGTCCACGGAGTGAGTGACAAGCGCTAGCAGGCCGTTTAAAAACTAGCTGCGTTGGCAAATACTTCGTTGAAAACAGCCTCAGAATGCTCATTTAGAAACCTAAACTGCGCTTCTTCGGCTGTTTCCGCCTCGTCTTGCCTGCCTCGCCTACGTTTTTCAACGGCCTGATAAGCTCCAAGCGCAAGCCGATAGCAGGGGCCGCTCTGCTCTCGGCTTGTCGCGTTTAGTTTGAAGCCTGCAGCTGCGAGGACCCGCCCATCAAACCACTGTTCGCCAAAGGACCCTTGCTTGGAGTTCGCCTGCTGGTGCTCTCCGTGCTCTGTGTCGCGTTGATGGTAGTGGATGCTCGCTTCGAGACCCTGAAGCCCTTGCGCAGCCAGATGGGACTTGTGCTGACCCCGTTCTACTGGCTGGCTGACCTGCCGGTGCGGACCTGGCAGCGGGCCACCGAGCAGATCAGCAGCAGCACCAGCCTGGTGGCCGAGAACGAGAAGCTCAAGGCGGAGGCGCTGTTGATGCAGCGGCGCCTGCAGAAGCTGGCGATGCTCACCGAGCAGAATGTGCGCCTACGCGAGCTGCTCAATTCCGCCGCCCTGGTCGACGACAAGGTGATCGTCAGCGAGCTGATCGGACTGGATCCCAACCCCTTCACTCATCGCATCTTGATCGACAAGGGCGAGCGCGACGGCGTGTTTCTCGGTCAGCCGGTACTCGACGCCAGCGGATTGATGGGGCAGGTCGTCGAGGTCATGCCCTACGCTGCCCGGGTGCTGCTGCTGACGGACGTGACCCATAGCATCCCGGTACAGGTCAATCGCAACGGTCTGCGCGCGATCGCGGTAGGCACCGGCAGCCCCGACTATCTCGAGCTGCGCCATGTCGCCGAGACAGCCGACATCAAAGAGGGCGATTTGCTGGTGAGCTCTGGGCTCGGACAGCGCTTTCCTAGCGGTTATCCGGTTGCGCAGGTCACCGAGGTGGTGCGCGGTTCCGGGCAGCCTTTCCTGATCGTCCGCGCCATCCCCACCGCCATGCTCAATCGTAGCCGCTACCTGTTGCTGGTCTTCAGTGATGCGCGGACGCCGGAAGAGCGCGCCACTGCGGCCGCGAAGGCTCAGGAATCGGCCGACCGCGAGGCGGCGCAGGCGACAACTGACCCCGCAGATACAGCTGCTCCAGACGCGGCACCACCGAGTAACGAGGAGCGGCCATGATCCATGGGCGGCTGAATAACGGTTGGGTCATCTGGTTATCGATGGTGCTGGCCCTGCTGCTCAGTGTCGCTCCCATGCCCGCCAGTCTTGGTTTGGCGCGCCCGCTCTGGCTCGGCATGTTCATCGCTTATTGGGCGATCACTTTGCCTCATCGCGGCGGCATGGCGGCGGCATTCTTCTTCGGGCTGATGCTTGATGTGCTGTCTGGCACCTTGCTCGGGCAGAACGGCCTGCCGCTGATTCTGATCACCTTTCTCGTATTGAGTCTGCAGCAGCGTCTGCGGATGTTTCCGCTGCTGCAGCAGAGTCTGGTGTTGCTGGTAATTCTTGGGCTCGGCCAGCTGGTGCAGTTGTGGCTCAACACGCTGACCGGCAATCGCCCACCGACGCTGTTGTTCCTCGTCCCCGTGCCGGTCAGTGCATTGCTATGGCCGTGGGTGTTCGTCGCCCTGCAGTGGGCGCGGCGGCGTTTCAACGTCTACTAAGCCGTTGCCGATTGCTGCTGGGTTGCTTCCGGGGCTCGCCTGGATATGCGAATCTGCTCCGCTCGTTGCACCCAAGGAGCTGGCATGTCCGAATTGTTTCTCGCCTCTGCGTCCCCGCGACGTCGTGAACTGCTGACGCAAATCGGCGTTCCGTTTTCCCTGATTTCGGTGTCCGTCGACGAAACGCCGGCAGCGACGGAATCACCTGACATCTACGTTCAGCGCTTGGCTCGCGAGAAAGCCCTGGCCGGTCTGTCACTGGTCGACCGTGACTCGGCGTGCGTGCTGGGCGCTGATACCACGGTGGTGCTGGATCAGCGCATCCTTGGCAAACCGGCTGGCAAGGCGGATGCGCTGGCGATGCTGCAGGCATTGTCCGATCGCCAGCATGAGGTGATGACTGCCGTCGCGTTGGCCAGCGCGTCGGGCTGCGTAACGCGTCTGGTCACCAGCCGGGTGCGCTTTCGGCCGATCGGGGTCGACGAAGCCGAGGCCTACTGGGCCAGCGGCGAACCGCAGGACAAGGCCGGCAGCTACGCCATTCAGGGCTGGGGGGCGGTCTTCGTCAGCGAGCTGGAGGGTAGTTATTCGGCTGTGGTCGGCCTGCCGCTATGTGAGACGGCCCAGCTGCTCGACGCCTATGGGCTCCGGTACTGGTGTAAAAGCTTGGTATAGAGCCTGGGGCTTGGCGGCGTATGCCGTTAGAATCGAGCCAACTTGTCAGCTTCGGCTGCTATCAGGCCATTTGAGAAACGTAGGCGAGGCAGGAAAGACGAAGCAGAACAGCCGAAGGAGCGCTGTTCAGGTGCTCTAAATGGGCATTTGATTGGGCTGGTGATCCGGACTGTTTTGACGACGCACTGCCAACGCAGATAGTTTTTCAGCAGCCTGGCATACCCCACCGCCATCAGCCGAGAACAATAATGAGCGAAGAAATCCTGATGAACATCACCCCCATGGAGTCCCGGGTGGCGGTGGTGGAAAACGGCGTCCTGCAGGAGGTGCACGTCGAGCGTACCCAACGCCGCGGCATCGTCGGCAATATCTACAAGGGCAAGGTAGTGCGGGTGCTTCCCGGTATGCAGGCGGCCTTCGTCGACATCGGCCTGGAGCGCGCGGCTTTCATCCATGCTTCGGAGATCTCCAGCCGTGAAGGTAACGCCGTCGAACCCATCAGTGCGCTGGTTCATGACGGGCAGGCGTTGGTCGTGCAGGTTACCAAGGACCCGATCGGCACCAAGGGCGCCCGACTGACCACGCAGCTCTCGATACCTTCGCGTTATCTGGTGTACATGCCCAAGACCTGCCATGTCGGCATCTCCCTGCGCATCGAAGACGAGGCTGAGCGCGATCGTCTCAAACAGGTGGTCGCCGAATGCATCGAGGCTGAAGGCATCAAGGAAACCGGCGGCTTCATCCTGCGCACCGCCGCCGAAGGCGCCGGCAGCGATGAAATACTCATGGATATCCGCTATCTGCGTCGCCTGTGGGAACAGATCGACGGTCAGATGACGACCGCCGGCGCGCCCTCACTGATCTATGAAGATCTGTCGCTGGCCATGCGCACCCTGCGTGATCTGGTCAATCCGCGTATCGAGAAGATCCGCATCGACTCACGTGAAAATTTTCAGAAGGTCAGCCAGTTCGTCGGTGAGCTGATGCCCGAGCTGAGTGAGCACCTCGAACATTACCCTGGCGAGCGGCCGATCTTCGATCTCTACAGTGTCGAGGACGAAATCCAGAAAGCCCTCGAGCGCAAGGTCATGCTCAAGTCAGGCGGCTATCTGATCATCGATCCGGCCGAAGCGATGACCACCATCGATGTGAACACGGGGGCCTTCGTTGGCCACCGCACCCTTGAAGAAACCATTTTCAAGACCAATCTCGAGTCGGCTACCGCCATCGCCCGTCAGCTGCGGCTGCGCAATATCGGCGGCATCATCATCATCGATTTCATCGACATGGAGGACGAAGAGCACCGGCGGCAGGTCCTGCGCACCCTGGAAAAGCAGCTGGAGCGGGATCACGCCAAGACCAACATCATCGGCATCACCGAGCTGGGACTGGTGCAGATGACCCGCAAGCGCACGCGCGAGAGCCTCGAGCAAGTACTGTGCGAGCCCTGTCTGTGCTGCCAGGGACGCGGCAAGCTGAAAACCCCGGAAACCGTCTGCTACGAGATCTTTCGCGAAATTCTTCGCGAGGCTCGCGCCTATCAGCCCGAAGGCTATCGCGTGCTGGCGAACCAGAAAGTCATCGACCGGTTGCTCGACGAAGAGTCCGGCAGTGTCGCCGATCTCGAGAGTTTCATTGGGCGCTCGATCAAGTTCCAGGTGGAGACCATGTATTCCCAGGAACAGTACGACGTGGTGCTGCTCTGACTAGATGCAAACCTGGCCATCCGGGCTCGGGTGTGCGGAGCGTACCCAAATGAGTCGGCTGCTGGCCCTTGTTCTCGTCTTCCTGCGCCGCAGTCTCTGGCTGGGTGCGATCGGCCTGATGCTGCTGGCGCTCTATGTGAGCCTCGGTCGGCAACTGGTGCCGCTGGTCGCCGAGTATCGCCTCGAAGTCCAGAACAAGGCGCGCGAACTGTTGAACGTGCCGATCGAACTCGGCAACTTGGAAGGCCGCTGGGAGGGTTTCTCGCCGAGGTTGCTGGCCCACGATGTGATCCTCGGCGAAGGCGACATGGCGATGCGGCTGGACCAACTTGCGCTGGTACCGGATATCGCTGCCAGTCTTCTGTCTCGTCAGCTGCAATTGAGGACGGTGGAGTTCGTCGGTGCCCATCTGAGCCTGGTCCAGGGTGCCGATGGTAGATGGCGCGTCGGCGGTCTGCCCGAGCGCGACGATCAGGGGCCGATTGACCTGCCGAAGCTCTTGGGTGAGTTGCAGCGGATTCAATATCTGCGATTGCTGGATAGCCAGATCACGCTTGAGGCGCACACCGAAGCGCCAGTCACCCTGACCTATGCCAATCTCGAACTGCACACTGCCGGCAAGCATTTGCGCCTCGACGGGCGCGTGTTGCTGCCTGACGGGCAGCCGCTGAGCACGCATGCTCAGGTGCGGGTGCAGGCCGATGACTGGCGTGCCAGTGAGGCCGAGCTCTACCTCAGCCTGCCGCAGAGCGACTGGGCGGCCTGGTTGCCGGCGAGCCTGACCGGTAGCTGGGCCTTGGATCAGCTCCAGGTCGGCGGCGAGGTGTGGCTTGACTGGCGTGAGCATGAGTTGGCCCGCGCGGTGGCTCGACTGAACGTACCGATACTGCGTGTGGGTCGATCGCAGCGGGAGCCGGTTCGGATCGAAGATCTGGCGGTGAATGCTTATCTCGACCGAGGGGTCGAAGGCTACCGGCTGCAGCTCGATGGCCTGGCGTTCACGTTCGCAGGAAACCGTTGGCGGGACACGGCAGTGCTGGTCCAACAGAACATCGCTGAGGATCGCTGGCGTCTGCAGTCCGATCACACCGCCGTCGGACCGATAGCGGCACTGGTTCATGCCGTGGTGCCATTACCTGAACTGGCAAACGAATACCTGCTCGGGTTGGCTCCGAGTGGAACGCTGCGCAATCTTCAGCTCGACTACCGGCCGACGGCACCCCGCGACGAACGTCTGGCATTCACTGCCAACCTCGATGCGGTCAGCATCGCCGCGCACGATTGGGTGCCCGCCGTGCACAACGTAAGCGGTGCGGTACAGGGCAATCTCGCCGGCGGCGAGCTGCGCTTCGATAACCGGGATTTCAGTCTGCATCTGGCTCAGTTGTTCCCGCGGCCCTGGGACTATTATCGTGCTCGCGGTCGCTTGCGTTGGGCGCTCGACGATCAGGCCGTCACGCTTGCCTCGCCCTATTTGCAGGTCGAGGGCGAGGAGGGGCAGATCGCCGGCGACTTTCTGATCCGTCTGATGCGCGATCCGGCGGCTGAGGACTATATGGATCTGCGCGTCGGTATTCGTGACGGCGATGCCCGCTTTACGGAGAAGTATCTGCCGACGCGCTCTCCGGCGCTGAGTCCGGCGCTAAGCGAGTGGCTGAACACGGCGATTCGCAGCGGCACTGTCGAACAGGGCTATTTCGAGTACCAGGGCTCGATAAACAAGAACGCCGACGATGCCGCACGCAGCTTGAGTCTGTATTTCAAGGTGAAGGATGCCGAGCTCGCATTCCAGCCCGGCTGGCCAATACTGCGCGAAGGCAGGGGTGAGGTGTTGATCGAGGACAGCGGCGTGCGGATCCGTCTTGCCGATGGGCGGATGCTCGACAGCCGGTTACATGACGCCACAGCTGAAATACCTCACGTTGCGGGCGATCAGACACTGCGTCTGGGCATCGAGGGACGTGTGGACGGCCGTCTGCGCGATGCACTGACGCTGATGCAGGTGGCGCCGATCGGCACGGGCGAGCTGTTCGCAGGTTGGCACGGCGAGGGGCCATTGAGCGGCACACTCCAGCTGGACATCCCGCTGGCCAAGGGCGAGCAACCTCAGGTGGTTGCCGACTTTTCCAGTACCGATGCCGCACTGTTCATCAGACAGGCGGACCTCCAGCTCGACACATTGAGTGGCGAGTTTCGTTATGACAGCGAACGGGGCTTCAGCGCTAAGGCGTTTCGCGGCCGGACGCTGGGCAGTCCGATACAGGGCAAGGCCACCGCCACCGGGGCGCCGGGCGACCCGTCCACACGGATCGAAGCGTCGGGCACGGTAGCTCTGCAGCGACTTCTGGCGTGGCGCAAGATCGAACAGCCGCTGCCCCTCTCTGGAGAGCTGCCGTTCAGGCTGAGCCTGAACCTGAGTGGCGCCGACAACCAGCTACAAGTCGATTCGTCCCTGCTGGGTACCGCTCTGGCGCTACCGGTGCCGTTCGGCAAGCCGGCCGAACAGCGGCGCGACACCACGTTGCGTATGACCTTTGGTGGCGATCGACAGCGCTACACGCTGCGACATGGGACGCTGGCAGCACTGGCATTCGTCGTGCCAAACGGTGACTGGACCGAAGGTGGCGGCGAGCTGGTCTTGGGCGGTGGAGCGGCGAATCTGCGCACCGATCAGGGCCTCTATGTGCGAGGCGAGCTGTCGCAGCTCGAGCTGGGTGCATGGCAGGCGTTGTTGGAAACTTATGGCCAATCTTCGGCGGATCAGACCGGCGCCTCGATGCTGCGACAGGCCAACCTCGACATTGGTGCCTTTGATGGCTTTGGTACACATATCGACAACCTCGCTGTCGAGTTGCGGCGCCACTCCTCCGGATGGCTGCTTGGGCTGGACAGCGAGACGGTGGCCGGAACCGTCCGCTTGTCAGATACCGACGGCGAGCCCATCGCACTGGAGCTGTCGCGCGTGCGACTTCCTGCTGCCGAGCCGAGCAACCCCCAGGTGCCGCCTGGCGATGCGCTGGCAGCCGTCGATCCGAAGCGCTTGCCCGCGATGGATATCAGCGTGGCCCAGGTGCTGCGGGGCGAAGAGTTGATGGGGTCTGGATCATTGAAGATGCGGCCGAGCTCGGATGGCGTGGCGTTCTCGAATCTCGCCCTGGATCTGAAAGGTCTGAAATTGGGCGGCGCCGGCGGTTGGAATGCCACACGGACCTGGTACAAGGGCCGGCTAGAAGGCGAAAACGTGGCCGATGTATTGCTGGCCTGGGGGTTCGCGCCTTCGACCACCAGCAGGGATTTTCGTCTGGATGTGGACGGCAGCTGGCCCGGCTCGCCGGCATACTTCGCCCTGAACCGGTTGTCCGGCAGGCTCGACGCTCGGCTGCGCAAGGGCCAGCTGCGCGAGGTGGATGGTGGCGCGCAGGCGCTGCGGGTTTTCGGTCTGCTCAACTTCGACTCGATCGGCCGGCGTCTGCGGCTGGATTTCTCGGATCTGTTCAGCAAAGGTCTGAGCTACGATCGTATTCAGACCGAGCTGGTTGCGACCCATGGGGTTTACGTGACATCGCAGCCGCTCACGGTGGCCGGGCCGTCCAGCAATCTGGAGTTGAATGGCCAATTGGATCTGGTCAGGGATCAGATCGATGCCAAGTTGCTGGTGACGCTTCCTGTCAGCAACAACCTGCCATTGGCAGCGCTGATCGTCGGTGCTCCGGCCATCGGTGGTGCTCTGTTCGTCGTCGACAAGCTGCTGGGCGATAAGGTCGCCCGCTTCGCCACCGTTCAATACAACGTCGAGGGGCCATGGCAGGCGCCCAGGATCACCTTCGACAAACCCTTCGAGAAGCCCAACTGAGTGCCATTTGCAGCGAGCGGCTGAGCGCCGCAGGGGGTAGTCAAGCATGAGCCTCGCCGTCATTCAGATGGTCAGTCAGGCCGACATTCAGGCCAATCTCGCCAATGCCAGGCGGCTGTTGGAACAGGCCGCCGAGGGCGGTGCGCGGCTCGCGGTCCTGCCGGAAAACTTCGCCGCCATGGGGCGGACCGACCTGCCGGCGGTGGGCCGAGCCGAAGCCGAGGGCACCGGACCGATCCTGCCATGGTTGAAACAGACGGCCCGCGACCTCAGGTTATGGATAGTCGCCGGCACGCTGCCGTTGCCGCCGGATGATCAGCCGCAGGCGAAGGTCAGAGCCTGTTCGTTGCTGGTCGATGACCAAGGCGAGCGGATTGCGCGGTACGACAAACTGCATTTGTTCGACGCCCAGATCAGTGACGCGCGTGGCCGTTATCGGGAGTCGGACGACTACGCGGCGGGCGAGCGGATGGTGGTCGTCGATACGCCGGTGGGACGACTGGGCATGACGGTCTGCTATGACCTGCGTTTCGCCGAGCTGTATGCGGCCCTGCGGTTGGCCGGCGCCGAGTTGATCAGCGTCCCGTCGGCTTTTACCACCGTCACCGGCCAGGCGCATTGGGAGATGTTGATACGCACGCGGGCCATCGAGACGCAATGCTATATGCTGGCCGCAGCACAGGGGGGCGAACACCCTGGCGGACGGTTGACCCATGGTCATTCGTCTATCGTGGATTACTGGGGGCGTGTGTTGGGCGAGCAACCGACGGGCGAAGCGGCACTGGTAGCCGACCGAGATGCGGCCGATCAGGCTGCGACGCGTCAGCGCATGCCCGTGCTGGACCATCGCCGATTCACTGCGCCCCGCATTGTCTCGGGCACCTTGGAGTAGATATGAGTGAACTGTTGTTACCTGTCACCGAGCGCCTGCTGACACCGGGTGGGTTGGAACTCGATGACCTGCCGGGTTTGCTCGGCGAGTTGGCCGGCCCCGGCATCGATGCCGCGGATCTGTATTTCCAGGACCAGGTGACCGAGTCCTGGGTGCTGGAAGACGGCATCGTCAAGGAAGGCGGCTTCCACCTGGAGCAAGGTGTGGGCGTGCGCGCGCTGTCCGGTGAAAAGACCGGTTTCGCCTACAGCAACGCGATCACCGCTGATGCGCTGCGCCAGGCCGCCGAGGCCGCGCGCTCGATTGCCCGCGGCGGCCAGCAAGGCCGTGTGCAGGTGCTGTCGAAGGCCGACTTCGCGCCGCTGTATGGCCGAGACAACCCGCTGGACGGGCTCGGTCGAGCAGAGAAAGTCGAGCTGCTCAAGCGGATCGACGTCGCGACGCGGGCCCTGGATCCGCGTATCAAGCAGGTCACGGTCAGCCTGGCGGGCGTATGGGAGCACATTCTAGTGGCCGGCCTTGACGGCGGCATGGCGGCGGATATTCGCCCGCTGGTGCGCTTCAACGTCAGCGTCATCGTCGAGCAGAACGGCCGTCGTGAGCGTGGCGGCCAGGGTGGCGGCGGGCGTACCGGATACGATTACTTCCTCAGCGAAGACCGGGCGATGGGCTATGCGCGCGAGGCGCTGCGACAGGCGCTGGTCAACCTTGAGGCCGTGGCGGCACCGGCCGGCACGCTGCCGGTGGTGCTCGGGCCAGGCTGGTCCGGGGTATTGCTGCATGAGGCGGTAGGTCATGGCCTGGAAGGTGACTTCAATCGCAAGGGCAGTTCGGCCTACAGCGGTCGGATCGGTCAGCAGGTGGCGTCCAAACTGTGCACCATCGTTGACGACGGCACGCTGGCCAACCGCCGCGGGTCGCTCAGCGTAGACGACGAGGGCACGCCTACTCAGTGCACCACGCTGATCGAGAACGGCATACTCAAGGGTTACATTCAGGACAAGCTCAACGCGCGCTTGATGGGCGTCGCACCTACCGGCAACGGCCGACGCGAGTCCTATGCTCACCTGCCGATGCCGCGGATGACCAACACCTACATGCTGGCCGGCGAGAGCGATCCGGAGGAAATCATTCGCTCGGTGAAAAAGGGCATCTACTGTGCGAGCCTCGGCGGCGGGCAGGTGGACATCACCAGCGGCAAGTTCGTGTTCTCGACCAGCGAGGCTTACTTGATCGAGGATGGCAAGATTACCGCGCCGGTGAAGGGCGCCACCTTGATCGGCAATGGACCGGAGGTAATGAACAAGGTCTCGATGGTCGGTACCGACCTGGCGCTGGATAGCGGCGTTGGCACTTGTGGCAAAGACGGCCAGTCGGTACCGGTCGGTGTGGGTCAGCCGACCCTGAAGATCGATGGCATCACGGTTGGTGGTACAGGGGCTTGACGCAGCGTCGGGTCATAACGATGTGCCAGTACCTAGCGCAAGCCGCGCAGGGTCTCGTCCAGCCCGCGGATGTACTTGAAGATCTTGCGGCTGGCTGCAGGCGGCTTGTTTCGTGCCGCTTCGTGCTGAGCGTGACGGATCAGGCCACGTAGATGCTGGCGGTCGGTCTCGGGATACTCGGTAATGAAGGCTTCGAGGGTTTCGTCGTTACCGGCAATGAGGCGGTCACGCCAGCGTTCCAGCGCATGGAAGCGTTCGTTGTATTGCCGAGTGGAGGCGTCGAGCTGGTCAACCAGGGCCAGGATGGCGTCGACATCCTGATCACGCATCAGTTTGCCGATGTACTGCAGGTGGCGTTTGCGTGCGATGTGCGCGGTGTGCTTCGGCGCATCGCCCAGGGCCTTGCGCAGGGCATCGGTGAGCGGTAGGCGGTCCAGGACGTCGGGCTTGAGGGTCGTGAGGCGTTCACCCAGCTCCTGCAGGGCATGCAGTTCACGCTTGACCTGGGTTTTGCTTTTTTCCTCGAAACCGTCGAGATCGGAAATATCAGACATGGGGTTGGTCCAGTAGGGAATGCCGCCATGATAACAGCAGCCTTGCCGTGGAGCTCAGCCGAGCGCGGTGGTTGCGATTGGATCGAATCAGTTGTTGGAGTGTTTATGAGCGAGATTGAGGGGATCGGCCCGCATGCGTTGCCCGGATTGCGTGAAAAGGTCGCGCGGATCATAGAGGAGGCCAGCCGGCAGGGTGCCAGCGCCTGCGAGGTGTCCGTCTCGATGGAGCAGGGCCTGTCGACCACGGTTCGTCAGCGAGAAGTGGAGACGGTCGAGTTCAATCGGGATCAGGGTTTCGGCATCACGCTGTACGTTGGTCAGCGCAAAGGCTCGGCAAGTACCACCGGTAGCGGCGATGAAGCGATTCGCGAAACCGTGGCAGCCGCGCTGGCGATCGCCAAGCATGCCTCGGAAGACGAGTTCGCCGGGCTTGCCGATCCGACGCTGATGGCCAAGGACGTGCCTGATCTCGATCTCTATCATCCGTGGGACATTTCCCCGGACCAGGCCGTCGAACTGGCGCTTAGCTGCGAGGCAGCTGCGTTCGACACCGACAAACGCATTCTAAATGCTGACGGCACCAGCCTTAGCACCCATCTGGGCTGCCGCGGCTATGGCAACAGCAACGGTTTTATCGGTACCTACTGCAGCACTCGTCACAGCCTCAGCAGTGTGATGATCGCCGAAGCCGATGGGCAGATGCAGCGTGACTACCACTACGACGTCAGTCGTGTCGCGGGTGACCTGGCGTCCGCCGAGTCGATTGGCCGGCGTGCCGCCGAACGCGCCGTCCGCCGTTTGGGCGCTCGTCCCGTACCAACCTGTGACGTCCCGGTGCTGTTCTCCTCGGAACTGGCGACGGGGCTGTTCGGGCACTTCCTCGCCGCGATTTCGGGTGGCAACCTCTATCGCAAGTCCTCCTATCTGGAAGATGCGTTGGGGCAGACGCTGTTTCCCGAGTGGTTGAGTCTCGACGAGCGCCCGCATTTGCTCCGTGGTCTGGCCAGTTCGTCCTATGACGGTGATGGTCTGGCGACCTATGCCAAGCCATTCGTCGAGAAGGGCAGGCTGCTTTCCTATGTGTTGGGAACCTACTCCGGACGCAAATTGGGCATGCCCAGCACCGCCAACGCGGGCGGTGTACACAACCTTTTCGTTACCCATGGCGATGAAGATCAGACTGCACTGATCCGTCGTATGGGGCGTGGTTTGCTGGTCACCGAACTGATGGGGCAGGGCTTGAATCTGGTGACCGGCGACTACTCACGCGGCGCCGGAGGTTTTTGGGTGGAGAACGGCGAGATCCAGTTTCCGGTCCAGGAAGTCACCATCGCCGGCAACCTGCGCGATATGTTCCGTCAGATCGTCGCGGTGGGCTGTGACGTCGAGACGCGCAGTAGCATTCACACCGGCTCGGTGCTGATCGAACGGATGAAAGTGGCGGGCAGCTAGCTAGAACGGCAACGCGTTTCTTGACGTGGCTTTATTCGCCTTCTTCGAAATAGTTTTCGATCAGCGCGATCAACGCCTCGAGTGCCTCCTGCTCCCGCTCACCTTCGGCGTGCAGGTGCAGGATGGTGCCTTTGCTGGCGGCGAGCATCATCACGGCCATGATGCTCTTGCCGTCGATGAGGCTGGCCGGACAGCGTCCGACTCGGATGTCACAGGGGAACTGGTTGGCAACACCGACGAACTTGGCCGCCGCGCGGGCGTGCAGCCCCAGCTTGTTGATGATGGTGATCTCGCACGAGGGCATGTGTATTCCTAAGCCAGATCGCGGTGGCGGACCTGGACGTTCTTCAGTGGTTCGCGTAGCGCCTGACCGAGCCGCTCAGCGAGATAGACCGAGCGGTGATGCCCACCGGTGCAACCGATGGCGACCGTGACATAGGCGCGGTTGCTGGCGGCGAAACGCGGAAGCCATTTACTCAGGTAGGCCAGAATGTCCTGGAACATCTCTTCGACGTCCGCTTGTGTCGCGAGGTAATCGACAACGGGCTGATCCAGTCCGGAAAATTCACGCAGGTCGGCTTTCCAGTAAGGATTGGGCAGGCAGCGCACGTCGAACACCAGGTCGGCGTCCACTGGCATGCCTCGTTTGAAACCAAAAGACTCGAAGAGAAACGCCGTGCCCGGCTCAGGTTTGTTCAGCAGGCGCAGTTTCAGCGTGTCACGTAGCTGATAGAGGTTCAGGTGCGTTGTGTCGATCTTCAGATCGGCGTGGTCGATGATGGGCGCCAGTAGCAGCTCTTCGTCAAGAATGGCTTCGGCCAGGGAGCGATTCTGATTGGTCAGTGGATGTCGCCGTCGCGTTTCCGAGAAGCGCTTGAGCAGCGTCTCGTCCGCCGCATCGAGATACAGCACGTCGCACTGGATATAGCGGGCGCGGACATCTTCGAGTAGTTCCGGAAAGCGCTTCAGCTGGCTCGGCAGATTACGCGCGTCGATAGATACCGCGACCTGCGGCTGCAGCAGCTCCGTATGCAGCAATGCACGTTCCGCCAACTCCGGCAGCAGGCCCGCGGGAAGGTTGTCGATGCAGTAGAAGCCGTTATCCTCGAGCACGTCGAGCGCCGTGCTTTTGCCCGACCCGGACCGACCACTAACGATGATCAGGCGCATCGCAGCAAGAGGTCCGGCAGAGCGGGGGCTCGAACGCCTTGCAGTACGTAGCGCAGGCGGGTTGGGTGTGGGCAGATAGAAGGCACGTCTCTTTCCTCACTCAGCGTAGGCAATGCCGTTGCGCTAGCGACCGCTCTGAATATCGACGATAGCCTGATACAGATGCTGTCCCGTTGGGGCCTGGCGTAAACGTTCACGAACGTCCTCGCGGTCCAGCATGCTGGCGATCTGACGAAGCAGTTCGAGGTGTTCGTCGGTCGCCGCTTCCGGCACCAACAGCACGAATAGCAGATCGACCGGCGCGCCGTCGATGGCATCGAAGTCCACTGGCGCATCGAGCCGCAGCACCGCGCTGAGCGGTGATGTACAGCCGGGCATGCGGCAATGGGGGATGGCAATTCCGTTGCCGAAGCCGGTGGAGCCAAGTTTTTCGCGGGCGATGAAGCTCTCGAAGATGGCTTGGGAGTCCAGGTCTGGAAGGTCTTGGCCGAGCACCTTGGCGATCTGTTCCAGGACGCGTTTCTTGCTGCCGCCCGGTACGTTCACCAAGGAACGACCGGGGGTCAGAATGTTTTCGATTCGGATCATGATGGGTCAGCGAGCTAGGACGCCCTGGTTATGGTCGAGCTGTTTTTCTTTGTGCTTGATAAGCTGCCGGTCGAGCTTGTCGGCAAGCAGGTCTATGGCGGCGTACATATCTGCGTGTTCGGCGTTGGCGACGACTTCGCGCCCGGCTACGTGCAGCGTGGCTTCGGCCTTCTGCTTGAGCTTTTCGACTTGGAGAATCACCTGGACGGCAATGATGCGGTCGAAGTGCCGTTCCAGTCTGTCGAATTTTTCCTCGACGTAGTCACGCAGGGCTTCTGTGATTTCCAGGTGAAGGCCAGTGATGTTGACTTGCATACTGCATCTCCTTTTTGCCACGTGCGAATTGGCGAGCTGAGCACCCGCCACCGGAAGAAATCGACCAGGTCGCCTGGCATTTACATCAACCGCTTACGCTCGCTGGACGGCGCAATACCGAGTGATTCGCGGTACTTGGCGACGGTGCGGCGTGCAACTTGAATACCCTGTGCTTCCAGTAAACCAGCGATCTTGCTGTCGCTCAATGGCTTTTTCGGGTTTTCCGCGGCGACCAGCTTTTTGAGGATCGCGCGTATGGCGGTAGAAGAGCACTCGCCACCTTCGGCCGTACTGACGTGACTGGAGAAGAAATATTTCAGCTCGTAGATGCCGCGAGGCGTGTGCATATATTTCTGGGTCGTGACCCGCGAGATCGTCGACTCATGCATGCCTACCGCCTCGGCGATGTCATGCAATACCAGCGGCTTCATGGCTTCATCGCCATGCTCGAAGAAGCCACGCTGATGCTCGACGATCTGCGTGGCGACCTTCATCAGCGTCTCGTTGCGACTGAGGAGGCTCTTGATGAACCAGCGCGCTTCCTGCAGCTGGTTGCGCATGAAAGTGTTGTCGGCGCTGGAGTCGGCACGCTTGACGAAGCCGGCATACTGCGGATTTACCCGCAGGCGCGGCATCGCCTCTTGGTTCAGTTCGACCAGCCAGCGGCCATTGTGCTTGCGCACGATCACGTCGGGCACGACATACTCGGGCTCGCCTGCTTCGATCTGCGAGCCGGGCCGTGGATTGAGTGTTTGAATGAGGTCGATGACCTGACGCAGTTCGTCTTCCTTGAGCTTCATTCGGCGCATCAGCAGGCTGTAGTCGCGTCCACCGAGGGTGTCCAGATGGTCACTCACCAGCCGCATCGCCTCGCCCAGCCAAGGGGTCCGCTCGGGGAGTTGGCGCAGTTGCAGTAGCAGGCATTCGCGCAAATCACGCGCACCGATCCCGGCAGGTTCGAATTGCTGGATGCGGCGTAGTACCACTTCGATTTCGTCGAGCTCGATTTCGAGTTCAGGATCGAAAGACTCAAGGACTTCCTCGAGGGTTTCGTCGAGATAGCCCTGGGGGTTAATGCAGTCGATCAGGGTGGCTGCAATGAGGCGATCGGTGTCGCTCATCGGGGCGAGATTGAGTTGCCAAAGCAGATGGCTTTGCAGGCTCTCTCCGGAGGAGGTGCGGGTGGTGAAATCCCATTCGTCGTCATCACTGCTGGGAAGGCTGCTGGCGCTGGTCTGATAGATATCTTCCCAGGCGGTGTCTACCGGAAGCTCTTCAGGGATGCGATCGCCCCAGTCGCCTTCCTCGAGGTTCTCCACCGTGTTGATGGGCTCTTCGTAATGGTTATCCGGCTCGCTCTGTTCGCTCGAAGTGCTTTCCGGCTTCTTTTCGATGGACTCGGCCATCGGATCGGAGTTGTCGAAGTCGTCTCCGTCCTCTTCACGCTCGAGCATGGGATTCGAGTCCAGTGCTTCCTGAATCTCCTGCTGGAGATCGAGCGTGGACAATTGGAGCAGTCGTATGGCTTGTTGCAGCTGCGGTGTCATCGTCAGCTGCTGGCCCATCTTCAGGACTAGCGATGGTTTCATGGCAGAGGACTTCGAACCTTGTTTGCCGGCGCAACCGCGCCTGTTCCGATTTCGCTGACGCCGCGGGCGCCAATGTAAGCAAATTATATGCCTGCTAACGAAGCCTTTGCCTAGCCCTAGATGTTCGCCTCGATGGAAAAATTGGCATCAGAGTCGGAATTCGTGTCCGAGGTAGACTTCCTTGACCAACTGATTGGCCAGGATCGTTTCCGCGTTGCCCTCGGCAATCAGTTGGCCGTCGTTGACAATGTAGGCGGTTTCGCAGATGTCCAACGTCTCGCGCACGTTGTGGTCGGTGATGAGCACGCCGATGCCCTTCGCTTTGAGATGGTGGATGATCTGCTTGATGTCCCCGACCGAAATCGGATCGACGCCGGCGAAAGGTTCGTCCAGGAGGATGAATTTGGGTGCGGTAGCCAATGCTCGAGCGATCTCGACGCGGCGCCGCTCACCGCCGGACAGGCTCATACCCAGGCTGTCGCGGATGTGGTGGATGTGGAATTCCTGCAGCAGCCCTTCCAGAGCCTGTTGGCGACCGCTGCGATCCAGATCCTTGCGGGTTTCCAGGATCGCCATGATGTTGTCGGTCACCGACAGCTTGCGAAAGATCGAGGCTTCCTGCGGCAGATAGCCGATGCCGGCCCGGGCACGGCCATGCATAGGCAGGTAGGTCACATCCTGGTCGTCGATCAGCACTCGTCCCTGGTCGGCCTTGACAAGGCCAACGATCATGTAGAAACAGGTGGTCTTGCCGGCGCCGTTCGGTCCGAGCAGGCCGACGATCTGCCCGCTTTCGATGGACAGGCTTACATCGCGCACGACCTGTCGGCTTTTGTAGCTTTTCGCCAGATGCTGGGCCTTGAGAATCGCCATTACTCGGTCTGCTCCGCGGCCTGTTGGTCCTTCTTGCGCGGCTGAATGACCATGTCCACGCGAGGGCGCGGCGTAGTGACATCGGTATCGGTGGCGCGGCCGGCATTGACGATCTGCCGCTGTGTGTCATAGACGATTTTCTCGCCTTCGAAGGTATTGCCTTCCTGCACGACTTTCGCCTGGTCGATCAGCACGATGCGTTCGTTGGCGGCGAAATACTGGATGGTCAGGCCATACGCCTTGACGATTTCCTTGTCCGCTGCCGGCTTCTGCTCGTAGTACGCGGGCTTGCCGATGGAGGTGAAGACCTCGACATCACCGTTCTTGTTCTGAGTGATGGTTACCGTATTGCCAGTGATCTTCATGGTGCCTTGGGTGATGACCACGTCGCCGCGATACACGGCAACGCCCTGTCGATCGTCCAGTTCCGCTGTATCGGCCTGCACGCGGATCGGCTGATTGCGGTCCTCGGGGAGCGCATGGGCGTTCGCGCCGAGCAGGAAAATGCTCACACCGAGCAGGAAAGGAAGGGTCTTAACGCAGCTCATGCTGGCCTCTTACATTGGATAGCAGGAGCATCCTGCCTTCGTTCAGGTACGCTTTCATACCCGTCGCGGTCGTTACGCCGTTTGCGGCGACGATTCTAACGGGTTGGCGGGTCTCGGCGTAATCCTTCTCGGGAAACACCGTCATTCGACTGGAAGTGATAATCGTAGGGCGTCCCTTGGCGTCGTTCCGCTCGACCCTGACGTTGTCGATCAACTCGACTTCCTCGCCCTGTGGGCCGACTTCACCGCGCTCACTGGTCACATGCCACGGCAGATCGGAGCCCCTGTAGGAATGAAGGTCGGGGCGAGTCAGCAGGCTGACGTCACTGGCCTTGATGTGCTCCACCTTCTCGGCGGACAGCTCGTAATTGCGCTTGCCGTCTGGCTGATACTGAATGGTCCGAGAGTTGACGACATAGAAATCGATCGGCGTTTCGCCGCCCTGGCTCACGGGAGCTTCCTGCATGAAGCTCTCGGGGCGGATGTTCCAGTAGCCGACTGCGATCAGCAGCAGGGCGATCAGCAACAGGATGACAGGAAGACGGATTCTGCTCAGCATTGAAACCTCTAGAGGTAGGCGGCCTGGGCTGCATCGAGACTGCCCTGGGCGCGCATGATCAGTTCGCAGAACTCTCGTGCCGCGCCCTCGCCACCGCGGGCGGCGGTGACCCCGTGCGCATGCTGGCGGACGAAGGCATCGGCGCTGGCCACCGCCATGCCCAGGCCGACACGGCGGATTACCGGCAGATCGGGCAGATCGTCGCCCAGGTAGGCGACCTCAGCGTAGTCGAGTCCGAGCTCGGTGAGTAACTCATCGAGGACCACCAGTTTGTCTTCGCGGCCCTGATACAGGTGCTGGATACCGAGGTTCTGCGCTCGGCGCTCGACGACCGGCGTCTTGCGGCCGCTGATGATAGCGGTACGCACACCCGAATTGATCAGCATCTTGATCCCGTGACCATCAAGGGTGTTGAACGTCTTGAATTCGCTACCGTCGACTAAAAAGTACAACTTGCCGTCCGTGAGCACGCCATCGACGTCGAAAATGGCCAGGCGAATATCGCGGGCGCGTCGCAGTAGATCGTTCACTTACATCACTCCCGCACGCAGCAGATCGTGCATGTTCAGCGCGCCGACCGGTCGGTCGCTCTCATCGACCACTACCAGCGCGTTGATCTTGTTGTCTTCCATGATCTTCAGTGCTTCGGCGGCCAGCATGTCGGCATGGGCCGTCTTGCCGTGAATCGTCATGACCTGGTCGATACTGGCCTGACGCACATCGATACCTTTGTCCAGTGTGCGGCGCAGATCGCCGTCGGTGAAGATTCCGGCCAGGCGGCCGTCTGCTTCCAGCACCGCTGTCATGCCCAGTCCTTTCTGGGTCATTTCCAGCAGTGCATCGCGCAGCGTTGTGCCGCGGTTGACCAGCGGCAGGCGATCACCGGAATGCATGACATGTTCGACTTTCAATAGCAGACGCCTGCCCAGTGCACCGCCCGGATGCGAAAAGGCGAAATCCTCCGCGGTGAAGCCGCGGGCTTCGAGTAGGGCAATCGCCAGCGCGTCTCCAAGTACCAGACTGACCGTGGTCGACGAAGTGGGCGCAAGGTTCAGTGGGCATGCCTCGATGGCAACGCTCGCGTCGAGGTTGACTGATGCCGCCTTGGCCAGCACCGACTCGGGGTTGCCGGTCATGCTGATCAGGGTGATGCCGAGGCGCTTGATCAATGGCAGCAGCGTCACGATTTCGCTGGTGGTGCCCGAGTTGGAAAGCGCCAGCACGACATCATCACGGGTGATCATGCCCATGTCGCCATGACTGGCTTCGGCCGGATGAACGAAGAATGCGGCGGTGCCGGTGCTGGCGAGCGTGGCGGCAATCTTGTTGCCGATATGTCCCGACTTGCCCATGCCGACCACGACGACGCGGCCTTTACACTGGAGAATGAGCTCGCATGCCTTGACGAACTGCGCATCAACCCGTGTCGTGAGTTGCTCGACGGCCTCTAGTTCCATGCGGATGGTGCGCTGTGCCGTCTCGATCAGCTGGCTGCTCTGACTCATGTTCACGTCGTCGCCTGAAAATGGAAACGCGGGATTATAACGGTAAAACCTAGCGCCGCTCACCGAAAAGCTTTCGAGCCGATCGTGGTCGTTGGAGCTGAACCGAAGCTGAACGAATGTGCGCTCGTTCATGCGCCGATACAGGCCTTTGCTTGGGACGTCCCGAGGGCGGTGCTATAGTTCGCGCCGCCAAAACGGCTCTGCGAAGTATCTCCCCAAGATCGGAGGGCGTCTGATTCGCAGGCTGTATCCAAGGAGATCCGATGAGCGCCGCCAACGCTAACGCCGTCGAGCTGAAGGGTGTGACCTTCATGCGCGGGGAGCGGAGCATATTCAACAACGTCGATATCGCCATACCGCGAGGCAAGGTGACGGCCATCATGGGCCCGTCCGGCTGTGGCAAGACCACGCTGTTGCGGCTGATCGCCGCCCAGCTCAGGCCCGCGCGCGGAGAGGTGTGGGTGGCCGGCACCAACCTGCCGACCCTGTCGCGCCGGGAATTGTTCGACATGCGCAAGCAGATGGGCGTGCTGTTCCAGAGCGGAGCCCTGTTCACGGACCTCGACGTGTTCGAGAACGTGGCCTTCCCGCTGCGCGTGCATACCAAGCTGCCGGAAGAGATGATCCGCGACATCGTACTGATGAAGCTTCAGGCAGTGGGGCTGCGCGGCGCGGTCGAGTTGATGCCCGACGAACTGTCCGGAGGCATGAAGCGTCGTGTGGCGCTGGCGCGCGCGATCGCACTGGACCCCCAGATCCTGATGTATGACGAACCTTTTGCCGGTCAGGACCCGATTGCCATGGGAGTTCTGGTGCAGTTGATTAGAATGCTGAACGACGCCCTGGGCATTACCAGTATCGTGGTTTCCCATGATCTGGCTGAAACCGCGAGCATCGCCGATTACATCTATGTGGTGGGTGACGGTCAGGTGCTGGGGCAGGGAACGCCCGCCGAGCTGCGCGAATCGACCAGCCCGCGAATTCAACAGTTCATGAAAGGGGCTGCGGACGGGCCGGTGCCTTTCCATTTTCCGGCACCGGCCTATGCCGAGGATCTGCTGCGAGGCTCCGATGCGTAAGCGTTCATTGATCGAGCGAATCCGGATGTTTGGTGAGGGCGGGCTGAACGTGGTCGCGGCGCAGGGGCGGGCGACTTTGTTCCTGTTCCATGCGTTGTTCGGGCCCAGTGGGTTGAGCAATCGCTTCTCGTTGCTGGTTCGGCAGCTTTACTCGGTCGGCGTGCTCTCGCTGGCCATCGTGGTGGTGTCCGGTATCTTCATCGGCATGGTGTTGGCGCTGCAGGGCTACAGCATTCTCAGCAGCTACGGCTCCGAGCAGGCGGTGGGGCAGATGGTGGCGCTGACGTTGCTGCGTGAACTGGGACCGGTGGTCACCGCCTTGCTGTTTGCCGGGCGCGCCGGGTCTGCGCTGGCTGCGGAAATCGGCAACATGAAGTCCACCGAGCAGTTGTCCAGCCTTGAAATGATCGGCGTCGATCCGCTGAAATACATCATCGCGCCGCGGTTATGGGCCGGCTTCATCTCTCTGCCGTTGCTGACTGTGATTTTCAACGTGGTCGGCATCTGGGGCGGGGCGATGGTGGCCGTGGACTGGCTCGGCGTTTATGAAGGCTCGTTCTGGGCCAACATGCAAAACAGCGTCACCTTTACCTCTGACGTGCTCAACGGCGTTATCAAGAGCATGGTGTTCGCCGTGGTGGTCACCTGGATCGCGGTGTTTCAGGGCTATGACTGCGAACCGACCTCCGAGGGCATCAGCCGCGCCACCACTCGAACCGTGGTTTACGCCTCGCTGGCAGTACTCGGCCTCGACTTTATTCTGACCGCCTTGATGTTTGGAGATTTTTGATGCGTATCCGCACCCTGGAAATCGGTGTTGGCTTGTTCCTCCTGGCGGGCGTTCTGGCGCTCCTGTTGCTTTCACTGCGGGTCAGTGGGCTGAACGTCGACAGTGCAGACACCTACAAGCTGTACGCTTATTTCGACAATATTGCCGGTCTCAGTGTCCGATCCAAGGTCACCATGGCTGGTGTGACCATTGGCAAGGTGACCGCGATTGATTTGGACCGTGAAAGCTATACCGGCCGTGTCACGCTGGATATCCAGAAGGACATCGACATTCTTCCGGTCGACTCTACGGCGTCGATTCTGACCGCCGGCTTGCTGGGCGAGAAATATATCGGTATCAGCGTCGGTGGCGAAGAGGAAACTTTGGCGGACGGCGATACGATTCGTGATACCCAGTCGTCCTTGGTTCTGGAAGAGCTGATCGGCAAGTTTTTGCTTAATTCGGTCAATAGAGAGTGAGGAGTATCCACATGATGAATGCCCTGCGTCGCGGCTTGCTGGTGTTATTGGCCACCCTGCCCATGTTGGCTCTGGCGGCCCCTAGCGCTCACGAAGTGATCCAGAAAACCACCGATGAGCTGCTCGCCGATCTCAAGGCCAACAAGGATCAGTACCGTCAGGACCCGAATGCGTTCTACGAGTCGCTCAACGACATTCTCGGTCCGGTGGTCGATGCGGAAGGGATTTCCCGCAGCATCATGACGGTGAAGTACTCGCGTAACGCCAGTCCGGAGCAGATGACTCGCTTCCAGGAAAACTTCAAGCGCAGCCTGATGCAGTTCTATGGTAACGCCTTGCTGGAATACAACAATCAGCAGATCCGCGTGTTGCCGTCCAGTGGCAAGCAGGATGCCGAACGCACCAGCGTTGGTATGGAAGTGACCGGCCGCCAGGGCGAGATCTATCCGGTGTCCTACACCATGGTCAATCAGGGCGGTGAATGGCGTGTCCGCAATGTGATCATCAACGGGATCAATATCGGCAAGCTGTTCCGTGACCAATTCGCCGATGCGATGCAGAAGAACGGCGGAAATTTGGACAAGACCATCGATGGCTGGGCTGAAGTGGTTGCACGAGCCAAGGATACCGAGGCCGGCCAGCAGGCGGCGGGCGATGAGTGAGGCATTGGTCGAAGGTGGCGCCGATGGTGAGCTACGGCTTTCCGGCGTGCTCGACTACCAGACCGGGCCGACCCTGCGGCGCGCCGGCCAAGACCTGATCCGCAAGGGCAAGACAAGGCGGGTGCTGATCGATTGCACTGCCGTGGAGAAGTCCAGCAGCGTCGGGCTTTCATTGCTGCTTGCCTTTACCCGCGACGCCATGGCGACGGGTCGTGAGGTATTGATCGTCGGCATGCCGGAAGACATGCGAGAAATCGCTCGGGTATCCGGCCTGCTGGACGTTCTCGCTTTGGCGGACGAAGCACGAGGAGCTGTCTGATGTTGCTGCGATGGGCCGAATCGACGCGAGCCAAGGTGCATCTGCTTGCGGAGTCGCTGGGCAATCTGTTGGTAGAGACGTTTCACTACCTGTCGCTGTTCGCCATTGGCGCCATCACCGCATGGGCCGGCTTGCTGACCTTTCTCGACATGCTCGGCAAGGGCAGTATCAGCGTCGATGACATTCTGTTGCTATTCATCTATCTCGAACTCGGCGCGATGGTCGGCATTTATTTCAAGACCAACCATATGCCGGTGCGATTCCTGATCTACGTGGCGATCACCGCGTTGACCCGGCTGCTGATTTCTGACGTTTCGCACCATCATGCTCCTGACATGGGCGTCGTCTATATTTCCGGAGCGATTCTGTTGCTGGCGATGGCCATTCTGGTGGTGCGCTTCGCTTCTTCTCGTTTTCCGGCGGTTTCGGCTCCTGGCCGGCACCCGCTGCGGCGCGACAACGATGCCGAAACCCTCGATTGAGCGAGTTCGTCAGGCAGGGCGGCTTCGGGGTTCGCAGCCTTCGGGCTTTTTTGTATGATGGCCGGCCGCGCGCGTCCGGCGCCGATCGAGGTTGAACATGCAGGCCGTAGAAGTTAAGAATTTTCTGGAACAGAAGCTTTCAGGTGCTCAGGTGGAAGTCGAAGGCGAAGGCTGCAACTTCCAGCTGAACGTGATCAGTGACGAGCTGGCTGGTCTGGGGCCGGTCAAGCGTCAGCAGCAAATTTACGCGCATCTGAACCCATGGATCGCCGATGGCAGCATTCACGCCGTCACGATGAAATTCTTCAGCCGTGCCGACTGGCTTGCACGCAGCTGATCGCCGGTCGCGACAGATATCTTTCAGCCCGTGCGCAGGCGGTGACGCCGTGCACGGCTCCTCTTCGCAAGCGCTTCGCGCCTGCGGGTTACGGGAACATCCATGGACAAATTGATCATTACCGGCGGTGCTCGCCTCAATGGCGAGATTCGCATCTCCGGTGCCAAGAACTCGGCCCTGCCAATTCTGGCCGCCACGCTGCTGGCCGATACGCCAGTTACCGTCTGCAACCTGCCGCACCTGCATGACATCACCACCATGATCGAACTGTTCGGTCGCATGGGTGTGCAGCCGGTCATCGATGAAAAGCTCAGCGTTGAAGTCGACGCCAGCAGCATCCAGACGCTGGTCGCGCCTTACGAGCTGGTCAAGACCATGCGCGCCTCGATCCTGGTGCTCGGGCCCATGGTGGCGCGCTTCGGCGAGGCGGAAGTCGCCCTGCCGGGTGGCTGTGCCATCGGTTCGCGCCCGGTCGACCTGCACATCCGCGGCCTGGAAGCGATGGGCGCGCAGATCGATGTCGAAGGCGGCTATATCAAGGCGCGGGCGCCGGCTGGCGGCTTGCGCGGCGCGCATTTCTTCTTCGACATCGTCAGCGTGACCGGCACCGAGAACATCATGATGGCGGCGGCGCTGGCCAATGGCCGCAGCGTGTTGGAAAACGCCGCCCGTGAGCCGGAAGTGGTCGACCTGGCCAACTTCCTCAACGCCATGGGCGCGCAGATTTCCGGTGCGGGTACCGATACCATCACCATCGACGGCGTGAAGCGCCTGGGTGGTGGTCGCTACAGCGTGATGCCGGACCGTATCGAGACGGGCACTTACCTGGTCGCCGCTGCCGCAACCGGTGGACGAGTAAAGCTCAAGGACACCGATGCCACTCTGCTCGAGGCGGTGCTACACAAGCTCGAGGAGGCTGGTGCTCACATCGACACCGGCAGTAATTGGATCGAGCTTGATATGAAGGGTAATCGGCCGAAAGCGGTGAACGTCCGTACGGCGCCTTACCCGGCCTTTCCCACCGACATGCAGGCGCAGTTCATCGCCATGAACGCGGTCGCCGAAGGCACTGGCACGGTTATCGAGACGGTGTTCGAGAATCGCTTCATGCACGTCTACGAAATGAACCGCATGGGCTCGCAGATTCTCGTCGAGGGCAATACCGCGATCGTGACCGGCGTACCGAAGCTCAAGGGCGCACCTGTCATGGCGACCGATCTGCGCGCTTCGGCGAGCCTGGTGATCGCCGGTCTGGTCGCCGAAGGCGATACTCTGATCGATCGCATCTACCACATCGACCGTGGTTACGAGTGCATCGAAGAAAAGCTGCAATTGCTGGGCGCCAAGATCCGCCGCGTACCGGGCTAGCGATTGGCAATAGGCCATAGCCGCGTGCTCCGTCGAGCCTCTGCCATGGTCAAAACTTGCAATCGCTGCTTCCGCCTGCGCCAAGGCCGCCATCAACAGGCTCCAAGGAATAACGTCCATGCTTACCATCGCCCTTTCCAAAGGCCGCATTCTCGACGACACCCTGCCTTTGCTGGCCGCGGCGGGTATCGTTCCCACCGAGAATCCGGAGAAAAGCCGCAAGCTGATCATCCCGACCACGCAAGATGACGTGCGTCTGCTGATCGTGCGTGCCACCGACGTGCCGACCTATGTCGAGCACGGCGCGGCGGATCTCGGCGTAGCGGGCAAGGACGTATTGCTGGAATACGGTGGGCAGGGCCTGTATGAGCCGCTCGACTTGAAGATCGCCAACTGCAAGCTGATGACGGCCGGTAAGGTGGGTGCAGCGGAGCCAAAGGGGCGGCTGCGGGTGGCGACCAAGTTCGTCAATGTCGCCAAACGCTACTATGCCGAGCAGGGTCGCCAGGTCGACATCATCAAGCTCTACGGCTCGATGGAGCTCGCACCGCTGGTAGGGCTGGCGGATAAGATCATCGACGTCGTCGATACCGGCAATACGTTGCGAGCCAACGGGCTGGAACCGCAGGAACTGATCGCCATGATCAGTTCGCGCCTGGTGGTCAACAAGGCATCGATGAAAATGCAGCACACGCGGATCCAGGCATTGATCGATGCGTTGCAGCACGCAATAACGTATCAACGCTGATTCCTCCTGCGGCTGCTGATAGCCGGCTCGCCTAGCCGTGTCATAGCCTAAATTCTCAGGTGCCCGCACGGCTGGCTTGTTAATCTAGAGGCGCCTGAAAACCCGCTTGTAAGCATTCTCATGAGGCCTGTTATGACCGCTCCCATCGACATCCGCCGACTCAACGCTGCCGATCCTGATTTCTCGCGACACCTGGATCACCTGCTGAGCTGGGAAAGCGTGTCCGATGACGGCGTCAACCAGCGTGTGTTGGAAATCATTCAGGCAGTACGTGAGCGCGGCGATGCTGCCCTGGTTGAGTTGACCCAGCGTTTCGATGGCCTCGAGGTGGCCTCGATGGCCGACCTGATCCTGCCGCGCGAACGCCTTGAACTGGCGCTCGAGCGTATCAGTCCAGCCCAGCGCCAGGCCCTGGAGGCCGCGGCGGAGCGGGTCCGCCGTTATCACGAAAAGCAGAAACAGGACTCCTGGACCTACACCGAAGCCGATGGCACCGTGCTCGGCCAGAAGGTCACGCCGCTCGATCGCGCGGGGCTCTACGTGCCCGGCGGCAAGGCGTCATATCCCTCGTCCGTGCTGATGAACGCCATTCCGGCGAAGGTCGCCGGTGTGCCGGAAGTGGTCATGGTCGTGCCCACACCGCGTGGCGAACTCAACGAGTTGGTGCTGGCGGCCGCCTGCATCGCCGGCGTCGATCGGGTCTTCACCATCGGCGGAGCCCAGGCCGTGGCTGCGCTGGCCTATGGCACCGAGAGCGTGCCGCCTGTGGACAAGATCGTCGGCCCGGGCAACATTTATGTCGCCACTGCCAAGCGCCACGTGTTCGGCAAGGTCGGCATCGACATGATCGCCGGTCCCTCCGAAATCCTGGTGGTCTGCGACGGCCAGACCGAGCCTGACTGGATCGCCATGGACCTGTTTTCCCAGGCCGAGCACGACGAGGATGCCCAATCGATTCTGGTCAGCCCGGATGCGGCATTCCTTGATCGCGTCGCCGAGAGCATTGCGCGTCTGTTGCCGACCCTGGAACGTAACGAGATTGCCCGGGCGTCGCTACAGGGGCGAGGAGCACTGATCCAGGTTGCCGATATGCAACAAGCGATCGAAGTCGCCAACCGCATCGCGCCCGAGCACCTTGAACTCTCCGTCGCGAATCCCGAACAATGGCTGCCTGAGATCCGCCACGCCGGTGCGATCTTCATGGGGCGCTACACCGCCGAAGCCTTGGGCGACTACTGTGCCGGGCCGAATCACGTCTTGCCGACCTCGGGCACAGCGCGATTTTCCTCGCCGCTGGGGGTTTACGATTTCCAGAAGCGCTCGTCGATCATCAATTGCTCGGCTGCGGGCGCTTCTGAGCTGGGTAAGATCGCCTCGGTGCTGGCTCGCGGCGAGTCGCTGACTGCACACGCGCGCAGTGCCGAATACCGGATAAAGCAGTAAGACCGATAGCGGCTTTGAACTGCTAGGACTTGAGCGAAGGAGACGGCTCGGTGTAGCGAAACATCTTGGGTGGGTGTCGCTTTCACATTCACCGAGGCGTCACGCAACACCTTCATCGTTCAGCTCCTGCGATCCATTGATTGATAGCGAAGGAGATAAAGGGCAGTGAGTAAATTCTGGAGTTCCTTCGTCAAGGAACTGGTGCCCTACGTGCCGGGTGAGCAGCCGAAGCTGGCCAACCTGGTCAAGCTCAATACCAATGAGAACCCGTACGGCCCATCGCCAAAGGCGATCAAGGCGATGCAGGCCGAAGTCAGTGACAGTCTGCGGTTGTACCCTGACCCGAACGGCGATCGCCTCAAGCATGCGGTTGCCGATTATTACAATGTGCAACCAGGGCAGGTCTTTGTCGGCAACGGATCGGACGAAGTACTCGCCCATGCGTTCCACGGCCTCTTTCAGCACGGCAAGCCGCTGCTGTTTCCCGACGTGACATACAGCTTCTATCCGGTCTATTGCGGTTTGTATGGCATCGATTTCGAGGCCGTTGCGTTGGGTGGGCAGTTCCAGATCGACGTCGACGATTATGTCCGGCCAAACGGCGGGATCATATTTCCGAATCCCAATGCGCCGACTGGCTGCCTGCTGGCACTCGATGCGATCGAGCGGCTGCTGCAGGCCAATCCGGATTCCGTCGTGCTGGTGGATGAGGCCTACATCGATTTCGGCGGTACCTCGGCCATTGCGTTGGTGGACCGCTACCCGAACCTGTTGGTCACCCAGACGCTGTCAAAGTCGCGCTCGCTGGCAGGCCTGCGGGTCGGCTTGGCTGTTGGGCATCCGGATCTGATCGAGGCATTGGAGCGCATCAAGAACAGCTTCAACTCTTATCCCCTGGACCGCATCGCCATCGCTGGCGCCGCGGCTGCGTTTGATGATCGCGAGTACTTCGAGCACAGCTGTCAGCGAGTGATCGCCAGCCGCGAGGCCGTGATCGCCGCGATGCAGGATTTAGGCTTCGAGGTGCTGCCGTCCGCGGCCAACTTCATCTTCGCCCGGCATCCGCAACGCGATGCTGCCCAGCTCGCTGCGGCGCTCCGCGAGCAGAGCGTGATCGTGCGGCATTTCAAGCAGCCGCGCATCGAGCAGTTCCTGCGGATCACCATTGGCGCACCGGAGCAGAATCAGGCCTTGCTCGAGGCGTTGAAAGGCATCGTCTGATCGTCCCGATCGCAAGCAACGTAAGATTGCTTGCGATCTATTGAGGACTCTTTTCTACCAACGGCCGCATCCCGACTTCGGCGGTCAGCGTCATTGGCTTGCCGTTGCGCAGGATATCGATGTCGATGTCGTCGCCAGGGCGCGCGCGGGCGACCTGGTTCATCGAACTGCGGCCGTCGACAGCCTGCTGTCCATCGATGCTGAGAATCAGGTCTCCTGGGAGCAACCCGGCGCGTTCTGCTGGACCATCGCGATAAACCCCTGCTACGACGATTCCCGGCCGTCCGGCCTGGCCGAACGACTCCGCCAATTCAGGGGTAAGGGATTGCACCTCCACGCCGAGCCAACCGCGAATCACCTGACCATGCTCGACAATGGATTTCATCACTTCCATCGCAAGCTTCACCGGAATCGCGAAACCGATGCCCTGCGAGCCGCCGGATTCGGAGATGATCGCCGTGTTGATGCCGATCAGGTGCCCCGCGGTGTCGACCAGCGCGCCACCTGAATTGCCCCGGTTGATGGCTGCGTCGGTCTGGATGAAGTCCTCGTAGGTATTAAGGCCCAGCTGGTTGCGCCCTGTGGCGCTGATGATGCCCATGGTCACGGTTTGACCTACCCCGAACGGATTGCCGATCGCCAGCGTCACGTCGCCAATGCGGATACCGTCGGAGCGGCCGATGGTAATCGCCGGAAGATCCGCCAGATCGATCTTCAGCACCGCAAGATCCGTCTCGGGGTCGCTGCCGATCACCCGCGCAAGCGTTTCCCGACCATCTCGCAAGGCCACGACGATCTGCTCGGCGTTGGCCGTGACGTGGTTGTTGGTCAGCAGATAGCCCTCTGGGCTCATGATCACCGCTGAGCCCAGGCTCGACTCCATGCGGCGCTGCCGCGGCAGGTTATCGCCGTAAAATCTCCGGAACAGTGGATCGTCCTTGAGCATCGGTGGCTGGCTGGAGCTGTCGATCACCTTAGTGGTGTAGAGATTGGCGACCGCCGGCGCTGCACTGCTGACCGCGTTGGCATAGGAGTAGGGGCCTTGCTGCGGTATGCCCACCAGCGGCGTTTGCTGCAGCTTATATTCCGGCTCGTCGCTAAGGCCCACCAGATGCGGGTAGCGCTGAATGATCAGCAGGGCCACTAGCAGGCCTACCAGCAACGGCCAGCCAAGAAAACGCAGGGCATTGATCATCGCGATTGAAAATCCGGACAGGTTGCGGAGGGCTATAGCGCCCCCTTAAGGTGGCGGCATTATACGAAGCTGGCGGCGAATTGCAGCCTTGCCGATAGTGAATCTGTGCGGATTGGCGAAGCGGTTAGCCATGTCGTTTTGCAGATGGGCACCTGTACGGTCTTTCGCCTTCGATAGCCAGCGTTGATCAATCAATTTTCTTTACGAGGACTGTCCACATGGCCGTTGCGCTAATTACGCTAGTCGAAGAGGCTGATCGCTACCTGAGCGCCGCCAAGATCTCCGACTATTGCCCCAACGGCCTGCAAGTGGAAGGGCGGCCGCAGGTGCGCCGCATCGTCAGCGGCGTAACCGCCAGCCAGGCGTTGCTCGATGCGGCGGTTGAGGCGCAGGCCGACGTGGTGCTGGTGCACCACGGCTATTTCTGGAAGAACGAGGACCCACGCGTCGTGGGCATCAAGCAGCGCCGACTGAAGACGCTACTCAGCCACGACATCAGCCTACTTGCCTACCATCTGCCTCTCGATGTGCATCCAGAGGTCGGCAATAACGTGCAGTTGGCGAAGATGCTCGGGCTGACCGTGGAGGGGCCTCTGGAGCCTGACAACCCCCGCTCGGTTGGCCTTGTCGGCTCCCTCGATTCGCCGCTCGCCCCTGCCGACTTCATGCGTCGGGTAGAATCGGCGCTCGGGCGCGAACCGCTGATGATCGAAGGGGCAGAACCGATCAGGCGGATTGCCTGGTGTACAGGCGGTGCCCAGGGTTATATCGATCAAGCCGTGACGGCTGGTGTCGATGCCTATCTAACGGGAGAGGTTTCAGAGCCCACGGTGCACATCGCGCGGGAAAACGGACTGAGCTTTTTCGCCGCCGGCCACCACGCCACGGAGCGCTACGGGGTCCAGGCGCTTGGCGAGTATCTGGCGAAACGATTTCCCATCGAGCATCTATTCATCGATTGCCCAAACCCGGCCTGACCGGCGATGCCGATTGTCTGGACCGCGTTCCATGAGGAATGGGGCGCGGATTCGCCGGCATAAACCTAGATCATTTAGATCTAACAGACGACCTGATTAGAAGTTTGTGCCGTGTTAAAGTTGCGCCCTCGTTCCGGCCGTGCCGGCCGTCCACCTGCAAATTCGTGAGTAGCCATGGTCGACAAACTGACGCATCTGAAACAGCTGGAGGCGGAAAGCATCCACATCATCCGTGAGGTGGCCGCCGAATTCGACAACCCGGTGATGCTCTATTCCATCGGCAAGGATTCGGCCGTGATGCTGCATCTGGCACGCAAGGCGTTTTTCCCTGGCCGGTTGCCGTTCCCGGTGATGCATGTCGACACTCGCTGGAAATTTCAAGAAATGTACCGCTTCCGCGAGAAGATGGTCACCGAGATGGATCTGGATCTGATCACGCACATCAACCCAGACGGTGTCGCGCAGAATATAAATCCGTTCACTCATGGCAGCGCCAAGCACACCGACATCATGAAGACCGAGGGCCTGAAACAGGCGCTCGACAAACATGGCTTCGATGCAGCCTTCGGCGGCGCCCGGCGTGACGAAGAGAAATCCCGTGCCAAGGAGCGTGTGTACTCCTTCCGCGACAGCAAGCATCGTTGGGATCCGAAGAACCAGCGCCCCGAGTTGTGGAACGTCTACAACGGCAAGGTGAAGAAGGGCGAATCCATTCGGGTCTTCCCGCTGTCGAACTGGACCGAGCTGGACATCTGGCAGTACATCTACCTGGAACAGATTCCGATCGTGCCGCTGTACTTCGCTGCCGAACGCGAGGTCATCGAGAAAAACGGCACCCTGATCATGATCGACGACGAGCGGATCCTCGAACACCTCACCGACGAGGAAAAGACGCGTATCGAAAAGCGCATGGTTCGCTTCCGTACCCTCGGCTGCTACCCGTTGACCGGTGCGGTGGAGTCCACGGCCTCGACATTGCCGGAGATCATCCAGGAAATGCTCCTGACGCGCACTTCCGAACGTCAGGGCCGCGTCATCGATCACGATGGCGCAGGTTCGATGGAAGAAAAGAAACGTCAGGGCTATTTCTAAACGCAGCTGAAAGCTTGAAGCCGGAAGCTTGAAGCGAGAGCAGCAAGGAGCGCTGCATGAATTTTGAGAATCTGGACGTGTGGAAGAGATCGGCAAGGCTGTCCGTCAATCTGTATCGACAGCTAACCGACTCTCGCGAGCGCGGGTTCAAAGACCAAATTACGCGTTCGGGCTTATCCATCCCAAGCAATATCGCCGAAGGCATGAGCCGGGAAGGTATGAGAGAAAAGGTGCGCTTTCTGCTGATCGCCAAAGGCTCCTGTGCGGAGCTTCGAACGCAACTTTATATTGGTCGGGAGGCAGGCTTCGTATCCGAAGAGTTTGCGAAGCCGAGCATTCAGGAGACCCGAGAAATCGCCGCCATGCTGTCCAGCTTAATTCAAACCATTCGTAACGACTGATAGCAGAGCATGCTGCTGGTGTGAGGGGCTGTTACTTCCAGCTTCCAGCTTCCAGCTTCCAGCTCGGAGAATGCAATGAGCCACCAATCCGACTTGATTTCCGCCGACATCCTCGCGTACCTGGCCCAGCACGAACGCAAAGAGCTGCTGCGCTTCCTCACTTGCGGCAACGTCGACGACGGCAAGAGCACCCTGATTGGGCGCTTGCTGCACGACTCGAAGATGATCTATGAGGATCACCTCGAAGCCATCACCCGCGACTCGAAGAAATCCGGCACCACCGGTGACGACGTCGACCTCGCGCTGCTAGTCGACGGCCTGCAGGCCGAGCGCGAGCAGGGCATCACCATCGATGTCGCCTACCGCTATTTCTCCACCGCCAAGCGCAAGTTCATCATCGCCGACACCCCCGGTCATGAGCAGTACACGCGCAACATGGCGACCGGCGCCTCTACCTGCGACCTGGCGATCATCCTGGTCGACGCCCGCTATGGCGTGCAGACCCAGACCAAGCGCCACAGCTTTATCACTTCACTGCTGGGCATCAAGCACATCGTCGTGGCCATCAACAAGATGGACCTGATGGACTTCGATCAGTCCGTTTTCGAACGCATCAAGGCAGACTATCTGGCGTTCGCCGAGCGCATCGAGCTCCAGCCGACTTCGCTGCACTTCGTGCCCATGTCGGCGCTCAAGGGCGACAACGTGGTCAACCGTTCCGAGCGTGCGCCCTGGTACGAAGGCCAGTCGCTGATGGAAATTCTCGAGAGCGTCGAGATCGCCGGCGACCGCAACTTCGATGACTTACGCTTCCCGGTGCAGTACGTCAATCGTCCCAACCTCAACTTCCGCGGCTTCGCCGGCACACTCGCCAGCGGTGTCGTGCGCAAGGGCGACGAGGTGGTGGTTCTGCCATCCGGCAAGCGCAGCAAGGTCAAATCCATCGTCACCTTCGATGGTGAGCTGGCACAGGCCACGCCGGGCGAGGCCATTACTCTGACCTTGGAAGACGAAATTGACGTGTCGCGTGGCGACATGCTAGTCCATGCTGACAATCAGCCCCGCATCGTCGACAGCTTCGACGCCATGTTGGTATGGATGGCCGATGAGCCGATGCTGCCGGGCAAGAAGTACGACATCAAACGTGCTACCAGCTACGTGCCGGGTTCGATTGCCAGCATTACCCATCGGGTTGACGTGAATACCTTGGAGCATGGCGCGGCCAGCAGTTTGCAGCTCAACGAGATCGGCCGGGTCAAGGTCAGCCTGGACGCCCCGATTGCCTTGGATGGTTATGCGCAGAACCGCACCACCGGCTCGTTCATCGTCATCGATCGCCTCACCAACGGCACCGTGGGTGCGGGCATGATCATTGCCGATCCGGTTGTTCAAGGCTCATCAGGACACCACGGTGCACTGGCGCATGTCTCCACTGAAGAGCGTGCGAGTCGCTTTGGTCAGCAGCCTGCGACCGTGCTGTTCACCGGCCTTTCAGGCGCGGGTAAGAGCACACTGGCCTACGCGGTGGAGCGCAAGCTGTTCGATATGGGCCGAGCTGTCTATGTTCTTGACGGCCAGAACCTGCGCCATGACCTGAACAAAGGTCTGCCGCAGGATCGTGCGGGCCGTACCGAAAACTGGCGTCGGGCCGCGCATGTAGCGCGCCAGTTCAACGAGGCGGGCCTGATTACATTGGCAGCTTTTGTCGCACCGGATGCAGAAGGGCGCGAGCAGGCCAAGGGGCTGATCGGAGCCGATCGAACCATTACCGTCTACATGCAAGCCTCCCCGCAAGCCTGCCAGCAGCGCGATCCGCAGGGGCTATACGCCGCGGGCGGCGACAACATCCCGGGCGAATCCTTCCCGTATGACGTACCGGGCAACGCCGATCTGGTGATTGATACGGAATCGTTAACGGTGGAAGAGGGCGCGAGGCAGGTGATAGACATGCTGCGCAAGCGTGGCGTGATCTAATCGAGCCCTTCGTTGATGCGAAAACGCCCTGCCATGCAGGGCGTTTTTGTTTGGGCTGACTTGCCGTCCAAGCAACGTAGGTTGGATTAGCCGAAGGCGTAATCCGACGAGATTATGGGGCACGGGACCCACACCGCGCATCAGGGACGAGAAGTGACGGATCGCCCGCCCAGTCGGCCGGATAAAGTCCGGCACGCACATCACGATGAAAGCTCGAATGCGGCCAGTCGCAGACGCGCCGCACTAGGCCATGCTTGAGCGGATTCACATAGACGTAATCGACATGCCGACGGAAGTCGAGTTCGTCACGAATCATGTGCTCCCAGTAACGACGTTGCCAGACACCGCGCTCGCCTCGCAGCAGGCGCACCGTTGACCGATGCTCGTCAGGAGGCAAGGCGCGGCAGAAGAACGTCTTGATCAAGCGCCAACGCAGCGAGTAGTCCGCATCACCTGGCGGTAGTGTCCAGACGCAATGCATGTGCTCGGGCAGCACTACCCAGGCATCAATGGTAAAGGGATGGCGCCGATGCACTCGCCGGACCGACGCTCGGAGCAGATCAATATGGCGGAGCAGCAAATCATTACCGCGGCGCTGCAACAGATTGACGGTGAAAAACCAGCTCGCTCCTGGAGCGAGGGCTCGACGATAGTTGGGCATCCTTGCCTCCGGCGTTGCATTTGCTGGAAGTTTAGGCGGGACCAACCTCGGCTGGTGCGGCCTATTCGTGATAAACGACAAGCCGGCACGCAAACCGATGCGCAGACGATGTAGGTTGGATTAGCCGAAGGCGTAATCCGACGATCGAGAGGTGCGTGCGGGGGCGGTGGTTTGGCCGATCGAGTGCCCAAACGTGGTAAACGACGGAAGCGCCTTCGGCGATTCCATCCTACGAAAGCAGCCGTCCGTGCCGGGTAGGTTGGATTAGCCGAAGGCGTAATCCGGCGGTCGCGAGGGTGCGCGCGGGTGCGATGTTTGATCGATTGATGTGCCGCACGTGGTAAACGATGGAAGCGCCTTCGGCGATTCCATCCTATGAAAGCACCCACCGTGTCGGGCCGGGTAGGTTGGATTAGCCGGGCGTAATCCGACGCTCGTGGTGCGGGCAACACGGCGGGTCAGGATGCTTCGGCCAGGATGCGGAAGAAAACGGTTTCTAGGGATACGGCAGGCTTGATGGTCAGCAGGTGGCCGCCGTTGTTGCTCAAGTGGACGATGGCGGCAGGCAAGTCCGTCTGCGACAGCTCGCATTCGTACTCGCCTGGACGCAGTGCGACGGACGAAGGGTTGAGTGGCTTGTCCAGTTGATAGCGCAGGATGAAGCAGTCCGCCCTTTCCGCAGCCAATTCCCGCGGGGAGCGGACGGTCACCAGCTTGCCGTTGTTGATGAAGCCGAAACGATCGGCGATGCGCTCCACGTCGTGCAGCACGTGGGAGGTGAAGAAGATAGCGCCGCCTTGCTTCTTGTAATCGTTGAGGATCTCGACGACATCCTTGCGGCCCACCGGGTCGAGGCCCGAAAGTGGCTCATCGAGAATCAGCAGTCGCGGCTCGACCGCCATGGCATGCGCCAATGCAACGCGTTGTGCATTGCCTTTGGATAGCTCACGCATTCGCCGCTTGCCTGTACCGTCCACGGAGAACCGTTCCAGCCATTGCAGGCACCACGCATCGGCGTCGCGGCGTTTGATCCCGTACATGGACAAGCCCATGCGCAGAATTTCCAACGGGGTGAACTGGTCGTACAGCGCCGGTGCTTCCGGCACATAGGCCAGGTGCTGGCGGGATTCGGCGCGGCGGGCATCGGTGCCGTAGAGCGTTACCTGGCCCTGATAGTCGTTGATGATGTCCAGCAAGATCTTGATAGTGGTGGACTTGCCGGCGCCATTGGGACCGACAAAGCCAAACACCTCGCCTTCGGACAGGCTGAAACTGACATCACGCACCGCCTGGACCTGCTTGCCCTTCGTCCGGTAGGTATGGCTGACATCCTTAAACTCTACGGCTACGCTCAAGGTTGCTCCTCCAATCCGGCAATCTTTAACTTCTTCAATTCGATGCGCCCATTGCGTAGCTCGTAGCCGAGGCGCAAGGGATCGTTTGGCAGACTCTCGATCAGGTGCTGCTCGACCAATTGATCAAGAGTCGTGAGCGGTCCATGTCCTTGTTCGTAGCGCCTCTGTGCCTCGCGTAGCTCAATCAAACCCTGCAGACGGATGACACGCTTGTCCAGCATCTCGCGCAGCTTGGGATCGGACGCGTTATCACGTTGCTGGGTCAGGTAGTTGAGAGCTAGGCGCTCATCGGCGAACTGCTCGGCACGGAGCATTACCGCCAGTTTGCGCATGGCTGCGGCGTTCTGCGGAGATCGTTGCGCACCAATTTCCAAAACCCGTGCGGCTTCTTCGTTGTTGTGCTGGAAGAACGAGAGATTGATGCCGTAGAAAAAGGGCGGTATTTCGTCCCAGAAGCGGCATTCGACGGCCGCGCGCAGCACCTCGTTGCCTTCTTCCACCGCGCCGCCCCACGTCAGCAGACCGTTGGCTAAATAGTAGTTGTCTTCGTGGCAAGGATTGAGTCGGGCGACTTCGCGTTGTGCGCGGATCAGATACCCGGTGTCTACGCCGCGGTTATCCATACCAGTGGCGGCTAGGCGCACAGTTTCGAGGTCCGCAGCCAAAAACCGATCACCTCCATGGAGTATCACAAGCAGAGGCGCGGATACTACAACACGGTCGGTGAACAGTTGTGGTGTCAGTGCGACTGGCTGCTGGGCGCGCCAGGCAGCAATCCCTGCGAAGAGAATAAAACTCAGCAGGGCGAACAATAGCGAGTGACGCATGCGCATATCAGGCGAAGCGTTTACGTTGCAAGGCCCATGCCGCCACGGCAAGCAAGCCGACCGTGTAGCTCAGGGTTGACAGCACCAGCCAGGGCCAATCGGCGGGCAGCAGCTCCATCTGGCCGTAGAGGGTGATTGCGCGCACATCCAATGCCCCCAGATCTGGCAGCAGATAGCTAAGCAGGCCGACACCGGAGCGGTACCTTTCGGCGTCTCCCACCACCATTGCATCGCGGGTGAGCAATTCGACAATTGCGCCAAACGACCGGGCCACAAGCATAAAGCCGAGGGTGCCAATTAGTACGAAGCTGGGCGTTGATGCAACCACCGAGAGCAGCGTGGCGACAGCGGTCAGCATAAGCATGTCCAGGCCGATAAATGCGATGGTGATTAGGTAATGGGTGCCCAAAGCAACCGATGTATTTTGTGCGTAGCCTTGACCGATTAACCCGACCAATAGTGCCAGCGCGCCGGCGAGAAACAACAGTAATCCGGCCGTGATGAGGGCTACGGCAATAAAACGGCCTAGCAAAAGGCTGTGTCGTGGATGCGGGTACGACAAAGTGTTTAAAAAATAGCGTCGGTCGGATTCGCGTGACAGCAGTTCCTGGCTCATCAATACCAAGACTAGGGGCAATAGCAGGCGAATCAGAGATAAGCCTACATCCAGCGCCACGGTGGCGGGCTGGCGACCACTGAATTGCGCCGAGAGCAATGAGCAGAGAGTAAGAGCAAGCAATGAGCCGATTGCTAGCCAGCCAAAACGGGCGCGAAAAGCGAGGCGGAAACCGGTGGATATGTTCGGAAAGGACAGCATGAACGGCTACCGGTCAGGTGGTTTTGTCAAGAGGGACGGGAGATTAAAGCGTAAGTTTTTTGTTGAATGCATCGTCTAAGAATTATTTACCTATAGCGGATGACATTATCCAAATAGTATTCCTTACATCGGCCTGAGTATTGCTGTCGTTAGCTTTAGCACGATATTCAGAGAATTTCGGTATGGCTAACGCGGCCAGAATTCCGACAATGGCTACTACAATCATCAGTTCGATCAACGTAAATCCGGAAAGTTTGGATTTCATTGAAAAAATATTCCAAATTTCTTTAGGAAAAGTAGTGAAAGGTCGTGGGAAATATCTTTCCCACGACCTATCTCGCTCTGAATTTATAGCGCTACGCTTATTGGAAATTAACCAGCTGAGCTTCAGGCACGCCAGCCGCGCAATTTGCGCTCAGTGACTGAGCGCCGACAGTACCGCCGGTGCTGGAAGCACGGAAGCCGCGAAAACTTGCGGTAGTAACGGTTAAAACATGACCAGCAGGTTGGCCCGCACAGCCTGGATCGTTGAATACTGGATCGCCGGCAGCATCAACTCCAATCTGAGCACATGTCAAACTAGTGCTACGGCTGCCGCTCTCATGGCATGCGCCAACGTTGATGGCGTTTTGAGCCACGTCACAGTTGTACGCTCCATGAACTCCCTTCGATAAGTTGAGGCGAACGGTGTCGCTTAGAATGGCGCAATCGTCAGTATCGATAGCATTGCCGCTCTCAATTGCAGTGGGGGCAGCCATTACCGAAGAGGCAAATACAACAGCGGAAACAGCAAACAGAGCCAGAAGATTCTTTTTCATTTAGGTCACCCTTAGCGCTGAGCGGCAGTCATTACACTGATGGAGTTCTTCACATCAGCCTGAGCAGTGGAGTCGTTGGCTTTTGCCCGATATTCGTTGAACTGCGGAATGGCGATCGCGGCCAGAATGCCGATGATTGCAACCACAATCATCAACTCAATCAGGGTAAAACCTTTTTGCTTCTTGATGGACTTCATTGAAAAGCTCCTTTGTTGGTGAGGTCGTTGGACCTGTAAATACAGCAGCAGCTTCTGTGCCAAGCATGGAAGGGTAGGCAGGCTAAGAGGCTGGATTGTGTGGTGAATCAAGTTTTGGTCTGCAATGGCTTACTCGTTTGGGGTAGGGGGAGCCTGGCCTAGTGTGGAACGGTAAAACGTGCCTTCGCCGCAGGGGCGCGTCTCCACAATACCAGGGAGAGCGCTGGCGGAGCCCAGTGGGCGGGCGTTACGCGGAGGAGGGGCTCGCTAAGAGCTGCTATTGGGATGCAGCGGGGAGGCAGCCCACGAGACGATTTTTTTATCTGAAGTGGGATGATCTCTCCCTTCAGCGCGGGGCGCGCCTCCTACAGTAGATGCCGAGTTATACGACTGACTGATGTCAGCTGGTTAACCGCGGGTCGCGTTATTCGTAGAGCCGATGCAGTCACCAAGTGACAATATTTGCCACTTGGTTTTTGGGAGTTTGGCGCGAGGTGGGAAACGCGTTATAAGGGCGCGACATTTCCCCAGCCTTTATAGGCAGTCCAATGAACGAAAACGCTCCCCTCGGTGGCTTGGCTCGCCAGTTGGTACTGGTCGGCCAGCTTGATGAAAAGGTCGCGCTGCAGGCGCAGCAGCAAGCTCAGCGCAACCATGTGCCGCTGGTTTCCTGGCTGGTGCAGAACAAGCTGGTCAAAAGCCGGGCGGTGACGGAAGTTGCAGGTGAGCAGTTCGGGGTGCCTTATTTCGACCTTGGTACGCTGGATAAAGAAACCCAGCCCAAGGATCTGGTCAGCGAGAAGCTGGTCCGCCAGCACCGTGCACTGCCGCTGCAGCGTCGCGGCAATAAGCTGTATGTGGCTATTTCAGATCCGACCAATCATCAAGCTATCAGCGATATCCAGTTCAATACCGGGCTTTCGGTCGAGTCGGTGCTGGTGGAAGACGACAAGCTCGGCGACGCCATTGATAAGTTGTTTGAGTCGGCTAATACCGCTCTGGACGGCATGACCGACTCAGATCTCGATGAGTTGGACGTCGAAATACCAGGCGGAGCCACGGAGAAGGAAGAAGGGGAGCATAACGAAGCCGATGATGCACCGGTGGTTCGCTTCGTCAATAAGATGCTGCTGGATGCGATCAAGCGAGGCTCATCGGATCTGCACTTCGAACCTTATGAAAAGTCCTATCGTGTTCGCTTTCGCACCGATGGTGTCCTGCACGAAGTGGCGAGGCCGCCTGTTCAACTAGTCAGCCGAATTTCTGCGCGCTTGAAGGTCATGGCAGCGCTTGATATCGCTGAGCGGCGCAAGCCGCAGGACGGCCGGATCAAGATGAAGGTCTCCAAAACCAAGTCCATCGATTTTCGCGTTAACAGCTTGCCCACGCTGTGGGGCGAGAAAATCGTGATGCGTATTTTGGATTCCTCCAGCGCGAAGATGGGCATTGATGCCCTAGGCTACGAGGAAGACCAGAAAGAACTCTATCTGACCGCGCTAAAGCAGCCGCAGGGAATGATCCTTGTCACCGGGCCGACCGGCTCAGGCAAGACGGTGTCTCTGTATACCGGTCTGAATATTCTTAATACCGTCGACGTGAATATCTCCACAGCCGAGGATCCGGTGGAGATCAACCTTGAAGGTATCAATCAGGTCAACGTCAACCCGCGTCAGGGAATGGACTTCGCTCAGGCGCTTCGTGCTTTCCTGCGCCAAGATCCGGACATCATCATGGTGGGGGAGATCCGCGATCTCGAGACCGCTGAAATCGCCGTCAAGGCCGCCCAGACGGGGCATATGGTGATGTCCACGCTTCACACCAACAGTGCGGCGGAAACACTTACCCGTCTGCGCAACATGGGCGTGCCAGCGTTCAATATTGCTACCTCCGTCAATCTGATCATCGCCCAGCGGCTCGCTCGTAAGCTTTGCTCTGGCTGTAAAAAAGAAGTCGAGGTGCCGCGTGAGGCGCTTTTGAAGGAAGGAATCCCAGAAGAGAAGATCGGCACATTTCAGCTCTATGGTCCGGTGGGTTGCGACAATTGCAATGGCGGATACAAGGGCCGTGTCGGTATTTATGAAGTGGTTAAAATCACGCCTGCCCTGCAGCGGCTTATCATGGAGGAAGGCAACTCCATCGATATCGCCATTCAGGCGCGCAAAGATGGTTTCAATGATTTGCGCATTTCCGGTCTGGTCAAAGCCATGAATGGCATTACCAGTCTGGAAGAAGTCAACCGCGTGACCAAGGATTAACCATGGCGGAAAAAGCGTTGAAAACCAGTGTGTTCACCTGGGAAGGGACTGACCGCAGGGGCAGCAAGATCAAAGGTGAGCTTTCCGGTCAAAGCCCTGCCCTGATCAAGGCGCAACTCCGCAAGCAGGGCATCAATCCGCTCAAGGTGCGCAAGAAAGCGGTCTCGCTGTTCAGCGCTGGTAAAAAGATCAAACCCATGGACATCGCGCTGTTTACCCGGCAGATGGCGACCATGATGAAGGCGGGTGTGCCGCTGCTTCAGTCTTTCGACATCATTGGTGAGGGCTTTGACAATCCCAATATGCGCAAGTTGGTTGATGAGGTGAAGCAAGAGGTCGCTGCCGGTAACAGCTTTGCCGGTTCGCTGCGCAAGAAGCCGCAATACTTCGATGACCTTTATTGCAACCTGGTGGAGTCCGGTGAGCAGTCCGGTGCGCTAGAAACCCTATTGGATCGTGTGGCGACTTACAAAGAAAAGACAGAACAGCTAAAGGCAAAAATCAAGAAAGCGATGACCTATCCCATAGCGGTCATCGTCGTGGCGATCATCGTATCGGCTATCCTATTGATCAAGGTCGTGCCGCAGTTCGAGAGCGTGTTTGAAGGGTTTGGCGCCGAGTTGCCGGCTTTTACGCAGATGGTGGTTGGGCTTTCCCGATGGTTGCAGGAATGGTGGTACCTTGTATTAATCGGCCTGTTCGCTGCAGCTTTTCTGTTCAAGCACAGCTACAAGCGGTCGGAGAAATTCCGCGACGCGCTCGATCGGGGGCTTCTAAAAACGCCAATCGTTGGCGACATTATGTACAAGGCAGTAGTGGCTCGCTATGCGCGGACGTTGTCGACCACATTCGCAGCAGGAGTCCCATTGGTCGATGCGCTGGATTCAGTTGGTGGGGCTACCGGTAACGTTGTGTTCCGCAATGCCGTAGTTAAGATACGTAACGACGTATCGTCAGGCGTGCAGTTGAATTTCTCAATGAGGACGACCGGGGTTTTCCCATCAATGGCTATCCAGATGACCGCCATTGGTGAGGAGTCGGGGTCGCTGGATGAGATGCTAGACAAGGTCGCTAGCTTCTACGAAGACGAAGTCGACAACATGGTCGACAACCTCACGACCCTAATGGAGCCACTGATCATGGCGGTGCTGGGCGTGCTTGTTGGTGGCCTAATCATTGCAATGTACCTGCCTATATTCCAGCTCGGCAGTGTGGTCGGATAAACTGATGATTTTCGACGTTCTGGCCAGCAACACGCTGGCCTTTGTTTTATGCGCGCTTGTGCTGGGTCTGTTAGTCGGCAGCTTTCTGAATGTGGTGATCCATCGCCTGCCGATCATGATGCAGCGAGATTGGCGCGCTCAGGCTCGAGAGTTTCTTGATTTACCTGCCGAGTCATCCACGACGTTTAATCTGATCCTTCCAAATTCCCATTGCCCCCATTGCGATCACGAGATTCGTCCGTGGGAGAACATCCCGTTGGTGAGTTGGCTGGCGCTGCGCGGCAAATGCTCCTCGTGCAGGGCACCAATCAGTAGACGCTACCCGCTTATCGAACTGCTCTGTGGGCTGTTGTCCGCCTATGTCGCCTGGCACTTCGGTTTTTCCTGGCAGGCTGGTGCGATGTTGCTGTTGACCTGGGGGTTGCTGGCGATGAGCATGATCGACGTCGATCACCAGCTGCTGCCTGATTCCATCGTGCTGCCGCTGCTTTGGATGGGGTTGATCGTCAATCAGTTCGGGCTGTTCGCTACGTTGCCTGACGCGCTTTGGGGGGCGATTGCCGGGTATCTCAGCCTGTGGTCGGTGTACTGGTTGTTCAAGCTGGTGACCGGCAAGGAGGGCATGGGCTACGGGGACTTCAAGTTGCTGGCCATGCTGGGAGCCTGGGGCGGCTGGCAGGTACTGCCGTTGACCATTCTGCTGTCGTCCGTGGTGGGCGCGGTGCTGGGGACCATCATGCTGCGTATGCAGAAGGCCGATATCGGCACGGCGATTCCCTTCGGCCCCTATCTGGCTATTGCCGGCTGGATCGCGTTGCTATGGGGCGACCAGATCACATCGAGCTATCTGCAGTTCGCCAGGCTCTGAGGGCGGATATCCTACAAAACGAAATCAAGTCCCGCGCCCACTGCTTTTCGCGGGGTGCGCCCCCCGCGGCGAAAGCGGGTTTTCTGCCGGTGCGCAGTTCAGAGCTTCGCCCCGGGTCGGGCCTCCCACAAGGACGCAAAAGCTTCACCCCTAGGGTGGGCCTCCCACAGGAAAGACACAAGCTTTGCCCTGGAGTCGCGCAGACCTGCTTTTCGTAGGAGGCGCGCCCCGCGGCGAAAGCGGGTTTTCTGCCGGTGCGCAGCCCAGGGCTTCGTCCTGGGTCGGGCCTCCCACAATAAAGCCAAAGGCTTCGCCCCGAGGGCGGGCCCCCACCAGAAAGCCAAAGAGCTTCGCTCCGGGGCAAGTTCCCCACAAAGCCAGAAGCATCGCCCCGAGGTGGGCCGATGTTGGTCGCTGAATCGGGCATGTGTGGCCCTTGCGCTTGCATCCTCGCTTTTCAGGCGTTACTACTGCGCGTCGTTTTCCGGGTTTGGGCGGTACGTGATGAAGCCTTGGGTGCTTGGTTTAACGGGGGGCATTGGCAGCGGCAAGAGCGCTGTGGTGGACGAGTTCGGCAGGCTCGGCGTGCATTGGGTCGATGCCGATCAGGCTGCGCGCTGGGTCGTTGAGCCCGGCAGACCTGCGCTGAGGGAGATCGCCGGACGTTTTGGCGAGACCGTTCTGGCCGCTGATGGCAGTCTGGACCGGGCAGTGCTGCGTGAGCTGGTGTTCCGCGAGCCGGAACAACGCAAGTGGCTTGAGGCGCTACTGCATCCGCTGATTCGTCAGGAAGTCGCTGAGCATCTCGCGCGGGCCACCTCTCCTTACGCCATCATGGTCTCTCCGCTACTGGTGGAGTCCGGTCAGTATCGCCAGGTCGATCGCGTGCTGCTGGTCGACGTGCCTGAAGCATTGCAGTTGGAGCGTGCTGTCCGGCGTGATCAGTCCAGCGAGGCGCAGATTCGGGCCATTCTCAAGGTCCAAGCCAGTCGCGAAGAGCGCTTGCAGCACGCCGACGATGTGCTGGTCAACGATCGCGATATGGCGTGGTTAAGAAACGAGGTGGAGCGTCTGCATAATTTCTATCTGACGCTACGAGGAGGTCAGGAATGAGTAGTACGGTTGTCGAATGCCCGACTTGTGGCGCGCCGGTTGAGTGGAGCGTGAAAAGCCCGAGTCGGCCGTTCTGTTCGGAGCGCTGCAAATTGATCGATCTCGGCGCCTGGGCTTCGGAAGAGCATGCGATTCCAGGCAATGACCTTGAAGATGATTTGTTTTCCGAGGATAAGCCGCCGCGCCAACACTGAGCGAGGCGCCTGGCAGGGCGGGTTGCCATTTTGGCTGGTTGCAGTATCTGGTCAGCTCAAGCCTGTTTGTTGTTGTCGTCCTTCCAGGGCGCCTGCAAATAGCGGCTGCGATTGAACGTTTCCATCCAATCTGGATAGAACACGACCAGTGCGCTAACGACGGTTCCATTGATGAACGCCTCGGGAAACATCACCAGCCAGATATAGCCTGCGAAGTCGTCCAACCAGGGTGGCATCGGGTAGCGACCGTCAGCCAGCAGAACCCCCAATCCGGCCAGTATGCAGAGAAGCGCCGCGAGGCCGGCTGCAAAGAATCCGGAAAAGAAGATGTAGACGAAGAGGTTGCGCGGCTGAGTGCGTTCGACTGCAATCGCACAGAGCTCTGTCACCGTAACCGGTATCAGCACGAGCAGTACGCCGTTCAGGCCGAGGGCTTCGAGCTGTTGGTGGCCGGTTATGGTCAGGCCAAGCTGGGCGACAAAAGCGGCCAGAATTGCCAGTGGCCAGTCTAGTAGCAGCGTAACGGCTGTCAATCCTATGAAATGGAAGGACAGCCCGGAGTCGAAGTCCCGGCGAACCAGCCAAAGCAGGAAGATCGCCAATATCGCGCCGAACAACAGATGCTGACGACGGCTGTCGCTGAACAGCTCCACCCAGGGTGCCCGCAGGCAGGCCAGGGCCAATCCGGCTCCATAGAGCAACCAGCCTAGCAATAAGCTGGAGGAGGCGAGCAGTTCTGCGGCGATCATCTTCAAGTCTCCTCGCGGCGGGGTTGACTCCGGTGGTCATGGTGGCGCCGCTGCGGGCGCTATTTCGACCTCCGCACTACATGCGACCGGTTGCTCCGGGGTTACTCAAGGGGCGGGGTTGGGTTGCTCGGTGTGAATAGCTTCTATGGCTTCGAGTATCTCGACTGGCAGTCGCAGCTCAATGCTCGCGATGTTGCTATCCAGCTGTTCGAGTGAAGTGGCGCCAATGATATTACTGGTAACGAAGGGCTGCTGGGTCACGTATGCCAAGGCCATCTGGGCCGGATCCAGGTTATGTTGCCGTGCCAGCGCTACATAGCGAGAGCAGGCCGTTTGCGCCTGGGGATTTAGGTAACGTGCAAAGCGGCTGAACAGCGTGATTCGCGCGCCGGCCGGCCGCGCTCCTTGCTCGTATTTGCCACTGAGCATGCCGAAGGCTAGCGGTGAATACGCCAGCAGACCACACTGCTCGCGAATGGCGATTTCGGCCAGGCCGACCTCGAAGGATCGGTTGAGAAGGTTATAAGGATTCTGGATGGAAACGGCGCGCGGCCAGCCTCTGGATTCTGCAAGCTGCAAAAACTTCATGGTGCCCCATGGGGTTTCGTTCGAGAGCCCGATGTGGCGGATTTTTCCAGCCTTTACCTGCTCATCGAGCGCCTCAAGGGTTTCCTCGAACGGCGTAAAATCCTGCTCTTGGTGACGGTAGCCGAGCTGGCCGAAGAAGTTGGTGGTGCGTTCCGGCCAATGCAATTGATATAGGTCGATCCAGTCCGTCTGCAGGCGCTGCAGGCTCGCGTCCAGCGCTGCGACAATATGCTTGCGGTTCATTTTCAACTGGCCGTCACGGATGTGGCTGATACCGTTGCCAGGCCCGGCAATTTTGCTGGCCAGTATCCAGTCCGCACGGTTTCCACGGGCCTTAAAGTAGTTGCCGATGTAGCGCTCTGTAGTGGCGTAGGTCTCCGCGCGCGGTGGCACCGGATACATTTCGGCGGTATCGATGAAGTTGATGCCTGCGGCCTTGGCGCGATCAAGCTGCGCGAACGCCTGATCCTGATTATTTTGCTCGCCCCAGGTCATGCTGCCCAGGCACAGCGAGCTGACTTTCAATTCAGTGCGGCCGAGTTGGCGCCGTTCCATGCAATATCCTTCGTAAGTTGGGGTTGAGGATCGGATTGTGAGACAGGTCGAGAAGTTTCGTTTCGGCCATGCCTAGAGCCGAGCGTGGCGCTTGATTATGCCCTCGCGGCGGTGGAGGCGAAATCCTTGGACGATTCATCGTTCATCGTGCTTGCTATTTCGCTGGTAATCCGGATAATTCCGCAGCCTGTCGCCGGGGATGCCTAGCCCGCTGACGCAAAACCAAGGTAGGGGATGCCTAGCCTACCGAACACTGCCGTAGCGGACGCGCTGACCCGAGCCCCCGATAGCGTCTGTTTCCGGCTGTCCTGGCCTTGCCAGGGCGAGCACCATTCAGTAAGATTCGCCGTCTTATTTTCAGGGCGGCCCCTGAGGCTATAACGAATGAAGACTTTTACTGCTAAACCGGAAACCGTCAAGCGCGACTGGTTCGTCGTCGACGCTGCCGGCCAGACCCTGGGTCGTCTGGCAACCGAAATCGCTAGCCGCCTGCGTGGCAAGCACAAGGCGGAATACACCCCTCACGTCGATACCGGTGATTACATCGTCGTTATCAACGCCGAGCAAGTGCGTGTTACCGGTGCGAAGACCACCGACAAGATGTACTACTCTCACTCCGGTTTCCCGGGTGGCATCAAGTCGATCAACTTCGAGAAGCTGATCGCCAAGGCGCCAGAGCGTGTGATCGAGACCGCGGTCAAGGGCATGCTGCCTAAGAACCCGCTGGGTCGCGACATGTATCGTAAGCTGAAGGTGTACAAGGGTGCCAATCACCCGCATACCGCTCAGCAGCCCCAAGAACTGAAGATTTAACGGAATAGTTCATTATGTCGGCGACTCAAAACTACGGCACCGGCCGTCGCAAGACTGCAACCGCGCGCGTATTCCTGCGCCCGGGTACTGGCAAGATTTCCATCAACAACCGCGAGCTGGATAACTTCTTCGGGCGTGAAACCGCTCGCATGGTGGTTCGTCAGCCTCTGGAACTGACCGAGACTGTCGAGAAGTTCGATATCTATGTCACTGTTCTCGGTGGTGGAGTGAGCGGTCAGGCGGGTGCGATCCGTCACGGTATCACTCGTGCCCTGATGGAATATGACGAGACACTGCGTCCTGCTCTGCGCAAGGCTGGCTTCGTTACTCGCGATGCTCGCGAAGTTGAACGTAAGAAGGTTGGTCTGCGTAAGGCGCGTAAGCGTCCGCAGTACTCGAAGCGCTAATCCCGCTTCACAAAAAAACGCCCAGCTTTATTCGAAGCTGGGCGTTTTTTTATGGGCTGGTTTTTATCCGTGCGACAGCGTGTCGCGTTTAGGAAGCCCCTGTTTTCGGGGCTTAGCGCTGGGGTGTATCCGGTTATTACCTTGTCATGCGAGGGGCTTTTCTTTACCATTTGGCGAATTTTTTCGCGGCTGTTTTACGTAGTAGACGCCTGCTTTCGGTAGGCCATAAGAAACTGATGGGAGACGACTGAATGAGCAATGACGGCGTGAATGCTGGCCGGCGTCGCTTCCTCGTAGCCGCTACTTCGGTAGTAGGAGCTGCAGGAGCGGTGGGTGCCGCGGTCCCGTTCGTGGGATCGTGGTTCCCGAGTGCCAAGGCCAAGGCAGCCGGTGCACCGGTTAAGGTAAATATCAGCAAGATCGAGCCAGGCCAGCAGATGGTTGCCGAGTGGCGTGGTCAGCCGGTGTTCATTGTGCGTCGTACCGAGGAGGCCCTGGCCAATCTGGACAAGCTCACCGATACGGTCGCTGATCCGAAGTCCGAAGCATCCGAGCAGCCGGCGTACGTGGATCCGGTGGTGCGCTCGATCAAGCCGGAGGTGCTAATTCTGGTTGGATTGTGCACGCATCTTGGTTGCTCTCCGTCCTTCCGTCCTGAAGTAGCGGCGCCCGATTTGGGTGCAGATTGGCTTGGGGGCTACTTCTGCCCTTGCCATGGTTCGAAATATGACATGGCTGGCCGCGTCTACAAGGGGCAACCTGCTCCCTTGAACCTGCCGGTTCCCCCTCATTCGTACGAGACCGACTCTTTGGTGGTCATCGGCGTGGATCAGGAGAACGCGTGATGAGCAAGTTCATGGAATGGGTCGATGCGCGCTTCCCCGCGACCAAGATGTGGGAAGACCATCTGAGCAAGTACTACGCACCGAAGAACTTCAACGTTCTGTACTTCTTTGGCTCGCTGGCCTTGTTGGTGCTAGTCAATCAGATCCTTACCGGTATCTGGCTGACAATGAGTTTCGAGCCCTCCGCTGAGGGGGCATTCGCTTCTGTCGAATACATCATGCGGGACGTCGAGTACGGCTGGATAATCCGCTATCTGCACTCCACTGGCGCTTCTGCGTTCTTCGTCGTCGTATATCTGCATATGTTCCGCGGCATTCTGTACGGCTCATATCAGAAACCTCGTGAGCTGGTGTGGATCTTCGGCATGATGATCTATCTGGCGTTGATGGCTGAAGCCTTTATGGGCTACTTGCTGCCATGGGGGCAGATGTCGTACTGGGGCGCTCAGGTGATCATCTCCTTGTTCGGTGCGATACCGGTCATCGGTGGTGACCTAACCCAGTGGATTCGCGGTGATTACCTGATTTCAGGTATCACGTTGAACCGCTTCTTCGCGCTGCACGTCATCGCGCTGCCGATCGTTATTCTCGGTTTGGTCGTTCTGCATATCCTGGCTTTGCACGAAGTGGGTTCGAACAACCCGATGGGTGTCGACATCAAGAAGTCAAAGGACGAGGCTGGCGTACCGCTTGATGGTATCCCCTTCCATCCGTACTACACGGTGAAGGACATCGTGGGTGTAGTGGTGTTCCTCTTCGTCTTCTGCGCCATCGTGTTCTTTTTCCCGGAGATGGGCGGCTATTTCCTTGAGAAGCCGAACTTCGAAGTGGCGAACGCGTTTAAGACTCCTGAGCACATTGCGCCGGTTTGGTACTTCACGCCTTACTACGCAATCCTTCGGGCGGTGCCGGACAAACTACTTGGCGTTATCGCCATGGGTGCTGCAATCGCTGTTCTGTTCGTGCTGCCTTGGTTGGACCGTAGCCCGGTCAAGTCCATGCGCTACAAGGGCTGGATGAGCAAGATCGCGCTAGTGTTGTTCTGTATTTCCTTCGTCATCCTTGGCGTGCTAGGTGTGCTTTCTCCTACGCCTGAGCGCACGTTGGTATCTCGGATCTGTACTGCTATCTACTTCGGTTACTTCATCCTGATGCCGTTCTACACCAAGCTCGAGAAGACCAAAGTAGTTCCGCAAAGGGTGGATGGCTGATGAAAAAGCAATTTGCTGCATTAATTCTTGCGCTGGTGCCAGCGTTCGGGTTCGCCGCTGGTGGTGGCGTACACCTGGATAAGGTCGACATCGACCTGACCGACAAGGTGGCCCTGCAAGATGGCCTGAAAACGTTCGCCAACTATTGCATGGGTTGTCACAGCGCCCAGTACCAGCGTTATGAGCGCGTGGCGACGGACTTGGGTATTCCAGAAGAAGTCATGCTCGATAACATCGTTTTCAGTGATGCCAAGATCGGCGATCACATGAAGATCGGCATGAAGCCGGAAGATGCGAAGACCTGGTTCGGGGCGGCCCCTCCAGATCTGACCCTGGTGGCGCGCGTGCGTGGAAACGACTGGTTGTACACATACCTGCGCAGCTTCTATGAGGATCCTACACGTCCTTATGGAGTGAACAACACCGTGTTCCCTAACGTAGGCATGCCGCATGTGCTGGCGCCGCTGCAGGGCCGTCAAGTGCTGCCGAGCAAGCTGCCGGAAGGTGAGTCGGTAGCATGTAAGCAGGTTCAGGTCGTCGAAGACGGACGCAAGCAATTCGATCCGCTGACCGGGACGCCGATCACGCATGAAGATTGTCATGCGATGACGATAGTGCCAGGCACTGGTGAGCTGACCGAGGCGGAGTACGACGAGAAGATCAAGAACCTGGTGACCTTCCTGGCCTACTCGGCCAATCCGGTCAAGCTGGAAAGCCAGCGCATCGGTACCTATGTGCTGCTGTTCCTGGCGTTCTTCTTCGTATTCGCCTACCTGCTGAAGCGTGAATACTGGAAAGACGTTCACTGATCCCACGCCGTTTTGCGGTACCCTGCGCGCGCCCTTATGGGCGCGTGTTTTTTTCTGCAGCGTCATAATTCCAATGAGGAGGGACCCAATGGCCGCTACCAATCGGTTGGCCTGTTATTCCGATCCCGCCGACCATTATTCGCACCGTGTGCGCTATGTCCTGGCCGAGAAGGGCGTCAGCGTCGAGATAATCGATGTCGACCCGGCGCGTTGTCCGGTCAGATTGACCGAGGTAAATCCCTACGCCAGCGTGCCGACGCTGGTGGATCGTGACCTGGCTCTGTATGAGCCAAGCGTGATCACCGAGTATTTGGAGGAGCGTTATCCGCACCCTCCGTTGCTTCCAGTGTATCCGGTGGCCAGGGCTAATACTCGGCTGCTGGTGCATAGGGTTCAGCGGGACTGGTGTGCGCTGGTTGATCGGATCGCTGATCGACGTACTCCCGATGCGGCGCGGATCCAGGCGCGTAAGGAGTTGCGCGAGAGTCTTACAGGTGTATCGCCTGTCTTCGCCGAAAAGGCGTTCTTCATGAGTGATGAGATCAGTTTGGTAGATTGCTGTCTGTTGCCTATTCTTTGGCGTTTGCCCAAACTCGGAATAGAGCTGCCGCGGCCGGCGAAACCGCTGCTCGATTACATGGAGACCAATTTTGCTCGCGAGGCCTTCCAGGTCAGTCTATCCGCCGTTGAGCGCGGCATGCGCTAAGAGGGGCTGTATATGACTTCAAGCCGTCCTTATCTGGTTCGGGCGCTGTATGAGTGGATCGTCGACAATGACTGCACGCCGCATTTGTTGGTCAATGTCGAGCATCCGGGCGTTAGGGTGCCCGATGGTTTTGCCAGTGATGGTCAGATTGTGCTGAACGTAGCGCCAAGCGCGGTCCGTCATCTGCAGATGGACAACCAATCGATCAGTTTCGAAGGTCGCTTCGGTGGGGTTCCCCACAGCCTGCATGTTCCATCTGCGGCTGTCATGGCGATCTATGCGCGGGAAAACGGGCAGGGAATGGTGTTTGAGATCGAGCCCACTCCGCCTGACGACGGTACGCCCGCTGACGACTCGCCCGCTGCTTCAAGTGAGGCATCGCCGCGTCCTGCTTCGGCAGGACGTCCAAGCCTGAAAGTCGTGAAGTAGCGGCGAGCCTCAATTCAGCCGGCAGGCGGTTCGTTGGTTCCGCTCTGGCTGGATTGAGGCCTTGAGGCGCCTCTTAATCGATGTATTCAAACAGCTTAACAATGCGTTGCACGCCGGAAACGCCTTGCACCACGCTCGTGGCACGATTGCCTTCCTGGCGGGTGACGAGACCCAGCAGATAGACGATACCGTTCTCGGTAATGACTTTGATGCGTGAGCCGGGGACGCTTGCGTCGGCGAGCATCTGCGTTTTGATTTTGGTGGTCAGCCAAGAATCATTGCTGCGAGCCAGGGCAGATGAGGGCTTGAGCACCTGAAGCTCGTTGTGTACACGTTTAACGCGCTGCACTGAGCTGGCGGCCTGTTCGGCCAGTTGCTTCAGCTCTTGACGCGGCGTCTGACCGGCCAACAGCACGACCCCGTTATAGCTGGCGACTATGATATGCGACGCCTGGCCCAGATCCGGATGGGCCTTGGCGATATTAACGGATGCTTTCGTTTCGATGAGGGAATCATCGATGGTGCTGCCTATGGTGCGGGTTCCCCGGTTGTCGTTGATGGGGTCATCGCGGGTGGCCGTGAGTACCGAGCTGCAGCCAGTGGCGGCCAGGCATAGTGCAAGCGTGAGCGCGTGCAGGTGAACCGGAATCATTCTTCGCTCCCGAACAGTTGATTGTCTATCAGATCGCATAGGCAATGGATGGTCAGTAGGTGGACTTCCTGTATGCGTGCGGTCACTTTCGCCGGCACGCGTATCTCGACGTCTTCAGGCAGTAGCAGTGAGGCCATGCCGCCGCCGTCACGGCCGGTGAGTGCGACCACAACCATCTCACGGTCATGAGCGGCCTGTATGGCTTGGATCACGTTGGCGGAGTTGCCACTGGTGGAGATCGCCAGCAGCACATCGCCAGGCTGACCCAGCGCCCGGATCTGCTTGGAAAAGACTTCGTTGTAGCTATAGTCATTGGCGATTGAGGTCAGCGTTGAGCTGTCTGTCGTCAGCGCGATCGCGGGTAGGCTTGGGCGCTCCCGCTCGAAACGGTTGAGCAACTCCGAAGAAAAATGCTGAGCGTCGCCGGCCGACCCGCCGTTGCCGCAGGTTAGGATCTTGCCTTCGCTGAGCAGCGTATTGACCATGACTTGTCCGGCCTGCTCGATGCTGGGCGCCAGCACCTCCATGGCGTTCTGCTTGGTCTCGATGCTGGCCTGGAAAAGCTGACGTATACGGGATTGCATATCCATCGGTGTTTAACCTTCAGGTAACGGGCTGGGCTGCTGGGCCGCGCCGTAGAAAATCTTGAGGACAGAGGAGGGTCGCCGAGCGCTGCGAAAGTGATCCTGGTCTAGCTATCGAACGCATTTCGGATCCAGTTGGGCTGTTCTGCGGTGCCGGTGGTCGCCTCTATGGCGACTACGTCAAAACGACAGGGGTGTCTCGCCCAGTGGCTCTCCTTTAGCAGGAATAGCTGAGCTGCCTTGATCAGCTTCTGCTGTTTGCGCAGGTCAACGCTTTGCAGCGCACCGCCCCATGCGGCATGGCGTCGGTAGCGAACCTCGACGAATACTACTGTATCGCCATCGAGCATGACCAGATCAAGCTCGCCGCTACGGCATGTCCAGTTTCTATGCAGCAGGCGCAGTCCATGAGTTTGTAGATGACGCTGCGCGAGATCCTCGGCGAGCTGTCCGCTGATCTGTTTGCTGGTCCTCAATCGGGCGTGTCCGCTAGCCGTTGGACCTGGCCGTCGTGGAATTCGGCCCATGGAAGGCGTCGCTCGATTCGCTGCTCGGGAGTGATGCTGAGCGTGCCGGACAGTCCGTCGAGTTGCGTCTCAGGCAATACCAGGAGCTGGTTCAGGCTCGGCGCCAGCAGATAGGCGTCGGCTCCCATGGCGTACAGCCTGCCTAGGCTGCTGCGGGCTTGCGGCCATTTGCGCTCGATTTCCTGGCGAAGAGGAAGTTGAGGGTTGAGCAGCCAGGGCGTTTCGGTGAATCGAATGCCTTCGAGATCGAGATATTGGGTGCGGTTGTCGGTGGCCGCGTGCAGGTGCGAAGTCGCATAGACGGGTAGGTCGCCAGCGTATTGGAATATTAACGTGGGCCTGACCTGCTGTGCTTGCTGCGGCGTTGCAGCGAGGAACAGGAAGTCAATGTCCTGACTACGTGATGGCTGCGACTCGTTGCCCTCTCTGCTGCGAACTTGCAGTAGGTCGGCTATCTGATTAGCCAATTCGATCGGCTCAGCGAGAGACTCTGCGGCGACGACTGTTCCACCCAGGTCCTGCCATTCTTGGCGAAAGGCTTGGAGCACTCTATTGCCCCAATCGCCGCGAGGCGTCAGGGCTACCGCGCGACGGTGCCCATCGGCCCAGGCTCGACGTGCCACTTCGCGCGCTTCGTCTTCCGCAGCCAGGCCGAACTGGAACAGCTGAGGTGGGGTCTTTTGGTCTGCATCGCTGTAGTTGAGGGCGAGGGTGGTTATCGGTAGCTGTTCGCGGTTGGCCAACTGACGGACCATATCCTTTTCCAGTGGGCCGATGACCAGCTCGACGCCAGAGGCCGCCGCCTGTTGGTAGAAATCATCCAGTGAGGAAAGGCGGGTGCTGTCGAACAGCTCGATTTTCAGGTCGTGCCGTGCCGCGAGGTGAGCGGCAAGAAATCCGTCACGTAACGCGCGCGCTACGCTGGCCAGAGGACCGTCCATGGGCAGTAGCAGTGCCACGTGCGAAAGGGGTTTGTCTGCCAGTTCTCGAAGCTTTACCAATGATTCCGGCAAGCGTCGCGCGGCTGGGTGGTTGGGGTTTTGCTGTATCCAGGCGTCGATCGCGCGTTGTTGCTGGCCAAGGGTACCGGCCTGCTTCACCGTTGCTGCCAACGATAACCAGCCGGAAAGATCAGTGTCCGCGGTTGGCTGTAATTCATCGTCTGGCAGGCTCGATACGAGCGACCAGATCGCTTCATGATTCCGCTCGGCTGCTTCGCCGCTCAGTAGTGGTGCGATGAAGGTGCGCTCGCGTGCTGCATCGAGGGGCTGGTCATTGGCTTCGAGTGCTTGCGCGCGCGCCAGCTGGGTGCGCAATTGCTGTTCCACAGGCAGTTCTGCGAGGCGCTCGAAGGCTGGGTGTTGCAAGGCTTGGAGGGCGCGCTGTGGTTCGTTGCCGGCCAGTGCCAGTTCTGCTTCCAGGGTTTTGGCGAACATCTGCTGGGCCGGCTTCAATTGCTCGATAGCGACCTGCTCGAGTATCTGCCGAGCCTGTGCCTGGTTGCCCTGTTGCATGCTCTGGTCGGCAGCTGACAATCGCAATAAGGCGGCCTTGGCTGGGTCGCTGGCATCGGCCTCTTCCAGCATTTGTTGCGTTGATGCCTGCGGGGTCCGAGGCAGCTCGCCCAGCGTCGAAGACGGTGAGCTGGCACAGGCTGAGAGTAAGGCGGCAATGCATAAGAACAGAAGCGGGCGAAAGCGAGCCATCATGTAATTGATCCTAGAGGCGCTGGGCGAGTGTTCGTGGATTGTACCCAAGCACCGTCGGGGCTGCGATGTCATGGCGGCTAAACGGGCTACAATGCGCGTTTTCATAAATTGAGGTATGCCCTGTGACTGCGCCAGGTGATGTGAATTCCGCTGCAGGCACGCTCTATGTCGTCGCCACGCCAATCGGCAATCTTGAGGATGTCAGTGCACGGGCGCTGCGCGTGCTCGGCGAGGTGGGGCTGATCGCAGCAGAAGACACCCGTCACTCGGCCCGGCTACTGCAGCACTTCGGTATCACTACCCCGCTGGCAGCATGTCATGAGCACAATGAGCGGGACGAAGGCGGCCGCTTCATCAGGCGGCTTCTGGCAGGGGAGGACGTGGCGCTTATTTCCGATGCTGGCACGCCGTTGATATCCGATCCGGGCTACCACCTGGTCAGGCAGGCGCGCTCGGCGGGTATAAGAGTCGTTCCGCTACCTGGGGCCTGTGCGCTCATTACAGCGCTCTGCGCTGCAGGTCTGCCTTCCGATCGCTTCATCTTCGAGGGGTTTCTGCCTGCCAAGCAGGCCGCGCGTCAGGCGCGCCTGGAGCATTTGCGGGAGGAGTCGCGCACGTTGATCTTCTACGAAGCGCCGCATCGTATCCTTGACACGCTGGGCGACTTGGCGACGGTATTCGGGCCGGACCGTCCCGCTGTGTTGGGGCGGGAGTTGACCAAGACATTCGAGACCTTGAAGGGGCTGCCGCTGGGTGAGTTGCGTAATTGGGTGGAGTCCGACAGTAATCAGCAGCGCGGTGAATGCGTACTCGTGGTTGGAGGGTGGCAGGCGCCACAGGGCGACGATGCTATCGACGCAAACGCGCGCAGAGTGTTGCATTTGTTGTTGGCAGAGCTGCCCGTCAAGCGAGCGGCGGCTGTTGCTGCGGAGATAACGGGAGTCAGAAAGAACCTGCTGTACCAGCTTGCATTGCAAGACAAGAGCGCGAATGAAACGAAGTTGCCGTGACGGCAAGCAGGCCTTGGGTAGCTATCAGCTTGCAGGCGTGGGCGCGGCAAAGTACCCTGGCGGTCGGAGAGTCGATCGGACAGTCGCTGTCTCTTTTTGTTCAACGAAAAGGGAGGGAGGAAAGTCCGGGCTCCATAGGGCGAAGTGCCAGGTAACGCCTGGGAGGCGTGAGCCTACGGAAAGTGCCACAGAAAATAACCGCCTAAGCGCTTCGGCGCCGGTAAGGGTGAAAAGGTGCGGTAAGAGCGCACCGCACGGCTGGCAACAGTCCGTGGCTAGGTAAACCCCACTTGGAGCAAGACCAAATAGGGATCCATTGGCGTGGCCCGCGCTGGATCCGGGTAGGTTGCTAGAGGCAGTCAGTGATGGCTGTCGTAGAGGAATGACTGTCCTCGACAGAACCCGGCTTACAGATCGACTCTCCGACCCTTCCGCAATGCCCCCGTCTTTTTAGTCCAAAATATTCTTGCTCTTAACAAAGTACTTTAACTTTGTGATGCAGCCTTTTGGCTCGCTTGAATATGTCTTCTCTGTCTGCGCTCCGCGTTGCCGTTTATCTCCTATTTGCTCGCTAAATTACCGTCCCATAAGGGTTTTTCCCGTCAGGCTCACCTTGACGGTGGGGCTGCTGCGTTTCTATAGTGCGCAGAAGTGGCGGAAAGTGGAATGAAGTGGGTAATTATGGATATGAATAGCTAGTCAAGGGGAGCGAGCCGTGTTTCGCGGAGCAAACGCCATCAGTCTCGATACCAAAGGGCGGCTAGCTATGCCCAGCCGGTATCGTGACGAGCTCGTTTCGCGCTGCGAAGGCCAGCTGATCATCACCATCGACGCCGTTGATCGCTGCCTCTGTATATATCCACTTCCAGAATGGGAGCAGATCGAAGCCAAACTCCGCGAACTTCCTTCGCTGCGAGAGGAAAGTCGGCGGTTGCAGCGTTTGCTGATCGGTAACGCGGTGGATCTGGAAATGGATGGCAGCGGCCGGGTGTTGGTGCCGCCGCGTTTGCGGGAATACGCGGGCTTGGACAAACGGGCCATGTTGGTTGGTCAGCTGAACAAGTTCAGCCTGTGGAACGAGGACGACTGGAACGCGCAAGCAGATGCGGACCTGGCGGCCATTAAACAACCCGGCGGCTTGCCGGAAGAATTGCGCGACTTAATCCTGTGAACCAGACCAGCAGCTATAACCATGTGACCGTGTTGCTCGACGAGGCCGTTGCGGCGCTCGCTGTGCGCGCGAATGGCCGCTATCTGGACGGTACCTTCGGGCGTGGAGGGCATAGCCGCCTGTTATTGCGGCAGCTTGGGCCTGATGGTTGTTTGCTGGGCTTTGACAAGGACCCGCTAGCAATCGCTACGGGGCAAGCACTGGCGGCCGAGGATGGCCGCTTTGTCGTTGTGCAAAGAAGTTTCGCCGAGCTCGGCGCCGAGGTTGCACAGCGTGGCTGGACCGGCACCATCAGCGGTGTACTGCTGGATCTCGGTGTGTCTTCACCGCAACTAGATGATCCCGAGCGCGGCTTCAGTTTTCTCAATGATGGTCCTTTGGACATGCGCATGGATCCCAGTCGCGGGATTAGCGCCGCCGAGTGGATCGCCACGGCCAGCGAGGACGATATCGCCCGGGTACTCAAGGAGTACGGCGAGGAGCGTTTCGCCAAGCGCATGGCGCGTGCTGTGGTACAGCGTCGTGTCGAACGGCCCTTCGAGCGCACGGCCGATCTCGCTCAGGTGCTCACCGTCGCCAATCCTGCCTGGGAAAAAGGCAAGAACCCGGCGACTCGTGCATTCCAGGGTCTGCGCATTTTCATCAACAACGAGCTGGGCGATCTGGAGGCGGGGCTTGAGGCTGCGCTCGAGGCACTCGAAGTTGGCGGTCGGCTGGTCGTGATCAGCTTTCATTCGCTCGAAGACCGCATCGTTAAGCAATTCATGCGTCGTCATGCCAAGGGTGAGGCCGATAGTCTGCCGCGTGATTTGCCGATCATTCCCGAGAAATTCGTGCCACGCCTGAAGTTGCTGGGCAAGCCGCAATATGCGTCACCCGAAGAGGTCAAGGCCAATCCACGCTCACGCAGTGCCGTGATGCGCGTCGCGGAGAAGTTGCGGTGAACCAGCTCCGGCGCGCCATGCCCAACGGCAGCCTGCTGATGCTGGTGCTGTTTATTGCCGTTCTGCTGTCGGCGATAGCTGTCTCCTATAGTGCGCACTGGAATCGCCAGCTGCTCAATGAGTTGTATGGCGAACTCAGCGTGCGCGACAAGGCGCAGGCTGAATGGGGCCGTCTGATTCTGGAGCAGAGCACTTGGACGGCTCACAGCCGCATCGAGACATTGGCCGCCGATCAGTTGAAGATGCAAATCCCGGCAGCGGCTGAAGTCAGGTTGGTGGCGCCATGATGAGGCTTGAAGGGGCGCTCTATCCTTGGCGTTTTCGTATCGTTCTCGCCTTGTTGACGCTGATGGTTGGTGTCATCGCGTGGCGAATCGTCGATCTGCAGGTAGTCGACCATGGTTTCTTGAAAACCCAAGGCGACGCCCGCAGTGTGCGGCATATTCCCATTCCAGCGCATCGCGGGCTGATTACCGATCGTCATGGTGAGCCCCTGGCTGTGAGTACGCCGGTAACCACGCTCTGGGCTAATCCGCGCGAGCTCCAGGCCGCTCAAGGGCGCTGGGCAGAGCTGGCTGAGGCCCTTGGGCAGGAGCCGGCATCTCTTCAGCAGCGTCTCAAGGACCAAGCCGAGCGCGAGTTCATCTATCTGGTGCGTGGGTTGACGCCAGAGCAGGGCCAGCGTGTGTTGGATCTGAAAATACCTGGTGTCTATTCACAAGAAGAGTTTCGCCGTTTCTACCCGGCTGGAGAGGTTGCGGCTCAGGTGGTTGGATTCACTGACATTGATGACCGTGGTCGTGAAGGGCTGGAACTGGCGTATGACGAGTGGCTGGCGGGTGTCCCTGGTAAGCGCCAAGTCCTCAAGGACCGCCGTGGGCGGCTGATCAAGGACGTACAGGTAGTCAAAAACGCCAAGGCCGGCAAGGCTCTGGCGCTGTCCATCGACCTGCGTCTGCAGTACCTGGCGCACCGAGAGCTACGCAATGCGTTGCTGGAGTTCGGCGCCAAGGCGGGCAGCTTGGTCATGCTCGACGTAAAGACGGGGGAAGTGCTGGCCATGGTCAACCAGCCGACCTACAACCCGAACAATCGCCGCAACCTTCAGCCGGACGCCATGCGTAATCGGGCAATGACTGACTTGTTCGAGCCGGGTTCGACCATGAAACCTATTTCCATGAGCGCGGCCCTCGAAACGGGCCGTTGGAAGCCCAGCGATGTCGTCGAGGTCTGGCCAGGATCGTTGCGCATCGGGCGCTATACCATTCGCGACGTCTCCAGAACCGAAGGTCGTGAGCTGAGCCTGACCGGCATCCTGATCAATTCTTCCAACGTCGGCATGAGCAAAGTTGCCTTCGATATTGGCGGTACGGCGATTCATGAAGTCATGCGCAAGGTCGGCTTTGGCCAGGACACTGGCCTGGGTTTTCCCGGTGAACGAGTCGGCAACCTACCCAGCTACCGGGAATGGCGACAGGCGGAGACCGCCACGCTTTCCTATGGTTATGGCCTCTCGGTAACTGCCGTGCAGCTGGCGCACGCTTACAGCACGCTGGCCAACGATGGCCGCCTGGTGCCAATGTCGCTCACGCGCGTGGATCGGCAGCCCGAAGGCGCCGAAGTGATCTCGCCTGAGGTGGCCGAAACCATCCAAGGCATGCTTCAGGAAGTCATCGAGGCTCCGCGTGGCGTCTTTCGCGCCCAAGTGCCGGGTTATCACGTGGCCGGCAAGAGCGGCACCGCGCGTAAGGCCTCTGCCAGCAGTCGGGGCTATCAGGAAAATGCCTATCGTTCGATGTTCGCCGGTTTCGGGCCTATGAAAGATCCACGCATTGCTGTTGCGGTGGTCATCGATGAGCCAAGCAAGAGCGGTTATTACGGCGGTCTGGTATCTGCTCCGGTGTTCAGCCGTGTGATGTCCGGCGCGCTGCGTTTGATGAACATCGCGCCTGACAACCTGCCTCCTCCGGAAGAAATCCAGACGGCCGAGACGGCCAAGACGAAGGGAGGGCGGATCTGATGCCTATGCCCCTGAATCAGCTACTCCCCCAGGCTGCGAGCGGTACTCTCATTCGCGAGTTGACCTTGGACAGTCGCAAGGTGCGCCCCGGCGATCTTTTTCTGGCTGTGCCCGGTCACCAGCAAGACGGCCGCGTGCACATTGCTGATGCGATTTCCCGTGGCGCGGCGGCGATCGCCTACGAAGCCGAAGGCGCTACTGAAATGAGCGCGGCGAGTGCCGTGCTGGTGCCGGTCCGTCACTTGGCGGAGCAGCTCTCCGCCATTGCTGGACGATTCTATGGAGAGCCAAGCCGCAGCCTGCATCTGGTGGGTGTCACCGGCACCAACGGCAAGACCAGTGTGACCTACCTGATAGCCCAGGCCCTGGATCGTCTGGGCGAGCGTTGCGGCATCATTGGCACCCTTGGCACTGGCTTCTATGGCGAGCTGGTGCTTGGCCAGCACACCACTCCCGACGCCATCGGCGTACAGGCGAACCTGGCCAACCTGCGCAAGCAGGGCGCGCGAGCCGTAGCGATGGAGGTCTCGTCCCATGGCTTGGCGCAGGGGCGGGTTGCCGCCTTGGCGTTCGATGTGGCTGTCTTCACCAATCTGTCTCGCGACCACCTGGATTATCACGGCTCCATGGAAGCCTACGCGGCGGTCAAGGCTCAGTTGTTCAAGATGCCTGGGCTCAGCTGCCGAGTGGTCAACCTGGATGATTCCGTCGGGCGTGCTCTTGCGGCAGAGCGTTCGGAGTCGCGGCTCATCACCTACAGCCTGGACGACGCCTCCGCCTACCTTTATTGCCCGGAAGCGCAGCTGGACGATAACGGCATTCGTGCCCGTCTGGTTACCCCTCAAGGTGAACGCTCTCTGCGTAGCCCGTTGCTGGGTCGCTTCAACGTGAGCAACCTGCTCGCAGCGGTGGGCGCTCTGCTGGGAATGAACTACCCGCTGGATGAGATTCTCGCCGTGCTGCCGGAAATTCACGGGCCCGTCGGTCGTATGCAATGTCTTGGTGGCGGCGACCGCCCCTTGGTGGTGGTTGATTACGCCCATACGCCCGATGCTTTGGAAAAAGTACTCGATGCCCTGCGTCCGCATGCCCGGGGCAAATTGCTATGCCTGTTTGGCTGTGGCGGCGATCGTGACCGCGGCAAGCGAGCACTGATGGCCGATGTGGCCGAACGGTTGGCTGATCGCATCGTGGTGACCGATGACAATCCGCGCAACGAAGATCCATTGCAGATCCTCGACGAGATTCGTGCCGGCTTCAGCGATCCCGAACGCGCCACCTTTATTCCCGGTCGCGCCGAAGCGATTGCCAAGTGCATTGCTCACAGTGCAATGGACGACGTCGTGCTGCTGGCCGGCAAGGGGCATGAGGATTATCAGGAGATCAAGGGTGAGCGCCTGCCGTTCTCCGATCTCGACCAGGCCTCGATTGCCTTGGCTGCCTGGAGGGGGTCCGATGCTTGAAGCCATGCGCCTGAGTGACCTGATCGAGCCGCTATCGGCCAAATTGATCGATGCCAATGTGGCGTTCAGTTCGGTTAGCACCGACAGCCGCGCCATTGAGCCGGGACAGTTGTTCGTGGCCTTGACCGGTCCTCGTTTCGACGGTCATGCCTACCTGGCCGAAGTCGCGGCCAAAGGGGCCGTTGCCGCCTTGGTCGAGCGGCATGTGGAGAGTGTTGCATTGCCCCAGTTGGTCGTCGCGGATAGCCGCATAGCGTTGGGCCAATTAGGCGCACTGAACCGTGCCGGGTTTGCTGGCCCGGTCGCCGCGATCACCGGTTCCAGTGGCAAGACCAGCGTCAAGGAGCTGCTCGCCAGCATTCTGCGCGCGGCCTTTGGTGCCGATGCGGTATTGGCCACCCGCGGCAATCTCAACAACGATCTTGGCGCTCCGCTGACGCTGCTGGAACTGGCTCCCCAGCACAAGGCTGCGGTTATCGAACTGGGTGCGTCGCGTGTTGGAGAGATCGCCTATACCGTCAGCCTGACGCAGCCGGATGTCAGCTTGATTACCAATGCCGGCACTGCGCATGTGGGCGAGTTCGGCGGGCCTGAGAAAATCATCGAGGCCAAGGGCGAGATACTCGACGGGCTCGACGTCAATGGCGTCGCGGTGCTCAATCGCGACGATCGCGCCTATCCGACCTGGGAGCGGAGGGCGGCGGGCAAGCGTGTGGTGAGTTTCGCGATACAGAGTCCGCTGGCTGATTTCCATCCCGCTTCGATTGCCTATGATCAGCGTGGTTGCCCGAACTTCGTCCTGGCCGGCCCATCCGGGTCCGTGCGTATCCAGCTCAACTTGCTCGGCCGCCACAGTGTGGCCAATGCGCTTGCCGCTGCAGCCGCGGCGCATGCGCTGGGGGTCACGTGCGAGCACATCGTTGAAGGACTCGAAAATCTGCAGCCAGTCAAAGGCCGAGGCGTCGCGCAGATGCTCGGCAATGGCGTACGCCTCATCGATGACACCTATAACGCCAATCCGGCCTCCATTTGCGCGGCCATCGACGTGCTGGCCGGCTTTGCCGGACGCACCGTGCTGGCGCTGGGCGACATGGGCGAGCTGGGTGATTGGGCTGAACAGGGGCATCGCGAGGTGGGCAGTTACGCCGTCGGCAAGGTCAGCGCCTTGTTTGCGGTTGGGCCGTTGATGACGCACGCCGTCACTGCCTTTGGAGCCGGAGGCCGTCACTTCGCCGATCAGCAAAGCCTGATCGAAGCGCTGCGGCTGGAGCAGGGCAACGCCACCACCATTTTGATCAAGGGATCACGGAGCGCCGCGATGGACAAGGTCGTCGCAGCGCTTTCCGCGTCCGGCATGGAGAAACACTGATGCTGCTGCTACTCGCCGAGTATCTGCAACGATTCCACACGGGCTTCGCGGTCTTCCAGTACCTGTCGCTGCGTGGAATTCTCGGCGTACTGACGGCGCTGGTCCTCTCGCTGTGGATGGGACCGTGGCTGATCCGCACGCTGCAGCTGCGCCAGATCGGCCAGGCCGTACGGACTGACGGTCCGCAAACGCACCTGTCCAAATCCGGAACGCCAACCATGGGCGGTGCTCTGATCCTCAGCGCCATTGCCATCAGCACTTTGCTCTGGGCCGATCTGGCTAACCGCTATGTATGGGTGGTACTTGCCGTCACGCTGCTGTTCGGCGCGATCGGTTGGGTTGATGACTACCGCAAGGTGATCGAGAAGAACTCGCGTGGTCTGCCGAGCCGCTGGAAGTATTTCTGGCAATCGGTATTCGGTCTCGGCGCCGCAATCTTCCTTTATCTGACAGCGCAGACGCCGGTCGAGACCACTTTGATCCTGCCGCTGCTGAAAAACATTGAGATTCCGTTGGGAATCGGCTTCGTGGTGCTGACCTACTTCGTCATAGTCGGCTCCAGCAACGCGGTCAATCTCACCGATGGGCTCGACGGCCTGGCGATCATGCCTACGGTGATGGTCGGAGGCGCGCTCGGCATCTTCTGCTATCTGTCCGGCAACGTGAACTTCGCCGACTATCTGCTGATTCCCTACATCCCCGGCGCGGGTGAGCTGATCGTGTTCTGTGGGGCGCTGATCGGTGCCGGACTCGGCTTTCTCTGGTTCAACACCTACCCGGCGCAAGTATTCATGGGCGATGTCGGCGCTTTGGCGCTCGGTGCCGCGCTGGGAACCATTGCGGTGGTCGTTCGACAGGAAGTCGTGCTGTTCATCATGGGTGGCGTATTCGTGATGGAAACCCTGTCAGTGATCATCCAGGTGGCCTCTTTCAAGCTGACCGGTAAGCGGGTCTTCCGCATGGCGCCGATCCATCACCATTTCGAACTCAAAGGCTGGCCCGAACCTCGGGTAATCGTGCGCTTCTGGATCATTACGGTGATCTTGGTGCTGGTCGGTCTCGCTACGCTGAAATTGAGGTAATACAGAGTGCTCATCGCTTCCGATCAGTTCCGCATCGTCGTAGGTCTCGGCAAGAGCGGTATGTCCCTGGTTCGCTACCTGGCGAGCCGTGGGGTACCGTTTGCCGTTGCCGATACGCGCGCGAACCCACCGGAGCTGACCACTCTGCAGGCGCAATACCCGACCGTTGAAGTTCGTTGCGGCGAGCTCGATCCACAGTTTCTCTGCCGGGCCAGCGAACTGTTGGTCAGTCCCGGGTTGCCGATCAGCACACCGGCTCTGCAGGTCGCCGCATCGAAAGGCGTGAAGCTGGCCGGTGATATCGAGTTGTTCGCCCGCGAAGCCAAGGCGCCGATCATCGCGATCACTGGTTCGAACGCGAAAAGTACGGTGACCAGCCTTGTCGGTGAAATGGCAGCAGCTGCCGGTCGCAAGGTGGCCGTGGGGGGCAATCTGGGCACGCCGGCATTGGATCTGCTCGATGATGACGTCGAACTTTACGTGCTCGAGCTTTCTAGCTTCCAGCTGGAAACGACCGACCGCTTGAATGCTGAAGTCGCAACCTGCCTGAACGTCAGCGAAGATCACATGGATCGCTATGACGGATTGCCGGCCTATCACCAGGCCAAGCACCGAATTTTCCGCGGTGCGCGGCAGGTTGTGATCAACCGCGACGATCGCCTCAGCCGTCCTCTGATTGCTGATGATGTCCCAGCATGGTCGTTCGGCCTAGGCAAGCCCGACTTCAAGGGCTTCGGGTTGTTCGAGGAGAACGGCGAAAAATACCTCGCCTTCCAGTTCGACGCGTTAATGCCAGTTAATCAGTTGAAGATTCGCGGCGCCCACAATCAGTCCAACGCCCTGGCGGCCTTGGCTTTGGGGCACGCGGTGGGGCTGCCGTTCGAGCCGATGCTCGCTACTCTCCGTAATTTCGCCGGGCTCGCCCATCGCTGCCAGTGGGTCGGTGAACGCAAGGGCGTCAGTTATTACGACGACTCCAAGGCGACCAACGTCGGTGCTGCGCTCGCCGCCATTGATGGCTTGGGTAGCGATATCGGCGGCGAGTTGGTCCTGATCGCTGGAGGCGACGGCAAAGGCGCCGATTTTTCGGCATTACACAGCGCGGTCGCGCGTCATTGCCGGGAAGTCGTGCTGCTGGGACGCGATGCCGATCAGCTCGCAGCGGCACTTGACGGGGCTGCGCCGATTCATCGTGTCCAGACCCTTCAGCAAGCCGTGCAACTGGCATCCAAGCTGGCACAACACGGTGATGCGGTGCTGCTTTCGCCGGCCTGCGCCAGCTTTGACATGTTCGAAAACTTCGAAGATCGCGGACGCCAGTTCGCCGCTGCGGTGGGGGCGCTCAGCTGATGCTCTCGTTCCTGCGCAACGCACCATCGCCGCTGTTCGGCCGTCGAGGTGTGGATCTTGATTTTCCGATGCTCGCCGGCTGCTTGGCTCTTCTGGGCTTGGGTCTGGTCATGATCACCTCGGCATCTTCCGAAGTCGCCGCTGTAAATACCGGCAACTCGATGTATCACATGGTCCGTCATCTGGTGTATCTGCTGCTTGGTCTGGTCGCAGCCGCTGCTGTGCTGCTGGTGCCGCTGTCAGCCTGGCAACGGCTGGATTGGATGCTACTGCTGGGCGCTTTCGCGCTACTGATCCTTGTATTGATTCCGGGCATCGGCCGCGAGGTCAACGGCTCCATGCGCTGGATCGGCTTCGGCGCCTTCAACGTGCAGCCTTCCGAGCTGGCCAAGCTCTTCGTCGTGGTTTACCTCGCCGGCTACCTTGTGCGCCGACAACAGGAAGTGCGCGAGAGTATGTGGGGCTTCCTCAAGCCGTTTCTGGTGTTGCTGCCGATGGCAATGCTGCTTCTGCTCGAGCCAGATTTCGGTGCGACCGTTGTGATGATGGGCGCGGCGGTGGCGATGCTCTTTCTCGGCGGGGTCGGTTTGATCCGGTTCAGCCTGTTGGTCCTGCTGGCTGTCGGCGCGGTATTCATTCTGGTGCAGACTCAGGAATACCGCCTGCAGCGGCTGATTACCTTCACCGATCCCTGGGCCGACCAGTACGGCTCCGGCTATCAATTGACCCAGGCCCTGATCGCGTTCGGCCGTGGCGAATGGCTGGGCGTCGGGCTGGGCAACAGCGTCCAGAAGCAGTTCTATCTGCCCGAAGCCCATACCGATTTCGTCTTTTCCGTCCTGGCCGAGGAGCTGGGTATGGTTGGGGCGCTCCTGACCGTTCTGCTGTTCGCCTTTGTGGGGGTGCGCGCCTTGTACATCGGGCTGGCGGCCGAGCGAGCACGGCAGTTCTTCGCGGCTTATATCGCCTGGGGTGTGGCGTTCCTCTGGCTCGGACAGTTTCTGATCAATGTCGGTGTGAACATCGGTTTGTTGCCGACCAAGGGGCTCACCTTGCCGTTCCTCAGCTATGGCGGCAGCTCGCTGGTTGTCACCTGCGCCAGCGTGGCGTTGCTGCTGCGCATCGAGTGGGAGAGCCGCACCGTACTGGGCAGCGAAGACGCTGAGTTCAGCGAAGATGATTTTGCCGAAGTGCCTGTGCTGAAGGGCAAGGAGGCCATCCATGGGCGCTAATGTGCTGATCATGGCTGGCGGAACTGGTGGACACGTGTTCCCGGCTCTGGCCTGCGCCCACGAATTTCAAAGTCGCGGCTACAGCGTGCACTGGCTGGGAACGCCTCGCGGCATCGAAAACGAAGTGGTTCCCGCAGCAGGTTTGCCGTTGCATCTGATTCAAGTGAGTGGTCTGCGCGGCAAAGGCTTGGTTTCTCTACTCAAGGCGCCGTTCCAGCTGCTGCGTTCGCTCGGTCAGGCACGGCGCATCATGCGCGACATCAAGCCGGTCTGCGTGCTGGGGCTCGGTGGTTACGTGACCGGTCCCGGTGGCCTGGCAGCGAAGCTTGCCGGGGTGCCGCTGATCATCCATGAGCAGAACGCCGTCGCTGGAACCGCCAACCGTAGCCTGGTGCCTTTTGCGCAGCGGGTCTGCGAGGCTTTCCCGAATACCTTCAGCGAGAGCGCCAAGCGGCGTACGACCGGCAATCCGGTGCGTCACGAGCTGTTTCTCGAAACGCCCAGGCAGACGCTGCTCGGCCGTAGGCCTCGACTGTTGGTGCTGGGGGGCAGCCTGGGTGCCGAACCCTTGAACAAACTACTGCCGGAAGCGCTCGGCCAGATGCCAGAGGAGTTGCGTCCCGAAGTGTTCCATCAGGCCGGCAAGCAGCACGCCGATCTCACACGGGAGCGCTATGTCGCTGCGGGGATCGAGGCCGAAGTTGCCCCCTTCATCAAGGACATGGCACGTGCCTACGCCTGGGCCGATCTGGTGATCTGCCGCGCTGGCGCCCTGACCGTATGTGAACTGGCGGCGGCCGGATTGCCGGCTTTTCTGGTGCCGCTGCCGCATGCGATCGACGATCACCAGACCCGCAACGCCGAGTACCTGGCGAAGGAGGGCGCAGCCGTTCTTCTCCCCCAAGCAAAAACCGATGCTGCCGTGCTGGCCGCGCAGCTGACCGAGGTAATGATGCAGCCGGAAAAACTCAAAGCCATGGGAGCCACGGCACGTCGCCTGGCTCGACCGGATGCCACCCGCACTGTCGTCGATATCTGCCTGGAGGTGGCGCATGGCTAAGTCCCCAGCAGCGGTCAAGGCTGAAGTCCGGCGCATGCGCCGTATTCGCCGGATTCATTTCGTCGGGGTTGGCGGCGTCGGCATGTGCGGTATCGCCGAAGTGCTGCTCAACCTTGGATACGATGTCTCAGGTTCTGATCTGAAAGCCTCCGCGAGCACTGAGCGCCTGCAGAATTTCGGTGCGCAGATCTTTATCGGCCATCAGGCCGGCAACGTAGCCGGGGCTGATGTACTGGTGGTCTCCAGTGCGGTAAACGCGGCCAATCCCGAGGTAGCGTTCGCCCTTGAGCAGCGGGTTCCTGTGGTGCCTCGCGCCGAGATGCTCGCCGAATTGATGCGCTATCGTCACGGCATCGCTGTCGCCGGCACCCACGGCAAAACCACGACCACCAGCCTGCTGGCTTCGGTGTTCGCCGCCGGCGGGCTGGATCCGACGTTCGTCATTGGCGGTCGTCTGACCGCAGCGGGTACCAATGCCCAGCTTGGCACCAGCCGCTACCTGATTGCCGAAGCCGATGAGAGCGACGCCAGCTTCTTGCATCTACAGCCGATGGTCGCGGTCGTGACCAACATCGATGCCGACCACATGAGCACCTACGGCGGTGACTTCGGCAAGCTGAAGCGGACCTTTGTCGAATTCCTGCACAACTTGCCGTTCTACGGACTGGCTGTGCTTTGCGTGGATGATCCGGTGGTGCGCGAGATCATTCCTCAGGTGGGTCGACCCATCACCACCTACGGTACCCGTGAAGATGCTGACGTACGGGCCATCAATATCCGCCAGGAAGGGATGCGCACCTACTTCACCGTACTGCGCGATGGTTTCGATGCGCTCGATGTCTCGGTCAACATGCCAGGCAACCACAACGTGCTCAATGCCCTTGCCACCATCGCCATCGCAACCGATGAAGGCATCGACGACGAGGCCATCGTTCAAGGGTTGTCGCAGTTTGGTGGCGTCGGCCGGCGCTTCCAGGTTTATGGCGAGCTGCCGGTGGACGGCGGCAGCGTGATGCTGGTCGATGACTATGGCCATCACCCGCGTGAAGTGGCTGCCGTGATCCAGGCGGTTCGTGGCGGTTGGCCCGAGCGCCGACTGGTCATGGTCTATCAACCCCATCGCTTTAGCCGGACCCGCGATCTGTACGACGACTTCGTGCAAGTGCTGAACGACGCCAACGTGCTGCTGCTGATGGAGGTTTATCCGGCCGGCGAAGAGCCCATTCCGGGCGCCGACAGTCGTCATCTGGCGCACAGCATCCGTCAGCGCGGGCAACTCGACCCGATCTATATCGAGCGGGGTATCGAGCTCGCCCCGTTGGTCAAACCGCTGTTGCGCCCGGGCGACATCCTGCTTTGCCAGGGCGCTGGCGATATCGGCGGATTGGCCCCCCAACTCATCAAAAGCCCCCTGTTTGCTGGCGATACAAGCGCCACGAGGAAAAGCGAATGACTGCCCTGCAATCGACTCGTGATCCCCAGGCATTCGGCCGGGTTGCCGTGCTCTTCGGCGGCAAGAGCGCCGAGCGCGAGGTGTCCTTGAAATCTGGCGCCGCGGTGCTAGCTGCGTTGCAGGCTGCGGGCGTCGATGCGTTCGGCATCGATGTCGGTGAAGACCTGCTGACGCGCCTGAGCAGTGAGCACATCGACCGTGCATTCATCGTACTGCACGGGCGCGGCGGTGAGGACGGCAGCATGCAGGGCCTGCTCGAATGCGCCGGGATTCCCTATACCGGTAGCGGCATCCTCGCCTCGGCGCTGGCCATGGACAAACTGCGTACCAAGCAGGTTTGGCAGAGCCTCGGCCTGCCCACGCCGCGGCATGCCGTGCTGGCGAGCGAGGCTGATTGCCAAGCCGCAGCAGAAACGCTGGGCTTTCCATTGATCGTAAAGCCGGCGCATGAAGGCTCCAGCATCGGTATGGCGAAGGTTGGCGGCATCGCTGAGCTGATCGCTGCCTGGCGCGCAGCGAGTGCCTACGATGCTCAGGTGCTGGTCGAGCAATGGATCCAGGGGCCTGAATTTACCATCGCCACGCTGCGCGGCGCAGTACTTCCACCGATTGGTCTGGGCACCCCTCACACCTTCTACGACTACGACGCCAAGTACGTGGCCAACGATACCCAGTACCGCATTCCCTGCGGTTTGGACGTGGTCAAAGAGCAGGAACTCAAAGATCTCTCCGCGCGTGCCTGCGAAGCCGTAGGGGTCCAGGGCTGGGCCCGTGTCGATGTCATGCAGGACAGTGCCGGCGCTTTCTGGCTGCTGGAAGTGAACACCGTGCCGGGGATGACCGATCACAGCCTGGTGCCGATGGCGGCGCGTGCTGCGGGGCTGGATTTCCAGCAGCTGGTGCTGGCCATTCTTGATGCCAGCCTGACGGTAGGGAACTGAGCCATGATCACCACGCTGCGTCACTCGCAACCCACCACCGGCCGTGCGTCACGCAAGCCGGCGCAGCGGGGCGCGAGCCGCCTGGTGCAACGTGAGCCGCTTTCGGCGCGCTTGCCACGGCCCAGCCTGAGTTCCTTCAAGCGTGTCCTGTGGCCGGTATTGCTGGTGACCCTGGTCGTGGGGCTTTACGAGCTGGGTCAGCGTCTCGCGCCCTATGCTGATCGGCCGATCGCCAAGGTCAGTGTTCGGGGCGAACTGACCTATGTCGATCAGCAGGCTGTGCAGGCGCGCATGGCACCGTTCGTCGAGGCCAGTTTCTTCAAGGTTGATCTCGACGCATTGCGTCACGACCTTGAGCAGATGCCGTGGATTGCCCATGTCGAGGTGCGTCGGATTTGGCCGGATGAGGTCCTGGTGCGTCTCGACGAACAGCTACCGGTCGCTCGCTGGGGCGATGAGTCATTGTTGAACAACAATGGCCAGGCCTTTGCACCCAATGATCTGACTCAGTATGAACACTTGCCGCAATTGCATGGTCCGAAGCGGGCCCAGCAGCGGGTCATGCAGCAGTACCAGATGCTCAGCCAGATGCTGCGGCCGCTCGGTTTTTCCATCGCTCGCCTGGAGTTGCGAGCACGGGGCAGCTGGTTCGTGACGACCAAGCAGGGCGTCGAGCTGTTGCTGGGAAGAGACCAGATAATCGAAAAAATGCGGCGCTTCACTGCCATTTACCAGCAAGAGCTGGCGCAGGAGAGCGACAGAATTGCGCGGATCGACCTCCGCTACGCCAACGGCCTGGCTGTGGCATGGCGCGAGCCGAGTCCGACCACGACGGATGAACCCGTCGTTGCGAAGAATTGAGGAATGAAACACATGTCTAGCGTGCAAAGCGGCAAGATGATCGTCGGTCTCGATATCGGCACCTCCAAGGTGGTGGCGCTGGTGGGCGAAGTGACGCCGGACGGCGAGCTCGAGATCGTCGGGATCGGCACCCATCCATCGCGCGGGTTGAAGAAAGGCGTGGTGGTCAATATCGAATCGACCGTTCAGTCGATCCAGCGCGCTGTCGAGGAAGCCCAGCTGATGGCAGGCTGTCGTATCCATTCCGCGTTCGTCGGTCTGGCTGGCAATCACATACGCAGCCTCAATTCTCACGGAATCGTTGCCATCCGCGACCGCGAAGTCAGCAGCGCCGACCTCGAACGCGTGCTGGACGCCGCGCAAGCCGTGGCCATCCCGGCGGACCAACGGGTGCTACACACTCTGCCGCAGGATTATGTGATCGATAACCAGGAAGGCGTTCGCGAGCCGCTGGGCATGTCCGGCGTGCGTTTGGAAGCCAAGGTTCATGTGGTGACCTGCGCCGTCAATGCGGCACAGAACATCGAGAAATGCGTGCGTCGCTGTGGGCTCGAAGTGGATGACATCATCCTCGAGCAATTGGCCTCGGCGCATGCCGTGCTGACCGACGACGAGAAGGAGCTGGGCGTCTGCCTGGTGGATATCGGCGGCGGCACCACCGACATCTGCATCTTCACCGAAGGCGCGATCCGGCATACCGCGGTCATCCCAATTGCCGGTGACCAGGTCACCAATGACATCGCCATGGCGCTGCGTACGCCGACGCAGTACGCCGAGGAAATCAAGATCCGTTATGCCTGCGCACTGGCGAAGCTGGCCGGGCCAGGCGAAACCATCAAGGTACCGAGCGTCGGTGATCGTCCGCCTCGGGAACTCTCGCGCCAGGCACTAGCCGAAGTCGTGGAACCGCGTTACGACGAGCTCTTCACACTGATCCAGGCTGAACTGCGTCGCAGCGGCTACGAGGATCTGGTCCCGGCAGGGATCGTTCTCACCGGCGGCACAGCGAAGATGGAAGGTGCCGTCGAGCTGGCCGAGGAAATCTTTCACATGCCGGTGCGCCTGGGCGTACCGCACAGCGTCAATGGACTCACCGATGTAGTCCGCAACCCCATCTATTCAACGGGCGTGGGCCTGTTGCTGTACGGGATGCGTAAGCAGACCGATGGCGTCTCCATGTCCGGTCTCGGCCATTTCGCCGAAGAACCCAAAACATCTGTCGTGGACCGGCTCAAGAGCTGGATCCAGGGCAATTTCTGAGCAGTGCGGCTGTACCTAAAACTAGAAAGCTGGAAGGAGAGAGGGAAATGTTCGAACTCGTAGATCATACCCCGCAAAGTGCAGTGATTAAGGTCATTGGCGTAGGCGGAGGCGGCGGCAATGCCGTCAATCACATGGTGCGCAACAACGTTGAAGGCGTGGAATTCATCTGCGCCAACACCGATGCCCAGGCGCTGAAGAAAATCGAAGCACGAACCGTGCTGCAGTTGGGTTCCGCCATTACCAAGGGTTTGGGTGCAGGCACCAATCCCGACATCGGTCGTCAGGCCGCGATGGATGACCGCGAGCGCATCGCCGAGGTGCTGCAGGGCGCCGATATGGTGTTCATCACCACTGGCATGGGTGGCGGCACCGGCACCGGCGCCGCGCCGGTCATCGCTTCGGTTGCCAAGGAAATGGGCATTCTCACCGTTGCAGTCGTGACCCGTCCGTTCCCGTTCGAAGGCCGTCGTCGCATGCAGGTCGCCGACGAAGGCATCCGCCAGCTGTCGGAGTGCGTCGACTCGCTGATCACTATCCCCAACGAGAAGCTACTGACCATCCTGGGCAAGGATGCGAGCCTGCTGGCCGCCTTCGCCAAGGCGGACGACGTGCTCACCGGTGCTGTACGCGGCATCTCCGACATCATGCAGCGCCCCGGCCTGATGAACGTCGACTTTGCCGACGTGAAGACCGTTATGGGCGAGATGGGCATGGCCATGATGGGCACCGGCTGCGCAACCGGACCCAATCGCGCTCGCGAAGCGACCGAGGCGGCGATTCGCAACCCGCTGCTGGAAGACGTCAACCTGCAGGGCGCCCGCGGCATCCTCGTCAATATTACCGCCGGTCTGGATTTGTCCCTCGGTGAGTACGCTGCGGTGGGCGAGATCATCGAAGCCTTCGCGTCCGACGAGGCGACCGTCAAGGTCGGTGCCGTTATCGATCCGGATATGCTCGACGAGTTGCACGTTACCGTGGTCGCGACTGGCCTTGGTCCGCGCAACGAAAAGCCGGTCAAGGTCGTCGACAACACGTTGCAGACCGCTGCCGTAGCCCCTCAGGCCGCGCCCGCGCCGCGTCAGGATCAAGCAGCGGTGAACTACCGTGATCTGGATCGCCCGACCGTCATGCGCAATCAGGCTCATGCAGCGGCCACGGCGGCGAAAATGAACCCACAGGAGGACCTGGACTATCTCGATATTCCGGCTTTCCTGCGTCGTCAGGCTGATTGATTGAATGCATCGGCAGTATTGGGGTGATTGGTATTCAGCAAACAGGGGTTCTGCTATGATCGCCACCTTTGTTGGAAACCATTCGCAACAGCGCAATAGCGAAACCAAGCCATGATCAGACAACGCACCTTAAAGAACATCATTCGCGCCACTGGCGTCGGCCTGCATTCGGGGGAGAAGGTATACCTGACCCTGAAGCCGGCACCCGTGGACACCGGAATCGTGTTCTGTCGCACCGATCTCAACCCGCCGGTACAAATCGCCGCCCGGGCCGAGAACGTTGGCGAAACGACCATGTCGACAACGCTGGTCAGCGGCGAGGTCAAGGTCGACACGGTGGAGCATTTGCTGTCGGCGATGGCTGGACTTGGCATTGACAATGCTTATGTCGAGCTTTCAGCGTCGGAAGTGCCGATCATGGACGGTAGCGCTGGCCCCTTCGTATTCTTGATTCAATCGGCCGGCCTGCAGGAGCAGGACGCCCCCAAGAAGTTCATCCGTATCATTCGCGAAGTCTCGGTGGAGGATGGCGACAAGCGCGCTACGTTCCTGCCGTTCGAAGGTTTCAAGGTGAGTTTCGAGATCGATTTCGACCATCCGGTATTCCGTGGTCGCACCCAGACCGCCAGTGTGGACTTCTCCAGTACTTCCTTCGTCAAGGAAGTCAGCCGTGCGCGAACCTTCGGCTTCATGCGCGACATCGAATTCCTCCGCTCGCACAACCTGGCCTTGGGTGGCAGTGTCGAAAATGCGATCGTGGTCGATGAAGACCATGTGCTTAACGAAGACGGTCTGCGGTATGAGGACGAATTCGTGAAGCACAAGATTCTCGATGCAATCGGTGATCTCTACTTGTTGGGTACCAGCTTGATCGGCGAATTCCGCGGCTTTAAATCCGGACATGCATTGAACAATCGTTTGCTACGCGCCTTGATGGAACAGAAGGACGCGTGGGAAATGGTCACGTTCACTGACTCCCAGACCGCACCGATCTCCTACATGCGCCCGGCAGCTGCCGGCTGAGCAGTACTCTCTTTCCTTTTTAAGGCCACCCCAGGGTGGCCTTTTTTTTATCCAGTGTCCGCCGCGCTTGTGAACATGTCGAAGCGCTCAGTTCATGCCATCGAGCAGGCTGGCCATATCGTCGGCGTGCTCTTCTTCCTGGGCGAGGATATCTTCGAAGATCCGTCGCGTGGTTGGATCCTTGTCGCCAAGGTATTGAACGATTTCACGATAGCTGTCGATGGCGATGCGCTCGGAAACCAGATTTTCAAAGACCATGTCGCGTAGGCCGTTGCCCTCGGCATATTGGGCATGCGCGCGCTCGGATAGGCTGTCCGGGTTGAAGTCCGGTGCGCCGCCTAGCTGCACGATGCGTTCGGCGAGCCGGTCGGCATGCTCCTGCTCTTCATTGGCGTGCTCGAGAAACTCATCGGCGGCAACGCTTGATTTCAGGCCGGTGGCCATATAGTAGTGGCGTTTGTAGCGCAGGTAGCAGACCAGCTCGGTGGCCAGTGCCTCGTTGAGCAGATTGATCACGGTGTCGCGATCAGCCGAGTAGCTTTCAGTCACCGCACCATTTTCGACATGCTGGCGGGCGCGCTCGCGCAGAGTCTGTTTGTCGCTCAGTTGAACGTAGCTCATCACGGTCTCCTTAAAATATATAGGTAGTTATTGTCCAGCCACGCTGGTCGTTGCGCCTGTCGGCGTCTCGCTGGACCTAGAGCTCTATCCAATAGGAGTGGAGGTGGAGAGTTTTAGCCAGCCTCGCTTTTCTCCGGGCGCTCCGGCTTACCGGGTTCTTCGATGGGAACCGGCTCGCCAGGTTCCTTGCGCTCGGGTTCGGGAATCGGACTTGGCGTTCCGTCATCCCCTGGATCAGGATCTTGCATAGGAATTCCTTCAGCTGAGCGCCTTGATTAGCTCGTCCTTGCGCATTTTCGAACGACCGTGAACGTCACGCTCACGCGCTTTCTGCATCAGCTCGTCGCGGGTGAGGTCGGCGAGCGAAGTGCTGCCTGAGCGGTTACTGCGTGCCGAGCCTTTGTTCGGTGACTCGCCGGAACGAGCTTTAGCTGCCCGATGCGCCGAATCCTTGCGGTCGGCACGCTTGGTTGTCTCGCTTTTCTTTTGGCCAGAACCTCCCTTGCGCTCGCCACCGCCTGATTGCTTGTTGACCGTGGCCCAGGCTCGGGCTTCGGCTTCTTTCTCCGGTACCCCACGCTCCTCATAGCTCTCTTCGATATGTTCGGCTTTGCGTTGCTGTTTGTCGGTGTATTTGGACTTTTCACCTCTGGGCATGATGGCTTTCCTCGTGCCGGTAGAACGATGCGGGCCCGCAAGATCTCGCGCCGAGATGTTCTGCGCGACGACGCCTGTCCTGTTTGGTCCTCGTAGCAGGCCCTGAGTTTCACCCGTGCTAGCATTGCGCGTTTTGATCGCCACTGATGATGTCCGGCCCGCCAATAATTCTTAGTTTCACTTTGGCGGAACAAAATTCGTTTATGCTGGCCTGAACGAAGCATGGACCGCGCTATCTCGGTAGTTCTGGCGCGATTCACTGTGTTGAATCTGTTTTACAATCCATGCTTGCCGTTACCGATAAGCTTTGAATGAGGCGATAACCAGATGCGAATCCTTGTATGCGGAGCCGGTGGCCAGGTTGGTCACGAGTTGGTAGACCGTGCTCATGCGTATGGTCTCGAGGCGCTTGGCATGACTCGTGCGCAACTGGACATCACCGATGCTGATCAGATTGCGGGCGTTGTCGACCAGCTCAAGCCGGGGTTGATCATCAACGCGGCTGCCTACACCCACGTGGACAACGCCGAGACACACAGCGAGCAGGCTTACGCGGTCAACCGTGACGGTGCCGCGAGGCTTGCTGAAGCCGCCCGGCGACTCGCTATTCCCTTGCTGCATATTTCCACCGATTACGTGTTTTCCGGCGAAGCCCGTGAGCCTTATCGCGAAGAAGATCAGGTCTCACCAACAGGCGTTTACGGCGCCAGCAAGCTGGCAGGCGAAGCCGCCATCCAGGCTGTGTTGAATGAACATTTGATCCTGCGGACCAGTTGGGTATATGGCGCGCATGGCCACAACTTTGTCAAAACGATGCTGCGCCTGGCGCACCAACGCGACTCGCTCTCGGTCGTCGCTGATCAGTTTGGTTGTCCTACACAGGCCGGCGGTATTGCGGATGTACTACTGCAACTGGCCCAACGTTATTCACGGGAAGGCACGCTTGCTTGGGGGCTTTATCACTACAGCGGCCGATCACCTTGCACGTGGTTCGATTTCGCGGTGGAGATTTTTCGTCAGGCTGAGGCCAAAGGCATGCTGGCCAAGCAGCCGCAGGTGTCCTCGATCACGACGGCACAGTACCCGACGCCCGCGCGCCGACCCGCGTGGTCGGTGCTCGACTGCGGCAAGTTCGAAGCTACCTTCGGTATCGATACGCACGATTGGCGTGACGATCTGTCGGTTGTGCTCGATGTACTGGCGGCAGGAGAGACAGGTACCGCCGCTGGCACCGTGCAGCATTCTCAAGCCTGACTGGCAGAGGCCCTAAGGCCGATTGGCCTATGGCGCGATGGTCGCGCGCTATTGGGTGATCTGGATTGCGACTCGGAGTATTCTTTGCGGCCTTTTTTCGGGGCGGCATGACGTCGCGCCGGTTGCTGGAGAAGCCGCGTGGTCGTGTTCCAGGCAATTCTGCCGATCTTTGGCTTGATCATGCTCGGCTATCTGCTGGGCTGGCGACGCTGGCTCGCTGGCGAAGCGGCGACCGGGCTTGCCAATATCACCTTCAAACTTTTCATGCCGGCGGTCCTGTTCTCCGGTATCGCTCGGGCGCAGCTGAGCGACGGGATGTCGCCCATGCTGTTGCTGGGATATTTCGGGCCAGTGCTGGCCATCTTCGTACTCGTAGGGCTAGTTGCACACCGCCTGCTCGGGCGCGCATCACCGCTTGGACTGACGGCAGCCTACTCCAATAACGTGCTGGTCGGGATCCCACTGGTGACTACGCTGCTCGGGTCGGAAAGCCTGGTGTACGTGTTTGCCATTTTGGTGTTCCATAGCCTGATTTTGTTTTCACTGCAAAGCTTCTACAACGCTTTCGGCTCAGGTCAGAAAGTCAATGGCGCTGCGCTGCTGAAAAATCTTGCCAACCCGCTTATTGTGGGCCTCTCATTGGGCGCCTTGCTGAGCGTCTCGGGCCTCGAGTTGCCGCAACCGTTGTGGCGCGTGGCTGACTGGCTGGCCCAGGCGGCCTTGCCCTGTGCATTGATCGTGCTGGGCATCAGTCTGTCACGTTATCGCCTGCGCCCCAGCGGTACGGCATTGGCGCTCACCCTGGTCAAGTTAGGCCTGTTTCCGTTACTGGTGTGGTATCTGGGAGGACTGTTGCCCGGTCTGAACCACGAGGCGCGCAGCGTGCTGGTGCTGCTCGCGGCCTGCCCAAGTGGGGTCAATGTATTGGCCTTCGTGATCAATCAGGAAGATACCCGCGCGGTCAGCTCGACCGTGTTTCTCTCGACCCTGCTCGCGGCGATCAGCCTGCCATTGTGGATGCTGCTGATGTCGAGGTGAGCGGTCAGATATCTTTGTCAGGCCGATCGGCATGCGTATGGGCTGCGATGATGTCCTCGAGGCGCAGTCCGGTCAGACCATGGATGGTACGCCAGAGGTAGTAGAAGATGGCCATCATCATCGCCATACTCGGGATCGCGATCATCGGATAGCTGAGCAAGGTCATGCGTCCGAGCTCGGCATTGAACGCCTCGCTACCGGCCGGGCTGTTTACGATCCATTTGGCCAGCACGTAGTTCATGAAGGACGAAAAGAAAAAAGTGCCGCTAAGAAAGTAGGTGGCACGCAGCAGCCGTGTTTCGAAGTGAGCGGTCTGCCCGTTGCGTTCGAGCTGTTCGTGAACTTTCTCGACGTTGAGCACCTTGGGGTTGTAAAGCAGCGTGCGGATCAATGGAAAGCGAGTTCGGGTCGACGCTAACACGACGATGCCGATGACGCCGGGAATCATCGCCTCCTTGATGGCCAGCCATTGAGGGTCGAGCTGTAGCAGGCCGATGCCTCCGGTCAGCAGCACGCTGACCAGGCCCAGGAGCGCGATCCAGTTGAACTTGCGGTATTTCGCCAGCTCGAACAACCCCCAGCCGAGCGGAAAGGCCAGCGCCAGCAAGAGAGCACCGTCTGCGCCGAGACGATGTTCGCCGCTCAGTTTCATCAGAATCAATGACGGAATGACGATGCTTATAGCCAGGTCGATCAAGGGCCGAGGTTTGTGCTCGGCCGGCTGCTCGGGGCCGGGTGGGTTGGTACGGGTATCGGTCATGTGCTCGGTTTCGTTTCGGAAGAGGCCGAATGATCGCTCGGCAACGCACGCATAGCCATAGTGCAATGGTGGTGTTCGCGACAGCAGGTTATTGACCGACGGTAGCTTTGCGCCGTCGCTGCGACCATTGCGTCGTTTCGAATATCGCTACCACCATAATCGCAAGGGCAAATGGCACCAACAAGTAGAACGCCCTGAATACGATCAGCGCCGCCAGTACATCCGCGGTGGGCAGTTCCGGCAGGGCGGCGAGAAACGTCACCTCGAGCACGCCGAGCCCTCCAGGTGCGTGGGATAGCAACGCGAGCGAGAAGGAACCGAGAAACACCCCGAACACTACCAGGTAACCGGGGTTCTGCGCCTCGGGAAGGGCGAAGTAGATTATGGCAGCAGCGCAGGCGAGCTCCAGCGGTGCGGCGATCAACTGGCGACCGACGATTGGCAGGCGCGGATAAGTGATTCGCCACTTGCCTATGTGCATCGGCGCGAAGTGTCGCCAGGCGCCAATCACATAAAGGCCAACCAGGCACAACAGCGACGCGCCAATCGAGGTCGATAGCCATGGATCGGCCTCGATGAGCCTGTTCAGCAAGTCCGGCCGTAGGATCAATACAATCCCGCCCGCAATCAGAATGCCGAGGAGAAACGTCAGCGAACAGAACACGATCAGCACGCCGATTTCGTGGGGGGTAAGCCCTTTACTGCGGTACGCGCGGTAGCGCACGACCGCACCGGAAAACACCGATGCCCCTACGTTGTGCGCCAGGGCGTAGGTGGTGAACGAGCAGAGCGTGATGAACCACCATGAGATGCTCTTGCCGAGATGAGCGATGGCGATTCGGTCGTACCAGGCTAATGCACTGTAGGCGCCAAGTGTTGCAAGTCCTGCCAGCAGCCAGTTGCGATGACTGATGGCCTCAAGGCTGTCGGTGAGTTCAGCCAGCGAAAGATTACGTATCTCCTGATAGAGCAAATAGCCGGAAAGCAGTACCGCCATGATGCCGACAAGAGTCCAGGCGACATCGCTCCTCTTCATCATTGCATGGGCTCCTTGGCGACGGCATTTGCCTCGAAGCGAAGGTTCGGACAATTGGATGAAACACCCGTCGCGGAATAATTCGGCCGGTCTTTTATCGGCAGCGGACCGCGCGATTTGTTCATTCTCTTTCAATTGCGGGGCGCAAGGGCACCTGGGCAACCGTATGAGGTCCACCGACAAATCCAATCCATAGGGGTGTACTTATGCCGGATATCCCGCGCGACTCACAGGCGGAAAGTTCGCTGTCGTTGCTTGGCGAAGGTTACTCGTTCATTTCCAGCCGCTGCCAGCGGCTCGGATCGGACCTGTTCCAGGTTCGTCTACTGATGCAGAACACCATATGTATGCGAGGCGAGGAGGCGGCGAAACTGTTCTATGACGAGCAGCTTTTTCAACGTGAGCGCGCAGCGCCACGCATGCTGCAGAAAACGCTGTTCGGCCAGGGTGGCGTGCAGGGGCTCGATGACCAGGCTCATCGGCATCGCAAGCAGCTTTTCCTCTCGCTACTGACCGAGGCGGCGGTGGCCGATCTGGTGCGGCTGAGCGAGGCCAATTGGCAGGCAGCCATCGAGACTTGGCAACAGTGTGATCGCGTGGTGCTCATGCCCGAGGTGCAGGCGATTTTCACGCATGCTGCGTGCGACTGGGCAGGGGTGCCACTTGCGCAAGGCGAGCTAACGCATCGTCGTGATCAACTGGCTGCAATGATAGATGGGGCCGGTGGAGTCGGTGCGCGTCATTGGCGTGCGCGCAAGGCCCGTAAGGAGGCCGAAAGCTGGATGATTGATCTGGTCAGCCGTGTGCGCGCCGGAACGCTGGTGGTTGATGAGACCCGGCCGCTGGCAGTGGTCGCTCGGTACCTCGATCTTGACGGGGTGGCGCTGGAAGAGCGGGTCGCTGCAGTGGAAATGCTCAATCTCCTGCGTCCGATCGTGGCGGTGACACGATTCGTCATCTATGCGGCGCTGGAACTACTGGCACACCCTCAATGGCGTCAACGGCTTCAGCAAGAAAACGCTGCGCTGGAGCTCTTTGCACAGGAAGTCCGGCGGCTTCACGCCTTCTTCCCCTTCACGGCGGCGCGTGTGCGGAGGGATTTCGAATGGAAGGGCTACCATTTTCCGAAAGGCACGCGGGTGTTGCTGGATCTCTACGGTACCAATCGAGACGCACGACTCTGGGCGCAACCCGAGGCATTTCAACCCGAGCGCTTCGCCAATTGGGATGGCGGTGCATTCAATTTCATTACTCAGGGTGGCGGCGATGCCGCGAACGGGCATCGTTGCCCTGGGGAGCCTCTGGCAATCGCGTTGCTGACGAGTGCGCTGCGCATGCTGACCCGTCGAATGAGTTATGCGGTACCTGCTCAGGACTTGCGCCTGGATGTCTCACGAATGCCTGAGCAACCGGAAAGCCTGCTGATCATCAGCGACGTCCGGTCCATACCGTCGGGCAACTAGGGTTGCAATCATGAAGCGGCGCGCGTGGTTAGCGTTGGTACGGACTATCGATCTGCTGTCGCCTCCCTGATGCGGACCCAGTACTCGATCAGCTCGCGCAACTGGGACATCTCGACAGGTTTGGCCATGTGACCGTCCATCCCTGCATCGCGGGCACGCTCACGGTGTTCGCTGAGAATATGGGCGGTAAGAGCCACCACTGGCGTTCGCGGCCGGCCCTCGGACGCCTCCCAGGCACGTAGCCGCGCGGTGGCCTCGAAGCCGTCCATGATCGGCATTTCGCAATCCATCAGCACCAGATCATAGGGTTGCTCCTTGATCGCTGCGAGTGCCTCTTCTCCATTGCTGGCCGTATCCGGATTGAGGTTGAGCTTGCTCAACATGCCTCGAATGACCTTGGTGGAAATACTGTTGTCCTCTGCGACCAGGATGCGGAAGTCGTCCGGCACGGAAAGTGGCGTGCTGGCTTGGGTCGTCGCGGATCGCGCGATGGCGCTGGTGCGACGAGCCAGCTCATCCGCCAGGGTGGTCTTCAGAGTATAGCCGGCAACGGGTTTGGCCAGGATGCGCTTGATCCCGGCGTTACGCGCGATGATCTTGCTCGGCGCGTTGCTCATGCCGGTCAGCATGATCAGTAGAATGTCATGATTGAGGCTGAAGTCTTCCTTGATTCTGCTCGCCAGTTGCATGCCGGTCATGCCGGGCATGTCCTGATCGAGCAGGACCACGTCGAAATATTCGCGCAGATGCGCCTTGGTGCGCAGAAGCGCCAGCGCCTCCTTGCCCGAGGCCACCGCACTGACTTCGAATCCCCAGCTGCTGCACTGCTGACTGAGCACCTTTCGGCAGGTATCGTTGTCATCGACTACCAAGAGCCGCGAGCCTTTCAGCTGATTGTCCAGATCACTGCCGGGTTGCTCCGAAATGTCTGCGCCCAACGGCAGGCTGATCCATAACGTATTGCCGGCGATGCCACCGGTCTGGATGCCGAACTCGCCATCCATCAGGTGGACAAGCTGTCTGGCGATAATCAAGCCGAGGCGGCCACCGTGGCGGGTCGCGGCAAGGAAGTCGCGGCTATCCAGGGCGGCATTGAGCAGGGCATCGCGTTCTTGTGTTTCCAGCGGTCGTCCGCTGTCCTGTACGGTGATACGCAGCCGCGGCGCCTCCTCATGACCATCCACCGCCGCTATCAACAGCACCTCGCCTTCTTCGGTCTGCTTGAAGGCATTTTCCAACAGGTTCAGCAGGGCCTGGCGCAAGCGGGTTGGGTCGCCTTCAACGACGTGCGGCATCTGCGGCTGGACGAAGCTGATCAGCTCGACTTTCTGCTGCTCGGCCTTGGCGCGGAAGATGCTCAGGCAGTCTTCGATCAATGCGTTGAGGTCGAATTGCACGTCGTCCAGTTCGATCTGCCCGGACTCCAGTTTAGAGATGTCGAGAATCTCGTTGATCAGGTTGAGCAATTCGTTGCCGGAGCTATGAATCGTCTGCACATAGTCGCGCTGCTTGGCCGACAGCGAGGTGCTGAGCAATAGCTCGCTCATGCCGAGTACCCCGTTCATCGGGGTACGAATTTCATGGCTGATCTTTGCCAGGAAATCCGCCTTGGTCCGTAGCTCGGCACTGGTGACCGCTTCGGCAGTGTGCTGATTGCGGCTGTCGGATTGGATCTGACGCTGCCGCTCGAGCAGTGCGAAGCTGAGAATCAATCCGGAGCACGTGGCCACGCTGAACATGATGCCGGTCAGCCAATCCGGATCGAATTGATTGAAACCCAGCAGGATCGGCAGAACGAAGACGAAGCCGCCATTGAACAACAGCATCCCGGCGACGAGCAGGCGGGCTGGGTCATAGCGCTGCCGCCAATGGTGGATAGCCACCGCGGTGACGCTGACGGCGGTGGCCAGCACCATGGCGTAGATCAGCCAGCTGAACCAGAGCTGACCGGTAAGCAGTATGGTCGCCGCCAACGCGCTGACGAGACCCGCTTGCAATGCGAGCAGCCAGGTAATCCAGGGTGTCCTGCGATGATGAAAGAAGCCGAACGTGAAGGCCAGCAGCGAAAGACTGGTCGCCAATGCCGCGATGTCGGCAATCAGGGGTTGGCTGTAGATCAGTTTTGGCGACCACACCGCCAGCAGTCCGAGGTTCGCCACGGCACAGGTCAGCAGCGCCCCGTGCAGCAGGGCGAGCCACACATGGCAGTAATTGAAGGTATAGGCGAAGCGCAGCAGGTTGTAGATCATCAGCAAGGCGAGGGCGCCGAACAGCGCCCCGAACAGGTAGGCCGGGCGCGTCTGCTTGACCAGCCCAATCTCATCTACCGTGTGGAACCAGGCCATGATTGGGTGTGACGACTGCAACCGGATATAGGCTTCGCGAGGCACGTTGTCGTTGGGCAGGGAAAACAGGTACGCGCGGGTAGGCAAGGGGCGGGATTCCAGCGGCCGCAACTCGCCGGTTTCCACATGGCGCTCGACCTGGCCGTCACGTAGTAGATAAAAATCGAGATATTGCACGCGTGGGGCAAAAATCCACAGCCAGTTCGGCTGGGCGAAGGCGGGCAAACTCACCTGTAGCCAGACGGCGTTGTCGCTCGCCGGAGCGGCGTACGAGCGTTGGTCGATTCGCTGGAACAGAGTGCGTTGTTCCAGGATTTCCGCAAGGGTGAGCCGGTTTGATTGGTCGATGAGCAATCGCCAGTTGGGCTCTGTCCCCTGCGTGGCGTCAATGACTGCCGAAGGCGAGGATGGCTCGGTGATCGCGGCGGATGCGCTCAACGCAGCCAGTAATAGACTGAAGGTAAAAGCAATGGCGACCCAGAGTCGACGCACGATTGAAGTCCCTTCATCTGTGTGACGATGGATTATAGCCATCGCAAAGACCCCCGGTAATGTGCGCAACGAAAGATAAGCTCGACCGTTGCGCGCATTGCGGCGATCTTCTCGCTCAGCTCTCGCCTTGTTCGCGCGCAATGGCACGATATCCGATGTCGTGGCGATAGAAGTGGCCGTCCCACTCAATGCGAGCGGCCAGCGCATAGGCATTCTGCTGGGCTGCTGACACGGTGTCGCCCATGGCCGTTGCGCAGAGCACGCGGCCGCCGGAGGTGGTGACCGCTCCGTCTTTCAGAGCCGTACCGGCATGGAAGACCTTGCCTTGCAACTGGGCGGCGGATTCAAGGCCGCGAATCGCTGCGCCTTTGCCGTAGTCACCAGGATAGCCACCTGCGGCAAGTACGACGCCCAGGCTCGGGCGCGGATCCCACTGCGCTTCAATCTTGTCCAGCGCCTTGGCCAGCGCTGCTTCGACCAGCAGCACCAGGCTGGATTGCAGGCGCAACATGATCGGCTGGGTTTCAGGATCACCGAAGCGGCAATTGAACTCGATTACCTTGGGCGCGCCATGGCGGTCGATCATCAGGCCTGCATAGAGAAAGCCCGTGTAGACATTGCCCTCTGCCGCCATGCCCTCGACGGTTGGCCAGATGACCTCGTCCATGACGCGCTGATGAATCTCATCGGTAACCACCGGGGCCGGAGAATAGGCGCCCATGCCGCCAGTGTTCGGGCCGGTGTCGCCGTCCCCTACGCGTTTGTGGTCCTGGCTGGTGGCCATTGGCAGCACATTGGCGCCGTCGACCATGACGATAAAGCTGGCTTCCTCGCCGTCGAGGAATTCTTCGATTACCACCCGTGCACCCGCATCGCCAAAGGCATTGCCGGAGAGCATATCGCGCACGGCGTCCTCGGCTTCTGCCAGCGTCATGGCGACGATCACACCTTTGCCAGCCGCCAGGCCGTCGGCCTTGATCACGATCGGCGCGCCTTTCTCCTGGAGATAGGCGAGAGCCGGTTCGATCTCGGTGAAGTTCTGGTAGTCCGCCGTGGGAATCTTGTGGCGGGCCAGAAAATCTTTGGTGAAGGCCTTGGAACCTTCCAGCTGCGCGGCAGCGGCGGTCGGCCCGAAGCAGTCGAGACCGCGTGCGCGGAACAGGTCGACCACGCCTTTGACCAGCGGGGCTTCGGGGCCGACGATCGTCAGTTGTACGTTTTGCTCGGCGAAGTCTGCCAGCTGTTCGATGGCAAGCACGTCGATGGCGACGTTTTCGCACTTCGCTTCGGTTGCGGTGCCGGCATTACCCGGGGCAACGAAAACTTTCTCGACGCGTGGATCCTGTGCAACTTTCCACGCCAGCGCATGCTCCCGGCCGCCGCTGCCGATGATCAGTACGTTCATTTCTCTCTCCCAATGGAGGCGGGCCGGTAGCCCGCTTGGTGGATAAGCGAAGCGTTATCCACCCTACGAATACCGAGGTCGCGATCGGGCTGGTAGATGCAAGGCGCCCGATTCTTCACCCAGCGGAGTTGCCTTCTGGCAATGAGCATGGGGGAAGAATTGGGCAACGCCGCAGATGCCTGTCCGAGTGCGGCCGATTTTAGTGCCTAAAGTGGCGCATGCCGGTGAATACCATGGCAATGCCGGCTTCGTCTGCAGCGGCGATCACTTCGGCGTCGCGCATCGAACCGCCGGGCTGGATCACCGCGGTGACGCCGGCCTTGGCAGCGTTGTCGATGCCATCGCGGAAGGGGAAAAAGGCATCGCTGGCCATTACCGCGCCCGGAACCGGCAGCCCGGCATGCTCAGCTTTGATCGCGGCAATACGGGCGGAGTTGACACGGCTCATCTGGCCAGCACCAACGCCTACGGTCTGACGGTTCTTGGCATAAACGATAGCGTTGGATTTGACGAACTTGGCTACTTTCCAGGCGAAGATCAGATCATGAATTTCCTGCTCGCTGGGTGTGCGCTTGGTCACGACCTTGAGGTCGGCTTCGCTGATCATTCCGATGTCTCGGCTCTGTACCAACAGCCCACCATTGACGCGCTTGAAGTCCCAGCCAGGCGCGCGCTCGGCTGGCCATTGACCGCATGCAAGCAAACGTATATTCGCTTTGCTCGCGACCACGTCGCGGGCCTCGGCAGAAATGCTCGGTGCGATGATCACCTCGACGAACTGACGCTCGACGATGGCCTTGGCTGTTTCACCGTCCAGCTCTCGGTTGAACGCGATGATGCCGCCGAAAGCCGATTCGCTGTCGGTGGCGTAGGCCAGTTCGTAAGCTTGGCGAATGCCGCCTTCGTCGTCCGGTACCACGGCAACGCCGCAGGGATTGGCGTGCTTGACGATGACACAGGCCGGCTTGACGAAACTCTTCACGCATTCCAGGGCGGCGTCGGTGTCGGCGACGTTGTTGAAGGACAGCTCCTTGCCCTGCAACTGGCGGGCCGTGGCGACACAGGCTTCATCGGCCGTTTCGACGTAGAACGCCGCGATTTGATGCGGATTCTCCCCATAGCGCATGTCCTGCGCCTTGACGAACTGGGTGGTGAAAGTGCGCGGCAGGAGACTACGGCCTTCGGTGGAAAGCGTTTCGGCGCTTTGGTCGACGGTGCCCAGGTAGTTGGCAATCATGCCGTCGTAGGATGCGGTGTGCTCGAAGGCCTTGAGCGCCAGGTCGAAGCGCTGGGCATAGGTCAGGCCGCCGCTCTGCAGGTTCTCGATGACATTGGCGTAGTCATCGGCATTGACCACGATGGCGACGTCCTTGTGGTTCTTCGCGGCGCTGCGCACCATGGTCGGCCCGCCAATGTCGATGTTCTCGATGGCATCTGGCAGGGAGCAACCAGGCTTGGCGACGGTAGCAGCGAAGGGGTAGAGATTGACTGCGACCAGGTCGATGGGGTTGATGCCATGCTCGGCCATGACCGCCCCGTCCATATCGCGCCGGCCAAGAATTCCGCCGTGGATTTTGGGGTGCAGGGTCTTCACCCGGCCATCCATCATTTCCGGGAAGCCGGTGTAGTCGGCGACTTCTACCGCAGCGATGTCGTTCTCACGCAGCAGCTTGAAGGTGCCGCCGGTGGACAGGATCTCGACGCCGAGCGCGACGAGCTCGCGGGCGAATTCAACGACGCCGGTCTTGTCGGACACGCTGATCAGCGCGCGGCGGACGGGGAGGCGAGTGCTTTGGTCGGTCATAGACATTTCCTAGGAGCTACAGGCTGCTGCGGGAAGCCCCAGGTGGAACGGCTTGCTACCGTTCCTTCGGAGCTTGCCGCTGTGTCAGAGAAGATCGTACTGCTTGAGTTTCTTGCGCAGGGTGCCGCGGTTCAGGCCCAGCAGCTCGGAGGCTTTGGTCTGGTTGCCTTTTACGTAATTCATCACGGTTTCGAGCAGCGGCGCCTCTACTTCGGAAAGCACCAGGTTGTAAACGTCTGTGACGTCTGCGCCTTCAAGGTGGGCGAAATAGTTGTGCAACGCCTTTTCCACACTACCGCGCAGGGTCTGGCCTGCTTCGCTCGGTGTGTTGAGGTGTTGCTTGAGGTTCACGTTGTCGCTCACGGATGATGTTCCAGTTACCAGTGTTTCGTTCAACAGCGTCATGCAGCCACCCCTTTTCCATCCCCTGAATCAGGGCCTGTTCGGCGTTCGGCCAGAAATGCCCGAACACTGGCGCATTGCGCGTCCCTGTCTTCCAAACCATTGAACCGGCCACGGTATTCGCGCGCGCCGGGTTGTGTTGCGAGGTACCAACTGACGTGCTTGCGCGCGATCCGCACGCCCATGACCTCGCCGTAGAACGTGTGAAGCGCACCCAGGTGCTCCAGCAGGATGCTTTCGACTTCGGCCAGATCCGGCGGAGCCAACAGCTCTCCGGTGGCGAGGTAGTGATTGATCTCGCGGAATATCCAGGGCCGCCCCTGGGCCGCACGACCAATCAGCAGTGCGTCGGCACCTGTGGCTTTAAGAACCTGACTTGCCTTAAAGGGTGTATCGATATCGCCATTGGCGAACACCGGAATCGATACCGCCTGTTTGATCGCCGCGATGGTGTCGTATTCCGCGTCGCCCGTATAAAGATCGGCACGTGTACGGCCATGCACCGCCAACGCTGCGATTCCGCATTGCTCGGCGATCTTTGCCACCGTAAGTCCATTCTTGTTTTGCCTGTCCCACCCGGTGCGGATCTTCAGCGTCACCGGTACATCAACCGCTTCGACCACGGCCTCGAGTATCTCGCGGACCAGTCGCTCATCTTTCATCAGCGCCGATCCAGCGGCCTTGTTGCAGACCTTCTTCGCTGGGCATCCCATGTTGATGTCGATGATCTGCGCACCCAGCTCGACGTTACGAACGGCAGCCTCGGCCAGCATCTGAGGATCACCCCCGGCGATCTGCACCGACCGCGGCTCAGGATCGCCCTCGTGCAGCAAGCGTAGACGCGACTTGCGACTGTTCCACAGGCGTACATCACTGGTCACCATTTCCGAAACCACCATGCCGGCACCGAGGCGCCGGCACAACTGGCGGAACGGCTGATCGGTCACGCCAGCCATGGGCGCTAGTATCAACCGATTTGGAAGGGTGTAGGGGCCGATGCGTACCGCTGACATGAAGATTCCCTGCTTGGAGCCTGCTTGTTAGGTCGATCGGGACAGCAAAAAAGGGTGTGCATAATACCCGCTCCGGATGACGGGTTAAAGGCTGTTCTGAACAAATTCTGAACAGCCTCTGGCATATAACCCGCCGTGATAGAGGCGCCGATGCGACCGGTGGCAGCGTGCGACATGGCGTTTTGGAGGAAGGGATGGTTAGTCGGGCGAGCGGAAACTCAGGCTGTAATTTACCGCTTTGGTACCTGGATCGAGAATATCCAGCGCGATGTGGATGGGAATCTGCGAGGGCATTTCTCGCTGGCCGGCGAGCTCTCCGGAGAGGTACTCGCCGGGTTTGAAGGTGCGCTGTGCCAGCGTCTGCCCCTGGATATCGGCGAAGCGGACTTCCAGCAGCGGGAATGGTTGAGTGAAAGACGCGCGGTTGTAGATGATCGCATCGACAACCAGCGCTCCAGCGAAATCTGGATGGCTGCGCACCACCAGATTGCTGCTCTTTATCTGGCTGATATCGACCCTGGGCGGCAATTCACAACCCAATGCAGGGCAGAGGCGCTCGAGCCACGGGCGGTATTCGTTTTGCCGCGCTATCTCGTCGAAGTTGTAGGCCACGTACTGGCTCGCGAGCGCAAGCAGGGCGATCAGGTTCAAGAGCCCCCACCCCAGCCAGCGTCCCCAGGGATGCTTATGCTCTTCCCAGTCGAGCTGCAATGGCTCGTCGTCGAGTTCGAATAAAGGTTCTTCGCGCTCTTTATCTGACGAGCGTCTCGGTTCGGACTCGTGTTCAGCCTTGGCGTGGTTCGCAAACGTAGGGCTCAGTGTCTCCTCGTCGGGCTCGATTAGACCGTCGAGGACGGGCTCGACGCGTTCCTGTGAATCGAGTCGCTCGTTTAGCGGGCCGCGAGGGGCCGCGAGCGGGCTTGGCGGAGCAGGTCGCTCATCGCTAACGGGAGTGAACCGCAAATCCGCTGCATAAGAGCTCGGCTTGACGGAGGGCGGCTCCGTCTGCGTCCGGTGGTTCGCCGTCGGTGTGTCGGTTTCCGCGCTCAACAGCCGCTCAGCCCAGACCTCGTCGTCGGCGGCTGATGGGCCTTGGCGTCGCAGGTCGTTGCCGGTTTGCGGCTGAAGCTCGAGGAACTCGCGCGACAGCTCCAGCTCCTGCCGTTCGAGCTTTGCCAATTCCTCATCCAGATCCAGGCTGTCCAAGTCCAGATCATCGTGGATCCACAGCGTGCTCTCGTCTGCCGTGGAACTTGTCAGTGGCGTTTGGGCTCGCAGGGGCTGATGCTCAGCGACCGCTGAGCCTGAGTTCAGGTCACTGGCCGTATCGCCCCCCTGTAGATGGCGAGCAGCATTGAAGAGCTCCATGCATGCTCCGCAACGCACCACGCCACGGGCGGCGGCGAGCTGGGCGCGGCTGACGCGGAAGCTGGTGCGACAATGCGGGCACTGGGTGACGAAGCTGGTCATGCGTTGGTCCGGCGGAAATGCCGGTATTCTAGCGCATGCGCACCGATGAGCGGCAGTGGCGACACGCGTCGCACATCGAGGCATCGCGGTAATGCTAGCGCGATGCCTCCTTTGTCTCAGGGGCGGCGGATACCGGTGATGCGTACCCAGCCGTCCTTCTCCGCGGTTGGGTCGAGGTCGAACTGGTCCGAGTAGGCGGCACGGACTTCTTCGGCCTGTTCGGCCAGAATTCCGGACAAGGCCAGCCGGCCACCGGGTTTGACCCGCTCGATGATCCGTGGTGCCAGCGCCACCAGGGGGCCGGCGAGGATATTGGCGACAACCACGTCGGCCTGGCCCTCCGGTAACTGCTCGGGTAGATACAGTGGAAAGCGTGCCGGGTCGATAGCGTTGCGCCCGGCGTTGTCACGTGAAGCCTCGATGGCCTGTACGTCGATGTCGGTGCCCACCGCCTGCTTGGCGCCCAGCAGCAGAGCGGCGATGGCTAGAATCCCCGAACCACAACCGAAATCCAGGACCTGCGCGCCTTCAAGCGACTGTGCATCCAGCCACTCCAGGCAAAGCGCGGTGGTGGGGTGGGTGCCGGTGCCGAAGGCCAGCCCAGGGTCGAGCAGCAGATTCACCGCGTCCGGCTCGGGCGCGGCGTGCCAGCTGGGTACGATCCACAGCCGGCGGCCAAAACGCATCGGATGGAAGTTGTCCATCCAGCTGCGCTCCCAGTCCTGGTCTTCGATGCGCTCCAGCTGGTGCGCGGGCAATTCGCCTTCGATCAATAGCTGTAGGTGGGCGAGTAGGTTGACTTCGTCGACATCGCCTTCAAACAACGCCAGCAGGTGGGTATGCGACCACAACGGCGTGGTGCCGAGATCAGGCTCGAATATAGGCTGGTCTTCAGCATCCATGAAGGTGACCGAGACCGCGCCGACGCCCAACAGCGCGTCTTCGAGAGCTTGCGCCTGTTCCGGAGAGATGGCGAGACGAAGTTGTAACCAGGACATGAAAGACCTCATGGAGTAGCGACCGCCATTGCGCTGCGGTCCGAAAAAGTGGGCGAGCTTACTGCGTAGCTGCGCCGGCATCCAATATTGAGCGTGGCAGAAACGACAAGGGCTGCCATTGGCAGCCCTTGTCGACGCAGCACCGAATCAGTGCTTGTCCATTCCCAGCTTCTTTTCCAGGTAATGGATGTTCACGCCGCCCTTGCAGAAACCAGGGTCGCGAACCAGATCCCGGTGCAGCGGGATATTGGTCTTGATGCCATCGACCACAATTTCGTCCAATGCGTTGCGCATTCTCGCCATGGCCTCGTCCCGCGTGGCCCCGTAGGTGATCAGCTTGCCGATCAGCGAGTCGTAGTTCGGTGGTACCGAATAGCCGCTGTACAGATGCGAGTCGACCCGTACGCCATTGCCGCCTGGTGCATGGAAATGCTTGACCTTACCCGGGCTGGGTAGGAAGTTCGACGGATCTTCGGCATTGATTCGGCATTCCAGCGAATGGCCGCGAATGACAACGTCTTCTTGGCGAATCGACAGTTTGTTGCCGGCGGCGATGCTGAGCATTTCCTTGACAATGTCCACTCCAGTGACCATTTCGGTTACCGGGTGTTCGACCTGCACGCGGGTGTTCATTTCGATGAAGTAAAACCGGCCATCTTCATAGAGGAACTCGAAGGTGCCGGCTCCACGGTAGCCGATTTCGACGCACGCATCGGTACACCGCTTGAGCACTTCCGCGCGTGCCTTTTCGTCGATGTAAGGGGCTGGCGCCTCTTCCAAGACCTTCTGATGGCGGCGCTGCAGCGAACAGTCCCGGTCGCCCAGATGAATGGCGTTACCCTGGCCATCGGAGAGTACCTGGACTTCCACGTGACGAGGATTGCCGAGGAACTTCTCCAGATAGACCATCGGGTTGCCGAATGCCGCGCCCGCTTCGGTGCGGGTCAGCTTCGCCGACTTGATCAGGTCTTCTTCTTCGTAGACAACGCGCATGCCGCGCCCACCGCCGCCTCCGGCTGCCTTGATGATGACCGGGTAACCCACCTCACGGGCAATCGCCAGTGCCTTTTGCTCGTCTTCTGGCAGTGGCCCGTCAGAGCCGGGCACCACGGGCACGCCAGCTTTGATCATGGCGTCCTTGGCTGACACCTTGTCACCCATCAGGCGAATGGTTTCGGCTCTCGGCCCGACGAAGGCAAAGCCAGAGTTTTCCACCTGCTCGGCGAAGTCGGCGTTCTCGGCGAGAAATCCATAGCCTGGATGAATCGCTGTCGCGCCGGTCACTTCCGCCGCGGCGATGATCGCTGGAATGTGCAGATAGGAGTTGGTCGCAATGGCCGGGCCGATGCAGACGGACTCATCCGCCAGGGCCAGGTGCATCAGCTCGCGATCGGCGGTGGAGTGCACCGCGACGGTCTTGATACCCAGCTCTTTGCAGGCTCGCAAAATCCGCAGAGCGATTTCACCGCGGTTGGCGATTAGTACTTTTTCCAACATCGCTGGCTCTCCGCGGTTCAAACGATGGTGAACAGCGGCTGGTCGTATTCGACCGGCTGACCATTCTCCACCAGGATGGATTCGATGGTGCCGCTGGTTTCGGCCTCGATGTGGTTCATCATCTTCATGGCTTCGACGATGCAGAGAATGTCGCCCTTCTTAACGCTCTGGCCGACTTCAACGAAGCTGGCCGACTCCGGCGAGGAGGCGCGGTAGAAGGTGCCGACCATCGGCGAGCGAACCACGGTGCCGTTGAGCTTAGGTTGCGCCGGCGCGGCGTCGGCGGCTGCGGGGGCAGCTGCCGGAGCAGCGGCAGCAGGAGCGGCCATCGGTGCTTGAGCGTAGTAGGGCTGCTGCATCGCCACTTGCTTGCTGTGGCGGCTGATGCGGACGGATTCCTCGCCCTCGTGAATTTCCAGCTCGTCGATCCCGGACTCCTCCAGCAGTTCGATCAGTTTCTTGACTTTGCGAATATCCATGAAGCGGTGACTCCCAAGTAAGTTCAAAGGGCATTGCTGCTCGCTCTTCGGGGCCGGGCGCGTGACGCGCGTGGTCCTGTCAGGAAGCAGCGAGTTGTTCCAGGGCGGCCTCCAATGCCAGGCGGTAGCCGCTGGCGCCAAGACCGCAGATCACTCCTACCGCGACGTCCGAGAAGTAGGAGTGATGGCGGAAAGGTTCACGCTTGTGCACGTTTGAGAGGTGCACTTCGATGAATGGGATGCTCACCGCCAGCAACGCGTCACGTAACGCAACGCTGGTATGCGTAAAAGCGGCGGGATTGATCAGAATGAAATCCACGCCTTCGCTGCGGGCGGCATGGATACGTTCGATAAGCTCGTACTCGGCATTGGATTGAAGGTGCAACAGGTGATGCCCCGCATCGCGGGCCCGCTGTTCCAGATCCTGGTTGATCTGCGCCAGCGTGACTGCACCATAGACGCCGGGTTCGCGGGTGCCGAGCATATTCAGATTCGGGCCGTGGAGGACCAGAAGCGTCGCCATGAGTATTCCTTGTTGTTCTGTCCGATCAGCGTCCTCGACGGCCGCAGATGGGTGAAGGGAAAAACTATGCACGAAGCGAGGGCTGACTGTCCAGTCATGTCTCAATCGGCGTAAATGCCGGCATTATGACTGGAGATTGCCGCAATGATCCTTTGTCAGAGCGACGCCTCGGCGCGGTTGAGTCGTTCAGCGAACTGACTCGCGTCGATTTCGCCGACGACCCTTATGTCGGCCAGTTCCTGCCCGCTTCGACCAAAGAACAGAATCGCAGGAGGGCCGAAAAGAGAATAGCGGTCGAGCAGCGCGCGCTGTTCCGGATTGCTGTCGGTGATATCGAAGCGAATCAGGCGGTAGTTCGCCAGGCGGGGAGCGATCTGCGGATCGGCGAATACCTCACGCTCGATCACTTTGCAGCTGATACACCAATCGGCATACCAGTCGAGCATCAAGGGTTGCCCTGCTACACGAGCCGCGGCGAGTTGGGCGTCGAGCTCAGCAGGTGTGGAGACCGTGTGCCAGCCTTCGGTTGCGCGGGTCATGCTGTCATCGGCCATTGATGGCATGCGTGGCAGCGGCCGCAGCGGATCGGAGCCTCCTTGCAACGCGCCGATCCAGGCGGCCAGCGCATAGACCAGCAAGGCCAGGCCAAGCAACTGAGCAAGTTTTTGCCGCGGCGCCTTCTGGGTGAACTCCAGCGTGCCGAGAAACAACGCCGTACCGGCGGCCAGCAAGCCCCACAGTGCAAGGGCCGCAGAGCCAGGCAGGACGCGCTCGAGCATCCACACTGCAACCGCCAGCAGCAAGACGCCGAAGACGTTGCGCACGGTAACCATCCAGGGACCGCTCTTGGGCAGTAAAGCGCCACCGCCGACCGCGAACAGGATCAGGGGCGTGCCCATGCCGAGGCCGAGCGCGAACAGCTTCAGGCCGCCGCCCAGGGCGTCGCCGCTAGCGCTGATGTACAACAGTGCCCCCGCCAGAGGCGCCGAGACGCATGGCGAGACAAGCAGGCTGGACACGGTGCCCAGTAGCGCCGCGCCCATGAAGGAGCCGCCCTTGGCGCTGCTGGCAATGCGCTCCAGGCGCGAGCTCATGACCTGGGGCAGACGAAATTCGAACAGACCGAACATTGCCAAGGCAAAAGCGACGAAGAACAGTGCGAAGGGCACCAGAATCCAGGGAGATTGCAGCCGTGCCTGCAGATTCAGCTCCGCTCCGAACACGCCCATCAGCGCGCCCAGCAGGGCGAAGCCGGCGGCCATGGGCAGCACGTAGGCGAGTGACAGGAAGAAACTACGGGTACCGCCGATCTGCCCGCGAAGGACCACCCCAGAGAGGATTGGCAACATCGGCAGCACACAAGGCGTGAAAGTCAGACCCAGACCGGCGAGGAAGAACAATGCCACCGAGCGCCAGGACAACGGGGCGCTGCCATCAGCCTCCCCATTGAGAGCGGGAGGTGCGGAAGCGGTAGGCGTTGAGGTGCCGCCAACCGTGAGTGACTCCGTTTCCGGCGGATAACACAGGCCTTTGTCGGCGCACCCCTGGTAGGTGATCTGCAGCGTAAAAGGGTGGCTCCCGGAGTTCTGCACCGGGAGTTCGACGTCGAGCACGCCGTAATAGACCTCGACCTCACCGAAGTAGTCGTCGGTCTTCTGCTTGCCGGCCGGTAGTTTCGCCTCTCCAATGGTTATGCTGGGGTCATTGGCTTTGAATTGAAATCGGTGCCGGTAGAGGTAATAGCCCTCCGCGGCGACGAATCGGAGCTTGACCTGCTCGGGCGTCGCGTCCACTAGGCTCAGGCGAAAGGCCTCGCGGACCGGAAGAAAATCCGCGCTGTTGTTCAGTCCGCCCAGAGTGGAGCTGGGGCGGCTATCGAACAGGCCTGCAGCGGCAGGAAGGGCGAACAACAGGGTCAGCAGACTCAGCAAACGGCGCATGGTCATCTCACAGGGTGCAGTGGCGCCATGATACCCAACGCGGCGGATCGTCGCTCGGGCGCAACGTCGCACTAGTGCTCGTTTTGCAACCAGATAATGCCGTCGCGTTCAACGCTTGTCAGAGCGCGCAGGGCTTGCCCGGCGCAGGGGCCGGCCACACATTCGCCGCTATCGATGAGAAACAGCGCGCCATGAGTGGCGCACTGGATCAGGCTGCCACTGCTGTCCAGAAATTGATCTGGAAGCCATTCCAGCGGTATGCCGCGGTGTGGGCAACGATTCTCGTAGAGATGCAAGACTCCATCCTTGCGCACGGCGAGCAGGCGCTGGCCCTGTATTTCGAAGCCCTTACTCTGACCTTCTTTAATGTCGCCCGTGGCGCACAATCGAATCATATTCCCCCCTTGAACGCTCGGATTATCGCCCAGGCGTCCTGTTTAGCGTAGAGCTGGGGCCGATTAGAACTGGCGGACTGATTGGCTGGCTTTTATCCTTCGCGTCGAACCTCGACTGGCGGCATTTCGATGAGCCCAGTGCTATCTGCACGCTCCCTTTTTCTTTCGCTGGGCCTGTTATGGCTGATTGCGTTCTGGCTGGCACTGGCGCTGGGGCCGGTCAGTCTGTCATTCGGCGAGACGTTGAACGCCATGCTTCGCCTGCTTGGCGTTCCGTTGGGCGGCGAAGACATCGGCCAAGCCGAACTCATCCTGGGGCAGATACGCTTACCGCGTGCGTTGCTAGGAGTGAGCGTGGGTGCGGTGCTGGCTCTGTCCGGGGCCGCCATGCAGGGCTTGTTTCGCAATCCGCTGGCGGATCCTGGCTTGATCGGCGTATCCAGCGGCGCCGCGCTGGGCGCGGCGGTGACAATTGTTGGCAGCGAACTGATGGGCGGCGTCCCCTCATCGCTTGAGCCTTATCTGTTGTCGCTGAGCGCATTCGTCGGCGGTCTCGGCGTTACCGCTCTGGTCTATCGCCTCGGCCGACGCGATGGCCGCACCCATGTGGCCACGATGCTGCTCGCCGGTATCGCGCTGACAGCCTTGGCGGGCGCCGCGATCGGACTCTTTACCTATATCGCCGACGACAGCACGCTGCGCACCCTGACGTTCTGGAACCTCGGCAGCCTCAATGGCGCCAGCTATGCGCGGCTCTGGCCGCTGCTGCTGGTGACCTTAATGGTCAGTTTCTGGTTGCCGCGCCGCGCTCGCGCGCTGAATGCGCTACTGCTCGGCGAGTCGGAAGCACGGCACCTGGGGTTCGATGTCGAACGGCTCAAGCGTGAGCTGGTGTTCTGCACCGCGCTGGGGGTGGGGGTGGCGGTGGCGGCGGCCGGCATGATCGGTTTCGTAGGATTGGTGGTCCCGCATCTGGTGCGGCTGCTGGTCGGGCCCGATCATCGCCTGCTGCTCCCTGCCTCGGCCCTGGCCGGAGGAAGCCTGTTGTTGCTGGCCGATTTGCTGGCGCGGCTCATGCTGGCACCTGCGGAGTTGCCTATCGGAATCGTCACTGCGCTGCTGGGCGCGCCTTTCTTTCTTTACCTGCTGCAGCGAGGGCGCCGGTGATGTTGCGAGCCCAAGGGATTACGGTGCGCCGTGGTGCTAAGACAGTGCTCGCCGAGATCGATTTGCAGCTGGCGTCTGGCGAGGTGTTGGGGGTGCTGGGCCCCAACGGGGCGGGCAAGAGCACTTTGCTAGGAGCACTGAGTGGCGAGCTGCCGGTCAGCGCTGGAGCGGTGTTGCTACATCAGAAGCCGTTGCACAACTGGAGCGGCCCTGAGCGCGCGCGTTGCCTAGCGGTGCTGCCACAGCATTCGACGCTGAGTTTTGGTTTCCGAGTCGATGAAGTGGTAAGCCTGGGCCGCCTTCCTCACGCCAGCGGTCATGTGCACGACACGGCGATCGTCACGGCTGCGCTGCAGGCTGCCGATGTAGCGCATTTGGCCCCGCGCAGCTATTTAGCCCTGTCTGGAGGCGAGCAGCAGCGCGTGCATCTGGCTCGGGTTCTTGCGCAGCTGTGGCCGGGCAGCACAGGGCAAGTACTATTGCTCGACGAGCCCACGGCGATGCTCGACCCGTTGCATCAGCACGGTATCTTGCAAGCGGTTCGGCTGTTCGCGGGGCAGGGCGGCGCGGTGCTAGTGATCCTTCATGATCTGAATCTTGCGGCACGCTATTGTGATCGCCTGTTGTTGCTCTCCGATGGACGCGCCCGCCTGACCGGCACGCCAGCACAGGTGTTACGCGCTGAGCCGCTGAAGTCCGTGTTCGGTCTCGACGTGCTGATTCAGCAGCACCCTGATCGGGGCCATCCGCTGGTCATTGCCCGCTGAGGAACTACTGATGCGATGTCTGCTATTTATCACTGCGGTCCTGCTCGCTGCCTGTCAAGCGGTGCCCCCCGTACCGCCATGGCAGAGCCCAGAGGGTCTGAAACATCCTGATCTAGGGCAGATCATCGACCTCCGTCACGGTACGAGGATTTCGGTTCGACAGCTGATTCAGGAACTGGCCGGCGCGGATCGCGTACTGGTGGGTGAACGCCATGACAATCCCGACCATCATGCCCTGCAGCTCTGGCTTCTAGAGGCGCTGGCCCAGCGACGAGAGCAGGGCAGCTTGCTCTTCGAGATGCTCGACCCCGTTCAGCAGCAAAAGGTGGCCAGCGTGCAGGCGTCGATCGATCGGGGGCAATGGCCGTCGGATCTGCCGGCTACGCTTGACTGGCAACAAGGGTGGGATTGGAAGCTGTACGGGCCGCTGGTCGAGTATGCGCTAGCACAACCCTATCCAGTGCTTGCGGCGAATCTGGATCGCGCCGAGATCAGCGACATTTACCGTCGCGCACCGACAGTGACCGGTGCCGCGGCGACTGAACATGTACGCAAAGAGTTGTTGACGCAAATTCGGATTTCCCACTGCGACCTACTGCCCGAAGCACAACTGCCAGCAATGCTTGCCGTGCAACAGCAACGTGACCGGCGAATGGCCGAGCGGCTGGATGCAGCGCCGAAGCCGGCGATACTAATGGCTGGTGCTTTTCACGTGCGGCGTGACTTGGGGATCCCCCTGTATCTGGCAGATCAGGGCGATATCCGCAGTACCAGTGTGTTGATCCTTGCGGAAGTGGGCGAGGATCTACAGGCAGAGCAGGCCGATTTCGTCTGGTTTACTCCAGCTCAGCCGCAGCAAGATTATTGTGCCGGGCTCCGCGGAACGGCTGAATGACGGTCAAGCGGCGCCTATATCGAATCGTGCGAAGCAGCTGTGCTCGATCATTCTGCGCTTTCGCAAGATCTGATCCGCCAGGCTTTATGCGAGACAAAAAAAGACCCGGCAAGAGCCGGGTCAAAACCGTGATTAGCCTGATGAGGAGATAACCTGAAAGTCCAACTGCCTGGCCTTCCAGCTTACCGGCTGATCTTGCGACCAGTGGTGCTAATAATAACAATTCTCATTCAGTCGTCAATAGCTGATGCGAAATAAATTCGCATCGCTCAGTGCTGCCCCTTTCGTGGGTTATGCAGTGAGCGGCAAGCGCAGCTGGGTGACTTCCTTGTTGAGCAAGTCGATACGCCGGGCCATGCTTTCTATCAGGCTGTGAGCAATTTTCGGATTGCTCTGCATCAGGCTGAGGAACTGGTCCTTGGGAATCAGCATGACGGTGCAGGCCGAGGTAGCAACAACGGTGGCGCTGCGCTTTTCCTGGGTGAATACCGCCATGGCGCCAAAAATTTCATCGCGCTGGACGTCGCCGACTTTCTGTCCGTCGACAATCGCTTCTGCATGCCCTTCGATGATGATGAAGACGTTGTCCGCGTCATCGCCTTGGCGAATCAGTTCTTCGCCAGCGGCGAAATGCTGGAATCCGGTGGTGGGGTGGATTTCGGGTTGTTTGAGTCGCGCCAGCGCATCGGATAACAGCGCCGTCTGGCCAATGAGGTACTGGGTAAAGAGCTCCTGACGGCGTTGATCGGCATGGATATGTTGAAATACAGCGCTGCGCGAATAGGGAATCAGGCGAATCGATTCGTCGCTGCGATAGCGGCAGACCGGCAGTTCGATACCCTGGCGCAGCCCGAGAAGATCCCCTTCCTGCATGTAGAACAGTGGTTTTTCATCCACAAGCGCATGTAGAAGTCCGCTTTCGATGATGAAAAGTTGCTGCTCGGGTAGCGCGGCTGTCAGATCATCGGAGCCTTTGACCTCGATAGGCGGAGCAGAAGGTGTCAGGCCTTCTAGCAGTTGCGCGGGGATCCCCTGCAGACGGTTGATCAGCTGATCGGCGTAAGCCGGTTGTTCCCCGAGTAGATACATGACGGCAGTCCTTGGACAAGCGGGCTCACAAAGGTAGAGCGATGCGCGTGCTCACAATAAGATCGCAGCAGCCTAGAGTAAATCATGCCGCGCAGAGGTTGTGAGCTAGCTCTTGTCTCGGTGATCGCAACTTGCCAGGTGCTGGTTTAGTTCGCTCTTCAGTGCATCTGGCAGTTCCTTCCAGTTGATGTCCCGCAGTGCACCTTCAATGGCATAAAGCAGCACGCGCGATGCGCTGAACCCTCGCGACTTGACCGCCTGGTAAGCGCTGACCGCGCCGAGTCGGCGCAGGTCCTCGGCTGTGTGGATGCCGGAGGCGTGCAGCCATTGTGCGGATGTCTTGCCGAGATTTCTCAGGGTCAGCAACTCGTCGTGCATGCTCGCTCCTATCGGCCCGGATAGCCGGCGAGAAAATGAAGCGGCCAGCGAATCCTGCGTTGCCGCTCCGGGTCGCCCCATCGCTGCGCAAGGTCGGGTTCCAACTGAGCCACCGGATCCATGTCGTAGGCTTGCTGCCATTGTTTGACGGCCGACCAGGTGCGCAGATAGCCAAGCAACTGGGGCAGGTTCCAATGGACTTCGATGGCGAATTCCGGGGGCTCGATCGTTTCGAACGGAGCCCGGATGTCCTGATAGCCCGCATCGACGCTTTCACGGCCTCGTGGCCAGTAACCCTGTAACGTTTCGCCATGCAGGCGACTGATGACCTCGTCCAGTGCGGGATCGATGCGAAGTAGGCTGTAGCACCACGCGCAGAACAGGCCGTTCGAGTCGAGCACTCGCTTCGCCTCGGCAAAAAATGCAGGGGTTGCAAACCAGTGCAGCGCTTGTGCGACGACCATCAGATCGACTCGTCCATCGCGCAGCGGCAGCCGCTCGGCCTGGGCGGCGAAGCGCTGCACCGATTGCCAGTCGGCGCTGCCGCTCAGTTGATCGGGGCTGGCATCGCAGCTAAGAACATGGTCGAAATGCCCTAACAGAGGGAGCGTCGCCTGACCGCTACCCGCGGCCACGTCGAGAGCACAGCGTGTGCGCGGGCACTGCTCGGCGAGCCAACTGAACAGGCTCTCTGGATAAGACGGGCGGAATTGAGCGTAATCGACGGATCGAATCGAGAAAAGCCGGACGCTGTCACTCATGGTGGCGGTCCGGCAAAACAGGCGGCAGAACGCGATGCGGCATGGTCGACTTCCATAGACAGACCTGTCGAAGTATAGAACCACCGCCGGGTTCTGCCCTCGGCGGTGCTTGGACACTGCTGGTTACGTCCGACGCGATTGCGTCAACCCAAGCGCTAGAGCCCTGGCAGCCGTTGGCGAATCGCACTGACCAGCGCGTCGAGACTGCCGGCCTCGGGCGTATCGATTTGTCGGTTGAGCAGTTGCTCGCTTTCGCTCAGCGGGTCGCGCGATGCCTGCTGCGCCTTGATCACAGCCATGGTCGCATCGGAGGGATCGCCGCCTTGGGCTTGCCGTTGGGCGAGCCATTGTTCGATAACCGCATTCGGCGCCTCGCAGGTCAGGATCATGAAAGGCACGCCGGTCGATTCAGCGACCTGCCAGCCCGCCTGGCGATATTGTTGCTTGAGGTAGGTCGCATCGATGACCACCGAAAAGCCTGCGTTGAGGGCCGTCTCGGCCAGCATATGCAGGCGATGATAGGTAGCGTCGCCAGCTTCCGTGCTGTAAATACCAGCATCCAGTTCGGCTGCGAGGGCTTCTGGTTGCGCGCCATGCAATCGCTTGCGTTCGACATCCGAGCGTAACCTGATCGCCCCCAGCGCCTCGACCAGGCGCAGCGCGACCTGGCTCTTGCCTACTGCCGACACGCCGTGAGTGATGGCGAGGAAGCGAGACGGAATGGCGCTATAGCTCTCTGCCAGATTGGCGTAGCCACGGTACTGACGCAGGATCACCCGGCGCTGTACCGCATCTTCTTCCTGATGCAGTCGGAACAGGTTGACCTTCGCGCGGACCAGTGCCCGATAGGCTTTGTAGAGGTTGAGCAATTCGAGCGCGGCGTAATCACCGGTACGTTCCAGCCAACCGTTAATGAAGCGTCGCGCCTGGCATTTCAGTCCGCGGTCCTCCAGGTCCATCGCCAGGAAGGCCGCGTCGGAGGCGATGTCGATCAGGCGGAAGGGTTCGTTGAACTCAATGCAATCGAACAACACCACCCGATCATCGATGAGGGTGGCGTTGCCCAGATGCAGGTCACCGTGGCATTCGCGGATAAAGCCCTGCTGGGTGCGCTGTGCCAGCAGTGGCTGCAAACGGGCGATACTCGTTTCGGTCCAGTCGAACAGCGCGTCGAGCTGTTGCAGATCGGATTGCTCGGTCAGCAACGGACGGATCTGCTCGAAGTTCTGCCGCATTGGCGCCACGATCGCCTCGGCACTGTTCAGAGGGTGCTCGGCCGGCACCTGCGGAATGCTCAGGTGGAACTGGGCGATTTGTTCGGCGAGAGCGTCTATATGCGCGTCGGTCAGTTCGCCCCGAGCCTGCACTTCGGCCATCAACTGTGTCTGTGGGAATTCCCGCATTTGCAGGAGGTACTCGATCGGCTCGCCGTCCCCGTCGATCACCGGGGCGTCGATGCTGCCGGTAATGGGCAGGACACGCAGATACAAGTCCGGTGCCATGCGTTGGTTCAGGCGCAGTTCTTCTTCGCAGAAATGCTTGCGATCCGCCAGGTTGGTGAAGTTGAGAAAGCCGAAATCCACCGGCTTTTTCATCTTATAGGCATAGGCTCCGGTGAGGATGACCCAGGAGATGTGGGTTTCGATGATCCTGAAACCGTCGACCGGGTGGGGATAGAGGGCCGGATTTTGCAACGCGGCGATCAATGCTTGGCTCACGGTCATTCCTTGCAGATTGTTGGGCGGGGCGTGTGAGCAATCGCGACGCGGATCACACACTCGGAAAACGGTCCATTATGTCTTTACGCGCGGTGCCTGCAAACCGCCAAGAGGCCGTCTGCCGAGTAAATCAAAGTGCGTATAATGCGCCGCCATGACTAAAGCACGCTCCTCTCGTTCCCGTTCCAAACGCCGTTCCGGTGGCGCCCGTCCCTGGCTGGGCTGGATGATCAAGCTCTCCATCGTGGGCCTGGTGGTATTAGCCGGCGTGGCCGTATACCTCGATGCCGTGGTGCAGGAGAAGTTTTCCGGCAAGCGCTGGACCATTCCCGCTACGGTTTATGCAAGGCCTCTCGAGCTCTTCGTTGGGCAGAAGCTCGCCAAGGAAGATTTCCTGACCGAACTCGACGCGTTGGGGTATCGCCGCGAAAAGGCTGTTAATGGTCCTGGAAGCATGTCGGTGGCCGCCAACGCGGTGGAAATGCATACCCGCGGATTCCGGTTTTACGAAGGGGCCGAAGAGTCACAGCGTATTCGGGTGCGTTTTTCCGGCGACTTCGTGGCCGGACTAACACGCAGCGACGGGGGAGCGCTTCCGGTGGCGCGGCTTGAGCCTGTCACCATCGGCGGGCTGTATCCTGCGCACAACGAGGACCGAATTCTCATCAGGCTCGACCAGGCACCGCCTTACCTTGCTGAAACGCTGGTTGCCGTCGAGGATAGAGAATTTTTTGATCACTTCGGCGTGTCGCCTAAGGCCGTCGCACGGGCTGTCTGGGTCAATCTCACTGCCGGCGAAGTGCGCCAGGGTGGCAGTACGCTGACCCAGCAGTTGGTCAAAAATTTCTATTTGACCAACGAGCGCAGCCTCAGCCGCAAAGCCACCGAGGCGATGATGGCAGTGCTACTGGAGCTGCATTACGACAAGAATGAGATTCTCGAGGCCTACCTCAATGAGGTGTTTCTCGGTCAGGACGGCCGACGGTCCATTCATGGGTTTGGATTGGCCAGCCAGTATTTCTTCGGTCGTCCGCTCGCCGAATTGAAAGTGCAGCACATCGCGCTGCTGGTCGGCATGGTGAAGGGGCCGACCTACTACAACCCGCGACGTCATCCGGAGCGAGCCTTAGAGCGTCGGAATCTTGTGCTCGACCTATTGGAAGAACAGCAGGTTTTGACACCAGAAGAAGCTGCAGCGGCTCGGCAGACGCCACTTGGCGTCACGCAGCGGGGTAGCCTTGCCGACAGCTCCTATCCGGCGTTCCTCGATCTGGTCAAACGCCAGCTGCGCGAGGATTACCGCGACGAGGATTTGACCGAGGAAGGATTGAGGGTGTTTACCAGCTTCGATCCGATCCTCCAGCGCAAGGCCGAGCAGGCCATGACGGAAACATTGAAGCGTCTTGGCAAAGCGGCAGAGGGCGTCGAAGGAGCGATGCTGGTGACCAATCCGGAAACCGGAGAACTTCAGGCGATGCTGGGCAGTCGTCAGCCGGGCTTCGCCGGGTTCAATCGGGCGCTGGATGCGTCGCGACCCATCGGATCGCTGATCAAACCGGCTATCTATCTCGCGGCGCTGGAAAAGCCTAGTCAGTACACCCTGACCACTCTGTTGGATGACGAACCGTTCTCGGTCAAGGGCGCCGACGGCCAAGTCTGGAAGCCTCAGAATTATGGGCGCACCGCTCACGGCACGGTTTATCTCTACCAGGCGCTGGCCAACTCCTACAATCTGTCCACCGCGCGCTTGGGGCTCGATCTCGGAGTCCCTCATGTGTTGAAAACACTTGAGCGATTGGGCGCTTCGCCGCAGTGGCCGGCTTATCCGTCGATGCTGCTGGGGGCCGGTGGTCTGCGACCGATCGAGGTCGCCGGCATGTACCAGACGCTCGCCAATGGCGGCTTCAATACGCCGCTGCGCGGTATTCGCAGCGTTGTGGCGGCTGACGGTGAGCCGCTCAGTCGCTATCCGTTCAAGATCGAGCAGCGTTTCGATGCCGGTGCGATCTATCTGACACAATACGCCATGCGACGCGTCATGCTCGAAGGTACAGGGCGCTCGGCCTACAATTACGTGCCGAAGTCGTTGGCGCTGGCAGGTAAGACGGGTACCACCAACGACTCACGTGATAGCTGGTTCGCCGGGTTCAGTCAGGACCTTTTGGCAGTGGTTTGGCTAGGTCGTGATGATAACGGCAAGACTTCGCTGACCGGCGCAACCGGGGCATTGCAGATCTGGGCGGATTTCATGCGTCGGGCTGATCCATTACCGCTGCAGATGCCGTTGCCCGAGAACGTCGAGCTGGCCTGGGTGGATGCGCAAACCGGGCAGGGTACGTTGGAAAATTGCCCTGACGCCGTACAGATTCCCTATATCCGCGGCAGCGAGCCCGCGCCGGGGCCTGGTTGCGGTATTCGAGCCCCAGCTGAATCGGTCATGGATTGGGTTCGCGGTTGGTTGCCCTGAGTGGTCCCAGCTTAATGGAATTTCAAGAGGTTCGAGTATTGAGCAAGCAATGGATGATGGTTGTGGCGGTCGCGGTACTGGTGCAGGGGTGCGCGACGGTTAAGCGAGGGGCGATACCCGTCGTCGATTCGGGTGCGCCGGTGTCGGAGGAGGTCTCGGCACGGCAGCCTTATCGCACTCCTGGTCCGTCTGTTTCCGCAGCGCAACCTACGCAAGATTCAAGCGTCATGGTCATGGTGCCGCAGCAGAATTCGGAGCCGTTGCAGGTCTTCGCGGCGCCGGATGCTGCATTCTCCAGAAGCACGGAGCCGGTACCTGGTGCGCCTGGGCAGTGGACCGCGCCGCAACCGGCCCCGACACCTGCACCAAGCCAGTCCATGCCCAGCGGCATCCCCTCGAATAGCGGAACGCTGTCGGCTGACGAACGGCTTGATGGGCCGGTATTGGCATTGCTTACGACGGCTCAGCAGCAACAAGGCGGGGGTGACCTGAACGGTGCCGCCTCCAGTCTTGAGCGCGCTCAGCGGATTGCTCCGCGGGAGCCTCAGGTGCTTTATCGTCTGGCTCAGGTACGCCTGGCCCAAGGCGACGCCGTGCAAGCCGAACAGCTTTCTCGACGGGGACTGAGCTATGCCAGCGGCCGGCCCGCGTTGCAGGCGAGTCTATGGGAGCTAATCGCCCAGGCCCGTGAGCGCCAGGGTAATACAGCGGGTGCCGCGCAGGCCCGCGAGCGGGCCAAGGTGGCGATGTGATGGATCGCCGCGTTGCCGAGCTGGCCGATCAGTTGCTGCTTATCGAACGTGAATTGCGCGTGCATGACTTATGGGCCTCGTCGCCGCCGGATGCCCAGGCGCTCGCCAGCCAGGAGCCGTTCTGCGTCGATACCTTGTCGTTCGAGCAGTGGTTGCAGTGGATTTTTCTGCCCAGGATGAAAGTGATCCTGGAACGCGATGAGGGGCTACCGACGGTTTCGGGGATTCTGGCGATGGCTGAGGTGGTCTATCGGGGCCGGTCGCAGCAAATGGCCGGCCTGCTGCAGGCGCTGGAAACCTTCGATTTGCTGATCAGTCGCGGCGATAAATGACGAACGCCAGCCGAAGAGCTGGCGTTCGATCCGTTGCCTTAATTGCAGGTCTCGGTGATCTTTTGCCGGGTCTCGCTGATGCGCGCCTGACGTTCCTCTTCATTTAGCCGGCGCACTTCACCTTTCTCTTCGACGCGTACACGCGGATTGTTCTGCAATTGCGCTAGATTGGTCCGCAACGTTGTGCAGTAGCGCTGCCGCTCCGCTTCCTGTTCGGCTACCTGCTGCTTCACCTGTCGATCGATCTTGCGCTGTTCCGATTCGCCCGCCGGCTCGGATTCTACAGGCGCAGCGGCCTCTGCCGCGGCAGGTCTGGGGGGCGGTGTCGCTGTGTTGAGTGTTTCGGCGGATTGGCCCTGCGGTGGCTGCGCGCCGAAATGGGTGACGCCTTGAGCATCCACCCACTTGTAAACCTGGCCAGCCATGACACTGCTGCTCAATGCAAGCAGCAGGCCGCCCGCGAGAATCGTCAAACGCATGCTAATCCCTTCTGTGGATGCAGAACCAAGCCGCTACTATACGCAAAACCCGAGCGACTCCATTCTGCGCTGGATCACAGCTGAAACAGCCCGAAGACCAACAGTGGGCTTGACTTGGCTGAGCCTAATCCGAACAATTCCATGCTTGCTGTTCTGATCGACCGGTTAAACGGGTCGTTCAGTCAATCATGAGGTGCACACCCGCGCCGACTTGTAACACCCGCAACGCGTTACCTCGCGCTGGGAGGAGCGCCCCGCAACACTTTGGGGCTCTCCTAATACTTGCTAGTCAGCAGCTGACGTAGTCGGCGACCACCGTCGCTCATGCGCTGTCTCGCAGTAAACCTATTTCTGGCCGGTCCGACGCGGGGCGGCTATCTGGCGTTCTAGAGGTGAACAACGTGGAACTTTTATCCGGCGCTGAAATGGTCGTCCGCTTCTTGCGTGACGAAGGCGTTAAGTACATCTACGGTTATCCGGGCGGCGCCTTGCTGCACATCTACGATGCGCTGTTCAAGGAAAAGGAAGTCACGCACATCCTCGTTCGCCATGAACAAGCCGCTACTCACATGGCAGACGGCTATGCGCGCGCGACCGGCAAGGCGGGCGTCGTCCTGGTGACCTCCGGCCCAGGCGCTACCAATGCCATCACCGGCATCGCTACTGCCTATATGGATTCGATTCCAATGGTGGTGATCTCGGGGCAGGTTGCCAGCAACATGGTCGGCACCGATGCGTTCCAGGAAACCGACATGATCGGTATTTCCCGGCCAATCGTTAAACACAGCTTCATGATCAAGCATCCTTCGGAAATTCCCGAGGTGATGAAGAAAGCGTTCTATCTCGCTCAGTCTGGACGTCCCGGCCCGGTTGTCGTGGACATTCCGAAGGACATGACCAACCCCGCCGAGAAGTTCGAGTACGCCTATCCGAAAAAGGCCAAGCTGCGCTCCTACAGCCCGGCGGTACGCGGCCACTCCGGGCAGATTCGCAAGGCGGCGGAACTGCTGCTCTCCGCCAAACGGCCGATCATCTACGCTGGCGGTGGCGTGATCATGGGCGGGGCATCATCACAGCTCACCGAGCTGGCGAAGATGCTCAATCTGCCGGTAACCAATACTCTGATGGGCCTGGGCTGCTATCCGGGTAGCGATCGTCAGTTCGTCGGCATGCTCGGCATGCATGGTAGCTACACCGCGAACCTTGCGATGCATCATTCCGATGTGATTCTGGCGGTCGGCGCGCGCTTCGATGATCGCGTGATCAACGGCGCGACCAAGTTCTGCCCGAATGCCAAAATCATCCATATCGATATCGATCCGGCCTCCATCTCCAAGACCATCAAGGCCGACATCCCGATCGTCGGCCCGGTGGACAGCGTGCTTACCGAAATGGTCGCCATCGTCAAGGAAATCGGCCAGACGCCAAACGCCGATACCGTTGCCAGCTGGTGGAAGCAGATCGAGGAGTGGCGCGGCAACCGCGGCCTGTTCCCCTATGACAAGGGCGACGGCACCATCATCAAGCCGCAAGCGGTCATCGAAACCCTGTGCGAGGTGACCCGCGGCGAGGCCTATGTCGCCTCCGATGTCGGCCAGCACCAGATGTTCGCGTCCCAATACTACCGGTTCGACAAGCCCAACCGCTGGCTCAACTCGGGTGGTCTCGGCACCATGGGCTTCGGCTTCCCCGCCGCCATGGGGGCCAAGCTCAACTTCCCCGAAGCCGACGTCGCCTGCGTGACTGGCGAGGGCAGCATCCAGATGAACATCCAGGAGCTGTCGACCTGCCTGCAATACGACCTGCCGGTGAAGATTGTCAATCTCAACAACGGTGCGCTGGGCATGGTTCGCCAATGGCAAGACATGCAGTACAACAGCCGCTACTCGCACTCCTACATGGAATCCCTGCCGGACTTCGTCAAACTGGTCGAGGCCTATGGGCACGTGGGGATGCGCATTACCGACCTCAAAGATCTCAAGCCGAAGATGGAAGAGGCCTTCGCCATGAAGGACCGCCTGGTCTTCCTCGATATCGCCGTCGACACCAGTGAGCATGTGTACCCGATGCAAATCAAAGACGGCGCGATGCGCGACATGTGGCTCAGCAAGACGGAGCGGACCTGATCATGAGACACATCATTTCCCTGCTGATGGAAAACGAACCGGGTGCATTGTCCCGTGTGGTTGGACTGTTCTCGCAGCGCAACTACAACATCGAAAGCCTGACCGTCGCGCCGACCGAAGACCCAACCCTTTCGCGCCTGACGCTGACCACCGCTGGTCACGAAGAGGTGATCGAGCAGATCACCAAGAACCTCAACAAGCTGATCGAGGTGGTCAAGTTGGTGGATCTGTCGGAAAGCGCTCACATCGAGCGTGAGCTGATGCTGATCAAAGTGAAGGCCACCGGCGCGCAACGCGCTGAGGTCAAGCGCACCACGGACATCTTCCGCGGCCAGATCGTCGATGTGACGGCCAATGTGTACACCATCCAGCTGGCCGGTACGACCGACAAGCTGGACAGTTTCATCCAGGCGGTCGGTACCGCGTCGATCCTGGAAGTCGTGCGCAGCGGTGTTACCGGGATTTCCCGTGGCGACAAAGTGCTGAGCATCTAATTAGTTTAATGAATGGCCCGACCGGCCAGTAACAGGGGTAATTCCATGAAAGTTTTCTACGATAAAGATTGCGACCTCTCCATCATCCAGGGCAAGAAGGTTGCGATCATCGGTTACGGCTCCCAGGGTCATGCGCATGCCTGCAACCTGAAGGATTCAGGCGTTGATGTCACTGTAGGTCTACGTGCGGGCTCGCCATCGGTTGCCAAGGCCGAAGCTCACGGTCTGAAGGTCGACAATGTTGCAGCTGCTGTTGCCGCTGCCGATGTGGTGATGATCCTTACCCCGGACGAGTTCCAGGGCCGCCTGTACCGTGACGAGATCGAGCCAAACCTGAAGAAGGGCGCTACCCTGGCCTTCGCTCACGGCTTCTCGATCCATTACAACCAGGTCGTGCCGCGTGCTGACCTCGACGTGATCATGATCGCGCCGAAGGCTCCAGGCCACACCGTGCGTTCCGAGTTCGTCAAGGGCGGCGGCATCCCCGATCTGATCGCCATCTACCAGGATGCCTCCGGTAATGCCAAGAACGTTGCGCTGTCCTACGCCTCGGGTGTTGGCGGTGGCCGTACCGGCATCATCGAGACGACCTTCAAGGACGAAACCGAAACCGACCTGTTCGGCGAGCAAGCCGTTCTCTGCGGTGGTTGTGTCGAGCTGGTCAAGGCCGGCTTCGAAACACTGGTCGAAGCGGGCTACGCGCCGGAAATGGCCTATTTCGAGTGCTTGCACGAGCTGAAGCTGATCGTCGACCTGATGTTCGAAGGTGGCATCGCCAACATGAATTACTCGATCTCCAACAACGCCGAGTACGGTGAGTACGTGACCGGCCCGGAGGTCATCAACGCCGAATCCCGTGCCGCGATGCGCAACGCACTTAAGCGCATTCAGGACGGTGAATACGCCAAGATGTTCATCACCGAAGGCGCTGCCAACTACCCGTCGATGACTGCCTACCGCCGCAACAATGCCGCTCACGGCATCGAAGTGGTTGGTGAGAAGCTGCGTTCCATGATGCCGTGGATCGCTGCCAACAAGATCGTGGACAAGAGCAAGAACTGATAGCGATCCTGCTTGAAAAAAGAACGCGGCCTCGGCCGCGTTTTTTCATTGGATCTGCTGGCTTCTGGTATAAAACCGCTGCCGGCGCTTGGCTGAACCCGCAGTGCTGGGGTCTGTCGAAATCATTCACACCTGCTGTAAGGTAAAAACTACATGAGTGAGCATCCCGAAGAGCCGAACAAGCCAGTCGAGCCGGAGAGCTTGCTGCCGATCGACGAGCATGTCGAAGAAATCCAGGATTCCGAAGGGCGCAAAGTGCGTCATCGCGGCATTTACTTGCTCCCCAACCTGTTCACCACGGCCAACCTCTTCGCCGGTTTCTTCTGCATTATCACGGCGATCAACGGCAACTTTTATGTCGCTGCCGCCACGGTATTCGTGGCGATGGTGCTCGATAGTCTGGATGGCCGGGTGGCGCGCTTGACCAACACCCAGAGTGCTTTCGGTGCCGAATACGATTCGCTGTCGGACATGGTCGCCTTCGGTCTCGCACCCGCCGTACTGGCTTATGAATGGGCGTTGTCGGGATTGGGCAATGTCGGGCTTACCGTCGCGTTCATTTATGTGGCATGCGCGGCGCTGCGTCTTGCACGGTTCAACACGCAGATCGGGAAAGTCGACAAGCGCTGGTTCATCGGCCTGGCCAGCCCGGCTGCCGCCGGTGTAGTTGCCGGCTCGGTGTGGGCGGTGTGGGCGCTGGACGAGCCGGGCATCCGCGGCGCGGATCTGCCGATCGCCGTGGTGATGCTGTTTGCTCTGTTGGTCGCCCTGGCCGGCCTGTTGATGGTCAGCAACATCAAGTACTACAGCTTCAAGGACCTGGATCTCAAAGGGCGGGTGCCCTTCGTGGCGATCCTGGTGGTGGTCCTGGTCTTCGCCGTAGTGTTCAGCGATCCGCCGCGTATCCTGCTATTGGTCTTCCTTGCCTATGCCGCTTCCGGGCCTGTGCAATTCCTGATGCGTCGTCGCAAACGCGTCGAGAGTTGATTTCCAGAGTGATCCGCTGTCTATTGAATGGCCCAGGCCTAAGGCAGCGGAGCACATCATGCTTATCAAGATCCCTCGTCGCAGCGATTGCCATGAATCCGAGGTGACCCCAGAAGCGCTTTATCTGAATCGCCGGCAGGTCATGCAAGGGGCTGCGCTGTCTGTCACCTGCGCGGGCTTGCCGCTGATGGCCGGCGCGCAGGAAGGGCGGTACGAAGGTGTCGACGCGGACGATGCGCCTGCTTGGTTCGATGCCAAGCGCGGTGAGGCGCGTTGGGAAGCCGTTGTCGCCAAAGGCGAGGCCATCACGCCCTATCGCGATGCGACGCACTACAACAACTTCTATGAATTCGGCCCGGACAAGGGCGATCCGGCAGCTCATGCGCCCAAGCTCGTCACCGAGCCCTGGACGGTCATGGTCGATGGTGAAGTAGCGAACCCGGGGGCCTACTCCGTCGAAGACCTGTTTGCGGCGCCCCGGCTCGAGGAGCGTATCTATCGCTTGCGTTGCGTCGAGGCGTGGTCGATGGTCATCCCGTGGCTGGGCTTTCCGCTAGCTGAACTGGTCCGCCGCCTCGAGCCCACCTCCAACGCTAAGTTCGTGCGTTTCGAGACCCTGGCCAGGCCCGAGCAAATGCCAGGAATGCGTACGGGTTTTTCGCTGATCGACTGGCCCTACGTCGAGGGGTTGAGGATGGACGAAGCGATGCATCCGCTGAGTTTGATGGTGGTCGGCATGTATGGTCGCGTACTGCCCAACCAGAATGGCGCGCCCCTGCGCCTGATTGTTCCATGGAAGTATGGTTTCAAGAGCGTCAAGTCCATTGTGCGCATCAGCTTCGTTCGGGAGCAGCCGGCAACCACTTGGCAGACAATGGCGCCTCAGGAATATGGCTTCTATGCGAACGTAAATCCCGACGTCTCCCATCCTCGATGGTCTCAGGCGAGGGAGCGACGACTGCCCGGTAGTTTGTTCAGTCCCAACGTCAGGGCAACGCTTGCATTCAATGGATATGCCGATGAAGTTTCGAGCCTGTACGCCGGAATGGATCTGAGCAAGGACTATTGATGCGCTGCCCATGGTGGCGGCTGCTGTTGTTCCTGGCCGCGGCGAGCGTGCCTTGCTATTGGCTGTACTTGGGGGCTATCGCGGCACTGGGCCCCGACCCTGGCAAGGTGCTGGTGGACAACTTGGGGCAAGGCGCTCTGGTGATGCTGCTGTGCTCGCTCGCAATGACGCCGTTGCAGCGACTCACAGGCTGGTCCGGATGGATCGCATTCCGTCGCCAGCTGGGGCTGTGGTCGTTTGCCTATGCAGTGCTGCACGTCTCGGCCTATCTGTATTTTTTGCTGGGGCTCGACTTCACCGGCTTCACGGCTGAACTCGTCGAGCGGCCCTATATCGCCGTGGGCGCGATTGCGCTGCTGGGGTTGTCGGCACTCGCCGCTACGTCCAACCGTGGGAGCATGCGCAAGCTGGGCAAGCGCTGGAAGAAACTGCATCGGATCGTTTATCCGATTGTCCTGATTGTGCTGCTGCACATGCTGTGGGTCGTGCGAGCTGACGCTGGGCGCTGGGCGCTTTACGCCACGGTTGCTGCTGTCCTGCTGCTGGCACGGTTGCCATCGGTAGAAAGAAAGCTCGCTGGCCGCGGCAGGGCGAAGCGAGTGCGGTCTATTGATTGAAATAAAACTGAAAACAACCGTTGACGTGGTTTTGTGAGTGCCTATAATGCGCACCTTCTCCGGCGCAGGCCTTTGGCGAAACTTCTTGTAAATCAAGAAGTTAGATAAAATAAAGGCTTGCACGGAAGGCGGATTCGAGTAGAATGCGCCGGGCTGGCAGGGTGGAGGTTGAGTCCTGTTGGCGCTTCGGTCGGGTTGATCGGAGGCGGTTGAAAGAGGTGGTTGACAGCGGTTTTGGACGCTGTATGATTCGCCTCCCGCTGACGAGAGACGCGAGATTGATCGGAAGCGCAAGCGGTTGAGAAGAAAGAAAAACTTCTTCAAAAACAGCTTGACGAGAAACAAGGCTGCTGTAGAATGCGCGGCCTCGGTTGAGACGAAAGACTTGATCGAAACGCTCTTTAACAACTGAATCAAGCAATTCGTGTGGGTGCTTGTGAGGTAAGACTGATGGTCAGCAAGATTATCAGCATCACAATGTACTCAACGAGAAATCATTGAGTGCTCTTCTTTTAGGAGAAGAGATTTGCGATTGCTGAGCCAAGTTTAGGGTTTTCTCAAAACCCAAGCAGTATTGAACTGAAGAGTTTGATCATGGCTCAGATTGAACGCTGGCGGCAGGCCTAACACATGCAAGTCGAGCGGATGAAGGGAGCTTGCTCCCTGATTCAGCGGCGGACGGGTGAGTAATGCCTAGGAATCTGCCTGGTAGTGGGGGACAACGTTTCGAAAGGAACGCTAATACCGCATACGTCCTACGGGAGAAAGCAGGGGACCTTCGGGCCTTGCGCTATCAGATGAGCCTAGGTCGGATTAGCTAGTTGGTGAGGTAATGGCTCACCAAGGCGACGATCCGTAACTGGTCTGAGAGGATGATCAGTCACACTGGAACTGAGACACGGTCCAGACTCCTACGGGAGGCAGCAGTGGGGAATATTGGACAATGGGCGAAAGCCTGATCCAGCCATGCCGCGTGTGTGAAGAAGGTCTTCGGATTGTAAAGCACTTTAAGTTGGGAGGAAGGGCAGTAAGCTAATACCTTGCTGTTTTGACGTTACCGACAGAATAAGCACCGGCTAACTTCGTGCCAGCAGCCGCGGTAATACGAAGGGTGCAAGCGTTAATCGGAATTACTGGGCGTAAAGCGCGCGTAGGTGGTTTGTTAAGTTGGATGTGAAAGCCCCGGGCTCAACCTGGGAACTGCATCCAAAACTGGCAAGCTAGAGTATGGCAGAGGGTGGTGGAATTTCCTGTGTAGCGGTGAAATGCGTAGATATAGGAAGGAACACCAGTGGCGAAGGCGACCACCTGGGCTAATACTGACACTGAGGTGCGAAAGCGTGGGGAGCAAACAGGATTAGATACCCTGGTAGTCCACGCCGTAAACGATGTCGACTAGCCGTTGGGATCCTTGAGATCTTAGTGGCGCAGCTAACGCATTAAGTCGACCGCCTGGGGAGTACGGCCGCAAGGTTAAAACTCAAATGAATTGACGGGGGCCCGCACAAGCGGTGGAGCATGTGGTTTAATTCGAAGCAACGCGAAGAACCTTACCAGGCCTTGACATGCAGAGAACCTTCCAGAGATGGAGGGGTGCCTTCGGGAGCTCTGACACAGGTGCTGCATGGCTGTCGTCAGCTCGTGTCGTGAGATGTTGGGTTAAGTCCCGTAACGAGCGCAACCCTTGTCCTTAGTTACCAGCACGTAATGGTGGGCACTCTAAGGAGACTGCCGGTGACAAACCGGAGGAAGGTGGGGATGACGTCAAGTCATCATGGCCCTTACGGCCTGGGCTACACACGTGCTACAATGGTCGGTACAAAGGGTTGCCAAGCCGCGAGGTGGAGCTAATCCCATAAAACCGATCGTAGTCCGGATCGCAGTCTGCAACTCGACTGCGTGAAGTCGGAATCGCTAGTAATCGTGAATCAGAATGTCACGGTGAATACGTTCCCGGGCCTTGTACACACCGCCCGTCACACCATGGGAGTGGGTTGCTCCAGAAGTAGCTAGTCTAACCTTCGGGGGGACGGTTACCACGGAGTGATTCATGACTGGGGTGAAGTCGTAACAAGGTAGCCGTAGGGGAACCTGCGGCTGGATCACCTCCTTAATCGAAGACTTCAGCTTCTTCATAAGTTCCCACACGAATTGCTTGATTCACTAGCGAAAAGCGATTGGGTTTCGACCCGAGAGAGACGATTGGGTCTGTAGCTCAGTTGGTTAGAGCGCACCCCTGATAAGGGTGAGGTCGGCAGTTCGAATCTGCCCAGACCCACCAATTGTCATGGGATGTGGCCGATCTGTAGATGGGGCCATAGCTCAGCTGGGAGAGCGCCTGCTTTGCACGCAGGAGGTCAGCGGTTCGATCCCGCTTGGCTCCACCATTAACTCGATAATCGCTGAAAGCACAGAAATGAATGCGCTCTTTGAGTGTATTGATTTCTGGTCTTTGCGCCAGTAACTGTTCTTTAAAAATTTGGGTATGTGATAGAAGTAGATTTGGGTAATTACTTTCACTGGTGATTATTCAAGTCAAGGTAAAATTTGCGAGTTGCTCGAGAGAGCGAAATGCGGATTTTCGGCGAATGTCGTCTTCACGTTATAGACAGTAACCAGATTGCTTGGGGTTATATGGTCAAGTGAAGAAGCGCATACGGTGGATGCCTTGGCAGTCAGAGGCGATGAAAGACGTGGTAGCCTGCGAAAAGCTTCGGGGAGTCGGCAAACAGACTGTGATCCGGAGATGTCTGAATGGGGGAACCCAGCCATCATAAGATGGTTATCACACACTGAATACATAGGTGTGTGAGGCGAACCAGGGGAACTGAAACATCTAAGTACCCTGAGGAAAAGAAATCAACCGAGATTCCCTTAGTAGTGGCGAGCGAACGGGGACTAGCCCTTAAGCTTCTTTGATTTTAGCGGAACGCTCTGGAAAGTGCGGCCATAGTGGGTGATAGCCCTGTACGCGAAAGGATCTTAGAAGTGAAATCGAGTAGGACGGAGCACGAGAAACTTTGTCTGAATATGGGGGGACCATCCTCCAAGGCTAAATACTACTGACTGACCGATAGTGAACTAGTACCGTGAGGGAAAGGCGAAAAGAACCCCGGAGAGGGGAGTGAAATAGATCCTGAAACCGTATGCGTACAAGCAGTGGGAGCCTACTTTGTTAGGTGACTGCGTACCTTTTGTATAATGGGTCAGCGACTTATTTTCAGTGGCGAGCTTAACCGAATAGGGGAGGCGTAGCGAAAGCGAGTCTTAATAGGGCGTCTAGTCGCTGGGAATAGACCCGAAACCGGGCGATCTATCCATGGGCAGGTTGAAGGTTGGGTAACACTAACTGGAGGACCGAACCGACTACCGTTGAAAAGTTAGCGGATGACCTGTGGATCGGAGTGAAAGGCTAATCAAGCTCGGAGATAGCTGGTTCTCCTCGAAAGCTATTTAGGTAGCGCCTCGTGTATCACTGCTGGGGGTAGAGCACTGTTTCGGCTAGGGGGTCATCCCGACTTACCAAACCGATGCAAACTCCGAATACCAGCAAGTGTCAGCACGGGAGACACACGGCGGGTGCTAACGTCCGTCGTGAAAAGGGAAACAACCCAGACCGTCAGCTAAGGTCCCAAAATCCTGGTTAAGTGGGAAACGATGTGGGAAGGCTCAGACAGCTAGGAGGTTGGCTTAGAAGCAGCCACCCTTTAAAGAAAGCGTAATAGCTCACTAGTCGAGTCGGCCTGCGCGGAAGATGTAACGGGGCTCAAACCAGGTACCGAAGCTACGGGTTCAACGTAAGTTGAGCGGTAGAGGAGCGTTCTGTAAGCCTGTGAAGGTGAGTTGAGAAGCTTGCTGGAGGTATCAGAAGTGCGAATGCTGACATGAGTAACGACAATGCGAGTGAAAAACTCGCACGCCGAAAGACCAAGGGTTCCTGCGCAACGTTAATCGACGCAGGGTGAGTCGGTCCCTAAGGCGAGGCTGAAGAGCGTAGTCGATGGGAAACGGGTTAATATTCCCGTACTTCTAGTTACTGCGATGGGGGGACGGAGAAGGCTAGGCCAGCTTGGCGTTGGTTGTCCAAGTTTAAGGTGGTAGGCAGAGGTCTTAGGTAAATCCGGGATCTTAATGCCGAGAACTGATGACGATCCTTCTTTTAGAAGGAGAAGTGGTTGATGCCATGCTTCCAGGAAAAGCCTCTAAGCTTCAGGTAACTAGGAACCGTACCCCAAACCGACACAGGTGGTTGGGTAGAGAATACCAAGGCGCTTGAGAGAACTCGGGTGAAGGAACTAGGCAAAATGGCACCGTAACTTCGGGAGAAGGTGCGCCGGTGAGGGTGAAGGGTTTACCCCGTAAGCTCATGCCGGTCGAAGATACCAGGCCGCTGCGACTGTTTATTAAAAACACAGCACTCTGCAAACACGAAAGTGGACGTATAGGGTGTGACGCCTGCCCGGTGCCGGAAGGTTAATTGATGGGGTTAGCGCAAGCGAAGCTCTTGATCGAAGCCCCGGTAAACGGCGGCCGTAACTATAACGGTCCTAAGGTAGCGAAATTCCTTGTCGGGTAAGTTCCGACCTGCACGAATGGCGTAACGATGGCGGCGCTGTCTCCACCCGAGACTCAGTGAAATTGAAATCGCTGTGAAGATGCAGTGTATCCGCGGCTAGACGGAAAGACCCCGTGAACCTTTACTATAGCTTTGCACTGGACTTTGAATTTGCTTGTGTAGGATAGGTGGGAGGCTTTGAAGCGTGGACGCCAGTTCGCGTGGAGCCAACCTTGAAATACCACCCTGGCAACTTTGAGGTTCTAACTCTGGTCCGTTATCCGGATCGAGGACAGTGTATGGTGGGTAGTTTGACTGGGGCGGTCTCCTCCTAAAGAGTAACGGAGGAGTACGAAGGTGCGCTCAGACCGGTCGGAAATCGGTCGTAGAGTATAAAGGCAAAAGCGCGCTTGACTGCGAGACAGACACGTCGAGCAGGTACGAAAGTAGGTCTTAGTGATCCGGTGGTTCTGTATGGAAGGGCCATCGCTCAACGGATAAAAGGTACTCCGGGGATAACAGGCTGATACCGCCCAAGAGTTCATATCGACGGCGGTGTTTGGCACCTCGATGTCGGCTCATCACATCCTGGGGCTGAAGCCGGTCCCAAGGGTATGGCTGTTCGCCATTTAAAGTGGTACGCGAGCTGGGTTTAGAACGTCGTGAGACAGTTCGGTCCCTATCTGCCGTGGACGTTTGAGATTTGAGAGGGGCTGCTCCTAGTACGAGAGGACCGGAGTGGACGAACCTCTGGTGTTCCGGTTGTCACGCCAGTGGCATTGCCGGGTAGCTATGTTCGGAAGAGATAACCGCTGAAAGCATCTAAGCGGGAAACTTGCCTCAAGATGAGATCTCACTGGAGCCTTGAGCTCCCTGAAGGGCCGTCGAAGACTACGACGTTGATAGGTGGGGTGTGTAAGCGCTGTGAGGCGTTGAGCTAACCCATACTAATTGCCCGTGAGGCTTGACCATATAACACCCAAACAATTTGATGTTTGCGTGTCAGACGGTTGAAGTCGACAAACAAACCGAAAAGACGCATCGCTCGCAAGCGAAACCAATACAGCAACACCATCACATACCCAATTAGGGGAAGCGACTGAACACCGACTCCCCAACCGAATTGCTTGACGACCATAGAGCGTTGGAACCACCTGATCCCATCCCGAACTCAGAAGTGAAACGACGCATCGCCGATGGTAGTGTGGGGTCTCCCCATGTGAG